>NZ_JBDGIU010000001.1:0-277068 GCF_057657235.1 Pelagerythrobacter sp. Soil_C_18
GCCCCCCGCGCCGTGGCCGCGACGCCGCCGAGACCGGCAGCGACCGAACGCGTGCCCGCCGTCTCCTGCCCGAGCCGGTATCCGCTCGCCGCGGCGCTGCCCATCGCTGTGCCCGCGCGCAAAGCTCCGAGCGCAGCGCTGCTGCCAGCGCGGGCAAGACCAAGAGCCGCCCCGCCGCCGACGATCATCGTACCGGTCGCGGCGGCCGCGGTGCCGGCAGCGGCGCCGGCGCCAAGCTGCGGAGCGCCGGCGACGAGGCCTGAGGCGATTCCCGGGCCGAAGATGCCAAGGCCAAGCAGCGCGAGCGATGCGAGGGCGAGCGACATGGCGCCGGCCAGATCGATCTCGCCGCCGCCGAGCAGGCCCGCGAGTTCGGGCAGAAAGCCCGAGCCGATGCCGACGATGACGCCCAGCACCATGACCTTGACGCCCGAGGCGACGACGCTGCCAAGGACGCGTTCGGCGAGGAACGCGGTGCGGTTCCAGAGCGCGAAAGGAACCAGGGCAAAGCCCGCGAGCGTGGTCAGCTTGAACTCGATGATCGTGATGAACAGCTGCACTGCGAGGACGAAGAATGCGAGGATGACGATCAGCCAGGCGATCAGGAGCACGGAGATGGTGAGGAAGTTCTCGAAGAAGGCGATCGGACCGAGGAGTTCGCTGATCCGCACCAGCAGCGGATGGGCCGCTTCGAAGCCGGCCGCCGCCAGACGTCCGGGCTTGAGGAGCTCGTCGGCCGTGATCGCGCCGCCCCCAGCGGTCAGCCCGAGGCCGGCAAAGCTGCGGAAGATGACGTCTGCAAGCGCCGCAAATCTGTTCAGAATGAACGCGAAAACACCGACATAGAGGATCTTCCTGAGGAACCGCGCGAGAACGTCGCTTTCGCCGCCGAGGGCCCAGAACAGGCCCGCGAGGGTGATATCGATGCCGATGAGCACGCTCGTGAGGAAGGCGACGTCGCCGCCCAGCAGCCCGAAACCGCTATCGATATAGCGGATGAAGATCGCCAGGAATTCGTCGATGATGCCGAGATCGTCCATCGCTTCGCTTTCGGTGAAGATGCCGCGGGGCCCCGGGGGGAGCGGGCGGAGCCCCGCGGCGGGCGGCGGCGGGAGCGGGACAGCCCGGCCGCCCATGAGGAAGGATCAGTCGCCGCGATAGGCCGTGCCGTCGCCGAGGAAGCGCTGGGTTGCCCCGTCCGCCTCGGCTTCGATCTGTGCGGCGCGAGCGCGCTCGAGACTCTCGGCCTGGAATTGCGCGGCCATCATCTGCTGGAGCTGCATCTGCTGTTTGGTAGCGAGCGCGAGGATCTGGTTGGTCGCTTGGGTCGCTGCGAGCGAGCCTTGGGCCGCGCTGCTGCGCGCGGCAAGCGCGGCGAGCCGCGCGGAATCCTCGCGCACATTGCCGACGATTTGCGCCTGCACACGCAAGGTGCGACGGTAGGCCGCGCGCGCCGCCTCGAGCCGGGCTCTCGCCCTGGCTGCGGGGGAGGCTTGGTCGCCGGTCTGCGGAAACAGGGCGTCGAGCCGGGCTTCGAACGCCTCGGCATCGAGGGCCGCGCCATCGGCCTGGCGCATGAGGGCGTCGATCCGCACCAGGTTGTCGCGCAGTTTCTCGAGCTCGGGAAAGTCGATCCTTTCCAGGTTCCTGCCCATCATGGCGAGCATCGCGGTTTCGTTCTGGAGCGACTGGATCTGCTGGTTGATCTGCCGGAGCGTGCGCGCGGCGGTGAGCAGGTTCTGCGCATAGTTGGCGCTGTCGAACACCGGGATGGCGCGTGCAGGCGCGCCCGGCAGGCTAGCGGCGGTGCCGAGCGCACCGGCCAGAAAGGCGAAGGCGAGCCTCGCGGTCATGATCGTTCTCCTGCGGAAGGGTATGGCGTGGGGGAAAATCCGGCGGCGAGGTCGGCCGCCCAGTCGAGGCCGGCCGCCGCGAGCAAGCGCGCCAGGAATTCGGCCCGCGGATAACGGGCAAGCAGCGCGTCGATGCGGTTGTGGCTGGCGGGATCGGACGCCCCGCACAGCGCCAGGGCGACAGGCCCGAGGCCGAGCTCGAACAGGCGGTTGCCGCGCGCGGATTGGAGGTAATAGTGCCGCTTCGCGCTGGCGCGCGCGACCAGCTCGATCTGGGCTTCGTTAAGCCCGAACGCGGCGTAGGCGGCCCGGCCCTGGGGTTCGGCCGCACGCGCATTGGGCAGAAGGATGCGCTGGGGACAGCTTTCGATGATCGCCGGCGCGATGCTGCTGCCCGCGATGTCGGCGAGACTCTGGGTCGCGAATACGACCGCGACGTTGCGCTTGCGCAGGACCTTGAGCCACTCGCGGATGCGGGCCGCGAAGAGCGGGTTCTCGAGGAAGACCCAGGCCTCGTCGAGGATGAGGAGCGTGGGACGGCCGTCGAAGCGCGCCTCGATCCGGTGGAAGAGATAGGACAGCACCGGCTCGGCGGCCCCGCCCTCCCCGAGAATGCCTTCGGTTTCGAAGCACTCGGCATCGCCGAGGTCGAGGGCGTCCTCGGCGGCATCGAGCAGCGCGCCGTGCGGCCCCTCCAGCGTGTAGGGCTGGAGCGCCGTCTTCAGTGCGTTCGACTGGAGCAAGAGCGAAAGCCCCGTCAGCGTGCGTTCGCCCGGAGGGGCGCTGGCGAGGCTCGCGAGCGCCGACCAGATGCTCTCCTTCACCTCGGGCGTGACGGAAACCTTCTCGTACGCGAGCAGGCCTGCGATCCAGTCCGCCGCCCAGCTTCGCTCGGACGCGAGATCGATCGAGCGCAGCGGCTGAAAGGCGAGCGCGCCCTGCCCCAGGGGGTGATGGGCCCCGCCCATGGCGAGCGTCGCCGCGCGCGCCGAACCGCCCTTGTCGAAGATGTAGACCTGAGCGCCGGGATAGCGCCGGAACTGGAGCGCCATGAGCGCGAGCAGGACCGACTTTCCCGCGCCCGTCGGCCCGGCGACCATCGTATGGCCGACATCGCCGACATGGAGCGAGAAGCGGAACGGCGTCGAGCCGCCGGTCTCGGCGTGGAACAGCACCGGTCCGCCCAGGTGCGCGTTGCGCGCAGGACCCGCCCAGACCGAGGACAGCGGCATGAGGTGCGCCAGGTTCAGCGTGTGGACGAGCGGCTGGCGCACGTTGGCGTAGACGTGGCCGGGGAGGCTGGAGAGCCAGGCCTCGACGGCGTTGACGCTTTCGCGGATCGCGGTGAAGCCGAGCGAATGGACCACGCGCTCGGCCGCGCGCAGCTTCTCTTCGGCCCGCGCCCTGTCGCAGTCGGAGACCGTGACGGTCGTGGTCAGATAGCCGAAGGCGACATGGTCGCCGCCCAGCGCCTGCAACGCCGCATCGGCGTCAGCGACCTTGTTGTCGGCGTCGCCGTCGAGCAGCTGCGCGGGCTGATTGTAGAGAACCTCGCGCAGGAGCGCCGAGACCGACTTGCGCTTGTTGAACCACTGGCGGCGGATGCGCGTCAGCGCCGCGTTCGCCTCGTCCTTGTCGAGCGCGATGAAGCGCGCACTCCAGCGGTAATCGAACCCCTGCCGGTTGAGTCCATCGAGGATACCGGGCCGGCTGTGCCCGGGAAAGCCGAGGATGGTCAGGCTCCGCAGATGCCGGTCGCCGAGCATGGGCTCAAGCCCGCCGACGAGCGGCGTGTCGGCGAGCAGCGCGTCGAGGTAGATCGGCGTGGCCGGGACCGCGAGCGCCTGGCGCACGGTCGATACCGTCCGGTGGAGATAGCTCAGGGTCTCGGCGTCATCGAGCGCGCGCACCTCGGGCATGAACCCGGCCATCAGGTCGCGCGCCCGATCGGTCTCGGCGACGAACCCGGCCAGCGCCTGGCGCCAGTCGCGCCCCTTCGCGTCTTCCGGCCGGTCGACCAGCACGCGCCCGGCCCGGTCGGTCTGATCGACCGGCGGCATCCACACGAGGGTCATGTGGAACCGGCTTTCGAAGTGGCGCCCGGCCGCGGCGTCGAACGCCGCGCGCCGCTCCTCGTCGACGAGCCACGAAGCCGCGTCCGGAAAACACGAGGGAGGATAGCCGGCGGCGGCGCTGCGCTCGGCCTCGAAGAACAGCGCCCAGCCCGACCCGAACCGGCGTAGCACGTTGTTCATGCGTGCGGCGACGCTGACGAGCTCGGCCTGGGTGGCACTGTCGAGATCGGGCCCGCGGAAGGCGAAGCTGCGCTGGAAGCTGCCGTCCTTGTTGAGGACGACGCCGGGAGCGACCAGCGCAGCCCATGGCAAGTGGTCGGCCAGCCGATCGGACCGCTGGCGGTATTCGGCGAGGTTCAGCATGTATAGCCGCCCTTCTGCCGCAGGTGCCGCATGAGAATCGGCGCGAAGTCGGGATCCCGCCGGGCGGCGAACACGAGGAAGGTGTGGCCGAGCAGCCAGACGGCGAGGCCGGCGATCCACTGCTGCAGCCCGAGACCGAGCGCGGCGGCCAGGGTCCCGGCGAGAATCGCAAGTCCGCGCGGCGCGCCGCCGAGCAGGATCGGCTCGGCGAGTGCGCGGTGGACCGGCACCTCGAAGCCCTCGATCGGCGCATCGCTCATGCGACGAGCGCCCCGCCGCCGAAGCTGAAGAAGGAGAGGAAGAAGCTCGAGGCGGCAAAGGCGATCGAGAGGCCGAAGACGATCTGGATCAGCCGCCGGAAGCCGCCCGAGGTCTCGCCGAACGCCAGCGTGAGCCCGGTGGTGATGATGATGATCACCGCGATGATCTTCGCGACCGGTCCCTGGACCGACTCGAGCACCTGCTGGAGAGGCTCTTCCCACGGCATGCCCGAGCCTGCGGCAAGCGCCGAGGCGGCCATTGCGAGCCCGAGCATGAGCCCGAAGAGCGGCTTCACCGGTGATCGAAAGGCAAGGCGGTTCAGGGACATGGTCATTCTCCTTCAGGAGTTCTCGAACATTCGATGGGGAGCGCCGTGAGCGCGTAGGCACCGGCCCGATCGAGGCCATCGACACGCGCGAGCGTGGCGATGCGGCGGCCGGTGCCCCGCCCCGCGATGAAGACGACGAGGTCGATGGCCTCGGCGATCAGTGGCCGCGGAACGGTGACGACGCACTCCTGGACGAGCTGCTCGATGCGCGTGAGCGCCGATGCCGCGCTGTTGGCATGCAGCGTGGCGATGCCGCCGGGATGGCCGGTGTTCCAGGCCTTGAGCATGTCGAGGGCTTCGCGGCCGCGGACTTCGCCGACGATGATGCGGTCGGGGCGCAGACGCAGGGTCGAGCGCACGAGATCGGCCATCGAGACGGCGCCGGCGCGCGTGCGCAGTTCGACGCGGTCGGGGGCCGGGCATTGCAGCTCGCGGGTGTCCTCGATCAGGATGACCCGCTCGTCGATGCTCGCCATCTCGGCGAGCAGCGCGTTGGCGAGCGTGGTCTTGCCCGAGCTCGTGCCGCCGGCGATGAGGATGTTGCGGCGCTCGACCACGGCCAGCGCGAGCAGCCGCGCCGCTTCCGGGCTTGCGATGCCCGCGTGAACATAGTCGATCAGCCTGTGGACCTGCGCGGCCGGCTTGCGGATCGAGAAGCATGGGCCGCAGCTGACCGGCGGCAGGATGCCTTCGAAGCGCTCGCCCTTCCCTTCGGCGTGCGGCGGCAGCTCTGCGCTGACGATCGGCGCGCCCGGGTGGACTTCGGTGCGCACGTGGCTCGCCACGAGCCGGACGATCCGCTCGACCTGCTCGGCCGGCAGGCGGACGCCGGTGTCGATCCGCCCCTCGCCGAGGACGTCGAGACGCAGGGCGCCATCGGGATTGACCATGATCTCGGCGACGTCAGGTCGCGCGAGCGCGGCGGCGATCGTCGGGCCCATCGCCGAGCGCAGCATGGCGCGGCGCCGCTCGGTGGACAGTTCGGCGCTCATTGCTTGCGCTCCACCCCGAAGCTGCCCCGCCCCTGGCGGAAGGCCTCGGTCACTTTCATGGTGAACCACTCGAAGCGCTCGCGCCCTTGCGCGCGCGCGACATCGTCCCCTTCGGGCACCGGCGGGACCGACGCGAGCACGTAGCGCACGAAAAGGGCGAGGATCTCGATCTCGATCTGGGTGTTGCGCTCGACCCGCGCGAGCTGGCGGCTGAGCCGGTCGAGGCGCATGCCGAACCGCTCCTGAAGCGCGTCCGCGCCCTTGCACGCGAGCGCGTCGCTCAGCGCGTCGGCGAGGATCGCGGATTTGGTGACGCCGGGCTCGGCCGCGAGCGCACAGAGGCGCTCGCTGAGCTCGGCCGAGAGGAACAGCTGGTGGCGGACCTTCCGCTGGCCGCGCGCGCTCATGGCGTGAACTCCAACCGGGCACCGGTTTCCTGCTCGAGCGTGCGGGCCGCCTGGACGGGCGCCAGCGGATGGGCGCGTACAGTCATTCGCGGGAGCTCCTGATCGTCGTCATCATCGATGTTGCAGGGATTGGTCCGGCGCGCGGGCGGCTTCGCGCCTGAATCAACCGCGAGCTCGGGTTCGCGCGCGCGCTGCGAACCGCCGGACGGCTGCGTGCGGGATGGCGGCTCGTCTTTCTCCGGCGAGGCGGCGTCTGCGGGTGCTGCGCGCTGCGTCCAGTCGTCGCTGCGCGGCGGCGGCCGGCGGCACGCCTGGGCCTCGTCCGGCGAAGGCGCAGCCAGGAGCCGCGGCGTGAAATTGGCGTCCTCGTAGTAGCGCAACTTGCGCGCGCGGATCGGCGGGAGGCCGGAGACGAGCACGAGCTCCTCGTCGGGCGGGAGCTGCATGACCTCGCCCGGAGTCAGCAGGGCGCGCGCGGTCTCCTGGCGGCTGACCATAACATGGGCGAGCCAAGGGGCGAGCCGGTGACCGGCATAGTTGCGCATGGCGCGCTGCTCGGTCGCCGTGCCGAGCGCGTCCGAGATGCGCCTGGCGGTGCGCTCGTCGTTGGTCGCGAAGGCGATGCGGACGTGGCAATTGTCGAGGATGGCGTTGTTCTCGCCGTAAGCCTTGGCAATCTGGTTCAAGGATTGGGCGATGAGGAAGGCGCGGATGCCGTAGCCCGCCATGAAGGCGAGCGCGGTCTCGAAGAAGTCGAGCCGTCCGAGCGCGGGGAACTCGTCGAGCATCAGGAGCAGCTCGTGCCGGCGCCTGGCGGAGCCGGGTTCGCCAAGCCGTTCGGTCAGGCGCCGGCCGATCTGGTTGAGGATCAGGCGCACGAGCGGCTTGGTGCGGCTGATGTCGGACGGCGGAATGACGAGATAGAGCGACACCGGGCATTCGCCGCCGGTGAGATCGGCGATGCGCCAGTCGCAGTGCGAGGTGACCGCCGCGACGGTAGGGTCCCGGTAGAGACCGAGGAACGACATGGCGGTGGACAGCACCCCCGACCGCTCGTTGTCGCTCTTGTTGATGAGCTCGCGCGCGGCCGAAGCGACGGTCGGATGGACTTTGGGCGCCTCGGCGGTGCCCAGGTGATTGGTGCGCATCATTGCGGCAAGCGTCGTTTCGAAGCTGCGCGAGGGATCGGACAGGAACCTCGCCACGCCAGCGAGGGTCTTGTCCTTTTCGGCATAGAGGACATGCAGGATTGCGCCGACGAGCAGCGCGTGCGCGGTTTTCTCCCAGTGGCTGCGCCGTTCGAGCGCACCTTCGGGATCGACGAGGATGTCGGCGATGTTCTGGACGTCGCGTACTTCGTCCGCGCCGCGCCGGACTTCGAGAAGCGGATTATAGCGCGCGGACCGGATGTCGGTCGGGTTGAAGCAGAGGCAATGGGAAAAGCGCGCGCGCCAGCCGGCGGTCAACTGCCAGTTCTCGCCCTTGATGTCGTGGATGACCGCGGAGCCGGTCCAGCCGAGCAGAGTCGGCACGACCAGCCCGACGCCCTTCCCGCTTCGGGTGGGCGCGAAGGCCATGACGTGTTCGGGCCCGGCATGGCGCAGATAGTGGCCGCGCAGCTGGCCAAGGAAAACCCCGGCATCGCGGGTAAGCCCCGCGCGCGCGATCTCGCGCGGACGTGCCCAACGGGCGGAACCGTACGTGGTGACCAGACCACGCTGGCGTGCGCGCCAGAGCGATCCGGCAATCGCCGCAGCGCACCCGGCAAACCCGCTCGCGGCGGCGAGCAGGCCCGCCTTGTCGAAGACCCCGGGGGCATAGGCCTCGTAGTGGTACCACCAGCGGAACAGTGCCCAGGGGTGATAGGCCGGCATGCCGCGGATGCTGAACCAGGGGGCGCCGAGCGCGTCCTGGTAGCCGAGCATCGCGGCGGCCCACTGGGTGGCCGTCCAGAGCCCGAGGATGACGATTGCGATGACGACGAGGATCTGGCCGATAAGCAGTTTGGTCGGTGTCATGGGCAGCTCCCTCCCGGATGAGACGAACCCCGGGCTTGCCGGCAGATCATCGCGCGGCAGCCGCGGATCGGACACTGCCGCTCCGCCGCACCGAACTACGCCTCCGCCGCAGCTCGAACGAGAAGCCGAGCTCGGTCTGGCCGCGCGGCGCCAGATGGGTCATATCCGCCGACATGAGCCTCCTGCTTCTCGCTGCCGCGGCCGTGGTGCCTGCGGGCCAATCCTTCGAGTGCACACCGACGCGCGTGTGGGACGGCGACGGCCCGATCTGGTGCGCGGAGGGTCCGCGCGTTCGCCTGTCGGGGATCGCTGCGCGCGAGATCGACGGCACCTGCCGCGCGAACCAGCCGTGCCCTGACACAGACGCCAGGCAGGCGCGCGACGCCCTGGTCGACTTGGTAGGACATCCGCGCGGCCGCAGTGCGCAAGGGCACGTCCTGGTCAGCGGCCCCACGATGCGCTGCCGCAGTGTCGGTTCGGGCGGCGGCGACAGGACAGCCGCATGGTGCGTGTCGCCTCGCGGCGGCGACCTCTCCTGCGCTATGGTGACATCCGGCCAGGCGCTGGTGTGGAAGCGCTACTGGCGGAAGCACCAATGCGACTGAAGCGCCCGATCGGGGGCACTATCGAACTTGTGGTCGTCGGCGGAGTCGTGGCTCTCGGGGTCGCTACGACGCTCGCGGCACTCGCCGATCACCTCGTTCGTCTGTTGGCCTGGGCGACTGCGTAGGGCGCCAGCGCTCTGACGAGCGCACGTGGCGTTGAGGCGCAGCCTGGCACACGGGAGAGCGAGCCGAGACAGCTCGTCAGGGCGAAAGCCGGTCCCCCAATGCCCGCCGCGCGAGGTAGAGCGGATCGTCGCCTCCCGGAACATCGGGATGAACGGCCGAGCTTTCCCGGTTGGCGCCAGTTGCGCGCGCGCCGGGGCGCGAACCAGATGCTGTGCGGTGCGTGTATCGCCCCCTCCGTTCCCTCTCAGATCGATGATGAGACCTTCGTGTCCGACAGCAGCGCCGCAGCGCCCTCCAGTTTCGGCTTGGCAAGGCCCAGGGATAAAAAGCTCGAGATCTGCAGACAGCCGACATTCCCCTCCAGCACCCTCACCTCGCGGACGCCGGCGTTGACGGTTGCGCTTTCCGCACGCCAAGCCCTCAGTTCGCGAAAGGCCGGCGAAAAAGCATCGCCCGCCCATCAGGCGTGAGCTACCAAAGGGTTATGGACACGACCTGGCTTTCGGATTTTCTCGCGCTGGTGGAGCACGGCGGATTCTCTCGGGCGGCGGAAAGCCGCTCGGTGAGTCAGCCAAGCTTTAGCAGGCGGATCAAGTCGCTCGAAGATTGGATTGGCGCTCCGCTGATCGATCGGCGGACGCATCGTATCGGCCTCACCGCTGCCGGAGAGAGTTTCCGTCCGGTTGCGGAGGAGACATTACGGCGCCTGCAACTCGGACGGGAAGCCGCCCGGGCCGCAGACAAGATCGACCAGGAAACGCTTCATTTTGCCTCAACCCACGTTCTATCGCTGACCTTCTTCCCGCGCTGGCTCCGTCGTCTTGAGGAGGAGAAGCCGGTCGAGGCAACAATCGCCCTAACGGCCGATCACATGGTCGCCTGCGAGCGGCGAGTGATCGAGGGCAAGGCACAGTTCCTGCTCTGCCATCACCATGAAGGCGCGCCAACGCAGTTCGGCACTGCTTTCCGATCCGTGCAGCTAGGTCACGATCGTCTGTTGCCGGTCGCCGCGCCCTCCCTCTTGAAGAGGTGCGATCCGGCGGATGCGCCGCAGCTCGCGTTCACGGCCGAGTCCGGGATGGGCCGTATTCTCGCTTCGGCATGGGAACGGGAGAACAGGCCCCGTCCCGCGCAACCGGTCTTCTCATCTCACTTGGCCAGTGTGTTGACGGCGATGGCGCGCGACGGCCGCGGTGTGACCTGGACGGCACTGAGCTTGATCCAGGAGGATCTGGACGAAGGGCGACTGGAGCGAGCCGGATCGGAAGCTGAGGACGTGGTCATCGAGATACGTCTCTGGCGTCCGCGGACGCGCCAGTCGCCCGCCGCAGAGAAGTTCTGGTCCCGAATCGTGAGCAGCGGATGTACGACGGGGTCGTAATCACTCCGCGCGCCGGACTGCCCGAACCTCGACGCATCAATTGATCGGCTTTCCGCATTGGTCTGGCGCTGGGCACGTCCCTAACAATCCTCGCGCAGGTTACCGCGAAGGGAGTTGTCATGCATAGCCGGCGTGTCGTCGTCACCCAGCGCTTTTTCGATGCAGAGGCGATTGCCTACCTTGAAAACCACGGGTGCGAAGTGTCGCTCGCTCAGCTGCCGCCTGGGAAGGCAGATGGCAACCTCGAACATGGCGATTTGGTGCAGCTACTCGAAGGTGCCGCAGGCTGGATCGTCGGCCATGCGCGGGTCACCAGAGAGCTGCTGGAAGTGCTGCCCCAGTTGAAGGTGATCTCGCGCCGCGGGGTCGGCTACGAACGAGTGGATCTCGTTGCGGCGCGCGATCTCGGTAAAGTCGTGTGCATCGCGGCGGGCGGTAACGATGCGTCGGTGGCCGATCACGCAATGGCGCTGATGCTGGCCGTCGGCCATCGCTTTCGAGAAACGCAGTCGCGGATGGTCGCGGGTGACTTTTCCATCCTGATGGGCCGCGACTTGTGCGAAATGACTGTCGGGGTCGTCGGCTTGGGACGCATCGGGCGCAGGCTGGCCCGGCGGCTCTCCGGGTTCGACTGCCGGATCCTCGCGGCCGTGAACGGAGCGTTGCCCGGGGAAACACCCGCCGGTGTCGAGCCGGTAGCCCTCGACGCGCTGGTGCGAGAAAGCGACTACATATCCATCCATGCGCCGTTGACGGCCGAGACGCGGTTCATGTTCGACGCCGACCGGATTTCGCGGATGAAGCCGACGGCTTTCCTTATCAACACCGCGCGGGGCGGGTTAGTCGACGATGCGGCTCTGCTCTCCGCGCTGAAGGCGGGCACAATCGCAGGCGCGGGTCTGGACGTCTATCTTAGCGAGAGCGATCCTTCCTACGAGCAGGTGACGAAGGAGCTTATCAGCCTGCCCAACGTGGTTGCGACGCCCCACGCGGCGGCCTCGACCCACGAAGGCTTGGCGCGAACGAACATGGTGGCAGCGCGTTCCGCCGTGGCGATCCTGGATGGGGGAAATCCCGCTCCCGGATGCGTCGTCGCCGACGGGCGCGCGCCGCATGATCGAACCCCGAGTTGACGCCGTGACGGGCGCGACGAGCGATCAGGACGGCGTCGGAGCATCCTGCCCTCGGCGGCAGCTGCTCCGCCGTCTCTTCGATGCGGCGGTCGCGAGCGCCCAGCCGGATCGCTGCGTTCCACCAGCACTGCCGTCGCCACCCAAGGGACGCACGATCGTCATCGGCGCGGGTAAGGCGGCAGCGGAAATGGCGCGAGTGGTCGAGCAGCACTGGCCGCGGCCCGTGGAAGGCCTTGTCGTCACGCGTCATTCGCATGCGGCCGCGTGCAAGCGGGTAAAGGTGCGCGAGGCAGGGCATCCCGTCCCCGACGGCGCCGGCCTCGCAGCAACCCGCGAGATGTTTTCCGAGCTCGCGGGCGTCACGCAAGATGATCTCGTGCTCTGCCTGATTTCGGGCGGCGGGTCGTCACTGCTGACGGCGCCCCCACCGGGCGTGGCGCTCGCCGACCTTCAATCGCTCACGAATGACTTGCTGCGATCCGGCGCCACCATCGCCCAGATGAACTGCGTCCGCAGGCATCTTTCACTGGCTGCCAATGGCAGTCTTGCCACTCGCGCCCAACCGGCCAGAATTGTGACGCTCGCCATCTCCGATGTGCCGGGGGACGATCCCGCGATGATCGCCTCGGGCCCCACGGTTGCGGATGGGAGCTCGGGCGAAGATGCTCTCGCGACGCTCGATTTGCTGGGGATCGCGCCATCCTGTGCGATCCGCCACTGGTTGGAAGGCGCGCCGCGAAGCTGCCTGGCAGACAGCTCGGACGAATTCCGCCTGGTCGCCAGCCCGCAGCTGGCGCTGGATGCGGCGGCGAGGGTCGCACGTGAGGCAGGGTATACCCCGCTGATCCTCGGGAGCGCGATCGAGGGGGATGCGCGCGAGGTGGCGAAGGTCCATGCCGGCATCGCCCTCCAAGTAGCGCGCCGCGGACAGCCGCTTGCACCGCCTTGCGTGCTCCTCTCCGGCGGCGAAACCAACGTGACCGTGCGCGCGAGCGGTCGCGGGGGCCGAAACAGCACATTCCTGCTGTCCTTGTTGCAGGCGCTGGACGGCGAACCCGGCATCTATGCGCTCGCTGCAGACACGGACGGTATCGACGGAACGGGCCCTCACGCCGGGGCGTCGCTCGGTCCCGAGAGCGCCGCACTGGCGCGAACAATGGCGATATCTCCCGAGAAATCGCTGGCCGCGAGCGATTCCTACGCGTTCTTCGAGGCCATCGACTCCCTTGTCGTCACCGGCCCGACATTCACAAACGTCAACGATTTTCGCGCCATCCTCATCGAAGCGGCGCCTGGCGAAAGGAGCCGGTCTGAATGACACGATCGCACGCACACCGCATTGCCGTCCTCGCCGGGGATGGGATCGGACAGGAAGTCGTACCAGAGGGCCTACGCGTGCTCGAGGCTGTTACTCGAAAATTCGACTGCGCGTTCAACTTCGATCATTTCGAGTTCGCCTCCTGCGACTACTACCGGGAGCACGGCAAAATGATGCCCGACGACTGGAAGGCCTGGATCGGGGGGCATGATGCGATCTTCTTCGGCGCGGTCGGCTGGCCCGAAACGGTGCCGGATCACGTCTCCCTCTGGGGATCGCTCATTCAGTTCCGCCGCGAGTTCGACCAGTACGTCAATCTCAGGCCTGTCAGGCTGATGCCGGGCGTGCCCACGCCGCTGGCGGGACGCGTGCCGGGCGACATCGATTTTTACGTGGTGCGAGAGAATACCGAAGGAGAGTACTCCTCCATCGGGGGGCGGATATTTCCGGGCACAGAGCGCGAGGTCGTGATCCAGGAGACTGTCATGACCCGCGTCGGCGTCGATCGTGTCCTTCGCTATGCCTTCGAGCTGGCGCAGCGCCGTGAGAAGAAGCACCTGACATCCGCCACCAAGTCCAACGGCATCTCGATCACCATGCCCTACTGGGACGAGCGGGTCGAAGCGATGGCTACCGATTACCCTGAGGTGCACTGGGACAAGTATCACATCGATATTCTGACCGCGCACTTCGTGCAGCATCCCGACTGGTTTGATGTCGTCGTCGCTTCCAACCTGTTTGGAGACATTCTTTCCGATCTCGGGCCGGCGTGCACGGGAACGATCGGGATTGCCCCTGCGGGTAACATCAATCCGGAGCGGCGATTTCCGTCACTCTTCGAGCCGGTGCATGGATCGGCTCCCGATATAGCGGGTCAGCACATCGCCAATCCCGTGGGGCAGATATGGGCGGCCGCACTGATGCTCGATCATCTGGGCGAAGGTCCGGCGGCGGCGGCCGTCGTCAGGGCTATCGAGGAGGTCCTCGCGGTGCCGGAATACCGTACCCGCGATCTGGGCGGAGAGGCGAGCACGGCAGAGTGCGGCATGGCAGTCGCCGACGCAATCTGCGCGTGAACGCAGAACGAGCGGCGGTCTATTGGTCCGAACCGCGCATCGCAGCGAATAGCAGTTCGAAGCTCGTCTGTTGCTCGAGAGCGTTCGCGAACCCGAGCACCCGGTCCTGCGCTGCGGGCGAAAGGTGCGGCGCCGCCATCTTGCGGAACTTCCGTTCGAAATCCCCATCCGTCATCGGCCTTTCGGGTGTTCCCGGACCCGTGAGCACCTCGCGGGCCAGGATTTTGCCGTCTGCCATTTCTACGGTGACGCGGTTTGCCAGATGCTGCGGGAACAGCGCCGTCAGCCGCGTGTCCTCGAAGACGGTTGTCATGTCCATGAGCGCGCGGACGTCGGCAGCACCGATGTTCTCGGCCGTATAGGATTCTAGCGTGATGTCTCCGTCAAGGAGCGCGCGGGCCACATTGTACGGTAAGCTGTGGTCGGCGGTCTCCCGGGTCTCGGGCCGCCACTTCGCTTCGTCGGCGAGGACGCGGCGGTTGAACGCCGATGTGTCGATACGGATGCTCCGTATCGCTGCCAGGTCAGAGATCCTTTCCCTTAGATCGAGCGCCGCCCAGATCGCCGTGTGCAGCTCGCCATTGGTGGGAAACGACTTGGTGAGCGATCGAAGGATCGCGTAGTCGCCGTTGGCCGGATTGCCGAACGCATCGACATCGAGCGTGAGCGGTCCGCTTACCTGCTCGAAGAAGCCCATTTCGCCCTCGAAGATCGGCGATGGGCCGGTAAGCCCGCCGCGCGCCAATTGGGCCGCAAAGACAGCGTTCCTTGCCGCATTCGCGGCCGAACATCCCTTCCAGTCCGAAAGCGCGCCGCACCGCGCCTGACGCATCGGAATATGACCATTGAGCGCTAGGTTGATGGCGTGGGTTGTCCGCGATGCATCCAGCCCCATCAGGCGCGATGCTGCGGCGGCACTCGCCGGGAGAACATAGCAGGTATGATCCCATCCTCGCTTGTTGAGACCGGCTGCGTCCTGCAAGCGCATCTGAATCTCGTAAGCGATCACCACAGCGGCTATGAACTCCCGCGGGCCAGCCCCTTCTGCCTCCGCCACTGCCAGGCAAGCTGCGATATTGTCGCTCGGGTGCCCGGGCTCCAGGCCCATGTAGCCGTCATTGTAATCGAGAAAGCGGATCATGACCCCGTTCGCAAAAGCGGCGAGGTCCGGGGTTGTACGATGAGGCGCACCAAACACGCTCGCGCCCTCCACCGGTGCCGCGGCCGCAACTTGCCTCGCCACACGAACCGGTTCGGCATCATAGGCCCCGAGCGCGCACGCGAGGCTGTCGAGAAGACGGCGGCGCACGCATTCTACGACCGGCGCGGGTAACCGCTTCGAATCGAATGCACCGGTGTACCGCGCCAACTCATCGGCGAGCATGACGCCCCCTTTTCCGCCCACGCCGACCTCCTCAGTCCAGATCCACGTCGAGGATGCGCACGTACTGCTGACCGGAGTGCATGTCCCGCTCCTCCATCCCCCCTTGGGGGGTGGCCCGCGGATAGGAGATCTTCACCATCGAGAGCCCCTCCACCGGGATGCGTTTCACCAACGTCGCATCGGTTCCGTAAAGGCGCGCGAAGAGCGGCGGCGAGAGCGCGGGGCTGTCGTGGTATTTCCGATAATTCTCCGGTCCATCGAAGAAGAGGTCGAAGGTGACCCAGAACGGGCCCGCGTTCTTGGAGCGGACATGGCGGCAGACATCGCGAACCTTAGGCATGGGCGGCCTCTGCAGTTGCTACCCGTGTGGCCTGCGGCGTGACCCACTCGGTGCGAACCAGGTCCCGCCAGTCGTCCACTTCGACGACATGGTTCAGGCGGAATTCGTAGACAGGTCCGCGAGGTACGTCGGCGGGGCTGAACGCGAAGCCGTAGCTCGGCAGTTCCTTGTCCATGACGCTTGGATAGTGGAAGAAGTAAGGGTTGCAGGCGTGGGCGATGCTGTTTGCCAATTCCTGCGTATCTGCCGTGGCCACGAACAGCATGCCGATCTCCGGGGGCGGCGAAGTCCGCGGTGCCACTGACACACCTGTGACACCGTTCCAGCCGTACATGCGCAGGGAAATATGGAACGTTCCGAGCTCCTCGGCGGGAATTGCGCTTCGCGTGCGCTGGTAGAGAGCCGCGAGCAAGCGGTCATGGAAGCCTTCGATGTCGCGCAGCACGTCGGGATCCTGAATGCCGACAAGCATCAAGGTCTGGTACTGCCCCCTCCCCGCGCCTTCGAGCTTCATCGTGTAAGGTCGCGGCTCCCACATGGATCCGGTGACACCGACCGAGCGCTCGTCGAGCTGGACGTAGCGCGCCTCGCCGACATCCAAGACGCCGCCCGGCTCGACCAGCCGGAACGGGTCGGTGTTCTCATAGAGCATGTGAGCCGAGACGCTTTCGGGCGTGCAGCGGTTGCTCTCGCTCAGGGGCTCGACCTCGAACGAGTCCGCGTTGACCGTCAGCAGAACCCCTGAGCTTTCACGTTCTTCGGTGCACTGGGCGCCGCACTCACCGATCTTGCCGGCGTGCCACGCGGGACCCCACGGCGCCCCTTTCCAGATCGGATATGCGGCGAGCACTGCCGTATCGGTCGATCGGCCGCCAAGCACGATGTCCGCTCCGGCTTCCAGCGCAGCGACGTAGGGCTCCACGCCGAGCACGGCCACGATGTGATCGCATGCATCGATGGTCGAGTCATCAAGCGGACCGAGCGGCGACAGAGGTTTGACCCGGCCGGCAGCGTTGAACTGCTTCACGGCCTCCCTGCTCTGCTCGCAGCGAAGCAGCGCGATCCGAGGAGAAAGGCCCATCTCGCGCGCCAGTTCGAGCACGATGTCGCGGGTCCAATCGAGGTTGATGTCGCCTCCAGCCTGTCCGGCGGTGCCGATGATGATGGGCATTCCCGTGTCGGCTTGCGCCTTCATCAGTATGGCGAGATCGCGTTTCACGGCGCCGCGATTGTTCTTCGACTTGCCGGTCGCGAGGTACGCCGCGCCGCTGTCGGTCGAGCCCGCATCGCACGCGATCACATGGGCGCCGCGGGCAAGGCCGTAGGCGACCTCGTCCTCCCGAACCCCTGCCCCCAGCGAGCCGGTGGGCACCAGAACCTTTACGCCGTCGGCGAACCGTTCATCCATCCGCAAATCCAACTCCATCTCTGCTTGTCATTATCCGGGTTCCGCCTGCGTCAGTATTCCCACCGCAGCGTCGCACCGTAGGTCCGCGGAGGATTGAAGGCGGCAAAGTGCGCGCCGAGGAATATGGCCTGCCAGGTTCGGGTCCGCTCGTCGGTGAGGTTCTTGCCCCACACCGACAACGAAAGGTGGTCGGCGATCCCCTCGATCATGACGCGGGCGTCAACAAAATGCGTGGCCGGCCTGATTTCCGGCGGCTGATTGCTGTTGTCGTCGAAGATCAGGCTCTCGTAACGGTAATCCGCTGCGAGCGTGAGATCGACACCGCTTGGAAAACTGTAGGTGTAGGACGGGGAGACCGAAACTTTGTGCCTAGGTGTCCGCGAGATACGGTTGCCCGAAAGGTCGACTCCGTTCTCGACGTAGTCGTCGAACGTGGCGTCGGTATAGGCGTAAGCGAGCGAAAGATCGAAGCCGTCGAAAGGACGGGCAAGGAGCTGTGTTTCGTAGCCTTTGATAGTCGCAGCGCCGGCGTTGGTGGTGAAGATGCCCCCCGTCGCCGGGTCCGTCTGCCGCGTCTGCAGGTCCTTGTAGTCAAGGTAGAACAACGTGTTGTTCCAGATCAGCCGGCCGTCGATGATCGTGCTCTTCTGCCCGATCTCGTACTGCGTTGCGGTTTCGGGCTCATAGGCCGTTGCAGCATCGATGGCGGACTCAGGCGTTTCCTGGAAGCCGCCGCTTTTGAAGCCTCGCGACACCATCGCGTAAAGCAGATGGTCCGGTGCCGGTTGGAAGTTGATGCCGGCCCGGTAAGTGAGCGCATCGAAATCCGCCGAGGTGGTGACGTCGAAAAATTCGCTGCCACGCAAAGGCACATCGCTGCGGGTGTTCGCGACGTGGTAGCTCTTGTCGTCACGCGTATAGCGTAAGCCGCCGATCAGCGAGAGGCTGTCGGTGATCGGTACGGTCGCATCGCCGAACACCGCGACGCTGTCGAGGGACGAGCGCTGGTCATATATTTCGGTCAGCGGAATCGGCGCGATCGCGGCCGTATCGAGGATAAAGATGTCCTCACGCTGGACCTGCTGGTTGTAGTGGTAGAAGCCGACCACCCAGTCCACGCGGCTGCCGGGAAGCGAAGCGATCCGCAGTTCCTGGCTGCTGAACTCGGATGTCTCGTCCTGCCCGCCGCCGATGTTCACGCCGTTGAAGGCAGGCGAAGCCGGGTCTGCGTTGCCCCCGTCGAAATCGTAGCGCAGACCATAATCCAGATCGCGGTAGGACCCGAGGAACGTCACTTGGGCGAACGGCAGATCGTAGCTGATCTCTCCGCGAAGTCCGATCGTGTCGCGATTCTGATAACCTGGTTCCGAGCCGTAGGTGACCTCAGGATCAGCATTGATGCTGTAGAGTGCCGATATCGGGTCGGACGTGTCGCGCCCGACGACGTGATTGGCGGGGCCGGTGGCACGGTCGCGGGTGCCGTCGAGTGTCAGGTGGACCCTCAGTTCAGGCGTCGGCTCGCCATAAAATTGAACTCGCCCGCTGAGTGTCTCCTGATCCGCGACGCGCTCGCCGAGATACGCGTTGCGAACATAGCCGTCGTGGCTGCGGTAGGCGCCACTCACCCGGATTGCGCCGGTGTTCCGGGCAAATGGGACGTTGACGAAGCCGGCGGTGTCGATCCGATCGTAGTTGCCATAGGTCGCTTCGACCGAAGCATCGAAGGCGGACACGTCGGGCTTGCGGGTGATCACGTTTATCGCACCGCCGACCACGTTACGGCCGAACAAGGTACCTTGCGGCCCCTTTAGAACCTCGATCCGTTCGATGTCGAACGCGTCGAACGCGATTGCCGCCGGACGTCCCAGGTAGATGTCGTCAAGGAATACCCCTGCACTGGGATCGCCCGCGGCACCGCGGTCGGATGAACCGATCCCGCGGATGAAGAGCCGGGGCTGTGCAGAGGGAAACGCATCGAAGCTCAGCCCGACGGTGCGAGTGACGATATCGTTGACCGCCTGAATGCGCGCGGTGGCGACTTCCTCAGCGCCGAACACCGTCACGGTCACCGGCACGTCCTGCAGATCCTGGTTGCGGCGCTGAGCGGTGACGACGATGACAGGCGTGGGCGCGGCTTCATCCTCTACCTGCGTGGCGGCCGTCTCGCCTACCCTTTGCCGAGTCTCCTCACCCTCCTGGGCGTGTGCCGCGCTCGTCCACGCCAGCGCGCCCGTTGCCGCGCAGAGTAGGAAGCGCGTTGATCGTCCGTTCATCGTCACCCTCTCCTAGTCACGTCGCCTTTTTTGGCGTCCGGAAGACGGGAGAACGACATCGCATCCGATTTGTCAATCTTTTGGATTCAGTTTTAGATTTCTTCGCGCACCAATCGACGCCTCACGCGCCTTCGGAGGAGGTCGCGATCCGCAATATGCATCAAACTATGTGAGAATTCCTAGGGCGTCGGCGCTATTCCGCTTTCAACCGGACTCCCAGGAAAAATGGATTCAATCTTGACGGATGAAGCGCTGAACGACAGGTCCGAGATCTATCGCCGGATTGCTACAGCCGCCAGCCGATGCTTCGATTTCAGCACATGAGCCAGCATGGACCACTCTGCACGTTCCGCTTCCTCGCTCGTGATCGCATCGAGGATGTCCTCGTGATCGGCTTGCGATTCCAGGATATGCTGCGGGGGTGTTTCCGGCACGGCACGGTAACGCTGCGGCACGTATTGCGACACGGCGGGGCAAAGCCGTGCCACGTCGCCGAACACTGGATAGATCAGCGTCATCCTGATCGCGTTGCGAATTGCCGCATTGCGCGACGCGCTGACGATCAGCGAATGAAAATCGCGGTTCGCCTGATACCACTTGCGCTCGAGCGCCTCGGACCATTCTCCGGCAGCGACGATTGCGGCGCCCTCGGTCACTGCGACGCGAAGCAGTTCGAGTTCCGAAGCCGCCCAGCCGTAGTCGATCGACAATCCGCACGCCCTCGCCTCGAGAACGGCCCGCGCTTCGATCGCATCGAGCACGTCGCGAAGTTCGATATGGCGCACAGCGTAGCCGCGGTTGACGTGGTACGAAGCCAACCCTTCGGCCGTCAGCACCGCAAGCGCGCTGCGCACCGGAGTCCGCGAGACGCCGAGGTCCTTCGCGATGGTTTCGGTCGTCAGGCGCGCGCCGGCAGGAATTCGGCCTGTCACGATCAGCTCGCGCACACGCGTGAGGACGGTCAAGGTGGCCGGCTCGGCGTGCTGCCCGGGTTCCCTTGCAAAATGATCGGTCGGCTTGGTTTTCTGCATGGTCGGAGCGCTGTTAGCACCGCCATACCGGCTTACGAAATCCTGATTTCGTACGCCGACCGAGCGCGGATGGCCGCAAGGCGATAGAAACGGAATATCGGGAGAGAGAACAATGAACCTTGCCGTCCTCGGCTTTGTGACGGTGGCGACATTCATCGCGCTGATCATGACCAAACGACTTTCAGCCGTTGCGGCCCTGATTGCCGTTCCCATCCTGTTCGGTTTGCTCGCGCAGGGAAATGCCGATCTCGGGGAGATGATCGTAGAGGGCATATTGCAGGTGGCGCCGATCGCCCTGCTACTCTCCTTCGCAATCCTCTTCTTCGGAATCATGATGGATGCCGGCCTGTTCGACCCGCTTGTTCGCCGCATTCTGCACCTGGTTGGCAACGATCCGCTGCGCATCTCTATCGGAACCGCAGCCCTGTCGGCTTTCGTCTCCATGGATGGTGACGGCACGACCACGGCGCTGATCGTGATCACCGCCCTGCTTCCAGTCTATCGTTCCGTGGGCATGAACCCGCTCATCCTGGGAACGCTCCTCGGCTTGGCAAATGCCGTAATGAACTGGGTGCCTTGGGGAGGACCATCGGCGCGGGCCGCCGCCGCGCTGAACGTCGACCTCGTCGATGATCTTTTTCTCCCGCTCCTTCCTGCGATGGCCGCCGGTCTTGCGGCGACATTCGCCCTCGCCTGGCGTTTCGGAATTACCGAGCGGCGCCGTCTCTCTTGGACGCCCGCCCAGATGAAGAGCGGCGCTCTGGTCGAGATGGCTTCCTCGCCGGAACGCCGCCCTCATCTTTTCTGGCCGAACCTGCTACTTACGATCGGCCTCATGGCTGCGATGTTTACCGGGTTGGCACCGCTTCCAGTGCTGATGATGGGCGCGTTCGCGATAGCGGCGACGATGAATTATCCGAGCCTGGCTGCGCAACGCGAGCGCATTGAGGCCCATGCAGGAAATGTGGTGATGGTCGTCGTGCTCATCTTCGCAGCAGGCTCGCTGACAGGAATCTTGAATGGCACCGGCATGCTCGAGGCTATGGCGCGGTCGCTCGTCGCCGCGGTACCCCAAACGATGGGCCCCTATCTGGCCTCGGTCACGGCCGCGCTGAGCCTGCCGCTGACGTTCGTGATGTCCAACGACGCCTACTACTTCGGTATCGTTCCGGTCCTTGCGGAGACTGCCGCATCTTTCGGCATCGCACCCGAGGTCATCGCCCGCGCATCGATGATGGGGCAGCCGGTGCATCAGCTCAGCCCGCTGCTCGCACCGGTCTACCTTGCCTGCGGTCTGCTCGGCCTCGAGGTCGCCGACGTGCAGCGCTTCGCGCTCAAGTACGCGGCGCTCCTCTCACTGGTCCTTTTCGCAGGCGCGCTGGCAAGCGGAGCGATACCTTTGCCACCCCCAGTGCCGAGCGAGATGGCAGCGTAGATCGGGAAGTCGACACGAGCCACAACGCGACCGAGCATCGAGCGAGATGCGCGCATCGGCCCCGGGCGTGCCGAAAGCGATCGATGCCCCCGCCTATCGGTGTGCAGCGACACGGTTGCATCGGGGAACTACTCGGCGCCCTCCGCGGCTTGTTCATTAACAGCGTGCTCGATGGCCTTCTGAAGCTCCGCGTCGCTTTCCGGAATGTCCTGGACATTCAAACTCTGCAGATAGGTGCGGATATCGTTCAACTGAGGCGCACTTAGCGAAGCGAGCGCAGTGGCCGGCATCGTCAGGTTCTCAGCTGTTTCGCCAACATTTGCCCACATGGCCGCGAGCTGGGATGCTGACAAAGGTTTGCCGGCCGTGCTTTGGTTCAGCGCGAGCTGGCAAAGATAGAAGTACCCTGCATTTGCATATGCGGTTTGAACGCTGGATGCATTGAGCGCCATAACGGCCTCGGCAAAGTTCACCGCACCGTTCCCGCGAGAGTCAATCTTGTCGACAGCCGCTTCCAGCGCAGCCGAGAATGCCATCGATTTGGCTGTAAGCGCGCCTTGAACGCACAGGCCACGCGAGTTTCCGACGCCCGCGCTGTAAGTGGAATCCCACGCAAACACGCGTGAATACGTCGCTTCCTCGTCCTGGACGCGATCCGGGTACGATGTGGTACTTCGACGACGGTGGGCCCGCCCGCCCGGCCTGCGACGCTGCCATCATGGTACTGATCGCACTCCTGGCGCTTTCCGAGCTGCGACAGCTTTTCGCAGGGAGCATTCTTGTCGGAGCCGTCGAACCACAGGAGGATCTGCTGCGGTCCATTCTCGCGATTGCCGTCGCGCTCGGATTTCTCGGCTGGGGCGCGCGATCGGGACAGCGAAGCTGGCGCATCGGCTCGCTGGTCCTGATGCTGCTCGCCGTGTTCAAGGTCTTCATCTTTGATGCGGCCGGCCTCGACGGACTGGCGCGGATCGCGTCGTTCCTCGCCCTGGGCGTGTGCCTGATCGGGATCGGCTGGTTCTATTCCAGGCAGCTTGTCGTCACTCGTGGTGGCAACAGCGGTGTTCACGCGCCGGCGCAGAGTGGACAAGCGGCCGTCGGATCCTTGTGACCGAGGAGCGCCGAGCGCACAGGTCCGCTCCTGCCATGCGAGTGTTCCGCCTGCGCGACACGCAGGTCTCGTGTAGCTCCTATTGTGGTGAGGAGGGCAATAGGGGAGGATTTCTGTGAGCAAGATTAGAGTTTCGACAGCCGTTTGCGTGCTTCTGATGTCGGGCGCTGCCCACGCCGGGGGACCGTATGAGTTTCCGCTCCGCGCTAGCGATCTCAAGCCGAACGAGCGCTATTCTACGGTCGATCATGGAGGAGACATCCAGACCGAAGGAAAGGATATCGGCGCTCAACGTCATCAATCCGGCTCGACCTGGTCGCATCTGAAGACGGACGGCGCCGATGATGCCCTCAATGCAAACTGGCTCGTGTACGGCAAGCCTTTCTACGCGATGGCGCCGGGCACGGTGGTCGCCTGCTGGCGCAATGCGCCCGACGATCCGGCCAAAGGTGACCACCCTGACTCGGGGCGAATGCCGTCATCCGGCAACCATCTTTGGATCCTGCAAGACGATGGGGTCTACACATTGTATGCCCATGCGAAACCAGGCTCGATTCCTTCGCGCCTATGCCCGCACAACGCGGCGCTGCTTACCAGTATGGCTCGTACGAAAGGAAATCCCGCAATGCGTCTCGAGGCGCAGGTCACCAATGGCGCCAGAGTCAAAATTGGCGAACGGCTTGGAGAAATCGGCAACACGGGCAGCTCGGGAGGTCCCCATCTTCACGTCCATATGGAAAAGGACGGCAAACCCGTCGCCATGATCTTCAAGCGCGGCATGACGACATCCTTCGCCGACTGGAAGGGCAACATCAACGGCCCGTGGAGCCGGTTGGCCGGCAAGGCGATATCGAACGATCGCGTGCTGGTCTGGGCACCCAGAGGAGTTGGAAACTACACGTTCAAGGGTGTTGCAAGCGCCAACTACCAGCGCATGGTCGAGCACCTCAGGGACTCGGGAATGATGCCTAATCTCATAACCTGCAAGGCCAACGGGGCGAGCTATGATTCCACCTGGGTACCGGCCAAGGGCAGCTGGGCAAGCTTCCACGGAATGACGGCGGCCGAGGCAGCGGCGAAGCACGCCGACTACACCGCCAAGGGCTTCAAGCGGACATCATCGTTCACATGCGGCAACACAAGCGTCGCTGTGTGGCGGAAGAGCTAACACGCCCGCCCGAGCGTCGGACGGGGTCATGCCGAAACGCGCCCTAAATCTGCGATAGAATGTCGAAGGTTCAACCAGTCCAACTGCGAACGCGATATCGGCGACGGGAACCGCCGCCCAAGTGGGACTGCGCAACCGTTGCCAGACGCGGGCCAGCCGCCGCTCGGTAACGTAGTCGGAGAAGGTGGTTCCTTCGGACGCAAACAGCCGGCGGATGTATCGCGGACTCAGATTGAGGCCCCTGCCCGCCGTCTCCGCGGATAAGCGACAGTTAGCCAGATGCTCTTCGATATGTTGCTTCAGCGACCGCAGACGCGCCGCGCGGATGCCGCGCTCCTCGGCATTGTGCCGCGCGTCCTTCGACGTTCCGATAGAGACCGCCAGCAAGTCGAGGATATGCTGCGACACGACTGCTCGCAGCGCCGGTGTCATCGGCGCCCGGCTGACTGCCGAGACATAGTCGAGAAGCAACCGGCCTTCAGGCGTGTCGCGGCCGATCGCTTCGGCGGGTGCATCGTCGATCCCTTCGATGAGCGGGCGGAGCGCCGAACGCGGTATCTGGAGACAATAGGTCCAAGTGCCATCGAAGGTCTCAGCCCGCCACCGGCGATCCATCGGCATGATGCAGGCGGCGCCGGGCGCGATTTCGACCGTCTCGCGTCGGCCACGATCAAACCGGTATCCCCCCGCCATCCAGGAAATAGCGATGTCGTCATTGGCATCGTTCATCAACGCATCGGTCCGCTCCCACGACATCGGCGCAACCGCGCCGTGGGTGAGGCGCAGGTTCGGAAGCTCTGTGGTCGACGCGTCGAGACGAAGGTGCGACTGTGCCGCGGGCTGGAGATCCAGCCGCATGCAAATGCGACCGTAGAAATCCCTGATCATCGCATCGCGCTCCAGAGCGGCGATCTCGTCGGTAGAAAGGGTGATGCGCTGCGGAGGAACGTCAGAATTTAGGGGCATGCCAACACCTCCCTCTGATGTCGTGCGATATGTGTACGCTAAGCCAGCGCTCCGCGCTAATGTTTGGGACAGTGCACAGGAGCGGCAAGCTATCCTCGATGCACTGCCTCCTGGCTATGTGTTTTCGAATTGTGATGATGCTCAAGCCGCAGGTGTAGCCCCTCTCTATAGGTACGATCGAGGCTCTTCTGGACGTCTAGATGGCGACGGAGACCGGATCGGCTGCGAGCCTTATCGAGGCCGGTAACGCCGACATAGCCGTCGTTCAGCGGCCCAACTCAGCTCCCCGATACCCGTCGTCTATTCATCGTAAGATTAGGCAATGAGATGCGCATGTTTGGCCCGGAGTGGACTGTCGTGCCACACGCGGTCTTCAGGACTTGGAACCCCGGCCCGTCCGGATTTACACTCCACAAATCCTGCGGACGGAGGCTGCTGATGCCCATTACAGTGATCCAGTTCTTTTCCGTTCTGTTCACGGCGCGTGCGCTCGTTCCAGTTGGTGATCACCTTCTTGAACTCCCAAAATACCCGTCCAACGCTCGTAATGGAATGCGCGAAGGTGGGTAGCGACCTATCAACGGCTTCATGGCGGCCGTCTCACGCGACGGTCAGCGTTCGGCGATCCTGATTTGACCTGGCAAGACGCGGTCCCCAAGGAATCCAGGTCGGGCTCTAGGTCAGAAGTGACTGATAGCTTCCGACCGGGCGAGTCTCGACAAAGCATCTCAGCGTTGTTTCGATGCTCGATAGGATCGAAGCCTTGGTTACGTCGCCAGGATGCACGGCCACGCGAACCGTTCGCAGCGGATGAAGCACTTGGCGGGCGAGCCCCGCGAAGGCCAGGGATGACGCCATCCTTGCAGTCGATCTGCTGGCCCAAGTGATCACCGGTCCGCGTGCCACGACCTGACCTGTTCGCGGGATCCAGACTTTTATGTGATCCTCGGCGATATCAAATGTGCTATCGCGCAAGGCGTCCATGGCTCCCGACCCATAAAGCCATGCTGGTGCGATGAATCCGGCGGTTTTTCGGCCGATGATATCCTCGACGAGCGCCCGCCCGTCTTCCATTCTGCGTGCCGCCTCGCTGTAGGAAAGGCCGAGAAATTCGCCTTCGTTCGCTGTCATGTATCTGGCCTTCAGGCCGGAGAAGCCGGGATGCTCGACGGTGTCCTTGTGATACCAGCCATGAACAAACATCTCGATTCCGCTGTCGGCCCATGCCTTGAGACGGCTGGCGAACGGGCTGCCCGAACGGATCGGGTGGCGCCCCCAATGATCGGGCACGACGAGCATGGCAAACCTGGAACATCGGAGCGTATCCGTCAGCAGTCCGGCGAGCCGGTCAACTTCCCGTTCGACCCCAGGGCTGACATCGTGAATCGATGCAAGGAGTGAGCGGCTGTCAGAACCGGGCATCGATCCCGATCCTGACCGTCCTCGGCCTCAATGGCGTGCGCTGATTCCCATCCGCTACGGAAAAAGGGTTGCCGTACGAGAAGCGATTGGCCCGACTGTCCAACAGGTTTTCGATGTCCAGCGAAAGACCCCAGCGTCCAAATTCGGCCCGTGCTCCGATTGCCGCCTCGATATAATCTCCTTGCGAAAGATCGAAGGGAGCGCTGACACCCAAATACGAGGTGCCGATGTAACCGACCGTGCCGTCGAGAGTGATTTTCGTATCCGCGATCCCGGGTTCGAAACGACCCGTGAGCCGCCAGCCGCTGTCGGCTATGTTGGGCAGCCCTCCTTCCGCGTCGGTTTCGAACCCAGGTGCAGGTCGATCAAGGTGGCTGGTCGTGTAAAAACCGGACGTTTCAAGGCTGAGTTCCGGTGTGGGCTTCCAGGCGAGATTGGCCGATATGTAGTTCACCTGCGCCGAGCCGAGATTGGCGACATAGGGAAAGCCGGCACTCGTAACGAGATCGGCTTGCACCCTGCTCCACCTTGAATAGGCGTAAGAAAGTCCGCCTGACAGCCGCGAACCGGCGTCGGTGCCAAAGCGCATGCCAATCTCGGCCGTGCGGACCGCGTCGGGCTGGAAGCGGGTCACCGTGGCTTGATCGCCGCTTCCTGTCAGCTGCTGCGCTCCTGGCCTGAACCCTTCCTGATAGCGTAGATAGCCAATCATCCCGTGCCGGGGCTTCCAGGAAAGTGCAGCGGACGGCAGAAACCTTATCTCGAGACGGTTTAGGTCAACCGGGTCTCTGTCCGATTGGGTATTGAATTCATCGAATCGTGTAAAAAGCGACAGGCGCCCTCCCCCTGTGATCGAGACATTACGCCAGAGAGGCAGCGTCGCCTCGCCGAACAAGGCAGCGTCCAGGGTTTCCGATTGAACATTGGAGATTATCGCGAGCGCACCTTCGGGACCGAGAAACCGATCTATGTGATTGATGTTGTGGGCAAACGAAAAGCCCGACACCCAGTTCGAAATCCCGTCCCTAGATCCCGAAATCCGCGTCTCGTGGGTCAGCAGCTTTACCCGCATGCCCTCTTCAAAAATTGTCGGAACCTGCGTCGTGGGCGGCGTGGCGTCGAACACCGTGTCGATCGGGTGATAAGTATAGGAGGTGTTCGACACGAGCTTGGCGAAGCCGACGCCGGCCCGGAGAGTTCCAAACATGAGGCGGTAGTCATTATCGAACGGTTGGGCGAGAAAAGACCGGCGCGTGAGCGCGGACGACCGTGGGTCGTCGGCGTACTGGCCGTCGTCGCTTCCGATGTCCTGCGACACGATTCCGGCATCGATGCTCAATCCGTCATTGAGCTCCATTCGAAAGGTTGCCCGCACTCCAAACACGCTCGTGCGGTTGACGTCGGACAGGCCACGTCTGACATCATCGATGTAGCCCGGACGGAGAATGCGATAGCCGACAAGTCGGACGGCGGCGCGTGCGTCAATCGGAATGTTGACTACCATGGCGCCGTCGCCACCCAAGTTCTTGCCGGTCACCCCAATCGCTGCGGTTCCGCTGGCCGAGAACTCGCCAGGCACGGGAAGACGAGGCACAATGCGGATTACACCGCCCAGCGAGCCCGCGCCATAGAGGGTCCCCTGCGGGCCTTCGATGACTTCGACCTTCTCGATATCATAGAGCGCGAGGTCGGGATCAGGAGCGCTGTATGTGAGTCTGCTTTCTCCGAAATATTGGCTAATTGTCGATTGCAGCTGGCCGTTGAAGCTGCTGTCGGCAATTCCCCGGACGAATACCTTGTTGCGACCGGAACCAAGATTGGTTGAAGCCAAATTCGGAAGCTCTCGAAGCAACGCCTCACTGCCCCTGTTTCCGGAACGGAGGCTTCGTGCTTCATCGAAAGAAGCGGCATTGAATGCGCCGGGGTAGTCGGTCAGCGCAACATTCTGCTTACTTGCAGTGACGATGATCGGTTCGGGCGGTGGATGGACCGGGCGCGGAGGCAAAGGGGAGGTCGCGGCCCTTCGCCGGTCAGGAAGCGTTGGTTCGGCGCGACGGGTAGGCCGGCGAAGCACCCTCACCACGTTCCCGCGCGAAATGCGAAAATCGTATTCCGTACCTTGCAAGAGTCGGCGCAGCCCTCCGCGAAGTGTAAAACGTCCCCTCAGGCCACCAACGCGGACCGCTCGTAGGGCCGGATCACTGGTGTCAATGGAAACGCCGGCCTGAGTGGCGAAGGATATCAGAGCGGCATTCAGTGGCCCGGCAGGAACATCGAAGGCCATCTCTTCGGCAGCGTGCGCCGGGTAGATCGCCGCTGCGCAGACGATCGGCGCGCTCGCAAGGAGCCATTTTCTGCTCACCGAGCTTCGACGGACCAGCGTGCACCGTCAGCGACAATTTTCTTACCGATCAGTTCTTCCAGCCTGGCGCGCACTGCATCCCGTTCTCCATCAGTCTGGATCACGCCTGAGAACTTGTTGGAACGCATTGCCCGTGGAAGCTCGAGCGATATGCCGATCGACCGGGACAGATCGTCGGCGACTTGTTCCAGAGGAGCCTGATCATAGACCAGTACGCCGTCCGCCCAGCTTCCAATCGATGCGATCGGACGCTGCGAAATTTCGATCCTCCCGCGATTGTCTGCTGAAAGACTGTCGCCGGCGCGAAGCTCGACCGTTCGAGCCATACCTTCATAGCGCACCGCGCCTTCCGCCACGCCGACGCGAAGCTGACGATCGGTACGAACCACATTGAACACGGTTCCTATATCGACCAGACGCTGCTCACCAGCGACGACGGTGAACGGATCAGCGTCGTCGTGCTTGACGGCAAATCGTGCTTCGCCCCGGGCAATCTCCACCAATCGCGTGTCGCTCTTGTCAAGGACAATCCTGGTGCTGCCGTTGAGCTGGATTTCGCTTCCGTCCGCGAGTGAAACGGTTCGCGTCTCCCCCACCGACGTTTCGATCGGATAGGTCGCGTTCCAGTTGGGCATGATTTGAATCCCCAGGAGACCTGCCACCGCTATCGAAGCGGCAAGCGCACCCCAGCGCCACGGGCTCCGGCGAGCAACGTCGCCTCTGCCACCGTAAGACGGCGCATTCCGGTCACTACCGAATTCTGGTGCTCGCTCATGGTCATCGCTTGCCGGGAAGGCTGCTCTCTCGAGCACAGGCAACATACGCTCATCACCGTCCGCGACGGCTTCATAGACGCCGTTATGGGCCGGATCGGCGCTCAGCCATTCAGCGAATTCAATCCACGCGTCCTCGTCCGCGTCCTTGAGCCGAAGATGCCAGGCTATGGCCTGCTCCACCATTGCGCGATCAGGAAAAGCTGACATCGTCGGCCTCCTTTTGCGAGAGCTGAGGGGTGCCATCCAATTCTTCGCGCAAAAGCAGGAGCTTTCGATAAGCCCGCTGGAGATGCTTTTCTACCGCGCTCAAGCTGAGGTCCAAGCTATTGGCGATAGCCTTTTGCGACATACCGTCGAGCCGATACATCTTCAAAATCTGCGCGGTCCGGTCCGGCATCAGCGCAATCGCCTCATTGACCCGGTGAAGTTCATCGCGCGCGATTGCGCTCTCTTCCGGCGAAGGTCCGGCGTCCTTTTCAGGGTCGGATCCGATCTGATTGCGCGCCCATTGATCGTCTCGCGCCTGCTGTCGTCGACGCCCGCGGCGATGGTCGTGCAGGAGGTTGTTCGCCATCTGGTAAAGATACGCACGCGGGTTGCTCACAGGACCGGTACGAACGATGGATAGTTTTACGTACAAGTCCTGCAACAGATCTTCTACTTCGGCAGGGTTGCATTGGCGCACAAGCATGAAACGCAGCAATTCAGAACGCATTTCGTCCAGTAGTTGCGTAAGGCCCGCCTCGCCTGTGCTAAATTCTTCATACCCTCGTGCCATAGGACTTCCATAAGAGCGGGGCCACCACTTGGACAATGCTTTCGATGTTGAGGCGAGCTCTTGAACAGCTTCCGGCATCACCAGCGGACCCTGTCAGATATCATAGCCGATGTACCCGACCTTGCGGCGGTACTCCCACGGTCCACTCGGAGCTTGAAGTTCGCCTCCTCCCGGTCATTGCCTGGCCGAAACTCAAATCTTCCGATCTCGATCACGGCGCCTTTGCGCGCTGCAAGCTCTCCGGTCGCACCTGCAGACCATCCACCGTTATCGAAGGCGATCACTCCGATGCAGGAAGAGTCGCCTATCTGCACAGCGCGATAAGCCTTTTTTGCTACAGTTTTTGTCGGGTTGGTGAGCAGAGGGCCTTCAGCCACTGCGCTGCTTGTGGGATCGAGGCCTGCTGCGGCTTGAAAGGCGATACCCGCAACTGCCCCCTCCCCGACACCCGCATCTGCCGCACATGCCCGCTGCCATCGACTTCCAAGGCGAACGATATCGGTCGGCTTGCTCCCCCGCTTCGGAGCTTCCCCCCGCAGCGCGAAGCCACCTGTCCCCCGGTCGGGCATGTCCGACAGGACATTCCTGCGCAGCTGGCCGCATCCGGATATCATGGCGCGCGCCGCTCCTGAAACGGAACTGTGGCTCGTGTATCAATCGAGATCCGGTCCATTGCGTTCGCATTCTCCTGCGCCAGTGCCGTAGCGCCCGAGGAAGAGAGCGACAGCACGCCGAGCGCAGATATCCAGCCCCAGTCGATGCTGCCCATACCGGTCCCCATGGCGGTCCTGGCCTCTAGACGCCGCCGACTGCGCAGAACCGCACTTGCAGGGAGACGGTGCGGAAATCGGCCGAGGATGGCGTCTTGCGCTCACGAACTGCCGAAGACGCAAGAACATGATCGGTCTCAGAACTCTTGCCTTGTTCACGACAGCGACTCTTCTGGGTGCGTCGGCCGCGTCGGCACCCAGCTATGACGTCGCACTGCCTGACAAGTCCACATGGCCGGCACCAGCCGGATCACTCTCGATCATGTCGTACAACATCAAGGGCCTGCCCTGGCCGATCGCCGTTGGCCGCGAAGACGCCATTTCCGCGATTGGACAGCTCCTTGCTGCCATGCGGTCCAGCGACGCCCAACCCCATGTCGTCGTGTTGCAGGAAGCCTTCGGTGACACCGCGAATGCGCTCGGCCAGGCTGCCGGCTATCGATTTGTGGTCACTGGCCCTCAAGTCTCCAGCTCCCAGGAATCGCAACCGTTGGGACAGGCGTTCGCCGAGAGTGCACAATGGACCAAGGGTGAGGAGAGCGGCAGCCTGATCGATAGCGGACTTGCAATTCTCTCGGATTATCCAGTCGTCAGGATCGAGCGCTATGCCTTTCCCGAAGGCGCATGCGCAGGCTACGACTGCCTTGCAGCAAAAGGCGTTCTTGTAGCGTGGATCGATGTGCCCGGCGCCGGCGAACCGATCGCTGTTGTCGATACCCACCTTGGTTCGCGCCGCGCAACGCATGTGGCGAGCGAACGGGCTGATCGTGCCTACACCTGGCAAGTCGCCGCAGTGCGGAAATTCCTGTCGGGCGTGCTATCGTCCGGCACCCCCGTCATCTTCGGCGGAGATTTCAACACAGGACAAGCGCCCGCGCGCGTCGCGGCCGTATCGCAGCCGTTTGTCGATGGCGCTCAGATCGATGGTCTCAGGACCGTTCTTGCTGAAGGCGGGGTCATCGCCGGCTCGCAGAATGAAGCGCAGCGGATAGCGGACCGGAACAAGGACAAGATCCTCTTCCGCGATGGGGAGCGGGTTGCGCTGCGACCCCAACGAGGGTGGGTCCCGTTCCCAGTCGCCTCGCAAGAGCCCCTCTCCGATCATGCCGGTTTCGTGATAGACATCTCGCTCGAACGATGATTCAGCCGGCGCTTGCGATTGTTTTGGAAAATCGTGATCGTGCTGGCGTGCGAAAGGACTGAACCGAACAGGTCAGCATCGACCTGCTCGGAGGCTCGCCATGAATTCACGCGTTCGGGCGGCCGACGTTCTGGAGAATCCGACTGGCCCAACGATCGACAAAGCCCTGACCGAAGACCTCCTCGGCTCTGATCAGCGCGTAAACGATTAGGCCCCAGCTTGCGAGAATGCCGGCCGCCAGCGCTTCGGGTTGGTTCGAGTGACCGTCCATCAACGGAGTTACCGTCCTCAGACCCAGCACCAGCGAGATCACCCCCACGAGGATTCCCACCGCTCCCGACTCTCTTCTCGGTGGCTTGCCCAGGCTCAGCGCCAAGGGCGGCAAAAACAATACGAGCGCCGCCCAGAGACATCGTCCATAGACAGCCGAACGACTGGACGCGGAGCCGTTCGCCCAAAGCAATCCGATATCGGATTGCTTTAGAGAGTTGTCCTTGGGTTCCTCTTCCAGGGCGCCCTCCAGCCCCTCAATGCGGTACCGGAAGCGGGCAAAGTCGAGGACTCTTGCAAAGCGTTCTTGAATGACCTGTCCATCGCGCAATTCGATTACTGTCGTGCCGGAGGGAAGCCGCCAGAAGCGGCCACGCCGAGCGGTGAAGATGTTCCCTTCTGTCCGGAGGAACAGCCCGAGAAGTTCGCCATTTACCGCATCGACTTGCTGAAACTGCAAAACGCTTCCGGATCCAAGGTCGATGAGCTCGCCGGCTGGTAGCCGATGACCGAATTCGCCGGCCTCCATGCGCTTGCCGATTTTCGCAAGTTTGCTCTCGCCGGCGGGCATCAGCCAGCCTTGATTTATTATCGTCGCGATACTGACCATCGCAGCGAGGGCGAGCGGAAAAAGCATCCACCGTAGAGGAGTAATTCCGCACGCCTCGATCACGTCCAACTCTCCGCGAAGAGCAAGCCGGCGGACCGTCAAGGCGATGCCCAGAAACAGTCCGACAAGTAAGCCGATGCCGCCATACTCCGGGAGCAAGCCGGCAACAGTATGCACGACTATATATCCGCGGTGCCCAGAGAAGCGCGTGAGTTCCAGGAGACGGGGAAGGTGCTCAAGAACCATCAGCGACATAACGACGGCCAGCACACCGCACATCGTTCCGAGCATTTGGCGCAGGATATAGCGATCGAGGACAAGGGGCCGAAAGGCCATTGCCGCGCTCACGCCGCGAGGGAGACTTCGCCCGAGTTCAAGTCTTGGTAGATCGCGAACAAAGCTGCAAAATGGTCGTCCATCGCTCGCGCTGTGCAGCCGCTCGAGCGGGCGACAAAGCGGTCTGGCAGGGCAAGAATGGCGCGCACCAGGTCCGCATGATCCGCCGCACGATAAGACAGCCCCATCTCGCCCTTGGCGAAGTCGGCAGCACCGCCGCGATCAGGTACGATCACCGGGACGCCGCTAGCGCTTGCCTCCGCTGCAGTCATACAGAAGGTTTCTGCTTCACAGCCATGCAGAAAGGCGTCGGCACTCGCCAGAACGCTGGCAAATCTCTCCCGGTCGCGTTCCGGACGAAACAACCGGATATGGGGATTCCCTCCGATTGCCCGCAGGACGTTTGTATCGTCTCGTCCTTCGCCGAAGATCGCCAGCCCCACCTGGCGATGCCGACCAGCGATCGTCACCGCCTCGACCAGCATCGGCAAGCGCTTTTCTGGCGCAAGCCTGCCGGCGGCAACGAGCAATGTCGCGTCGGGGTTGAGCCCGCATTGGGCAAGAAGGCTTGCGCGCAGATTCTCATTGCGCTTGCCTGTTGAGAAGCGTTGCGCCTCGACACCCATCGGGACCGTCACAACATTCCCCACGCCGCCTGCCTTCATGCGCGAAGCCAAGTCGTCGCTAGCACAAACGACGGCGTGATAAAGGCGTCCAAGCTGCCGCAAGTGATCCCAGTATCTCACAAATCGTCGGTCGATCGCCTCACGACTGCAGAGGGGTTCCAGCCACCGATAAGCGTAGGCGGACAGGGGATCGGCGTGCATGATAAGCGCCTTTGGTGCCCCTGGCCGCCAATTTGCCACCATGAGGGGGCTTCGCCACGGCGAGGAAGCTTCGACGATATCGGGTGCCAACTTGTCGAGCGCCGCGTGGAGCGCTCGCTCATCTCTGAAATACCAGTATTTACGGTCAAGTGGGAAACGCGGGGAGGCAATCGTCTGTATGCGAGCGCAGGGGCCGATCTCGACAACGGCATCGTCGTCGCCAGGGGCCACGATAGTGATATCCTGCTTCATTCGTTCTGCCATCGCCAGCTTCTGGCCGACATAGGTTTTCACACCGCCGCCTCTGGGTGAATAGAACGCGCAGACATCAACGATCTTCATCGGCAATTTCCTATTATCGGATTGGGCGCATGCTGAGGCCACGGCGATAGTTCATCACGATCTCGATCCGTGTCGGGCCCGCGCGAGCCACCGCGCTGGCGTCGGAAGCGTCAGGCTTGCTCCATCCGAGCTTGGGATTGCCGGCAAATCCAATTCCATCGACGCGCCAGCCGAACTTCCGGTTGCCGTCCCGGTCATGCAGCAGACTCACCGCATAGCGACCTGCCGCAGGAACCCGCACACAGAGCTGCACCGGTCCCGAAGCGGGGATTGACTGTTCAACCCTGCGGAAGGTCTTGCCAGCTGAAACCAAGACATTGTCGTCTTCCAAGAAGTCCGCATCATTGGCGGGGTAGACTTCGAGCTTGAGCTTGCCGCGCCGGTCCTTGAGCCCTTCGACGTTGACCAGGAACGAGGGACCAAGCTCATTGGAACGGCACCTGCCTTCAGCCGTCCCAAGGTCCGGCGTCGACGGAATGGTAGCGGCAACCAGCAGGGGGATGGCAGCGAGCCCAAAGAGCGGGCGTTTCATGGCTTTTTCCCCTTCGAAAGCAGGTCTGCAAATGCGAAGCTCAGCCCGACAAGCACATGGGCCGCGAGGATCAACCCCGCCATGAGCGCCATCAGTGCGGACATTTCGGCTTCGCCGCCGAGTGCGAGGACCGCTATTCCGGCGAACACGACGTCCTTGTTCGGAACGAAGGGCAGCCGGGAGATCAGAAGACGGATGGTCGCCAGAACGAGCCACCACCCGAGTGCGACCTCCGGCAGCACGAGATGCCACAGCGCTGCCGAAAGAACGGTCGTCGCAAGAATTCGGAAGAGATGGACCGTGACGACCATCATGAGTTCTCTTCTTTCGAGCGAAAAAAGAGAACGGCGCAGCAGCATGACCGCAAGCGAGGTCCCGATCACGAACGCGAGCGACCAACCGATTGCGTTCACATGGTCGTGCAGAGGCAGCAGCTTCATGAACGGAAACGCCGCAGCGAGGAAGGCAAGGGTCGTTACATTGCCGGCGACAGCCGACAGCACGGCCACGTCCTTGACCGCTCCGAACGGGGTGGTCACGAATTTGAGGTTATGGCGTGCCCAACCGTAGAAATAGACCTCTCCGAGGTACCCCACCAGCATTTCGTTGTAGATGAGCTTGCGGATCAAAGCACCCAAGGCGCTGGCCCCCACCCCCCAGAGGCGTTGGAAAATGAACCAGTCGCTTGCCGGTCCGATCAGGTAACTGATGGCGAACAGGCCCCAGAATGTCAGCGAAGTCGGTACAAGCCCGAGTATCTTCGCAAAATCGAGGCCCCGCGCCTGGTAGATTGCTGCCCCGACCACGATGAGCGATAGGATCGTGCCGACAACTCTTTCGCCAGTTGGCATTGGCTTGCGATCCTGCGGTTCGAATGCGTACGTTTCAACCGGCGCAAGCGCTAGAACTTGATTGGGCATTCCTGAGCCTTGCTCATTGGTAAGGCCCGCTAGACGCCGCCATCGCGCCATACCCGCACACTGCTGCACATTTTCTCCAGGCGCTGACGGTGAGCATCGCTGACCAGAGCCGTCAGCTCGGACAGATAGAGCTGACCAGAGCTTTCCAACGTGAACCTGGCGGCAAGGCGTTGCATGGCGCTTCGATCCGGCCGCAGATGCCTCGCGGCGTTCATCGCTAAGCCTAGCGTAGCGGGATCGCCCGGAGGAACTACCACGCCAAATTGCCCGTAGCCTGTCAGCCACTCCATGCTGGTGCAGCAGTTCGTCGCAGCGATCGGCAGACCCGCAGCCAGCGCCTCCAGAATAGCTGCAGGCACTCCTTCGTAGCGGGACGAGAGGACAAAGACGTCTGCTTGTGCGTACAGGGCTCGAACATCGTCAACGTGCCCGACAAACCGGACTTGCGATCGCAGGCCTGAAGCGTTTGCCCGTTTGAGCAATCGTTCGCGCTCGGGACCATCTCCAGCAATGACCAGCGTGTCTTCAGGCCGGGCATGGCGTGCGAACGCCTCGAGAAGCAGTATCTGGTTCTTCTGCGCGGCAAGCCTTCCGACCGTGAGGAAGCGGCAACCAGTTTGCGAATTCCTGGCCAATCTCGAACCAGCCAGCCGATGCAGTTCGAATTCGGACAGCGCCGGGTCGGGAATGACGCTGACCCTGTTTTCCGGGACCGCCAATTCGCGCTCGAGTTCGGCACGCATCGGGTCCGCGATCGCTATGAAGCGCTCGAGGACTGCGCCCTGGACTCTTAGCCACCAGCGATAAAATGGCCGGACAAACTTTGGGAGATCGCGCCGCTCCAGATCGTTGCTGATCTTGACGAGAACAGGAGGGCATCTCTCACCGTGGAGAAGCTTCATAGCCACGCAAACAACGGTGTAGGTGTTGCCAGGACAAAAAACGGCATCGACCTTTTCCGCAAGGAGAAACTGGAAGAATGACCAGATCATCCAGATCGTCTCCCACCCGTCGGTTGAAAACGGTTCTTTCATGACACGGTAATGGAGGTCAGGAACGGTAGCAGCACATGCTCCGCGGCTTCGGCCAAGGATAATGACAGGATCATGCCCCGCGTCTCGCCAATGTTCGGCAAGGCGCAGCGCCACACGCTCGACCCCTCCTGGTTCGAAGCTATGGATGGGAATGGCGATCCGCATGCCGACTAGACGCCGACCCTGTCCGAAACCCGCAATGCATTGCGGCGCGCATCCGGAGTCCAGCTGCCAAACGACGTCCGAGCGCATCGATGATGACCCGGAGACGATCTGCTTCGGCGCGGCGGATTACCAGTTGGCCGGCGCCGTCGACAATCCGGTCGTTTAGCTGCCCGGATCGTCCTTTCGAAACCGGCCACACGTTCACGCAGAGATATCGGGCGGCGACTGCGCGCGCTTAGCGGCAGAATTCAGGTGGTTATGCGACAGGCCGCCTTCGGACGACGGATTGTGATAGCGGCCGGTCCGAAAAGGATGATGAAGCGGGGAAGGCTCCGTCCCGGCGCTACTTCCCAACCGTTGCCTTGTTGAGGAGGACATCCATTCGGTAGACGTGGGCAGGATACGCGAGGATCTCGTTCATCCGGGCGTTGTCGCGGAAGATGTCACCGCCTCCACCAGCCACGTGCGCGTCTCGGCCCCTGATGTTGGGGAACGCCTCGAAGATACCGAAAGTCGTCTGCGAGTAGCGGACACCGAACCACGGGCCGGTTGCCGGTTCATCCACCACACACCCGTAGATGTCGCGCAGCATCTGTACGACATCGTCTTCCTTGCCCGGCCTGGCTTCGATGTGGATGTAGAACGCCTTGCGTCCATCCTCGCCGTTCTCGCCCGTCACGAGAACACCCTGGTGAGGAGCGTTTGATGATTGTTCCGGATGCTGGATCGGGCCAGGCACGGTGGCATGGTCTTCGGGGCGGGTTGAAGGCGGAGGGGCTTTCGTCATGGCTACACCTTTGCGGATTGTAGGCCTTCACGGCCTATGAAATCATAAGCTAGGCCTGTGTTCAGCTACCATTGCGAAGCTCGACGCTGCCTTTCACTTTTTGCAAGTCAGCAATGGTGCTAGCGTCACCGTCGATGCATCTCCCCTCCACCCGTACCCTTCAGGCGTTCGTTACAACGGCACGGCTCGGCAGCCTTGCTGCCGCAAGTGCGCGTGTCGCCATGTCGGTACCAGCGTTGTCGCGACGGCTCGCTCGCCTGGAGAAGGAGTTGGGTGTCCGCCTTCTGGAGCGCGTGCCGCGGGGTGTGGTGCTGACCAGCGCCGGCAATGATTATCTGACCCACGCGGTCGCGGTTCTCGACCGGCTGCAGGCCGCGGCCGCAGAATTGAAGCAGGACGCCGCGATCGTGCGGGTGACGACGATCCCTGCTTTCGCAACGCGATGGCTGCTACCACGGCTGCCGGCATTCAGCGCACGGCACCCCGGCATCGAAGTGGACGTGCGGACCTCGATCGCATTTGAGCGGCTCGACGTCGGGCAGTATGACTTCGCCATCCGCCTGGCGCTCGATCACGAGATGACGACAGAGCCGTTGCTGCCGATCCACCTCTCGCCGGTCTGGAGCGCTGCCCATCCGCGCGCGATCAAGTACCCCAAGGATGTGCTGCATCATCCGCTACTCGGACCGGATCATCGACCAGAATTTTGGCAGGAATGGCTTCGCGGTGTCGGGCTGGGGGATCAAGCGGCTCGACCGCGCGAGATCGACGCCCTGCTTCTATACGAGCAAACCTTGAGCGGTGCCGGCGTCGCAATCGGAATCGAGCCGCTGATCTCGGGTCTACTACGCGACGGGCGACTGAATGCGCTCGAAGCGCACCGGCAACGGTCGGCACGCAGCTTCTTCCTTGTCGAACCTCCCGAGACGCGCACACGCGCCGCGCGTCTCTTTCGCGGATGGCTACGGAGTGAAGCACAGGACTGACCGATGCCCGCAAGGGACCGCCGCCGGTGAGAAGAACGGCCGCCTTGAGGCAGCCGTGCCGCTCTCCGAACGGCCGGCCCAGATCGCGCTGTCGAAACCGGCCGTAGGTTCACACAGAACACTGTGATTCCAATGACGGGTATCAGGCAGATCCTGGGGCACGCTCAACGGTCAAGCGGCCTTTTTGCGCGAAGTGTGTCTTTGAACAGTTGGAAGGCCGTCGTGCCCTGCCGATCGGGGTAATAAAGGTGGTAGCCGGCGAACGGCGCGCACCACGGCTCCAGCAGGCGGGTGAGACGCCCATCGGCAATCGGCGCCGCCACCAGATCCTCCAGTATGTAGAGGATGCCGAAACCCTCAAGCGCGGCGGCCACCAGCAGGTCGCCGTCGTTGAACACCGGCCCGCGGCCTGGAGTGACCGTCACCGCATGGCCGTCACGCTCGAACGACCAGGGAGACAGGTTGCCATGCGCGTCGCGGTAAGCGATACAGCGATGGCCTGTGAGGTCGGCGGGATCCATCGGCGCCGGATGGTCACTGAGATAACCGGCAGCGGCCACCACCGCAACGCGCAGCGGAGGCCCGACCGCCAGCGCGATCATGTCTTTCTCCAACCGCTCGCCGAGCCGGATGCCTGCATCGAAGCGCCCCGCCACGACGTCGGTCATACCGCCCTCCACGCACACCTCCACCTCGATGCCGGCGTGGCGGCGCATGAAGGACGGGAGCATCGGCCACAGCACAGTGTCTGCGGCGTGCTTGCCCGTCGTGATCCGGACGGTGCCGATCGCCGCCCCGGACGCTCGGGACAGCGCCTCGATCTCGTCGTTCAACCCGGCCAGCGCCGGCGCCAAGGTGGCGAGCAGGCGCTCGCCGGCAGCGGTTGGGGCGACGCTGCGCGTCGTGCGGGAGAGCAGACGAAAGCCGAGTTGGCCCTCCAGCCGCTTCATGGTCTGGCTCAACGCCGACTGCGTGACTCCGAACCGCTTCGCCGCACGCGTGAAGCTGCGGTCGGCGGCAATCGCAGCGAAGACGGCAAGGTCGCCGAGCTGATCCGGGCGCATTCATGATCCCAGCTACTGGGGCCCATTACTGATTAGGCGGTTATCTTGATCCATTAGCATGTCTACTTGAGTTGTGACAGTTAAAGGAAACGAGGAGCAGGCGATGGGCAAGGTCTGGCTGGTGACGGGCGCAAGCCGAGGGCTTGGACTCGAGATCACGCGTGCGGCGCTCGGTGCTGGCGACGCGGTCGTAGCGACGGCACGCTCCGCCGATGCGGTGCGCGATACTTTCGGGGGTGAACACGATCGCCTGCACGCGCTCGCTCTCGATATCACCGACGCCGAAGCCGCGAATGCGGTCGCCGCCGAGACCGACAAGCAGTTCGGTGCGATCGACGTGCTGGTCAACAATGCCGGCTATGCCGAACTCGGCTTCTTCGAGACCTTCGCCGATGCCGCGGTGCGGCGCCAGTTCGAGGTCAACCTGTTCGGCACGATGAACGTCACCCGAGCGGTCGCCCCCTATATGCGTGCGCATCGCTCAGGCCTCATCGTCACCATCTCGTCGGTCAGCGGGCTGGTATCCAACGCCGGAGGAGCGGTCTACTCGGCGTCAAAGTTCGCGGTCGAGGGGTGGATGGAGGGCTTTGCGCAGGAACTTGCACCGTTGGGCGTCCGTTCGCTTCTGGTCGAACCGGGGATGCTGCGCACCGACTTTATGGACCGGAAGTCAGCGAGCTTCGGCAGCATCGACATTCCCGACTATGCCGAGGCGATCGCGCAGTATCGCGCATTCGTGGACGAAGCCAACGGCAACCAGCCGGGCGACCCGAAGCTGCTCGCCACTCGGATCGTGGCGCTTGCTTCACAGGACGATGTGCCATCGCGGCTCGTGTTCGGCGACGATGCCCGCGAGTGGGGCGGCGCGAAGGTCGAACAATTGCGGCAGGAGATCGCCCAGTCCGCCGATCGCGGCTGACACGACAGACGGGAAGGTAGGAGTAGAAGATTGCCCGGTACTAGTCGTCACCCTCGGACGCTTCCGCCGATAATAGCGGCCGTTCAGACCGAGACCTTGGCTTCCCAATAGCTGCCGTCGGTTCACCTTAGTCTATCGACCGCTCTTAGGAGTTGACGCGCTCGACACGCATGGCGTGATTGTTGTGGGAAGGGGACGTTCCCGCAATCACCGTTACTTGGTATCGCGGTTGGATGCGTAGCAAACTTGCTTTGGTCTTATCGGCACTTTTCGCCGCGGGGTGCACGCCCGATCAAGACGCGGCACGCTATGTCGAGGCGATAGAAATTCCACTTGAGGTTACTACTGAGCGAGAAGAACTGGTGGATTTGTTAAGCGCCGAAGCTCGTCGGCATCCGGGGCTTCACGTAGACGATGTTAGCATTCGTTATGCACGCTACCATGAAGATATTGATCTACTAGAACCTAGTCAGCGCCCGACCCTCTCCATCTCTGTTTGGCGAGGAGAAGACGATGATGAATTGGTCGCCACAGTCGGCGATGTTTTTCATCGAGGTAGGGTTTGGGCGACATTCCTTCGCGGCGAGAACCCCGATCAAGAGACACCATTTAGAGAAGCGGCCATTGAACTGATCAGAGAACGATGGCCGAACAGCAAATCATTGCCAATTCTCCCCTCAGGCGGGCTTCCAAACGATGAACACTTCGTCCTTACCGATGAAGGATACAAGCTTCGTAGGTCGGAAGCGCACAATTACGACCTACCACCGGATTCCGAACTTTTCGCTGCAAACTGACCATGTCCCAATGTCCGCAATCAGGTCGGCTCCGGCCAGGCAGGTTATCAGGTGAAAACCAGAGAAGCGGTCGTTCCCTTTCGCCATGGCTACTCGGTCAGCAGCCGCCGACATAGCCGACATTCGCTGGCTTAGAGTGGATCGTCGAAACCTGCCCTACATTCATATTTAGGCTGAGGCCGCAACGGGACTGCTTGCGATCGCGGCTGGGAGCTATATCGACGGCCTCGCGGCGACTGAGGGCGAGAGCCTCGCGGCGATGGCGCTCTAAGCAGGTTAGCCAAGCGAACGCCGTACCGTTAGTTCTTGTAGAAGCTTCGCGATATGATCCTGGCCTTCTGAAGCCGGTTCAGAGCCCGATACCTATTGCCGCTCCTTCCGCCCAGTCATGGCTCCGCCCGTGGGTCTGCAAAGAGAAGCTCACTCTGGCGGAACGCAAAGCGCCATCTCCCGTCTTTGCCTCGCTGAAACACTTCGCGATACTCCCCCACCGATCCCGGTTCTGCCGGAAACGGCGGGGTGCCGCCGTCGCCGCGAAAATAGAGGATAGTCCGCGTTCCTGACGCGCGATCAGGAGTTTCGAAGACAAGACGCAGGTTCGTCGAGATGTGCCGCGTTGTCCGCGGCTCCGTGGCGCGTTGTGCAAAATAGGCGCGAATGGCAGCGTGCCCTACGGCTCTCAATCCTACATTCGGATTGTCGAATACCGCATCGGACGTGAACAGGGCAGGGATTTCTGACGCGCGCCCGTGATCCAACAGATAGTAATACTCGATCACTAATCGCTCTATCGCTACACGGTCCACCATCTCGTCGCGCACGACTGCAGTGGTGGAAGATCGATCTTGAGCATTCAATCCGCAGACAGGCGCAAAGCTTGCGCATAGAGTCAACAAGACGGCTCGTCGACAAACCCAATTCTTCACAAAATCCACTTCACGCTCTCCTTTCCGCGTATTTCTCGCGCCCGGAGGCTGTCGACTGGTCGGCGGCTACGGCTCTCTAGAAACGCAAGCGAGCTCCCACGGTGTAGCGACGTCCGATCTTATCGTAATATTGCCCGTTCACTGGCGCATTCAAAACGAAGTAGGGCGTCGCACGAGGATCCTGATTTAGCAAGTTGTTAACGGCCCAGAAGAATTCGTACTGCTTTTCAGTTCCAGCAAAGAACCTGCCGTTCAAATTGAAATACCAAGTTGCTGGTACATGGTTATTATTGATCGTCGGCCCATCAGGCGTGTTATAGGTGGTGTCCTGAACACCAGAGCTAATGTAAAGCGTCTGCAGCGATATCTGCCAGTCGTCGTTGCCCAAGGTCTGCGACAGGTCGCCACGGAAAGTGGGGATTGCGCCGAGTGTATAGGGGTTCATCGCTCCGGCATGATCCAGGGGAGTCGATCCGACGGTTCCCAGATCGACGATCGAATGAATCACGTAAGTACCACTTGCGGAGGCCCGGTAACTGCCGCCAGATCCGAGAAATCCGACCTCGGTGTTGTAGCCCAGCGTCATGTCGATTCCTTCTTGCGAGAAAGAACCGAGATTGAGGGTACCGGCAAGAAGCGCGGTGTGGATACGTTCGCCTGGGTTGGCTGGGTCGGGTCCGTAAGTAAACGCGTTGCAGAAGGCTTGATCACCCGCGCTGCATAGGGCCGCAACTTGAGCACCGGTCGGATTGGAGATCGCGTCCCTGATATCGATCTTATAGTAGTCTATCGACAGACCCAATCCCCGAAGGGCGCCGCTGCCTTGGTAAGCAATCCCGGCCGTCCATGTATCGGCGAGCTCGGGCTTAACGTCGGGATTTCCCGCAGTGGCGTTCTGCGGAATGATATTCGTCTTGCTGACGCCGTCGACGACCAAAGTCAGCGGATTGATCACCGGACTGCCAGGGCCGAACAGTTCGTTTAGCGCAGGTGCGCGAATATCGCGCGATCGCGAAACACGGAAATTCAGCCCATCAATGGGCTCATAGACCGCACCCGCTTTCCATGTGGTCTGTCCGCCAGCCGTGCTGTAGTCAGCGTATCGCACGGCGCCGTTTGTGGTGAATCCGGAGAAGATCGGAACGGTCGCTTCAAAGTAGCCTTCTTTGACGTTGAAGCTGCCGTTCCAGGCTGCAGCATTGCCGGCGCCTTCATAGCCGTTGGCAAGGGCGATCGGGTCAGCCGTCAACTTTTCGGTTTCCTTGCGATATTCGCCGCCGATGGCCACCCGGACAGGGCCGGCGGGAAGATCGAAGATGCTGCCCACAAGGTTGGCCGCGACGGTGAATTGCGTATATTTCACGTCGGACATGGGCTCGCCCCAGATATAATCACGGGCTGCGGCGCTCGTGTTGCCTTCGCCGAACAGATTGAGTGGCGCGCATCCGGCCGCGTCCGGATTACCCTGAGCGACGGCACGGCACACGATATTGCCGTTTGGAGTCCCGGTCAGGAACTGGCCTTCGTCCACGGCATCGATGGCAAAATCGAGATTGTCGGAGATCAATACTCTTGAGGCGCGCAGCTTGTTGTAATTGACGCCGTAACTGCTGTGTGCATCCCAGCTCCAACTATCGCCGAGTTCGCCTTTCAGCCCGACCGTGCCGTGCGGGGACTCGTTGCTGACCCGATATTGGTTGTTGCCGATGTCGAAGCCGATACGACTGATATTCATCGTCTGATCAGCCGGAAGTTGCGCCCGGACCTCCGCGGGAAGGAATGCATTGTCGCCGTGGATTGGCTGACGACTAAGGCGCAGAACCGCGCTCGTGATCGTGCCATCCGCCTTCGACCACCCCCCCTCGACATAAGCGGTGAGACTATCCGAAATGTCGTAATAGATACTGCCGTAAGCTGTTATACGCTCGACACCGGGGACGGTGTCTGTTTGCGCATTGACCGACTTGCCTTCACCTCCAACCATAACCCGGCCGTCGATGGGACTGCCGTAATCGAACGGCCGCAAGGAGCCATCCGGATTGAAGGTCATCCCGACCAGGCTGGCCGGTCCGGAGATGATCACACCGCCCGCACCAAGCGAGTTCACGACATTGTCTGCCAGCAGGAGCTCAGTCGCACCTCCAGTCCGATCGGTGACGATCAGCTGCTCACGTCGGCCCCAATCTCGGGTGTAAAAGCTGCCGACTCCCTCAACCTTCGAGTAATCAATGCTGACAACGACGTTTCCGCGGCCGCTGGAAAAGTTCGTCCCGGCAAGGAAGCCCGCGCGGATTCGCTGATCGTCTCCCTCTTCTGAAATACCGGTCTGCACTCGGGCATCGATGCCATCATATTTCGTCTTCAGGATCAGGTTGACGACACCCGAGACCGCATCCGAACCGTACAAGGCCGAGGCGCCGCCGGTCACCACGTCGACGCGGTCGATCATGATCGTCGGAATCAGGTTGAGATCGGTCGTAGTCGGCACGCTTCGGTTAACTGCCGGAGCAAAAGGCACGATCCGTGAGCCGTTCACCAGAACAAGCGTTCGCTGACCGCCTAATCCCCGCAGATCAGCAGTGGCCTGCCCCGGGCTTGAAAGATTGGTGGCATTCGCGTTGGGTGATCTCGACGCTTTGAATGCCGGGTTCTGGTTCAAGACGTCCATGACCGTCTCCGCCCCTTGGCGATCGATGGCCTCCGAACCGATAACCTGCGTCGGCGTGGGTGCATCCAGGCCGCTTTGCGCGGTGCGCGATGCAGTAACGATGATCTCACCACCGCCTGCCGGCTGCGATTGCGAGGCCTCCTGGGCCTGCGCGACCGTGGGATAAGAAATTGTCATCAGGACTCCGACGAGTACGGCCCCCATCCGGTCTCGGTTACGAAAAATGGAACGCGACGCGCTACTATCCTGCATGATCAATCCTCCCCTTTTAGAAGCAGTCCGGACGGCTTCGGCCGCTCTCTATCGATCGAAATATTCTTGAGCCGATTAGGTCCGACCAGACCGAGTGCTCCGCCGCCCGGCTCCGCTATTCTGGCTGTGGCAGGCCAAGCAGCGCCGCCGGGTTTTCAACCATCATTTGGTGGAGTTCTGCGGCCGTGAGACCTTTGGCGCGCAGTTGACCCGCCACCAGCGCGATCAGCTCGTCGGGCATATCGCGGCGACCGAGCTGCCCACCATCGCTACTCAAGATGACGTTCGCGGGGCCAAGCGAGCGAATTGCGTCGTGGTATTGCTGCACGGTAAAACTGGCTCGCTCGCCGACGAGGAAGCCCGCGACGAACTCGATATAGGCACCTAGACCAACCGCTGCCTTCATCTGCGACATTGTCATGTCGATGGGATGGCCGATCGCATGGGTCACAACGATCCGCTCGATCCCCTGCCTCTTAGCCTCGCGAACCACCATCAGCGCCTCGTCCGCCGAGACATGACCGGTGGCGAGCGCCAGTTGCGCATCGCTGTCGCGGATCTTGGCGCTCGCAATTGCGGCGATGGCCGCCTTGGTCGCGGGAAGTAATTGGCCGTTGCTCGACACCGGCACAAAGGCCCTGTCTGGATTGCGGGACGAGCGCACATAGTTCTCACTGTCCCATGTCGGCATGCTCACGATGCGCGCACGGCCGCCCTTCACCTCCCCGAAATGATAGATGGCGGCCGGATTGAGGCCTCCCACCGTCAGGTTCAGACATAGTTGGCCGAACACCTCCACCCCGGGTACCGCCTTGTTGGCGAGGTAAGCGAGTTGCGCGCTCTGGTCGTAATGCTGCTTGACGACAAAGCCGCGCATACCCGCTTGCTCCGCGCGCTTGGCCATATCGATCACGTCGAGACCTCGCCGCGCCTGAGAACTGTGGGGACCGAAGCTGTCGGGATCGAGATGAGTGTGTATGTCGATCGCATCCTGGAGAAGGGCCCGATCGACGTCGGTGGGCGGCGGAAGATCGCCAAGCGGTTGGTCTTGCGCCGTCGCCGTGCTCGCCACGAGCAAGAGCATCGGTGCAAGAATCGCGGTCATCCTCGTGTTCGCTCGGTCCGGCATCTTCGGTATCTCCCTAGTTTGTCTGCGCGCAATCGTGCCGTCGCGCTCGTCCCGTCTGGCGGATCGGCTACCGGTACTCCGCTTTCACGGCCGGCGCCGGTCACAGCCGCAATCGAGCGCCGATGACGAAGAAGGTGCCCCGATTGTCGAAGAACGGCGAGTTGGCGATGGTTGGCGTGGTGATCCCGTTGGGCGCGATCGGCGGATCGACGTTGAACAGGTTCTCCACGCGGCCATAGAGCTCCGCCTCGGGGGTCAGTTCATAAGATGCGGACAGATCGACATAGCTGCGGCCGGGAACGGTGTTGTCGATCAGATCGAGCCTGTCGATGTTGAAACTCGTGTCGAATTTGCCCCCATCGATATACCGGTAGCCCACTCCCAGTCGGAAGCCATCGATCGAATAGTTCGCATCGAGATTGATCCGCCATTCCGGAACCCCCTGCGGGGGTCCCGGACTACCGGCATGCCCGACGTAGTCCTGGGTTTCTCCGTCCGAGGTGATCGACAAATCGATCACATAATTCGCCAGGCCGCGCAGGCTGACCTCACCCTCGCCGAGGCCGAAGCGATACTGCAGTTCGCCATCGATCCCGCTGGTCTTGAGCGAGTCGGCGTTGAACGGGATAACGTTGATCCGGGTGATGAGCCCAGAGGATGGGCTGCGGATCACTCCCGAACAATATTCGGTCCGGCCGGCTTCGCAGAAGTCGACGATATTTTGTGGCGCGACCGTGGTGATCGCTTCGTCGATCGAGATACGATAATAATCGATCGACGCTCTGAAGCCGGGAATAAAACTGGGCTGAAAGATCGTGCCGACCGTGAATGTGTCAGCCTTCTCGGGCTTCAGAGCGGGATTTCCGCTGGTGATCTGAAGGGTGTTGCGGCCGAGATTGTCGCGCGGATCCACGATCGAGTTGATGACCTGTCGACCGCGTGAGAACAGTTCGAAATTGTTCGGCGCGCGAATATCCCGCGACACCGTCGCGCGAAATCGGAGATCGGGGATCGGAGAATAGTTCGCTCCGAGCTTCCAGGTCGTCACGCCGCCGCTCAACGAATAATCGGTGTAGCGAATTGCACCATTGAGCTCGAGGTTTTCGGCGAAGCGGCTGCCGCTCGCCAGCGGCACTACGACTTCGGCATACCCTTCCTTGACGTCGAATTCACCAGTGAAAGGCTGGGAGTTGATGGATCGCCAGCGGCTCAGCGCCGAATCCTCGTCAGCGGTCATTTCGGTGAATTCGCGGCGATACTCGGCGCCGACCGCCAATTTCACCTCGCCCGCCCAGGTCGAGAAAGGGCTGCCCGAGATATTCGCCGCGAACACATCCTGCTCCTGGCGCGATCGCGTCCAGGACGTGCCCCGGTAATAGGCCAGCGCGCGTCCGTCGATCGAGCCGGCGCCGAACAGATTGATGGGCACGCAATCGCGTATATCCCGGTAGGGATCCTCCGCGTCGGAAGGATTTGGATTGTTCAGCAGCGCACGGCAGATCGGCTGGCCAGTCACGGGACTAATGACGGCGTCGGTACCCAAGGTCCAGCGATCGGAGATGCGGTTGTAATGGCTCAGCGATTCGTAGCTGTTGCGGCCGATCTGTCCCGAGATATCCCAAGTCCAGCCATCGCCGAACGTGCCCTCCAGGCCAAAGGTCCAGCGGCGGACTTGCGTCGTGTTGTCGAACACGGAAATTTGATCTTCCATGTTCATGCGCCCGAGGGCAACCGTCGTCAGGCCGGCAGCCGCCATTGCATCGCGAACCGAATTTGGAAGAAACGCATTATCTGTGCGGATGGTAATGCCGCGATCGTCACGGTTGGGCGACAGGTCTGATAGGACATTGACCCGCGAATAGAGAAAATCGGCGAAAAACGTGACACTGTCGGTGACATCGAAACGCAACCCGCCGTAGCCGGTGAAACGTTCGATCTCCGGCAGCAGATTACCGTTGTCGACCTGCGAAGCGCCATCTCCGCCTGTCATATAGGTTCCGCCGATATTGGTTCCGTAGTTGAACGGGATCGGGTTGCCGCTCACGTCGAACTGGACCCCCGTGCCTGTGGGGAAACCCAGCTGCTGGGCGATAATGAGACCTGTCGCGCGCGTCAGCACACCACCTTCGGTCATCTGCGTGTAGCGCGCATTGTCCGAAATGATCAGCCGCGGCTCGCCGTTGGTCGGGGTGTAGGCCGGGTTGGTGAGCAACGTCGTGCCGTTCCGGCCCCACGGCCTGGAAGCCTGCATCGTCTGCCCGTCGTTGTGCATGTAGTCGCCGGCGACCGTCAGATGCAGCCGATCGTCCATCAGGCCGACACCGTAGGCAGCGCTGACGGCCGGACGATGATAATCGTCGTAGGTCGTTTGACCGTAGGATACGTCGAGCTTCAGTCCGTTCAGGTTTTTGTCGAGGACGAAGTTCACGACGCCAGCGACAGCATCGGAACCATAGGCCGCCGACGCGCCTCCGGTCACGATCTCTACATCGCTGATCAGCGCGACGGGGACGATGTTGGTGTCAATCGTGCCGGCCGGATCGGTAAAGGCGACGCGGCGACCATCGATCAATACCAGTGTGCGCTGTGTGCCGAGCCCCCGCAGGTCGGCGTTAGAACCGCCAACCGGCTCACTCGACTTGCCGATGTTCTGATTGATGCGCAATTGAGGTACATCATCAAGCAATTCCGAAACCGTGCTGACAGCCTTCGCCTCGATTTCCGCTTGGCTTATCGCCGTGACAGGGGTCGGCGCGGTGAAGCCGCTGATGCGAGTGCCCGTGACCACGATCGGATCGCCCTCAGCGTGGTTTTCAGGAATGGGCTGTGTTTGCTGCTGCTGTGGTGCGGCGACGGAAGCTTCCTGAGCCTGCGCTGCGGCAGCGGACAGCGTCGGCATGCCTGCGAGGACAGCGCACAGTGCGGTGGTTTGGAGCGACCGCGTTCGCATGGGTGCCGAACGTAAAACCTGTCCCCAGGCGACTCCATCGCCAACAATCTGGCGCACGAACGCCGTCCGTACATCGCTCGCCATTATCCACTCCCATGCTTTATTCGTTTTTATCAGGCTACATTTGTCTATAGCGAATAGTCTAATGCTGATTTCGCTGGCCACCAATGCCGGGGAGGCATCATATGAACGGCTAACGCGCCGGCAACGTCTTCACACGCCGGGCGAGTCCGCGGAGCGAGAGCGCAGCAACGTGCTGTATTATCCAGATAATCTGGTGGGTCGCGAACCGACCTCATCCCGGCTGCCGCGCCGGCGGCCGGGGCGGAACTTCCGCAGCAAGTCGGATGTGAAGCGCGCGCTCACCGCGCCAAGCTCCTTCGGTCACCGACGACACAAGCATCTACCTCTCGTTTGCTATCTCTTCCCAGTCCTCGTTGGTACGCCGAATGAGGTATGCGTGGATCGCTTCAGCATCGGCTTGGGTCAGCACATCGCCAAAACTTGCCATTCCAGCCTCGCGGCGTGTGCCGCGCAGGACGATATCGTAGAACTCGGCATGGGTCGCGCTGGTCATGCGGCGCAAGTCCTTGACGCCGCCGCGCGCTCGCTCACCATGGCAACTCGAACATTGCTGCGCGTAGACTTGTTCACCCCGCGCGATCACGCGAGGCTCGACATCAAGCTCGGTTGGCCGGTCCAGCGCGAGCGCCTCGCCATCAATCGGAGGAAGCGCTTCAGTTCCGCCGAGCCTGAACACAAGCAAGCGTGGGTTGGACAGCGGGAAGCCCAGCGACTTGGCGCTGGTCGAATGTGTAAGCCCGCCTCCCCAGCCAGCGTTAACCGCAATGTACTGCACCCCGTCCACCATATAGCTGACGGGGCCCGCGATCGGGACCTGCTGGACGGGCAACTCCCAGACTTTCTCGCCGGTGTCAGCGCGAAAAGCGGCGAACGTACCGCCAACTGTCCCCTGGAACACCAAGTTGCCACCGGTCACCAACACGCCGCCGCTGCCACGCATCGGGTAGGGAACTCGCCAGCGTTCCTCCTGCGCAACGGGATCCCACGCCGTGAGCCAAGCTTTGTTGTTGGCAGCGGCGAAATCGGCGGCGGCCTTGCGGGTCAGTTCAAACCCCGTCGTCGAGATTCCAAGTTGGCCCATGTTCCCTGGGGTCTGCTTAAAATCGGGATTGACCGAAAACGCGGCATACATCTCAGTTACCGGAAAATAGGCCAGCCCCGTCTGGGGACTAAACGCCATCGGATGCCAGTTATGGCCACCCCCCGGGCCCGGTGTGACAATAACGGGTACCACGCCGTACCGAGCCTCCGGGTTCACGATCGGACGGCCGGTCGCCATGTCGATGCCTTCAGCCCAGTTCATTGCGACATAGGGTTTGGCGGAAATCAGCGCTCCCGTCGCACGATCGAGGACGTAGAAAAAGCCATTCTTTGGCGCCTGCATCAGCACCTTGCGCAGCCTGCCATCGATGGTCAGGTCAGCGAGGATCATCGGCTGCGTCGCGGTATAATCCCACTGTTCGCCCGGGGTGGTCTGATAATGCCAAACGTACTCGCCGGTGTCGGCCCTGAGCGCGACAATCGAGGAGAGGAAGAGGTTGTCGCCGCCTCCCGGGCTGCGGTAGACTTGTGGCCAAGGTCCCCCGTTGCCTACTCCAATATAAACCAGATCCAGTTCGGGATCATAGACGATTGAGTCCCAGACCGTGCCGCCGCCCCCGCGCTTCCACCATTCGCCCGTCCAGGTCTTGGCCGCCATCTCCAGGATTTCGTTCTCCTGCGGCTTCGACGGGTCGCCAGGCACGGTATAGAAGCGCCATTGCCGGTCGCCGGTCTCTGCGTCGTATGCTGTCACATAACCGCGGGCTGCACCTTCAGCGCCAGAATTGCCGATCAACACCTTGCCGTCGAACACGCGCGGGGCGCCCGTAATCGTATAGGGCCAGACCGGCTCGAGTGTGTTCACGCTCCACACCTGTGTGCCGGACTTCGCATCCATGGCGATCAGCCGGCCGTCGAGTGTCGCTATGATGATCATGCCGTTCCAGGCTGCTAAGCCGCGCGTCACGATATCGCAGCACGCCTGGCGCCCCTTTTCTCGATCAACCTGAGGATCGAAGCGCCACAGCTCTTTGCCGGTCGTCGCATCATACGCTGCGGTGACGTTCCATGGCTCTGTGTTGTAGAGCACGCCGTCAATTACCAACGGCGACGCTTCGACTCCCCGGTCGATCGGCAGATCCGCATACCAGGCGAGGTTTAGCGCCGAGACGTTTGTATCGTTGATCTGGCTGAGAGGGCTGAAACGCTGTTCGCCGTAGGTTCGGCCCGGTGCCATCCAGTTCCCGGGGACTTCGTCTGCCGCAAGCATCCTTGAATGATCGACATCTGCCGCGCCATCTACTGCAGTCTGGCCGATGCTTTGCGCCGCGAAACCTGCGCAGCCCAGTGCAAGAGCAACGCGCCAGTGCGTCCGTGCCATGTCCTATTCCCCTTCCCTAGCCATCGTTATCCGGCCGCGGTCGCTCACAAGCCGTCGGTGCAGCGCCACAAGGTCGCGCCGGTTGCTCACACCCAGCTTGCTGTAGGCACGACGCCGATAGGTAACGACTGTCGCGGGCGAAAGGTGCTTGGCCTTCGCGATCCCAACCTGGGTTTCACCCAGGATGAGCGCCGCGGTGATCTCAGCCTCGCGTGCGCTGAGACCGCAGTTAAGCGTTGTGAGCGTGCCGGCGAGTGTCGCCTCGTCGATCTGCCCAACCACGGCGAGCCCGGCGCGCAAGTGTTGACGCAGTCCCGCGACCAGCAGACTGGCATGCAGTTCAAGTCGCTCGACATCCCTGGGAGCGAACGGTGCGCTTCTCACTGAGCGATAGCCATTGATGATGAGGCACGAAGGCTCCGATGATATTATCGATATGCGTTCATCGACCCGAGCGCGATCGTAGCAAGCCGTGCGATAAGCGGGGTCAGCAATATCGACCGCGCGCCGCCGGGCCAGCACCGGTTCGTTTGCGGACAACCTCGCTAAGCGCTGCAATTGGCGGTCGGAGCGCCAGAAGCGACGGGAATAGGCATGTGACGCCTGCGAGGTGAATTCAGGAAACCCAGGAAGTTCGCCGTTCGCAAAGATGAGGTCGACTTTCTCCGGATTGCTGCGTTCGAATACCGAGCAAAGCTCCACACCTCCCAACACATGCAAGGTAGCAAGCAGCCGACGCGGAAACTCCGCGCTATCGATCGCAGCTACGAAATCGGCAAGCGCGCGAGCGATCACGCGATCGTCCACCTCAGCGTGTGTCGCACTGGCCGATTGGTGAGGCGACAAGCCATCGCTCATGGCGCGAGCCCTTCTCACGCCTCAAGCAGTTCCTTGCGTCGGCTCCATCCTATTACCGCAGCGAGACAGTCAGCGAGGAGTTGCGGCTGACCGAGGTAGTAATGCGTCGCCCCCTTGAGCCGGACGTATTCCTTCTCCGGGGTTGCCAATGCCTCGAAAATCGCGGGATTGTGCGTCGCCGGAACGGCTTCATCAGCCGTATTCTCGATCAGCAGAACGGGCGTTCGATGTATCTTGGCGGCGTTGAGCGGCCCCTTGGCATTGGATTTGTCGTAGCTCCACTGGCTCAGCCACGACCGCAACGTGGTGAAGCGCGCCAGCCCTACCGGTCCGACATTCACCGCGCGTGGATCACCCATATAGGTCCAGCCAGGCCGCCGGTCGGACGGATCGACCTTGGGATCAAGCCACCGCACGTCGCACATGGTTCGGTGGACAATGAATGCCCGTTCCTGTTCGGACCCACCGACGGCTTTGAGACGTGTCAGTTGCTCTTCGACCCATGAGGTGATTTTTCGATTGCGAGCGATTTGCGCAGCTCGAAAGCGCGCGACGAATTCGGGCGAGTACGGTGGCTGGTGTGGACAGTCGGACGAGTAGATGTCGAATTCAGGATCGCGATCATCAGGATTCAGTTCGTTGACAACCGAAGGATCGAGCCATTCGGTCAGCGTTTCCGCGCGGGAGAGATGCGCCGCGATAAAGATCACGCCATCCGCCGGCTGCAGCCCCGCATCAATCAGGTTGGCCGGATCACCGGCCGGGGTTTCGGTGATGCTCGGATTCTCGGCCTGTGCTTGGTAAAAAAGCGAGAGGGATCCTCCCCCCGACCAGCCGAGAAGCACGACCTTTTCATAGCCGAGTTCCTCGCGCGCATATGCAATCCACTTGCCCAGATCGATCGCCACTTTTTCCTGAATTAGAGCAGTGTCGTTGCGTGGATAGCGGCTGGCCGCGCAGAGCACGTCGAGTCCTGCATCGGCGAGAGCAACCGGCATCGGCAGTAGATGCAGGATCGAGGTTGGATGCATGAAGATGTAGACGGTGCGAGAGGTAGAATCCGGGCTTCGCATCAACTGCCCTTCGAGATTCACATGCCCCGAATTTCCGGCAAAACCATAGGTTTCATTGAACTTCGGCTGGTCCGGGAAGGACAAGATAAGCGGTGTACGCTTCCATCGGGTTGTGGGCTCGGCTGAAAACATGGGCAGTCTCTTGTGGGTGGTCATGCGGCGGCGGATGCTAACGGGACGCCCGTCGGATCATACTCGAACAGCCATTCGTAACGCTCGACGACCTTCTCGGCCGCCCATTGTTCGTCGACGTAGATTTGCGCACCCTGGGGATCCGCAAGCGTCGGGTTGTGGAAACGCTGCGTATTCGCGATCGCCCCTTCAACCGCGCGCGTCGTGCGAGGAATCCGCATGCGTTGATAAGATTCCAGCGCAGCGTCGATCGTGTCGAACTCCTCGAATGCGCGAGCGAGGATGCATGCATCCTCCAGTGCCATCACAGCGCCCTGCGCGAGGAAGGGTAGTGAGGGGTGACACGCATCGCCGAGCAGTGCGACGCGACCTTGCACCCACTCCTGCATCGGTGGTCTTGCGATCAGCGCCCATTTGAACGGTTGCGGAATGGCCTGAATGTAGGCGTGCACGTCGGCATGCCAACCGGGATAGTCGTCATGATATTCTTGGTTGGTCCCGGGAGTGGACCAGGACTCGATCTTCCAGTCCTGTCGTTCGATCACACTCGTGAAATTAATGAGCTCGCCGCGGCGGATGGGATAGTGAATGACATGCCCGCCAGGTCCGACCCAGTTGGTGCCGATCGGCCGAGTTAATCGCTCCGGGAGCAGCTCCGCCGGTATCACGCCCCGCCAGGCAACGATGCCTGTGAATCGGGCCGGGCCAGCACCGAATAGAATCTCGCGCATCTTCGAGTGGACACCGTCGGCGCCGATCACAACGTCGAAATTTGCAGACGGTTTGTCATGAAACGCCAACGCTACGTTCTTGTCGCGCTGCTCGACGTCGACGAAACGGTGATCGAGTCGGATCGTCTCGGGCGAAATCGCCTCGATCGCCTTGACCAAGGCTTGATGCAAATCGTTGCGGTGGACGGTGATATACGGAAAACCATAGCGCACCTGTGATTCAACGCCGAGGTCGAACAGCTTCCAGGTGTCACCTGTGTTCCAGAGGCGGATTTCCTTGCCTTCCGGCTCGAAGCAGATCGCGCGGATTTTGTCCTCAAGGCCGAGGTCGAATAATACGCGGACACCGTTGGGACTGATCTGCAGTCCAGCCCCTACCTCCTGAAGCTCGCGAGCCTGCTCAAAAACTGTGACGTCGTGTCCCTTGCGCAGGAGCGCGAGCGCGGCTGTCAAACCGCCAATGCCGCCGCCAACGATTCCAATTCCGGGATTGGTCCTCAAAGCGAAACCCCCTTGCTGCGTGCGATATCGCCATGACGAACGACGTTCGTCAGATTTCTGAAGCGCGAGCGAAATTCTCGGTGCATCTGTGGTCCTGTTCTTCTGGATTCCCGGGGTTGCGCCTTAGAGGGCGATCGCCACCGCTTTGGTCTCGGTGTAGGCGTCGATTCCCTCGCGTCCGTTCTCTCTGCCCCAACCCGAGTGTTTGAAGCCGCCAAAGGGGAGCGCGGGGTCAAGTCCGCCACCATTCACCCGCACTGTGCCGGCCTTGATCTTGCGTGCGAGCCGATGCGCAGCGGAAAGATTGTTGGTCCACAACACAGCGCCAAGTCCGTAATCGGTGTCGTTTGCCTCCGCTGCGATGCGATCGAGATCCTCGTTGCCGAAGGACATCGCGCACAGAACTGGGCCGAATATCTCCTCTCGCCGAACAGACATCTCGGCGCTCGTGCCGGTCAGCACAGACGGTGCGACGAAAAAACCATTGCCTTGAATCGGACTCCCGCCCGCGCGCAGCGCCGCCCCCTCGTCCAGACCTTTTTGGACGTAACCCATGACCCGCTCGCGCTGTGCAGCAGAGACTAGCGGCCCCATTTGCGCATCCGGATCGAAGCCGGACCCGAGTTTGATCGAATCTGCGATCTTGGCGACTCCGTCCACCACCTCGTCGAACAGACGTTCGTGAACAAACAGTCGCGAGCCCGCGTTGCAGACCTGCCCCGCATTGGTAAAGATTGATCGAGCAGCGCCCTCGATAGCACGGTTCGGATCGGCATCAGGCAGAACGATCACCGGCGTCTTGCCTCCCAGTTCCAGCGTCACCCGCTTGAAGTTGCCGGCAGCAGTACGAAGGATCAGCCTCCCGACTTCGGTCGAACCAGTGAAGGTCACCTTGTCCACTGCCGGGTGCGCCGTCAGGGCTGCGCCGGCATCCTCGCCGAAGCCGGTGAGCAGGTTGAACACGCCATCGGGAAAGCCGATCTCCGCGATGAGGTGCGCGAGACGCAGTGCGGTCAGAGACGTCTCTTCGGCGGGTTTCAGGATTACCGCGCACCCCGCGGCGAGCGCCGGTGCGATCTTAGCGACGGCCATCGCGAGAGGCGCGTTCCAGGGCACGATCTGAGCCACCACGCCGACCGGCTCGCGCAGTGTGTAAGCGTGCCAATCTCCCATCCCCGAGAGGGCGATCGTCTCCCCGTTCAGCTTCGTCGCCCAACCGGCGTTGTAGCGCAGCGTTTCGACGGCGTGGGGAATATGGAAGTAGCGGGCATCGCGCAGCGGCATCCCGTTGTCGAGCGTCTCAAGGGCCGCGAACTCGTCCGCGTTATCTTCTAGAGCATCGGCGAGCCGATTGAGTAATCGCGCACGCACTGCGGGCTTCATTTCGCACCATTCGGCACGCTCCATCGCGGCGCGCGCGGCTCCCACTGCGACCTCAACGTCCGCAGCACCAGCCTCGGGAATGTCGGCCAGCCGGGCGCCGGTGGACGGATCGTATGTCTCGAACCGACGGCCTTCGGCGGGATCGACCCACCGTCCGTCGATAAACAGCGCGTGCCGACCGGCTGCGAACGCCAGGGCCGCGTCCCTTGGTGTCGCCGAAGCATTCATCATTTCCGCACCCATGTCCTGCCCCTCACTCTGTCGCTGCACCCGCATCTCTGTGGCACCCGCATCTCTGTGGCACCCGCCAATTGCATCATAACCAACGGCATTATATCTTGTCGAATGCAATTTGCTATGTCAGAACGAAATTCATCCCAACGAAGGAGCAAATATGCCGTCCTACGGAGAGAAAATGAGGGCTCCGGGAGCGTCCGAGGTGCTGGACTGACGTGTCCGCAGAATTCGACTATGTGATCGTGGGTGGAGGCTCTGCCGGGTGCGTCCTCGCCAATCGGCTGAGCGAAAGCGGCCGTGATTCGGTCTTGCTGCTCGAAGCCGGTGGTGCGGACGATAGCTGGCTGTTCCGGATGCCGCTCGGCTTCATGATGACTGCGAGCAATGCCAACTGCGACTGGGGATATACCAGCGAGCCGAGCGCAGCACTGGCTGGCCGGTCGCTTCCCATCCCGCGGGGACGCGTGCTGGGCGGCTGTTCATCGATCAACGGCATGATCTACATGCGGGGTCACGCTCGGGACTATGACGAATGGCGTCAGATGGGCGCGTCCGGCTGGAGCTACGCGGATGTCCTGCCATACTTCCGGCGGATGGAAACAAGTTGGCGGGGGGAAGATCGCTACCACGGCGCCGAGGGGCCGCTGGCAGTAACCCCTGTGCCCGGGACGCATCTGCTGACCGAACCCATTCGTCAGTCCGTGCGCGCCGCAGGCTTTGCGGAGAGCGATGACCTGAGCGGTGCCCAACAAGAGGGATTTGCAGCTTGCGAGGTAACGGTCGACGGCCGCGGCCGCCGCGCCAGCACCGCCGCTGCCTATTTGCGTCCTGCCCTGAAGCGCCGCAATCTGGTTGTCCTCACCAACGCACAGGCAACGCGCGTGATAGTGGAGAGTGGTCGTGCCGTGGGGGCCGAATACCTCCATCGAGGCCAACCGGCAGAGGTTCGCGCGCGCAAGGAAGTCGTACTAAGCGGTGGCGCTTATAACTCCCCGCAACTGCTGATGCTGTCGGGCATCGGACCTGCTGCGCACCTCGCCGACCAGGGCATCCCGGTGTTGGTCGACGCGCAAGAGGTGGGGCGCAATCTATCCGAACATCCGCTGGTTTACATGACATTTGCTGCCCGCGAGCCGACCACATTCCTGCAGGCGCTGCGCGTCGACCGCGCGGCGCTGTCGGTGCTGCGCTGGGCCCTCACAGGCACGGGAGCCTTTGCGAGCCAGATTACGAGTGGCGTACTCATGCTCCGGACCAGGTCGGAACTGGACCGGCCGGACATACAGCTCGTGTTCCTTCCGGTCAGGTTAGACGCGAAGTTGTGGCACCCACTGGGCACACAGCAATCGCACGTGCTTTCGGTGATGGTGATGCAGCTCCATCCTGAAAGCAGGGGGACCGTCACTCTTCGCTCCGGAGATCCGCGTGACAAGCCGTGCATCGACCTCAACCTGCTTTCAACTCCGCGGGACTTCGCCGACATTCGGGGTGGTATAGAAGCGGTACGGCGCATCTTCGCGCAGCAACCGCTCCAACACATGATTGAGGAGGAGATGCTCCCCGGCGAGCAGGCGAATCTGGATGACTTTATTCGCGCGAACCTGAAAATCACCCAGCATCCTGCGGGAACCTGCCGCATGGGCGACGACCCCGAAGCTGCCGTCGATAGCGAGTTGCGAGTCAAAGGGGTCTCGGGCCTACGCGTCGTCGACGCGTCAGTGATGCCAAGCGTACTGGGCGCCAACATCAACGCTGCGGTTATCATGATAGCGGAACGCGCGTCGGATTTGATCCGCGGCATCGCCCCCCTGCCCCGGGAAAACTGATCGACCTTCAATCCACCGCCAACAAACGCCGCTTCTCCGCGAAAGTGCTATACAACGACGCACAAAGAGGCCTTTGCCCTCGGTAGCGATGGCCTGAGATCCTAACGCGCGCCTTTAAGGCTGCCCGTTCTCCTGCCTATTCACCAGATCAAGAAGCATCCGCGACGCCGTGACCGAGGCGGGCCAGGACGAATAGAAGGCCAAGTGCAGAAGCGCCTCCCCCAGTTCCTCCTTCGTTACGCCGTTTTTGAGTGCAAGACCGAGATGAGCCTCGAGCTGTTGGTGACGATTGGCAGTCATCAACGCCGCCACGGTCAAGAGCGACCGATCCCGCTTCGACAGCTGTTCGCGCTCCCACACCTCACCATACAGGATACGGTCAGTCATCTCGACGAATGCGGGGACGACACTGGCAAGCTCGTCCCCGCGGGCGGCGCTGGGTCGCTCCATCGCGTTACTCCCCGTCCCGTTTGTAGTTGCCAAGGCCCGGCTTGTAGGTCTTTTCGTCAAGGAACTGCTTCATCCCCTTCTCGCGCCCCTTTTCACGATCGACGAACGTCGTCTGGTCTCCCTTCGCAGTCAGGTACTCGGCCGCAAGTTCCCAATCCATCTCGCGGGCGTATTTATAGGCCATACGCGCCTGCCGCAGCGTCGTGGGATTCTTGTCGAGCAGCTCCTTGGCTAGCTCGCGCGTACGCTCCTTCAGCCGATCGGCTGGCACGGCCTCGTTTACGAGCCCGAGTTCTTTCGCGCGGCGGCCGTCAAACTGTTCGCCCGTCATGACATAATACATTGCTTCGCGATCGCCCATAAGCGTCGAGATCGCCTTGGAGACAACGCCGCCCGGGATGATGCCCCAGTTGATCTCGGACAGCCCGAACGTCGCCGCTTCGTCGGCAATCGCGAGGTCACAGCAGATCAGCGGCGTGAATGCGCCGCCGAAACACCAACCATTGACCATGGCAATTGTGGGCTTGGCGTAGAACATTAGCGTACGCCACTGCCACGCGCGCGTTTCGCGGTAGGCCCGGTGTCTTTCGACATCGCTCACCGCGTCCGATGCGCGAAAGAAACCTTTCAGATCCATGCCGGCCGAAAACGCTTCGCCCTTACCCGTCAATACGATCACACCGCAGCGGTCGTCGAGTTCCAGCGCATCCAACACCTGATTCATCTCGCGAGCGAGTTCGATGCTCATGGCATTACGTTTCTCCGGTCGGTTGAGATGGACCCAAGCGATGCCGTCCTCAAACTCCACCAGTACATTCTGCCCGCCGGGCGCCGGCCTGCTTTTGGTCGCTTCCATGGTCATTTCCATTCTCTTGCCTCTCATTTACTCGCCGGTCACGATCAGCGCATCGAGCGCGACGGCACCCTCGCCTTCTGCCAAGACCATCAGCGGATTGATGTCGATTTCATCGATACTGAGCCCTGCCCGCATAGCGGCACCGACCTTGACCACGACGTCAGCGACAGCGTCGACGTCCCGGGCAGGGCGGCCGCGAAATTCGCCGAGCAGCCTAGCGCCGCGCAGCTTCCGAATTCGCTCGACCGCGCGAGAGTGCGAAATATCGGCCGGCAAAAGCTCGGCCGCGTCGAGTGCTTCGATCAGCACGCCCCCCAACCCGACCAGGACTGAAGGCCCCCACTCGGGATGATCGCGTGCGCCGACCACGAGTTCGAGACCCGGCGCAGACATTTGCTCGACCAGCACCCCGTCGACAGGCGCGCCATGCAAATTGCCCATCAGTCGCGCCCATCCGTCTCGAAGCCCGGCTTCGTCTTTCAGATTCAGGATAACGCCTCCGATGTCGCTCTTGTGGCTGAGCGCCGCCGCCTGGGCCTTCAGCACGACGGGAAATCCGATATCGCCAGCAATGCGCGCCGCTTCATCGGGCGTCGTCGCAAGCCCGCCCTCCGGCACCCGCACGCCGATGGCGCGCAGGAACGCTTTGCCAACGTACTCAGGCTTCACCCCGGCTTGCGACCAGCCTGTTAGCCCCGTGGCGGCCGGTGTGCGGTCATCAGTGTTTTGGAGCGCATCGGCGTAACGGCGCGCTGCGCCGAAGGCGCGCATCGCCCGTTCCGGCGAACGGAAGAGCGGCGTCTCGCTTTCCTGCATCGCCTTGATGAAATCGGCGTCGAGCGGAGACTGATCTCCCACTATCGCGACCGCCACCGGTTTGGACGAGCCGAGCGCTTCGGGGATGATTGCCTCACTTTTGGCGCGCTGCTGGGCCGGCCCTCCCCCCGCCATCGGCAGCAGCACGCCGCTCACTGCCGGGTCGGCGAGCATCACCGCCGTCGAAAGCCCGAAGATGTCGCCCTTGGCGAACCCCGTCGTTCCGACATCGAGCGGGTTATCGATTTCCATACCTTCCGGCAGCAATGCGGCCAGCCTCTCGCGCGTCGCGGGCGCTATGTCGGCGATCTGCAAACCAATATCTTCAGCGAAGTCGAACGCCATGCCGCGGATCGCGCCCGAATTGGTGACGACACCCAGTTCGCCGGCAGCAGGCGAGGGAAACCGGTGCAAGAGCGCGGTGGCATCGAACAGCTCGTCCATTGTGTCCACCATCACCACAGCCTCATTTTCGACCGCACCGCGCATCAGCGCATAATCACCTACCATCGATCCTGTGTGCGACTGCGCCGCCTCCTGTCCGCGCTTGCTTCGCCCCGGGTGGAGCATGATCACCGGTATTCCGGATGCACGGGCGCGCCGCACCGATACGAGGAAGGCCGCGGGATCGCGCACCTGCTCGCAATAAAGGGCAATCGCGTCCGCTCGCCCTTCCGCGACGATGAAATCAATCAGGTCGCTCGCGCGCACCACTGCTTCGTTGCCCGTCGCAGCCTGCAGAGCAACCGAGATGCCGCGCCCCTGCATCGCTGCGCGGATGCACGATGCGGTTGCGCCGCTCTGTGCGACGATCGCGACACTGCGGCGGTCGCCGAGGGGCTGCGGGTGTACCGGCTCGAATGTGAGCGCCATGCCGCCATTGTAGTTGACGTAACCCATGCAGTTGGGACCCATCAGCGCCATGCCGGATTCCCGGCAAATGGCGGCGATCGCGTCTTGTTCGCGCCGCCCGTCCTCGCCGCTCTCGGCAAAGCCTGAGGCGAACACGATGACTCCGCCTACCGCGCGTTCGGCGGCCGCTTCCACGGCCGGCAGGATCGCCGCGCGCGGCACATTGAGTACCAAAGCGTCGGCGCCCGTCGGCAGATCTTCCACTGAACGAATGCAGGGACGCCCGTTAATCTCGGCGCGCGTCGGGCTGATCAGATGAACATCACCCGGGAAGCCGAAGCGTTCGCAATTTGCGAGGATCACGCCTCCCATCGCCGCTGAATCGGGCGAAGCGCCAGCGATCGCGACCGACCGCGGCCGGAGCAGGCGTGCCAAAGCGTCCCTCCGGCGATCCTGCGCGTTCGTGACGTCCCCGCCGTTACAGCGCGCTTCAATGTCCTGCGACAAGCCTTCCTCCCGCCTCGACTAGTATCAGCTTGCCTGCTATCTTGGCCCGGTTCACGGCCAGGTCCAATGCCTATTTTGCCGCCGTACGATAGGATCACGATATGAATCCTCATCGGATATTCCGATACCGCCAAGGCATCAGGCGATCCTTCACAAGGAATTAGACGGAGACGGAACGGGGACTCTAGATTGAACGAAATGCCGCGGGCCGAGGATGCCAGGCGGCGAGAGGAGAGCCGATGTACGGGCGCAATGATCTGAGAGCCAGCCTCGCACCGCAGTCGACGACGCCTGCGCCGACAAGCTTCAAGCGTGCCAGCTACGCGCGCTTCTATGGGGAGCCGCCCCAGGAAAGCTCCGATATAGTCCAGACCTGGCTCGCTCGGGGACAGACCATGATCGTGGCGTACAGCGAAGTGCAGCCGGGCGCGGTGCTCGAACGCACAGGCCAGCCAGACGAATATGCCGTCGTGCTGCCGGACGAAGGCACCGAGATTGAAATCGCCATCGAAGGAGGTAGCGAGGCCGCGCGGGGCAAGAGTGTCGCGTTCATTCCTGCAGGCGACAGCAAGATTACTGTGGTGAAGGGCGGCCGCGTGCTCCGTCTGTTCACGGTCAATGCGGCCGATCTTGCAGCCAAATGCGTCAATGCGGCGACCTATGCCGAACCGGATCCCAACGTTGCGCCATTTAAGGCTTGGCCGGACCCGGTCGGGGGACGCAAGGTGCGGGTCTATTCGGGCAACGTTGCCCCTGAACAGGGGAGGTTTGGTCGTCTCTACCGCGGATCAACGATTATGGTGAATTTCGGCGACGGCCGGGTGGGGCCACGCGCCGCGGACAACCTGTCGCCCCATCATCACGACGATTTCGAGCAATATTCGATCGCTCTCGACGGCGACTACATCCACCATCTTCGTTGGCCTTGGATCAGCGATTCGACCCAGTGGCTGCCCGACGATCACGAGCAGATCGGCGCCCCCTCCGTCGCAGTGATCCCGCCGCCGTCGACGCACACGTCACAGGGAATTTCCGAGGGGCTCAATCGTCTGCTCGATGCGTTCTGTCCCCCGCGGCACGACTTCTCGGCCAAACCCGGCTGGGTGCTCAACGCAGACGACTATCCAATGCCGAACCAGGAGGACGATGCACAATGAGCGACCGGATCAGCGAGCTTCTCAAAGGCGCGATCGACCTGCATTGTCACAGCGGCCCTTCCGTGATGCCCCGGCGGCTGAATCACGTTGAAGCGATCAAGGAAGGCGAGGCGGCGGGCCTGCGGGCAATCCTCTTCAAGGATCACTACTACTCGGTCACACCCGTCGCGGCGTTGCTCGACGAGGTGATGCCCGGCAAGGTCAAGCTGCTCACTGGCGTGCCGTGCAACAATACGACGGGCGGCATCAATCCCTATGCAGTCGAACACGGCTTCAAGCTTGGCGCGCGGCTGGTGTGGATGCCGACGTTTTCTGCGGCCAACCACATCCGCCACTCGCACCGCAAACAGTTCCTTCCGACCAAGGACAAGATGCTCGATCCCACCATGCTGACGGTGGTGGACGAACGCGGCAAGCTGAAGGACGAGCTCCTGCCCATTCTCGACATGATCGCGGAATACGATGCCGTGCTTTCGGCCGGACACCTGCACATCAGCGAAATCTGGCCGTTATTCTCCGAGGCCAAAACGCGAGGCGTGACCCGACTTCTGGTCAACCACCCAACGTTCCTGATCGGCTGCACCCCGGCCGATATGGCGGAACTTGCAAGGATGGGCACCTATCTAGAGCATAGCTGCTGCATGTGGGCCGGCGTGCAGGGCAAGAACTACTCTCACGACAGCTTGCAGATGTGCATAGAGGCTGGCGGCGTTCCCAATACCATTATCGGATCCGACCTGGGGCAGGTCGGCAACCCGACACCCGTCGAGGGGCTGCGGTACGTGATCCAGATGCTCATCGACCTCAAATACGATGATCACGACATCCGCGCGATGATCGGAGGCAACGCATCGAAGCTCATGGGACTCGACGATGCAGCGAACGGTACGAGCGCTGCGGTACAGGAGGCGCTCCCGGCATGAGCGTCGACCGCGAATTCCGACTGCTCATCGATGGGACGCTGCAACCTGGCACCGCAACCTTCGAGGTCGTCAATCCGGCAACGGGTCAGCCCTTCGCGCGGTGCCCGAAGGCGGATCCGGCGATCCTCGAAGCCGCAGTGGCGGCCGCAAAGCGGTCCTTTCCAGCTTGGGCTGCCATAGCTGCCGCGGAACGATCGGCGCTCGTGGCGCAGCTGGCCGACGCACTCGACTCGCGTGCGGAGGAGTTTGCCGCGCTGCTGACGGCCGAACAGGGCAAGCCGCTCGACCAAGCACTCAAGGAAGTCCGAGGCTCGGCATTCGTCCTGCGAACCTTCGCCGGCATGTCTCTCGTGCCCAGAGTACTGCGCGACCAGGGCGGCAACCAAGTAGTCGAGCACCGCACGCCGCTCGGGGTGATTGCAGCGATCACGCCGTGGAATTTTCCGCTGATCCTGCTGGCGAACAAGGTCGGCCCCGCCCTCGTTGCGGGCAACACCATGGTCTGCAAGCCCGCTCCGACCACCCCGCTTACCACTTGCATGTTCGGAGAACTCTGCGCGGAGATCTTTCCGCAGGGCGTGATCAACATCATCTGCGACGAGAATGAACTCGGGCCAGCGCTGACCACCCACGCGGATATTGCCAAGATTTCGTTCACTGGATCGACTGCGACCGGAAAGAAGGTTCTCGCCTCTGCCTCCGCGACGCTGAAGCGGGTGACGCTCGAACTCGGAGGAAACGACGCGGCTATCGTGCTCGACGACGTCGACCCGCTCTGGGCGGCGGGGAAAGTATTCGAAGGCGCCATGCGCAACGCGGGACAGATTTGCGTCGCGGTCAAACGTGCTTATGTCCCCTCCGCGGTTTACGACGAGTTCTGTGCAGAACTTGCCCGGCTGGCCGGCGAGCTGGTGGTTGACGACGGCGCCAACCAGGGCGCGCAAATGGGGCCAATGCAGAACCGGCAGCAGTACGAGAAGGTGGCCGCGCTGATCGAAGAGAGCAAGGCCACCGCGAATGTGATCGCGGGGGGCGCGCCCCTCGATCGGCCCGGGTACTTCATACCGCCCACAATAGTTCGCGACATCGCCGACGACGCGCCGCTGGTGCGCGAGGAGCAGTTCGGGCCCGTTCTACCGGTGCTCAAGTACGACGACATCGATGCCTTGCTCGATCGTGTGAACGGCACCGATTACGGTCTAGGTGGTACGGTCTGGGGCGGCGATCTCGCTCGGGCGATCGAGGTGGCCGGACGCGTGACCACTGGCACCGTCTGGGTCAATCAGCTGATGGCGATCGATCCGCGCATCCCGTTCCGCGGCCTCCGGCAGTCCGGCATGGGTACCGAAATGGGCCAAGAAGGGCTGGAAGAATATACCCAGGCCCAGGTCATCAACGCGGTGCCATTGGAGGCGGCCTGACGCTTCAGAAGAAGTAAAAACGCAAGGCGGCATCTGACATTCGCCGCCGGAGACGCGCATCGGGCACGATGCGATAGAAGGTCTCAAGCGTCGCTGCGTAGGAGACGCGATTCTCTGCTCCCACGAACGGCGCGTCGCTGCCCCAAAACAGACGCTCCGGTCCGGCTTCAGCAAGCAGCCTTGCAGCGTACGCTTCCAATCGATCGGCCGGAAGCCGAAAGCCGGCGGACACTTTGATCCAGGTTCGCCCCCGCGCCGCTGCGCGCAGCAACGCAAAAAAGCCAGGCCCTTCCATTTCGCCTTCGCTGCGCAGCAGCCCGAAGTGATCCACCACCACCGGGACCCGATGGTCCGCCAGGGCGGGCAACATCTGCGCCAATTGTTCGCCGCCCAGGTTGAGCTCGAGATGCATCCCGGCATCCGCCAGCCGCGTCACGAAACGCCGAAACCGATAGCCGCCGAGGTCCGGAAGCTCAGCCCGTAGCGGAATCTGAAACCGTACGCCGCGCACGCCGCGCGCGCGCAGCGACGCAAGTTCTGCGGGGCCCGTATCAGGCTCGAGCATGACCGTCGCTCGCAATCGCTGGTGCTGCTCCAACGCGGCGAGCGTGTAGTCGTTATAGTCGCCGAACAGGCTCGCGGCGGTCACTACGCCGAAGGCAATGCCGTTTGCGTCAAGATCGGCGAGATATGTCTCGACTGGATAATCGTAGTCCGGACGTGCCCACGCGTTGTCAGTAAATGGCATCGCGCGGGTAAAGATGTGAGCGTGGGCGTCGACAACGGGCGGATCGGCGGCGTCGATCATCGACCGGCGCGGCCGGCGAACAGATGCGCGCCGTTCGTGCAGAGCACGCGCTCGCGGGTCTGCTCGTCCAAAAGCCGCGTCGCCTCGATCGCCTGACGTACCATTTCCGGATAAGTGGTCTTGGTATTGCCGTAATCCGAGCCCCACATGATGCGGCCCGCCCCAAAGGTGTCGACGAACTGCTGCACGAATTCGGCTATATCGATTCCGACATCCGCCAGGCGATTGAAGTTGATCTGTGTGAACTTGAAATAGATGTTGGGCACGTCGACGAGCGTGCGGTGCTCGGGTCCGATCATCCCCGCCACGCCTCGGTCGATGTTCGGCCAGCCGCAGTGATCCAGCGCGATTGCGGTATCCGGGTACCGTTTCGCCAGCGCCACGATGCGCCGCAGAGCAGCCTCCGACGGCACGCCCGGTGCGTACATCAGCACCATGTGCAAGCCGAGTTCTGCCACGACATCCCACGTGGCGAGCGCTGCGGGGGAATCGAGCCACGGATAGTTCCTGTCGCTGTCGGGGTAGCCGAACAGCCGCAGTCCGCTGACATTGTGCTGCGTCGCAATCCGGCGCAGCGTCTCGGGCGTAGCCGGATCGCCGGCGGCCAGGATCAGCACCGCCGACACGCGATCGGGGTGGGCGTCGGCGACATCGATCGTATAGCTGTTATCAGTCTTGTATACTGTGTTGTACTGGACAGCGGCACCGCCGGCGACGCCTGCCTCGTCCCACAGTGCGAGCAGGCGCTGCGCGGTAGCCGCATCGTTCTTCAGCCGTTCCATCATCGCGTCGGAACCCTCGCGCGCAGCAGTCAGATCGACCGGGTAACGTTCGGTGTCATTGGTGAAGAAGTGTGCGTGGGTATCGAACAGCTTAACGGGCGGGTTCGGCATCGAGTTCTCCTGGAACGGCTTCGCCTCCCCGATGCGACACGCGCGCCGCGATCCGGTAGGCGTAATACATGGTGACGACCGGGATCACCGCGATCGCCGAGAAGATGAAGTAGGTGTCCATCCGTCCGAATCCCGCACTCAGGAGCAACCCCCCGATCATCGGCCCGGCGATCGCCCCGATGCGACCAAAGCCGACGACAAAGCCGACGCCGGCGTTCTGGATTCCCGGTGGATACATCAGCACCGCCACGAGGAAGAGACCGGTATAGGCCCCTACGATGAAGAAGGTGGTGAGACCGGCCACCGCGAGCAGTGCCACCGGAATGGGCGGCTGCAGGCCGAAGATCACCAAGGTCACAGCGGCGGCTGCGAAGAAGATTGTCGTCAGCCGCCCTTCCCCCACGCGCCGGCCCCATACACCCATTGCTAGATGGCCGAGCGCGCCGCACGCGCCTGTGATAATGCCGCTCGCGGCGGCCAGGGACGGGGTAAGGCCCGCGTTGGCCAGGATCGTGGGCTTCCAGTTCATCAGGAAATAGCCAACGATGGCGTAGGTCGCCGACGCGACCCAGATGAGGATGGATTGGGTTCGCATCTCGGGGGCTAGCATGGCGCGCAGGACACCGCCGCGCCGCTTGGCATCCCGTGGCCGCGGCGGCATTTCTGCGAGCTGTTCGATGCCCATCTTGCGATGCAGACGGTTGAGCCGTCCGAGGTCGCCCGGCGCCTGCCGCTGCACCAGAAACGCGCGCGACTCGCCGAGCAGGAAGGCGCTGAGCACGAAGGTCACCACATTTAGCGCGCCAGCTGCAAGAAAGATGGGCCGCCATCCGGCCATCTCGAGCGCCAGCGCGGCAATCCCGCTGCCCAGCATCATTCCGATGGTGAAGCCGATATGCATGATGGCCAGAGCCATGTTGCGCGCCTTGTCACTGGCATACTCCGCAACCGTGGTGTTCAGGCATACGACAAGCGTGCCCAAGCCGACGCCGGTGATGAAGCGGAGGACGAAAAGCTGCCAGATATTCGCGGCAACGCCGCTTAGCAGCAGCATGGCGGCAAGAGTACCAAGCGCGCCTAGCATTACTGGCCGCCTCCCGATCTTGTCCGCTAGCGGAGCAATCAGAAACGCGCCGATCGCCAGCCCTACCGCCGCCGCGCTGAACATCGCACCGAGCAGAGCGGGATCGACCTGCCATTCATCGGTCAAGACCGGTGCCGCTACGGCGAGCGACACCACATCGAAGCCGTCTGCAATGTTGATGAGGCAGCACAACGCCACGACGGCATACTGATAGGCACTCATCCTTGCCGGCGCCGCGAGCACCCCGCCCTGATCCACCGCTGCCGCCACAATCGCTCTCCTTTTCCGTGCGCCGCTTCCACGTCGGCACCCCTGGATTCTTATGCGTTTATACCTAATGTCGTTCAGCGATAACCGATTTTTTTTGCGTCGGCTAGCGTGATCTGCGATGAAGCGGAAATGACGGGCAGGCGGATTCGAACGAGGAGGAAATGGGTGGCGCGGAGCAAAGCACCGATTACTGCACTCACTTTCGCGATGCCTTTGCTGGCGCTCGCGGCGGGAGCCAGCGGCAGCTTCGCCGCGAATCCACGAGGCGCGCCCACGCCGCCCCCGGGATTTGCTCAGTGCAAGGCCTGCCATACCGTAGAGCGTGGAGGGAGGTCCGGGGCCGGGCCCAATCTGTTCGGTGTCATGGACACCCCGGCGGGAGCCAAGGCCGGCTACGCCTATTCCCCTGCAATGAAGGGGGCGAACATCCGATGGAATCGCGCGAACCTCGATGCCTTTCTGGGAGATCCCAGAGGCTTTATGCCAGGCACCAGGATGATGGCGCCGGGAACCAAGGATGCGAACAAGCGCAAGGCGATCATCGATTATCTTGCGACTTTGAAATAGCTCCGGTTGCCGCAACACTCACAGGGGGAGACGAAGGATGAAGCGAGGCTTGCACTATTTTGCGGCGGCTGCGCTTTGTTTTGTCGCGCCGGCGGCAGCGCAAACTGCGCGGCCTGCTCTCGACTATGCGAGCGCCGCAACGATCCGCGATACCTGCGTCGCCTGGGCGAAGCAGCGGGATCTCAATGTCGCAGTGGTGGTGCTCGAACGGCACGGCCTGGCGGTTACGCTGGCGCACATGGATGGGGCTTCGACAGCGGCGGGCGAGATCGCGCAGTGGAAGGCGGTGTCGGCTGCCAAATTCGGCCGTGCCACCGGCGAGATGACGGCGATGAACCCGCCTGCGAACATGCCAAACGTCGCAACCCTGCAAGGGGGTGTGCCAATTTACACAGCGGAGGGCGCTCTCCTTGGCGGAATGGGAGTGTCGGGCGCGAAGCCCGCCGACGATGCGGCCTGCGCGGCAGCCGGAATCGAAGCGGCAGGGCTACAGCCCGCCCGTCCGGCTCAGTAGGCGTCGATCTCCTTGAGCGCTTCTGCCGCAAGCGCCCAGCTTTCGACACCACCTGCAACGCCGATGTAGAGTGTCGTCTGTAACAGCACCTCGCGGATATCCTCCTTGGTCGCGCCATTCTCCACAGCGCATTTGACCAACCGCTTGAGCGGGGTTTGCCGGTTAAGCGCAGCGCAGATTGCCATCGTGATCAGGCTGCGTTCGCGTAGCGTGAGACCGGGACGGGTCCAGGTTTCACCGAAGCAGGCCGAGGTGACGTAGTTTTCGAGCGGCTCGTGGAAGTCATCGGCCTGCTCCATGCGTTCGACACTGCCCGCGCCGAACAACTGCTTGCGCATCTCGCGGCCCGCTTCGAAAGCGGGATCGCCGGTCTTGAGAGCCATTTACGGTTTCCTTGCTGGTGGGAGTTGGTTTCGAAAAGCAGCCCCGAGCCATTGCATCTCTTCGCGCGCGGGCGCCGAAAAGCGCAGGGCGCGCAGAAACCCATGGCACATGGCACGCGCGATGCGCTCCTCCACGGCAACGCCTGCGGCACGCAGAGCGGTCGCATACTCGCGTCCTTCTGCGACCATGGGGTCATGCTCGGCATCCAACAGGACCGCCGGGGGCAGGCGCGACAGATCGTCAACCCCAAGCGGCGCCAGCGTCGGCTCCCCGTCGCGCTCCTCGCATTGATGATAAGTCGCGATCATCGCTTCGATTACCGACTTGGGAAGAACTGGATCCAGCGTACTTGCATAGGCTTTCCGGCCCGGATCGAGATCGTAGACGCCGTAGCAAAGAAGCTGGCAGACCAGCGACGGTCCGCCGCCATCTCGCACCCGCATCGCGAGGTGAGTGGCAAGGAATGCTCCCGCGCTATCGCCCGCCACGGCTAAAAGCGCGGGATCTATTCCGAGCGGTCCGGCCATTCGTGCCATCCACTCCAGCACCTCATGGCCCTGTGCGATCATCGTGCGCGGTGTCGACTCGGGCAGACGCGCGTAGTGAACGCTAACGACACAGGCGCCGGTGGCCTGTGCGAGGGCCGATGCGAGGCAGTCGTAGCTTTCGATGCTGCCCGTGGTGAAGCCGCCGCCATGCAGGTATAGGATCGCGGGCCCCGGTGCGGCACGGCCGGGCCTATAGATGCGAACCGGCGTTTCAATCGCACTGCCTACGACATAGGTATCTGTAACAACCATTCCTGCAGGATGCGGGCAGGCGATGCGATGTGCATCGCGATCTGCAATGAGCCGCGCGGCCTCCATCGATGCCGCCGCTTCAGGCGGACGACGGACGGCGGCGAGATAATCCGGTAGCCCATCGGCGAGCGGGGTTTCGGTCATTGCTATCTCTGCCTTGCCATTGCCCAATAGGCGAGAAACCACCCCCGCTCCACATACTCTCCTGTCGAGATTCCAACGCATCTGGTATCTGCGCTTGGCTTACCCGAAATTGAGTGCCATGTTGAATGCCGTTTGTAAATAGCAAGTGCAGGAGAGATGGCCCGTGTTCAATTCGGAGGTGAAGCGCAAGCTCGAGGCAGGGGAGACGGTGTTCGGTAGTTTCCTCAAGGTGGACTCGCCTGCCATCGCCGAACTGTTCGCCTTGGCCGGGTTCGATTTTCTCATCGTCGATGCAGAACATGCGTGCTTCACCCACGGCCAGATCGAGGGCCTCATCCGTGCGTGCGAGCGCATGGGCATGAGCACGGTGGTCCGCACGCCGGACGCGCAGGAAGCCAACCTTCTGCATGTTCTCGACAGCGGGGCAAGCGGTATCCAAGTGCCCTCGTTGAAGAGCGCAGCGGACGTTCGCGAAGTGATCCGCAAGGCCAAGTACTGGCCGCTGGGCGAGCGAGGCTCGGCCCGGGCCTGCCGTGCTGCCGGGTATGGCACCGTCGCGGATTACGAGCAGCGGGCGAACGCCGAAACGATTGTGGCCGTACACATCGAAAACAAGGAAATGGTCGAGGATATCGAGGCGCTGTGCACAATCGACGAACTCGACGTGCTGTTCATTGGACCGGGGGATCTAAGCCAATCGCTCGGCCATCCCGGGAATGCCGGCCACCCTGACGTGGTCCGAGCGATCGATCGTGTCATCGAGGTCGCGGCGGGGCGCAAGCATATCGGTACGGTGGTCGGCAATGCGAAGCAGCTCGAGGCGTATGTCGCGCGCGGCGTGCATTACATCGCTTGGCTTTCGGATCTGGGTATGATCCGCGGCGCTCTCAACGCCGCGGCGGGCAATTTTGCGCCCTTCAGGGGTCAGGGAGAAGCGGGATGAAGAGACCTTCGGGCGGCCGTGGCCGCGAATTGGCAGATGTTGCGCCACTGCTGGACCAGCTCACCCAGGAGATCCTCTACGACAAGGTGTGGGAGAGGGCGCAACTTTCGGCCCGCGATCGCAGTCTCATCACGATCGCGTGTTTGATCGCGCTCGGACGAGAGCAAACTCAGGGCCACATGGAGCTGGGGTTGGAGAACGGCTTGTCCGTCGAGGAACTCGGAGAGGCGATTGCGCATATCGCATTCTACGCCGGTTGGCCGGTGGCGGTGAGTGCCGCGCGCAAGCTCAAGACCCTCGTGGATGAGCAGAAAAACTCCGCCGCCTAGGCTTCCGGGCCTACCCTCGGCCGAGAAACGGGATTTTGTTTTGTACGACCAATGCCTCGTAAAAGTTGAGGTGGTCAGGCATGTCCGCCATATGGACGATCACATCGGCGGCGTCTTCGGGTTGTGCCACCAAATCATCGGGCAGGCTGCTGATCCCCCCACCCAGCTCCGTGGCGACAATACCGGGATGGAAAACTGAGACCGCCACGTTGTGCGCTCGGCAGTCGATGGCCAGGGCGCGCGTGAGCCCGTCCAGGCCCCACTTGCTTGCGGTGTAGGCGGGGCTGTGCGCGCGCGGCACCTTGGCGGAGATCGATCCGACATTGATGATGCGGCCGTGACCCTGCCGCTTCATAATCGGGATGGCCGCCCGCGCGCATAGGAACGCCGACGTCAGGTTGGTATCCATCACCTTACGCCACAGAGCGAGCGGCGTTTCATCTGCCGGCGTGCTGTCGGCAATGCCGGCGTTGTTTACGAGCACGTCGACCGTTCCGAACCGGTTTAAAGCCCGGTCGAACAAGCTGGCTACCGCCCGTTCGTCGGTCACATCGGTGCCGACGGAGAGCGCCGCGTGGCCGGCATCTGCCAATCGTGTCGCCAAGGCGTCGATCCGCTCGTGCCGGCGGGCCGCCAGCACAACCTTCGCCCCTTTCGCCGCGAATGCAAACGCGCAGGCCTCGCCGATGCCCGAACTCGCGCCGGTTATCACAACTACGCGGCTGCTGAGGAGGCTCATTTTGCCGCCTTCTCCGCTTGGTCCGATACCAGCGCGAGCGGATCGTCCGCCACCACCGCGAGGCCGCCGCCGCGGTCCGAGCGAGTGTTCTCGAAGGTTCCGGCCTCCTTCTTGCGCAGACCGTAGGAGCGTACCGGCTCGATATCCTGCTGCGCGATCGGTGCCATCCGCCGCTTCCGCTTGAGCGCCGCTTCGATGTAGGGCGCCAACTCCGCCTGCTTCTTCGCTTGCCGTTCCGCTTCGCCTTCCTTCAAGCGCGGCATCGCTGTCTTCGCGAACAGTTCCAGCGACTGGCAGATATACTCGTGGTTTGCCGGTCCCGTCTGCTGGACGAAGATGATCTGATCCACCCCGACGTCCGCATAAGCCTTGCAGTGCTCGTAGACCTGTTCGGGCGTTCCGATGCCGCCGTTCCCGTGGTTGTCCTCGATCCCGGCTTCAGCCTTTTTGAACCCTTCCCACACTTTCGAGTGGCCGGGCACGTGCTTGCCGAACGCAGCATAGAAACCGAGCGAGTAGCCGAAGTACTTGAACCCCTCAGTCCCACGCGCGATTGCCTCCTGCTCATCCTCGTTGACGGACAGAGCGGTGACGATTGCAACGTTCGCGTTTACCGCATGGCCAATCGGGACGCATTCCTCCGACTTGATGATGTCATAATATTCCTGAACCCACTTGCCGGCCTGCTCCGGCGCGGCGAAGCCGAAGACGAGCGCCCCCATGCCGTTGCGAGCAGCGTGCAGGATCGTATCGCGTCGCGAGCACGCGACCCACAGCGGAGGATGCGGTGCCTGGATCGGCTTGGGAACAATGTTCCGCGTCGGCATCGAGAAGTGCTCGCCGTCGAAGCCGGGATAAGGCGTCATGGTGAGCATGTTGGCGCATTGCTCGGTCGCTTCCCGCCACATCCCCTTCTTTTGATCGGGGTCGACGCCGAAACCTTCGAGCTCCATCGCCGTCCCGCTTTCGCCCGTCCCCCAATCGATGCGACCGTTGGAGAGAAGATCGAGCGTCGCGATACGTTCAGCGACGCGCGCGGGATGATTGATCTTCGGCGGCATCACGCAGATGCCATGTCCAAGCCGCATGCGCTTGGTGCGCTGACTCAATGCGCCCAAGAACACTTCAGGCGCCGAGCTGTGCGAATACTCCTCGAGAAAGTGGTGCTCAACGAGCCATGCGTAGTCATAGCCCAGGCGGTCGGCCAGTTCGAGCTCGTCTAGAGCGTTATGGAAGATCTGCCGGTCTTTCTCGGCACTGAAGGGGGCAGGAGACTGATGCTCGTAGAACAGGCCGAATTGCATGGTGTTTCCTCCGCTCTTTCTCCGCGCGACTGAGCCGCCGCCTATAATGACAGCCTAGCTGATAACAGCTTTGCTGACATAAGGGAAGGGATAAGCAGCCAGGCTGATACTAAAGGCGTGCGGCCCTTGCGTATCCGCCGTCGAGATAGATCAATGGATCAACGGCGCCGGCGATACCGACCTCCCGCACCGCGCCAATCACGACCGCGTGCGTTCCATACTCGAGGTGGGTTTCGTATTCGCAGAAGAAGCTTGCTTGAGCTCCACGCAAATAAGGTGTGCCGCATGATCCGGCGCCCCACTCGCCCTCACGGAACCGCTCTTCCCCCTTCAGCTTACCGCTACATGCCTGCGAGACGTTGAGCTGCTCACTATGAAGAATATTGACGCAGAAATTGGCACCGCCGGTAAGCGGGCCATGTAGACTAGCGCTCTTGTTCACGCAGACCAGCAGCGAAGGCGGGTCCATGCTGAGTTCGCTCACCGCGGTCGCGGTCATCGCCCAGCGACGTTCGTCGTGCCATGCGGTGATGACCACCACGGCCTTGCCCAGGCGGCGCAGTCCCTGCCGCAACTGGTCTGCCATGAGAGGGACGGCAGCGTTTGCAGACTCGCTCATCTACGCCAGTCCTTCTCTATCAACGATACGCAATCCGTAACCCTCTATTCCCGAGAGCCGCGCTTCACTGTCGGTCAGAAGGGCAATATCTCTCACACCAAGGTCGAGCAGGATCTGCGCCCCCGTGCCGTAGTCACGAATGCGTTGATCGCGCGTGGGGGTGAGGCCATTGCTACGCCGTTCGGAAATCGCACTGGCGGAGGGATCGCGGATAAATACGATCACACCTGCTCCGGAGCGCGCGCCAATCCGGGCCAGGGCACGCTGTACATATTCGCGCCGCTCGTTCGGCGGTCCGAGCATGTCGGATACGAAATCAAGCCGGTGCATCCGCACGAGAGTCGGGACATCCGGCGCTATCCGACCGCGTGACAGTGCGACGTGCTCGACATTGTCGATCAGGCTGCGGAACACCGACAGCCGAAAATCGCTGCCGTAGACCGTCTCGAACGCTTCTTCATGAACGCGAACAACCGAACGCTCCGTGCGGCGGCGATAGCTGATGAGATCAGCAATAGTGCCGATCGGCATTCCATGTGTCCGGGCAAAGGGGATGAGATCGGGCAACCGCGCCATTGTGCCGTCGTCATTCAGCACTTCGCAGATCACGCCCGATGGCATGAGCCCGGCGAGGCGGGAAACGTCTACCGCGGCCTCGGTGTGACCGGCGCGCACTAGAACCCCGCCCGGCCGCGCCACCAGCGGAAAGACATGCCCGGGAGAAACGATGTCATCGCATCCCCGCGACGGATCTATCGCCACAGCGACCGTGTGCGCGCGATCATGCGCGGATATGCCGGTGGTAATTCCCTCCCGCGCCTCGATCGACGCGGTGAACGCGGTGCGTAGGCCGGAGTTATTCTCGGCTACCATGGGCGGCAGGCGCAATTCCCGTGCGCGCTCCTCGGTCATGGCCAGGCAGATTAGCCCTCTCGCATGGCGCGCCATGAAGTTGATCCGGTCCGGGGTGGCGAACTGTGCGGGGATGATGACGTCACCCTCGTTCTCGCGGTCCTCAGCGTCGACCAGGATATAAGGCTGGCCGTTGCGCGCCGCTTCGATGATTTCCTCGATCGGGGCGATGTCGCTCTCACCGCCCTGACGCGGCGAACTGAACTGGACGGCCTCAGTAGGCATCGGCCGCCTTCAGCGCTTCACGTGCGTGACGCCAGCTATCCGACCCGGCGGGCAACCCGACGTAAATGGTCGCGTGAAGCAAGATTTCGCGGATTTCTTCCTTCGTTACTCCGTTGGCCAGGGCGCCGTTGATGTGATTCTTCAACTGATCTGGCCGCGACTGGCCAACCAGGATCGCTATGGTGAGCATCGATCGCGTCTTCCGATCGAGCTCTGGCCGGCTCCACACATCGCCGAAGCACATCCGCGTGACCAGATCCTGCAAAGGCTCGCTGAAATCGTCGGTATTATCCAGACTCGCTATACCCGGCTCCCCAAACATTTCGAAGCGCATCGCGCGGCCGCGTTCGTAGCTGTCGTCCAATTTCATTCGATCAAACCCTCGATGATAGTGCGTGCGGTATTGGCTGCCTGCTCCAGCTCCTCGCGCGCGCCCGGTGATACGGCCACCGCGCGCAGAAAACCGTGGATCATGCCGGGTGCGATGCGGACAGTCGTCGCGACGCCTGCAGCTTGAAGGCGTGCGGCAAGCTCTTCCGCTTCGCTGCGCAGTGGATCGTGCTCGGCCGCGACCAGGTGCGTCGGAGGTAATCCGGCGAGATCGCTGCGATCGATCGGTGCGGGGCTGCGAAGCAGACCACCCCGGCTGCGGAACAATTCGATGTATTGCCTTACGCGTTCCCCGCTCAGCAGCGGATCCCGGCTCTCGGCATAAATCGGCCGTTCCGGATCCATTGCGAACGTGCCGTAGAAGAGGACCTGGAACGCTGGGCCCGCTATTTGCTTATCACGCAGATTGGCGGTGCAGGCGAACGCAAGCAGTGCGCCCGCGCTGTCGCCCGCGACACCGGTCAGCGCGGGATCTATGCCCAATACTCCGGCTTGCCGCATCAGCCAGGCGAAGGCTTCCTCGCAATCGTCTAGTGCGGCCGCGTAATCCGCCTCGGGCAAGCGGCGATAGTGGACGCTGACGACGACCGCTCCGGTAGCCTCGGCGAGCGCGGCGCAGGCGATATCGAAACTCTCGACGCTGCCCATCGCGAAGCCGCCGCCATGGAAATAGCAGAACGCCGCGCGCCGCCCGTCACCTCCCGGATCGAAGAAGCGCAGCGGGATCTCGCGGCCGGCCGCAGCGACATAACTGTCGAACCGTTCTACGTTGGGCCTATAGCCTCGGGCGAAGCGTCCAGCAGTCAGGTCGCCTGCTAAGCGCATCGTCTCCAGATCGGACGCCGGCGGCGGCTGCCGGAACAACTCGACATAGCGGGAGATACCTTCGCCCAGATCGGGCGGATGTCCCGCGATTTGCGCCGCATCAGCCGACGGCTGCATCGCGCACCTCGAATGGGATTCCCGCCAACTCGGCCAACCGCGGAGCGACTTCGCGCGCCACCAATGTCAGGTTATCGGTGGTTTGCGCGTGGTCCAGTTCACCCGCCTGTCCCATCATAAGCAGGTTGCCGAACCCGCCGGTTTCGTCGTGGAATTGGATGAGCTGATCATATACCTCGTCCGGCGTCCCGACGAAGAAAAGTCCGGCATCCATGTATTGCTCGATCGATCCATCGACCGGCAATGGCTGCCCATTGCGCATGCGCGGGCGCATCGCCGCTGGCCCGGCCTGCAAAGCGCGAACATTGGCCTCGACCGGATTGAACCCAAGGGGATTGCGAAATTGCGGGTCGAGGCGTGCCGCGGTGGTGAAATAACTTTTCATCTGCTCGGCGCGGCGGAAGGCAGTCGCCGTGTCGTCGGCGCAAGCGACCAGCGCCAGATAGGCTAGCTTGTCCGGCGACGGCTGGCGGCCATGCGTCTCTGCATAGGCTTCGCGGTAGCCGGTGAAGACTGAACGCGCGACCGCACCCGAGAGGAATGTGGCGCAATGGTAATCGCGCCGCCCGTATTCTCGCGCGCTCGACGCGCTCGAGGCGGTGCCCCAGATCGGCGGATGTGGCTGCTGGATCGGCCGTGGCCACAGGCTGGCGGTGCGGTAGTGGAAGTGCTCTCCTTCCCACGAGAAGTTGTCGCCCTCGTTGGTCATGGCCGCAAGGATCAAGTCGTGCGCTTCCCAAAACCGATCCATGAAACCGGTTGGCTGCCGATTGGACATAAACAGTTCGTACGGTGCGCCTTTGACCAGCCCCACCTCCAGACGGCCGCTCGAAAGGCAGTCGACCATCGCAATCTCTTCCGCCACTCGTAATGGGTTGGAGCGATTGGCGAGCGGGACGCCGAGCGCAAGCAGACGGGCCTTGCTAGTCTGCCGTGCGAGGATCCCCAGCGTGGTCATGCACGAGGTCGACATGCAGGTGGCCGCAGCATGGTGCTCGTTCACCATGATGTTCAACCCCAGCTCGTCGGCCAGCAGGTACTCGTCCAAGTAGCGATTGAGCAATCGGCCCGCCTCTTCGGGGTCGCAATGATGCTGCGGAAGAGTAACCCGCATCGATCCCGCGACGTCGAAGGCGGGATGATAGGCTTGTTCGCTGAATTGCCAGATCTTCATGTCGTGTCTCCGATCAAGCGTCAGCGGCGAAGGCGATGATGCGCGAAGCCAGGTCCGCGGGGCGATCGGCATGCAGCCGATGGCCGGCCTCGGCGATTGTCTCAACGCTTGCTTGCGGCAGCGCCGCATCCCACGCCTCCCGATATGCGGGGCGGACGAGGGCGTCGGCCTCGCCCCACATCACCAGCGTCGGCGCGGTGATGCGATGCAGTCGGTCCCCCAGCTTGGGATTCGCCATGTAAGGCGTCCAACCGTAGAGGCTTGCGGCCTCGTCATTTCGCATAATGCGGCGAATGCGGTCTTCCGGCAGTTTTGTCAGCACCGCCATGTCGCTGCCCGGCAAAGGGTCCCCGGCCTGCATGCGTGCACCAAGCTCTTGGCGCGAGAGCATGAAAATGTCGGCGACATGCTGCTCGCGCCGGTTGGCGGTCGGCAGCCCAAGCGGCGAGAGGAGCACAAGCCGTGAGGCCCGCTCCGGCTCCTTGGTCAAAATCTCCGCCGCGACCCACCCGCCGAACGAGGCGCCCACGACCACGGGACGGTGCAGCGACAACAGGTTCATGAGGTCCAGATAAAAATAGCCCAGGTCGTCGACCCGATTGAGGCGCGCCGGGCGCTCCGAACCGCCAAATCCCGGGTGTGACGGCGCATAGACCGTGAAGGCCGCGGCCAGTTCGCGCAGGGCGGCCGCCGAGCCTTCCACACCATCGAGTCCATGAAGGAACAGCAGCGGCGCGCCGCTTCCGGCGGTGAACAACTCCACTTGGGTACCAAGAATATCGACCGTGGACAGCTCGCCGAAGTCGAGTTCATCGAGGGCGGCGGCTTCCATCGCTCTCCGTTCAGATTCACGTTCCATGCCCGAAGAGTGTTTTACAGCGATCGATACGTCCAATTCTTTGTTCTTGAGCGTTTAATGCCCGGTGAGTATGGATTAGAGATGGAATTGAGGCATCTGCGCTATTTTCGCGCGATCGGACGTGAAGAGCATTTCGGCCGCGCTGCGCTTGCGCTTCGCGTTGCACAGCCCGCTTTGACGCGGCAAATTCGCGATCTTGAAACCGAACTTGGCGTGGAGTTGTTTGAGCGATTGCCGCGGGGGGTGCGCCTTTCCGGTGCGGGCCGCGCCTTTCTCCAGGAAGTCGAGGATATCCTCAAACATGTAGACCGTGCGGTTGACCGCGCGCGTCGCATGGGCAGCGGGCACCTGGGCACAATTCGTGTCGGCCTCAGCGAGATCATCGCTGCTTACGACTTCATCTCCTATGGTCTTTTCCATTTTCGCGAGAACGAGCCCTCAGTGGTGCTCGATTTGCGTTCGATGGGCTCGCTCGCCCAGCTTGCTGCGATAAAGGACGGGGCTCTCGATGTAGGATTGGTCTATGATGCCCATATCGACGAGCGTGACCGTGATGCGCTCGAGCGTGCCCCGATCGGACTTGGCCAAACTGTACTTGCCGTTCACCAGAGCCATCCCTTCGCGGACCGCGAAAGTGTCGCGATGGCAGAGATCGCAACAGAGCCCGTCCTGGGCCCGACGCGCGCGACGGCCCCTGGGTATTACGACCGCTTGATGGCAGCGTGTATTCGTAGCGGCAATGCGCCGCAGTTTGTGCAGGAATGCACAACCCATTCGATCTTATTCAGCCTAGTCGCGGTAGGCATGGGCGTGGGGATTGTTACCACGGCCGGATCGCGTGCGCCCAGCCCCAACATTCGCCTCGTTCCGATTTCCGATCTCGATTTAGAATTTCAGGTGATGCTTGTATGGCGCGCGCGCGACCGGTCCGCTGCGCTGCGTCGCTTCGTCGAGGTTATGCTCGAACACGCGGCGCAAGCGCGGTGAACCTGTTGCGCGTGTCATCCCGCCAGGGTGACACGAGTGGTTCGCGATACTGCTATCTTCGGTGAAAATGGAGATAGCCGTGACCGATCCGAGACCGCTTAAGGGTCTGTATCATTTCGCCTACCCTTGTCGCGACGCCGAGGAGACTCGCCACTTTTACGAGGACATATTGGGCTTGCCCTTGGTGAACTGCATGCTCTCAGAGCGTGTGCCCAGCACAGGCGAGGAGAAACCCTATGTCCATTTCTTTTTCGAGTTGGGCGACGGCTCGTACATCGCTTTTTTCGATCTTGGCGGAGACGAGAAGCCCGCCCCATCCCCCAACACGCCGGAGTGGGTGCAACATTTTGCTATCGAAACAGGCTCTGCCGAGGATGTCGAGGCTATGCGAGCACGGCTCGACGAGCATGGGGTGAAGAGCACCCCGCTGGTAGATCACGGGTTCGTTCGCTCGATATATTTCTTCGACCCCAACGGTCTTCGGCTTGAGATTGCCGCGCGCACCGAGGCTCCGGGTTTTCTCGAGAGAGCCGCCGGCGAGGCTCATGCCATGCTCGCGACGTGGAACGCCCGAAAACACGGATAAAGAGCACATTCTCCATCTGGCGCGTGGACAGAGCGGCCCCCGCTTGGCAGGAGGAGCCAAGGCAAGATCAGTGTTCGAGAGGCCAATGGCAGAGGCAGAGCAATCACGGCGGCGGGTCCAGTCGATCGAAGTTGGATTTCGTGTCTTGCGCGTCCTGCGCATGGCGGAAGGACCGCTACCGCTGCGCGACATTGCGGCTCGCGCGGGGATGCCACCGAGCAAAGCGCACCTCTATCTCGTCAGCTTCGTGCGAGAAAACATGGCTTATCAGGACGCGCATACGGGGTACTATGGTCTCGGCTCGTTTGCGATTCAGCTGGGGCTCGCCGCAACCCGGCAGCTCGACGTGGTTTCGCTCGCTTCGACATCGCTCACCGAGCTGCGCGACAAGACCGACTGCGCCATTTACCTCTCGCTTTGGGGCGATCGCGGACCATGCATTGTCGCCAAAGCCGACGGCAGGCTTCAGGGCGCGTTCTCCGTGCGGCTCGGATATATTCTTCCCTTGACCACCACGGCCACCGGTCTGGTTTTCCTCGCGCATTTGCCAGAATATGAACTCGCCCGCGCCCGCGCCGCGCAAGATGCCTACGACGCTGGCAGCGCGCGAGCGCCCTCGGAAAGCGAGATCGCGGAAGCGGTCGAGAAGATCCGGAAGGTTGGCTATGCATCGACGGTCGGCAGGCTAAACCGCAACTTCGCGGGTCTTGCTGCGCCGATCTTCGACTACAGCAACAAGATTGCTGCCACGCTCACGCTACTGGGCCCCAGCGAATACATCGCCCGTGCCAAGCAAAAGGAATTCGTCCGCGCCCTGCTGAGCGCCGCAAGCGAGGTTTCACAGAGCATGGGCGCTCTGGCCGCGTCGGAAGATTAGCGCAGACGCCTCTAGACACGGACGAAGTCGGGCGCGCGCCTGCCTGCCGCAGCGGCATCGAGCCGCAACTGCCGTGCTTCGGCGCGCTTGGCGTCATCGAGCCAAGCTCGTTCGTGTCCCCACAAGCTGGGACCGTGGTCACATTCAAAGGGTCGCCAGTTCGAAGGGTCGATCGACCGCCCACCCCAACCGTATTCGACCATAAACCCTGACGGCGTGCGAGCATAGAACGAGGTCATGAAGTCGTTCGAATGCCGCCCCAGCGTTACGCCCACGCACCCATCTTCAAGCAGCGCGAGATCGTAGGCTTGGCCTACATCATCGAGCGAATCCAGCTCAACCATGAGATGGTGAAATCCGTCCACGCCCGTTTCTATCGCCGCGAAGCTGTGATGGCGGCTATTGAGGTGGAAGAACGACGCCTTGAACGGCCGCAAGGCGTAGTCGCTGAGGCGGAAGCCAAGTAGATCGGTATAAAAGGGCAGCAACGCATCGAGCGAACTTGTGGTCAGAACGACATGGCCGAGCCCTAGCGAGCCGGTCCGGAATCCGCTTAGGGCTCGGCCGGGCACGAAGGGAGCAGTCGCAGCCGCCGCGCCATGAAAGAATTCGAGCCTATTACCCGCGGGATCGTGCGCCACGAGTAGCGCTGCCACGCGCCTCTGCTCGATCTCCAGAGTCGTTCCCAGCCTTACATCATGGCCAGCATCACAAAGCCGTGCCGCGAGCGCGGCAAGCGCATCGGCGTCCGCCACCTCCCAGCCCATCGCGCTGACCTGCTCGGAATTTGCGCGTTCGACGAACAGTCGCCGGTCACGCTCATCGGTACGGAGGCCGAAACCGGTTGCGCCGCGGTCCACGACTTGCATGCCCAGTAGATTCGCGGCGAATTCCGCCCAAGCGGTATCGTCGCGAGTGGCGATGGCGATATAGCCGAGAGACTGGAGCAACATCGCCGCACAATTCCACAGAATTGAACGCCGATCAACATTGCTGAACAAAGGTTATGCTTCGCGAACCTACAGTCGTTGAACCCCCGCCCGTCGATACTCTGGTGTCAACTCTTCGATCTCACCAGCATCTGCGGTCTTCTCACCCGCCCCGCTGAGCGACTGCAGCAAGCGTATCAGGTAGTCGCGCATGATCGCCTGCTCTTCCTTCGAGAGCGGCTGGAGCAGCTTGCGCTCAAGGGCGCGCGTATCCTTCTGTAGTTGTTTCAAGGTTGCCAGGCCGGCATCGGTCAAGCGCACTTCAAGCAGCCGCTTGTTCGCTTCGCTCACGCGCCGCCCGATCAAGCCCTTCGATTCGAGCAGTGCGATCTGCTTTATCATTGTCTGCGGCTTCACGTCATAAAGCCGTGCGAGCTCGGCGGACGACATGTTGGGGCGTGTCGATAGTGTTGTCAGGATGCGAAACTGTACTGCCGTCACCTCGAATGGGCTGAGCACGGACTCCAGTTGGACGTACGCCTTGTACTGCACCTGCTTGACCAGGTGGAGGATCGAAGGTGCGCCGCTCGCGGATGCCTGACCAACGGATTTCCCCATAATTCCCCTACTGTCCCATCGTCCTTAGCCTGTCCAGCGCCAGCAACGCTCATTCGCGAAGCTTGCCGATGCCGTGCTGAGAATACGCTCTGGACGGAATATCCATTCTCAGCCAAGCTGACAAAAGCGCATCTATCGTTTGCATATGTCAAATGGCATATGATAACGATGATTGCGACAATAAACATCGCTCCCGCCTTATGGCGGATGAGGCGGAGGGGAAGAGATGATGTCGACAGCAGGCCAGCCTACAGACGTGGACACCTTCCTCGATGGATTGAAGTTCAACCGCTTTCATCTCACGGCTCTGATTCTGTGCACAATCCTGACCGCGATTGATGGATATGAACTCTACGTCGTGGGCTGGGTTTTGCCTGACCTCGCACGGGATTTCGGCGTGCCGCGTACGGCGATCACCTCGGCAATGGTCGCTCAGCAGATTGGTATGCTGGCCGGCGCGTTCGTTATCCCGCCGATGGCAGATCGGATTGGTCGGCCACGCCTGCTGCTGTTCTGCTATTCGGGCCTGGCGCTGAGCGCATTCGCAATCCTATTCACCAGCTCGCTGGTGCCTTTCGCCATTTGCCGCTTCGTGGCTGGTTTCTGTGGCACCGCGATGATTCCGATTCTGGTGTCGATCGCGTCGGAAACAGCGCCTCTCCGCCTGCGTTCGACGATGAGCACCATCACCGTCAGCGGCACGATGATCGGCGCGCTGCTCGGCGCGTTGATGCAGGGCTTCGTCCTGGAGCCGTTTGGCTGGCGCGGCGGCTTCTGGATCGCGGTCGCGATGCCAGCCATCATGCTGCCTTTCATTTATTTCCTCCTTCCTGAGTCGCTCCGCTCGCTTGCAGCGCGCAACCCTGACGATCCGAGGATCCAGACGCTCGCCCGCAAGATGGACCCCGGCCGGGAAGCGCCGGTGATGCTGGTCGCGCCGCCAAAGTCGGAAAAACCTGCAGGGGCCGTACTGCTCGGCGATATCCTCGGCCCCGGTCAGCGGATGAAGACATTCTTGATGTGGGCGATCACCATCTCGAGCTTCGTCTTCATCACCGCGGGCGTTTGGAAAACCACGATCTTCAAGGACGTGATAGGCCTGGAATGGTCTCAGGTGGCGGTCATCAACGGCGTAAACACCATTGCAGGGTTCTTCGGCATGCTGCTCATCGGCTTCTTCATCGATCGACTTGGCTTCAAGCGGGTGATGACGTCGGCTTTCTTGCTTGCCGGCCTTTTCGCGGTGTTGGTGGGTGCGTTCGCGCCCACGATCGGCATGTTCATAGCGGTCGGATTCATGGCGATGTTCCAACACGGCGCGCAGGCGAGCATCCCAGCGCTTGCGGCGGCGCTCTATCCGCCACGCAGCCGCGCGACCGGCATCGGCTGGGCCTATGGCGCGGCGCGCATTGCCTCAATCTTCGCCCCACTGTTCGGCACCTTCGTGTTAAGTGAGGGCCTCGGCCCGATCATGATCTTCGCGCTGCTGGGCGTACCGCTTATCTCAGGGGGCATTTTCACCTTCTGGCTGATGAGCCTCAAGGGCGCGCCCCAACCTGTACGGGCGGGCCATGGCCACTGAAGCGCCGGCTTCGACAGCGGCTCCGCCCGCAGTCGATGCGCATGCGCACGTCTTTACGCGGGCAGTGCCTTTTGCAGAAGATGCGCATTCTAGGCCGGCCTACGACTATGGCGTGGACGCATGGCTTGCCGATCTCGACCGGCACGGCATTGCCAAAGGGGTGATTTCCGCGGCGAGCCTCTTCGATGACGGGAACGCATATACCCTCGACGCGCTCGCTGCTTACCCGGAACGATTGCGCGGCACCGTGATCGCGAGGCCAGAGATAGAGGAACGGACGCTGCGCCGGTTCGCCAGCCAAGGCGTCGTCGGCGTGCGTCTAATCTGGCGGCGCATCGATGAATTGCCCGATCTCGCGAGCGAGCCGTATCGCGGTTTCCTGCGCCGGATCGCCGATTGCGGTATGCACGTTGAACTCCTGAGCCGTGGCGCCAGCCTCCCGCAGCTGCTCCCCGCGCTCGGCAAGGCGGGTGTCCGCGTTGTGATCGACCATTTCGGTGTGCCGTCGCGCGATACGGCAGAGCGCATGAGTGGGACTGACGCACTTTGCCGCTCCCTTGAAAGCGGCCGCACATGGGTCAAGCTCTCCGCCGGATTTCGCATGCCATTTGCGATTGCTGCAGAAGTGACGCAGCGGCTACTCACGAGCGCCGGACCGGAGCGATTGCTCTGGGGAAGCGATGCGCCGTTTGTAAATCATGAGGCGAGCACCCGCTTCGCCGACACGCTCGACCTTTACCGCCGTCTCATGCCCAATCCGGCTGCCCGCAGTGTGATCGATCAGACGGCGCTGGCCTTGTTCTTCAATCAGGGGATTGACCGATGAATCGACGCGAACGTGCCGCTGCTGCTGCTGAGCTTGAGATGGGACTGGCGGATTTCTGGCACGACGTCGACACCAATTGGGGCCGCAACGCGGGCACCTACTACGCGCCGGAGGCAGTCTACAGCTCCGGCAAGCTGCACCTGGAGGGGCGTGAAGCGATCCAGGGCTTCTACAGCTGGCGGGAGGCGCGCGGGGACCGCGTCGCCGTGCACGCCTTCACCAACTTTCGTGCCGAGTTCGACGATCGGCGCGGCGCGACAGCGACTTGGTACATGCTGCTTTGGGCAGCCGATGGAGCAGCCCCGCAGGAAAGCGTGGCTCCGACGCGGATCAGCCGCGCTACGGAGACATTCCGCTGGGACGAGGGTGACCAGCGCTGGCTGTGTACCCGCCGCGAGCTTGTCAATCTCTTCCGTGGCGGTGCGCAGCTCAACTTCAGTTAGCAAAAAGGAGGCACCTTTTCAGGCGCCCCCTTCTTCGATCCATGTCGATCAGAATCGCGCGCGGGCTCCGACCACGAAATTGCGTCCAACCTTGTCGTAGTATTGCCCATTGGTCGGGAAATTCAGGATTGTGTACGGGCTGGGCGGTGGATCCTTGTCTAGCAAGTTGTTGACCGCCCAGAATAGTTCGTAGCGCTTATCGTCTCCTACGAAGAACTTTCCGAACAGATTAAAGTACGCCACCCCAGGGATACTATTGTCGTTGATGGTGTTGGTTGGCAGCGTGTTGTAGGTCACGTCCTGCTTCCCGGCGCTGATATATATCGTCTGGAGCGTGAGCTCCCATGCGTCGTTTCCGATGGTCTGCGACAGATTCCCGCGGAAAGTGGGGATCGATCCCAAGTTCGACCAACCGTTCTCGCCCGCACGGTCGACCGGGGCGGCGCCGGTACCGGAATCGACGTAGGCATGGAGGATGTAAGTCCCGCTGGCCGCCAGGCTGTAGCGCCCTCCATCGCCCAGAAAGTCGGCCGTGCTGCTATAGCGCAGCGTCATGTCGATGCCCTCCTGCTCGAACGCGCCGACGTTCAGTGATCCGGTGATGAGCCCTGTATGAATGCGGTCATCGGGGTCTGGCGTGCTCGTGTCCGGGCCGTAGGTGAACAGGCTGCAGAAGTAAGTATCGCCATTGCTGCACAGATTGGCGATGTTGACGGTCGATAAGTTGGTGATCGCATCGCTTATCTTGATGTTGTAATAATCGACCGACAGGCCGACGCCGCGCAGCCCACCGGTGCCGCGATAGGCAGCCCCCACCGTGAGCGTGTCTGCGAATTCGGGGCCGACGTCGAGATTGCCGCGGCTGGTATTCTGCGGGATCGACGCGTTCTTCGTCACGCCATCAACAACCAGCGTGACCGTATTTCTAACGTTGCTGCCGGGGCTGAACAGTTCGTTGATGGCAGGCGCGCGAATGTCGCGCGAGCGGGCAACACGAAAGTTAAGCCCGTCGATCGGCTCCCAGACGCCGCCGATCTTCCAGGCGGTCTGTCCGCCGACAGTGCTGTAGTCGGCATACCGGAACGCGCCGTTGATGCTCAGATCACGCAGGAAGCGAACGTCTCTCGCAAGAGGCACGGTTGCCTCAACATAGGCTTCTCTGACGTCGAACGATCCGCTGTACGGCACGGCATTGCCGGCTGTGAGGAATCCGTTTGTCGAGCCAATTGCGTCGGAAGTCAGCTTCTGCGTCTCGCGCCGGTATTCGCCGCCAAATGCCACCGCGACCGGACCGGCCCAGGTGGAGAAGGGTTCACCGACCATGTTCGCGCCGAACGCGAGTTGATCGTATTTCACCTTGGCCAGACCTTCGCCCCAGATATATTCGCGCGCCGCGTTGCTGAAATTGCCCTCACCGAACAGGTTGAGCGGCTGGCAGCCGGCGGCCGCCGGATCACCTTCCAGGGTTGCCCGGCAAACGATTTCGCCTGTCGCCGGATCGCGCACGGCATCGATCGCGAAGTTCAAATTGGCACGGATCGGGTTGCTGAATGTCGCTGAGGAATAGTTGTTAACACCGTACGAGGCGTGCGCGTCCCACTTCCAGGAACCGCCTAGCTCGCCCTCGAGCCCGACGACGCCGTGCGGCGTTTCGTTGGTGATCTCATAGAAGTTCTGCCCGATATCGTAAGCGATCCGGCTGATATCGAAGGACTGTACATCCGCAGGGAGGCGCGCGAGCACAGATTCAGGGATAAAGGCATTGTCGCGCTGGATCGTCTGGCGAGGCAACCGGATGGCTATGCCGTCGAGAAACCCACGAGAGCGGGAGAAACCACCCTCGATGTAGCCGGTCAGCGTATCCGAGAACTCGTAATAGATACTCCCATAGGTGGTGAAGCGTTCAACGTCAGGCATCTGCGCCACGCCCTTGATGATCGACTGCCCTTCGCCGCCAATCATTACTTGGCCGCCGAAGATCGCCCCCTTGTCGAACGGGCGGATGGATCCATCGGGGTTGAACGTCATGTTGGTGAGGCCGGGGATGTTGCTTACGATAACCCCGCCGGAGCCCAGGCTGGCGTGCACGTTCGGCGACAGGATGAAGGCCGGCTGGCCGAACCCGGGCGTACCTTCGACCGTGCGCTGCGCGTTGCTGACGATCATCCATTCCTCGCGCCCCCAATCGCGCGTGTAGATATCGTTCAAGCCGTTGTTGTTCGAATAGTCGGCGCTGAGGACGATATCCCCACGCCCTTCATTGAAGCTCGTACCTGCGATGAAGCCCAACCTTTGGGTGGCATAGTCTCCACGCTGCGAGATACCGGCCTGCCCGGTGAGCTCCAGGCCATCGTATTCCTTCTTCATGATGATGTTGACGACGCCTGATACAGCGTCTGAGCCGTAAAGGGCGGATGCACCGCCAGTCACAACATCGATCCGCTCGATCATGTTGGTAGGAAACAGGTTGAGGTCGGTAGTCGTGGGGACGCCTAGATTGCTGGCAGGCGCGAAGGGCACAACCCGAGACTGGTTCACCAGCACCAGCGTCCGCTGTCCCCCGAGTGCCCGCAGATCAGCAGTCGCCTGCGCCGGACTCGACGTGTTCGTCGCGTTGGCGCCCGGGGACCGCGTCGCCTTGAAAGCGGGGTTCTGGTTGAGCACTTCCATCACGGTTGTTGCCGCTTGGCGTTCGATCACCTCCGAGCTCACGATCTGAGTTGGTGTCGGCGCATCGAGGCCGCTCTGCGCGGTACGTGAGGCCGTAACCACGATCGCTTCGGTTTGCGGACCCGACATTTCAGAGGGCACGTCCTCGGGAAGACCCTCCGGTTCGGCCTGTTGTGCGGATGCGTTCGCGCTCGCTAATGCGATCGCCATAGTCCCGGTGGTTGCCAGCAGGCGGCGCGGCCAGGTTGCGCAACGGTGGTCCTTCGAGCCAGTCATATCGGCTTTCCCTCTCTCCCAGACGTGGGGTCGGCTGCAGCCGTTCTCCCACCGAATGCGTCGTCCAACTGACTCTTGCCCGCGCTGTGCCAGTGGCGACAGGCAACGACAGCTGGCCAACGCGTTCTAAAATAACGAACGCCGCTTGCTTATATCACATAAGCCAGGCTGACAACCAAAATTCGACAATTACGAATGATGTTAGTTGTAATATAATTGCCGAAATTTATCGGGCGGCATCCGCGTAGATGCTGGGATCGATCAATCGCGCCAGCTCCTCGCGGGTCCGCGGCGGCCGTTGCTCCTGCGCCGCAAGCCATGCTTCTTCCTCGACCAGCACGTCCAGTAGATCGTCTGGCAGGTGTGCGACAAAGCCCAGGGTTGGCCATGCACGCGCCACGTCTTCGCGAACGATACCGGCGGTTTCCGCTACGAGATCTTGAGCGGCCGCGGGATTGCGCTCGATGGCTCGCGAAGCATCGACGATGGCGCGAACGAAAGCGACGATACGCGCCCGCTTCTCAGGGTCGGCAAGATCCGCGGCAGTCGTGTTGAGATTGAATAGCTCCCGGTAGACGCCATCGCCGGAAAACTCGATTGCATCGCCGGCCAAGGCCTGCACCGCATTGCTGGCATGCGGCTCCCATATCGCAACCGCGTCGACGTCATGCGCCGCCAGGGACTCCGCCATTTGCTCGATTGGAGAAATGCGAACAGCTTCGATATCCTCGAAGCCCAGCCCCTCCCGGGCAAGCATCCGCGACAGGAAATAGCCTGCTGAGGTCGTCGCGAGTGTCGCGACCCGTTTCCCCTTGAGATCGGCGACAGCGGCGATACCGGCCGAACGGCGCGCTACGATCCGGTATTGTCCTTCGGTGACGGTCAGGATGATGCGGATATCGGGATGCTGCACCGAATAGCGCAGGGCCTGGGTCTCCGCGTGGGTTGCGACATCTGCTGCACCCGCCTCGCCAAAATCGCCCTCTGGTGCCGCATCGACGAGATTTCCGATTCCCCCGTTTCGCACGACAGCACCGGCTGGATAGTAGTCCCGAGCTGCAAGCAGCACTGGAGCGATCTCAAGCGTGGCCGTGCTGCCGCGCACCATCAGCGGGCCGAGCTCTTGTCCCCCACGAGACATTTCCTGCTTCGGCGCGCAGGCAGTCAGCGACACCGTAATCGCGGCCAGGGCTGCATATATCCATCTCCACCGGTTGCGCATTCACCTCTCCGTTATCAGTCTGGTTGATATCATAGCTCTCGCGCAGGCGGCCAGGATTATATAAGCATGGGTGATACTATCGATGATTGCACCTGAGCAGGTGAATGCGGAGCGAGGCTCCTCGAAGCTTGTTCAGCGGGATGCTGGACCTACGGCGCGCCGCAATCTCAGAGCGCTGCGCGCACCATCTCCGCGCCCTTCACCATCGCGCACATCTTGCCGAATGCAATCTCGCGCGGGACATATTTGAAGCCGCAATCCGGTGCGACAATAATCCTGTCTACCGGCACCGCGGTCATTGCTCGCCGAATGCGGTTCGCAACAGTCTCCGCCGTTTCAACTTCCGGATCATTTAGATCGATCACGCCGACCATGACGTGTTTACCTTCGAGCGACCGCAATTCGGCAGGATCCAGGCGGGGCTGTGCCGTCTCAACCGACACCTGGTCGACACGCGTGCTGGCGAGTTCGCTCAGGTAGTCATAGCCCTGCGGACGCTCGCCATGGATAATGGCGGCATAGCCAAAGCACAGGTGAAGCGCCGTGGTGCCCTCGACGCCCACCAGTGCACGGTCGATCGCTTTGGGCCCATATTGGCGCGCCCTGTCCGGCCGGGCCTGTAAATACGGCTCATCGATCTGGACGATATCTGCACCTGCTGCGAACAGGTCCCGGATCTCGGCATTCACCGCCGCGGCATAATCGAGAGCGAGTTCATCCTCGTCATCGTAGAAATCGTTCTGCGCCTGTTGGGTCATCGTGAAAGGGCCCGGCACGGTAATCTTGATCTTGCGATCGGTATAGCGACGGAGGAATTCGACGTCCCGCACCTGCACCGCATGCTTGCGACGGATGCGCCCGATAATGCGCGGCACCGGATTGGGATGCCCGCTACGGTCGATCGCGGTTCCTGGATTGTCGAGATCGACGCCCTCGAGCGCTGTTGCAAAGCGGTTGGAATAGCTCTCGCGCCGCATCTCACCGTCCGTGATGATATCGAGCCCTGCTCGCTCCTGCATATGAATTGCCACGATCGTGGCGTCGTCCTGGGCCTCGTCAAGAAACTCCGGCGCCGGCCGCCATAACTCGCGCGCGCGCACCCGAGGCGGAAAGCGCTCCGCGAGGCGCGCCCGGTCGATCAGCCATTCGGGCATCGCATACGATCCGACCAACGTTGTGGGCAGCAGTACGTTCATTCTGATCTCCCGCGTCCATGCGCCGCCAGCCGGATCATGACTACCGAAAACCAAGGCGCAAACGAATGCATTTCGATAATAGCAAATACCCGTCTTTGAAAGGGCGGCCGCCGTATCCCGCGAAAACGATACACGACGGCGACGGGCGCCACTTCCCGTCGCAGTCATCCCCGTTCATTTGCGTCTAGGCGTGGCGGCGATGATTTTCTCGAAAGCTGCGACCTGGGTCTCGGTGTCGAGAACGTGATCCAGGCCCATCGCTCTGGCTAGCCGATAGCGATCACGACCGCGCTCAACGATCGCTTCCTCCAGCACATCCCCCCTCTCCCAGAGAACCTCGCGCTTCGCGCGTGACAGCCGCCCAAGAGCCTTGAACATACGCGCGCAATGGAACCTGCGGCATGTCCAGGGCGCCCGGCCATGGATCGTGCATCCATCATCACCGAGATAGACGCAGTACCCGGTGCGCGGATCGCGCTTCAGGGCTGGCACCTTTCGCCCGGGGTAGAGCGCGCTTGCGATGTACTCGAGTTCGTAGAATGACAAGTCGTCCCCCGCCTCGGGCCGAAGAATGACCTGGTCGGTCTTGCAACATGCCACGCAGCCGTCGCAGGGAATGGCATTCTGGTCGCGTTCCGGTTTTGTCATCGGCCGCACCCCGAAAGACCAGTACGCTGGACGAAGGGTCTATTCACGCCGCGCGAGCCCAAGTGCTTCGCGAAGGACCGACCGATCAATCAGCGTGGCAAGCAGCTCTCGCGGGCGCGCCGGACGATTGGCCTGTGCGGCGAGCCATTGTTCCTCCTCCACCAGCACATCGAGGATGTCGTCCGGGATGTCGGCCGGGAAGCGGTGATGAGGCCAGGATGCGCCAATCAGGGCGACGGGATAGCCGCTCGAGTCCGCGAGCAGGGGCCAGATCTTCTCGGGCTCGTCGGTGGCTACTTGCGCGGCCGAGATCAGGTGGCGGACGAAGTCGACGATCCGAGCTCTGCGCGCTGGGTCGCTCAGCGCGTCTGCGGTGGTGTTGAGGTTATAGAGTTCGCGATAGACCGATGGGTCAGCGAAGGTGATCGCATCCTCGCCCAAAGCCATCTCGGCGCGTGCGCTTTCGGGTTCCCAAATGGCGATCGCATCCACCTTGCCGCTTCTCAGCGCCGGCTCCATTGCGCGCGGCCGCAGCGGCACACGGATTACCTCCGTGGGTGCGATATCCGCATTGTCGAGAAGCCGATCGAGAAAGTACGCGGCGGAGGTTCGCTCGAACACCCCGACACGTTTACCGCGAAGGTCGCCAACTTGCGAGATTCCGGCCGAACGCCGAGCGACGATCCGATATAATCCCTCGCTAACGGTCATGATGATCCGAAGATCGGGGTTCGAGACCGACGCGCGGAGTGCCTGCGTTTCGGCCTGTCCGGCAAGGTCGGCGTTCCCAGGCGCATGGTCAAATTCATCGGTCGGGGCATCCCCCTCAGCCTTAAACAGATTGTCGACACCGCCGCTTGAAAAAGCGGCGGAATGAGACCCCGCCTCGTGAACCGCGAAGAGGATCGGCCCGACTTCCATCACATCATGTCGTCCCACGACGCGCAGAGGTGCCTCCGCAAGCGCCGTATGGCGGCTCGCCGATATCGTTGAGCACGATGTGAGGACAAGTGCGGCCGCCCCGAACAGAACCCTCCACCCCTTTTGCATCACCCTCCTGGCCCTCGCTTTATGTGTTCTATAATGTATAACATCGTTCAGCATGATACCGCAAGGGCATCGGTTGTCTCGCAACAAACGATTGGACAGCCAGGCCCATCTTCGTGCGATTCTAGGGGAATAACGCGGCCACCAAAGGCTCGCGGCCGACGGGAGAAATGTGATGCAGAGCCGGCAAGGAACTCAGGGTGTGTGCGGGGGCGTAAGCCGGAGCCTTGGCTCGGCAGTGGCACTCGGCGCCTTGGCAGTGGCATCCATGACCCCCGAGTCCGCATTCGCGCAAAGCGAGGGCGCCACCGCCGATGTGGCTCCAACGGAAAATACGGAACCCTCCCAGCCCAGCGCTTCCGCCCAGCCGGAGATCATTGTGACCGGCACCCGGGTCAGTGGCTTCAACGCACCCACGCCGGTGACGACGATCGGCCAGGAGGAGCTCCAGACCCGCGCAGTTCGCAATTTGGCGGATATCATGTTCGATACACCGTCGCTCAAACCGGTCCAGAACACCGGGCAATCGAGTCAGCCGATCGGCGCAAGCAATTTCGATTTGCGCGGTCTGGGACCCAACCGAACGCTGGTTCTGGTCGATGGGCGCCGCTTTCCGGCCACCGACCCGACGGGCGGTATCGACGTCAACGTGATTCCTGCTGCGCTGATCAAGCGTCTCGAGATCGTCACGGGCGGCGCGTCCGCCGCCTACGGCTCAGACGCAGTATCCGGGGTGGTCAACATCGTTCTCGACGACCGGTTCGAGGGCATAAAGGGCTCGGCGCAATACAGCCAGTCCACTTACGACGATCACCACAAGCCGGGGGTGTCGCTTGCCTTCGGCAAGAAGCTCGGCCGCCTGCACATTGTTGCGGCGGGCGACTATTTCCGCGACTCGGGTCAGCTCGAACAGGCCTCCCGGCCCTGGGCGCGCGACAACTACGCGGTGCTTACCAATCCGGAGTATCCGGGAACGCCAGGCGCCACCCGCTTGATAGTCGCGCCCGATGCGCGTTTCTCGCAGATGACGCTGGGCGGCGTTACCGCACTCAACAGCATTGCGCCGCTCCGCAATCTCCAGTTCGGTCCAGGCGGAACGGTACTCCCCTTCAATCGAGGCACCAGCGTCGGTACGACTTATATGTCGGGAGGCGACGGCGCGACTCTCTCCCCCACGTCGAACATCTCCCCCGAAATCGAACGCGCAACGGCATTCGGCCGGCTGAGCTACGACGTCAGCGATTCCGTGACCTTCTATGCTGACGCACTTTATTCGCGGGCTGACATCTTTTCCGACGGCACCACTGCCACGGATAATGGCAACATCGAGATCCACAGCGACAACGCGTTTCTTCCCACCGAGATTCGCGATATTCTGATCGAGAACGGGCAGACCAGCTTCAGGATCGGTCGTATCGGCGGCGAGGAAGGGGCGTATACCAACACCGTCGACAATACACTGCAGCGATATGGCCTAGGGGCGAACGGCGATCTGGGAGGAAGCTGGCGTTGGGACGCATCCGCGCAGTTCAGCCGGGTGGGCTATTACCGTGAGGACGGGAACAACCGCAACAACGCGCGCTTCGCGCTCGGTGTCGACGCGGTCGAGAACCCCATCACCGGACAGCCGATCTGTCGCGCACTGCTTGAAAATCCAGATCCGACGGCAGCAGAGGATCCCTATGGCGACATTCGCAGCTGCGTGCCCATCAATCTGTTCGGCGCCGGATCCGTCTCGCAGGCTGCGCTTGACTATATCGGCGGCACTGCAGTTCTTGATTCACGCCAGGAGCAGGACGTTTACGCCGCGAATATCGAAGGCTCACCATTTGCGACATGGGCCGGCGATGTCTCGATCGCACTTGGCGCAGAGTATCGCCGCGAAGCCATACGCGCCAAGAACGACGACATCTCGAAGCGCTCCGGCTGGAAGACCGTCAATCCCCAGGCGCTGAGCGGATCGCTCAACGTCAAGGAAGCCTATGCCGAAGTCGTCGTGCCACTGCTGCGAGATTCCGCCGTAGGGCGCTCTCTCGACATCAACCTCGCAGGGCGGATCACCGATTATTCCACTAGCGGCACCGTGAACACCTGGAAGGTCGGCGCCAATTACCAGCCCATCGACTCAATCCGCCTGCGCGCGACCCTGTCACGCGACATCCGTGCTGCGAACATCAACGAGCTGTTCTCGGGCCAGAACCAGTTCTTCAATACAATCACCAATCCGCTGACGAATATTGCCTTAACGACATTGCAGCTGACGGGCGGCAACCCCAATCTGCGTCCGGAAAAAAGCCGATCATTCACCGGCGGCATCGTCTTCCAGCCCGACTGGCTGCCAGGCTTCCGCGTGTCTTTCGACTACTTCTCATTCAAGATAGACGATGCAATCACATCCCTCACCGGCCAGGAAATCGTCGATTCCTGTCTGGTTCGAGGCCAGACCGACTTGTGCGATGCAATCACATTTGACGGCGACGTCATCACCAGCGTGGAAGCGACGCTGATCAACGCAGCTCAGTCGACCGCCAAGGGCTTCGATCTCGAGGCGATGTATGGCTTTCAGCTAGGCGGCGGCAGGATCTCGCTTCGCGCTCTCGCTACTCATATCGATGAACTGACCGTGACGAGCAACGGCATCACGACCGATTTCGCAGGCACAGTAGGCCGTACCGGAACTTTGGGTCCCGCAGGCGGCATTCCGAAGTGGCGCGGGTCGTTCTCGATCGATTACTCAAACGATATAGTCGGGCTCGGTGCCTTGGTGCGGTACGTCGATGGCGGAAAGCTCAACGTGAGCTACGTCGAAGGGATCGACATCCCTGACAACCATGTTTCGTCGCGCACCTATGTCGACCTTAACGCCCGCGCAAACCTAACAGACAATATCGAGGTTTTCGGTGCGATCGATAATGTGTTCAACGTCGCACCGCCGCTCACTCCAAACGCGGTGACTGCGCCGAGTTACGCCTCATCGGCCTTTTACGACCGCATTGGCCGCACCTATGCACTGGGCGCGCGGTTCCGGTTTTAAGCGCCGCAAAAAATCGTGCCGGGCGCGACCGCCTACAATCGATCGAACGCCCGCGATGGCGCATTGGCGGCTTGACGCGTCCGTCTGCTATCAAGAACTAAAGAGGGCGCATTCGGAAGCGGGGCGCAGCTCAGGGCGATCATCCGCGCGCTGTGGCAGCGCATACCGCCAACATCTCGGAGCGTCGCTGACGCACTTAGCCCGTTGGAACGTCGTTCATGCCCGGCCGACGATGATGGGACAGCAGCATCGCGACTTACCGATAGGCGAGATTACAAGGTCGGAGTGCCGGTCAACATGCGCTCAAGCAAAAGCTATGAGCGGAAGGGACCAGACTTTGAGCGCAAGCTTCGAGACGCGCACGTGCCCCAGCGAGCTTATGTGGCGAGCCGATCAACAACATCGGAGCTTCACATGGATCTGGAAAACAAGACAATAATCGTGACTGGTGCCAGCAGTGGTATCGGGGCAGCAGCTGCTGTCGTGCTTGCGCGCGCGGGTGCCAACCTCGTTCTTGGCGCACGTCGGGAGGAGGAGCTTGCCGCGGTCGCGACCCGCGCGCACGATGAGGGGGGACGGGCGGTAACCTTGCCGGGCGACGTCACGGAGCCCGGCTATGCCGATGCCCTGGTCGCGCTGGCTACGGCCGAGTTCGGGGGACTTGACGGCGCCTTGAACAACGTCGGAATCGTGGGAGACATGGTCTCCACGCCCGAGATGTCGATCGATAACTGGAACAAGGTGATAGCGACCAATCTCACAAGTGCGTTCTTCGCGGCGAAGGCGCAAATACCAGCGCTTGTCGAGCGCGGACGCGGTGCGCTTGTCTTCACGTCTTCGTTCGTGGGCGTGAGCAACGGCGGACTTGCCGGCATGGGCGCCTATGCAGCGTCCAAGGCCGGGCTGGCGGGCCTGGTTAAATCGCTTGCCTCGGACCACGCGGCAGAAGGCGTGCGTGCAAACGCCCTGCTCCCCGGCGGAACTGTGACGCCGGCAGGAGGTGAAGGCAATCCCGAGGTACTCGCATTTATCTCAGACCTGCATCCAATGAAGCGTATGGCCGCAGCCAGCGAGATAGCAGAAGCAGCCCTGTTCCTACTTTCTGAACGATCGAGCTTCATGACCGGATCGGCCATGCTCGTCGATGGCGGGGTTTCGGTCCGCTTGGCGTGATGCTGGTGGGCGCCCGCGTCATCACATATGCGACGCGGGCGCGCCTCTCACGAAATCTGGTGCTCACCATCGCAGCGAACCCATGACAGACAGGGCGTCCGCATTCGCGCGTTACCTCTTTAATCGCCTGCGCTGAACCATCGGTTGTTGCCGGGCACTCGCGAACAGCCAGGAGCACGCTCGCGGTCAAGGTGCTCGCCGGTGCGACATGGTAAATGCCGCCGACATAGCCGCCGTTCAAGCACTCAGAGTGGTCCGTCGGAAGCCGACATACATTCATGCCCTGTGGAAGACTTGAGTTGCGCCGGCAGCGGACTTGTAACTCGCGCGCGACTGTGGCGAAGCTGAAGCTGTATGGCCATCTTCGCCCGTCGCCGCCTCCAGTCTATGCTCGACGAGCTCGGCCCGCTGATGGACAACATGCGATCTCGCGATCTGGTCCAGCGCATGGAAAGCAAGAAGATCGACCAAGCATTGAATGCCGAAATGGAGCTTGGCCTTACTTGGGCGATCGCCAAGCTGGGGCCGGTTGAGATAGAGCCGGCGTGGTATAGCGAAAGGCGCCTTCCTGATCTGTTCTCCGATGATCTCTTCCCAGGCCAGGAAACTATTATAGAGATCACCGCGCTGTCCGACGCGGTACTGCCCGCCGATCAAGGTATGCGCAATGCATCGCGCAAGCTCTCCCAAGAGGCCGGTAAAATCCGACGCGGCGCCGGGCGACAGCTCTCTTACTATTTTTGGGAGGAAACCGCGCGGATCGGACGGGATTCGATCCGACGCGTATGCGTCCCACGCGATTTAGTCGTATCCGACGCCATTCGGACACAGCTTCGCCACTGGCTCAAAGATCAGGACCGGAAGGACGGTGACAAGCTCCAGCTGGTCGAGGGAATGCTGAAGGTCGTGTTGACATGGCATGACCGCGCGCAGAGCCGCTACAATTACACGACTTCGATGCCGCCCGAAATCCGGCACATCTCTGATAATTATGTCTTCCGCGCGCTGGAGGCGAAGGCCAAGCAACTCCGCAATGCCCATTTCCGAGGTATCCGGTGCGTGATCTTGGCGGACGTCGGGAGCACCGCACTGCACCGATTCGATCAACCCGACTATACCGGACGCGTCTACAATGGCAGTCAGATCGCCGGCCATTACCTTAGCACCAAGGCGGACCCTGGCATCGATGTCGTTGCGATCGTTACGCCGAGCCGCAGAAGCTCAGGCTTGACCGGCTATCACGACACGATCGAATGGAAGATCGGACTATGTTGCCGGCCCGGTGTCAAAATCGATCCCACCGGCTTTGATCGTCTCGTCGCGACCCTGCCCCAACCGCGGCGGGAAGGGTATCAAAGCAGACAACTGCACGAGCAATCTATCTTCGTGCCCACAGCGAAAGGACGGTATTTGAGCACCAGCATATCGTGGCGGAAAGGCGACAAGACGGAGATCAAATTCTCCGCCCGCGCGTTCCTCGATCTGCTCGCCGGCCGGATCACGCCGGAGCAGGCCAAGCGGATCTTCGACTCCTCGGGCGGCATTGCCGTCAAAGCACATCTCGATCGTGGCGAAACAATCGCCGATCTGCGCCTGGAGCCGGGCGGACCAGATGCCGACGACGACCATATCGTTGTTACCTTCAGTGATGACCCTGCTGCACGCCAGCTTAAGGCGTAGAGGTGCGTTGATTTGCAGAAGTGACCGAGCCGCACAGTGGTCAGCGTGAGTCTCTTCTGACCGCACGGTCAGGGAGCAGCGGCCGGTTTCAGTGTCAACCCAGCTATAGCTGAACGGCCGAGATTAGCGCGAAGCAGCCGGTGGTCCTCGCTGACATACGGCGCCTCCGGCAAACCTGTTGAAAGCTTCCGCTGGTCCATACCCACCGGGAAGGCAGGAATTCGGGCCGAGGCCGTCCGGCAGCTTTTGATCTCCACTGGAGGATGGCAAACCTTCGTTCCTGTGGCGGTTGTTTCCTTCGGCACCGTATCGCGCCGACTTTGGATCAGCCTTGGGAAGTCAGCGGAGAAATGGCAGGCATAGTGTCGGCGCCAGGAACATGAGTAATCTTATGCATATTAGCGACCAGCGGCTCCCTGATAAGCCGAGCCTTGAGATTCACCCGGACGTTCTGTTGCGGCGGCCGCACCTCGCGACCTTCTTCGGGCCTATCATCGCGACGTGGGCGGATATCGAGGGCAGGTTGGAAGCGATTTTCCTTCTGTGCGCGAAGAATAAAGCCGCGCTGGCCGAGTTGCAGATGATTAGGGGCTGGGATGCACGCAGCAAGTTCTTCGTTCGCCACATGCAAACCCATCAGGGAGACACCTTCGCGATCGAAGTCCGGGCGATATTGCGACAGGTCGCGCTGCCCGCAAAGAAGCGGCACGACGTCGCCCATGGCGTATGGGCCGTGTGCAAAGAGTTACCCAATGACTTGGTCGTCGCCACCTCGGAAATTTATACTGTGGCGATGGAAGAGGCACTACGCGCCGAGACCAAAGGAACCCCCAATTTGGTTCTAAACGAGGATCGCATGCTAAATACCGCACGCGTGGTCACCACAGCGCACCTCAGCCGGTTACTTACCGAGCTCGGCGAGGCTCGAAACCACCTGCACAACTTCATGATCGAGAAAACCCCGACGATAGCCCATGTTCACAACAGGGAAGCGTTGCCACGCACGGCTGACCATCCGGACATCGCTAAGCGAATCCGCAACGCGAAGGTTGGCATCAAAAAGCGAGACAAGCGGCGGCGGTCAGTCGATTGAGGCCCATGGAGCGGCAACCTAATAAAGGTAGCTGCCGCTCATGTCGGCAACACAGCTGAATGACTTTTGGGCGCGACGTACTGGACAATCGGTTCCGCCGATAAGAGCGGACGTTCCCGGCTGCAGATTAGTTCTCCGAGAGCTGCCATACATTCAGGTGCTCGCGAGTGACGGCACCGGAGCCGTCTTCTGCCTGTCTGGTTTCAGAACTGAGAATTGAGAAAGCTGATGGGGTGGACGCCCCCCGGCGGCATCGATGTGCCAAAGTGGGGGTGTTGAACACCACTTGAAGGAGGCGTCCATGTCAGAGGTTACCACGATCGGGTTGGATATCGCTAAGACTGTTTTCCATGCACATGGCGCGGATGGAACGGGTCGGACGGTTTTCAGCCGCAGGCTCACGCGGGCCAAGCTGCTCGACTTCTTCGCGGCGCAGCCGGCGTGCACGATCGCGCTGGAAGCATGCGGCGGGGCTCATCACTGGGCGCGGCAACTGACCCATTTGGGCCATGACGTGCGGCTGATGCCGCCGGCATATGTGAAGCCTTTCGTGAAGCGGCAGAAGAACGATGCGGTCGATGCCGAGGCGATCTGCGAAGCCGCGCAGCGGCCGGGCATGCGCTTCGTGGCGACCAAGACCGAGGAGCAACAGGCCGCCGGCATGGTGTTCCGCACCCGCGATCTACTGGTTCGCCAGCGCACGCAGCTCATCAACGCGTTGCGCGGTCATCTGACGGAGTATGGCTGGGCCGCGCCTCGTGGCAGGGCGCAGGTGCTGATGCTGGCCGATCTGCTCGACGAAGAGGAAATGGCATCGTCCCTGCCCGAAGCGGCGCGCGATATGTTCAAGGTGATGGTCGATCATCTCTACCGGCTCGATGCGCAGATCGCCGATCTCGACCGCGAGATCGAGCGCCGGGCGCAGGCAGACGAGGCGGCCCGCAGGCTGATGACTATCCCCGGCATCGGCGCTCGCGGTCAGGACGAAGGATCAGGCTGGCTGTTGGGGGGCGCTTGGAAAGTGACTGTCGGATACGGAAGTCAAAGAGAAACCCGCTAATATACCATCACCCGTACTTTTGCCTGTCAACGCAGTCCCGGTTAGCAAGCATTTTGTCGATTATCTCAAGTGCCTAGTCCCGCTTGTTTGGCGGGATCAGTGTACTGCTTCTCCCATAGAGGTCGATCCAGTTCGAAGGGGGCAGACCAAGCGGCTGGCTGTCATCGGTCCGCGCCGGTTGAAACGATGCTTCAGGTCGGGCTGACCGAATTTGCTCGAGCCAGAACACGCCGTCGAAGCGGCCACTGTTGCCCCTTGTGGAGACGAGATCGACATCGCCGTCGCCGTCCATGTCGCGCGCGATGAACTGATCGAACATGCCCCGCACGCGGCGCAAGATGTCGTGGCGTGTCCAATGGCCCGACGGAACGCCGGGGTTCGCGAACCATGCGATGCGACCGGTCGTGGACGCGCTGGTGACGTCGGGATGATCTTCCTCGCGCGTCGCGCCGGTATAGCCGCCGGTGAGGATATTGAGCCCGGAATAGCCGCCGGTAACCACGTCGAAATCGCCGTCGCCGTCGAAGTCGGCGAGTTCGATGGCGATCGCGATGTCGGGAAGGATGTCGCCTATCCGATGATACTCCCACGGATCGTCCAGCGTTGACGGTTGGCGTAGCCACCCTAGGGCTGGCAGGCCGCCCGGCGCGCGCGGATCGCTGCACTTCTCCATCACGCCCACGACGAGATCGAGCCTGCCGTCGCGATCGAGGTCGCGGAACTGCGACTGGAAGGCGGTCGAGGCGACGGTGCAGCCTTCCGGCACGCCCGGACCGTCTATCCTCACCGGATGGGGCACGATCCCTACCAAGCCGGAATCCGCCACACCGACGTTTTCGAGCACGTACATCTGCTCGTCGACCCGCGCAGCCGCGAGAATGTCGAGATCGCCGTCGCCATCGATGTCCACCGGCATCGCCGTGTTGGGCACGCCTTTCGCGAACAGGGCCTGTTCCTTCCAGGCCGCTCCGTCAAGCGGGTCGCCTTCTATGGTGAACAGCGAGGTGGTCCGGTCGGCGCGCGGCCCGCCGGGATCGACGATGTCGCTCGCCCCCTTGTTGGCGGCGGTCACATCGGCCCGGCCATCGCCATCGATATCGGCGATGAACACCCGCAGCCACGAGCCCCGGCCCAGCGTGGCCTCGGGAATTGCACTGGCCCAAACCCCCGCGCGCGCGTCGCGCGGCGATCCGGGATTCTGGAAATAGGAAAGGTGCGCTTCCTCGTTGGCCGCGACCAGATCGGGCCAGCCGTCGCCGTCGAGATCGCCGACCGAGACGTCCTCGATCGCGGCGACGATATCGCCGGAGGCAACGGTCGTCAGCATCCAGCGATCCGGATCGCCGCTGCCGAACGCTATGCGCAAGTGGCCCGAATCCTCGTGAACCGAGACGATGTCCATGAAGCCGTCGCGATCGATGTCGGCCATTTGCAGGCCGTCGCCGCCGCGCAGTGCGATGCCGCCGTTGATGCCTTGATCGTCCACCAGATGTTCGCGCCATGCGATGTACTCGCCGCCCGGCGTCTTTGCGCTGCTAGGCGTGTCGGCGACGCTGGACGGCGCGGGATGGGAGGCTCCCCCCGACACGCATCCCGAGACCAACAACGCCGCCGAGACGGGTCCAGCCCATGGAGACCGCGCGCCGAACATTACGACACGCCTGGGGCTGCGGTCCTGCGGCCGGGGCTCGCATCGAGGTTCGCACGAATGTGCCGCGCGGCGAAGAGATAGTGCAATCCTCCCCACAGCGATGCGGCACACCCCACGACCAGCATCGCCGTCGCCAGCGGCGCATCCGTTCCGTCCGCAGCGAGGGTGTCGCTGAGGAACCCTACGATGAGCGGTCCGAGACCCAGGCCGATCAGATTGATGAAGAAGAAGAACACCGCCGAAGTCAGCGCGCGCATCCGCAGGCCGACCAGTCCGTGCGACACGGCCAACGCGGGCCCCAGATAGGACGCGGACAGGAAATGGAACACGCCCGTCAGCACCAGCGCCAGCGTCAGATTGCCAGTGGTCAGCATGACCAGGAGGACCGGCGTGATCGCGAATATCAGGAGGGCGGAGCCCCACACGTACCAGCGCCTGTCGCGCTGCCCCAGGCGATCGGCGAGCCAGCCGCCGAAGAACGATCCGCTGCCGCCTCCGAAACCGGCGGTCAGCGCCATCCACAACCCCAGTTCCGCGAGGCCGATGTCATGATTCCGCAGGAAGAACGAAGGTAGCCAGTTGCCCACGGCATAGATCACCATGGCTTGGAGGCTTCCGGCGATCGCCAGGTTGCGAAAGGTCCGGCGCGACCACAGGAATCGCGTAACCTCGAGGAAGGGCGGCGCTTCGCCAGCCTCGGCTTCGCGCTTTTCGGACCATCCGCGGATGGGTTCCTGCACGGTCAGGCGCAGAAAGATCGCGACCGCGATCCCCGGCAGGCCGACCACGAAGAATGCCATTCGCCAGCCGAACGCGTCGGCGATGAACCCGCCCAGCGCGAAGCCGGTGAGGATGCCAATGTAGATGCCGATCGAATAGATAGAGAGCGCAGTCGCCCGTTCCTTCTCTTCGAAGATGTCGGAGATCATCGAATGCGCTGGCGGGCTCCCCCCCGCTTCGCCGACACCGACACCGATCCGCGCGAGCAGCAGGTGGACGTAGTTCTGCGCTAGGCCGCTGATCGCGGTCATTCCGCTCCATACCGTGAGCGCCAGCGCGATGATGCTGCGCCGCGATCCGCGATCCGCCCAGCGCGCGATCGGAATGCCGCAGGATACGTAGAACAGCGCAAAGGCAAAGCCCGACAGCAGGCCGAGCTGGGTGTCCGACAGCTCGAGTTCGACCTTGATCTGCTCCTGCAGGATCACCAGCAACTGGCGGTCGACGAAATTCAGCGCGTAGACGAGCGTGAGGACGCCCAGCACGAAATAGCGATAGGAGCGCCTGGTGTAAGGCGTTTCCGTCAGCGGGACGGCGGCCGGACTGCTGATATCGGTAGTGCTCATGATCGGGCTCTCCCCCCCCTGTTTGCGCGCTATTGCTGTTCTTCTGATTGCGGCGTCGGATCGAGGCCGACCGGGATTCCCCACGGGTGGCCCGCTGCACGCTGCCGAATGCCGAACTCCTCGAGCAGTTCGAACATCCCCGGCTTGAAATCGTGACCGGCAATCGGCTCATCGGCAAAGCGAATGTAGTTCTCCGCCGAACCGTAGGGCCGCCAGTCCGGGCGATCCTTCGCCTCGGGCCGACCGCTGGCGGCAAAGCTGGTCCAGTAGTCGAGCATCGCGTTCGAGACCGTCTGGTCGTGCTCGCCATCGGGCACCGGCCAGCGATCGGGCATCGCGTCGGCGTCGAGATTGCCGAAAGTGAACGGCACTTCGCTCGCATGGAAAGCACACAGATCGCGCGCTTCCGCTGACGGATAGCAATAGTCGAAGACGTAGAAGTAGGATGCGAGGCCGAGCTCTTTCTGGCTTCGCGCGATACGCTCGCCCGACCAGCCGAAAATCGTGTCTCCGGTCGCATCGAGCAAGGCGTCGTCGCCTTTATCGTGCGGGTAGAGCCGGAGGAATTCGGGCGCCAGCTCGCCGTACACGCTTCCGATCATGGCCTCGTATTGCCGCGCCATCTTCGGCATGCGCAAGTCGATGCCTTCGACGGGGCGACATTCATGCGCGTTATAGCCCACGATCACGGGCACCCGCGCCTGTTCGCCGCGGTCGAAGATGTCGATCAACTGATCCGGCAGGACCGCGCCGTCGATCGTTCCCTGGGGTGCGAATCCGGCCAGCGTCGCGTGGTTCGTAAGATCCTGCGCATCGATGCTGCGCGCGGCAGCGATATCCGCTGCGTTCAGTTTGGCCAGCAGACCCGCGCCGATCTCTTCGGCCGAAGGCATTCCGTTGCTTGCCTGGGAAAGTTCGGGGAAACTGCGCACATTGGTGCTCTGGATGATCGCCTTGTCGAACAGACCGCGCGCTTGCGGCGATACCATCAGATAGGTCGCGCTCAACGCACCGGCCGATTCGCCCATGATCGTGACATTGTCGCGGTCGCCGCCGAAAGCGGCGGCATTCGCGCGCACCCATTTCAGCGCGGCGATCTGGTCGAGCAGACCGTAATTGCCGGAGATTCCTGCATCGGACTCGGCGCTCAATTCGTCATGCGCGAGCCAGCCAAGCGGCCCGAGACGGTAATTGACCGAAACGAACACGACCCCGCGCCGCGCATAATGCGCGCCGTCGTACATCGGCAGGCTCGAACCGCCGATCCGCAGCGATCCGCCGTGAATCCAGACGACGACCGGTGCGTTCTCGGCGTTCTCGGGTGCCCAGACATTGAGTGTCAGGCAATCTTCGGAAGTCGCGGAGGGCGGGTCGTTGTACAGGCTCGTGTCCGGCACAGGAGGCTGGATGCATGCCGGTCCGAACGCGCTCGCATCACGCACGCCGTCCCAGCCGGCGGCCGGTTGCGGTGGAGCCCAGCGGAGCTCGCCCACCGGCGGGGCGGCGTAGGGAATTGCGCGAAAGACGTTGAGCTCTTCCTCGGCCGCACCGCGCAAGTCGCCATGCGGCGTCGTGACCACGGGGGCGTGCGGCGTGCCCGGTGCATCGGTCACGCTCGCGCAGCCGCCGAGCATCAAGGTCGCAGCAAAAAGTCCGTGCAAAGGGCCTGGACGGTTCATGCCTTCATCACTCCTCTCCTCGCGTGGGCCCGGCGGGATTGCCCCGCTCGCGGCCCGACGCTCTCGATCAATCCACCGGGGCAAGCGCCTCCTCGGACCTGCCATTGGCCGCTTCGACTTCGCGCTCGGCCTGCGTGAAGCCGTATTGCGGGATAATCTCGCCCGACCTGTCGACGATCTCGCTCCAGCCTGCCGCGACGCGCGCAGCGGCGTCGGGCGATGCGCCGACCTGCACGCCGTTCGTCAACGTCACATGCGCCGCTGCAAAATGGCCCGCTCCTGCGCACAGGATCGCGCGCGTGGGCGCGTCCTTGCCCGCGAGATGCACCACGCCCGGGCTGACGAGCGCCGGGTCGAGCCGGGCGAGCGCGTCTTCCGCCAGCACACCGCCGGTCATCTGCGTCGCCGCCGTAGGCGCGAGGCAGTTGACGCGGATGCCGTATTTCTCGCCTTCGATCGCCAGCGTCTGCATCAGGCCGACGAGCGCCATCTTGGCAGCGCCGTAGTTCGCTTGGCCGAAATTGCCGTAGAGGCCGGAGGAGGACGTGGTCATGATTACGCGGCCGTATTGCTGGCTGCGCATCGTCTCCCACACCGCCTTGGTGCAGATCGCCGCGCCCACCAGGTGGACGTCGACCACCAGGCGGAAGTCGGCCATGTCCATCTTGGCGAAGCTCTTGTCGCGCAGGATGCCGGCGTTGTTGACCAGGATGTCGATCCGGCTCCAGCGATCGAGCGTTTCGGCGACCGTCGCGGCGACCGCGTCCTCGTCGTTCACCGACGCCGCGATCGCAATCGCATCACCGCCCGCCGCGCGGATTTCGTCCGCCACGCCGTCCGCGTCAGCGCGGCCGAGATCGTTGACGACCACTTTCGCCCCGTGCCGTGCGAGTTCGAGCGCATGGCAGCGGCCGAGCCCTCCGCCCGCTCCGGTGACGATCGCGACCCGTCCCGCCAGGTTCATCGTTGCTTCTCCCTCGTTCGACATATCAATAACTCACCAGTGAGTGAACAAAAGTTTCACCACGGCGCTGCGCATGTGTTTCATCAACAAGCGCAGCCCCTCAGCCGTCCTGTCGGCGGCCAGGTTGCCCGCAGATGTCCCGAAATCCCGCCGCCATGAAGCGCGCCATCCGCGCCTTGACCGCCTCGTAATCCTCCGATCGGCACAGGCCGTCCGACAGCTTGTCGATGCGCCCCGTCCGCGCCAGCGTCAGCATCAGCGCGCCGGTCACGAAGTGATAGCCCCAGAAGATGTCCCGCTCGTCCGCCTCGGGCAGCGCCTTCTTGAGTATCTCGATCAGCCGCAGCACCACGGGATCGAAATACTTGTCCATGAAGGCAGCGCCTTCGGGGCTGTTCGATGCCTGCGCACCGAACGCGCCGTAGTTCTTCCAGCCCTCGCCGCCCTGGATGTAGAGATCGAGGTCGGTGTCGAGAAAGGCGTGCAGCGCGCCTTCGACCGTAGGCTTGCCGGCGGCCTCGCGGTCGTAGTCGTCGAGCGCCTTCATCCGCTTCTCGATCGTGACCACCGCACGCCGTGCGAACACCGCATCGAACAGCGTCTGCTTGTCGTCGAAATAGTAATTGACCAGCGTGTGGTGCACCCCGACACGCTTGGCCACGTCCTTCAGCGTCACGCCGTAGAGCCCGTGGCGCGAGAACAGGTACTCGGCCGCGTCGAGGATCTGCTCAGTCGTTTCCGCGCGCCGCTCGGCCTTGGATTGCGGCTTGGTTCGCGGTTTCCTGGCTGCCGGCAAGTTGGACCCCTTTTCGGAACTGGCCGCCGGGGCGGCCGCAAGATCGATGTCGTCGATCATGCCCTGCTATACTCGGTCCGCAAGCGCAACTTGTCGATCTTACCGGTCGCCGCCAGTGGCATTTGCGCGAGGCGCACCACCTCGTCGGGTATCCACCAGTTGGCGACCTGACCGCGGAGCGGCGCGAACAATGCCTCGTCGCTCAACGAGCGATCCTCGCGCAGTTCGACCAGCAGCATCGGCCGCTCGCCCCACTTGGGGTCCGTTCGTCCGATCACCGCTGCCAGCGCGACCTCGGGCAGCGAGGCGACCAGCGCCTCGATTTCAGCCGGATTGATCCATTCGCCGCCCGACTTGATCAGGTCCTTCGAACGGCCGGTGATCTGCAGATTTCCGTCTTCGTCGATTGCAGCGAGGTCGCCAGTATCGAACCAGCCACCCTGCGTCGCGGGCTCTTCCTGACCGAAATAGCGCTCGACCACCGATGGGCCGCGCACCCACAGGTGTCCTTCTGCGCCCCGCTGTTCGGGCAGCGGCGCGCCGGTATGGTCGGTCAGCAGAAGGTCCATGCCCTGCGCAGGGCGGCCCGAAAGCGCCGGGTTGCGCGGCGTGGCGGCAGGCGGCGTGGCCGTACCGAGCGGCGAGAGTTCGGTCATGCCCCAGGTCGTCTGCACCTCGATCCCGCGCGCCTCGATCCGCGCCATCAGCGCAGGCGGCATCGGCGCCCCGCCGACCATGACCCGCTGGAGCGAAGGCACCTCCGCGCCGCATTCATCGAGATGGTCGAGCAGCCCGAGCCAGACGGTGGGCACGCCGACCGCGATCGTCACGCCCTCCTCGGCGATCAGTCTGGCAAGGCTCGCACCATCCGCGTGTCGTCCGGGCAGCACCAGCTTGGCACCGGTCGCGGGTGCGGCGAAGGGCAGGCCCCAGGCGTTGGCATGGAACATGGGGACGACCGGCAGAACGACGTCGCGCGAGGTGATCCCGGCGACGTCCGCCTGCAACTGGCGAAGCGTGTGAAGGTAGTTCGCCCGGTGCGTGTACGTGACGCCCTTCGGCGCCCCCGTCGTGCCCGAGGTGAAGCACAGGCCGCACGGAATGGTCTCGTCGAATCTGCCCCAGGGAACGTCTCCCCCGGCGCTCGCGAGCAGTTCTTCCAGTTGCTGGCCGATGTCGGCCGCTCCGTCGATCGTCAACACGTGCCGCACCCCGGGTGCGTTGGCAGCTATCTCGCGGGCGAGCGGCGCGAGATCGGCGCTGGCGATCAGGATCGCGGCGTCGGACTGGCACGCCATCCAAGCAAGTTGCTCGGCGGTGAGGCGCGGGTTGAGCGTGTGGCACACCGCGCCCATGCCCATGATCGCGTACCAGCTCTCCAGATGTGCTTGCGTGTTCCAAGCCAGCGTCGCCACTCGATCGCCCTGCGCGATGCCGAGTTCCGCAAGCACGGCCGAGACCCGCTTCGCCCTCTCGCGCAGCGCCTCGTAGCCGATCCGGCGCGTCTCTCCGTCGTCCAGCGCAGTGACCACCTCCTTGCGGGGGTGCCACCGGGCTGCATGATCGAGGAACTTGTCGAGCGTGAGCGCGAAATCCTGCATCGCGCCGTCTTTCATCGGCATTGTGGCACTTTCGGGGGCAGCGGCGGGGAAATCACGCCGACGTTCCAGTTCCACTGCTGATCGCCCGCCGCACGGCGGCGGCAGACCGTCTCCTCGTAGAGATCGTAGCGGTCGCCGAGCACGTCGCGTGCGACCTTCGGTTCGTCGTCGAACACGATGAACGCCTGATCCGCGCCAAACCGCGGCCAGTCGGGATGCCCTTCGGCGACCGGGCTGCCAGTGCGTGCGAACGAGGTCCAGTAGCCGACCATCGCGTCCGACAGCGCGCGCTGTTCTTCGGTGCGCGGTATTTGCGGCCAGCTTTCCGCCGTTTCCCAGATCGTGCCGAACATGAACGGGATTTCGGCAGCGTGGAACGCATGCAGCCCTGCTTCGTCGGCCGCGGGGTATCCGTGATCGAACAGATAGAGATAGGCAGGCAGCCCGGCTGCGGCGTGCTTGGCGCCCATGCGCTGGACGGTCCAGCCGTAGAGCGCGTCGCGGGTCGCGGCGAGCATGCTCTCGTCGATCGTGTCGGACGGGTATGCCGCGAGATAGCGATCCGCTTCCTCGCCATAGGCGGCTCGAATCTTAGCCTCGTATTCTTCCGCGTCCTTGGGTGCGGGCGGCAGCAGACGGCGCAGCGAGCGGATCTCGCCGCTGTTGAACCCGGCGAGCAGCGGCACTTGCGCCTGCTCGCCCGCATCGAAGACCTCCACAGTCTGGCGCGGAATGACCTTGCCATCGACAGTGGCCCAGGTCGGGTATCCGGCAGCGGTCGAGCGCTCTGTCAGGTCCCGTGCGCTCATCGCACGCAGTTCGGCCAGGCCGTCCGCTTCCAGCTGGCCTTGCAGCCAGGTTCCGATCGATTCGCTCGAGGGATGCCCGTTCTGCGATTCGTTCAGCGCCGGGGTGGAGACCATGTAGGCGCTCTGCATGATCGCCTTGTCGAACAAACCCTGCGCGGGCGGCGAGGTCATCAGGTACATGACGCTGAGCGCGCCCGCGGATTCCCCGGCAATGGTCACGTTGTCGGGATCGCCGCCGAACGCCGCGATGTTGCGTTCGATCCAGCGCAGCGCCTCGATCTGGTCGAGCAGCCCGTAGTTCCCCGAGATGCCCTGATCCGATTCCGCGCTCAACTCGGGATGCGCGAGGAAACCAAGCGCCCCGAGCCGGTAGTTGAGCGAGACGACGACGGTGCCTTCCTCGGCGAGGTGCGTGCCGTCGTAGGTGCCGAAGCTGCTCGCCCCCGCCACCAGCGCGCCGCCGTGGATCCACACCAGGACTGGCGCCTTCTCAGCATCCTCGGGCGCCCAGACGTTGAGCGTCAGGCAATCCTCGCTCATCGGCGCGAGTTCTTCGGCGTAGATATTGCTCGCGGTCGGGCGCGATTCGGGCTGGAAGCACGGCGCGCCGAACTCGCTCGCGTCGCGCACGCCGTCCCACTTGGCCTTGGTGACCGGCGGCTTCCACCGCAGATCGCCGACCGGGGCTTCGGCGTAGGGAACGCCGCGGAACACGCCGATCCCTTCGTCCGAGGTGCCGCGCAACGCCCCACCGGTCGCTTCCACCACCGGGGCTGCATTCCGGGCTGCGGATGCGTGGGCGCACCCCGTCAGCGCCAGTCCCGCAAGGCCTAGGAGCAAGTATCGGGTGCGACCCGATTGCGTTGCCTTCGCGTCCCTTTCCTCTTCGCCGCGCATCAGAATGCGTAGTCCAGCCGCACGCCCACCGTCCGCGGTCGCATCCGGGCGTATCGGCTATCGAGGAAGGCTTCGGGATGGACGTACGTGATCTTGCTGTCGTCGAGGACGTTCTCGACGTACGCGCTTACGCCCAGAGCGCCGAACTTCGTCCCGGCGAACAGATTCACATTGGTCCAGGCCTCGGTGAAATCGAACGTCGGGGCCACGGCCGCCGGATTTCCGGGGACATTGGGGAACTGGTTCGGGAATGACCCTACGTGGGAGACGTTGACCGAAGCGAACGCATCCGCCTGCTCGCCGATGGCGAAATCGTAGCGCAGCGTCCCCGATCCCTGGAACTTCGGCGAAGCGAGCCGGGTGCCAAGTTCTGCGCCCGAGATCGCCGCTTCGCTCGGGGTGAGTTCGGTCACCTTGGCGCGGTTGAACGATCCGTTGACCGAAAGGCTCAAGCCCTGGACCGGCCGCGCGATCACTTCGAATTCGAGGCCGTAGCTCTCCGCCGCGCCGATATTGGTCGCGAACTGGATCGTGTCCGACACCCGGTTCGCCTGAACCTGAATGTCCTGCCAGTCGATGAAGTAGGCGGCGATATTGGCGGTCAACCCACCATTCAGCCAGTTACCCTTCACGCCGGCCTCGTAATTGGTGACGCTGTCCGACTTTGCGCCGTCCGGGATAACGATGTCGTCCGGATCGAGCGTGCTGACCAGCCCTGCACGCGCATTCACGACCGGGGTGCGGAACCCGGTCGACACTGTCGCGTAGGTGGTGATCTCCGGCACCGGCTTCCACGAGATGCTGGCCTTGTAGGACAAGCGGTCGTCGGTGACCTTCAGCCCTTCGGCGTAGGGAATGTCCGTTACCGTCAGCGGAATGTCCGACAGGCCGGACAAAGCTAGCGCGAGATAGTTGCTGTTGTAGCCGCCTCCACGCGTGAAGGACTGGACCTCTGTACTACCGTACCGAAGGCCGCCAGTTATCCAGAGACTGTCGCTCAGATGGAGCGTCACCTCGCCAAAGCCGGCGATCTCGGTCTGGTCGGTATAGCTGTTGAAGCGCTGGTAGTATTCGTCGGGCAAGCCCGTCAGACCGCGCGCATCGAGGAATTCCTGGCTCGACCGATAGGCGAAATCGACCGTGCGGCGCTTGTCGTAATAGAAGAAGCCCGCGACCCAGTCGATCGGGCCTGCATGGCGTGAAACCAGACGTGTCTCTTGGACGAAAAGGTCGTCGAAACCATAAGCGTCCAGCGCGAAGGGGATAGTTTGCGCGAACGTGCCGGCAAGGTCGACGTAGAACGACGCGTCGTAGTCCGACAGTGTGGTCGAGCTGATCAGCTCCGCGAAGTCGAATTCATAATTGAGCGTGACGTTGTAATTGGTGAGCTTGCCCTGAAACAGGTCGGGCCGGTCCGAATTTCGCACGAACTTGCCGAGCAGGGGGTTCGTCAGCGCCGAATCCGCCGGCTTGCTGTTTTCGTAGGAGGCGAGCAGCTTCACCTTGAAGCGATCGGTCGGCTGCAGCAGCAGCGTCGCCCGGCCGCCGAACGCCTCGAGGCTGTTCGAATCCTCGACCCCGGTGCCGATATTATCGACCCAGCCATCCTCGTTGCGATAATACCCGGTGACTCGCAGGCCCGCCTCATCGGTCATCAGCGGCACGTTGATCATCGCGTTGTAGCGCTGGCGGACCGAGCTCGAGTTGGTCAGGCCGATGTCCGCGCTAGCCGAGGCTTCGAAATCGTTGAGGTCGGGGCTGCGCGTGATGATCCGCATCGCCCCGGCGAGCGAATTCGACCCGAACAACGTCCCCTGCGGCCCGCGCAGGAATTCGACGCGCTCTACATCGTAGAGGTTGGGATCGAGGATTGTGGAATTGCCGTTCGCGGAGATCGGCAGCTCGTCGACGTAAATCGCGACCGCGCTCTGGAGTCCGGCGCTATAGCCGTTGGTGTTGATTCCGCGCGCCGTGAAGTTGTTGAAGTTCTGCGTCGGCCGGTTGACCACGATGCCCGGCGTATTCTGCGCGATGCCCTCGTAGCCCACTATGCCGAGGTCATCGAGCTCTTCCTGGCCGAACGCCGTGACGCTGATCGGCACGTCCTGCAGGCTCTGCTCTCGCCGCGTTGCGGTGACGATGATGACCCCACGATCACGATCCCCGGCTGCCGGGGAGAGTTCTTCCGTGGTCTGGGCCCCGGCTCCGTCCGACTCACTGCCATCCTGAGCAAGAGCCACACCCGGCACGAACGCAACCGCCACCGCCGATGCGGAGGCAAACAGCCATCCCTTCAACATCTCTCTCTCCCATCAATGGCGCCTTTCACTGGCGCCTTGGGACGGCAAATTACCGAAAAGGGGACCGCTGTCAATGTTCACTAACGTGTGTGTGAATATCTGTGATTGATAGGTGCGGAGTCTGCGAACAGATCAGTCCCGGAAAGAGCGGCCCACCCCTTCGCGCATTTGCCATTAGGCGGTTGGAAACCAGTAAAATCCAGCCGACCCTGCCTACCGACGGTTCGCCTCCATAGTGGCTTCGGCCCTGACGGGTACTGGCGTGATTGTGCAGCGAGACGCGCAAAACGAATCTCCGGTCTACCGTGCTGCGGGGGGAGAGGGGGCAAAGCTATCATCGGCGAACCTCCTGGCGGGAAGGTTGAGCCGACATCACATTTGCGATGCTAGTTCAGCGCCTGAAATTAGGTGAATCTGCACGGTAAGCGCTCTTGTCGCTCAGCGAAATTGGCAACGACAGGTCGAACAGGCATTCGACCCTTCCAAGATCAGTACGCCACGGCGGCCGAGCACCCAACAGGAACGGCCGATGTCGGTCACACGATTCTCTGGCGGTCAATTGCTCGTCCGTCGATTGGCGACAAACTTCAGACTTCGAAATTGCGGCAGCTTTTTGGACCAAACCACCGCGGGTCGAATGACCGAAATCGGGGCGCGAAGCTGACATGCTGGTTGAACGTCTGGAACGTCCGCTATCCCAATCGGCATTCCTAAAAGCAGTCCTTCCGGATCGTTGTCTAATTGATTTTCTCATGAGCATTCCTTCCTCCCGGTGCCAATGGTTGTCTTCGAGGTCATCGGACGGCGTTTGATAGCTGTATGTCCGAGCCTCATGATCGCGGCCGGGCGAGGTAGATGGGTGTCTCTGTGTCCAACTCGAGGTGGTGCCTCTACGATCCGGGCGAGATCACCCTGGCATGGCTGACCGAGATGAAGGCGCTGGCGTCATGTCCAGCGGAACTCCGTCTCGTTCAGCCAAAGCGAATGCAGCAGCACGGCTAGCTTGCGTGCAACCGCAATCCTGGCACGCTTGTTACCTTTCGATTCTGCGATCGCCTGGCCCCATTGCTGAAGAGCAAATGGCCGCTGCACGCGGCACAACATGATGTTCGCGGCCTCGTAGAGCGCTCGTCGCAACATCGGATCGCCAGCCTTGGATATATTGCCGCGAACATCGCGTTCGCCGGACTGGCTACGCCGTGGCACAAGTCCGGCATATGCCCCTACGTCTTCACTGCGGGCAAAGCGGTGTGGATCCTCAACGCTGGCGGTAAATGTCAGGGCGGTGATCGGGCCGACGCCGGGAACACTCATAAGCCGACTGCACACCGGGTCATCTTCTGCACGGCTTTCCAGCAGCCGATTGGAAGCACGCAGTTGCTCTTCGATGACTTCCATGGATGCCACCAGTGGCGCGAACAGCGGCTCGAGATCTGGCCGTTGCTGGTACAATGCAATCAACCGCTCGCGTCGCTTCCCCGGTGTGCGGGCAGCGCCGAGACGAAGGCCGAACAACTTCAGGAGTCCGCGCAGCTGGTTGCCCATGGCCACGCGCGTGGTGATCAGTTGCGCACGAATGCGCAGCGCAGCACGGTCGATGTGCGTTGCTGACGCTTTCATATGTACGCGCTTGAACCAGCCTGTACGAGCAAGCTGCGACAGTCCTTCCGCGTCATGAACATCGCTCTTGTTCACGCGAGCTGCCAACACGCCCTTTGCGTGACGGGCACAGATACACTCGACCGGTATGCCGCGCTCAGTCAGCCCGTGGTACAGGAAGCTTGATAAGGGGCCGGTCTCCAGCACCACTCGAACCAAGCCAATACAATGCTTACCGAACCACTTGGCCAAAAGGCTTGGGTCACTGGCGACAACGTCACGCTTTAGGATCGCTCCGTCATCGTCCACCACGCACACGTGGGTGGTCTTGTCACTCACATCCAAACCAGCAAATATCGCCATCGGTCACCCTCCTGCATTGAAGCGCCAAGGCGACTTCGTACCATCCAGGAGGGTGGCTAAATCAATTACGCGGTGTCCAACAAAGCTGCCGCTTCTGACGGAGTTGATTTCGCGGTGGTCTTCTTCAATCCTTCGGCATCCGATCAAAAGCGATGTACCGGACAGACGCCGGCACTCACGCTTGAGCTGCGAGGCGATGTGGGAGCCAACCGCGAGCCCGCCCCGGTCAGTGGGTGCAGCTACGGTGGAACCTTCATATCCGATGCATTGCCACTTGCTTCTTGGAAGCCCCTCCTCGAAGATTCCGCCGATGCGAACCGGTCTAGATCATCTTCCGCGCTCGAAGCAGCGCGAGCTCGAACATGTCACGCGGACCCTATTCGAAGAGTTCGAGGCCGCCCATGCGATGGCAACGCAAAAATGGAAGAAGCAGGCGCGCATCTTCAAGGTCGTGCTCTACGGTTCCTATGCACGCGGCGACTGGGTCGACGATCCTGTCGGCGGATACAAGTCCGATTACGACATACTGATCGTGGTCAACGACGAGCGCCTGACCGACTTCGAGCTCTGGTCGGCCGCCGACGATCGGCTGATGCGCGACGTGACGATCCACCGCACTCTCTCTGCACCTGTCAACTTCATCGTTCACAGCCTTACCGACGTGAACAAGCAGCTTGAGCGCGGACGACCATTCTTCGTCGACATCACGCGACACGGCGCGGCGCTATATGAGGCCGAAGGAGTCCACTTTTCGCAGCCGCAGCAGCTCCCGCCCGAGGAGGCTCGCGCGGAAGCTCAGGAGCAATTTGACCGCTGGTTCCGAAGCGCCTGCGAATTTCGTGAGCTGGCGATGGCGGCGGTCGAGATGGGCATGTCGACAAAGGCCGCATTTCTGTTCCACCAAGCGGCCGAGCACTTCTACCACTGCACTCTGCTCGTCCTGACCCTCTATAGCCCCAAGTCCCACCGCCTCAATTTCCTGCGCAGCCACGCCGAGGAAGTGGCGCCCGAGCTGGTCGAGGCCTGGCCGCGCGCCGACAAGTTCTCACGCCGCTGCTTCGAGCTGCTGCGCGAGGCCTATGTCAACGCGCGCTATTCGCCGCACTACACGATCAGCGAGGAAGAACTGGCGTGGATCGGCGAGCGGGTCGCAGTGCTCGAAGAGCTCGTGCGCACTGTCTGCGAACGCCGCCTCGCCGAATAGCCTCCTGCATCACCCGATTTCGGGGCCGGTTCGCCCGCGCCCGATCGTCCAACTGACGCCGCGCTCGCGCATCGTGCCGCCGACCTCCTTGCTCAGGTGGCGGGCGAGCACCGGCTTCCACGGCACCAGCGTGAATTCGTGGGCCTTCTCGACGAGCGCATAGCGGCCGCCGGCGGTGTCCACCCGCCGCGCCAATGTGCCCTGCACGCGCTCGCCGTTCGGGGTCTCGACAAAGGGCTTCTCGAGCTCATCCGACAGCCGCCGCGCAAGCCGCAGCAGTTCGCGCCGCTGGAGCCCTGCCAAGGCACCGGGCCGGTAGACCATACCCTCGCCCGCCGGATCGGCCAATTCCTCCTCGACCAGCCATTGGCGGCGCGCCGCCGCCGCCTGGCGGACCTCCCGGCCGAAGCCCTTGTCGCGCAGCGCCTCGGGGCGCTCGGCCAGCGCTTCGTGGTCGAGCCAGGTCACGGCCTCGGCGTGTGCCAGCCGCTCGACCGGTATCGGGGACAACACCTCGACCGCGACGGGACGGTCCTTTAGCCGCATTTCCTCATAAGCGGCCGCACGCTGCAGATGATCGGCCGCGATAGTCCAGTTGCCGTCGTCCAGACGCTCTACAACGCCAGCGCGCCGCATTGCTTCCAGCCGCCGGTTATGCGCCTGCACGAATTCGCTGCCGGCATCGGGATCTTGCAAGCGATGGGCCTCCACCGAATAGATCCCGCCGTTCGCCTGCGCGACCGCGGCGATCGTGCGGTCGACTTCGCGCACCTCCGCGCGCGCTGGAGCGATGCGGACGATGGCGTGCTCGGGCAGCGGCTCGGTCCGCTCGCCCCTGCCGATCTCGACGTAATGCGTGCGCCCATCGGTCGCTTCGACCACGAGGTAGTGCCGGTCGGCGAGCTCGTCGGCGAGCCCGCGCAGGACCACGCGGCCGACCAGCGACGCCGCGAGCGGCCGGTCCGGTTCGTGGATCACACGGTCGGCCGGCAGCGGCGCCCTCCCCGAAAGCTCGCGGTTCAACGCCAGTATGATGTCGCCGCGCTCGCCCATCCGGCGCAGGGCGTCCGCCATCTCGGGCGCCAGCCGCCAGACACCCGGCGCGACTTCGTCGGCAAGGCCGAGACGTTCCAGCTTCTGCAACCGCCCCGCCCTTACCGACTGCTCGAATGGATCGCGCGCACTTGCCGAAACCACCGGCGCGCGCTCGGCTTCACGCAGCAATTGCCGGTCGATATCGGTCAGCCGTTCGGCGTCGATATCGCGGCGCATGCGGTTCTCGATTTCGAGGCGCGTGACGGGCCCCAGATCCTGGGTTGCGATCTCGCTCGCACGGGTGCGGAATCCGTGCGCGATGTACTCGCGGGCAATGACGAGATTGGAACCGGTTTCGTCGGTCCCGCGCAGCAGAATATGGCTGTGCGGACGGCCGGTGTTGAAGTGGTCGACCGCGACCCATTCGAGGCGGGTATCGAGGTCCTTTTCCACCTGCGCCATGAACCGGCGGACGAACGGCTTGAGATCGGGGTAGAGATCGCCGTCCTCGGGCGAGACGATCAGCCGGAACTGGTGCCGGTCGCCGGCGGTGCGCTCGAGGAATTCCTTGCCGTCGGCCACATCCTCGCGCGCCGAGTAGAGCTCGCCCGGCAGCCCCTCGCGGGTGACACCGTCGCGCTGGATGTATCTGAGGTGCGCGCGCGCCGCGCCTACGCCCTTGCCGCCGAACTTCACCAGGCGCGTCTTGACGATCACCCGCCGCGGTCCTCCTGCCCGCCCGCCGGTGCGCGCGGACAGCAGCCGTCCGCGCGACGCCCCGCGCCCGATGCGGCTGCCATCGAAGCGGGCGCGCCGGCTTGCCGACACCCGCACCACGGCGCCGGCCGCCAGGATGCGGCCAAGGTACTTGCGAGCCCGCCTTCCGCGCACGCTGCGCATGCGGCCGATTCTGGGCTCGAACTCGTCGTCCCCGCCGCTCACGGGCATTTGCCTCGCGCCGCATCGCCCGCCGCTAAGCCCGCGCTGACCGCGAGCGCCGCAATCTCGCAGCGGGAGCCCAAGTCTCGCGGCAAAAGGATGTGCAGACAGTGAGATAGCCGCGTTCGCGAGGCTATCCCTTTATCTTGCCCTCCCGCACCTTCACGGCCGCTGTCTGCCCTTCCCCGCTGCCGTACGCCATCCCCTCGCCGCCTCTCCCAGGCGCACACGGCAAAGGGGAGCAGCGCCCAGTGGACGCCGCTCCCGCATTGGCCGTGGGGCCGCTCAGCGCGCATCGGCAAATGCCTGGTCGGTTGCATCGCGGCTCCCGAACCGTCGCAATCCGAGCATGGCATGGACCCGGTCGCGGGCGTCCACGACGAGGACCGCGACATAGAAGCGACCATCCAGGAGCCCGGTGACAGCGACCCGATCGAGCAATTCGTCTTCGTCCAGATCGGGGCATTCGTAGCTGCCGAGCCAGCGCAGATCGCCCCGCGCATCCCAGTAGAAGTCGGCCGCTTCGGCTTCGACGAACACCCGCGCCAGCCCCTCGCCAGCTGTGTTTCCGAACTCCGCCTTGAGCCCGGCAACGAGCCGTTCGAACACGCCGTCGGCGCTCTCGTTGCTTGCCATATCGAGCATGAGATCCTCCTTGATGCATCCGTTCCCCGCATCGGGAACGGGGTCTCGGAGGCGGGCGGCGGCGCGCCTGTCAGGGCCGCGCGGGCCATGCCCGCGCGCCGCGAAGCGGCGGCGGAGGAACCGATTTGCGCAGCAAATTGGAGGGGCCGCCGGCCTTGCACAGGCGCGCCGCTGCCCGTCACACTGGGCCTGTCACGAGACGAGCCCACCCTCTCCAGCTGGCGCCCCATCACGGCTCTCACTCCCCGCGCTGCGCTGCGGGCCGGCGCCACAGGAACACGGCATCGCGCGCGTTCGGAGGGTGCGCTGATCCATCTCGAGCGCCATCGTGCGGCGCTGCCGCGGGCACGCTGGCCGCGGCGGCTTCGTCCGCTGGTACGCGCGCAGCGGCGCCGCGCGGCAGCGGCTGCCTCGGGGCGTCATCCGTCGCCGCTCTGCGCCCAGGCTGGACCCGTGCGGAGACAAGGAAGATTGGGTCCGGCGCGGCGACGGGCGTGCCACGACGGTGGCCTTCCCCGCGCTGCAGGACATTGCCGCGACGATGCCCGCGCAACGCCTCGCCCCTCCCGTCGCCGGCAATCCGCGCGACATAGAGGCGCGTCTCCAGCGGCAGCGGACGGCCGCGCTCGAGGTAATCGCGGTAGCGGCCCGGTCCGGCATTGTAGGCCGCAAACAGGCCCGGGTAACCGAAGCGATCGTACATCCGGCGCAAGTACGCCGTGCCAGCGAGGATGTTGTCGCGCGGGTCGTGAGGATCGGGTCCGAGCCGGTGATCCCGGCGCAGCTCGGTCCAGGTTCCGGGCATGAGCTGCATCAGCCCCATGGCGCCGGCAGGGCTGGTGATCGGCCGGCCGCGAAGGTGCGTGCGCCCGCCGCTTTCGGCATCGATCACGCGCAGGATCCAGTCCTCGGAGATGGCAAAGCGCGCCGCGGCCTCGGCGACATGGACGCGCCAGGGCGGCGCCTCGCGCGCCCGCAAAGGACCGGCCAGGAGCGTAGCGGCGAGCGCCAGCGCCAGGACGGCGGTGTGCCTCAGCGCGGCCACAGAAGCCATGCCTTTCCGACGATATCGCGCGCCGGCGTCGGCCCGAAATAGCGTCCGTCGAACGAGGCGGCCACGCCCGCCATCAGCAGGAAGGCCTCGCCCTCGCGCAAACGGCGGCACCCGTCCGACCACGGCAGCGCGCGGCCTCGGCCGTCGCGCGTCCGGCGCGTGGCAGCGATGGTCCCGTTGATCGTAATCGCCTGGCCGCGCGCGCAGACGCGGTCGCCGCGCACGGCCGCGACGCGCTTCACCAGCGGAACGTTGGCGGGAAGATAGTGCCGACGCGCGGCGAGCGCGCGCCACGGCGTCGGGGTCCGGGCGATGACCATGTCGCCGACGGCGATCGCTGCATCGGGGCTGACGCGGTAGAGCCCGCGCGGCGCGCTGGCGCTGGCGTTCCACACGAGGCGCGGCGCCGGTGGATCGACCATCGTCAGGCCGAGGGCAGCGATCCCGAGCATAGCCAGGGCGAAGCGAAGCCGCAGCCGCCGCAGCGTCTCGCACGCCGACTGCGTCCGCGCGTTCCACGCGAAGCGCGGGAGGTTGCGCCCGTCAGCCATCGCCGCGTTCCGCGTCCTCGGGCACCGTGTCGGCTCCACGGTTCCGCACTTTCTTGCCGGCCTTCCTCCGCGCTTTCGCGCTGCTCGGCGCCGCGCTGGCCCCTCCCCTCACCTGGTCTTTGCGCGCTGGTTCCGGCGTCTCGACCTTCGGCGAAGTGGAGCGCGACCAGAAGATCAGGTCGTCGATATGGTAGCGCACGAAGCGGCTGTGGAGCCGGTAGCGCGGGCCGGTGCAGCGGCTGCGCATGTACTGCAGCTTGCGCGCCGAGATTCCCAGATAGGCGGCTGCCTGTTCGGTGTTGAGGAACGGCGTGCCGCGCCTCGCGGCCAGCGCGCGGGCGGTCTCGTCTTTGTCCTTGTCGTCATCAGCGCTGGCCATGTTCGTATGCCTCCTCATCCCGTGTCTCGCGCGACCAGTTCCTGCCGCACGGTGCGCCCGACTTGCCCGCCGCTGCCGCGGGCGAGGAGGCTCGAAAATCCCGCACGCGAAAAAAGAGCCCCCGCGCGCCGAGGCGCGGGGGCGAGGCGGGGAGAGCCGGATCAGTCGGCCGGATTCCAGATCAGGGCGTAGACGTTCTCGTCGTCCTGACCGGCGGCGCGGCCGAGGTTGGCGTAGATCCGGCGCGGCCCGAATTCGGGCGCGGCAAGACTCAGCGAAACGTAGTCGCGGCCTGAGGCTTCACCGGTGCGGATCCAGCCTGCGCCGACTTCGACGCCGTCCGAATAGACCCGATAGTCGGGCTGCGCTTCGCCGGTCTTCGACCGGTTGGGGCGGATTTCGACGTTCGCCCGGATCGAAAGCGTCTTGAGCTGGCCTTCGAAACCCTGTTCGATCGTACCGCTCACGTAACCGATTGCTGCCATGGTTCATCTCCTTTGCTCGCAGCCGGAAGACCATCTTCCGGTGCGCGGGCAGACCGTCGGAACGGGGCAATGGCGCCGCGCGCACCCGCAGGGCCGCAGCGTCAGCGGAGGACCGGTGCCTGCGCGTTTTTTGGCGCGGCAGCGCGCATGCGCGAGGAGCCCGCAGCATGCGGGCGGGGAAAAAACCGCAGGCGCCGGTTGCGCGCGGCGGCGCACCGTTCCAGGTCGCTGTCCCCGGCACGAAGATGGCCTCCCCTGGCCCCAGCAAAGGACGATGCATGGCGGACTCAGGTGGAGCCTTGCGGCCCGAATTCGAGGATGCGGGCCAGCCGCTTCGCTCCGGTTCTGGCGCCGGAAAGCAGCGCCGCGACAGGCAAGCCGCCCTTCCAACCTCAGCCGGACTGCACCGAGCTGCGCGCGCATCCGCACAAGCGCAATCGGCTGTGGGCGCTGCGCTCTCGTTCGACGCCGGCGGCCGCGATCCAGCTGATCTGACCCAAGCAAGCGCCGAGCTATGGGCAGCGCTGTTTATCGACGAGGCGGCGCGCGGGGTGCTGCGCCGCGACGGGCTCGACCCGGCTAGCCTTCCTCTGTCCGGCCCGCATCCGTTCGCCTACGCGCGGGTCGGCGATGGCGCCCGGACGGAGGTGAGCGTTGCGGGGGCGGAGGGCGCCACGGCGGACAGCCTGTTCGACCTTTTCCGGGTCTATTTCCTCCGGCGGCTGAGCGCCTGAGCAGGGCTGACGGTGCGAGGCCGGGACGTTGCCGGGCCGGCGAGTGTTGTTCGTTTGCGCGGTCGGGTGCCGATCGACAACAAGCACATGCAGCGCCTTCGTCCCGCCGCTCCTGTGATTTTCAGCGATGGGTCTGCACGCGATTTCGGCGGAGATCGTGCTCAGCACGCCCCCTGCACTGATGCGCCTCAAGATCTCCCCAACCGGGCGGTCGCGCAGTATCGCCGAGAGGAAGCTCTGATTGCAAGCCCCACGTCGCGCCTCAGGCTTGGGCGGTCAGTGTCACCTTGACTCTAATCAATGTAGAAAAGGCGAAGGTTTGAGATTGGGCGACATTCCGTTAGGAGAAGCCTTTTACTTCGAGGAAATTGAAATTGTCGTCGATTTACAAGCGATCCGAGCCACGAAAGAAGCGGCAGAAACGGTCCGGTGACGAGGTCCGCCAGGAAGCGCTGATTGTTGGCCGGATGCTCCTATTAAAAGGCGGACCGAGTGCTGTTACAGTTGCTAATGTGGCGAACGAAGTTGGCATGTCGCATGCCAACGTCCTGCATCACTTCGGCTCTGCGGCTGCGCTACGATCGGCCTTGATGGGTTCGATGATCGCTGACTTGACCGATGCGTTCGGCGGCGTCGTGAGATTGCTGAAGACCGAACCAGCCGGCCCGCGCCAAGTGGTCGACAAGGTCTTCGATGCGTTCGACAAAGGTGGTGCGGGCCCGCTCGCCTCGTGGATCATCCAGTCGGGTGAGGTGGAACATTTGGAGCCTGTCAGACTCGCGGTTCGCGGGCTCGTCGAGGCGATCGTCGGTCAGTCGACCGATGGCGATGCCGACACCCGGGTTCGCCTGGCCGTCCTGATCATGGCCGTATCCGCGTACGGGGATTCGATGATCGGGCCCTACATCCGGGATATGCTTGATCAGGACGAAGCGGCCGTGCGTCAGCTGCTGGCGCGCGTCCTTCCGCTTTTCCTCATCCCGTCAGGCATTCCGGATCCGTCGGCGCAAGGCTAATCCTGACCGCGCCGGCAAGTGCGACTCAGAAGGTCTTGGTTGCCGTGAGCCGGACCGTTCGTCCCAAAGGGTCGATCAAGTCGCGTTCGAAGCCCGGTGCAGGCGCGCCATTGATCGTCACACGGCGATACCCACCCAGGAGATTTTGCACGTCCAGCGAGATCTTCAAATCCTTCGCCCACGCTTCCTGATCGGCCCACAGGTGCTCCGGCTCGGCATAGATTTCGAGGTTGAACAGTAGCGTCGGTGCGTAGCGATAGCCGGCGCCGCCCACTCGCGCCTCGCCTGACCAGTTTCCGTTGAGCGTGAGGCCGAGTCCGCTGCGTGCGGCAACAATCTGCATGTTGGCGCTGTGCCGCGGCGACGCGCCCTGTTCGAGCCGATCTATCGGAGCAATTCCTCCGCCGGTGACGAGGATGTCGTCCAGCTGCCAGCGGTGCGAGAGCGACATGCTAAGCCGCACGGGTCGGTCGCCGCTGCCGGCCCATCGAATTGCCGCCCCGCTGGTCAGCTGCGCGCGTGTTTCGTTTTCGATGTTGATGGGACGCGCGTCGACTGCGATCAGCCGCCCGTCAGCATCGCGGATGAACCGGTCTGGAAACGCCGCTTCTACCGCCGGCGTGAGCTCGGGAAGGGCCGTGATTCCGCCGATCTTACGCTCGCGGCGATAGTTAACGTTCAAGGTCAGTAGCTGATTCCCAAGAGGCCGCACCATCGCTTCGATCGACAACCGCCGTCCGCTGCCATCCCGCAGCGCCGGATTGCCACCGGTGATCCAGATCACCTCGGCCACCTCCTGCCGGGCGAAGTCGAATACCCTGCTGACCGATTCCACCAGCGGGGCGCTGAGCTGCTCGAACGTCGGCAATCGTTGCTCATATTCGTAGCTCGCGCGCAATCGCAGCGACTCGATAGGAGACCATGTGCCGCCCGCGTTCCAGCGCCAGCGCAGCGGGGTGCTCGCCACTTTATCCGCGCTGGTGCCGATATCGACCGACAAGTCGCCCAGTGGCTGCAATATTTCGAGCGCGCGGCTTGAAACGGGAAGGGCGAGCGTCGCGCCGGCCGACACTTGCTGCTGCGTCGCCTTGAAATCGTCCGCACTGCCGTCGCCGGAAGTGCGCGTCGTCCTGCTCTCACTGGAAACCCCGCGAAGACTAAGAACCATTCCGGCCGGGCCCGCAGGAACTGTGAGGATGTTCTTCCGTGCTTCGAGGTCCAGGCTGGCTGTACGGGTGAATCCGTGCGTTCGATCAGTCAATCTCCCACGGTTGATGACAGCGGAAGATGCGCGATCGAAGCGGTTTTCATTCCAGCTTTGCACCATGTTGAGGGCCGCTTGGGTGCGCCAGTCGGAAAGGCGCCCGGAAATGCTTGCCCTGAACCCCAAAGTCTGCACCGCACTGGTGGATCTGAGCGGTTCTGCACGACCGCTTCCACTTTCCTCGTTGGGGACCAGGCCCAGCAGGCCCTCGCCGCCAGCAGCGGTGAAGTTGAGGTTCGCCGTGCCGCTGAAGCTGCCCACCGGATGCGTGATTCCGCTGTTGAGCGAGAGTGATGAGGAGGAAGGTAGGAGTGTTTCGTAACGTTGCGGCTCCAGCCCCGCCGCCACTGCGCGTTGGTCTTCCGGCTCTTCCAGCAGCTCGCGATCCGACTTCAGCAGCCGGCTGTCGTACGAAACCGCCCCTTGCAGATTCCACCGCAAGTCGCCCGCGATCAGGAAGCGCCCGGCATTCAGGCGCGCGCCGCGACGGCCGCCGCGCGTCGCCGCCGATGCGGATGTGACTGCGTTCCAACTTGCGTAGTTCTCCTTCAGCACCAGATTCACGACCCGCTTTCCCGGATCGAATCCGTATCGTGCTGCCGCTTCCGGAGAGAGAATGGTAAGGCGCGCCAACACCTCCGGTGGGAACGCCCGTATCGCTGCCGGATCGACTCGCTTCCCGTTAATGACCAGTTCCGGGAGCTCGCCGCTGCCATCGATCTCGGGAGCGATCCGCTCGAGCAGTTGCTGGATGCTGTCGGCGCCGTAGATGCCGATATCCTCCTCGCCGAGTTCTGTCTCCGCCGCTACCAGCGCTTCGCCGCGGCGATCGGCGGTCACAACAATCATTGCGGGCTCCTCGCCGCGCGGCTCGGCGCCGTTCGCCTGAGATTCGTCAGGCCCAGCGGAAGGAGTGTCGGCGTGGTCCACTAGCGCCGCTGCGGCGGGGGCGGCGGTCAAGAGCAGCGCCGCTGATGACAAGACGACCGTTGCGGTTGCGGGCATGAGATGGGCGGCAGCTCTCTTCGCACCAACCACATGGCCGGTTTCAAGCGGCAGAGATGCCGGACGTATCATGGACAAGTCATCAGTATTCAGGGCTCAGGGGCGTCGTCGAGCCTCGATCCGCAAAAAGTGATGCCGCAGCCCGGTAGAGGGCTGCGGCACTACTTTTCGCTTCGCAGGATTCAGCCGCCCTGGGGGCGCGTGAAATCAGGAAAGCGAGCCCACGACGGTGCAGTCGCCGGTACCGGGGTCGACTTCGTCGAGGACCGCGTTCACGGTCACGACGCCGCCGCTGAGAGTCCCCGTGAGGTTGCCTTCGCAATCGCCGGGGGTGAAGGTGGTGTCGGCATAGACGTTATTCACCGTGAACGCCGATCCGGGACCATGAGTGATGCTGTGGGGCGTGTTCGGAAACTGAACGGTCGCGCAGAGTCCGAGGAAGCCGCCGGTGAGGGTGAAGCCGGTGACCTGCGTCGAGGTCGAGGGCGAGGAGCCGTTGAGCGTGGCCGTCGCCGTGCACGTGAGCTGAGGGCCGTTGCCCTTCTGCACGGTCACAGTGCCGGAAATGGACGAACTCTGAGCCCAAGCCGCCGTCGGTGCGACCGCGCAGAGGGCAGCGCTGGCTGCGATCAAAGCAATTCGTTTCATGATCCTTCTCCGTATATTCTCTCGTTGCGCCGGGTTCGTCCGGCGGCTCGGGAGGGTTCTCTCCGAAGCAGCCGCAGAGTCACTAACTTGAACATCAATGTCAATAAAGCGACGGACCGGATGCCTAGAACCGTAAGTATCTCACTGATTAGGAAAAGCTTTTTTCGTGTCCGCTTTGGTTGTCCAAAATGGACCTAAATGGCTTCGCGGCGTCTCGCCTCCTGCCTCGTCGTGCCCATCCGCGACCGACATCGCAGCTAGGCTGCATCGGCTCACGAACCGATCGTCCTGTATTCCTCCTGGAAAGAGGAAGGGCGGTCCGTTTGCACGAACCGCCCCCTGCCCCCCCCGTTGGGACGAACCCACGGAACTGCGCAGCCTGTCGTTCTAAAACCCTACGGTCGCGCTAAGGCCAATGATGCGCGGATCGAGTGTAAACGCGTTCGCGGTAAGCCCGGTGTCGTCGCTGTTCAGGAAGAAATCTGTGATCGGCGCATCGTTGAACACGTTCTTCACGTAGAGCTGCAGCGCGAAATCATCATCCGGTCGCACAAGCGTGATGGCAGCATTGACGTTATCCCACGCCTTCAACCGGTCTATTTCCGTGTTGTACACCCGCGCGTAGCTCTCAGATTGGCGATAATAGTCACCGCGCAGCGTCAGCATCCAGTCGCCGCCATCGATCGGAATCGTATATTGGGCACCGATATTGAACGTCAGATGCGGCGCGTTGGGGAGCTCGTTGCCTGAAAGGTCCGCGAAGAACCCGCGCCCGCCGTTGGGGGCATCGGTGAGGGGATCATAGGTGAATCCGAAGAGCGCATGAAACGGTAGCCCGGGCCGCTCCGGGTCGAAGCTACCATATCGCTGCGATCCGGCGCAAAGGGACCCGAGGGCAAAGTTGGCAAGTCCACCGTCAGGGGGCGCCGCCAGGAAGCTGTTCATTATGATCTCAACTTTGTCCCTGGGCGCGATGCAGTTCGACGGCACCGCCGGCGAGGGTCGGATCAGAACCCAATCCTCGTTGCCTTGGGTGCGGTTCATTACATCGATCGACTGTTCGCCGTTGCCGATACGGGTCTGGAGAAAGCCAAGCGTCGCATCGACACGGAATCGCTCCGTCGGGCTCCAAGCGGCCTCCAGTTCGGCGCCCCACGTAGTGGCATCGAAATTCTCGTTGAGCGAGATCCGGTCGACGATTTGCGAGACCTGATAGTCCTTGTAGAGGTTAAGGAACGCTGTCGCGTTGAGGGACAGGCGCCCGCCGGCAAAGCTGTTTTTCGTGCCGATCTCGAATGCTGTGACGTACTCGGGATCGAAATCGGCGGGAAGCGGCTCGTACTGAATGACCGCAGGATCCACATCGATCCGGGGCGGATTGGTACCGCCCGCCTTATATCCACGCGACACCGATGCGTACACGAGCGTATCGTCGCTGAAGGACGTCATCGGCTGCCAGTCGATCACGAAACGCCCGGTGAAGGCGTCGGACTTCAGCACCGACGGCGGAAATTCGCGGAACCCCCGGCTGATATAGCCGCCCGAGGTGGGCCCGGTGTCCTGACCGAAGTTCGCGGCGCCGAGCAGCAGCTGCGTCGGGATCGGCGTGGTCGTCTTGGTGTCTTTCGTATAGCGGCCGCCAAGAGTTACCTTCAGGCTTTCGGTCACGTCCCAATAGAGCTCGCCGAATGCCCCCCAGGACTCGATCTCGACGACGTTCTTGCTACGGAAATAGTTGTGGCCCTCGCCGTTGATTTGATCGATCGGATTGGGATCGACGTAGACGCATTCGCGCGCCTCAGTTTCCGGTGGCCCGCAATTCACGGTTGTCACGCCGTTGGTTAGACGGTCGGCATTCGAGTTGAACAATAGGTCCGCAATGTACGAGAAGACATTGCTCATCACGTAGTAGTCGTCTTGCGTATCGAAGTTCAGGTAGTTCGCGCCGACATTGAAGTTGATCGGGCCATCCATGTCGGACTGAAGGCGCAGCTCCTGAAACCACTGCTCATTCTCGGACTGGCTGATGTCTACCGTCAACCACCTGTCGGATGGACCGAGCTGCGGATCGGTATAGACGCCGCCCGGGGTGAGGCCGGGATTTGGGAGTAAGTTACCGCTAGCATCGACAAGCGCGGCGCTGTCGGGAAAAATCGGCGCGGAAACAAATCTGCTATAATCCTGGGAGGAGTAATAGCTGTCCTTTGCGAAGGTCGTCTGCGAGTACAGGCCGACGCTGCCCAACCCCAGTTCGAGATTGAGCTGGAATATATCGTTCTTTGCCCGGAACACCGGATCATAGCTCGTTTCGATCTCGCGCAGGTTACGCGACTGAACGACGCTGGCGTAGGGCGACGTGTCGAAACTGATGCCCTGGACATTTTGGCGTGTGATGGGATCGCGGCCGACAGCCACGACACCCGCTGCAAAGAACTGCGACGAACCGCGCAAGTTTGGCGCTCCGAAGGCCGCGTCGCTGTACAGGGTGCTCGGCAGACAGCCTTGGCTCAGCTTTGCCTGCATGTAGCCGTAGGGCACGGTCGTATCGCCGACCTGCGTCGGGCCCGGGTCGCGCGTACACAGCTGCTTGCCCGTTCGCGAGCGGTTGTCGTCCTCCTCGAAATGCTGCCAGATGAAGCTCGCGCTGAAGTTGTCGCTCGGCTCCCACCCAACCGACAGGCGCGTGGACCACAGATCGCGCCCGTTCACCCGCTTGTTGGTATAGGTGTTGAAGTCGTAGCCGTCGCGCTTGGTCATCATGCCCGCGGCGCGCACCGCGAGAGTGTTGCCGAGCGGCACGTTGATATGACCGCTGAGTCGGCGGGTGTCGTAGCTGCCTGACTCGGCCTTCACCTGTCCGCTGAACTCCGAATATTCGGGAAGCGCGGGGATCATGTTGACGACACCTGCCGTCGCGTTGCGGCCGTAGAGCGTGCCCTGCGGCCCGCGCAGCACCTCAATACGCTCCATGTCGAAGAATTCGGACTCGAACAGCCGATTGCGGATGAGCGGAATGTTATTGAAGCTGACTGCAACCGCCGGATCCGACGCTGCCGAAATCGCCTTGGTCCCAATGCCGCGGATCGAGAAGTTGTACATGCTGAAATTGCTTTTGGAGAAGTTGACGTTCGGCACGGCTCGCAGCAGTTCCGAACCGCCCTCGATCTTGTACTCGTCGAGCGCTTCGCTGGAGAGCGCGGTGATCGCAATCGGAACGTCGATGAGCCGCTCTTCGCGTTTCTGCGCGGTCACGATGATGAGGTTGTCGCCGGTCCCTGCCGCGGCCTGCGCTTCGCCCTCGGCGGGTTCCGTCACCGCCTCCTGTGCATGAGCGGCGCCCGCAAGCGAGATAGCCATGGCGATCGTGCTGGAAACGCCTGCAGTTGTCCTGAATCTCATTATTCTCTCCCCATGGTCCTCGGGCGCATGCAGAGATTTACCCCCGCCCCCGGAATCCGTCTCGATGCAGCCATGCGGACCTTGAGGAACTCACCGCTTCCAGTGCCGCGTGTGAGCCGGTCCGTTCTGTCTGACTGCAACCCTCGCCAATCATAATGGCTTAGGTTACATTGATGTCAATAACGAAAAGATGTCCCGGACTGGAATGGCTCCCGGTGCGCAGGGCCGCCCCCTATTTGCCAGGGCGCCGCACCACTCATTCCGCTCGGGAAACGGGGAGAGAACGACGAGCAGAACGCCGGCGTTACGAGGAGATGGCCAGCAGATGCATGGAACTCGATCGAAGCGGATAATGCGGCCCGGACCGAACGAAAGCCGCTGTGCGTTCGCTGGTAGCGATGCGTCCTCCACGACGCGTGGCCCACCGCCGAGGTGCGCACCCTTCCCGGTGCTGGCACCTGCAAGGCGAGTGCACAGGTTCTTGTCGCCGGTCGGATCCGGGAGCCGTTCCGCTTCGGCCCACCACCCGCGATTGAATAGGGTGAACAACCCGGCGGCGCGTTCCGTCGCTGATTCGCACGTCTCTGCGGCGCTCACCGGAAACACCCGCCGCTGCGCCGGCGGATCACGGAACACCCCGGACCAAAGCGTCAGCTTGTACAAGATTTTAGCGCTCGCGCCCGCGCGACGAATCGTTAGTGTGGTCCGATGAACGATCCAGGGGGCTCGATCACCAACATGGCAAGAAGCGAAGTCGCGGCCACACGTGCGCCGCGGTCAGCTCGCAGTGCGTTCGCCGGACGCATGTCGCGGGGCCCCGTGCGCTGTGCCGCGCACGGGCGGCGTGCGTCATGGCACCGGGCACGCGGCGATTCGCATGCGCTGCACTGCGACAGCGGCGACAAGTCGGCGCCCGGCCGCGGGTCCTCTTTCTGCAATCCTTCGCGCGAGGCGATATAGTTAACGGCAATGGCACGAAGCGGAACGTCGCGGTCGAGGAATCCGGAAAGCGAACTTTCCGAAGGGCAGAAGACCTGTCTGCGGCTTGTTGCACAAGGCATGACATCGAAGGAAATCGCGCAGCAAACGGGGCTCGCGCCGCAGACGGTCGATACCTATCTGAAGGTGGCCCTCGCGCGTCTGGATGTGACGAACCGGCGCGAGGCGGCGCGAAGATTGGTGGCTTGGGAGCTATCCCAAAAATCGGGATCACCATCGGGAGCTGTTGCCGGCGAGCCGCCATCGTCCGATCCTCCTTCTCAGACCGGCGGCAGGACTTGGCACACTCTGCTGGGCCTGCCGCCGGTCGGAGGGGCGCTTCATGATCTGACATGGGCCCGGAAGACGTACTTGGCCTTGCGAGTGGCCTTCATCAGCGCGGCGGGGCTTTCCGCCGTGACGCTCGTGATCGCCGGTCTGTTCTGGACCCTTAGCGAGATCGGATGAGCCCTTCTCCGGATGCGTTCGTGGAGCGCGAGAGGTCCGCCCAAAGCGGGCCCGCAACGAGGAGGAGATGCTGATGTACGAATTCAGACCGGGTGCAGGCGCCGTCGTCGCAGCCGATACCCAGAACACGATTTCCGCTGTCGATGATGCGCTGCTTAACGGCGTGAAGATGTGCGCGTCGGTCATCGAGGCGACACAGGGGTCCAATCTCCCGGCTACGCAGAGCCAGAAGCTGCTCATGTCGCTGAGCGGGGGCATCCAGTCGGTCGTTCAGGGCCGCGGCGAGATCGTCGCTGCGATCCGGCAGCTGACGGCGATCAAGGCGCGCAGCAACTTCGCGCCCGAGAACTTCGGGTGCCCCGCAGGCTGGGAAGACCTCGTCGCGCGCGGTGTGGCTGAGGCGCAGCCCGCGACTTCAGGGGTCGAAGGCTGATCCCGGCCGGATTGACGGATCGGCGGGGACCTGATCGTGTCCAATCATGATCATCGCAGTTCTTTTCTGGCTCCTCGTGATTGTGACGTGCGCGCACGCGGCGACCTTCGGGGGGAAGGACGGGCGGCGGGCCGCGGTCCTGGTGATCGCGGCATCCCTGCTGACGCTCCCGGCGACGGTGCTGGGGCGCGGGTGGGGGAGGACGGAACTGGCGATTCTCGCCGTGGACGTGATGCTCCTGATCGGCCTGTATGCGCTGATGCTCCGAAGCCGGCGCTATTGGCCGATCTGGATGGTGGGCTTCCATCTCGTGGCGGTGGCCAGCCATCTCGGCACGATTGTGGTCCCCGACTTCACGCCTGCGATCTATCGCGCCCTGGGAAGTCTCTGGGCAATTCCGATGCTGCTCACGATGATGATCGGCATCGAGCGGGATCGCAAGGCGCTCGCTCCATAGGCTCCCTGGGTGAGCGTGCCGCGGACCAGACATCGCCACCGGTCGGTGCATCGGGCACGGGAACGTTGCACGACCTGGCGGAAATGGCACGGTCGCTCGCGCAGCGCTTGGCGGTCATCGACAGGGAACTTGAGGCGCCGGCCGGGACACAGGGCCCGCGCGTCGGCGATAACGGAGTCTCCGAGGTGTCTGGCCGGCGCGAGCTGGCCGCGACAGCCCGGCACTACCTTCGCTGCCGGCGGCAACGGGCAGGCGCCCTTTCCGATGACCTGTTCGCCGATCCCGCGTGGGACCTTCTGCTCGACCTGTTCGCCTGCGCGAATGAGGGCAAGCAGGTCACGGTATCGGACGCGTGTATTGCCGCAAATGTTCCTGCCAGCACGGCGCTGCGGTGGCTGTCGCGGATCGAGTGCCGCGGGCTCATTGCACGCCGGCCGGATCCTGCAGATGGGCGCCGCACGCATCTGGAGCTGACGCCCGAGGCCGAAAAACAGATGGCGCAGTGGCTGCGATCCACCTTCTCGGCCGGCTAGGGGTGGTTCCGATGCGCGCCGAAGGTCCAGCAAGGAAGCAGTCGCGCAGCGAGGCTCAGGCAAAGGCGCGATCGGCTGCGACGGCTTGCCCGCTGTCTGTTGCAGGTGCGCACGGAGCGGCTTGTCCGGCGGCGAAGGCGCGCCGCCTCGTCAACCGCCCTTCCCTTTCGGATCGGTCGGAAGCTGATCGCGTCGCGCGCGGCGCAGCGCCGCCTCGGCGCCGATGAGGGAGCCGCACCGGCGCGCCGCATCGGTCCAGACGGAGAGCCGTACGAGCGGTTCGAAATGGAGATCGCGCTCGATGCCGAGGCCAAACGGGAGCCGCACCGAGACCAGTTCGGCGAGCGAGAAGGTGCCAAGTTCGGGGCATCCGAAGCCAAGGTCGGCGAGGCCGGACAGGGTGTCGCCGTCCTCGTCCAGCTCCGTCGCGATCCAGGTCGCGGCGCCAGCGGGATTGAACAGCTTGAGCACGGGCCAGGGATCGAAGGCCTGCCCGCGCTCGGCGTGGCGCCGTGCCAAGGCCGCATTGAGACGCAGGACCCGGACGACAGGGGACGGAAGGTCGATCATGCCTGCGCCTCCGTCTTTCGCACGCGGTGCCGGGCGAGCAGCCAGTCGGCGGCCTTGCTTGCCGCGCTTGCGGCACGGAAGATCGCCCGGCTGTCCTCGCGCAGCACGTCGAGCCAGCAGGCGATGTAATCGGCGTGCCGGACGGTCGGACGGATGCCGAGCGCCGCGCAGAGGAAAGCGCTGCCGAGTTCGGCGACGAGTTCCTCACGCGCGTAGCCTTTGGAGCCGAACGGATCGGTCAGATCGCGCGCGAGGCGCGAGGCGTGTCCGGTCGCATGGGTGAGCTCGTGCAGGCACGTGCGGTAATAGTCGATCTGGTGGAAGAACGACGGCTGCGGCGGAACCTGCACGTAGTCGGGACCCGGCGCATAATAGGCCATGTCGCCGCCGATCCGGACCTCGACGCCGCTCGCTGCGATCACCTCTTCGGCGACGGGAACGACCTCCCGCTCGGGCAGCGGCGGGGCGGGCACGGGAATGTCATCCGGCAAGCCCTCGCACTGCGCGGCATTGAACACGGTGAAGCGCTTGAGGAACGGGACGCTGCGCGGTTCCTCTCCGGTTTCGCTGGCGCGCTGCCGTTCGGCTGCGGGAACGAAGCGGTCGGCAAAGACGACCGCGGTGCCGCGCTCGCCCTTGCGCACCGAGCCGCCCGCTTTGCGCGCCTGCCGGAAGGTCAACCAGCCTTGCGCGGGATAGCCATGCTCGATGACCGCGCCCCACAGGATGAGGATGTTGATACCCGAGTAGCTGCGGCCGGTGAGCGCGTTGCGCGGGAGGCCGGGTCCGGGTGTGCCGGCACTGGTGCCCCACGGCTGGACCCATGGCAGGCGGCCTGCCTCGAGTTCGCCGACGATCCGCTCGGTGACGTCGTCGCAGAGATCGGCGCACGATGGTCCTGCCGCCTTGTCTACGATGGCGGACGGAGTGAACCGGCAGCGCCGGGTTCCGGTGCGGCAGTCGGGGTCCGGGTGCATGATCGAGCCTCCTTCCCGCCCCAAACCCGACCGGGCCTCCCCCGAAGCGGGGGGTGGGCGGTGAAGCGACCTGCCGGGCTCGCCGCACGCGGCGGCCCGCACCGTCAGGCCGGAACGATCAGTGGAGGAGCCGGCGTCAGCCGGCTTGCGGGCCGCAGCGGGCGAGCCCAGAAGGGAGCGCCGCCCACCCCGCGCGAGAGGGGCAGGCCCATCAGGAACGCCGCCGCGCGCCGCGCGGCGTCCGCTTTGGGTCATGCGCCTGTGCCGACCACAAAAAGACGCCCGCGGCACCCATGGGCGTCGCGGGCGCGCAAGGGACGGATGCGACTTCGTCCCTTGTGAGGAGCCCTTCACATGATCAGCGCACGCGGGTCCAAACCTTGGTGCGGCAGAAGATCGCGGCCTTGCAGCCCTTGACCTCGAGCTTGCCGTCGCGGCGCAGGGTCAGGTAGCCCTTGGCGGCTCCGTCGCCCGATTCCGGATCGTAGACCGGGCCGCCCTGCCATTCGGCCGGGCCGCCGGTGAACCCGCGCAGCACCACCAGGCCCTTCAGCTTGCGGTCCCTGAGCGACTTGTCGGGATTGCGCACGTCCCGCAGGTCGGGATTGGCGCGCAGCCGCGTCGCGTCGATGATCTTGCCGCACACGGCCGCGCCGCAGCGGTAGATCTCGACCCGGCCGCCTTCGCTGCCGGTCGCCCAGACGCCGAGAAGCCGGCTACCGTCCGCCGCTGCTGCCGGCGCGGTTGCGGCCAGCAACAGCCCGAGCATGACCGCCACCGCCCTCACGACGCCGGCTCCGCATCGGCGGGAGGCGTGAGCGTGTCGAGGGCCCTGGCGACGAGCGCGCGGTCGTCATGCTGCCACGGGTGGAAGCCCGGGCGCATGTACCCGATCGCGCTGCCCACCAGCAGGCGCATGGCGCCGGGGCGGACATAGAGGTAGTGCAGCAGCTTGCGCCAGGTCGCGAAGTCGTTCCTGCCGTCCTGCTCGAGCAAGCCGGCAGTGTTGCGGAAGATCACGTAGTGGAACCGCACGGTCGCCGCCGCCATCGCGAAGGAGCGTCCGAGCCACCGCCGCCAGCGCGGGAACTTGCGCGTCGCGTGGAGCCAGGTGTCGAAAGCGACGGCCTTGTGCTCGATCTCCTCGATCGCGTGCCAGCGCCACATGCGCTGCGCTTCCGGCTCGGCGCCGGCAAGATGCTCGGGGTTCGAGAGAACGGCGTTCGCCAGGGTCGCGGTGAAGTGTTCGAGCGCGCAGGTGGCTGCAAGCTGCATCACCGGCTTGCGGCGCTTGGCCCAGGCAATCGTGCGCGCAGCGCGGTCTTCCGCCGGGCGAATGTCGTATCCCGCATCGCGAGCCTGCTTGTTGAAGAACACGTGCTCGCGCGTGTGCATCGATTCCTGATAGACGAAATCGTCGATCTGCGCGCGCAGCGTCTCGGGCGCGTCGTCACGGTAATGGCGCACCGTGGTCATGAAGAACTTCTCGCCCACCGGGAAGGTCGAGGACAGCGCGTTGAAGAACGCGGTGCGCCCGGGGTCGCCGTCGTGCCACCAGCGGCGGACGGGCTCCTCCCGGCCGAATTTCCAGTTGCGCTTGTGAATCGTGATATCGTCGGGGGTTCGGGTTGAAGACATTGTCGAATCCTTCATCACGTGGAGTCTCTAAGCTTGCTCCGCATGATAATTTACATTGATGTATATGTAAACTCATTTTATGCATGCTTTGGAAGGCGGTCGGAGGGGCGCGGCACCGTGCTCGCGGATGCAGCGCATGGATCCGGACGGCACCGTCAGAATCTGATCGGAGCAAGCGATGGCATACAGAAGGAGCGAACCGGTCCGGCGGCGCAAGCGGATGGGGGACGAGGTCCGGGACGAGGCGCTGGCGGCCGCTCGCGCCCTGCTGCTCAGCGGAGGTCCAGCCTCTGTCACCGTTGCCAGTGTCGGGAGTGCACTTGGTATGACCCACGCCAACGTGCTGCATCACTTCGGATCGGCGGCGAGCCTGCAGTCCGCACTAATGGGCTCGATGATCCGCGACCTGACCACAGCACTCGACAACGTGGTGGAGCTGCTCAAGACCGATGCGGCGGCGCCGCGGACCGTGGCCGACAAGGTGTTCGACGCGTTCGATGAGGGCGGCGCGGGACCCCTCGCCGCATGGATCATCCTGTCCGGCGACGTGAAGCAGCTTGAACCCGTGCGCGAGGCCGTGCGTGCGCTGGTCGAAGCAATCGTCGGGCAGTCCACCGACGATGCGGCGCCGGAACGGGTCCGTGCCGCGGTGCTGATGATGGCGGTCAGCGCCTTCGGCGATGCGCTGATCGGTCCGCACGTGCGCGAGATGCTCGGTCAGGACGACGGCGCAATGCGCGACCTGATCGCGCGGATCCTGCCGCTGTTCCTGATTCCCTCGGGCATTCCCTCCGCAGCGGTTCCCTGACGCTGGAAGCACTTGCGCGAGCTGGCGCTGATCCGGGCTGCGGCCCAACGAAGCAGATCATCACAGTGCAGTCGACCGTGCGAACGAAGTCCGCTTGAGAAATCCGGGTCGCTTGCCGCGGTGGCCGAGAAGCGACCCCGACGACCAACGGTTCGCAACTACACCTTTGAATAATATGAAATATACTCGTGCAGCCTCCGTCAAGCTAACGGTTTATGTGGACCGCCACTTCACTCACGGGCCGGAACGGTCAATTACATCCATAGTGAACCCGTTTCATCTGCAACCATGTTGCATCTGATTGATGCAAGGCTATGCTGACCAGGCATCGGGCAACGAGACGCACGATGCCGGGCTTGAGAACCCGCTTGAATCGAGAGTTTCAGCGCCATCCGGCCGGGTGGCCGTCGCGCATGTCCAGGCGTTTTCGCTAAAGGCGGCGGCGCATAGTCAAGTATGTTCTCGACACCCGGCTTCGGCCGCCTCGTCGTCCAGCGCGGACGAGGCGACTTGGCGATGGATCACGACGACAGCAGCACGCTCCGAGCCCGCGGCATTGCGACAGGCGATCCCTTACCGCCCGATAACTGGGCCGCCCACGGCGCTCGCGCCCGCGCGGCAGCTGTCTACAGCGAAGAGCACCCGAGGCTTGCCCGCTTCCTCAAGGCACGGGCTCCAGCGCAGGACATCGGAGACCTCATCCAGGAGTGCTTTCGCCGTCTGATGGCGAGCAGCGCCTATCCACGCGTCCTGACGCAGCAGCCCGGCCCATACCTCTTCCGCACCGCGCGCAACCTTCTGGCCGAGCGCGGGCGCGCCGACGCACGCCGGATGGCCGCGCATCACACAAGCTACGAGGAGCCCGAGATCGCAGGTCCCGATCCCCATGCCGCGCTGGAGGCGCGCGACGAGATGCGGCGCGTCGGCGAGGCGCTTGGCCGGCTGCGGCCCAAGACCCGTGACATCTTCCTGATGCACAGGATAGACGGTCTCACCTATGAGGAGATCGGGTCGGCCATGGGGATGAGCGTGAAAGGCGTCGAGAAGCACATCGCGAAAGCCATGCGCACGATCCGGCGGGTACGGAGCAAGCGTCCGTGACACGCGATCGGAAGGCGTCCGAATGGTTCGCGCTCATGCGCGGCCCCGATGCAGACAAGCACCGCGCCGCTTTCGAGGACTGGCTGCGCGATCCGCGCAATGCTGCCGCCTACGCCAGCTGCGAGGACGACTGGCATTTCACCCGCAATCTGGCCCGCGGCGACGTACCCAGGCCCGAGGAAGCACGTGGCGCTTTGCGGCGGGTGCCGCTGCGCTGGGCGGCTGTGGCGGCCGCAGCAGTCGCCCTCGTGTGCGCCTGGTACCTGCAAGCCACCCCCCGCATGAACGACATGGCCGGAACGGAGGCCGCGGCCGGCACGCTGCGCCTCGCCGACGGCAGCACGGTCCTCCTGATGGACGGGGCGCAGATCGGGACCGAGTTCACGGCCAGCGAGCGGCGCGTGCGCCTGGAGGGCGGCCGCGCGCGCTTCACGGTCGCGCACGATGCGAACAGACCATTCATCGTGCTCGCGGGCAATTCGCAGACCACCGCGCTCGGCACCGTGTTCGAGATCGATCTGCGCGGTGCCCACCCGCGGGTTCATCTGATCGAGGGCGCGGTCGAGGTGCGCTCCTCGCCGGACGCCGAGGCCGTTCGACTCGCGCCGGGGGAGAGCGCCGAAGTCGAGGGCGGCGCGCCGCGCCGGATCACTCCGGCGGCGGGCGCTCGGTCGCAGCATGGGCACGCGGACGCCGCCCAAGGCACTGCCACCACAACGATGCTCGAGGCCGACGGACTCCCGCTTCGGACGGTGATCGAGGCTGCCAACCAGCTCAATCCGGTCCCGATCGGGCTTGCCGAGCCGGAACTGGGCGCCCTCGCCCTGTCCGGCCGCTTCGACCTCGCCGACAGCGCGGCCCTCGCCCGCAAGCTCGCGGCTGCGCTCGACCTCGAGGTTGCAAGCAGCAGCGACGCGTATGTCCTGAGCGCCCGGCGAAAAAACCCGGGGGGATAAGCCGCCGACCGGCATTTGCCCCTCCCAGACGGCCGTCATGGCCGCATGGGAGGGATGAATGCACAAGAGAGTCCTGGCCGCGCTCCTGGCGTCAAGCTGCGCAGTGGCCGCCACGTATGCCCAGCCTGTCCTGGCGCAAGCGAGCGACGCCGACCGCCGGGAATACGACATTGCCGAGCAGCCGCTCAGCGAGGCCCTGCGCGAATACGCCCGCGTCTCCGGCCGCGAAGTCGTGGCCGATGCGAGCGTGATCGAGGATCGGCGCGGCAACCGCGTCCAAGGGCGGTTGTCGGCCGACGAGGCCCTGCGCCGGCTCCTTGCGGGAAGCGGCTTCACGACGGAGGTCGTCGGCGGCGCTCTCGTCCTGCACGCCGAACGCGGCACCCGCGTGGCCGCTAACGACGGGTCAACGGAACCGATCCTCGTGGTCGGTACTAGGATTCGCGGTCAGCAGCCCGTGGGTTCGCCCGTGCTAACGCTGGACCGGGCCGATATCGAACGAAGCGGCCTTGGGACCGTGCAGGATCTCCTCCAGGCGGTACCGCAGGCCTTCGGCGGCGGGCAGAACGAGGCAACCCTCGGCGCCAGCACGCGCAACGGCGCCGGAACGAATGGCGGCTACGGCTCCAGTATCAACCTGCGTGGCCTCGGCGCCTCGTCGACGCTGGTGCTGATCGACGGCAACCGCCCGGCCCTCGGCGGGCTCGGGGGCGTATTCGCCGATCTGTCGCTCATCCCCGTGAACGCGATCGAGCGGATCGAGGTCATGACCGACGGTGCATCGGCCATCTACGGCGCGGACGCGGTCGCGGGTGTCGTCAACATCCGCTTGCGAAATCGGTTCGAGGGCGCCGAGACGATGCTGCGCGTGGGGACGGCAAACGGTGCCATGGGATCCATCCAGCTCGGCCAGCTTCTCGGCAAGCGGTGGGACAGCGGCGATCTGGTGCTTGCCTATCAGTTTCACGACCGAGACCGTCTGCCGGCGAGCGCACGTCCGTTTGCGACCGAGGATCTGCGGTCCTTCGGCGGTCCGGACTATCGCTCCCATTATGGTGCGCCTGGGACGATCGTCGCCGCAGATGGGGCCACCTTTGCCATCCCCGCCGGACAGGACGGACGCGCGCTGGATCCGGCGGCGCTTGTGGCGGGAACGGCCAATCTCCACGACGTTCGCGCCGCAACGGACATTGTTCCGAGCCAGCGCACGCACAGTTTCTACGCAGCCGGGGCGCTGTGGCTGGGCGAGACTTCGAAGCTGAGCGCCAGCGTGCTCGCCGCCCGGCGGTCCTACGAGAAGGTCGCCCTTCCCGAGACGGACACGGCGGTGACGGTGCCCGTGATCAACCCGTTCTACATCGACCCGATCGGCACCAATCAGCCGGTCATGGTGCGCTACAGCTTCGCCGACGAACTCGGTCCGCAGATCGACCGCGGCCGTGTCTCCGGCATCACGGCAGCGGCGGACTTCGAGCAGTCGTTCGGTGCATGGCGCATCCATATCGGCGGCACATACGGGCGCCAGCACGAGCGGCGCACCGACCTCAACGTCCCCAACCGCGCACGGATGGCCCTGGCGCTTGCCGATGCCGATTCCGCGACGGCGCTCAATGTGTTCGGTGACGGGAGCGGCAACAACCCCGCGACCCTCGACCGGATTCGAGGCAGCCGTGTGTCGACAACCCGCTTCGAAAGCCATGCAGCTGCGCTGCGGGCGGATGGCCCGTTGTTCCGGCTTCCGGCCGGTGAAGTCCAGCTGGCACTCGGCGCGGAATACCGGCGGGAGAAGTACGATGCGCACTCTCGCGTCGATATCAGCACACTCGCGCCGGTCGAGCGGGACGCCCCGGAATTGCCAGGACCGCGCCACATCCGTTCGGCCTACGCCGAACTGCTCATCCCGATTTTCGGAGATGAGAACGCCATGCCCGGCCTGCGGCGCCTCGACCTTTCGCTGGCCGGCCGCATCGAAGATTACAGCGACGTCGGCCGCACCGCCAATCCCAAGCTAGGTGTCATTTGGGAACCGGCTGAGGGAATCCGATTGCGGGGTTCCTACGGTACATCGTTCAGGCCGCCGAGCTTCGAAGAGCTTATCGGCCCCACGGTATCCCTCTATCTCGCGACCATCGTCGCCGACCCGAACGCGCCAGGGCGGGCGAATGTCCTCGCTCTGTTCGGATATGCGCCCGGCATTCGGCCGGAGCACGCAACGACATGGACCGCCGGCATCGACCTCACGCCATCGCTGATTCCGCACTTCCGGGCCTCGCTGACCTATTACGACGTCGATTACCGGGACCGCATCGGCACAGCGACGCAGGATTTTGCGAGCTTCCTGAGCCGCCGCGATGTGTTCGGCGGCTTGATCGACGAGCCGCCATCCCCCGAGCGCGTCGCCTTCTATTATGCGGCTCCGACGTTCTCCAATCCGCTCGGGATCGCGCCATCCGAGATCACCGCGATCCTGGACGGTCAGGTCCGCAACCTCTCGGCGGTCCATCAGACAGGGCTCGATGTCGAGGTCGGCTACACGCCGCCGCTGGCCGGCGGACGGCTCGATCTTGGCGTGATGGCGAGCCATATCTTCAAGATCGACCAGCAGCTGGCACCGGGCGCCCCCTTCACCGACGTGGTCGGCACCTTTGCCCATCCCGTCGATTGGCGCGCCCGCGGGCGCGCTGGATGGTCCCGCGGCGGGTTCTCCGCCACCGCCCACGTGAATCATACCACCGGGTACACGAACCAGATTCCCGCGGTTCCCGAGAGGGTCGACTCCTGGACAACGTTCGATCTCCAGCTCGCGCAACGCATTGAGGACCTGGCTGGCAGCCGTGAGCTGCAACTGGCGCTGTCGATCCTCAACCTGTTCGACAGCGCACCGCCTTACGTGAACAACAAGACCATCACATCGGCGCTGGCCTACGATCCCGAAAAGGCGGACGCGGCGGGGCGCACCATCGCGCTGCAGGCGACGGTCCGGTGGTAAGCCACCGGTTCGCATGGCCGCTGGCGCTCGCTCTCGCAGCTCCGGCGATGGCGCAGACCACGCCCGCCGAGATCGTCCAGATCGCGGACATCTCCGGCCTCTCCGCGTCGCCCGACGGTCGCTGGATAGCCTATCGCCTCGAGAGACCGTCGATTGCGCGCAACGTCATCGTGACGCGGTGGTACGTGGTCCCCGCCGATGGTTCGGGTCGCCCGCGTGATGTCGGAAGCGGTGGTCTCGCCATGTGGAACGGCGTCGGCGTCGTCCAGCCAGGCACGGCACACTGGGCGGCGGACTCCGGGACCTTTTACGCGCGCGCGCTGATCGACGACGCGGTCGGCATCTGGGCGTTCACGATCGACGGGCAAGCGCCGCAGTCGGTTGTCGTAGGCGACGCTAATGTCTCGCGCTTCACCACGATCGGCAACGGGGAGATCGTCTACGAGACGGGTCCGTCGCGCGATGCCGTCGCACGGACCGAGGCGGCGGAGCGCGATCACGGCGTTCTAGTGGATGAGCGAGTCGATCTGGCTCAGGGCGTCTACCGCGGGGCGGTCATCGACGGGCGGGCCGCCAGCGAGCGATGGTCGGGACGCTGGTATGAAAGGGAGCCGCTGCTCGCGTCGGCGGCGCGGACGGTGCGTGTCCATAATCATCTCACCGGCCGCGAACGCGCCGCGACGCCCGGCGAACAATCGCGTCTGGACGTTACCGGATCGGCGCTGCCAGAGGACATCGAAGGGATATTGCCCCACCCAGCCGAAGACCTTTCGGTCGTCAGCCATGTCGCGCTTTCCGGCGAACGGTGGGCGATCACGCTTCAGGATAAGGCGATCCGGCAACAAATCTGGATCGTCGATCGGGAACGCGGTGCTGCAACGATTCTGCAGGAAAGCGAAGGCTTGCTGAACGGCGGCCGGGCCGAGACGTCGCCGTGCGCCCACGCTGCCGAGGCGCTCATCTGCGTTGAGGCGAGCCCTGACGTCGCGCCGCGGCTCGTCCGCATCCCGCTTGCCGGCGGCCCTATCCAGGTTCTCCATGCGCCTAATGCGGATCACCCCGGCGGCGGGCTCGACGCCGAGTTCCTGACCTGGAGTGCAGGCGGTGAAGATGCGTCGGGCTGGCTCATCCGTCCCGAAGGACCCGGGCCTCATCCGCTCTTCATCACTTACTATCGCTGCTCCGGCTATCTTCGCGGCGGCCTTGGCGACGAATGGCCGCTGTTCGCCCTGGCGAGCAGCGGGATTGCGGCGCTTTGCATGAATGCACTGCCGATGGTGGAGGACAGACCCGAGGCACGGTACAATCACGGTCTTGCCGCCGTCCGATCGGCGATCGAGAAGCTTGAGGGCGAAGGCATAGTCGATCCGAAACGGGTGGGCATGGGCGGCCTGAGCTTCGGCAGCGAGGTTGCGATGTGGATCGCCGGCCACAGCGATCTGCTCACCGCCGTCTCGATCGCATCGGTCCAGATCGAGCCGGCGTATTACTGGTTCAACAGCATTGCGGATCGCGGCAGGTTCGGTGACATACTTCAGCGCCACTGGGGCCTTGGCTCGCCCGACGAGACGCCCACGGTATGGGAACGGCTGTCGCCGGCCCGCTACAGCGCCAGCGTGCGCGTCCCGGTCCTGATGCAACTGCCCGAACAGGAGGCACGGCTTTCGCCCGAGCTTCACGCAAAGCTTATTGCCGCGGGGGTCGGCGAACTGCACGTGTTCCCGCTGGCGCCGCACATCAAAGTGTCGCCGCGGCAAAAGCTGGCAGCCTACGAACGCAATCTGGACTGGTTCCGCTTCTGGCTCCTAGGAGAAATCGATCCCGATCCGGCGAAAGTGGCTCAGTACGCACGCTGGCGGAAGCTGGGCGCTCAGCGGCCTCCGGGTCGTTCGACGGCCTGCAGCCAGAGCTCGAGATCGGCGATTTCCATCAACCGGAAATGCCGGAAGTCGTCTTCGACCCTGCTTTGGGAAAGATAGGTCTCGATTGCCGGCCGATCCAACAGATGCATCGCCGCAAGGCGTCCTTCCAGAAGCAGCGGCCTGAGCTTTGCGCGCTCGCGGACAAAGATCTGGCCAGCCATGGTCTGCAGCCTTCCCTTCGTCCTGCGGCCTGCGACCGAGGGCGGAAGGCGCCCGGCGAAGGCTTTGCGCGCCACTGCGCGATCGCGTCCGCCGTCAACCCACTCCCAGCTGGGTACGGAAAGGCAAAGTTCGACCAGCGGCTGCGAGAGCAGCGGGGCGACGACATCGCGGCCGTACCAGCGATCTGGGCGGTCGAGGAAATCGGAGATCCGGATCAGCGCCTCGACGTGTTGCCGCGCACCCGGCGGTCGGTTCGTTGCATCCAGCAACCAGGGATGCAGCGGCGGCTTTTCCGGCAGCGAGTCCGGTACGGCAAAATCGGACTCGCGCGGCCATGAAGGTCGAGCGCCCCGTACCCGCCGGTGCAGGTAGACACGTCCGACGTGCCAGGCGGTGGTGCTTGTCACGCGCGCAATATCGCCAATCACCTGAAGGAGGCGCCGCCCGGTCCCGAACCTGCAACCAGCGTCGAGAGCGGGCGCAATCGAGTTGCTGTAGTTGAAGACGTTGTCCCCGCCGATTCCGCTCAGATAGGTGGCCGATCGGTCCCGCTGCCAGACGCTTTCGATCGCTCGATCGAAGCCGCGCAGGATATTGGCCGCTGCCGGGCGCGGTGTAAGCCTCTCAGGGGCACGCGTCAGATCGACAACGGCGTCGTCATGCCAGACTTCCGCAAGCTCCCCGCCCGTGTGTGCGGCCACATCGCGCGCGAAGCGTCTTTCGTCGCCATCGGCGCTTGCGGTGGCTACCGTCACGGCCCTGTACCGCCGTCCGGCCTCCGCGAGGCACTCGGCAATGATGGAGCTGTCGAGCCCACCGGACAACTCGAGCAGCAAATCGCCGCGGCGTGCCGACCATTGGTCGACCGCCGAAATGGCGCACTCCGCCAAGGCGGCGGGTGCACGGGCAGAATCAGTCTCGACCTGCAGGGCGGCAAAGGTCCAGGGGGACCAGACCGGATCGATGTCCACGCGTTCCCCGTCGCTGCGGAGCCGCGTACCGGCAAGCAGTTCGCGGACGCCGGCAAGACCGGTGCGTGCGGTCCGCAGGTTGCGGTAGGCGAGGCTGAGCCGCAGGAAATCGACGTCCGGTTCAAGCGTGAGGAGGTCGCTTGCCAGCTCGAGATGCGAGAATCCGAGGACGCCGCCTCCCAAGCGGGCCCAGTAGAACGGAAGGCCCGTCAGGGGCGCGCGAACGATCGATACGTCTCCGCCCTTCTCTTCGGTAAGCCGCAGGAAACTGCCCCATGCGTCGGCCGCGCCCCCGGTCGCATCGAACATGTCGCCGATCACCAAAGTACCGGGTTCGGTGTGGGCAACCGCCAGGCCCTGACCGGCGAACAGGAGCAGGTTCGGGCTCGCGACGACGGGCCGCAGCCGCTCGCGCTGCGCCGCAAGGCAAACCTCCCGGCGATGACCGCCACCGGCGACGAGTGCAAGGAGCCCGCGGCGCATCACAGAACCGTGATCGGCGTGAAACCGAGAGCATCGTCGGCCGCGCAAGTCAGGATATGGTGCTCCGTCTGGACCCAGCAGTGGGCGGCAAAAGGATCTGTGCGGACACCGAAGACGAGGGTGGCGGCATGCCCCCTCGCAAGGAGGAGGTCCATCAGCGCAAGCGAATCGATCAGACACCGCCGCGCAATCGGGACGAGTGGCCTGCAGGCGGAAAAGCCGAGAGCGGTCGCGATCACGGCTGCTGGGTCGGAGGGCTCTGCGAGCTCGCGCTTGCGATCCTGGAGGGCGAGAATGGTCTGCGCGATCCGGCCACGGCGCGCGGCGCGCTTCGACCGCACGAGGCTCGCCGAGACGCGCGCAATATCGCCGAGCGATGCCTGATTGTCGCTCAAGGGACCGAGATCGTCCTGGGGCACCGCAACAGAGACTGGATTCAGGTTGCTCTCACCCGCGACGGCGACCAGAAGTCCGGCGCCGACAAGGCGGGCAGCGTCACCGGGATGCACCTCCCGACCCTCACGCATCGCTTTAAAGACGGCGCGGTCCCCGGCTGCCAACGAGACATAGCGGTCGGTGTGCAGATCGAAGAAGATCGGCTTGCCGCCCACCTCGCAGAAGGCGACGCCCGGCGAGAGATGCCATCCCATGGAAGTCTCCGGCTTGCCGGGTGCCAGCACTGCCGGCACCCGGCTTTCACCGATCAGTCGTCGCTGAGACCGATCACGGGAAGGAGGCCCGCGCCTTCGAATGGCCGGCCTTCGTTGCCCTGCGTGTCCGCGCTGATCGCTCCCAGCTCGATGACATCGAGCGGTTCGCTTGTGCGTTCCATGGTCACTTCCTTTCAAGAGCACCGCAGGATTGCGGCATCTCGAAGGCTATGGGGGCGGAGCGATATAGCCAGTTTATACGGCCGCTATGCTACGAATGTTGCGCCAGCCCTGGAGGTGGGGGCCGCAGGCGCTCGGCGATCCGGTCCGCTGCCGCGATACGCGCGCGGTGGAACTGCCCGATCTTCTTGCGAAGGTCGGCCCACCGGCCCGCTTCGAAGTCGGCCTCCATTGCCCGCAAGGCGTCCACGCTCGCAGGATCGGCTGCAAGTTCGGCCCGCCTGAGCACGTGGCACCGGTCGACGGCGTTGAAGATGGCAAAATGGAGCTCGCGGTTGCCGGACTGCAACGCGATCGCGCGGAACAGGTCCGCGATACGCAGCGGGTAGTTGTCGGGCGTCGCAGCGGGCGATGCGCCGCCGAGGCGAGGAGGCACGCCGGGCGATCTCAGGGCGAGGCGCAGAAGCGCTTCGAGCCAGGCGTAGGAATCGCGCAAGTCGCTTTCGCTGAGCGCTGCCTGGCGGAAGCCCTCGTGATGCCGGCTCTCGACAAGGCGTTCGCCACTGAGCCGCTGCAGCGCGTCGCGCACCGGTGTCGCGCTCGCGGTCAGTTCGTGCGCCAGATGCGCGGGCTCGAGCCGGGCGCCGGGCGCAAAGTGCCCGCTGATGATCCGCTCCTTGAGCTCGCGGTAGACGCGCTCCATGGTTGCGCCCGGGCTCACGGCGCATTCTCCGCAGCGTCCGCTTTGCGCTGCTGGGCGACATGCTCGGCGAGCAGCGCCGCCTGGTCTGGGCGCAGCGCGTCGATTGCGGCTAGCGGCTCGCCCGGATAACCGCCGAACAGGACCGAGGGGCACTGCCCCTCGAAGTTCCCAAGGTTGGGCCGGTGCTGCGCGTATCCGACGAGTGCCGCGAGCTCGGGCGAAAAACGCCGGGCCACGTCGGGCGGATAGGCGAGCCACTGGTTCTCGTAAGGCTTGAGCCAGCCAAGGCAGTAGCTGACGATGATCCCGCGCCGCACGCGGCCGCTCGAGTTGCCGCCGGCGCCGTGCAGGGTCGAGCCGAGGAAGACGATCGCATCGCCGGGGCCGGCCTCGGCCACGATCGGTTCGCCCTCCGGTGTTTCGGAATGTGCGGCCGCGCCGTGGCTCCCGGGCCAGATGCGCGTCGCGCCATTGTCCCTGGTGAACCTCGAGAGCGGCCACATGACATTGACGAGGTATTCGGTGCGGCCCGTCTCGCCCGCCCACATGTCCTGGTCGCGGTGCGGAAACTGCGCCCGCGCGCCGGGATGGAGCTCGATCGCCTGGGTCAGGTTGAGCTGGATCCGCTCGCACCAGGGTCCGAGCGCGCGCTCGGCGAGCGCGAGGATTGCCGGATGCATGACGAGGCCGGCGATATGCGGCGAACGGATCAGGAGGCGGCCGAAGCGCTTGGTGCGCTCGCCGTAGAAACCGCCCTGGCAGAACGGCGTTGCCGCGAAGCGTTCCTCCAGATCGGACCCGATCTCCGCGATCCGCGAGGCGGGAACGGCCCCGCGCACGATAGTATGACCGTGCTTCATCAAGGCTGCGGAAGGGCTTTGGTTGCCGGCGTCGGGGATATGCGGCGCGGCGATGTGGATGGTGTCCATGGCGCCCTCCCTCATGCCGCCTGGGCCGACAGCGCGCGAACCTGCGCCTCTGCCGAGATGCCGTTGAGCGCGAGGCGGGGAATCGTCGTGTCGTCGATCTCGATGCGCAGCGCGGTCAGGAGGCGGCCGCCCTCGCCCCTCGGCGCGCCGAGCGAGCGGCAACCCCAGCCGAAACGCCTGATCTGCTCGAACCAGGAGACTTCCGCGACGCCGGTATAGCTGCAGATGCCGTGATCGAGCGCATACTGCGCAAGACCGACGAGCAGCGCGTCGCGTGCCTTGCGCCGGAGGCGTGCACCGATCTCAGGCGACAGGCAAAAGCGCGTGATCTCGAAGACATCGGGTCCGCGCGGAACGGGCCCGTCGACGAGCTCGGGATAGAGGCTGTCGAGCAGCGCCGGCCGCGTCGTTTCAAGCAGACGCGCGGAAGCGAGGTGGCATGCGGCCTCGTCGGTGACGATGATATAGACCGCGTTCCCGTCGTCGAACTGGTCGACCTCGTAGCGCCCGGCGAGAACCGGCAGGTCCCATTTGAGCAGGTCGACGAAGACGCGCTTGCGCGCTTCAAACATCGCGCGCAGCGCCTTGTGCTCACGGTTGCGGGCCTCGCGGCCGATGATGCGTAACATTGGACTGTCTCCCCTTGTTGCGAGTGAGACAGACCAATTGAACGGCATGTGCGGCGAAGACCATTCCCAGAAATGGGGGTGTCAGGGCTCGCCGATCTCGCCGAAATGCAGGGCGCCATCGAACAAGGCGCGCACGGCCAGCCGCGCGCGTGTGGGAGCTTCGTAACGGCGGCGCGCATTGCGCATATGCTCCACCACGGTCCCGTGCCGGATTCCGAGAATGCGCGAGATCTGCGGATCGGTTTTGCCGCGGGCGGCCCACACCAGACATTCGCGCCGGCGATCGGTCAGTCTCGGCGCCGCAGCGACCGGACCGCGATACAGGCTGCGCGCCGCCTCGAACGCGAACGCCGAGATCGATTGCGCGAATGAGAGCGCCCGCACTTCCGGCGCCTGGCCCTCGCTCCAGGCGAACGAGCAGGAACCGTGCGCATCGCCGGGAACATGGGCCGGAATCGTGAGCCCCTCGCCGATCCCGTGGCGGCGTGCACGGTCGAGCACCGCAGCGTCGGCAGGGCGAAGCTGGATGATCTTGGGCACATCGCGCCAGGCAAACCCGGCGGCGGTTCGCCGGCTCGCCCGGTGGACGGGATCGTCGATACCGAGCCGCTGGCTGTCGAACCAGTGCACCCAGTCTTCGGGGTAATTGTGGAGACGGACGCCCGCGTCGGGCGCGCCAAGGAAGTCGACATGGTGTGTGAGCGCGTAGAAGCTGCAACCCAGCAGCGCGCAGACTTCGCCGAGCAGGTCCTTGAGATCTGCCGCGGTGCGGACTTGGAAGAATTCGAGACGGAACCGGTGCGCCGTTTCCAGCGTCGCCATAGTCGCTGCGACGAACAGGCGATGCGTTTCAAGCCGCCCCGGCAGTCCGCCCCTTTCCACCAGTCCGAGCCGGCTTTGCTCTCCCGATAAAGCGCCGACACGGGATGAATAAACCAACAGCCACAGACCAGGGCGGCTGACACCGAAAAGCCTTTTCACTAAACACGAGACGGTGAATATATTCGAACTATATTCCAAATATCGCCGTTGATGTCAAAGCGCCCTCCCTTCGTCAGTACGGACAGCACTGAGAACTGGCGGAGCGCTGCACCCTATATTGCCTTGATGCGCGCGGATCGTCGCAGCTTCGCCTGGGAATGGCTCCGTCGGCACCGCCCCTACCGTCAGGCCTGGGAGGAGCGTCATGTGCCGCCTGCCGCGTTCGGCCTGCTGGCCTTCGAGGATCCCGATCGCCCCACCCCGCTGGCGCGGCCGATCTGGACACGCGAGCGCGACCCGCGGGTGATCGAGAGCACGCCTGTGGCAGGAGCGCATGGCGAGGGCGATCTCCTTGACATCCGCACGCTCGCGGACCTCGTCTCGGTGGAAGTCGACGAGACCGGTTCCGAGCACTGGCTGCTCAGCGACGGCCATTGGGCCGTGCGGCTAGCGCTCCACGATGGAACCCTCCTCGCCGGACCGGCCCTGCTCGAGCACCGTCTGGTCGGTCTCGACGCAGCCGAACCCAAGCTCGAGACGCTCGAACGGTTGATCGCGCTCGCGCGCGGCGGCGACATGCCCGCGAGGCTCCGGCCGCGCGAGGTCCGTGCGCCGCGCTGGATTTTGGAACTTAGGACCGCCGATGGCCTCGCAGCCGGGGCATCCCAACAGGTGCTGGCGCGCGCCTTCTTCGGCTCAGCCATACCGGGCCGTCGCTGGCGCACCGACAGTGCCTCTTACCGCCTCCGTGTGCAGCGGCTCGTGAAAGCCGCGCGGCGGCACCTGACAAATCCGCTCGACGGGCCCTGGTTCTCATAACGACTCGCGAGGCTGACGCTCTCGGAAGCGACTCGTCGCCGCGCTTCCGGGAGCGGCGGGATCGGCGCCCCATGCGCAGACAAGCAATAGCGTTCTGGCGTTATGCGATTGCTTCGCAATAGTCAAAGCTCTAGGGGCACTTGCGATCGATTCGCAAGTGTGGGAGTAGTCGAGTGTTCGGGCATGTTGCACGCCGTCTACAGCTGGTTCTCTTGGCCGGCAGCTTCCTGTCCGCTCCACTGCTGGCGCAAGGCGTTCCAGACGATGAGATTGCGGAGGCTGACACGGGAGCCGACGTTGATGCCGCCGTCGATACGGACGGCACGATCGTCGTCACCGGCCGCGCGCAAAAGCTCTACCGCCTGGACGAGACCACCTCTGGAAAGATGGCGGCGCCGCCCCTGGAATCGAGCCTGGTCATCGCGACCATTTCGGAGCAGCTGATCGAGGACCAGGGCGCACGGGACGCGCAGGATCTCTATCGCAACATCTCGGGCGTCAGCTTCTTCAGCTATGCCGGCGTGACCGCGCGCGGCTTCCGGCAGGAGGAGATTTTCTACGACGGATTGCGCGGTGATCCCTATGCCGGGTTTTCCGTCCCGCAGCTGTTCAATATCGAACGGGTCGAGTTCCTCAAGGGTCCGGCCGGAATGCTCTACGGCCCCGGCGCGCCAGGCGGTCTGTTCAACTATATCACGAAGAAGGCCCAGTCGGATGCCCTGGCCGGCGAGGTCAAGGCGATTGCGGGAACGGAAGGCCGCTGGGGCGGGTCGGCCGAGCTCAACGCGCCGCTTGGCAGAGGCTTTGCTGCTCGCGGAGGGTTGTTCTACGAGGACCGCGGCACGTTCCGCTACAACGCCGCTTCGCGCACGCTGATCGCCGATGGCGGGGTCTCGTTCGATCCGGGTCCTCTCCGGCTCGATCTCCAGGCGACCCGCTACGAGCAGGAACTCGATGCCAATCGCCTGCGCGGCGTACCCGTCGATAACGAGGGCGAGTTCCTGACCAGCCGCCGCTGGAACCACAACGAGCCGACCGATTTCCTCAACCTGGAATCCGACGTTCTCCAGGGCCGATTGGAAGCGGAACCCCTGGCCGGCCTGACGCTCGACGCGACGGTCCGCTACAACAACGCGGTCGAGGTCCAGAATTACCATGAGCCGCGCGGACTGTTCGATTCCGACGGGGACGGTGTGATCGATGCCACAATCCGCGAATTCCGCGACCAGCGGCGCGAGCAGGAGACCTGGTCCTTCGGCGCGAATGCGGTCTGGGCGGCCGAGCTTACGCCATCGGTCCGCAACCGCGTTCTGGCGGGCTTCGACCACTTCATCTCCGACCAGCACTTTCAGGGTCGCTCCCTGCGCGGGGCAGAGGTAGCGACCGCCGGGCTACCAACTCCGCTGAGCCTGTTCGATCCCCAATACGGCATGTCCGATCCTGCGACGTACAACCAGGGGCCGTTCGACACCACGTTGACCGATGCCGAGCGGACCGGCTTCTATCTCCTCGACGAGCTTACGATCGGGCGGCTGATCCTGGTCGGCGGGGTCCGGCGCGACAGCTTCTCCGATAACGCCGACGGTACGGTGTTCGAGGATGAGGAGACGACCTACCGCGCAGGCGCGGTCTACCGCCTGACCGACGAGATCTCCGCCTTCGGCCAGTATGCGACGAGCTTCGAGCCGCAGAGTGCCAGCTCACAGAACCCGCTCACCGGCGGCCCTTTCGCGCCGACCTCCGGAAACATCGTCGAAGGCGGGTTCAAGACGGCCTTGGCGGGAGGACGCGTTCAATCGTCGCTGTCGGCCTATCGCATCCGGCGGACCAATATCCTGCAGGCGGACCCGCGCGGTGATACGGGGGGCGACGGGGTCGACGATCTGATCGCGCTCGGGGAGATCACCAGCAAGGGCATCGACTTCGACATCGCGGCCGATGTCACGCCGAACTGGGTTGTCACTCTCGCCTATGCTTACAACGATACGCGGATCACCCAGGACAACGACGGGGGCGGGTTCTCCAACAATGTCGGGGACCGCTTCGCCAACGCGCCCGAGCACCAACTCGGCTTCTGGACACGCTACCAGTTTCCTGCGCTCGGCCTCGCCGCGGCGCTTGGAGGCGACTACGTCTCCGACCGGATCAGCATCGATGGGCAGCCGGTCAACGCCTACATGATCTTCGATGCGTCGCTCATCTACGAGACCGGACCGATACGGGCGATGCTGCGCGTCGATAACCTGTTCGACACGACCTACGCTGCTTCGGGATTCATCTCGCGCACCGGCCATTTCCCGGGCGAGCCGCGGTCGGTCTTCGTCGAAGTCGGCTACAGCTTCTGATGGATATGGCGCGCGGAATCGACGGCGGGAGCGTGGTCCGCGCGAAGCCCGCGCCGAAGGCCGCGCGCGCCTGGTGGGCCGTTCACCAGTGGGTCGGCCTCAAGCTGAGCCTGTTCATGACCTTCGTGCTCTTCACGGGCACCCTGGCGGTGATGAGCCACGAGATCGACTGGTTGCTGCAGCCGAGCTTGCGCGTTGCGCCGTCGAGCGCCGAAGGGCCCGTCGCCTGGGCGAGGATCGCGCAGAATGCCGCCGCCTGGCCCGGCGTGGCGAAAGCCAATGCGATCGATGCGCCGACGGCGTCTGCCTTCGCAGCCAGAGTGACAGTCGAGCGTGCCGATGGCTCGCTCGGGTTCCTCCACGCGCATCCGAGAACGGGCGTGATCCAGGGAGAAGGCCCGTGGGTCGGTGCGCAGCGCGTGCTGCGCAACATGCACCGGCACCTCAATCTGCCGGTGATGTACGGCGTGCCGATCGTCTCGTCGCTTGCATTCCTCCTGCTGGTCAGCCTCGTCACGTCGTTCGTGGTCTACAAGAAGTGGTGGCGCGGCTTTGCCAAGCCGCTGCGGCGCCGCGATGCGCGGACCTGGTGGGGCGACTTCCACCGGCTTGCGGGGGTCTGGTCGCTTTGGTTTGTCGCGCTGATCTCGCTTACCAGCCTATGGTATTTCGCTGAAAGCCTCGGCCTCGATGCACCGGGACCGCCGCGCGTGGAGCGCGAGGCCCTGCCGGCGGTGTCAGTGGGCACCAGCGACCTTTCCGCATCGTTCGCGGCGGCACGCGCGGCCTATCCCGATCTGCAAGTGCAACGGGTGATCCTGCCGAGTCACGATGAACCGCTGCTCCAACTGCACGGTGATCACGAAGCTGTCCTCGTCCGGCCGCGCGCCAATGCCGTCTGGGTCGACACGCGCACCGGCGAGGTCCTGCTGACCACCGACGGGCGAGACATGAACCTGCACCAGCGGATCGGCGAGATGGCCGATCCGCTGCATTTCGGCACTTTCGGCGGCTACTGGACGAAAGTGCCGTGGTTCCTGTTCGGACTAGCGATGACGGCGCTCTCGCTCTCGGGCGCGGCGATCTATTCGCTGCGGATCGCGCGCGAGCGAGAGCAGGCGGTCCGCATCGGGCGCAGCTTTTCCGGTCTGTGGCGTGGGATGGGCCGCTGGCGCTGGATCAGCGTGGCCCTGATCGCCACCGCCTTCCTGCTCCTGCCGTCTTTGGCCACTCAGGCGAGCTGAATCGCTTTCGGCCTCCCGTGCTCGTCGACAGCGACAAGGGTAAAGCGCGCAGTCGCGGCATGTCTTCGAGCCCCGCTCAAAAGAGCCTCGGACCACAGTTCGACGGTCACATGGACAGAGCTGCGGCCGGTCTTCGTCACCTCCGCCACCAGTTCGACCATATCACCTTCACCGATCGGCGCGGTGAAGTCGATCCGCTCGGAGGACGCCATGACCAGCACCGCCCGTGCGCGGCGCGTTGCGGCGATGAAGGCGGCCTTCCCCATCATCCGCAGCGCGTCCCCGCCATAGAGCGTGCCGTAGTGATTGGTCTGGCCCGGGAAGACCATCTCGGCGAGCCGCAGCACGCCCTCCGGCTTTGCGGCTTGGTCAAGGACCAATGGCGGCAGCGGCAGCAGGGTGGCGGGACCCTTCCGCGCCACCAACGTGAAGCGCCCTCGCGTGCACAGGCGCCGCTCCCCCGACACCGGCACTTCCGCGACCAGTTCCACCTCCACCTCGAGGGAGCTCGTGCCGACCTGCACCACGCGTCCGGTGACCTCGATCATTTCGCCTGCGAACGCGGGCGCGGCGAAGTCGATCTTCTCCGACGAGGCGGTGACGAAAGGCGCACGGCCGTGCCGCGACGCCGCCAGGAACGCGACTTTGTCCATGTGCGCGAGGGCGACGCCGCCGAACAAGGTGCCGTGGTGATTGGCGTCGCCCGGGAATACCATGTCGATGAGCTGGACTGCCGGCCCTACCCTCCCGCTTGGGTCTTGAATCGTCATCATTACATCAAGCTCCCACTTGCGCCTGCGAACGCAGCTTCCGCGCCGCCCCAACCATCGCCGCGATCGCCGGCTTCACCTCTTTCCAGGCCCGCGTCTTGAGACCGCAGTCCGGATTGACCCACAGCTGCGCGGAACGAAGGTGGGTCTGCGCCAGGCGCATGAGAGCGACCATCTCGTCCTCGTCCGGCACGCGAGCCGAGTGGATGTCGTAGACCCCCGGCCCGATCGCGCCGGGATAGCGATACTGCGCGAAGGCCTCGAGCAGCTCCATCTGCGAGCGTGCCGTCTCGATCGAGATGACGTCGGCGTCCATCGCCCCGATCGCGGGCAGAATGTCGTTGAACTCCGAGTAGCACATGTGCGTGTGGATCTGGGTCGCGTTCCCCACGCCCGCTGCGGCGAGGCGGAAGCAATCGACTGCCCAATCCAGGTAGTGCTGCCACTCGCGTCTGCGCAGCGGCAGCCCTTCGCGCAGGGCTGCCTCGTCGATCTGGACCGCCTTGCATCCCGCCGCTTCGAGATCGAGGACCTCGTCGCGAATGGCGAGCGCAATCTGACGGCAGGTTTCCTCGCGCGGCTGGTCGTCCCGGACGAAGCTCCAGTTGAGGATCGTCACCGGACCCGTGAGCATGCCCTTGACCGGTTTGTCAGTCAGATCCTGCGCATAGCGCCACCAGTCGACCGTCATCGGCGCGGGCCGCGATACGTCGCCGTAGAGGATCGGCGGACGCACGCAGCGCGATCCGTAGCTCTGCACCCAGCCGCTGACGGTGAAGGCGAACCCCGCGAGCTTCTCGCCGAAGTACTGCACCATGTCGTTGCGCTCGAATTCGCCGTGGACGAGCAGATCGAGCCCCACGTCCTCCTGCCAGCGGATCGCCCGCTCGGTCTCGGCCCGCAGGAACGCCCCGTAGGCCGCCTCATCCATCGCGCCGCGCTTGTACTCCGCGCGCGCTTTGCGAACCTCGGGCGTTTGCGGGAACGAACCAATGGTGGTGGTTGGTAAGGCGGGCAACGCGAGCACATCAGCCTGCACACGGGCGCGCTCCGTATAGCTCGCGCCACGCTCGCGCATCGCAGGTGTGAGCGCAGCGACGTGCGCGCCTACCGCGGGATCATGGATCCGCGTCGACAGACGTCGCGCCGCGACCGCTTTTTCGGCCACCGCAAGGTCCTCGGCCACTGCCTCGCGGCCGCTATTCAGCGCACGCTTGAGCAGATCGAGCTGCTCGATCTTCTGCACCGCAAACGCGAGCCATTGCCGCACTTCTTCGTCCAGTCTCGTCTCAAGCGCGAGATCGACCGGCACGTGGAGCAACGAACATGAAGGCGCGAGCACGAGATCACGTTCCGTCGCAAGTGGCGCGAGCCGGTCAATCAGGCCCGCGATATCCGTCCGCCACACGTTGCGCCCGTCGACGACGCCCAGCGACAGAAGGCGGTCCTCCGGCACCGCCTCGACCACTGCGCCCAGTTGATCGGGCGCGCGGACGAGATCGACATGGAGCCCGGCGACCGGAAGCGATGCCGCCAGCCCGAGATTATCCCCCAGGCCGCCGAAATAGGTCGTCAGCATCAGCTTCGGGCCGGCGCCGGCCAGCTTGGCATAGGCGCGGGTGAAGGCGCGCCGCTGACGTTGGGACAGATCGGTGACCAGGATCGGCTCGTCGACCTGCACCCATGCGGCGCCCGCCTGCGCGAGCAAGCCGAGGAGGGTGGCGTAGTGCCCGAGGACATCGTCGAGGAAATCGAACGGATCGACGCCGCGGCCCTTGGCGAGGCTGAGCCAGGTGATGGGACCGAGCAGCACCGGACGAGTCTCGAATCCTTGTGCCCGGGCCTCGCGGTATTCCTCGAGCGGCTTGAAGTGGCAGAGCCGAAGTGCGCAGCCCGGTTCGATCTCGGGCACGATGAAGTGGTAGTTGGTGTCGAACCACTTGGTCATTTCGCCGGCGGTGACGCTCGCGGGTGCCTTGCCGCAGCAATCGCCGGTGCCCGCCGCGCCCCTCGCCATCGCGAAATAGGTTTCGAGGCCGGCAGGCCCTCTCCTCTCGCCATCGTAGCGCGCCGGAATAGCCCCGAGCATGATGCTGGTGTCGAGCACGTGATCGTAGAGCGAGAAGTCGTTGGAGGGCAGCCAGTCTGCGCCAAGCCCGCCCTGGCGGGCCCAGTTGGCACGGCGCAGGCCGGAGGCGGCCTCTTCGAGTTCCGTCTGGGTCATCGTCCCGGCCCAGAACTTCTCGAGCGCGAACTTGAGTTCGCGGCGGGGACCGATACGCGGAAATCCAAGTGTAGCAACGGTGACGGTCATCTTCATAGAACCCCGATGAGGACGGGGGAACCGATCGGGCACGCACGCCGGACGCGCCGCGGGAAGTCCGGCCGCGCGCCATGCAAGCGACCAGACCGGGCACCCCGCCGGTGGACGTTATCGCGTCGGAGGCAGGTCTCCTGGCTCGCGGGTCACCGCAGACAGTCAGGCCTTCCCGGCGGAAGTCCGCCAGTGGCACATCTCGACTGTCTGCTCGCCGCTTACAGTTGCGGGGGCAGCGCCGGCATCGCACCGGCTTCCCGTCTTAGCTCCGGGACGGCAATGGCCGCCGCGGAGAACCTCGACACGCGCCTACTCGGAGGTCTGCTCCGCGAAGTCAAGAGGCATATAAAGATATCTTTATATCCAGATTGCTCGTGCAAGGCCGCCGAGCCAGCCGCTCCGCTGCGGGCGTGGCGCCGGTTTCTCGTCAGCCCGAGCCTATCCGCTTCGTCCGATTCATATCTCGCCCCGTCGCGCCACCGGGAGCCTTTGTGCGATCCGTCCGTCCACGCGTCACCAGGGGACGTTGCAAACTAAGGACGGTCAATGAAGATCATGTCAAACTCGCTGCTTACCAAAGCTTCGCTCGCGCTGGCGCTCGCTGTGGGCGGAACCGCGCTCCAGGCCCAGGACACTGACACGCCTCCGCCGCCCGCTCCGGAAGAGCCTGTGCCGGCGGAACCCGCACCGGAACCTGCGCCTGTTCCGACGGATCCAACTGCTGAACCCACGAGTGAGCCGGTCGACGCGGATGGCGATGGAATCGACGATGTGACGGGCGAACCGGTCCCGCAAGACAGCGACGCATCACCGGACCCCCAATAGCCTGAGGGGCGGCCGGGGCTGCTCGGTCGAATCTCACGCAAGGGCGGCGGCAGATCCGCCGCCCTTGTGCCATCAGCCTCATTGCATTGCGCCGGAGCCAAGCAACGCGGAACGTTCACCAGTTTGGATTGTCCTCAGCTCGCCGAACCTGGGGGCTGCGGCGGCACCTGCGGCTCACGCAGATGGGGATACTGCGTCAGGAATCGCTCCTGGGCCTGAGGCGAACCGACGACATAGATTTCGCCCGCGCCGCAGGCCTGCTGCAAGGCACGCTTGCGGTCCTCGTCGATGGCCGCGCTCGCCGGGCCTGCCCAGCTCATATCCTCGCCGATGCGCGCGAGCGTCTGTCCGCTGACCGGGTCGCGCAGGATGACATAGGCGGAAGGGTCAACGTCGAGCCCCATCTCCGCGTGGGACCATGCAAGCTTATCCGCGGGCTTGCCATAATACAAGCACCCGAGCCCACCTACACCTCCGGCGTAGGTGTGCTGCCACCCTCGGCACAGGCCCGTACGCGTGCGTGTCGAAGCATTATCGGCGCTGCCAACAGCCTCGTTGGGTCATGGCTAACCTTCGCTTCAACCCCGGATCGCTCCGCTCTCTTGGCCCTGATGGTCATCCAGAGGCGGACGCAGATACTGGCTCGGCGCCGCCCCAAATGCGCGTCGGAACATCGAAGCGAATCCACTCGTGCTCTCATAGCCCACTTCGAAGGCGACCTGCGTGATCGGCCTACCAGCGGCTAGCAGGGAGAGCGCCTCCATCAGCCGCACCTGCTGACGCCATACCGCGAGACCCATCCCGGTCTCGTGCTTGAAACTACGCGTCAGCGTGCGGCGCCCCATACCAGCAATCTTCGCCCAGTCGTCGAGGTCACGCGGATCGGATGGATTGGCGAGGATAGCATTGCACACCCGCAGCAACCGGTGATCCGAGGGCATCACGACCTGATATGGCGCATTGGGCATCCGTGCGATCTCGGCGAGCAGCAGGGCGATGATCGCGCCCTCGCGGCCTTGGAGATCGTACAGCGGCGGGAAGTCCACAGCTTCGAGGATCAGCGCCCGCAGCAGGTTCGAGACCTCGAATACGCGGCAAGCGGCGCGGGCGTGTTCGCCGCCAAGGCGCAAGTAGAGGGTGCGCAGCGAGACGGGCCCGCGGCAGGCTACCTCGTGCTCCATTCCAGCCGGCAGCCACACAGCGCGCTGAGGGGGTATGACGAAGCTCACATCGCGCGTCCGGACCGCCATCACACCCGAGGAGGCATAGAGGATCTGGACGTGATCGTGTCTGTGCATGGCGTCGACGAACCCGGCCGGATATTCGTCGCGCAGGGCGATCACCGGACGGTCGTTCAACAGCACTTCGTCACTGCGTCGCATGGCCCATTCCTGACAGACTGCGCCCGATTGCACCAGTATGGCCAGGTTCGCGGCGCCGCAACGGCCGACAGGCCGATGGCCTGTCTCCAGCGCTCATTGGCCCGAAATCATCGGCTCCATTCGCGGTCGACCGGCTATGTCTATCGAGCAAGCTTCGGACAAAGAAGGAAAAGACACGTGCCCACCGCCCCCGAGGCCAAGACCGACGATCCGATCGATCCGGATATCCGCCGTTTCGTCGACGCGATCAACGCGGCCTATGCGAGCCATCTGGGACGAGCGAACGAGGGTATGGCTGCGCGCCGCGAAGTTGCCGAGCTGGTGCGAGAGAAGTGGCGCAGCGGCGGGCCGATAATGGCGGAGAGCCGAGAGCTGGACATGGGCGGCCTGCGCTTGCGCCTCCACCGGCCGAGCCTGGCCGAAGCGCTGCCTGTCATGCTCTACGTCCACGGGGGTGGCTGGACTCTGTTTAGCATCGACACCCATGACCGGCTGATGCGCGAATATGCCGCGCGCGCCGGCATCGCGGTGATCGGCATCGACTACAGCCTCGCGCCCGAAAGCAAGTTCCCCACGGCGCTGGAGGAAGTCGCCGATGCGCTTGACTGGATCGCCGAGCGGCCCAGCGAGCTCGGGATAGACGCCGATCGCATATTCGTGGGCGGCGACTCTGCGGGCGCGAACCTTTCCGTCGCGGCCTGTCTTCTGCGGCGCGAACGCGGCCGGCCGCGGCTGGCGGGCATGGTTCTCAATTACGGCGCGTTTGCCGCCGAGGCGACCGACAGCTATCGCCGGTTCGACGGGCCGCTTTTTTCCCTCGAGGCCGCCGAAATGGACCAGTTCTGGGAGAACTACGTCCGCAGTCCGGATGACCTCGTCAACCCGCTCGCCGCGCCGTTGCACGGCGATCTGCACGGACTGCCACCAGCATTTCTGGCGATCGCCGAGTGCGACATCCTCGCAGATTGCAATCGGGCGTTGGCGCGGAAGCTGGTGGCCGCAGCCGTTCCGGTAGAGGCGGTCACCTACGAACGCGCCACCCATAGCTTTCTCGAGGCCATGTCGATCGCGCCGCTTGCATCCGCGGCACTCGACGATCAGGCAGCTTGGATAGCGAGAATAGTGGATCAGGTAGAGCACGGAACATGAGGTTCTTCTTCGACCATCGGCAGACCGAACACGCACCCGAGCGGGAACTGCATAACGGCGACTGGCTGACCTATTCGGAAAGCCCGCAGCGCATCCTCTCCATCCTCGACCGATTGGCCGAATACGAACCGGTCAGCGATCATGGCATCGCGCCGATCCTGGCGGTCCACGACGAAACCTATGTCGCGTTCCTGCGCTCGGCTCACGCCGACTGGCTCGCAGCGGGCCGCGCAGGCGACGCAATCGCTTATACCTTTCCCGTTGTCGGCCGCCGTCCCCTACCGCTCGACCGGATCGACGGACGCCTCGGCGCCTATAGCTACGACGCAGGCACACCGGTAGCGTCGGGCACATGGGAGGCGGCATACTGGTCCGCGCAGACCGCGTTGTCGGCACTGGGCGCGCTTGCCGCCGGTGAGCGCCGCGCTTTTGCCCTCTGCCGCCCGCCCGGCCACCATGCGGGCCGCGATTACATGGGCGGCTATTGCTATCTCAACAATGCCGCGATCGCCGCACGCCAGGCACAATCGCTCGGGCTAGGCCCGGTCGCGATCCTCGACATCGATTACCATCACGGAAACGGGACGCAGGACATCTTCAGCGACGATGGCGACGTGTTCTTCTGCTCGATCCACGCCGATCCGGTGACCGACTACCCCTTCTATTGGGGCCACGCCGACGAAACCGGCATAGACGAAGGGGCCGGAGCAACGCTCAACCTGCCTCTGCCCCGCGGAACGGGCGGCAGCGCCTATCTGCAGGCGCTCGGCGCGGCGCTCGATGCGATTTCTGTGCGCGACCCGAAGTTGCTTGTCCTGTCCTTCGGCGCGGACACGCACGCGAGCGATCCGATCTGCTTCTTCGATCTCGACCGCGACGACTTCCACGCGATCGCAAATCGTATCGCAGCGCTCGATGTTCCGGTGCTGATCGTGATGGAGGGCGGATACGCGGTCGGCGACCTGGGCCTCAACGTATCCGCCTTCCTGTCCGGCTTTTCGGCTTGATCAGTTCAGGTCGAACCGCAGACTCGCGCCGACCGTGCGCGGGCGCGTCACCGAGCCGGCGAACTCGAACGGCGCGTTAAGGATGCCATAGGTGTTGGTGATGTTCTTCACGAACACACCCAGGTCCAGACCGGGCGAGACCTCGGCCGAGGCGTTGAAGTCGAAGATGTTGTAGTCGCCCTTCTCGAGCGTCGCCCCGAAAGCGACGGGCGCTTCCGAAACGTAACGGTGTGAGAAGCCGAAACGAGGCCTGAGCGGTGCGTCCGCGAAGTTGAATTCGAGCCGGTTGGCGATCGTCCACTCCGAGGCGCCCGGCAGGCGCGAGCCCTCCGAATATCCGCCGCCCGGCGCGAAGCTGTCGGGCAGCATCTCAGAAAGGCGTGCGTCGTTGTAGCTGATGCTGGTGCCCAGATTCACGAAGTCGACGGGCCGCACGTTGATCGCCGCTTCGAAGCCGTCGATCTCCGCACCGCCGCCGTTGGTGGTGTAGGCGTCGAAATCGACCGGCGTGAACAGACGAACCTGAATGTCGTTCCAGTCCATGTGATAGGCGGTCAGATCGATCGTCACCCGCTCCTGCGCACCCGTGATCCTAAGGCCCACTTCGTAATTCGTCGTGTTGTCGCTGTCGAACGTCAGCGGGGCGCCGGAGGCTACCGCGTAGACATTGGTCCCGCCGATCCGGAAGCCTTCCGAATAGAGGGCGTAGATCATGAAGGTGTCGTTGGGCGTGTAGGTGACCGAGACCTTCGGGATGAACCCGGATTCCTTCTTCTCGCCCGGCTGATAGTCGAACGGCGGGATCAACTCCGCGTTGGGCAAGAACTGCAGGCGCGGGCTCGAGCGGTATTCGAACAGCCGGCCGCCCACGGTGAGCTCGAGCACATCGGCAATGGTGTAGGAGCCTTCGCCGAATAGCGCGATTTCCTGCACATCGTTGCTGTTCACGGTCCGTTGGAGGAAGTCGTTCGGTGCGATCTCGCTGCTCGGCTGCCCGTCGAACTCGCCGGGATTGGCATCGATGTAGTCGCCGATCCCTTCGAGGTAGGCGTGATCGGTCCCTTCGGACTCGAGCTTCGTGTAGTTTGCGCCGACCAGCCACTCGAATGGCCCGGCGCCGTTGGAGACAAGGCGAAGCTCCGCATATCTGGTTTCCGACGTCCCGGTCGAGCCCGAGAGTTGCGGCGTCCCCGTGCGCGGATCGATGCCGAGGAAGACGGAGTCGTCGAGCGCGAGATCGTTCTCCTTGCGCACGTAGCTGCCGAGTGCACTGAACGTGGCAAAGCCCAGATCCTGCTCCAGCCGCAAGCTGTGGAGCTGAAATTCAGTATCCTGATATTCGGGAACGTTGGTGTTGCGCTCGTATGTCTCCGGGTCGTCGCCGAACAGGACATAGGTCTGATCGTCGAGGTCGTATTCTTGATACATGCTGAGCGCCGATACAGTGGTCGTATCGGTGGGGGTCCATACAATGGAGCCGCGCAGCCCGCGCACCCGCAGGTCGTTACTGCCGTCGATGCCGGTGCCAATATTGTCGAGATGGCCGGCGTCATACCGCTGCAGCGCCACGACGCGCACTGCGAGTTTGTCACGCACGATCGGCACGTTGATCAGGCCCTTGACCGCGTAGTTCGCCTCCCCCGCGCGCTTGGTGCTCGACAGGATACCTTCGAATCCAGCGTCGAGCCCTGCCGGGTCGGCCATCTCGGCGACATAGTTGATCGCACCGCCAAGCGATGAGGAGCCGAACAGCGTCCCCTGCGGTCCGCGCAGCACCTCCACCCGCTCGAGATCGAAGGTGTCGACATCGGGGATCGCGAGCGGAAAACCCGGTTCGATCAGCGGGATCTCATTGAGGTAATAGCCGGTCGTGGCCTGATTGGCCTCGTGATAGGTGGTCGATGCCACACCGCGGATCACAACTTCCGAGACGCCGGGCTGGTAGTCGTTGAACACCACGCCGGGGACCCGGGTGACATAGTCCGACAGGCTCTGCGCATTCAGCTCGTCGAAGTCCTCGGCGGTCACCGCTGAAATGGAGCCGGCGATTTCCCGCAGCGACGCCTCCCGCTTGGTCGCTGTCACGATGATTTCCGTGCGACTTGTCGCGTCCGTGGCAGGCGCCTGCGCCTCCGGCTGTGCCTGCGCCTCCGGCTGTGCCTGCGCCTGGGCCGAGGCCGCCGTGCCAAGGGCCAGCAGCGAGATGCCGACGGCGATTGTGGTCCTGGCCGATAGGAAGGTCATCGCGGGTGCTCCCTGAGTGCTTTTCTGTCGCACGATCAGGCTATCATCTTCGCGCGCGCCAGCGGTGGCAGTCGGGCCAGTTATCCGAGTGATCGGGCCACTTGGGTCACTCGCATGTCATATCCAGCGTCTAGTGCGCCCCCCTTTGGCCCAATCGGTGGACTGGGTGACCCGTTCCGCGCGGTGACCTCTCGCGTCTTGCATATGCTGCGGCCACCGGCGACTGGGCAGAGGAAGATTTCATGAACAGGTCCGTTCACCTGCCCCAGCGGCTTCCTTGCGGGCGTCGCCCCGAGCCCTCTGGTGGCTGGCGCGCCTGGTGCGGCCTTGGCTCACACCGCGCGGCGGGTGGCCTGCGGCCCGATATCGAGCCCCCGCATCCGCCTCGCAATCCGCACCGATTCGAGCAGCTCGGCCGTACGCGCGACGACCGCGTCTCGTATTGGGAGCCCGCGAACCAGGTGGCACAAGTGCGCCACCTCCCGACATTGGATAATCCGGCGATGCCGATGGCTGATATGTATGCAGGCCATCAGGGCAGCGCAGATGTCCGTAGGCAGTTCAACGAAATGGCGCTGTTCTGGGCGTTCGCCGCGCATTGCGTGAGCGGATCGGCTGACACGCCCATAGCGTCCTGACGAGGTAGAAAAAGGCATGTCCCGCAGCAAGAGCAGCGATATGAACGCGCACGAGAGCGACGAGTCCGTGAGGGAGCAAGGCATGACCAAACGGGGTCCGTTCGACCGCTTCACGCATGCAGACGTGCGCGTGCTGATCGAGGAGTACCCACTTGCATGGGTCATCTCACCACACAGCGGCGCGGCGAGCCTCCTGCCGCTGGTGGGGGAGTTTGACAACGAGAACCGGCTGACGGCGCTGATCGGTCACTTCGGTCGTCGTAATCCGCTGGAGCAGGCATTCACTAAGCAGGCGCGCGCATTGATCCTGTTCAACGGGCCGCAGTCCTACGTTTCGAGCGAACTGGCTGTGCGCGCCGATTGGGCCCCGACCTGGAGTTATGCGCAGGTGAGCATTGAGGCCAGCGTCGCCCTCGAACCCGAGCGGACCGACGCTGCGCTGAACACTCTAGTGGAGACGATGGAGAGGCGCGCCGCCCAGCCCTGGCGGATTGCGGCATTGGGAGAGCGCTACCCTGAGATGCTGCGGCAGATCGTCGGCTTCAGGGCAAACGTCAACCAAGTCGGGGGTCGCTTCAAGCTGGGGCAGGACGAAGACCTGGAAACGCTGCGCTCCATCATCGCTGGAACCAGCAATCCGGCGCTCGCTCGGTGGATGGTGCGGTTCAATCGCGAGCGATTGGCAGACGAGCAGCCTGATGCCACTGCCACGTAACGGCGTCCACGTGACCGGCGGCCGCCGCTGGCGCGGTGCGAGGTCGAGCTATGCTCCGAAGTCGCGACCCTTGCGGACATCTCAACGGAGGGCGCGAGCGCGATGGCGGCGGTCGCGGCGACTGGTTCGATGCCGGGGATGGTCATCAGCCTGTGTCGCACCTCACCCTCCTTTGCCCACCGCGCGATCTCTCGGTTGAGTTCAGATATCTGCTTGTAGAGCTCGGCCGTCGCCGCAGTCTATGTGCGTGTATTCAGATCAATATAGGAGCGGCTACGGTGCAAGTTCTGGATGCTTTTGCATCGCGAACCCTGTTTCGAATTGAATACTTAGTGTCTCATAGTCTGAGCACAGGGGGCAGGGTTCGCCCGATCCAGGGCGAAGCCTGCTCATAGGCATGGCCGACCTGTAGCACCGCCAGGTCGGCATGGGTCGGCCCGATGATCTGCATTCCAATCGGCAGATCGTGCGCACCGCCGAATCCCGCGGGCACCGACAACGCCGGCAGACCGGCCATCGTCACGGGCAAGGTCACCTCCATCCAGCGGTGATAGCTGTCCATGTTGTGCCCGGCGATCTGGGCCGGCCAACGCAGTTCGATGTCGAACGGAAAGACCTGTGCGCTCGGCAGAACGAGGAAGTCGAACGTCTCGAACGCCTTGCGGAACGCCTCGTAGATCCGCGTACGGCCTATCTGCGCCTCGGTAATCTCGACGGCGCTGAGCTTGCGATAGCCCTCCACCTCCCAGATCGCTTCCGGCTTCATCATCGAGCGCTGTCCGGGCTTGTCAGCGAAGGGGAGCAGATCGGCACCGACCGACCAATGGCGCAGCGTCACCGCGGTCCGCCACATTGCCTCCGCCGGCTCGGCAAGCTTCGCTAAATCTACGGTCATGCCGATCGCTCCAAAAGCGTGCAGCGCCTTCTCGCAGGTTTCGAGCACGCCCCGCTCCATCGGCAGGGCGCCGCCCAAGTTGCGCAGCCAGCCGATCCGCTTGCCCTTCCAATCGCGACCCAACGGCTTCGTGAATATCGACGGATCGTCCTTGAGCGAGAAAGGCACGCGAGGATCGGATCCGGCCTGCACCGAAAGCAGCAGCGCGACATCCTTCACCGTTCGCGCCATCGGGCCGGAGGTGGCGAAGGTCTGGCCGAATATATCGCTCGATGGTGCCGACGGCACCCGGCCGAATGCCGGCCGAAAACCGAAGATATTGTTCCATGCCGCCGGATTACGCAGCGAGCCGCCGAAATCGCTGCCGTCCGCCAGCGGCATCATCCGCAACGCCAGCGCCACCGCGCTTCCACCCGAGCTGCCTCCCGCTGACTTGCGTGGATCAAAGGCGTTGCGTGTCGTGCCGAAGACCGGGTTGAAGCTGTGCGAGCCGAGCGCGAATTCCGGCACGTTGGTTTTGCCGGTGAAGATCGCGCCGGCCGCCCGCATGCGCGCGACGACGAGGGAGTCCGCCGTCGCAATATTGTCGCGCAGCAGCGGCGAACCTTGGGTGTGCGCAATGCCGCGTGCCGGGGCCGTATCCTTCACGGCATGGGGAAAACCGTGCAGCGGCCCGCGAAATCGGCCTCCCGCGGCCTCCTCGTCCTGCGCCGCGGCTTCGTGCAGCAAGCGATCGCCATCCACGCGGGACACGATAGCATTAAAGTGCGGGTTGAATGCGTCGACGTGGGCGAGATGCGCAGCCATGAGTTCGCGGCTTGACAGATCGCGCCGCCGGATCGCCGCCGCCAGATCGACGGCCGGCATGGCCAGGATATCGCTCCGGAGCGTGGTCGCGGCGCGCGCGTCGCGGCTCATGGTCTGACCGGCAATCGCCACGGCCGGGGCCGCTGCGAGCAGCGCGCGCCGCGTGATATTCATTGTCGATCCTCCACCGCTGGGCTCGGCCGCCCCCTCGTAAACCAGGGTTCGGGCAGCGCACGATGGCGCGGCCATTGCTCGGCCAGCGTTCCGGCGTCATAGATCCGGCCATTCTTCATCACGCGATCGATCGCCGCTGCATTCTCAATCCGCTCGAGCGGATTGGCGGACATGATCAGGATGTCGGCATATTTGCCCGGCTCTAGGCTGCCTATCTGGCTTTCGCGCCCGATCACCTCGGCGCTGTCGAGTGTCGCGGCACGCAATATTTCATGCGGCGTGGCGCCCCCCTCGGCATAGGCGCGCATCTCGTAGTGATAGCCCAGACCCTGGATCACCGCATGGCTGCCGATCCCGATCAGTCCGCCGGCACGGCGGATGCGGATCGCGTCAGCGGCGAACGAGGCTACCGAGCGGTCCATCGGCGCCACCCAGGTGCGCCCGCGCATCTTGGTCTCTATAATCCCCGAAGGCACGAAGCGGCGAAGCTTGGCGTCCTCGTCGATTGCGCCCGCGATCACCTGATTGTCGAATGGCGAGAAGCCGCCATAGAGCACGCCGAAGGTTGGGGTGTAGCCGATCCGCGTCTCAGCGTAGAGGCGTACGACATCGTCGCGAAGCGGCGAGATCGGCAGATTATGCTCATTCCCTGCCATGCCGTCGATCGCGTGAGTGAGGTTCAGGTTGAAGTCGCTCGCGCCCTCCGTCGTCGCCATCATCCCCATTTTGCGCGAGGCATCGACCACCAGTTTCCGCTGGGTGCGGTTGCCGACCAGATAAGCTTTGAGATTGTGCGTGCGGTAGTAGTCGCGATAGCGGGTGAGCACCGCGGCCGCTTCTTCGGCCGAATTGATTTCGCTGTTCACGAAAATGCCCGGCCCGGTCGAGAAGGCACGGGGTCCCACCATGACGCCGGCGTCGATCATGTCTTGATAGCCGAACACGTCGATAGTGAACGGCTGGACGTCGAGCCCGCTGGTCACGCCGTAAGCGAGGTTGGCGAGCAGGCTCCAATGATTCGCCTCGAGTACCTTGCGCGGCAGCTCGAACCAATGAGCATGGGTATCGACGAAGCCGGGGGTCAAGTATTTTCCGGTGACATCGAGGATCGTTGCGCCGGCGGGAATTTCGACCTCGCCGGTCCTGCCCACTGCCGCGATGCGATTGTTGGTGACGACGACGTCGGCGCCCGCGATCACCTCGTTGCCGCGCATCGTGATCGCCGTGCCGCCACGCAGCACCACCGTGCCCTTAGGCACATCGCGCGGCAGCTCGACCACCGCCTCGACGGTTGCCGCCTGCTTCTCCGCCGCACCCTTGGGTAGCGACGCGGCGCGATCGAGATCAATCGTACGAACGGTCGAGCCGAGCGACCACAGCAGGGTGCGCCCGTCGCGCGACCAATCGAGATAGTCGGCGCCGATGTCGGTGAGTCGCACCGCCGAGATTGCAGGACGCGAGAGCTCTAGCGACGGTGCATCAGCGGTGAAAGCAGGCGGCGCGTTGACTAACCAAGCCTGCGAGGCCGCCTTGACCAACAGCCGCGTGCCGTCCGGGCTGACGCGGATATCCTCGGGGGGGGTCTGGATTGCCGAGAAATAGCGGTTGGAATTGGGCACGCGCAGGTCGACGAGCTTGCGCGGTGCGCCGCCCGTCACCGGTACCGCCTCGACCGAGGCGCCAGTGGTGTAGCGCAGCCACTTGCCTTTGGCATCGAACGACAGCGCCTTGACGCCCGATTTGCTCAACACGATGTGCGGCTCCCCGCCCGCGAGCGGCACCATCACGATGTCGGTGGGCCGGTTGGGCGCGAGATCGGATGCGGATTGCAGCCGCTCCAGCGCGTTGGCGCGCAACACCGCTACCGAGCGCCCGTCGGGTGAGACAGCGGGTTCGCTGTAGAAGGCGGAGGCGCGCAACAGCCGACGTGGCTTACCCCCCGCGGCGGAAATCGACCACAGCGCGCCACCCTCGCCGCTCCATGTCACATAGAAGAGTGAACGACCATCCGGTGACCAGGAGGGTTGGAACGCCATCCCCTCAACCCCCGACACCGCGCGCGGCGCACCGCCGGCGCGATCTTGGATATAGAGCTTGCCCAGCGCGGCAAATGCGATGCATCTCCCGTCTGGCGACAGGCGCGGCGCCTGAATCACGCGCACGCGCACCGGGCCGGTCTCGTCGGGTACTTCAACGCGCGTATTCGGGCGCACCGCCAGATCGACCGGTGCGGTGAACGGCACCGGCGTGCGCTTTCCGTCGGCGAGCGCGATGCGCACAAGCTTGCCGGCGATTGCGGTCAGCACCTGGCGATCGCCGGGCATGAAAGCGACGCGCGGCACGAGATCGTTGTAATAGCCGCCCATTTGGCTGTCCGGATCGACCGGGAAGCTGAGCCAGCGGTCGTCGCCGGTTTCGAGATTGCGGACGCGAAGGCCGGTCTGCGCGCCCCAGCGGCTGGCATAGACGAGCAGCTTGCCATCATGCGATAGCGCCGGGCGCATTGCGGCGCCGGGAGAAGTAATGATCCGCTCGTCGGCGCCGGTCGACAGCTCGCGGCGGACGATTTCCCAGTGCGGCAAATTCTTGTCAGACCACAGCGCACCGGTCTTGCGCGCGAAATAGAGATAGTTGCCGTCGGGCGAAGCTACCGCGCCCATCACGTTGACGCGTTCGTCGTGGCGCTCGGTGCCGTTGGGCCGCGCCTGAGTCACCTTGATCCCCGCACCGCCGCGCGGGTCATAGGCATGTAGCTCAAAGGCTAGGATATTGTGAATCGTCCGCGACACATGGACGAACCGCCCGTCGGCCGACCAGGACGGTGAGGTGTAGATCGCCGGCTCGGTATCGGCTGACAGTTTGCGCGCGTCGCTGCCGTCGGCATTAGCGACCCACAGGTTGGCGGCGCCCGACTTGTCGGAGATGAATGCGATCTGCCTGCCGTCGGGCGAGAAGACCGGCTGCGTCTCGAACGCATCGCCCGCCAGCAGCGGGCGCGCCATACCACCGGCGATGTCGAGCGCATAGATATCGCCGAGCAGGTCGAACAGGATCGTCCGCCCGTCCGGTGATATGTCGGGGGCGATCCACGTACCCTCCTGCGCGTCGAAGCGCATCCGCTCGGCCGCGGATGCGGTCGACGCGGCGGGAACGGAAGGCTCCTGCGCAAGGCCGGGGGCGGCGGCGAACGCTACCGCCCCTGCCACGGCGGAACGAACCAGCAGGCCAGGCCGCTTCAACACTCCTCCCCTCACAGACGGACGCGGGCACCGACGGTCACGAACCGACCGACCGTATCGTAGAAGGGTGAGAAGAGCGACGCGATCGGAGGATCCTTGTCGAACAAATTCGACACATTGGCATAGACATCGATCTCCCGGCTTCCCCACTCGACCGTCTTGCTGAGATGAAGATCGACATAAGTATAGGCCGGAACCCGGTTGTTGGTGATGTTCTGGTTCCGGTTATAATAGCCGGGCGCGATGTGGCGCGCACGAACTACGGCGTTGAAGCCGTTGTCGGCATAGCCGATGCTGCCGTTGATCCGCCAGTCGGGCATCCCGGTTACGAAAGCGTAGCTGGTGTTCTTCACATATTCGATTTTGTCGATACCGTCATCAATGCTGAGGCTGTTCACCCAGGTGCCGACCAAGCGGAAGCTGAGCCGCCGCGTCGGATCGTCTCCGAGCGAGGTGGCGTAGGCAATCTCGCCGTCCACGCCGTTGGTGTGGTAGCGCTGGAGATTGACCGAGTTGGACTGCACCCGGATCAGGTTACCGCCTGCATCACGGAACACGCGGGCGCACAGTTCTTGATTGCCGTTGCGGCAGCGGTTGACCAGGTCTTGCGCCCCAACCGACGAGATGACGCCATTGATCCTGATGTCGTAATAGTCGAGCGATGCGGTCAGCCCGCGCAGCGGCGAGGTGGTGACGCCGGCGGTCCAGGTGTCTGCCTCCTCGGGCAGCAGGTTGGGATTGCCGCCACCGTTGATCAGCACATTTACGGTCTGGCTTACGTTGGTTACCGGGTTCACGTCGACGATGTTGACGTAGCTGATCGTTTGAGTGCTGTAGAGTTCGCTGAGGCCAGGTGCGCGAATATCGCGCGAGCGCGTGACCCGGCCGATCACTCCGGGAACGAACTCGTTCGTAGCGCCAAGCTTCCACGACCAGATGCCGCCGCTGTTGCGATAATCCGAATAGCGCACCGCGCCGTTGAACTCGAGATTGTAGAAGAATGGCACGTCCCTGAGCAGCGGGATTACCACTTCGCCGAAAGCTTCCTTGACCGAATCCTTGCCCGCGAGCTCTCCGAACTGGAAGGTAGTGAAGGCGCGTGCGCGATCGAGCGGGCCGGATACCGAGCGGATCGATTCCCAGCGGCCCTCGACACCGACCGCGATGGACATAGGACCTGCCCACAGGTCGAACGGCTCACCGCGCAGGCTGACGCCAAACGTGTCGAGCTTGGTCGTCGCGCGCGACTGCGGCGTGCCGGTGACATAGGCGATCGCCTCCGCCGAAGGTGCGCCATGGCCGAACAGATTCAGCGGCACGCAGTTTGTGGAAGGGTCGGTAAGCGCGACGCGGCAGACCGGCGTCCCGTCCGGGCCAATCACCGAATCCACCGCATTGGCGAACTCGCTGGTCAGGCGGAACCCGGGAGTGTCGATGTTGTTCTGATACTCGCCGTGGCTGTAGTAGAGGCCGTATCGCCACTTGCCGCCTCCAAAGCTGCCGTCGAGCGCGATCGTTCCCTGATAGGTTTCGCGCTCCAGATCGATCGTGGTGTACGAGAGATCAATATTGTACCGGCCCATCGTGAAGCTGGTCTCGCCCGCCGCGTCGAGTTGTGCCTGGATTTCGGGTCGCAGGAAGGCATTGTCACGCTGGATCGTGATATTGCCGCGATTGTGGTCCCCGAACCAGATATAGTTGCCCCAGTAACGCGAATAACGGCCTTCAAGCGTCAGCTTTGCGTTGTCGAACACCTCGTAGGAAACATTGATCAGGCCAGCGACGCGTTTTTGCGGCGTGGCGAGCGGGCTGTACTCGTCGTCCGACGGCGCTTCGCCGCCGATCATGCTGCTTACGCCGGAGACAGGATTGTCGACGCCAACTTTGACGCCCAGCGCCGGAGTACGCAGCGATCCGTCCGGATTGAAACCCCTGTCCTTGAGAACGCCCGAGGTGATGATGCCGCCGATGAACGCGTTTCCGTAACCGACGTCCGGCGTCAGCGTAGACACACCATCCTGCGTGATCAGCGACCAGCGTCCGGTATTTTCGCGTGCCGTCTTGGTCATCAGGCCGTCATTCTCGAGATATTCGCCGCCGACCATAAAATGACCGCGGCCTCCCCCGAAATCGGTGCCGAATGCGGCTTCAAGCCGACGCTGGCCGGCATCGCCGTAGGTTGAGATGCCTGCCTCGGCGCCCAGCTTGAAGCCCTCAAGGTCATGGTCGAGCAGGATATTGACGACGCCAGCGACGGCGCCCGACCCCCAAGCCGCCGACGCACCGCCGGTTACGATATCGACATTCTTGACCAGTACCGAGGGGACGGTGCTGAGGTCGTTATCGCTGGAGAAGCGGCGGCCGTCGAGTAGTACCAGTGTGCGCGCCGCACCAAGGCCGCGCAGGTCGACCGGCATGCGACCTGCTTGGGCATTGGTGCCCGAGGTCTGCGGCGACTGGCCCGCCTTGAACTGCGGTAGATCCGCCAGCGCGGCGCCGACATTGGCGCGGCTTGCGATGCTCAGTTCCTCCGCGTCCACGCGCAGCAGCGGTGTCGGCGATTCGAAGCCAGGCCGATCAATGCGTGTGCCGGAAACGACGATTTCCCTTTCTTCCGCGACGGCCGGCGGCGTATCCTCACTCGTCTGCGCGAAGGCGGGCGTCGTGCTAAAGGCGGCACCCACGAGGGCCGATGTGCCGAGAATGGCGCCCCGGAACGTCGCGCTCCACAAGTCGATCTTGGTCATGTTTCACTCCCTAATTTCTGTACGTAGCTTGCCGCGCCCATTTTTGGGTCGTCAGCGATCGGACTTGTTCTCCTGCTTAAGCGAACTCCTGTAGATGCGTCGCAAAAGGACCGTTGAAGGACGTTGCCGGAACCAATCGGCCCGTCAGGCTTCGGAACCGGCGTATCGCTCGATCCCATCGACAAAGGTCCGGAGCACCTTCGCCTGTAGATATTCGGATGAGGGCACCGTCAGCAGATCGCGATCGAACACGGCGAGATCGGCAAGATAGCCGGGCGCAATCCGCCCGAGCCGGTCTTCCTGGAACCCGGCATAGGCCGCAGTGCGGGTATAGGCGATCAGCGTCTCCTCGATGCCCACGCGTTGCTCCGGATGCCATCCGCCCGGATTGGCGCCGTCGATTGTCTGGCGCTGCACCGCAGCATCGATCCCGGTCAGCGGGTCGAGCGGGGCCACCGGCCAGTCCGAACCGAAGCAGGTCGCGACCCCGGCATCGAGCAGCGACTTGAACGCATATGTCCGGTTGAGCCGCTCCTCGCCGATCCGCTTCACCGCCCAGCGCCCATCGTCGGCTGCATGATAGGGCTGAACCGAGGCGATCACCTTCTGCCGCGCCATCTTCGTCCAAGCGCCGGGCGTGAGGTGCTGGGCATGCTCGATGCGAAATCGGCGGTCGCGCGCGCCATTTCGGCGCGCCGCATCGGCGAAGATGTCGAGCACCGTGTCGTTGGCCTCGTCGCCGATCGCATGGACGGTCATGTTGAGTCCGGCGGCGTCCGCGGCGGGGATCCACTCGCGCATCGTCTCGACCGGCACGGACCACACGCCGCGCTGATCGGGAGCGTCGACATAGGGCTCATAGAACCGCGCCGTCCGCGCGCCCAGCGACCCGTCGGACACGCATTTGAGCGCCCCCCAGCGCACCCAGTCGTCACCGCGGCCCTCTGCCTCGACTAAAGCCGCCAACCTCTCCCAATCGCCGAGCGGCACCATCGAATAGAAGCGCAGGTCCGTAGGCCCTGCGCGGCGCAGACGGCGCACCGCATCCTGCACCGACCAGTCGACTTCAGTGTTGTGAACCTGCGCGACTCCCTTGCTCAGCGCATGGCGGATTCCGCCGCGGATGCGTTCGTCGATCATCGCCTCGGTCAGCGGCGGAATGATCTTCAACACGCCGTCGCGCGCATTGTCCTTGAGCACGCCGGTCGGTTCGCCCTTGGCGTCGCGCTCGATCACGCCCCCCTCGACATGCGGCGTGTTACGGTCGATTCCGGCGATCCTGAGCGCTGCCGAGTTGAGGAACAGCGAGTGCAGATCGGTGCGCGGAATTGCGATCGGGCGGTCGCCGGTCACGCCATCGACCCACGACCTCTGGGGGAGTTCGCCGCCCCAGCGCTGTTCATCCCAAGGGCCACCTGTGAGCCATTGCCCGGGGCGCAATTGCTGGACGGCCGCGCCGATCCGCTCGACGAACTCGGCTCTCGATTTGACACTGAGAAATTCGGGTTTCTGCAGAAAGTTCGAACCGCGCAGGAAATGGGTGTGGCAATCGATGATGGCGGGCATCACAAACGCGCCCTTGAGATCGATGATCTGCGTGCCCGGCCCACTCGCCGTCCGCACAGCATCCGCGCCCAGCGCGGCGATTCGGCCGCTGGCAATCCCGACCGCATCGCTTCGCCCGCCGCGCTCGCCGGTCCATACCCGGCAATTGATCAGCGCGATGTCGAGGCGCCGCGACGCCGCGAGCAGCGGACCGCAGAGAAACGCCGCTGCGGCGGTTCCAACGAAAGCACGGCGATCGATCGAGATGGGCATCAGGTCGTGCGACTCCCGTTAGCGAAAACCCTGGGCGATTTTATTTCATACGTGTGACGCCACAGTCATTGCGCAACCTGCACATGAGCGCGGTAAAATATTAAGGCAAATGTAGTGCCGGCATTGGCATTTTGATGCGCGTTGGGAAATGACGACGAAATTTCGCAACAGAGCGTTTGGAGGTCGACCTCATGAGGACGAGGGTGGGGCCACAGTACCACGGCCTTGCGTTACTCCGCCGGAGAAGTCCGCCGGAACGGCGGCGCGATTGTCCGGCGTGATGGGGGTTGCTATCAACCCGAACAGATCCCGCGGATCGCCCGGCGCCGTAATCAGGTCGAGCGTGCGCCCGCCGCCAGTCTCGGCCGCGAGGTCGCGCAGCAGTCGAAGCGCCGCGAAATCCTCGACCGCGAAACCGACCGAGTCGAACAGCGTGATCTCATCGCGCCGCGTCCGCCCGGGCGCTTCCCCGGCGATGACTCGCCACAATTCGGTCACTGGGAAATCGGCGGGCATCTGCTGAATTTCGCCCTCGACGCGGGTTTGTTCGGCCAGTTCCACGAACACGCTGGCACGCGCCAATATGTCCCGGTGCAATTCGGTCTTACCCGGACAGTCACCGCCGACGGCATTCAGATGCATGCCGCTGCCGACCATATTGTCCGACAAGATTGTCGCATGCGACCTATCAGCGGTTACCGTCGTGACAATATTGGAGCCTATCACTGCGGCGCCGGGTTCTTCGCAAACGGTCAGGTCCAAGCCGCGCCCGGTCATGTTGCGGACGAACTTTGCAGTCGCCTCCGGATCCGGATCGTACACTCTCAGTCGTTCGACTCCCAGAATCGTTCGGAACGCGATTGCCTGGAACTCCGACTGCGCGCCCAGTCCGATGATTGCCATGCCGCGCGCATCGGGAGGCGCGAGGTGCTTCGCCGCGAGCGCGGACATCGCCGCCGTCCGCAGCGCAGTCAGAATCGTCATCTCCGAAAGGAACACCGGATATCCAGTCGCGACATCGGCCATCAGTCCGATTGCGACCACCGTCTGCAGCCCCACCCGGTGGTTGTAGGGATGGCCGTTCACATATTTCACGCTATAGAGCGCATCGTCCTGCGTGGGCATCAACTCGATTACGCCACAGCGACTGTGGCTCGCCAGTCGAGGCGCGCGTTCGAACTGCTCCCAGCGGCGGAAATCGTCCTCAAGATAGGCGGCCATTCGCCGCAGAGCGGCATCAATCCCCACCCGCTCAAGAATCTGCTTTATCTCGGGCACGCCGACGAACTGCACCATTGCCGCCTCCTATCCTCGCCGGCGATGCTAGGGGGCGTCGGCGCGCAAATGACAGGGCCAGACTGCGCAATCTATCAAACGGATTCGTGCACCTTGTCGCGTTCCTTCAGGCATTGTGCGAATTTGCTGCGTCCAAGAAACTTGGACCGTGACAAGGGTCGAAAGACGAGTCTAAACTGATCGCGATGCACAACATGGACAATCTCGACCGTCGCCTGATCGCCGTATTGCGTGAGGACGCGCGGATGCCGATCACCCGATTAGCCGATGTGCTCGGCATCTCGCGGACGACTGCTCAGGTGCGGCTCGACCGGCTCCTGGAGAGCGGCACGGTCCTCGGCTTCACCATCCGAGCTCAGCATGCGGAAGACAGCCTGCGGGCGATCATGATGATCGAGATCGAGGGCCGTTCGACGACCGCGGTCATCAAGCGGCTACGCGGTTTCCCGGAGATCGTTGCGCTGCACACGACCAATGGCGGCTGGGATCTCGTCGCCGAAATCATCGCCGCGACGCTCGTCGATTTTGACCGCATCCTGCGCGAGATTCGGCAGGTCGAAGGGGTGCTCAACAGCGAGACGAGCCTGCTGCTTAGCAGTCTCTAGAGAGACCCGAAAATGGGTTGGATGCCGCTGGTCAGCGCCGGTGCGAGCCGCCAAGGGCGAGTATCCACGTTCCGTTTAATTTCGGCTGTCCAAGCTCCGTGCGAACGATGCAGCTTTCGGGATCACCACGGATCACCCGTGGAGGCGCAGGCATTACCTTTGTGCCGAAAACAATTTACAATCGTCCTTCGCGGCTCGGCTCGGGCATCACAAGGGCAGTTATGAAAGCAACACCGGCGGCGAATGCCACGTACCAGTAGAATGCGCTCTCGAAGCCTAGTTGCTTACATAGCAAGGCAACCCACTCTGCCGTGCCACCGAAAATAGCTGCGGCGACGCTGTGCGCAAAACCTACACCGAGTGCACGAACGTGCGCTGGGAAGAGTTCGGCTTTGAACAGTCCGCTTACCGATGTGTAGAAGCTGAGGATTAGCAGTGCTGCGACTACCAAGGCGAAGGCCCCGCGGGGCGTCGTTCCTGCGTTCTCAAGCATCGACAGGAGCGGCACGGCTGCCAGTGTCATCATGCCGGAAAAGATAAGAAGACATGTCCGCCGTCCGATCGTATCCGAAAGCCGGCCGATGATAGGCTGCAACAGCATGAAGACGATGACCGCGCCAGTCATCACGCCGCTCGCCGTCTGCGCGCTCATGCCGGATGTGTTGACGAGGAATTTCTGCATGTACGTGGTGAAAGTGTAGAGGCAGATTGCGCCGCTTGCACTTAGCGAAACGACAAACATCACTGATTTCGGATGTGCGGCAAGGGCCCGGAAGGTGCCGGCGTCGAGGTCAGGAGTTCCAACCTGCCCGGTCTCGTGCATATGGTTTCGGAAAAACAGAACGGTAAGCGCCAGCACTGCCCCGATCGCGAACGGTACGCGCCATGCCCACTCGCGTATTACCTCATCCCCCAGCGTCTGCTGAAGCACGACAAGCACAAGCAGCGCACTTAGTTGACCGCCGATAAGTGTGACGAACTGAAACGACGCAATGAAACCACGCCGGCCTTTTCGCGAAATCTCGCTCAAATAGGTCGCGGCGGCTCCATATTGACCACCTGTCGAGAATCCCTGGATGAGGCGGGCGATGAGAAGCAACAGCGGCGCGAATGCGCCCGCTTGCGCATACGTAGGCAGCACCGCGATCATGAGCGATCCCACGCCCATCATCAGCACCGAGACCACCATACCAGCTCGACGACCATTGCGGTCGGAAAACCGACCGAAAAACCAGCCGCCGAGAGGTCGGATAAGGAACCCTGCCGCATATATCCCTGCCACGTTGAGCAGCTGGGCCGTCCGGTCGCCTTCGGGAAAGAAGGCGGCGGCGAAGTAGAGTGATGTGAACGCGTAGACGTAGAAGTCGTACCATTCGATCAGGTTGCCGGCCGATCCAGCCACGACCGCCCGCACACGTTGGCCGACCGTCAGATCCTCAGTGGAGGACGGGTGTTGAGCAACACCAGTCATGTGCGGTCTCCCGAAGCGACGAGGGGTGGATTCGCGGACGCAAATAGGGCGCCGGTTGCAATAAGATCCTCGATCTCGTCGTCATCGAGTCCGCAATCGTGGAGCACTGAGCGACTATCCTGCCCCAAACCACCGGCTGGCAGGTCGGGCATCCGGTCGATGCCGCCGAAATCTACAGGTTGCGGAAGTGCGCGCCGAATACAGGACGGATACTTCGAGCTGACATCGAAGAAGCCTGTCTCGTTAAGATGGGGATCGCTTAATAGATCCTCGAGCAAATTCACTTCCGAGCATGGCACGTCGCGTGCCGCCAGCGCGGCAATCCATTCGGCAGTGGTTCGGTTCGGAAGCACTTCCGCCACCACGGCGTAAAGATGATCGATCCGCGACTGCCGCAAGCGTGCATCGTTGAACCAGGGTTCGGCCGATACGTCGGTCCGACCGACTTCAGTGAGAAAGCGACGCCACTGCTCGCCCGTATATGGCAGTACCGCAATCCAACCATCCGCGGTGCGGTAAGGCCGCCGGTCGGCGGCCATCACGCGGGGGTAACCCAGCGGGCCTGCATCGCAAAAAGTGGCCCCTGCGAGATGTTCGTTCAGAACGAATGATACCATCGCCTCGAACATTGGCACCTCAACCCGAAACGGCCCGTCCTGACCATTTCGGCGAGCAACTAGTGATGCCAACACCCCATAAACGACGTGAAGCGCCGCCACCTTGTCTGCGAGGATCGTGGGTATGAACTGCGGATCACCGCCCTTCTGGGTCGACAGGCCAGCCAGACCGCTTGCCGCTTGAATGATATCATCGAAGGCTGGACGGTCACGGTAGCGACCTCGTTGCCCAAATCCGATCGCTGCACAGTGGACAATGTGCGGATTGATTGCAGCCACCGACTCGAACTCAAGTCCAAGCCTGGTGGCTGCATCGGCGCGCATGTTATGAAGTAGTACGTCACTTCGCTCGATCAGGCGATGAAGCGTTGCACGGCCGCGCGGATGCTTGAGATCGAGCGCGATCATCCGTTTGTTGCGGTTATTATTAATAAATAGAGCGCCTGCACCGCCAGAGCTGGGATGCGACTCGCGCGCGACATCGCCGGTCAGCGGCTCAACCTTGATCACCTCGGCTCCGAGATCGGCCAGGATCTGCCCTGCATAGGGCCCGAGCACAACCGCTCCCACCTCCAGTACGCGGATACCTTGAAGCAACGGGGTCACGCTTGGGGCTCCCGCGGAAATTGCCTCGATGCTATGTTCATTTCCCCCGCCCTCTTTTGCTGCTCGACCGGCTCGTTTTTCCGGCGTCGGTTGGGGGCAAAGCGTAATCAAAGCCAACGATCGCTCAATGTCGTCGTTGATATTGGTCAATGCATGTCGCGCGACCACCAGTTGACGGGTCAACAGCGCGGCCATAACCCTCTCACGACAATGCGCCAGCGCCTTTCACTGTCCCAGCTCGAAGCGTTTCTGAAACTGGAGGCGACGACCAGCTTCCGAGATGCCGCTCTTGAACTTGGCGTTTCCCAGCCGGCGCTCAGTCGCACTATTCAGCAAATCGAAGCTCGGCTTGGTGTCCGCTTATTTGACCGGGATTCGCGGCACGTCCGGCTCACGATGGCGGGGGAGCGCCTGCGTCCGATAGCCGTGCGGTTGCTGAATGAGCATGAAGAGCTTTTCAGCGACTTTGAGGCGTATGTTGATGGGCGGGCCGGCTCAGTTCGGGTGGCCGCCCTTCCTTCTGTCGCTGCAACATTGTTGCCGGGCGCTGTACGCCGATTTCGAAAAACGCACCCTGGCGTCACCGTGGAAATCTGGGAAGATGTCGGCGCGCCGGTTCACTCTGTCGTCAAGGAAGGCGAGGCCGATCTCGGCATAGCGCCCCCTCCCCCGGAAGCGCGTGGACTGAATTTCCGAACTCTCTACCAAGACCGGCTGGTGCTTGCGTGCCGTACGGATGACGAACTTGCCTCCAGCGCCCGCCATGATTGGTCCGTTTTCCGGGAACGACCATTCATCGCCATGTCCACTGACACTGGCCTGCGCACTCTCATTGATCGCGCGTTCGCGAATGCGGAAATCGTCGTGGAGCCCCTGTTCAACTGCAAGCATCCCACCACAGCCGGCGCGCTCGTGGTGGCCGCGCAAGGGATCAGCGTCCTCACGCGGCTCACGATGGAACAGATCCGACTACCCGAGCTTACCTGGCGAGCGCTCGACGCGCCCGAGGCGTCCCGGCCGATCGGACTGGTCACCTGTCCGTCGCGTTCAATGATGAGTCCGACTAGGGATTTTATCCGGGATCTGGAGATAGAAGCGCGTGAATTCGCGCTGTCGTCGGATCAGCATTAATCCCCAATAGCGATCCGGAACCAGGACGTTATTGACCGATCACCTAATTGTCATTGCCGCCCGGCCGAGCTTCGGGCCAGTCTTCTCCATCCGTACCGCCGCTGAGGTCACGGATCACCGCCACGGCAAAATGCCGGCGGATTTATTGGGGAGGACGAAATGAGTAAGAGCTCCTTCGAGCAGCGGGTTTCCCGCGCGCTGAGTTCCACCAGCTCGCTTGTGCTTGCACTCGGGTCGATTCTATTGCTCCCGCAAGCAGCGCTCGCGCAGAGCACATCTCAACCTGCGGACGATCCGACGCAGGAGGCAGGGACGCAGGAAGCAGATGTGGCTGCGCTTCAGGAAGAGCCGGTGAGCGGTCCCGAGATCACCGTCACGGCAACACGCGTCGTCAGAGACGGCTACTCGGCCCCGACTCCGCTCACCGTCTTCGGCGAGGAAGACATCCTACGTGCTGGTGCGGCCAACGTCTTCCAGGCGGCCGTGCAGCTTCCGTCGCTGGCCGGCAGCAACGCGACGACGACGTTCGGGACGACGCAGAGCACCGGGACCGGCGGTCTTTCGACTCTCAATTTGCGCGGTCTCGGCACCAATCGGACGCTAACGCTGCTCGATGGGCAACGCGTGGTTGGAGCTCTGAACATCGGCGTCACCGACGCGGGAGCCTTTCCCCAAGCGCTCGTAAAGCGCGTCGAGATCGTCACGGGCGGCGCCTCTGCCTCCTGGGGCTCAGACGCGGTGGCCGGTGTGGTCAACTATGTGCTCGACCACGACTACGTTGGCATAAAGGCCAATATAAACGGCGGCATCACTACCTATGGAGATGACGAGCAAGGTGTGGTGTCATTGACCGCCGGCACCAAGTTCCTGAACGACCGCGCGCATTTCATCATCAGCGGCGAAATCCAGCGTAACGCCGGCATACCACGCGGGATCGGCGATCGCGACTGGTATGATGGTACACGCATCCTTCAACGTACCATAGCGGGTACACCCACCGGAGAGCCGCAATATATTGTGGCCCCCCACGTCGTCGATATGCGGTTGGCGCCAGGCGGGATCATCACCGGCGGACCGTTGATGGGCATCGCCTTCGGCCCTGGCGGTCAACCTTACAATTTCCAGTACGGCTCTCTCATTGCCAGCCCCAACATGTCGGGCGGCGATCAGAGCGGCGATATCGGCAACAATTCGAACCTCGACGCAGAGCAGAAGCGCGACACGCTTTATGTACGCCTCGCCTACGATATCTCGTCCGCCTTCACAGCGTACGCGACCTACAATCACGGATCGGTGCGAACGAGGGCGCATTCTTATCCTGGCCAGTACCGCACCGGTACGCTGACGATGCAGTGTGACAATGCCTATCTGCCGGCGTCGATCACCGCCGCTTGTGCGGAGAATGGCATCACAGGTTTCCAGTACGGCAGCTACATTGCCGACTTGCCCGACAGCATCGCCATCAACAAGCGCAGTATGGATCGCTTCACAGCGGGCCTTGATGGGACATATTCACTGTTCGGCAGCGATTGGACACTCAGCGCCTATTATGCACATGGTGAAACGTTCACGGAAAGCCGGATTCTGAACGCCGGTCTAAATCCGCGCCTATTTGCCGCAATTGACGCGGTGGAAGGGCCAAATGGAACCATCGTGTGCCGCTCGGCACTGGCGCAGGAAAACGGGTGCGTTCCTTTCAACATAATTGGCACCGGCGTCGCGTCACAGTCCGCAATCGACTGGATACTCGGCGAACCATATCTCCATACTTGGCTCACGCAGGATGTCGTAGCCGCAAGTACTTCCGGTGAGCCCTTCAGCAATTGGGCGGGACCTGTTTCGCTCGCCTTAGGTATCGAATATCGGCGGGAAGGCTTTCGGCAAGAGGCGGATCCGCGCTCAACTGGCGACGCCGGCGACCCGCTACTGAATCCAAGTGGCAACAATTGGTTCACCGGCAACTTCCGGCCAGCCTCAGGCCATTACGATGTGCGCGAAGCCTTCATCGAAACGGTGATACCGCTCATCGACAGCACGGCCCTCGGCAACGCCGAGCTTAACCTAGCGGCACGCGCGACCGACTACAGCCAGTCCGGGTATGTCACGACCTGGAAAGTCGGCGGCACCTGGGACACCCCACTTGACGGAATGCGTTTGCGGGGACTGATCTCGCGCGACATCCGCGCGCCAAACCTGAGCGAGCTTTACCGCGCGCCGCAGAATTTCACAGGTACGGTGATTGATCGCTTTCCTCCTTTCGCGGGGGTGGATCAGACGATCAATCAGGCAACGCTCGCAAACCAAGATCTGGATCCCGAGAAATCCCAGACGAAGCAGGTCGGTATCGTCTACCAGCCCGGATGGCTTCCCGGCTTCAGCACGTCGGTCGATTTCTACAGCATCAAGGTCGAGGGCGGTATCGGGACGATTAGCGCCCAGCAGACCGTCGACCTTTGCTTCCAGGGCAGCACCGCGATCTGCAGCTCCATCATCCGTGACTCTGCGGGTCGTATCAGCGAGGTGCGGCTGGTTCCGTTCAATCTCGCTTCGACAAAGACCCGGGGATTGGACATCGAGGCGTCATACCGCACGCCGCTCGACGATATCCTTCCTGGGACCGACGGGATGCTGACGGTCCGCGGCCTTGCTACGCACGTCTTCAACTTCGATACAAATTCGGGTCTTCCCAGTGCTATCGAACAGCACCTGGCCGGACAAAACAGTGGCAACATCGCGAACTGGCGCATCTACGCAAGCCAAGGATACAGCGACGATCGCATCTCGTTCACAGTGATGGAGCGGTACGTCAGTCCCGGTGTCATCAACAACAACTGGATCGAGTGCACAGCCGATTGCCCACTGCCGACGCTGAACAATCCGACGGTGAACAACAACCGGATCGACGGCCGCTTCTACGTAGATATCGGTGGTAGCTGGAAGCTCACCGACCCGGATCAGGGTTTAAAGAGCGAACTCTATTTCAAGATCGACAACCTTTTCAACGTCGATCCACCGATTGCGGCATCCGCCGGCGCGAACCCTTACCTCGTGCGTGCGACCAACGCATCTCTCTACGACCTGCTTGGCCGGTTCTTCCGCGTCGGGGTCCGACTGTCCTTCTGATAGCACAACAAAATTCGAATTACGTGGAGGAGATTGCGGTGATGTCTGCGAAGCTATTCCTTTCTACAGCGGCAACGCTCGCCCTTGCAACTGTCCCAGCACATGCCGAGGAAGGGAATCCATCCGCCCAGGAAACCGCCGCCTCGCGGGGGCACGGCAGTGTGACGATCAAGCGCGACCAATATGGGGTGCCCAGCATCCATGCCGACGACCTCTACAGTCTATACTATGGCTACGGCTATGCGCTCGCCGAAGACCGCCTGTTCCAGATCGAAGCCACCAAGCACGCCTCGCAAGGCCGTGCGGCCGCCGTGTTCGGCGCGGACTATCTCGAAAAGGATCGCAACATCCTGGCCAACTACGATCCGCAGTCATTACGGCCTCAACTCGCGGCGCTAAGGGGCGAGCGACGGATTGTGCTCGACGGGATGGCCGCTGGCATCAACGCGCGCATTCGCGATGTGCTCGCCGATCCGCAGAATCTCCTCCCCAAGCAATTCATTCACTACGAGTTTCAGCCGGAACCTTGGACCGATCTCGATGTCGTCATGATGTGGGTGGGGCATCTGCTGTTCAAGTTCTCCGATTATTCGTCGCAGATTTCAAACGCCGCGCTACTTGAGGAGTTGCGCGCCCAGCACGGCGATGCCGAGGGGCGGCTGATCTTCTCCACGTTGCGTTGGCGGCATGATCCGGCCGCACCGCTGACGGTTCACGTCGAGGATCAGGAAGCGGGACGCGCTGGCAAGCCGGGGCTCCCGTTCCGTCCCGTAGAGTTTTCAGGCCTCAGGCCGATCTCGCCTGCCGCCGGCGCCGCCGAGGTCCGCCAATCGATCATTCTGTGGGGCGGGACGGGCCCCGATAAAACGCCGAGCGCCAGCAACACCTGGCTGATCAATCGTGACAAGCTCGTAGACGCCGATGCCGTGATGGTGAGCGGGCCGCAGGTGGGTGACCAAGTGCCGAGCAAGATCTGGAGCGCGTCGCTGCATGGCGCCGGACTTAGCGTGACCGGCATGACCTATCCCGGCCTTCCTTATCTGCATTTCGGCACCAACGGCAGTATCGCATGGGGACGCACCGCGCTCGCTGGAAGTATACTCGACATCTATCAGGAACAGCTCAATCCGGCGAATCCGCACGAATACCGCTTCGAGGGCCGCTGGGTACCGATGACAAAGCGTAGCGTGACGATCGAAGTCAAGGGCGGACAGCCCGTTACACTTGATCTCTACTCCACGGTTCACGGTCCCATCTTTACCTGGGATGAGGAAAATCACACCGCCTATTCCAAGCGTCGGGCCTGGGCAGGCCGCGAACTCGAAACGATGTTCGCCTACTTTGATGAGATGAAGGCGACGAACTTCACCGAGTGGTCGGCGGCGATCGCCCACAAGTCTAACAATCAGAGCCAGTACTATGCGGATAGCAAAGGCAATATCGGCTATATTCAGGCGGGCCGCTATCCGATCCGTCCAGAGGGAACCGATGTTCAGCTGCCCACGCCCGGCACAGGCGAGCTCGAGTGGACAGGCTTCCAGCCCGTGGCCGACAACGCACGCGTACTAAATCCCAAGCGCGGATATATCGCCAACTGGAACAACCGCCCCTCGATAGACGTGCTCAACACCGACACGCTCCTGTGGTCGCGGTTGAACCACGTCGACGCGATCACTCGCCAGCTGGACGCAAAGGCGAAGCTCACCGTTTCGGAAGTCTGGGACATCAACCGCGACGCCTCGCACGCGTCGGAGCAGCATACCTACTTTGTTCCACTCATCGAGGCTGCGGTCGCTGGCGAACCCGCGAACAGCCGCATCCGCACTCTCGCCGACGTGATCACATCGTGGGACGGACAAGAGCGCGATCCGACACATTCGGGGCATTATTCGTCACCGGGTGTGGCCGCGTACTATCAGTGGATGGAAACCGCACTCTCGCAATTCTTCGCACGCGATGTTCCAGAAAAATACCTGGGAGGCTGCGAGTCACAGGGCGCGGCGCTTAACTGCCCTTGGGGACAGCCGCTCGGCGCACAGGTCCTCTACTTCGCGCTTACTGAAGGAAAGGCGGGCAGCCCCAAGCCGGCGTATGACTTTCTCCACGGCACCCCTCCTGCCGCATTCATTCGCGCGACCCTGGCTGCGGCGGAAGCGGAGTTGCAGCAGCGTTACGGGGCCGATCCGGCCACTTGGCTGCTCGAGACACGGCCGAAGACCTGGGATACGACGAGCCCCCTCGATGTCCCTTGGAACATGCCAAGCGAACGGATCACCTTCACACCGGATCAGAAGCGTGGAGCGATGAATGCGATCTATGTTTTCCGCGAAGGGAAGATCACGATGTGCGAAGCCGTGCCTCCCGGCCAGAGCGGCTTTATCGCGCCCGACGGCACGCCGGATCCGCACTATCGCGATCAACAGAGCCTCTACACAAGCTTCGGCTGCAAGAACCGTCCGGTGACGCCGGCTGAGATCGAGGCCAGCAAGGTCAGCGAGAAAAGGCTGTCCTTCTGATCTCGCTTTCGGCGCATTCGACTTAAGGAGGAGATATGAATTTCACGATCTCGATGACCCGCTTCATCGTAGCGGGGGTCCTTGTGGCATCGTCGATCCCGGCCTCGGTCGCTGCGCGGGCAGACACATCTCGGTCAAGCCAGCACGCGGTCAAGCCGCCCACGGTCCGAACGCTGACAGAGCAGGAAATGATCGACATGATGGTCGGATCGGGGATCCAGGCCACGCGAGCGACGAACACGGAAAGCATGGTCAGGCAGGTGCGGGAGGCGTTCGCGCAAGGCCGCAAGTTCACGATGGTCGATCTCGATGCCGTCGAAGACGACTGGATCATCGCAATGCCCGGCGCAGTCGGAGGCGGCGGCCGGTGGGATTTCGTGCTCGACTACGCGGAAAAGGCCAGCCTGCCGACGATCCCCGATCCATCGCTGAAAGCGATGGAGGTCTTGGGGGAATACAGCGGTCGCAAAGTGGACGCCGTCATCCGTGCCGAGTCAGCCGAGGCAACGCTTCGCGCTTTTCTGGTTGCGAGTTCGCTCGGCGTGCCGGTCCTGGACTCCTGCCTCTCTGGCCGCGCGAGGCCCGAGGCGCAGCAGTCGATTCCGGATGCTCAGAATATCAGTCGGGCGGGCGTAAGCGCGGGTGTGAGTCGCTGGGGAGACGTGCTGGTGTTCGAGCATGTCGCCTCGCCGGTGCGGCGAGAGCACTTGATGCGTGCGCTTGCCGTCGCGAGCGGCGGTGGCATCGCCGTCGCCAGCACTCGCTACACCGCCGCGGAAATCAAATCGGCGACCATCGGCGGCAGTCTCTCGCAGGCAATGCTCTGGGGTCGCACCGTGCGTGAGGCTGCCGCGACAGGACAGGACCCGGTCGACGCCCTCGCTGCAGTGTCGCGAGGATACCGGCTTTTCCAAGGCATCGTGTCGAAGGCGGAAATGAATGGCGACAAAGGCTTTACCTACTGGGACGTTGAGATGACCGGTACTGGCGCGTATGCCGGCCATCATTATAAGATCTTCGTGAAGAACGAGAACATCGTGACTTGGCTGGACGGCGAGCCAGACGCAATGTCGCCCGATTTCATCGCGAATTTAGATCCCGAGACCGGTATGGCGATCCCCAGTGGAGGCGAGCTTGGCGGCTACGATATCGGACGCGAAGTCGTAATCGTCGGTATTCCTTCGTCACCTATGTGGCGGAGTCCGCGAGGAATAGAATTGCTCGGCCCGCGGCACTTCGGTTTTGACTTCGATTTCGTGCCGATCGAACAACAAATCAGGCACCGCCCGCAGTTCGCGACGTAGTGCGCGTTGCGGCGCCGCACATTGCGCCGCGAGCCGCTTGAAAAATGACCGCGTCGTCTCACCTACCGGTGTACTTCAGCCCTTGATGTCACCGACGTCAGCAGATGGTCGCACGCGCTCCTTCTGCGGACAAGGCCAGTTGAAGGTCCAGCCCACCGGACTGACCATGCGCCGAGCCCGGCTCGGCCGACGCGGACCGGTCGGACCTTCAGTTGAGCAGAGCTTTGTGAGTGGGTGGCGTGCCGACCGACCGGTCGCTGCCGACTGCTTCCAGAGCCGAGAGGATAAGGCAGAAGCCTCTTCATCTCGTCGCGTTCAGAAGCAGTTGCCTGTTGGGTAAGTCGGCTCTCTGCACGATCAGCGAAAAATTTCAGGCGGCGGGGATCACTTCACCGGCGGTGGGAACCCAGGCGCAAGTCCCGCATCGCCGCATTACAGCGCAGATCTAACCCATCGCCTGGTGCGTGGCTCGCCACCTAGTCATGGAAGTGCCATCGACCGAGCGTCAAAACCACCTTCACGGCCGGCTTTCCCGTGACCGCCCCTTCTTCAGATTGCATGATTCCCCCGGGAACTACGCCCAGGCCCCTTCAACGGACCTTCGCGCCCGGCAGTGGTGGTCGTATGGCCGTCGATGGGTAACCCATTGAGCAGTCGCAAGAACCGCTGCAGTTACCGCTTGTTTTTATCACAGCACCACGCCCGAACGGTGCGCAAACATTATTGCTATTGCGTCTCAATACGCCTTGTGCAAGTGGCTGGAAATCAGGGGTCTGAGTTTTGCGATTCAGCCTTGCCGTGCCGGAGAAGCACCATCGTGTATGCCTTTCTTGATCGACGTGTGGGACAGCTCGGCGAGCGCGATCTATTTGTTCTTACCGCCATGCGGGAGTGGATTGCGGCGGCGAGTACCGGCAGGTGCGTCCGCAAGGCTCTGTCGCGCCGCTTCGAGGCACGGGAGGTCTCGGAGGTGCTTGGCGATTTCGTTTCGGTCATGACCGCACTCAAGCGAAACGCCTACGCCAAGCTCCGTTTCGCGCCGCCCGGCTGGCGCAAGGTTACCGACGACGAGGCACGCCTCCTCACTCTCTTCGCGCTTGTACGGGGCGGCGAGCCGGAGCGGGTTGCGGCGGCCGCTTCGGGGCTCGTCAGCGACAATGCGGTGCCACCGCTGCTCGCGAGCATCGATGCCGTTGGGCGGGCGCTGGCGGGATACATGTCATGAACATGCTGACCCGGGTTCCCGCGGCCATTCCCCCTGCCGCCGCGTTCCAGATCGTATCCGTGACTTGGGTGCGCCACTGGAACGAGCATCTCTTCAGCTTCGCCGTGGAGCGACCTGCCTCATTTCGCTTCCGCTCCGGTGAATTCGTGCTGATCGGCCTGCCCGGTAACGATGGCAAGCCGCTCATGCGTGCCTATTCGATCGCCAGTCCGGCTTGGGCGGATGAGCTCGAATTCCTGTCAATCAAGGTGCCGGACGGGCCACTCACCTCCAGGCTGCAGGCGGTACACCCGGGGGATCAGCTCTATCTCGGGCGCAAAGCCACCGGAACGCTGGTGGCCGATGCACTGCTCGGCGGCGGACGGCTGTTCCTGCTATCTACTGGCACAGGTCTGGCCCCGTTCCTCAGTCTGGCGCGCGACCCCGAGATCTACGAGCGGTTCGATGACATCGTGCTTGTCCATTCGGTGCGCCGCGTCAGCGATCTTGCCTATCACGAAGCGCAAACGGCTCTCTGGGCGCAGAACCCGCTGATCGGCGAGGCTGCGGCGGTGCGCTTCCATTATTTACCGACCGTTACGCGCGAGCCGTTCCATACCACCGGCCGTATCGGTACCCTGCTCGAGGCCGGCACGCTGTTCCCACCCGGGCTCGCCGGACCGCAACGGTTCGACCCGGCCAGCGACCGCGTGATGTTGTGCGGCTCGATGGCAATGATCCGCGATACCGCCCGATTGCTGGAGCAGCGCGGATTTGCAGAAGGCTCGAATGCGCAGCCGGGCAGTTATGTGATCGAGCGCGCATTCGTCGATTGATCTAGTGAGTGTTGGCCATGAAACAAAAGATCGACATTGAGACATTGTGCCATGAGAAGGGTCTGCGCATAACAGAACCGCGCCGGGTGATCTCGCGTGTTCTCTCGGAGTCCGACGACCATCCGGACGCCGAGACACTGCACGCGCGCGTCACGGCGATTGATCCGGGAATATCGATCGCCACCGTCTATCGGACACTGCGTCTGTTCGACGATGCGGGCATTCTCGACAGGCACGAGTTCGGTGACGGACGCACGCGCTATGAAGCTGCGTCGGACGCGCATCACGACCATCTCATTAATGTCGAAACCGGCGAGATCGTCGAGTTCGTCGACCCTGAGCTCGAGCAACTCCAGGCGCTGATAGCCGAACGCCTGGGCTATCGGCTCGTCGATCATCGCATGGAGCTCTACGCCGTCCGGCTCGCTCGGCCCGCAGAGAGGTGACCGGCTCCCGGAGCGAGCTTGCCTGTCTCATTGCCGGTACTTGAAGCGGCGCGAGGGAAGCCCGCGCGCTCCAGCAGCGGATGCCGTTCTACCGCACGAATGTCAGGGTGGAGATGTGCTGCACCTTGGTCACTGGCTGACTGGCGACCGTGGCAGAGGCGTCCTCACCGTGCACCGTTCCCAGAATGTAGCGGCCCGCGCCCCGGTCGGGCACTTCCAGCCTGCCACTCGCGTCGGCGGTGAAGGTCTTCTGCCAGCGATCAGGCGAGATCACGTTGACGCTCGCACCAGCGAGCGGTTGGCCGCGGAACAGGACGGTAAACGCGTCAGCGCCAGGACTGACCGGCACGATTTCAAGGTCAAGCCTGGCCGTGGTCTCGGTCCGACCTGCGCGGGCATAGAAGATCGCGCCCGCCTTCGCGCCATCCGCTTCCCATGGTTCGAAAACGCTGTCGTCGCGCACGCGGACATCGCCCACATCTTCGATCGCCGCAGCGAGATGGTTGGCATGCCGCGTCGTGGCGATCGCCGCTGACGCATCAGCGAGGAACACCTGCGGTGCATTCAGGCGGTGAAACTCTGGATCGCCCTCTTCCGGCACCGGTTGGGCCGGCTCGCCCAGATAGATCCGCGCCGGCCCGCCCGCGTCGCGCTCGACCCAGACTTCGTGCGCCGCGGCAGGCGCGGCGAGAGCAAGGGCGGCAAGCATCATCGGTAGCAGTCGGCGCATCAGTTTTCTCCTTTTGAAAAAGCGGACGTGTTCGAACGGACGGGACGGCGGCGCGCGCGCCAGGTGATCCAGGCAACGACGCTCCAGGCACCGGTGCTGAGATGGCCGAACCAGGCTATCGCACCATAGGCCGCACCGAAGGCGGCAAGGTCGACCACGAACGCCAGTCCCAGCAGCGCATAGCCGCCGATGCGTACCCGCAGGGATGCGACCGGGCCGAACCGGCGTCCAGCGATGCCCGTCTGGTGCCGTTCCATCGACAGCGCGACAAGCACGAAGCCGGCGAGCGCGAGCAGGATGGCGAGCAGATGACTCATGCCGCCACCATCGCGTCTGCGCGTTCAGCCCGGCGGCGCAGCGCTGGCGCGGCGCGCACGCGCGCTGCCTTGCGCGCCGCCCAGCCGAACCCGGCCGCGAGCAGCAGCATCGCGCAATCGAAGCCGACGAACAGCCAGTCCCCCGTGGCGAGGCTCGGGAACAGGCCGCGCGGCGTGGTCAGCGCGTTCACCACCGGCACCACCGCAAAGAGCAGCGCGGTCGCCGCAAGGCCTTCTACCCAGGCCCGCTGGACGGGGCGGACGATCGCCCACGCCAGCATCGTGCCCCAGGCGATGAAGAGCGAGTGGGTCTCCCAATCCGCGCGTCCCTCCATGCCGAGCGGCAGCAGGCGATTGGCGAGGAAATAGACCGCCAGCCCCGCGCCCAACCCCGCGATCGCGGCGACGTTCAGCCGTTCGACGAGGCGGAAACCGAAATGCGGCCGATCGGGGTTCGCCAGCTTTGTCCGGCGCTTGACCGTCCACATGACGAGCCCGCTGCCGACCATGATCGTCCCTGCGACCCCAGACAGGAAATAGAGCCAGCGCAGACCCCATTCGGCGAAGCGGCCGGCGTGAAGGCCGATCATCACGCTTTCGGTCTCCAGCGCCGGACCTTTGGGCAGACCCGCGTTGATCGGCCGGCCGGTGACGCCATCGAGTGTCAGAGTCTCTCCGCGCGACCCAATTGCATCTTCGGGCGCGCGAGTCAGGAGGACGGTCGCAGTCGCATCGCCGGGATTCTTCACGGTCAGAAATCCCGTCGTCGCACCGCCCCATTCGGCCGATGCCGTGCGCATCATATCGCCGATCGGGGCGAGCGGGACAGATTCTCCACTGCGCTCGACCTGCTCGGACTGGGCAAAGACCGTTTCGAAGAATCTGTTCGAATCCGCGTAGTTGGCGGCGATCCCCCATGGCATGTAGAGCGTCGCGAGCGTCACCAGGCCGGTGAAGGTGATCATCAGGTGGAAGGGCAGGGCCAGTACCGCGGTCACATTATGCGCGTCGAGCCAGCTTCGCTGTCCCTTGCCGAAGCGCAGCATGAAAAAGTCGGCGAAGATCTTCTTGTGCGTGACGATGCCCGACAGGATTGCGACGAGCATGAACATCGCCGCGATGCCGACAAGGTAACGTGCCCAGATCACCGGCATGTAATGCAGGTCGAAATGGAAGCGGTAGAGGAAGAAGCCGCCGCGCGTCTCGCGCGCGTCGATCTTGTCACCATTGCCGTCCAGCACCGCGCTGGTATCGCCCCGGCCGGTGCGGGGAGCGTCGCCGCCGGGCTGCCAGAAAACCTGTGTCGTCGCGCTGCGGCTGTTCGGCGGCGTGATGAACCATGTCTCCGCGTCGGGGGCGACGTTCTGGAGATAGCGGACAGCGCCCTCGGTCGCGATAGTCTGATCGGTCGCGCCGACCACCTCCGGCTGCATCCAGCGGGTGATCTCTTCTTGGAAATAGGCCGCGGTGCCGGTCGCGAACATCGCAAACAGCAGCCACCCGAACAGCAGCCCCGTCCAGGTGTGGAGCCAGGCCATGGATTGGCGGAGACTCTCCTTCACAGCCGCCCTCCCACCTCGATTGACAGCCAGAGGCCGCCGCCCAGCACCGCCGCGGCGACAGCCATCGAAAGCCACAGCCGCGCCAGCGAGCGCATCACGAACGCGGTCAGCGCGAGTATCGCGAACAGCGCGAAGGAAAAGAGCGTCGCCGCAACGCTCGCTTCCGCCGGCGAGGTCGGAAGGAGCCGCGCCACGCAGGCCGTGACGAGCGAGGTCAGTACATAATTGGCCGGAATCGCCGCCACCACGCGCGCGGCAACGTTCCAACGGCTCACGCCCCTATGCCGGAAAGCATCGGTCGCCACGGCTTAGAACCGCCGCCCGAGGCTGACCATGAACGTGCGCGGCTCACCGGGAGTGGTGCGCGTCAGCGAGGCGGTCGGGAAATAGCGTTCGTTGAACAGATTGCGGACGTTCGCCTGCGCCGACCAGTCGCCGACGCGATAGAACACCGCCGCGCTGACCAGCGTATAGCCGTCGAGATAGAACGGCGTGGAAGTCGCCGAGGGGGTGCTCGCCGGGCGATTGCTCTCATGATGCACGCCAAGCCCTGCGCCGAGATGGGCAAGTGGGCCGTCCTGAACTGTATAGCGTCCCCAAACGTTGACGACATGACGCGGCACGCTGGAGAGACGCGCGCCCACCAGCAGCCGGGAATCCGCCGTGACCTCGGCGTCGAGGAAGCTGTAGGCGCCGGTCAGTTCGAGGCCCCGCAGCGGGCGCCACGCCGCCTCCAGCTCGATCCCTCGCGTTCGCTGCTCGCCGGTCAGCACATACGTGTTGGGCGGTGCATCGGGGGAGAGATCGGCAGTGGCGACATTGGTGCGCGTCAGCTCGAACACGGTGGCCATGCCCGTCAGCGTGCCGTCCGCGCGCGCCACCTTCACTCCGGCTTCATAATTGACACCGTGCTCGGGCGGCAGAGTGGAGCCGTCCGACGCGCGATAGCTGCCCTGCGGGTTGAATGACTTCGCGTAGTTTACATAGAGGGACACCGTCTTGCTCAGCGCCAGCGTCGCGCCGGCGCGGGGACTGAAGGCGGTATCCACCACCTTGGGATTGACGTCGCCGTTGTTGTTGATCGCGCTCGACGCACGGTCCCAGCGACCGCCGAGCGTGACCGTCAGCAGGTCACCGAGCGTGACATGGTCCTGCAGGTAAAGGCCGCGCTGCTTGGTAACGCTGGCATAGGTGGTGCCTGGTACATCGGGATTCGGCCCGCTGACGGTGCCGTAGACCGGCTCGTAGAGATCGAGCCAGTAAGGCCCGCCATCAAACAGGTTGGTCTGGTTGCTCTCGCGGCGCCCGTAGTCGAGGCCGGCGAGAACGTAATGACCGACCGGCCCGGTCGCAAATCGCAGGCTCACATTCGTGTCGACACCGAAATTGTCGCCGTGCTCGTCGAACGGGCCGTAATAGAAGCGCCCGACCTCACGGAAGTCGTCGGAGATGCTGCTTACGAACAGCCAGTGATCCCAGGTGTTGTGGAAATTCTGATAACGCAGGGTCTGGTGGACGGCGATCGCGCCGTTGAACGCGTGATCGAAGACGTATCCCAGATTCCAGCGCGCGTTTTTCTGGATCGCCGGATACTCCCCGTCGTTGATCGACAGGTCGATCGGCAGCGGACCGTTGGGATTGGGCAGCGCGGTGCCGTAGGCCGTAGTCGGCGACCAGGGGTTGATCTTGTCATCGACATAGCGGCCAAGCAGCGTCAGATTGGTCTTCGGCCCCGGCTTCCAAGTCAACGCCGGCGCGAAGAAGAGACGCCGCTGCCCCGAGTAATCAACGAAGAAATCCTGATCGCGATAGACTGCGGCGACGCGCGCGAACAGGCTGCCGTCGCTGGTGAGCGGCACATTGCCGTCCATCTGGAATTCGAACAGTTCGTAGGAACCGCCCGCAAGCGAGACGTCGAGAAACGCGTCGTCACGCGGGCGTTTGCTCACTAGGTTGACGATGCCGGACAGCGGCCCCTGCCCGAACAGTCCCGAAGCCGGCCCCTTGACCACCTCGATCCGCTCCAGCCCGGCCAGTTCGCTGGTTGCGTAGCCGGTATCGTCGCGCAGGCCGTCGAGGTAGGTCGCGCCCGAGGAAGCGTCGAATCCGCGGATCTTGAAGCCGTCGAAGAAGCCGTAGGTATTGCCGTGCGACACGCCGGCGACATTGTGGAGCGCATCGCCGAGGCGGCGCACACCCTGATCTTCGATCAACTGCTCGGGCAGGATCGAGATCGCCTGCGACGTTTCGAGCGTCGGGATATCCGCCTTGGACGCCGACGCGCTCTCATCGGGACGGAGGCCGGTGACGATGATCTCAGCGCGGCGGCTCGATGCATCCTGCGCCTCGGCTTCCTGGCCGCTTGCCGGCACGGCCGGCATACACAGAGCAACGACGGCCGCACCGAGCCCGAGACGCATAACGATTTCCCCCTTCGCGTTTCGCGGCCTTTATCGCTATTGCGAATTGATCGCAACTGTTTATTTAATCTTTTTCAGTCTTATTGCAAATGCATCTCGATTGCTGATAAGGCGCCCGCGCCGACCACACGGCGACCGAAAACGGTCCGATGAAATCGACCGCTGTCCGGTTGAATAAATGGGGGTTCCTTCGATGACGGCTAAATTCCTGCTCCTCGCATGCAGCGCGCTTACCGCTGTCGCTGCACCGGCACTTGCGCAGACGGATGCGACGGACGAGGGCCGCGGAAGTGCCACTCAGGCCGACACCGTCACTGAGGATGACGGCGAAATCGTCGTCGTCGGCCGCTACACGCTGCCCGACAGGATCGATACGGCAACCGGCCTCGGGCTCACCGTTCGCGAGACGCCGCAGTCGGTGAGTATTATCACCTCACAGCGCATCACCGATCAAAACCTGCGCAGCGTCGCCGACGTGATCGAAAACGGCGTTGGCGTGACGATGACCGAGATCGACGACGTGCGTAACAGTTTCTTCGCGCGTGGCTTCGATATACGGAACTATCAGGTCGATGGTGTGCCCACCGCCTGGGCCCTGGCGGGGAGTGCGGGCGAGACCATCGCCGACGTCTCGATCTACGAGCGGGTTGAGATCGTGCGCGGCGCGACCGGCTTGCTGAGCGGCGCGGGCGATCCCTCCGCCTCGGTCAACCTCGTTCGCAAGCATGCCGACCGCACCGACTGGGCCGGTTATGTCAACGCCAGCTACGGGAGCTGGGATACATGGCAGGTATCAGGCGATATCGGCGGTGCCGTCACCTCCGACGGCCGTCTGCGCGTCCGCGCAGTGGGCCGCTATGAGGAGGGCGACAGCTACATCGACCTCTACCACAACAAGAAGCTGGTCCTTTACGGCACACTGGACGCGGACCTGACCCACGACACGCTGCTCCGGGTCGGATTCAGCCATCAGGAGGGACGCCCCGACGCGCCCGCCTGGGGCGCCCTCCCCTCATTTTACAGCGACGGCAGCTTCGCCGCCTGGCCGCGTTCGAAGACCGCCTCGGCCGACTGGACCTTCTGGGACACCACCAACCAGAACTTCTTCGCCACGCTGCGCCAAGATTTCGGCGGAGGCTGGAGCGCGCAGGTCAACTACAACCGCCTACGCAACGCGGAAGCAACCAACATCCTCTACATCTACGGGACGGTGGACAAGGATACCGGCCTGGGCCTCGCCAGCAACCCTTTCGCCGACGAGGGCGAGAGCATCCAGAACAGTTATGACGCCCAGATCAAGGGCAGGATCCGCTTGTTCGGCCGTGACCACGACATCGTGCTGGGCGCACTGGACAGCACCATCAACCGCTACACCAACACCTTCCAATCGCTGAACATCACCGATCCAGCGAACCCCTATTCCTTCCCGCCGGCGGGCGATTTCAACAATTGGGACGGCGATTCTTATCCCTACCCTGGCTTCTCTCCCACACCCACGCTGGCGGTGAAGGAGCGGATTGAGCAGACCGGCTATTACGGCGCGCTGCGCCTCAACCTCGCGGATTCGTTGAAGCTGATCGGCGGCGGACGGCTGGCGAGCTGGAAGCAGAGCGGCTTCAGCTACGGCGTGAGCAGCGACTACGGCAACGACGACGTCTTCATCCCCTACGCCGGCGCACTTTACGATTTGACGCCGGACCACCGGCTCTATGCGAGCTACACCGAGATCTTTCAGCCGCAGAATGCGCTCGACCGCAACTTCCGGCAGCTCGATCCGCTCGCCGGCAAGGCCTATGAGGTTGGCATCAAGAGCGCCTTCTTGGGCGACGCGCTCCAGACCTCAATCGCGCTGTTCCGCATCGAGCAGGACAACGTGGCCCAGCCGGACGGCGCGCCGATCCCGCCTCCGGGCGGCGGCGTGCCGCAGCAGACTTACATCGCTGCCGACGGTGTGGTCAGCAAGGGATTCGAGGTCGAGATCACTGGCCAGCCACTCGCGGGCTGGAACGTCAACTTCGGATACAGCCAGTTCGGGGCGGAGGACGCCGAGGGCAACAAGGCCAACACCGACCAACCCCGCCGCCTGCTCAAGCTATTCACGACCTACACTTTCCCGAGTGCGCTCGACCGCCTGACGATCGGCGGCGGCGTCAACTATCGCAGCAAGGCCTATTCGGAAGGCGACAATCCGGTCACCGGCATGCCGTTCCGCTTCCAGCAGGACGGCTACGCGCTGGTCAATCTTATGGCGCGCTTCGCGGTGAGCGACCGCCTGCAGCTCCAGGCCAATGTCGAGAACCTGTTTGACGAAACCTATTACAGCCAGATCGGCTTCTACAGCCAGTATCGCTACGGCGCCCCCCGCAACCTCACCGTCAGCGTGAATTACCGATTCTAATCGTTTCGCAGGCCGCTACCTATGATCACTCGGGCACTCATTTCAGAAGAACATGGGGACTTCGTCCGAGCCCAGTTGGAACCTCGACGCTCGCGCATTTCGAAAGGGCCGTCACAGCGTAGCCGGGTGCGCCGTACGGCGCTCGACGTCCCTCAGTTGGCTCCGCGAAAGCTGGTGATTGCACCGGAGGTGTCGTGGCCTCCCCGCTTTAACGAGTACGGAAACTATGTTGCCTCAATTGGTTGTCCTCCGGCGACGCCGACCCGGAACGGCCTATGCGGAAAATCACTCGCTCTTTGGAGGCCTGTCAGGGCGGCTCGACCCGCGGGGGCGTCGCGCCCGCGCGGTCGCACGAAACGTCGCCAGCCAGATAGAGCTTCCGCCCCGCGCCGTCACCGATGGCGCCGCCGAGGTCGAGCGGGCGACAGCCGGACCCGTCGTCGAACGACACATTCAGGCGTTCGCCTGCGTGTACCGAGACCAGGAAATACCCTCACTCGTCGGTCGTCACGACATCGGCACGCGTGCGCAGGATCCAATATCGGATCGGGATGATGAGCAGAAAGAACAGGAACGTGCCTTCAAGGGTCGATGACGCGGGACGTGGTCGCATCCTGCATGGCTAACCGGGCGCGCGCCGTGTCTTTATATCGCGAGAGCTGGAACAATCGAATGCCGTCCCCATTCAATGCCCCGTGTTATATAGATCCCTGACGGTGGCCGCGGCGCTGCTGTTCGCATCTGCGTGCGAACAGGCAGATGGACCAGCCGCGGAGTATCAGCCGGGCGAAGCCGGGACTGTCGACCACGCGCTCTGCCTGCTCGGATTTGCAGCGATTCCTCTGGAAGAAGTCACGACAGGCCATCATCTCGTGCAGGCGCGCATCAACGGCACCCAGGCGAGCTTTGTCCTCGACACTGGTGCCAATATGACAGTCGTCGACACCGCTCAAGCCGACGGGCTCGGAGTCTCCACTGGTGCTTCTACAGTCGGCCGAGGTTTCGGCCGTGCCGCGGTTCCCGGGGCAGGCGGCCGCGCAAGGCAGGTCGCAATCGAAACATTTTCGATCGGATCCGTCACCATCAGGCAGAACCGGATCGTCACCAGCGATCTCGCGCATCTGCTCACGCCTCTGGGGCGGATCGCAGGCGAAGAGGTGGTAGGTATTATCGGTCAGGACGTGCTGAAGGAGCACCGTGCTACAATCGATGTCGCCGGATCCATGCTCTACCTTATGGCAGCGGACGAAGACCCGTCACCCGTCCACGCGGAGGCGTGCCGCGGGACAGAGCGGGAAAGCGAGTCCGTCACGTAAAAGCCGGATCGCAGGAACCGGGCGACTGACCTGCCGCCGTTGCAGCCGCCTTTCGCAAGGTGCTGCGCACGATCGGCGCTACATTCAGTTGAGGCCGACTTCTGCCTTGTAGATGCGCAGATAATCATCCAGCCGACGCTGCCGCTCTGCGTCCCAGATACCGTTCAACCGCTTGGGCTTGTCGTGCGAGAAGGCGAAGCGGAACTTGCCCGGATAATCGACGCTGAGCTCGAAACCGCCAATCACCTCCCCGGCTTCCTGCTTGCGCTGCTCGTAGAGGCGGGTGATCGCCTGCTTGCTTTCGGCGCCCAGGCGGAACTGCGGATCCTCAAGTTCGTCCCGTTCGTTCCGGCGGATCACGATACTCACGGTATCGAGATCGTAACCATCGGCTTGCTCGGCGATTTCGACATCCAGGAGGATACGCTCCCAGTGCGGATAGGGAACGTCGCGCACCACGGCGACAACCACCGCCTGCTGCGCCTGAATGAAATCCATAAAGCGCCCTACTTGTTAACGAAGGATTGTTCCATCCACCGACCCCCGTTGACCCGGTATGCCGCATCGAACGAGTCCGGGCGGGCCGTCGCGTTAGTCGCATCGTAGTTCATCTCGATGCGCACTTCAACGCGATTGCCCGGCTGCTCCGCCAGCTCCGCAATCCGATCCTCGAAGCGGGAATAGGCGCCCTGGTTCAGATTGGGTTGGCCGTCGCCCAGCGGTTTGCCGTTGCCCGGCACGACATTCAGCCGGTTGGTTTGTCCGCCGAAGCGGTCGGCAACGACGTGGAAGCCGACATCGGTGTCGCGGCCTTCATGCCCGATCTGTCGCTGCAGCGACGGATCATTGCGGCCTACGGGGTCCAGCGCGATTTCCCCTTCGGCGACTTCAACCCTGCCCCGCGCATCGGTACTGTAGCTGTAATTGCCGAATTCGTAGCGGGTGTTGGCAGCGGCGTGGTTGGCCGCGCGGTTGAAGTCAGCAGCATCGTCGAAGCTGCGGACGGCCAGCTCGGCCGCGTCGTCGGCAGCGCGCCCGCCTCCGGCCAGGAATTCGTCGAGCTGCGAACGCATGCTCTCGATCGACTGCCGCGCGCCCATGGGCAAGGCGTCGATCGCGCCTTGCGGAATGGCGTGTACGGCGTCGCCGACCGTTTTCAGCGCCGGTTCGAGCGCCTCGCGCATGGCAGGATTGCGGGCCACGGCGCCGACGGCGTCGGCTACGGTCTGGGCCCAGTCGCCGATCTTGCCTGCCTTGGCCAGATCGCCGAGCGCGGGCACCATCGACACCGCCGAAATGCCGGCGTTCAGCAGGTGAGCGCCAGCCCCGCCCCAATCGCCGGAGAACAGCGATCCGAGAGACCGACCGGCGGAAACCGCTGCATTGCTGCCATCAGAGATCGGCGTCGGATCGATGATCCCGGTGATGTCCAGCGTCATCTGCGCCAGGTCGAGCGCCAGCTGCGCGGAGTTGCGCCCCCCGCCAGGGCTGTTGTCGTTGGCCGGGGGATCGGACGGACCGTCGAGCGCGGCGGCGAGCTGCCCGCGCTCGACGGGGGTCAGCGTTTCTTCGAGCCTGGCGAGAGTCGCCGCAGCCCCCTCCGGATCGGTGGCCCGCTGGTCGCGAACATCGGCCGCCAGGGCTTGCATGTCGAGCCCGTTCGCGTCGGTATGCCTGGCGGCCAGCCCGGCGGCCGCGTCCGTATCGCCGGCGGGAGGCACCGGGGGAATGGTGCCAGTCGTCTCCAGTCTGGTTTCCGCGCTGACAGTCATGGCGATCCTCGCTTTGGCCCGTGGTGTAATTCAGCCGATATCGGCCCGCAGCATAGCGGCCGGGTTGACCGACGCGCCCGAGAAGGCGTCGGCCATGGTGTCGACGATCCCGAAGAACAGGAAGGTCGAGAGCACCTGGCTGATCTCGCCCAGGCTGGGCATCGTGCTGCCGGGACCGTAGATCTGACCCGGCTTCGTCAGGTTGAGATCGGTCTGGGTGGCGATCTCGCCGGTCAGCTCCGAGCGCCAGCCCGAACCGGTCGCGTTTTCATTGAGCACGAAGCCGTCGCGCGTCATCGCGTCGACCATCTCGCCGTTGTTCGACATCGACAGCGACAGATCGCCGAGATCGTTCTGGCTGATGCCGTCGACCACGATCGCCTGGTCGCCCTTGGTGATGGTCACCTTGCTGGCGACATAGGCGTTGGGGTTCTTGCCCCATTCCTCGGTGTCGATGGTGATCTTGGTGCCGTTTTCCAGCTCGAACGTGGTCGTGCCCCAGAAATCGAACGCCCGCTTGCCGTCCACGTCGACGTGCGGATCGCCCCAGATGCAGGTCACTTCCCCGGTCTCGGCGTTCTTGATGAAGATTTCGGAGTTCCGCTCGTCCAGCTCGAGCGTGTAGCCGTCGCCCAGATCGATGGACGCCTCGTGCTCGCCGTCCATCGAGGCGGTCCACTGCGCGCCCTCCGCCGGCTCAAACACAGGGCCGTTCTGGCCGGCCGCCATGCTACCACCAGTGACGAGGAATGTGCTCGGGAGGCTCGGGAAAGCCAGCGGCCCCGCGGGCAAGCGGCTTGAGAACAGCGCCAGGATGCCCCGGCCGATCTGGGTCGCGATGCCGTCGATAGGGGCATTCCCGGTTGCACCGGGGTTCAGGTAGGCGTTCACCGTCAGGTTCGTGTTGTAGATGATGTCGGTCATTGCGCTCATCCTTCCTTGAGGGGGATCACGATTATCGAGCTGCGGCCACGGCGGCCGCGATACGTTCGATGGACTGGATGACGTTGGCGGGCGTCGCGGGCGCCTCGCTTTCGATGACCGAGCCGATCGCCGCGTCGAGCCGGTCGAGCGTGCGTCCGTCGGCAAAAGCAGTCATATCCGCTGCGATGGCGCCGGCGAGATCCTGCATGGCATTCTCGAGTTCAACTGTTTCGAGCGCGGTTGCCGAGATAGCCTGGCCGAGTGCATCGGCCAGACGGCCGATCTCGTACGGCCGCGGCGGCTGCGACGGGTCGGCACCGCGCAGAAACTCGCCGGCAAGCCGCCCGGCCACTTCGAGTGCGACCGACCGCGCGCCGGCAGTCGCGGCCTGCCCGACACCTTGCGCGGACGACGCGAGAGAGGTGAGGGCGGTAGCGGCGGAAGTGATGCGGTCGATGGTCATTGCCGTTTCCTGACGAGCTGTTGGGAAGCATAAGACCACATCGCACCGCGCGCCGCGCTCCACGATCCGATTAAGCAGCTAATCGATCTGATTAGACCAAGCCCAGCCGCGGCGAGCCGCTCTGCGGCAGGAGGAGCAGCCCCTGCCGCCGACAGGCCGCTATTCCTTGCGGAATCCAGCGTCAGTCAGCGTGATCCGGGTAGGGTCCATGGTGAAGAGCATCCGCCCGCCCTTGCGCGCGAGAGCGGCGTAGCGGTCGAGCGCCGCCTGGTCGCCACTGCGCACGGCCGCTTCATGCGCGCCGGCCATGATCACGCCCTGCACCGCCAGCATCTCGGCGAACTCCTGACGTAGCGAGTCGCTCGAAAGCCGATCGGCCACGGTTACGTAGGCATTGGCGGCCTGGCGCCGGACCGCCGCCGCCTGCGCACGGCTGACATCGCCGCGATAGTCGTTGGCCACGCCCCACTGCGCGAGAAGATAGAACGCCAGTGCATCGACAGCATCGTTGGCGCGATAGCCCAGCCCCGGGGCCACGCGCTCATATTCCCTGAGCGCCTGCTTCGAGAGCACGAGCTCGCGCATCTCGCGCGCTTCGGACGGTCCGGCCCTGCCGGCGCCGTCGGCCATGATTTGCGCGAGCCGCTCCCGGACGGCATCGCTCGGCGTGTAGCGCGCCGACACCGCCACGACGCTCGGCGTGCTGTCGAGGGAGCGCGCCAGCGAACGCGAGAGCTGACCCAACGCGGGGGCATCCGATGCCGTCGCATTTTTTGCGCTACGAGCCCTTTCGGACCGAGTTACGTGATCCTGCGAAAGCGTGTTGGTCAGCGCGCCCATGTCGAAGGCGCCGTATTGGGCCACGACAGCCTCGACAGGAGCCGTCGCAAGCAGAAGAAGCAGTATCGTTTTACGCATGGAACAGTCCTTTCCTGAATGAACCAGCCCCCAATTGCCGTAAAGCCCCCTTGAGCCCCATTGCCCTTCGTCCGGCGGACGCCTGGATAGCGCGAAGGGTCCGGAGGGATTGCCCCCGGACCCCGCAGTATTCGCGATGGTGCGCAGCGTTTACTGCTTGCGAGCCATGCCCGACATCGCCTCGCCGATCGCCTTGATCGCGGTGCTGGTGGCATTGAACATCATGCCGAACTGCTGAGACAGCGCACCGAACTGCGCGGTCATGCTCGGGTCGTCCTTGCTCAGCTGGCCGGCCATGTCTTCCAGGTCGCCCGCCATCTTGTCGAGTTCCTTGCCGAGCTGGGTGGCGATCGCCATCAGCCAGCCGCCGGAGCGCGCCTCGCGCGATTCGCGACCTTCGCTCAGCCGCGAAACGAAATCGTTGATGGTTTGCTGCATTTCGCGCTGGGCATCGCCGATCTGCGACGGACTGGCCCCGGTCTGCGCACCGAACGCTTCGATCGCTTCGTTCAGGTTCAGCATCTGACCCTGCACGTCGCCCAGCGAACCAGCGAAAGCGCCCTGTGCCATGTCGATGACCGACTGTGGCATGCCCAGCTGAGTGCCAAGCTGTTGGATGATCTGCTGGCCGATGCTGGAGGCAAGCTGCGAGATAAGTTGCGAAGCGATTCCGCCGAGCGGACCCATGGCTGCGGTGGCAACGAGGTTCACGGGATTGAGATTGATGCCGAACATTTCTGCTTCTCCTGTGCGAACGGGCGCCCTGGCCGGGCTCTCGTCGAAATGCGTTCGAAAGAACGTGGTCGACGGCAGTGTTATGGGTCATTCTCGGCATCTCATCTCTCAACGATCCGACTAAGCGGGTAGTCGGATCGCTTAGGTCAAAGGGTGGAACATCAGCCCGGCGAGCGCCGACAATTCGCGCACGCCGTCGAGCTCTAGCTTCTGGCACATATTGTTGAGGTGCACGCGCACGGTGTTTTCGCGGATGGCGAGCAGCAGGGCGATATCGGCGTTGGACCGCCCCCAGCCCAAAAAGCGCATCACCGCGACTTCGGTTTTCGTGAGCTGCCCGATGGTCGCGGCATGCCGATCCGGAATGCGCGAGCGCGGAATGCGAAAGTCGCCCACGACCTGTTCCTGCGGTTGTGCATCGTCCGCCTTGCGCAAGAGACGCATCAGGCGGCGCAGTTGTGCCTGCTCGTCCTGGCCCTGCAGATCGTCGCTCATCTGGCAAGGACCTCGATTATAGCGCGAACCTGATCGTTGCGGCTGGCGAGATCGCCGATCACGGCCCGCGCGAAAGCCGGCACCAGAAGCGCGATCATCAATGTCGCCGCCCAGTTCTTGAGCGACAGGGACATCGCGAAGACATTGAGCTGCTGCGCGAAACGGTTGAGCAGCCCCAGGCCCGCATCGATCACATAAAGTAACACCAGCACCGGGACTGCGAAGAGGGCCACCAGGGCCATCAGGTGTCCGAACGCAGTTTCGAAGACGAGTAGGGCGCTGGCATCCAGCGTCGGCCAATCCGCGCTCATCGGCCACAGAACGTAGCTTTCCATCACTACGCCGACGAGCAACAGGATGCCGCCCGCCGACGCGAAGATGACTTGCGCCAAGCGGCCAAGCAGGGCGCCGTGGAGCGACGTCATGCTGCCGCCGAGGGGTTCGGTCACCTGGCCGATCGTGGCGCCCACCTTGGCATCGATCAGCTCGCCGGCGGCTTCGAGGGCCCACATCACCGCACCGAACAAGAAGCCGATCGTCAGGCCGACCGCGGCTTCCTTGAGGAGGAGCCGTGCCCAGGCGAAGGCGCCTATCTCCGCCGGATCGAAGGGCGGTTGCATGAAATACGAAACCATGCCCAGCGTGATAACAATGCTGTTGCGAACCATTGCCGGAATGGTGTCGGGTGCAAAGATCGGCACCAGGACAAACGCGAATCCGAACCGCGACGCGGCGACGGCCACGATCAGCAACTGGTTCATCCATTCGCCGGTCCCTTCCACCGCCTATCCCCTGACCATGGCGGGAAAACCGGAGAAGATGCTGTCACTGAACTGATAGAGCGTACCGCCCAGCAGCGACGCGGTGATGAACAGCGTCAGCACAACGGCGAAGAATTTCAGCGTGAATTGCAGGGTCTGTTCCTGCAGCTGGGTGGCCGCCTGCACGATTGCGACCACCAGCCCAACGACAGAGGCGGCGATAATCGGAGGGGCGGAAAGCAGGAGCACCAGCCACAGGGCCTCGGTCGTAATGCCGATGATATTGTCGGTCATCGCCATGCCTCTGGCGCGGCGGGCGGCGCGAGACGCTGCATGAGGATCGCGCGCCTAGGCATAGCTCAGCACGAGGCCATGACTGATCTTCACCCAGCCATCGACGAGCACGAACAGCAGCAGCTTGAACGGCAAGGATATGGTCACCGGAGACAGCATCATCATGCCCAGCGCCAGCAGGATGTTGGATATGACGAGATCGATCACGAGAAACGGCAGAAAGATCAGAAAACCGATCTGGAATGCCGTCGTGAGCTCCTTCACCACGAATGCGGGGATCACCACGACGAAGTCGGTCTCCTGCGCGGGGTCGGTGCCATACGATGCGGCAATTCGTTCCTGGGTGCGCTGGAAGAAGGCGCGCTCGTCCGGATCGCTGTGCTTCAGAAGGAAGGCCCGCAACGGCTCTTTCGCAAGGTCGGCGCGCTCGAACAGTTGCTCGGTCTGCGCCTGCGCCTCCACATCTGCGGAAGCCGCCTGCATCTGCTGCAGGGTGGGATACATGACGTAGAGCGACAGGATCAGCGCCAGGCCGTTGAGCACGATATTGGGCGGCACCTGTTGCAAGCCCAATGCGTTGCGGATCAGCGAGAGCACGACCACAATCTTGGTGAACGACGTGACCATAACCGCGAAGAACGGCGCGAGCGCGATCAGAATGACGGTGACGAGCGCGGAACCGGGGGTGAACGCGGAAAGATCCATCGCCTAGCCCTCCCCTTCCACATCGCCCACGAGCACGCCGTAGCCATCCCCGATCGACACCAGCGTGCCGTTCGCCAGCAAGCGGCCGTTGGCCAGTATCCGAACCGGCAGAGTGCCGTCGCCGGACGCGACATCGAGAACAGCGCCCCGCTGAATGGACTGCAGGCGGGACAGCGGCAGGCTGATCGTCGCGAGCTCGAACGAAAGCGGCACGGTAATGGATGCCCCGTCACTGGTGCCCGTACGGTCGTCTTTGCAAGAAGGCTGCGCCGCGTGTTCTCCGCCCGGCTCGGGAACGGCGGTGTCCGGGGTCGGCATTTGGCTCAAGACATGCTCCTGTCATCCGGAAGCGATTGAAAACACAGGCTGTGGGGATCGAAGTGTCCTTGCACCGGCGCGCGCGAACGCACGTGGAGGCCCGCCCGAAGCCGGCCGCCGCCCAGCAGGATGAGATCGCCGCGCGCGAGGTCGGCTGCCTCATGCGGCGCGAGCCGGGGCCCTTCGATTACCAGATCGACCTCGACCGCCACCTTGCCGAGCAGCTCGGGCGCGAACGGCGCGGGATTGGCCCGCACGCCGCGTTCGCGCGGGATAGCGAGGAAAAGACGGTGCACGACCGCCCCGGCCGCAAGGCCCTCGACGGCCAGGACAAGGCAACCTCCAGGCGACCTCTCGATCACCAGGTCGACCGGCTCGAGCTCGAGGCCCAGAGCGGCTTCGATCACGGCGACCGCCGATTCTGCGCGTTCGAGCCAGTCAGCCGCAACAGTGCTGTCGCGCGGCAGGAAGCGGACGGCTTCGCCAGACCACCGCTCGATGGCGATATGCAGGCCCCCGGCGCAGCGAAACCAGCAGACTGCCGGCAAAACCTCTGGCAGCACGGCCGCCCGCAGCGTGACGCCCTCTACGTGCACACCATTGAGCGAAATCAGCAATGCCTCGCGCTGGGTCCGCTCTTCGCGCGAGATCCGCGGGAGTCCGACAAGCCGGTTCATTGCGACGTCCCATCACCAGCGGCCGGCCAGCGGGCGAGCAGGCTGATGCCGCCAGGCGTCACACCGATCAGGATGGTTTCGCCCTCCGCCTCGATCAGAGCGACACGCTCGTTCTGTCCCACCGGCATCGCGCGCAGGAAGCGGAGCGGGCGGCCGCCTTCTTCGTCTCCGCCCCGGAACCGGTCCTGCCAGTGCTTCAGCCCCTTGATCGCAAGCCAGGCGAGGCCCAGAACCAGCGCGAGGGCAATGGCGACCGCCGCAAGGCTGCCCAGAAATGCCCCGGCGTTCATGGCTGGTCCTCCCGCATCCGGTCGGCTGCCTCGCCGGCGCGTGCGCGGCGCGCCCAGAGGATGATTTCGGCGATCGCGTCGAAATGGGCCTCGGGGACGAAGTCGCTGACGGCGCAGTCCGACCAGATGGCGCGCGCGAGACCGACATTGCGGACGATGGGAACTCCTTCGCTCTGCGCGCGCGCGCGCATGGCGGCGGCAAGCGGGCCTTCCCCCTTGGCGGCGATCACCGGCACCGGGCACCGCTCGGGATCGTAGTCCAGCGCGATGGCAAGATGGGTCGGGTTGGTCAGGAGCACATTGGCCGTACCGGCCGTGGCGATGGCGTTCTGATTGGCCCACTCCTCGTGCATCTGCCGCCGCTGCTGCTTGAGATGCGGGTCGCCTTCGCTGTCCTTGTGCTCCTGCCGGATATCGCGGCGGCTCATCATCAGCTTCTTGATGTACCGGTGGCGGGACCAGGCCCAGTCGGCGAAGGCGACCAGAAGAAACACGGCCATTGTCGCACCGGCGAGCTGGATGGTGAGGGAGCGGGTGAATTCGAAAGCAAGCCGGGCCGCCTGGGGGCCGGCCGCCGAAAACAGGCCCCAACCCGATATCTCCAGCACTTCCGTATAGCGATCGAACGACAGGGCGATGATCAATCCGGTAATCGCCAGGATCAGGACGGCCTTCACGAGCGTTTTTGCCAGCTCGAACAGATTGTCCATGCTGAACATCCGCTTCAGCCCCGCCAAGGGATTGAGCTTGTCCAGGCTCGGCTTCATCTTCTCCCCCGTCAGGAGAGCGCCGGTCTGGAGGAACTCCCCGGCCATGCCGACGAGCGCTGCCGGGATCAGGGTCAATCCCGCCGCCAGCAGGACCAGCCCCAGCGCTCCCCAGCCGAGATCCACCACGGCGTGTTCGAAGCCAGTCCCGGTGGCGAGGCTGAGCGTATCGCGCGCAAAGGTGTCCAGGCGCGACCCGAGATAGCCCGTCGCCGCGATCGCGAGGACGAACCAGGCGACCATGCCGATGCCGCTTCCGAAATCCTTGGACTTCGCCAGATCGCCCTTGCGCCGCGCATCGCGCAGTCGCTTCGGGGTCGGCTTTTCCGTTTTGTCCCCGCCGTCGTTCTTTTCGGCCATGCACGCTCCGGCCCCGGCCACGCCAGGATTGATCGTTCTGCAGGGCTAGACGGAAGGGGCGACTCCGAAGGTGGCGAGAATATACGCGCGTGATGCGTTAGATCAACCCGTGAAGCGAGTATCTACATGCCACCGATAATTAATTACACTAAGAAGACTCCTTTTACATTAGAGTTACACGAAATAGCTCGAACAAATTAGTGTCAAAATAATGTCAATCTCATAATCTGCGGGTCAAAATTCTGTTATTTAAACCGCTCATCGGCTCAAAACACACAGCTCATCGCTCGACGGTTTCTCACTAGCCGAACCGAAAACATAACGGCGCCAATGGAATCGAAACGGCGATTCTCAAAGATAATAGACTCTATAATAAGACAATATCGTCATCAAACACGCAGAGAAGGCGCGAGTGGGCGACTCGTCAACTACTACCTGCGGGTGATATGCGAGGTAATTCCATGGGGGACGCGACCGGTTATAAAGTCTCGATCATTTTGTCAGTTTTCTCGTTATCCGTTCTTTCCATCCATGTGCCACTGAAGGCGGAATCATTTAGATCGATAGATCCGGGTGTTTGCCCGGTAGAAGGGGACATTCGCCTCTCCGCCCCTTCGACTGCGAACAAGTTCCAGGCCCTCGCGCGTTGCCACGTCGAAACCGGCGAACCGGCAACCGTCTCGAACGTGCCCCCGGCGATGGCTCGCATAATCGGCATGACGGAAGAACAGATTCGCGAGCTGGAAGAAGATCGCGAGAGGTATGAAGCACAAAAGGCCAAGCGGCATTCTACGCTGCACCCACAGTCAATCTCTTCCCCGTTCGATCGGGAGATTCGACAAGTAGCTCGGCAGCACAATATCGACCCGCTCTTCCTCCACGCCATCGTGGAGACGGAGTCCGCCTATCGCCCCACGGCGGTTTCGCACGCCGGTGCACGCGGCCTGATGCAGATCATGCCTGCGACAGGGGCTGAGCTGGGGCTCGACGAAGCAGCGCTTTTCGAGCCTTCGCGCAATCTCGAGGCGGGCGCACGCCATCTCAAGACGCTGCAGCGCCGGTTCGGCCGCAATCTCGAGCTTGTCCTGGGGGCCTACAACGCGGGCGTCGGCGCAGTGGAACGATACGGGAGCCGCGTGCCGCCTTATGCCGAAACGAAAGCTTACGTCGGCAAGGTGATGGGGCGATATCGCGCAATGCTCGGCCATGGAGGGGGCACGCCCTGATGCTGGCAGGCTGGCGCCGGAGGCTTCCGCACAGCCATTTCCGCGCGGCGGATCTGCTGCTCGTGCTAACAGTCGTAGCCGTCATCGGGCTGCTGATCCTGCCCCTGCCCGCGCTTGCGCTCGACATCCTGATCGCGGCGAACATGACCGTCGCCGTCCTGCTCCTGCTTAGCACGCTCTACGTAAGCAAGCCCCTCGACTTCTCGACGTTTCCCACGGTCCTGCTGCTCAGCACCCTGTTTCGGTTGGCCTTATCGATCGCCACCACCCGGATGATCCTCACCCACGCGGAAGCCGGGCATATCGTCGAGCAGTTCGGGCAGATGGTGGCGGGCGGCAATCTGATCGTCGGACTGGTCGTGTTTCTGATCATCACCGTCGTCCAATTCATCGTAATCTCGAAGGGCGCCGAACGCGTCGCCGAGGTGACGGCCCGCTTCAGCCTCGACGCCATGCCGGGCAAGCAGTTGTCGATTGACAGCGATTTGCGTTCAGGCCTGATCGACAAGGACGAGGCGCGCAGCCGCCGCCGGGTTCTGGAGCTGGAGAGCAAGCTTCATGGCAGCCTCGATGGCGCGATGAAGTTCGTGAAAGGCGACGCCATCGCCTCCATAATCATCGTGCTGGTCAATCTGATCGGCGGGCTTGCCATCGGTATCCTCTCGCACGGCATGTCGGCTGGCGAGGCCATGACCACCTTTTCGATCCTGACTGTCGGTGACGGGCTGGTGGCACAGCTTCCGGCCCTTCTCAGCGCCATGGCCGCTGCCTTGCTGGTCACCCGGACCACGGACGAAGACACCGAACACAGTCTGGCCCCCGCAATTGCACGCCAAGTCGGCGGCAAGCCGCGGGTCCTCTTCATCGGCGCCGGATTGTGCGTCCTCCTGGCACTGATACCGGGCTTTCCAACTCTCGTCTTTCTAGGCCTTTCAGGCGCTCTCGCCCTGGGCGGCGCATGGAACACGCCCGAAACCGGCGAATGGATGCGCGCCCGGCTCAAGCGGTTCGAAACCGCCGACACCACCGCCCCCCAGCGCATAGACGCCGTTCCGCAACCGCTGCGCCCGGTGCGCCCGCTGGTGATCGAGATCGCCCGCGATGGGCTGGATGCACGCGCGATGCAGGATCTACGCGACAGCATCTCAGCGATGCTGGATCGGCTCCAGCTGCGTGTCGGATTGCCATTGCCGCCGGCGGAGATCGTGCAGGAGCCTTCTGCCGGGCCGAACCGGTGGGCACTCTATCTCTATGACGCGCCGGTTGTTGCCGGGCAGATCGGCGACGATGCTTTCGCCGAGGATCTCGCCGAAGCTGTCGAAGCGGCCCTGCGTCGGAACCTCGGCCGCTTCCTCGGGCTGCAGGAAGTCACCTCGCTGCTCAATCGGCTGGGCACGGACTATCCTGACGTCGTCAAGGAAGTCGTCCGCGCGGTATCCGCCGCGCGGATAGCAGAGGTTCTGCGCCTGCTCGCAGAAGAGGAGGTGCCGCTCCACAACATGCGTGACGTGCTCGAAGCGCTTGCGGAGGCAGGACAGTCCGAACGCGCGGCTCCTCCGCTCGCGGATCGGACGCGCGTCGCGATGCGCCGCTACCTCACGCCGCCCCACTGCATCGAAGGCCGTTTTCGCACCATCGTGATCGGACCGCAGCTCGAACAGTACCTGCGCCAGAATCTGCGCGACATCGACGGCTCTCAGCGCCTTGCCATTCAGCCCGAGCATATCCGTACGATGCTCGACATGATCGCGCACGAAGTCCGCTCCAGCAACGCGCGCGCCGTTGTCACGGCGTACGACCTGCGCCGCCCCTTGCGCGGCCTGACCTCGGGAGAACTCTTCTACGTGCCCGTCTTCGCTTTCAACGAATTGTCGCCTTCGGTTCCCATCGATGTGGTTGGCCAGCTCGATCGCACACCTCTGGCGGTGACGGCCTCGCGCGAGGAGGAAACAATATGAGAGCGTCGCGCTTGTTGCCACGCCTCGCCCTGCTCACCTGTGCCGGCGTCGCCCTGGCCAGCGCCGCGCCGTCGCTCGCGGGCACACCGCCTTTCTCCGACGACGAGGTCGACTTGATCGCGCGCGACCGCGAGGTCGGGACCTTCGTGAAAGAGTTCTTCTCGGCTGCGGGGCTGTCGGCAACGGTCGATCCGCACGTGCGCGGACGGGTAAACGGCCGGTTCGAGGGGCCGCCGGCCATAGTGTGGCAACAGCTCGCACGCGCCTTCGACCTCGTCGCCTACTACGATGGGGCAGTCGTTCGCGTCTATCCGGCGTCCGCCGTGAACAGCGAGGCGGTCGCGGTCGCGAGCGGGCGCGCCGGAGACCTCGCCGGTGCGGTCAAGGCTGCAGGGCTGCCGGATCCGCGGAACACCGTTCGCGTCGCTTCAGCGACCAGCGTGATGGTGACGGGCGTTCCCCGCTTCCTGGAACAGGTGCGCCAGCTTGCCGGCAGCGGATCGGGGACTGTCCGCTCCTTCGGCCTGGGCTCGCCCGAGCCAGCGGTCACTCCGATGCGCATCGAGAGGGCCGGACCGCCACTCGAGCCCTACGATCTACGGGTGTTCTATCTGCAGTATGCGCGTGCGGACAGTACCCTTTTGAGCGCTGGCGGGCGCGAAGTGCTGGTTCCCGGAGTGGGAGCCACGATCTCGCGCATCATGGGTGACGGTGAGCCGGTGCGCGGCGATATCGCAGCCTCGTTCGATGGGCGCACGCTTCGTCAGTCACAACCCCGTCTCGGCGGCCGTGGCCTCGATTCGATCCCTCCCGGCCCGGCGCAGATGCCAGCTGAAGACGATTACCTGGGCATCCCGCGCAGGATGCCGGTGGCAGACAGTAGCACGCAGTCACGCCGTGAAGCGGCCGGGCCGCGCATCGCGATCGACCCGTCGCTCAATGCCGTGATCGTGCGCGACCGGCCGGAGAACATGCCGGCCTACGAAGGTCTCGTCGAAGCTCTCGATATCGAGCCGCAGATCGTGGAGCTGGAAGCCACGATCATCGATCTCAACATGGACCGCTTGCGCGAGCTCGGCATCAACTGGCGCATCCGCAGCGAAGGTTTCAACGCCGTGTTCGGTGGGGACATCGTGCGCCGCTCGGGCAACCCGGCGATCGACAGTCCGGCCAATCGCGGCCTGTCGCTGCGCGGCGTGATCGGTTCCAACCGGGAACTGATCGGCCGACTCACCGCGCTGGAGGAAGAAGGGGCGGTGCGGATCGTCTCGCGCCCCCAGCTCGTGACGCTCTCCAATGTCGAAGCGGTGTTCGATCGAACAAGCACGTTCTATGTTCGCGTGGCGGGGGATCGGCAGGTCGATCTGTTCAACGTGACCGCCGGAACGATGCTGCGCGTCACGCCGCACGTGATCGTTGACGACGGGGCGACTCGTATCCGCATGGTGATCGAGGTCGAAGACGGCACCGTACTCGACAGCGAGGTGGATGATATTCCGATAGTGGAGCGCGCCAGCGTGAATACGCAGGCGCTTGTCAACGAAGGCGAAGGCCTTCTGCTGGGCGGTCTTACCGTCAATTCGGAGTACGATGCGGAAAGCGGCATTCCGCTTCTCAAGGACATTCCGGTCGTCGGGAACCTGTTCAAGACGACATCCCGGCGGCGCCAACGCATCGAACGCCTGTTCCTGATCACGCCGCGTCTGGTCAGTCTGGATAAGGCCGCTGAGACAAACCAAGGCGGAGCCGAGCAGGCTTCGATCGAGCGCGCTCCGGTCGTGCCGGTAAGCCTGGGGGCACAGTGATGGCAGCCGAGCCGGACACCCTGGTCGCATCCGACGAAGTTGTCCGTGTCATCGGCGGCAGGTTATCCGGCCGCGAGCATCCGGTCGTTGGCCAGGAGCGGATCTGCATTGGCCATGGCCTGGCCAACGATATCGTGCTGCGCGGCCGCGACACGCGCGACACGATGCTGGAACTGCGCCGCAATGGCGGCAGCATGGCGCTGAAAGTCCTGCGCGGCCGGGTCGACCTGCTTGGCCGCGCTTTCGAGGAAGGCGAGGAAGCGGCCCTGCCGCCCTATCTTCCTTTCCGCCTGGGCGAGTTCGTTCTCGCTTATGGACAAGCGTCTTCCGATCGCTGGCAGGACGCTTCCCGCGCAGCCGTCTCCAGCGAAATCATGCCGAAGGTTTCGCTGCCGGCGCCGCGACTGAGCGAACGGCTCTACCGGATCGGGCATAGCCATGTGGCTGGCGCAGGCCGGCATCTGGCGCAGCCGCGCGTACTGCTGGCGGGCTTTTCGTTGCTTGCGGTGGGCGTCGCGGCAAGCGCCATCTGGTCGAACTTCGACGCGCGACGCTCGTCGCCGCCCGGTTTCGAAGAAGTCCTGCGCGACAATGGCCTGGGTGGCCTTGCCGTCGCCGCAAACCCGGCAGGCGGGCTGATCGTCAGCGGCGCGGTGTCGAGCGAGACGGACCTGAAACGGCTGCACGAGCTGGCCGCTGACGCGCAAGTGCCGGTCATGCTCGACGTCAGCACATCGCACGCCTTGGCGAGAACCGCGACCGACGTTCTGCTGGCGCAAGGCGTGGATGCCAAGGCGCGGGCAGATACCGCGACACCCGGCGGCGTACTCGTCAGCGCTCCCTATCTGACCGCAGACCAGCAGGAGGACCTGCGTGATCTGCTGACGCGAGACGTGCCGGGGCTCCGCCATGTTGCTTTCACCATCGATGATGCCCGGGGCGACAATGCATTGCAGAGGTTTTTCGCAGCGAGCGGTGCGGGGCTGGCGACGCTCGTCCAGGACCCGCCACACATCGTGACCGCCGATGGCGCACGCTGGTTCCCCGGTTCCGTCTTGCCCACCGGACATCACCTGATCGCAATCGAGAAGAATCGTATCCGCTTCGAGAAGGACGGACGCGTAGAAGAACTGCAACTCTAGCCGGAAGAAAGGATCCACAGATGACCAACCTGACCATCAATGCCGACATGGGAACCCTGGCGGCAACCCCGCTGACGGGAAACCGGATGCGCCAGAGCGATGCTCCGTCCAACTGGTTCGAAGCCTTCGCCAGCGCGTGGGGCCGCGCGCTCGACACGCAGGCGGCAGCGATCGAACAGCGTTCGGACATGGTGGCCAATGCAGGCGGCGACAACCCGTCGCAGATCACCGAACTGACCGCCGAATCGCTGAAGATGAGCTTCCTGGCCAACAGTTCGCACAGCTCGCTCGACAGTGTCGGCAAGGCTCTCGAAACCATGGCGCGCAAGAGCTGATCATGTCGGTAGAGGCCATTGCATCGATCGCCCCGCCGCAGCCCCGGATCGTCGATCTGGGTCCGGCGACGCCCCAGCAACCGAGCCAGCAGATGGCGGGAGATTTCGCCGCGGCGCTGGACCGTAGCGCCGGCACTGCACCCGTCGGCGACATTCCGCCCGCCGTGCGCGGCATGTTCGAGACGCTCGACCGTGTGAATACCGAGGCACAGAATGTCACCCAATATGCACGCGTGGCCGAAAGCTCAGGCGGCGAGTTGACGCCCGGCGAGATCGTGGAACTCACCATGCGCTGCCAGGAATTCATGTTCCATTGCCAGCTGACCTCCAACATCGCGAACCGCAGCTCCGACGGGATACAGCAATTGTTCCGGCAACAAGGCTGAGGGTTCGCTCCGGGAGAAACGATCATGGGGAACATCACGCTTCCCGTTCGCCGGGCATCGCTCGCCGCCTTGTTGGCGGTGATGTTGGCCGCGTGCGGCCAACAGGATGTCTACGGGCAGCTGCAGGAAAGCGAAGCCAACGAGATGGTCGCCGCCTTGCGCCAGGCGGATATCCCGGCGGACAAGCGCCAGTCGGGCGATGGCGAATGGAGCGTCTCCGTCACGCGCGAGGAATTTCCCGAAGCGGTCCGCATTCTCAATGCAAGCGGCCTGCCCCGGAACGACTTCGCCAGTCTCGGCGACGTCTTCGAAAAGGAGGGGTTCGTATCCTCCCCGTTGGAGGAACGAGCGCGCCTGATCTTCGGCCTTTCGCAGGAGCTCAGCCATACCGTGAGCGAGATAGACGGCGTGGTTCAGGCCCGGGTGCATCTGGCGATACCCGAGGCTGCGCCGCTGTCGGACGAGACCAAGCCGTCTTCGGCAGCGGTGTTCGTCAAGTACCAGCCTGGCTATGATCTGCCCGGAAGGACCGGGGCGATCAAGACGCTGGTCACCAACAGCATCGAAGGCCTCAGCTACGACCGGGTCTCCGTCGTGATGGTCGAAAGCGAACCAGCCGCCGGCGGCAGTCAGGCGCTGGGCGGGACCGGCTTTCCCATCGTCGCAGCGATCCTGGGCGTGCTCGGGCTGACGGGGCTTGCCGTCGCCCTGTTTGCGCGTCGCCGGTCGGGACGGCGGCGCGAGGTGGCCACCGTGCCGCAGGCGGCCGAATGACCGGTGGCGGGGTCATGAGCCGCCGGCGGCTTGCGGACACGGCAACCATCGCCCGTATCCACGGCCTCGCCCTCTCGCGGGCCGAACGCTTTCGCATGCGCCTTGGCGAAACCGCGTCCCCGGCTCGCCCTCCCGCGCTCGACGAGATGGCGGGCTGGCCGACGTGGCCGCTGCGGGACGATCAAAAGCGCCGGACGATCTTTGCGCTCGCTGCCCTACTTGCCTGCCGGGAGAGGCTATCCGGCGTGGTTTCCGGCCTCAGCCTGCGCAGTTACGCCGCAATCGTCGGCGAGGATATGCTGGAACGCGTGCTCGACTGGCCGCGTGCCGGCAATGCTCCCCTTCCCGCGGCGGAAGACCTCGACAATGCGGGGCGAGCACTCGCGGCCGCCGAACTGCCGCCTTCGCTGGCAGAGGCCGTGCTGCCGCCAGCCGAAGCGCCGGCCAGCCGCGCGGCCGATGCCTCCGCCGGCTGGGTTGTCGAGGCCGAGAAGCTGCTTACGGCGGCGGGGCGGCTATGACGTTCTTCCTCCTTCACGACGGTGGGGCGGCAGTCCTGGCGACCGATCGCAGGATATTGAAGGCGCAGGAACGCACGGCCGTAGAAGACGCCACAACCCTCCTGGAACGCGCGCGCGAGCAGGAACAGACCCAGCAGGCGCGATGCGCCGCGGCGCGGTCCGAGGCGCACGAACGCGGCTATCGCGACGGGCGCGAGGAAGGCCGGGCCGCCTTCTCGCAAGCGATAGCCGAACTGGCGCGCCAAGCGGAAACGCATCGGCGGGCCGAAGAGCGCGAGATCGCCGCCCTCGCCCTTTCGGCCCTGCGCCGAATGATCGACGATATCGGCAACGCCGAGATCATGACCGGGCTGGCGAAGCGGGCCGTCGCCGCTGTGATCGGTCAGGGCGAAATCCGAGTCCATGCCGCACCGCAACTCTGTTCCCGCATTGCAGAAGCTCTGTCCGCCGACGAGGCCACGTGCGATGTTCCGGTGTTGCCCGATCACGAGCTTGCCGAGCACCAATGCCGGATCGCCGCGGGCGGAACGCGGATCATTGCCGATCTGCCCCTGCAGATTGCAGCCATCGAGAAACGCTGGAGCGTCGGCCATGGCGATTGAAAGCCGCGTGCGCGCGCTGCACGATCTGCTCGACGAAGGCCCGCCTTACGAACAGCGCGGCCGCGTGCGGGGCGCCCTGGGAACCGCGATCCGCGTCAGCGGGATATCCGCCCGCATCGGCCAGACCTGCACTCTGTTCAACGATGCCGGCAAGCCTGTTCTACTGGCCGAAGTGATCGGCCTGGCCGATGGCGAGGCGCTGCTGGCCCCGATGGGCAACTTGCGCGGGCTGTCGGCCAATACCGAAGTGAGCTTGAGCGTCGGGCGCGACTACGTACCCGTGTCGGACGCGCTGCTGGGACGCGTGCTCGATGCCAGACTGGAACCGCTCGACGGCGGCCCGCCCATCCAAAGCGATGCACGGCAGCCTCTTTACGCCCCCGCCCCCAATCCGATGGAGCGGCAGCGCGTCGATCGGCTGCTCGAGACCGGCGTGCGCGCGATCGATGCCTTGCTGTCGATCGGGCGTGGTCAGCGCATGGGCGTCTTCGCCGCCGCCGGCGGGGGCAAGAGCACGCTGCTCGCCACGCTGGCGCGGCAGGCCGAAGCCGACGCAACGGTGATCGGACTGATCGGAGAACGCGGCCGTGAGGTGCGCGAGTTCGTCGAGGACACGCTCGGGAGTGAGGGGCTGGCGCGCTCCGTCGTCATCGTCGCAACCTCGGACCGTCCGGCGCTCGAGCGCGCGCGCGCGGCGCACGCCGCCACGGCCATCGCCGAAGGTCTTCGGCGCCAGGGACGGCACGTTCTGCTGCTGATGGATTCGGTCACCCGCTTTTCCCGCGCCTTGCGCGAGATCGGCCTTGCGGCAGGCGAGCCGCCGGTCCGCCGCGGCTTTCCGCCCTCTGTCTTCGCGGAGCTTCCCCGACTGTTCGAGCGAGCCGGCTGTGATGCGAATGGCGCGATCACCGGCATCTACACCGTCTTGCTCGAGGACGAGGACGACGATCCGATCGGGGAGGAAGTGCGCTCGCTGCTGGATGGCCACATCTATCTGTCGCGCAGCCTTGCAGCGAAGGGGCACTACCCCGCCGTAGACGTGCTGGGCAGCCAGAGTCGGTTGTTCGCAGCGCTTGCTAGCGAGCCCCAGAAAACCGCCGCCCAGGCGCTGCGCGGCCTCATGGCCAAGCTCAAAGAGATCGAATTGCTGGTTCAGATCGGAGACTATCAGGCCGGGCAGGATGTGCTGGCCGACAGGGCGCTGGCTCAGCGCGACGCGATCGACCGCTTCCTGCGTCAGCCAATGCACGAATGCAGCGACTTGGACGCCACACTGGCCCTTTTGCGGAGTTTCGAACCATGAGCGAGGAAGTCGGGCAATTGCTGCAGCTTCGGCGCGTGCGCTTTACCGACCGGCACCGGTGCGAACGCCAGCTCAAGGCCGCACTCGAGCGTCATGACGAGGCAGCAGGGATCCTTGACGCTCTCACGCAAGATCTGGTCTCAAGGGCTGCCGACTGCGAACGGGCCCGACAGACCCGGATGAGCCGCCCGTCCGATCCTGGCGTCGCCGACTATTGTCGTGCGACCGAGGCGACGCTCGCTGATTTGCGATACAAACTGCAGGCGGCGCAATCCGGTCTCGACGACGCGGTTCAGGCGTTGATAGCGGCGCGCCAGCGGCGCGCGCGGGTGGAGCAGTGGGCCGGGGCTATCGAGGATCGCCTGCACGACGCACAGAAGCGCGAACGAAAACGTCGCCAGTCGCGGCGCGACGACGACCAGGCTGCGCAATCTCCCCGCGACCTATGCGAGATGCCGCTGTGAATGGCCCGGTCTCCGCCGCTTCGCCCCGTCCAACCAACGAGGCGCGCTCCTCCCCTCGCGCAGTGAATCCGGCTCCGGACGAATCGAATGCACTGCGCGATCGTTTCCAGCAGGCGCTGTCCAAACGTGGCACGTCGCTGGACGACGAGATGGAGGCTCGGGCGAGCGAGGACGGTGGTCGAGCCTCAATGGGCGAAATGTCTCTTCCGGCAAGCGCGTCTTCGGGCAAGGAGGAGCAAGGCGCCGCCAATCGGTTGCCCGAGGCTTATGCGGCACAGACGAATGCATCGCAGCAGGCGGCCGCATTCGTATCGCAAGGAGGCGAGACCGCCGGCCCGGCTGGACACGCTATGGACACAGCAATGCTCACGCAGTTCGCCGAACGCATGGCGCTGCCTGCTTCGCAGTCCGGACGAACGATCATGACGCTCGATCCAGCTCAGTTCCGAGTAGCGGAAGTGAGGATCGAGGGTGCAGTAGCCGAGGGTCTCTCCATTACGCTGAAGAACCATTCAGATGCGACAGGCGGCGGTGCTGAGGGAGAGAAGCACCAGCCCTTGGAAGCTCTTCGCGCCCGACTTGCGGCTCGCGCGATTCCCGTTGCCCTGCTCGACCAGACCTGAAACGAAGCTGCTTCCACCGGTCTTTGTAGATAGTTCACCTGCGGCTTAGGCAATCATGGACGACGCGGAGAGATCAGCCCTTTTGGATGCGGCGCGCCTGCCGGTCAGCGAACAGATGGGCAAACCGCCCCTCTTTGTCGTGCGTCAGCTTAACACCGATGGTGCCTGGGCTTTTCTCTTCGCCGATATGCAGCAGCGGCACGGCGTGCCGTATGATTTCTCGGGGACGCCGAAATCGGAAGCCGCCCGGCACGGCGCCGTGTCGCGCAAATACGTCGCACTGCTGCGCAAGGGGGAGACCGACTGGCAGGTGATCGCCTGCGCTATCGGTCCGACCGGCGTAGTGTGGGAAAGCTGGCCGGAAAAGTATCGGCTCCCCCAGAGCCTGTTCGACCTCGTCGCCGAGTGACCGGGCCCTAATTCGGACCCTCCTAATAGGTACCGTGCTCGCGGTCGGGATGCCACCAGGCGAATGTGAACTGCAGATCGAAGGTGCTGAAGATCACGTTGCCGCGGTTACGTTCGTAGCCCATCGCCGGTTGGCCGTTCAGCGTTCCGGTCCACCAGCCCGTCTGGCTGCGCCCGACGAAAGTCATTCTGCGCCCGTCATCAAGGTGGAAATCCATATAATGGACGCCGTCTTCGACGGTGTCGCTAATGGTGCAGGCGCGGTCCGGCGCATGATCGATCGAGCACCGCAGATCATCGTTCGCCAGCGCGGGGCTGCTGTGGCAGGCTGCCCCGGCCATCAGCAGCATTCCGGCAGTGATGGACCGGCATGTCATCGATTGAATATATCAACCGCCCGGCTGCCGCGGCGTACGGCCTCGCCGGCGCTGTCCGCCGGCCGTTCATACAGCCGTGTTACGAGAGACGCCGCCTCCGCCGGATCGTCTGCGCCGCGTAGTGCGTTGCCGGCAGCCGATTCAGTATGCGTCAGTTCCCATTGAATGAAGTCGAGCTGTTCGGCAAAGGTCGAGCTTTGGATATCCTTCCCGGCCCATTCGCGGAAGCTGGCCTGGCGCGGCCCTTCCCACTGGGCAAGCCCATAACCGGGCCCGCCGCCGATCTGGTGGATGTAGGGGTTCATGCCGCTTTCGGCGTCGAGATTGGCCACGATGCCGGCCGCCTGTGCTTCAGACCAGCCTTGCGCCCGGAAATAGCTCATGGCCTGATCGATCCGGCCGCTACGGCCACCCGCGCCGCTCGGCGTCACGCCTCCGGCAGCCTGCGAACTGCCAGCTTCCGTTGTGCCCGGGGTCCCCGGCGGCGCGCGCAGGATGACCGCATCGTGCTGGAGCGCCCAGTCCAGACCGTTCTCCGAAATGCGCTGCGAGCCGTCGGCGTTGACGTTGTTCGATCCGATCATCTTGCCATTGCCGGCATAGATCTCGGTATGCGAAACGCCCCCGCCCTGGATGATGACCACATCCCCAGGCCGCGCTTCCGCGGGCGAAACGGGCGTCCATCCACGGCCGCGCAATGTGCTGTCGAGTTGATCCACGGAATCGGTGTGGAGGCCGGCGGGCAATTGCCCGGCTTCGGTCAGGACCGCCGAGACGAAATTGGCGCAGCACACATTCGACGGTACGTTGGCGTTCATTGGAAGATCGTCGCTCTGATCGACCTTCAGCGACGACGCGTTCTGGCCCAGATACTGGCGCGCCACATCATAAGCATTCGACGAGCCGCCCGCCTGCGCACTCTCGACCGCACCGACCGAGCCCGCGCCGCCTGCCGATCCACCTGTCGGAATGGTGATCCGGTCCCCCGGAAAGATCAGGTCGGGATTGGCGACGTGAGGATTGGCCGCGATCAGCTCATCGAGCGAGACGTTGTGCGCCCGCGCAATATCCCAAAGCGTGTCGCCCTTCACCACGCCGTAGTCGCCGGTGGGATTGGGACCATTGACGTACGATGGATTCTGAACCGCGGAAACGCCCGTCATACCAACACTCCTGCGACTTTGTGGTTGTGCTGGAGGGCAGCTTATGTCGGCGAGCCTGGCCGGTCTGTAATCGGATCGTGCATCAACAGCGCCGTTTGTCTAATCGTATCGAGTACTGACAATCCGGAGCGACGGACCATTTTTGCGGGACGGTTTCCAGCTCGGAGAACGACCATGACGCTGACGCCCGTTCAACAGGCCGCCTACGACGACATCTCCTCGCACCTTGAAGACGGCTGGTTCAGCGGCGTCAACGAAGACGACCTGAACGCCATCCGGACCACCCTTGGCGATCTTGGCGCAACCGACGCCGACGCCGTGATCGACGCGATGGCCGATGCAGGCAAACTGCAGAAGTTCGCCGACGAACTGAATCAGGGCGAATTCGCCGGCATCGGTCAGGATGGCCTGAGCAACGACGAGCGCAAGGCGTTGTTTGCCGATCTGGCCGGCAAGCTGGACGGGGACAGCCTGGCGAATTTCAGCAACGCGATCGCCGAGGCCGAGAGCAAGCACACCGATTTTCAGTACGTGACCGAACTTGGCGATGCTGTGGCGACGCATGCCTCGCCGCAGGTCAAGCTCGATTACATCGAGGGGCTGTCGGACAAGGTCGGCGGTGAAGGAATCACCGACGTCGATCTTGGCGGCGGATCCTCGACCCGAAACATCGATTCCGAGGCCGGCGCGATCGGCACCGTCCTCGGCTCGATGAACGGCTCGTGGGCGGAGCAGGCGTTCCGATCGCTTTCTAGCGAACAACTTGACGCCGTGCTGGCAACGGGAATTGACGAAACGGTCAGGGTTTCCGGATCTTCGGTGACCTCGAGCTTCGATACGGCGCGCTACGAAGACGTCATTCGTGCCGCCGGCACGATGAACGATGCCGATCTCAAGGCACGGATTTTCGACGCGGCGGCGAAACCGCTTCGTACCGTGCGAGACGCCGACGATTTTCCCGCCATCTCGCTTAACGACGAAGATCTGCAGGGGATGAGCACTGCGCTCACGAGTCTGATAGAAAGTGACACGACGGGCATTATCCGCGAACTCACCTACAATACCGAGACACAAGACGGCTCGGCCCTCGCGGCCTATTCCCAGATCATGATCGAAACTGGCCAGACCGAGAAGCTCGCCGACCATATGACGAAGCTGCAGTTCGGAAACGATCTGTCCGAGAATGCGATCGAACGGCTTGACGAGGTCACGGTTCGCGATGGCCAGGAATTCCGCGAGAACGCTGCGGCTCTGGGGTACTTTACCGGAGCGGTTTATGCCGGGGCCGAGGCGCATTCGGGGGACGTGAAGAAGCAGCAGGAAGTCGTGACCGGGTTTCTTGACTTTGTTCTCGGCAAAATTCCTGGCGCCGGCGGTATCAAGCCGACCGATGCCCTGCTGGGCCAGGATATGGTAGGAGCAGCGGTCGAGGCGGCCATCAACGATCCGGGCGCGGCGCCGGCACAGCGGCTGGAGCGGGCAGCGCTTCCACAGAATCCCGGCACTGGGGAACTCGCCGTGGGCGATCCGATTACCAATTCGTTCGACACGACCATCAATCGCGTGATCCGCTCGGCGCAACCTTGATCTCGAAGGCCGCATCACGATTTGCGTTGTGTGCTGCTCTTGCGCTGCTCGCGGGCGCGTGCGGAGACACCGACGGCGTGACGGATTTCCCCAATCCTCCAGCAACGCTGATTCAACCCGACGAATATGCCTGGGGTGACGCCACCGCATCACGCGACGAACGCATGGCGCGGCATGTCACCAATCGCCTTGGCGAACGCTTCGGCCAGGCGCGGGAGTTGCACTACGTAGCCCCGGATCCGCAGACCGTCCGATATCTGGAGCAGTGGTACCTGACGCGATTGGGAGCCGGTTGGACGCCTCTCGACCTTGCTGGAACGTTCGGTCCGGGGGAGGCGGGTTTCGGCTTCGTGCGCGGCGATCACGCCATCGTCGCCGCATGGCTGCAACCGCAGCCAGATGGGCGGGTTCCCGTCACCTTCTTTCGCTACGGCCAATGATCCAGGCGACGGCGCCCACGAGCAAGGGGACGCCTAGTGCCTGGTGCCCTTTAGCATCGCTATCACCTCGGGCGGTGCGGGTTTCAGCCCCGCCTCGCGAGCACCGGAGGGAGGCCAGGCGTTCTCCGTCACCAGCTTGCGGACCGTGGTCGGGTCCGGCGGCGGCCACGGGACGCCCGGGCGGCTCAGGAGAGAAATCAGCCGCTGCCGGGCTGCTTCCTCCGCCCTGGAGGTGAGCCGCAACGGCTCCGTAATACCCCGTGCGGGAAGCGCCCCGCCGGCCCCAACGGCCCAAGGATCGGCGCCGGCCTCAATCAGTACTTCGGCCACCCGCATCGAATCCATATCGACGATCGTCTGCAGCGCGGTCGTACCTGTCGCGTCGGTCCAGCCGAGATCGGCGTCATGGCGGATCAGCAGCCGCGCCGCGTCGGGCCGCGCATGACGGCCGGCGGTCAGCATCGGCACGATTGCTCCCCCCGTCTTCTGCGGGTCGGGGCTCGCGCCAGCCTCAAGCAGCCGTTCCGCAAGGTTCATGTCGCCGGCCTGGATCGCAAGATCCAGTGGTGCCCCCGCCACGACGCCGTTGGCTGGTGCACCGAGCGCCAGGAGCGAGTCCACCATCCTCTGGTCGCAGCGCGCCACCGCAAAAGTTAGCAGGTCGCCAAACTGTCCGTCCGGCCGGAACTCGGGATAGACTTTGGGCGGAACGTGCGTGTCGAGGAGGCGCGGATCGCCGCGGGCGAGGCGGACCACCGCATCGACATCGCCGGCGAAGACCGCAGCGGCGATGTTGCGCCCCGGCTGGCCGTTGTTGACCGCATCCAGGACCAGTCGCTCTTCGGGCAGAGTCACGTGCCTCTCATCGAAACAGGCCGACGCAGCATCATCGCATCCTCCCGCCGACAGCAATGCGAGCGTCACGGCGAAACCAGAGAGCCATTGCCTCCTCATCAATGGGGCAGGTTGTGGAGCACCCAATCCATCCCATGGCGATCGACCGGATTGCTCCAATCGAGCCAGTTCTTGCCCACCGGCCTCGAAGCGTCAAGGGCATGCGGGGTGCCGTAGGCTTCCGGGATATCCGCAACCGCAGCTCCGCCAATGCCGCCCGCCACCCCTCCTACCGGGCCGAGGAAACCGCCGAAGAACCGCCCAATCGCGCCGCCGATTACCCGGTCGCCGCCATTCTGCAGGATCGAGAGCACCTCGCCGTCGACGTACCAGGCATCGACCTGCGCTTCGGTCGCTGTGCCGTTCGCCTGGTGGATCGCGTTCGCATCCGCGATCGTATCGTTATGGAGCCCGGCAGCATTGAAGGTGTTGGCTGGGCGGCCCGCAGCAATTGCCGCTGCGGAGGCGAGACCACCGCCGAGTGAATGGCCGGCGAAACTCACCTGATTGGCGATTTCCGAACGACCAATCCGTTCGCCGATCGCAAGCGCGGCACGATAGTGGCCAGAATCGATGCCCGCGCTCTGCTGCACGTTCGCAATCCAATCGCCCAGGCTCTGCGAACCGCGAAACGCCACAACATATTCCGTGGAAGTGCCCTCACCGGTCGCATAGATGCGGGCGCGGAAGTCGGCACCGACCAGCAGCGAGGGGTCGAGGTTGAGCGCTCGCAGATCCGCCTCCGAAGCCACGCGGTAGCCGTCGGGCGGGTGGGGCGAATCTGCGTAGACGTCCTCTGCGATCAAGGCATGCGCGCGCAGTTCTTCCGGTGTGGGCGAGGCGGGTGTCAGCCGCGAAGCCGGCGATGCCTGGACAGGATCGGGGCGCACGTCACCGGGGGCATGCGAAGAGGCTGGTCTTGGATCTTCGGGATCGCCCGCGAGGTATCTGGCGTCCCGCACCGTCGACATACCGGAAATCGGATCCAAGCTCACCAGCCGTCTCCCTGCACTGACGATATGTGGCTAGCCGGCCGAACGGCATGCGTCCCTAATCGATCGGATTAAGCCTTGTCGAAATTTTACGGACCGGGACGGCTATATCGATGAGGCCGAGATCAGCGCAGGCTGGAGCGGCGAGCGGCTGGGACGACGCAACCCCTCCGGTCGGTCCGACGCAAGTTCCAAGGCTGTGGCGAGCGTGCAGTGAGAAGTGAGACGGGCGGCGGCCGGGTCGCGTGACCGCCGCCCGTCGCAGCGGCCTCTGGCCCGCCGGGGGGATAAAACCCGGTCAAGAGGGGCGCTGCCGGGTACTAGGCGTTGCCCACCTCGTCCGCTCCGTAAGCTCCCCGGACGAAGCTTCCAAGATAAAGAAAAGTTGATAATCGAGAGAGCGCCACGGCCGCGCCGGTGATCTCGACCGTCGCGAGCATCGGCAGGCGGACGCCTGACGACCGCTTGGTCAGCACTCGCCCGCCGCCCGCCTCGGTTGAGAGTCTAAAGGAGCTGGCACTCCATCGTCTCGAGCAGCAATGCCAGCCGATCTGTCTCGGCCTGCAACGTTCTGCGATCAGCAACATCGGACCGCACGGTAGGAGGCGTTACCGCTACCTCGACGAGATTTACTGCCTCGATGGGATCTCGATCGAGATCGTAAAGCTCCCATTCCTGATCGGCCTTTCCCGCAGGATCGAAATAGCGGACCAGCTTGTACCGCGATGTTCGAACGCATCGGACATGATTGGGCTGACGGACAGCGCCGGCCGTCATCGTCACTGGCCCCTTGCCGTACGTGCCCTCCCGTACCGCATCTACCGTTCGGGCATAAATATTGAAGTGCTCGTTGGCCCGGCGCTGGTGCGAATCCGGGCTCGCGGGCAGAGGCGCGGTGATTTCGTCATCGGTGATGAACAGGACCCCTTCCCGCTCCCGTCCGTCGGCTTCGAGGACTGTGTCATTCGGCCATTCGCCCTTGACCAACGGCGTCAGGTCGATCCCCGGCAGCGGCGGGACCGGGCGGCGTTCGGCGAGCCGGCGATGAATTGCTGCCCGCTCAGCCTGATCGACGCCAGCGAGGCCGAGCACGGTGGGCAATATATCGATGTGGCTGGTCACGGCGCCGACCTGACGTACTACACCGTCATTCCCCGGGTCCGCTGCGGGTTTTGAATGCGCAATCCGGGGATCGCGCACGACAACCGGGACATGCAGTGCCTCCGCATATGCCGTGTGCCACTTCTCCATCATCATGCCGTGGGCACCGCCATACTCGCCGTGATCGGTCAGGAAGATCACGATCGTATTATCGGCCTGCCCCGACTCCTCGAGCGTCTTCAGAACCGCCTCGATGTGCGTATCGACCACGGAGTGCAGCCAGCCGTAGAGCTGGAGAAACAGCAGGCAGTTCAGATCAGGATCGTCCGCCAACTGGAAGGGAATGCAGCTCTGCAGGGCGGTTCGCACCGCAAGTTCGGCCGTTTCGTCGGGGGCGCGGTGGGCCCGTTCGGCGACACTCAGGCCCGCTTTCGCGGCAAGGGCCAAGCCCATCTTGTATGCGTATTCATGCTGGCAACTCGGCTTGCCCGCCAGCGTCTCGTTCTGTGTCGGCGAAGGTGCGGCGCAGTTCTGCGGAAAACCCAGAGGATTGAGGGGAATGCGCGCCGTTCCCGCGACAGGTGCCGGCGCGAGCTCCTGCACTCCCGGCACGGTCAGGGGGCCGAAGATCGACTGTGTCGTCGGAACATAAGTCCGGCCATCTGGAAGTTCGATCGGCTGCGACGCGCCGCTCGCAGGCAGCGCCTGCGCCACCACACCCGGATAAGTCGCGATGTCGTGCGGATTGGTGAAGGAGACGACCGCCAGCCAGGGTTTGGTGTCGTCCGCTTTCGGACGGTCGCCGCCCGGATCCTGCGCCGCATCCGAAGCATAGATGCGGTTGTAGTCAAGGCCCAGTGCCTTGCGGCGGATGAAGGTACAGGCGAGATCCGAAAAGCCGACATCGCGGTAGATCCCCAGATCGTTCGGCAAGGGCCCGTGCGGCTCGGGATAGGACGTTTCCCAATCGTCGAAGCCGTAGCGCTCGAGCGAGTGGTCCGGCGGATTGCTCACGTGCCATTTGCCGAAATAATGGGTGGTGTAACCGGCTTCGCGCATCCACGAACCAAGCGTCGGGATGCCGTCGGGCGCGAGCCAGGGAAACGCTGCTGAGTCGCCGCTTTTGAAGAGCCCGTCGGTTTGCGTGACGCCGGTGCGCGTGCCGTACTGGCCCGTATAGATTGCGGCGCGACTGGGAATGCAGGCGCTCGAGGCGATGGTATGGTTCCGCAGCACGACCGCACCCTCGCGCAGTCGCAGGAGTCCCGGAAAGAACTGCGCATAAGGATTGGTAGGACTCACGTCGCCCTGGAAGCCGAGGATCGCCTTGAGCTCCGGCGCCAGCCCGCCTTCTGCACCGTAAGAGAAGCGTGGGAAGCGGTACTGGTCGCACGTGATGAGCAAGATGTTCGGGCGGCGGGAAGCGGTCATGTCCTTGGTCATGTGGCCCTCCGGGTAAGTGGTTTGCGAAGTTGCAGCGGCTGAAGGAGCCGCGGCTAAAGGATGCCGCCCCTGACCGAACTGTTGGTGGCGGGGACTGTCGACGGCAGCGAACTCACACTGCCCGCTGCACCTCGCGCGTCGGCGATGATCACCGCGGCTGCCTTCTCGCTGATCATGTAGATGGGCAGAACGATGAATGTTCCGGGTATGTGCGGGAACACGCTCGCATCGACCACGCGCAGGTTCTTCGTCTTGCGCACCCGGAAATCGCCGTCGAGGACGGCCTCGGGGTCGTCGCTCCTGCCGATCTTGCAGGTGCACGAACAATGGTGGCCCCAGGCCTGATCCCTGACCCACTGCGTTAGCGCCTCCTGCCCCTGGATCTCCGGCCCCGGCATCAGCTCGCGCATCACGTACGGGGAGCCCTTCATCATGCTCCGGGCGAAGCCCACGGCCTCCACCACGGCAGCAATATCGGCGCCATCAGCGTCGCTACCTTCCTCGAAATAATGGAAGTTCACATAGGGGCGATCGAGGGGATCGGCGCTGACCAGCCTGACCTCGCCGGCCGTGTTTCGGGTGTGTCCTTTGAGAACGGCCCAGGTGAACTCATTCCGCACCGGCTCGAAGTGCGAGAAGTAGCGCGGAAAGTAGCCTTGGAAATGGGTTGCCAAGGCGAAGACGAATAGGTCGGGATCCGGCTCTTCGGGCGCCGATCGCCTGAGGAAGGCAAGTGCGCTCCCGCCCGATGTGTAGACGCCCGTTCGGGTAGCCTGCCACTGTGCCAGCGCTGCGTCGAAATCGGGATCGTCGCCGAAAGTGGCATCGGCATTCACCGTCCAGTCGGAGGCCATTTCGAAGACCACCCCCACTTCGTAGCGGTCTTGCAGATTGCGGCCCACGCCCGGCAGGTCCGCACGGACCGGAATGCCATGGTCGGCAAGATGCTCTTTCGGTCCGATACCCGATAGCATCAGCAATTGCGGTGTGTTGAAGGCCCCGCAGGCGAGGATGACCTCGCGCACCGCATGCACTTCTCCGCGCGTCGGCTCGGTCACTTTGCAACGAACCCCGGAATTGGGGTCCGCGCCGTAAAGATGTTCGCCTTTCAGATACTCGACGCCGATCGCCACGTTCTCGTCGCCATCCGCGAACAGGATGCGGGTAATGTAGACTCCAGTCCAGATCGTGAGATTTTCCGGAAACTGCGCCGCTACCTGGCGGATAAATTCGCGCGGGCCGCTGCGCGCATGATCGGCCGTGGCCAAAGGGATCGTCAGATAGCCCTCCCGGCCCTCATCCGCCGCCCTTTTGGTATTGGGGTCGAGCAGCGGGTCGATAGGCGCCATGCCGTAACCTTGCCCGGCCACCCCGACGGCGTACTGCAAGGTCGTCTGGAGCTGCCAGTCCTGGGGGCTGCCGCTGGTGTCGGACTTCTCCGTCACCAGCCATCCACTGCTCCCGTGACCGGTCGCTATGACCTCGGCGGGGCTCAGATATTCGCAGCGTTCGAGCTTCTCGAAATATTTCCGCATCGAGATGGCGCTCCAGGTTTCGTCGCCGGTAATCTCGGCGATACGGTCCCAGTCGCTGTTGGAAGGATAGACGGTGATCAGAGCGTTGTGGGCGGTGCAGCCGCCCAGGGCACTGGCGCGCGGGTAAAGTACCCCGTCCTGGCTTGGCACGAACTTCGGGTCGCGCTCCTGCTGTGCCTGGTCCCGGTAATGGCGAACGTAGTAGTCCCACCGGCAGTCCTGATCCTCTGTCGCAAGGCCGTTGAAGCCGGGAACGGAATAGTTGAGGTTGTCCTCGTCGCCGCCTGCCTCCATGAGGAGGACCTTGAAGCCCGCTTTCGCGAGGTTGGCCGCCAGCGGCCCACCGCCCGCGCCAGAACCCACGATGATATAGTCAAATTGGGTGCTGTCGTTCACCACGCCCCTCCTGCTGCCCTACTCACGGGTTTGAACGTAAGCACTTTGGGAGAAGGCCCGCCGATGCGTCCACCGATCAATTCTTATGAATTCTCGCGAAATCTTACCTTCATGAAGAGGTTCAGGGCCGCAGATGCTCATTTACGCTCTGCAGAAACTCGGTGATTGCATACGTTTCAAATGGTCATTTTGATGCTCTCATACGCCGGGCGTTGCCCGGACGCACTTCAATGGTACTGCAAACCGCCGATGGACCGATGCAGTGATGGACGTTACCGCTTGCCGGAGGGAGGGCGAGGCTGCCTTCCAGATTGGGCGTTGCGGATGCCGGGTTCAGTGGATCGGATGATCAATGTACTTTCTCGGGCGGCGCCATCCCATTTGCGGCACGCGCCCTTTCCGCATCTGGTCGTGCAGGAGGCGCTCGATCCGCGGGTCTACGCGACATTGGCGGCAAGTTTTCCTCCCCTCGAAACCCTCGCCGGACGCCGGGCATGCGAGGATCGTGCGAGCAATCGCAGGTATTCCACACCCGCCTGGCCATTGATGCTGCGCGAGGACGTGGCACCGATTTGGAAGACGTTTCTGCAGCAGCATGTGTCGCAGGCTTTCCTTGATGCGGTGTTCACGATCTTTGCCGGGTGTTGGGACCAGGGCCTGCTCAATCTGCTGGACCGCGGCGACCGAAAAGCCGGCGTTCTTTACCGCGACAGCCATCGGGAATTCCGAGTCCTCGCCGACGCTCGAGTGGAGATCAACAGTCCGGTTCGCGGTCCGGCATCATCGCCGCGCGGAGCTCACCTTGACGCCCCGAACCGGCTTTTTAGCGGCTTGTTCTATCTGCGCGACGGGGATGACGATTCTGTCGGCGGCGAACTGGAGCTGTTCCGATGGAGGTCGCGGCCCAGCGAGGCACTCGATGTCTTCGAGCTGCCCGCTCACGCCGTCGAACGCGTGGCGACGATCCCGTATCGGCCCAACCAACTGGTGCTCTTCCCGCAAAGCCTTTTCGCCTTGCATGGCGTCGGCAATCGACAGCCGACCCCGCACACCCGCCGCTATGTCTTTATCACGGCGGAAATCGAGGACGATTGGCTGACCTCGCATCACACCAATCCAGCTGCACCGGCCTCGTCCTCGTGCGGCTGCTGATCTACGGCATGCAGTCGAGCGGGGCGACCGCATTCAGCCTCTTTCTCGCACAAAGGCCGGGCTGCCTTGCTCTGGTGGATGTCCTGAACAACTACGCGGCCCCGCACGTCGAGACCGAGCGCGACATCCTCGCGAAGGTCGTGCTCACAACGGCATACCCGTTATCCGTCCATCGGGAGCGCTTCCGGCCGGACCGGACGATCCTGTTCCTGCGAGACCCCAGGGACAATTTCGAGAGCTTGCGCCGCAAGCATTATCGCAATCATTCCGGGCTGATCGATGAAAAGTTCGCGCTGCTGGACCGCGTGTTTGCGGCGCGCGAGAGCTTCGATGCGGTGATCGAATACGAGGACTTCGTCATCCGTGCACCGAAGGTGAGCGCGGCGGTCACCGACCTTGGATGGCCGGTCGAGCAATCGTACTACACCTTCCGGCGAACGCACAAGGAACTGGCGGAGGCGTTGTGGAGCGCGGTCCCGGACCTGTTCGATCACTTCGAGTTTTCGTTCGGCAACGTGCAATCGGGCGAAGTGTCGGCGCAGTTTGGCGATCGAAGGCCAGTGGTGGGGCTGGAGGCTCTTCTGGAGACGCTTTGTCCGCTGGTTCTTGACCATTATCGCCAGCGCGAAGCGAGAGGCCGCCCGCCTGGTGGCGCCTAAGAGGAGCGGGCCGTCGGAGGCAGCCGATCAGGTCGCCACTCTAACGCAATATAACCGCGCTCGGTGGCGAGTTCCCGTATTCCCAGGCGTGCGTAAAGGCGGCGTGCCGGATTGTAGGGCGTAACGGACCCTTTCAGGATGCGGCCGCTTTGTCTGCAGGCATCCATGAGGGAAGCAAGCACGGCCGCTCCCAAACCGCGGTTGCGATGGTCGGTATGGAGCACCAGGTCGACCACCCACAATGCACCGGACTGCTCTGCCAGGATGATCATGCCGACCGGAGCGCCCCGGCCGCCGGGCCGGCCGTCCCCTCCGAGGACGACAAACTGCTCTGCGTCGGGATAGTCGACTTTCACGCCGCTCTGCTGAATTCCAAACTGCTGCCTCGCGATCGTCTCACGCAGCTCCACGGGCAGCGGCGCAAGCTCTCGCTCCCGCGATGCGACGAACATCTCGTACAGGAATGCTTCGTCCTCCGGCCCGGCCGGACGAAGCGTGAATCCGCAGCTCTCGATCAACGCACACCCCGTGGACCGGCACGGCAAGATATGAGATTGGCAGTGCAGAGCGTTTCGAACGGGGACGGAAGCAAGTGTACGATCATGTCTTGCCTATCACGATGGAAGAGTTTCAGCCGTTCCTCGGGCGGTCCTTCAACGTCAAGAACATCGACGTGGCGGTAGAGCTCAAGCTGATCGAAATCCAGGAATCCACCCAAGGGCGGCCCTGGCCGCCGAACCTTTCCAAGCCGTTCCTGATGATCTTCTCCGGGCCGCCCGAGCGGATCCTGCTGGAAGGGCTGCGCCTCCTGGAACTGCCAGGTGGGCCGACCTTCCAGCTCTACGTCATCCCCATTCTGACCCACGACCCGGCCTCGACCGGGCAACAGTACCAGGTCATCATCAATTGACCGGCCGCACTGCGGCCATCTTAGTTGCGGGAGGGGAATACGCCTTCGAGCGCAATCACATAGTTCAACACCTGGTAGGGTTGAACGATGCTGAACGGCACTGAGTTACCGCTTGGTCCGACAGCAACCGTGCCTTGTACCTGCCCATTCAACTGCGCCGATGCACCGCCTAGCGGCACCTGGGTCCCCCCTGCGGCTGCATAGACCCGCGTGCCGCCCGGGCTCACGACCCCAAGCTGACCATCTTGCTGCGGGCTGTTGCTGCTGGCCGGTTGCGTGGTTGCGTTCACGGTCACGTCTACGCCGAGATTCCCCGTCGGCGTGAAGGTCGCCCCATGTGTGTGGATCGGCATCTGCGCCGAGGTGAGCGTGACGTTTTCGGTGCCGCTCGTTTGTCCCAAAGTATAGTGGCCGAGGCCCGGAGACTGCCCCTGTCCGACCGGTACCCTGCCTTGCAGATTCGGCAATGCGAAGGTGGTTTGTCCGTTGCCGCCGTAAACTGTGCCGAGCAGGGAAAAAAGCGCGGTGTTGCTCGAGATCGCCAAGAGCTGCCCCTGGCAAAAGGCCCATCCGCGAGGCGCAAAGTTTGGCGCCCAGATCATCACGGTTCCCAGGAATGGTTCACTCATTGCCAGCGCTCCTCAGTTGATGGAGGAGCTGGCCGGCAGCCGCCGGAACGCTTCCCCCAATGGTCGATATCCGGAGCGGTCGGCGGGGAATTCCCCTTCCCCCGGCCGGGTTGCCCCCACTCTCCAGCATGGGTAACACAAACTCGGTTCAAGTAAAGCCGATGATGATCAGGGTGGACTCAGTTGCTGACTAAGAAGAACGTTAGCTAACAGGTGAGTTGACGCCGGCATGACTGCTTGCGAACGGCGAAACTTCGAAAACCCGATCTTGTTGGGCGACCCTCCAGCGGCGTCGCTGCAAAAAAAGATCCGGTAACGACTTGTTTAGGCAGACAGACGCATGTCTATTTGATATTGCGGTCGGCAGGGGAGGATCAGCGCGGCGCGTCAACGCCAAGTTGATCCGCAAATGGCCTTGGGGGGATCGGGCCGGTGCGTACATTCGCTTTCTCGCTCGCGTTATCTTGGGCCTCAATGGTTAGCACCTCGCTCGCGGTGCTTCGTCCGGCCGGCTTGCGCAAAGCGGCTGCCGGCACGCTCACCATGATCGCGCTCGCACTCATTATTCCGCAGCAGGCTCTGGCGCAGTCGGCGGCGTGCAGCGCTCTCAATGCCGATTACAGTTCGGGTGCCCCGATCACGCTGGCCCCTCCCTCCGGAAGCAACGACTCCCGGTACACTGAATATGGGCCGCCGTTCGCCGGTGCACCATTCGCGGTAGGCGAAACGATAAGCTGGTCAGCGCAATCATCCGGTCCCGGCGATACGACGGGGAGCGGAGACTGGACAGTTGCCCTCACCTTAGCAACGAACAGCCGTTTCCCGGCAGACCTCTACAACGACGGCGGCAACTTCAATGACTCGGGATCTTTCCAGATCACAGCGGCCGATGACGGATATCTTTCCGTTTACGCGCTCGTCGAGAATGTTCATCCGATCTCCGGCCTTCCCCAGGATCCACCGAGTTCGCTCACCTTTTCGGTAAGCTGCGCTGCCGCCCTTTCGCCCCCAACACTCACAAGCCTCACGCCGACCACCGGCACCATCGCAGGCGGTACAAGCGTCGTTCTCACCGGCACCGGCCTGACCGGCGCAACCGCGGTGACCTTCGGCGGCGCAGCAGCAAGCAGCTTCACCGTCGACAGCGCGACGCAGATTACCGCGGTCACGCCTGCGCATGCTGCCGGAGCTGTCGATGTCGTGGTCACCACTCCCGGCGGCAGCGCGACCGCGGCGGGGGCATACACGTTCGAGGCGCCGACCCTGTCAGTCGGCGACGTGTCGTTGGCCGAAGGCAATGCCGGGACGACCAGCTTCACCTTTACCGTGTCGCTCAGCAGCCCTGCCGGCCCCGGCGGAGTGACGTTCGACATTGCCACCGCCGACAACACCGCCAGCGCGGGGGATGGCGACTATACAGGAAGTTCGCTGACCGGGCAGACCATTCCAGCCGGTGCGAGCACCTACGATTTCACTGTGTCTGTGAATGGCGATACCGCCTTCGAGCCGAACGAGACCTTCTTCGTCAATGTCACGAACATCACGGGCGCGACGGTTGCCGATGGCCAGGGAACCGGCACGATTCTCAACGACGATGTCGCTGCTCCCACACTCACCAGCCTTGCTCCGGTCACCGGTACGACGTCAGGGGGGACGAGTGTCACGATTGTGGGCACCGACCTGACAGGCGCGACCGGAGTGACCTTTGGCGGGGTTGCGGCGACGAGCTTCACGGTGGACAGTGCAACGCAGATCACAGCGGTCACCCCGGCTCATGCGGCCGGCGCCGTCGATGTCGCGGTGACGACGCCCGGCGGCAGCGCGACCTCGGCGGGCGGCTTCACTTATACCGCTCCTCCGGCGCTATCGATCGACGACGTGTCGGTCATCGAAGGAAACTCCGGCAGCAATTTCGCCATCTTCAGCGTGTCGCTCAGCGAGCCGGCTCCGCCTGGCGGTGTAACGTTCGACATCGCGACGGCCGACGGCACGGCCACGGCAGGCGAGGACTATCGCTCGTCGAGCGACCTTGGCGTGACCATTGGCGCAGGGTCCGTCGCCGCCCCCTTCTCCGTGGAACTGTTCGGAGACACCGCCGTCGAACCGGACGAGACGTTCTTCATCAACATAACCAATGTCACCGGCGCGACCGTGAGCGATGGTCAGGGCACAGGCACGATTCTCAACGACGATATTGCCGCCCCTACGCTGACCAGCCTCGCCCCGGATACTGGCAGCACCGCGGGCGGCACGAGCGTGGTCATCACCGGTACGGATCTGACCGGCGCGAGCGCTGTCACCTTCAGCGGCACCGCGGCAAGCAGTTTCACGGTCGACAGCGCGACCCAGATCACGGCAGTCACGCCGGCGCATGCGGCTGGCACGGTCGACGTTGTCGTGACCACCCCCGGCGGCAGCGCCACCGCGGCGGGTGCCTTCGCCTACGAGGAGCCGGCGTCCACCGATGCAAATCTGGCGAGCCTGGCGATCAGCAGCGGTACGCTCGACCCGGCATTCGCGCCGGGGACCACGAGCTATGCGGTTGACGTACCGAACGCCGTCAGCGCGATCACCCTCACCCCAACCGCAGCCGATGACGGCGCAAGCATCACGGTCAATGGCACTCCGGTCGCCTCGGGCGCAGCCTCTGCCCCGATCGCGCTCAGCGTCGGAAGCAATCCGATCACCATTGTCGTCACCGCGGAGGACGGGGTCACCACCCGAACCTACAACATCGTCGCCGCGCGCGCGATCGCGGTGCCGACCATTACCAGCATCGCGCCGGATACCGGCAGCACCGCGGGCGGCACGAGCGTGGTCATCACCGGCACGAACCTGACCGGTGCGAGCGCCGTCACGTTCGGCGGTACCGCTGCAACGAGCTTCACGATCGACAGCGCGACCCAGATCACGGCGGTTACGCCTGCACACGTCGCCGGCGCCGTCGATGTCGTCGTGACGACACCCGGAGGCACCGCCACCGCGGCAGGTTCCTTCAGCTATGAGGAGCCAGCTTCGACCGACGCGAACCTGGCCGGCCTCACGGTCAGTACCGGCACACTCGATCCGGCGTTCGCGCCGGGCACCACCAGTTATGCGGTTGACGTACCGAACGCCGTGAGTTCGCTCACCTTTACTCCAACTGCGGCCGATGACGGAGCAAGTATCACAGTCAACGGCGCCCCGGTCACGTCGGGTGCGGCCTCGGCGCCGATCGCGCTCAGCGTCGGTAGCAACACGGTCACCGTCGTCGTCACCGCCGAAGATGGCGTCGCCACCCGGCTTTACACCATCGATGTAGCTCGGGGTGCAATGCCCGCGCCGCAGATCACCGGTGTCGATGTCCCTGTCTCTGGCACGTACAAGGCCGGCGACATCCTTAGCTTTACGGTCGACTTCGATCAGCCCGTCATTGCCAATATCGCCGGAACTCCCGCTTTGTCGCTCGATGTCGGAGGCTCCGCACGCGGCGCATCGTATATGTCTGGAAGCGGAACCGCAGCCTTGGCCTTTCGGTACGTGGTGCAGCCCGGCGATCTGGACGCGAACGGCATCGCGATATCTGCACTCGAGCTGAATGGCGGGACAATTACGAACGTCGACGGAACCGGCGCGGACCTCACTCTTCACAATGTCGCTTCCACCGCTTCGGTGAATGTCGATGCCGTCGCCCCCACCGTCCTTTCTTCGGACGTCAGCGGCAGCCCCGCTTCCGACGCGACTACTGCGGAGTTCGTCGTGACGTTCTCGGAACCGGTTACCGCCGTCGATTCTGCGGATTTCAGTCTGGCAACCACTGACTCTGCCGCCGGAACCATCAGCGGCGTCTCGACGGCGAACAGCATCAGTTACACCGTTGCGGTAAACGGGATTTCGGGAACCGGAACGCTGCGCCTCGACGTGGTAGACAACGGCTCGGTCCAGGACGTGATCGGCAATCCGCTGGCGAGTGCTTTCACTTCGGGCACGCCATGGGCACGCGGCGGTTCGGCAAACTCGCAGCTCTCGGCCCTCGTCCCGAGCGCCGGCACTCTTGACCCGGCCTTCACGGCGGGAACCCTCAATTACGTGCTTGAGGTCGCTCATAGTGTCGAAGCAGTGACACTGACGCCTACGGCTGCAGATACGAACGCAACGATCACGGTCGACGGTCAGGTGGTGGGATCGGGCAGCGCCAGCCAGTCCTTCACGCTCGCGGTCGGTATGACGCCGGCAGTGACTATCGAAGTCACCGCGCAGAACGGGAGCAGCACCGTATACACCGTGGCGTTCTCCCGGGCTGCGTCAGCCGACGCCAATCTCTCCAACCTCGTGCCAAGCGCCGGCGCGCTGGCTCCCACCTTCGACCCGGCAACCACGACTTACAGCATCGCCGTCGCGAACCCCATCGACACGATCACCATCACGCCGACCGCAGCCGACAGCAACGCGTCGATTGCGGTGGACGGGCAAACAGTGGCGTCAGGCAACGCGAGCCAAGCAATTGCTCTCGGAGTCGGCTCGACCATGATCCCCGTGGTTGTCACCGCACAAGATGGCGCCACGGTCAGAAGCTACACCGTCACCTTCATCCGGGCGGTGGCAGCGCCGACCGTCACAAGCATTTCACCGGCGAACGGCTCCACAGCTGGCGGCGAACCTGTCGTGATTGCCGGCACGGGGTTCACGGGGGCGACGACGATCACATTCGGCGGCGTCGCGGCAGCGAGCTTCACGGTCGACAGCGCAACCCAGATCACGGCCGTTACGCCGGCACACGCGGCCGGGATCGTGGACGTCGCGGTGACGGCACCCGGCGGCAGCGCCACTGCAGCGGGCGTATTCACCTACGAGGAGCCGACTCCGGCGCCCACGCTCACCAGCGTCGCTCCGGATGTCGGTACTACGGCCGGCGGCACGAGCGTCACGATCACAGGCACGGCATTGACCGATGCGACGACCGTTATCTTCGGCGGCATCGCCGCGACGAGTTTCACTGTCGACAGCGCCAGCCAGATCACTGCGGTGACGCCGGCTCATCCTGCCGGTCCCGTGGACGTGGTCGTCACCACTCCCGGCGGTAGCGCCACCGTGGTCGATGCGTTCACCTATGAAGACCCCATTCCCACGCCTACGCTCACGAGCGTTGCACCCGATGCCGGCACCACCGCTGGCGGTGTGAGCGTCACGATTACAGGCTCGAACCTGATCGGCGCGACAACCGTCACCTTCGCCGGTCTCGCTGCAACGAGCTTCACGATCGATAGCGCAACGCAGATCACCGCAGTCACCCCGGCGCATGCTGCCGGCGCGGTTGATGTCGCGGTGACGACACCTGGCGGGAGCGCCACTGCGGCAGGCGCCTTCACTTACGAGGAGCCCATTCCTGCGCCGACGCTCTCGAACGTTTCGCCGGATACTGGCAGCACCGCGGGCGGCACGAGCGTGGTCATCACCGGTACGGATCTGACCGGCGCGAGCGCTGTCACCTTCAGCGGCACCGCGGCAAGCAGTTTCACGGTCGACAGCGCGACCCAGATCACGGCAGTCACGCCGGCGCATGCGGCTGGCACGGTCGACGTTGTCGTGACCACCCCCGGCGGCAGCGCCACCGCGGCGGGTGCCTTCGCCTACGAGGAGCCGGCGTCCACCGATGCAAATCTGGCGAGCCTGGCGATCAGCAGCGGTACGCTCGACCCGGCATTCGCGCCGGGGACCACGAGCTATGCGGTTGACGTACCGAACGCCGTCAGCGCGATCACCCTCACCCCAACCGCAGCCGATGACGGCGCAAGCATCACGGTCAATGGCACTCCGGTCGCCTCGGGCGCAGCCTCTGCCCCGATCGCGCTCAGCGTCGGAAGCAATCCGATCACCATTGTCGTCACCGCGGAGGACGGGGTCACCACCCGAACCTACAACATCGTCGCCGCGCGCGCGATCGCGGTGCCGACCATTACCAGCATCGCGCCGGATACCGGCAGCACCGCGGGCGGCACGAGCGTGGTCATCACCGGCACGAACCTGACCGGTGCGAGCGCCGTCACGTTCGGCGGTACCGCTGCAACGAGCTTCACGATCGACAGCGCGACCCAGATCACGGCGGTTACGCCTGCACACGTCGCCGGCGCCGTCGATGTCGTCGTGACGACACCCGGAGGCACCGCCACCGCAGTAGGCTCCTTCACCTATGAGGAGCCGATACCCACTCCGACACTGACCGGGGTTGCGCCAGCTAACGGGACCACCGCAGGTGGAACGAGCGTGGTCATCACCGGCACTCATCTGCTCGATGCCAGCGCCGTTACGTTTGGCGGGATCGCTGCGACGAGTTTCACGGTCGACAGCGCCACGCAGATTACCGCGACGGCGCCGGCGCACGGAGCAGGTGCGGTGGATCTGGTGGTGACCACACCGGGCGGCAGCGCGACCGCTCCGGCTGCATTCACTTACGAAGTGCCCATCCCCGCACCGATCGTGACCGAGATCACGCCGGATACCGGCACGACAGCGGGCGGTACGAGCGTCACCGTCACCGGCACCGACCTCACCGGTGCGAGTGCCGTCACTTTCGGAGGCATCGCTGCGACGAGCTACACCGTCGATAGCGGGACGCAGATCACGGCCACAACCCCGGCGCACGCGGCGGGCGCAGTGGACGTGGTAGTCACCACCCCCGGCGGTAGTGCCACCGCCACGGCGGCATTCACCTATGAGGAGCCCACTCGTCCGGACCCGACCCTCGACCCGGAAGTCGTCGGTCTTCTCAAGGCCCAGGCCGACATGGCCACGCGCGTCGCCCAGAACCAGACCCGCAACTTTCACCGCCGACTCGAGCAGTTGCACCAGGAGGGCGATCGCCGCAGCTCTAGCATGAGCGTCCGCATCGGCTACTTGCAGGATCATTGCGGCAGCGCTTCCGAGCAGCAGCTTGCAAAGCTGCTCGCCCTGTCGGACGTCAGCCCCGACCAGATCGGAAGCGCAAACCCGATGTCGGATGCGAACGCCTGTCGTTCGAGGGGCGAACCGATGCTGGCGGCGCGCGATGGGGCCCCGGTGGATAGACCCTCGCGTCTAGGAGGATCGACATCAGGGCCGGTTGCCGTGTGGTCGGGCGGTTTCGTGAACTTCGGCCAGAGCGACGGCGGCGAGCTGGATCTCGATTACACAATGATCGGGGTCAGCGGCGGGGTCGACGCACTTTTCTCCGATCGGCTCGTCGGCGGGATCGGCTTCGGTTACGGCCGCGATCGCGCAGATGTCGGCAGCAACGGCACCAGGAACCGCGCGAACGCCTACAGCGGCGCGCTCTATGGAAGTTACCAGCCAGTCAAACAGCTGTTCATCGACGGTCTGATCGGTGGCAGCCTCCTTGAGTTCGACTCGCGCCGCTTCGTGACTGCGAACGGCGAATTTGCCACGGGGAACCGTAGCGGAACCCAGCTGTTCGGTTCGCTGACGGCGGCTTACGACGTTCGAAACGAGAAGTGGCTGCTCGCCCCCTATGGGCGCGTGGAGTTCTCCCGCTCATGGCTCAAGGGATTTACCGAGGCCGGCGGAGATATCTACGGCCTGACCTATGGTGAACAGACAGTCGATATCCTGTCGGGGGTGGCGGGCCTGCGAGCAAACTATGCCTTCGAGATGGAATGGGGCATTCTGAGGCCCGGTCTGCGCACCGAGTACACGCACGATTTCCGCAGCACATCGCGGGCGAGCCTCGGCTACACAGACCTCGGAGGACTTCCATATTCGCTTGAGTTCGACCCGAACAGCCGCGATCATGCCACCTTGGGACTATCGCTCGAGATGATGTTCCGGAACGACATCAATCTTGGCGTGGACTATCGCACTAGTTTCGGCGGATCGGGCAATCAGGATCACGTTGTCGGAGTTCAGGTCGACGGGCGATTCTAGCAGCGCTAGCGGTACGCAGCCAGCGTGCCATCGGTGGGCGTGGGTCGGTGAAGATCATTTTGAAGCAGGATAGCGCAATGCTCAACTTGATCGGTGCCATCAAACCAGACCTCATGACGTGAGGACGTGGTCCCTGAGCTCTACCGCGCCCGACAGGTGCGGAAGGCTTCGCGATTGGCGATAAGCGGTGGGAATTTCTGCCAGGATTTCTGTCAGGATTTTGGTTGTGGCGTGAGAGCGACATTAGCTATAGGGCAAAAATCCGCAGAGTTCTGCGGATCTCGGGAACGCTGTGGCGTCGCCGGAATGGTGAGTAGTCGGTTTTTGGTACCGGCATTCGCAGGTTCGAATCCTGCCGCCCCAGCCAACGCTGATCTAAGTGCAGGGTGTGCCAGCGCGCTGACCGGAAAAGGTCGCGCATGTCGTTCCAGCATCTCTACCTTAGGGGCCACGTCTTCTGGTGGCGCCGAATTCATCGACTCTCCGATAGCCGAACGCTGAATCTGAGGTTCCTTGAGAACTTACGAGCGATCGCAAGCAGTTAGCCGGGGGGCTGCGCTGACTGCCGCGACAGGGGGCGTGGTCACAATGTTGGAAAGTCGAATTCGGGCCGCATCTGTGAAGCCGACGGAGGCAAGCGTGGATCAACTGGCCGACAATATCGGCGCAACGAAAGTTCGGCTGTAGGCGGATGACCTCGCCACTGGACGAACTTGCCGTCTTCCGGCGGAGTACCCGGGATGGATGCTGGAGCGTCAGGGCGGCTACCGCACCTGAAGATTGGCGGCGTCTCAGCGGCGGCGCGATTCACTCACAGCTGCATTTAGGCGCTCGTTGCCGCCAGTCGTGCGATGATGCGATGCAGCCTTGAGCGGGCTCCGGACTCCAGCGCATCTCCGCGCGCCAGCCGTTCGCGAGGAGCACTCGAATTTGCGCGCAGCCCGGGACGGCGAAGAGCCATGCGAGACCGCTCGTCAAGGCGACAGCCGATCCTCCAGTGCCCGCCGCGCGAGATAGAGCGGATCGTCGCCTCCCGGAAGGTCGGGACGAACCCCCGAGCCTTCCCAGTTGGCACCGGTCGTCAGGTTGACCGGCCGCGCGTCCGGTATCGAGATCGCATACCTCTCGCCAAGGTCGACAGGTTCGCCAATCAGATTGGCGACACCGCCGCTGCGAGAACCGACAATAAGGGCACGCCCGAGCGCTTGGAGCGAATAAGCGACGAACTCGGAAGCAGACCCGGATCTCCTGTCGATGAGAATGGCAACGGGTCGCGCAGTCCCGCCAAGGGGCAACTCGAGCGCCGGCAGACTTTCGCTTGACGTTCCGCGACGCCGCTCAATCGTCTGCACCGCCTCTGTCATGGGCGCCAGGGCGCGAACCATGTGCTGTGCGGTACGCGCGTCGCCCCCGCCATTCCCCCGGAGATCGATGATGAGGCTGTTGGCGTCCGACAAAAGCGACGCAGCAGCCTCCAATTTCGGCTTGGCGAGATCCCAGGGATAGAAACTTGAGATCCGCAGATAACCGACATTACCCTCGAGCACCTTGGCCTCGCGAACGCCGGCGTTGACGTTCGCGCTTTCCGAACGCCATGCCATGAGCCAATCCTCTGCTCCAGCGTCGCTCCCCGGCCGCTCGAACATGAAGTGCGGATCGTAGCTGTCGAGGAGGAGGTTCGTTTCGGCGACGAAGGCAGCCTCCTCCAAACATGTCCGCTGCCGAGCTTCCGCTGCCTCCTCCTGCAGACGGCGCGCAATCCGGCTCGCCATGTCCTCTTCGAAGTACCGCGTTTCGATGGCGCTCGCTGCGGCCTCCAAGGCGGCCGCCTGCTGGGGACAGGCGCCTGCGGCTGCGAGCGCAAGAATAGGAACTAGCATCGGTCTATCCTTGTTTTACATAAGGACTTATGTATAAGCACGCATATGCAGAGACATCAAGCTACTTTGGGTACCCTGCTTCGCCGCCTCATCGACGCGCTCGATGGTGCGGTGGAAAGTGCCTATCGTGAGGCCGGCCTCGACTTCCGGCCGCGCTACACGCCCGTCATCAGGCTGCTCTTGGACGCAGGACCAATGCCGATCAGGGACATCGCCCGGCATGCCGCCGTCAGCCATTCTGCCTTGAGCCAGACGGTGTCACAGCTTCAGCGGGAAGGCTGGGTCGAACTGCAACCCGGCCATGACCGCCGAGAGCGTGTGGTCCATCCATCCGCCAAGACGCGCAAATTGGAACCCGCTCTTCGTAAGCGGTGGGCGATCACCGCAGCGGCCGCAGCATCTCTCGACGCCGAGCTGCCTTGCGCGCTCGAGCCACTCCTGCGGCAAGCGCTCGAAGCGTTGGATTCCAAGCCGTTCAAGGAGCGTCTCGCTGAGGCCGCTTCGGACACCGACGGAACGTAAAAGCTACAGAGACTGTCGAACCCGCTTGCAAAAGCAAAACGATAGAGCAGGCGACGCGTCGCCGCGCCGAGCCAGAAGGCGGCGTTGAGGGCATGGGAAAGCGATCACGACCTCTTCGCTCGCGGCATTGCCGAGAAGGTCGAAGACCCCGAACTGATGCGCGAGCCGCTCAGCCAGCCGGGCGTGGTGATACGCCGGCTGTGCGGCACTGAGCGAGCAGATCGCCGCTCTACCGAAGAACAAACCTGCGAGAAAGCGTTCCCCCGCGCCCAGAGCGGGTGGACAAGCCAGCGCGCAACCCGCCCTCCCGGCCGAAGAAACGGACAGTACCGCCGAAGCCAAAGCGAGGCCGAACAGCGCCACACAAACGAGCGCGAGGCCCCAGCCAAGCGCCTGTCGGAACCCGAACGCGCGCGGCGTGGGCTTGAGCGCAGCCACTCCACCGAAATTTCGAAACTGCAAGTGAAGGTGAAGAAGCCCTTGGAGCCACCGCACAAAGCAACCAAAACTGGCTTGCCTCGTAACGGCGCCATGGTTGACCGTTCACGGTGGGAACTGCACCGCAGCAAGCGGCTCCCAGCGAACGCTTGCTTTCAATCGTTCGTCACGACGGTCGCGCATCATCGACGGAACGGAAGTTCTCCTCCAGAGTTTATTCGCATCTGGAAAGCGTTTCACGGCCGCCCTGCGGCCGGGCGAACTTTCCCTCGGGGGACTCTGTATGGGTGCGAGCAGTTGAGGGGCATGGCCACTAATCGGATTCTCTCCCCACCAAGTCAATTGAGTGAGTACGAGGCGCTTATGGCGGCCGCGCCGAGCGTTCTGGAGGCACTGCCGGGTGCGGTCTATCTCTGCGATGCCGAAGGTTACCTCACGCGTCACAATCTGGAAGCGGAGACGCTGTGGGGCCGCAAGCCCGCGCTGGACCGGCAGGAACGGTTCTGCGGATCGTACAAGCTCTATCTAGCCGATGGAACGCCGCTTGCGCCCGAAGACTGCCCGATGGCAGTCGCTGTCGAGGCGGGCAAGGAAACGCGCAATGGCGAAGTCGTGATCGAGCGGCCCGACGGCACGAAGATCACGGCGCTGGTGAACATTCGGGCGCTACGCGGTCCGGACGGCGAAGTTCAAGGGGCCATCAACTGCATCCAGGACATCTCGGAGCGCAAGGCGCTCGAGGAAGAGCTCGTGCGCAGGAACCGCGACCTCGAGGATTTCTTCGACAATGGTGCCGTCGGCCTGCACATCGTCAGCGGTGACGGCACGATCCTGCGCGCCAACCGCGCAGAACTCGATTTGCTCGGCTACTCCGCCGATGAGTACATCGGACGATCGATCACGGACTTCCATGCCGATGCTCCCGTAATCGACGACATTCTTCATCGCCTGTCGCGCGGCGACCAACTCGACCGCCATCCCGCCCGGTTGCGCGCCAAGGACGGCTCCATTCGTGAGGTGCTGATCACCTCCAACAGCCGTATTGAGGACGGGGAGTTTGTGAACACCCGCTGCTTCACAATCGACGTGACCGACTGGCGCAAGGCTGAGCAGGCGCAACGCGAGAGCGACGAGCGCCTCGCCGCGACCCACGAGGCCGCCCCCGTGGGAATAGCGGAGGTCGACGAGCAGGGCCGCTACATTCGTGTGAACGACGCCTTGTGCAGCATTCTCGGTCGCTCGCGCGACGAAGTGCTCTCTTCGAGTTTGGTGGAAATCACGCACCCGGAGGACCGCGCTCGCGAAGCCGAGCAGTATCAGAGCCAGGTTCGCGGCGAGATCGACAGCTATTCGAGCGAGAAGCGCGCCATTCGGGGCGATGGCTCGATGGTCCATCTGGAGGTTGCAAGCTCGTCGGTCCGTGATGCGCAGGGGCGCTTCCGCTTTGGCGTGCGGATCATGCAGGACGTGACCGAGCGCAAGCGCATGCAGGAGGAGATCCGGGCGAACGAGCGTCGCTTGAGCGATTTGCTGCAAGCACTGCCGGCGGCGATCTATACGACCGACGCAGAAGGCAGGATAACCTTCTATAATCAGGCGGCCGCTGACCTCGCGGGCCGCGAGCCCGAACTGGGCGTCGACGAATGGTGCGTAACCTGGAAGCTTTTTTGGCCGGACGGGACGCCTCTGCCCCATCACGAATGCCCGATGGCCGTGGCCTTGCGAGAAGACCGGGCGGTTCGCGGCGAGGAGGCGATAGCCGAGCGACCCGACGGAAGCAGAACGCCCTTCATCCCCTACCCGACGCCGCTGCGAAACGCCGAAGGCCAGCTCATCGGCGCAGTCAACATGCTGGTCGACATCAGCGACCGCAAGGCTGCCGAAACGCGGCAGAAGGTTCTGATCGACGAACTCAACCATCGGGTTAAAAACACGCTGGCGACAGTGCAGTCGCTGGCCCGGCAGACCTCCCGGCATGCGCGGGACCTGCACGGGTTCGGCGAGACCTTCGAGGCGCGGCTTCTGGCTCTGGCGAGAGCGCACGATCTCCTGACGGCACGTAGCTGGACAAGTGCGCCTCTCGAGAAGCTGCTCGACGATATAGTCGCACCATACAGCGGCGATCGCGGACGCCTGCGGATGAACGGGCCGCACGTGGAGCTCGACCCTCGCACGGCGCTCTCGATGACCATGGTGCTGAGCGAACTCGCGACGAACGCGGCGAAGTACGGCGCGCTCAGCAGGCCCGCCGGCACCCTTTCGGTCGACTGGGAACTGTCGGATGACGCGGACGGCGCGCTCGAACTGACCTGGTCGGAGCGCGGAGGCCCACCGGTACGTGCGCCGGCTCAGCAGGGCTTCGGTACGCGGCTTATCGAGCGCTGCATCCAGCGCGACTTGGGCGGGCGGCTAAATCTGCAATTTGCGGAAAGCGGCGTTGAGTGCCGGATCGAAGTCCAGCTCGGGGTGTTGGCGGCGGATGCCTGATTTTACCGGAGTTCGCGTTCTGATCGTCGAAGACGAGGCGATTGTCGCCATGATGCTGGAGGAAATGCTCGAGGAACTCGGCTGTGAGATCGCGGCGTCGGTGGCCACCGTGGCCGGAGCCGAGCACGCCGTCCGGACAACTGATGTCGATCTCGCGCTGCTGGACGTAAATCTCTCTGCCGAGACGACAATCGACTTCGCGCGCGGATTGGCCAGACACCCGATCCCGTTCGCTTTCTGCACCGGCTACGGCAGCGCAGGTGTGCCCGAGGACCTACAAGACCGGCCCGTGCTCACGAAGCCGCTCGCGCCTTCGGAACTTCGCAAGGCGATCGAGCGCGTGCTGTCGCCGAGCGACTGAATATCGCGTCGAACCCCTGCCGCGTGCGCGCAGTGTCTGCCGAATGGACGAGTGCGAATCGGGCGTTCGCATGATGCGGCCCGGCTAAGGGTGCCTCTCCGGCGCCTCGGACCGGGCTCGAGCCGCATGACCCGGAATGGACGTTTAACTGATCTGACAGCCAAGACCTGCCCCGTTGTCCCTCACCCAACACCTGTTTCCGAGACAGCGATACCGTTGCCGGCATGGCCGCAGCTACCGGCGCCTCCGACATAGCACATCGGGAGCATTCATGATTCGCGAAGTGCTGCTCACCACCGCCGCTCTTCCGGCATTCGAAGCACACGCGCAGGACGCGCATCCTGCCCCGATGAGCGACAGCGAAATTGTCGTGACCGGCACGCGTACGGAGGGGCGAGCGGCGCTGGAATTGTCGGCACCCGTGGACGTTTTGGGAGGCGGAGAGGTCCTGGAGAGCGGCTACCCGGATCTCGGCCGCGCGCTCAACATCCTCGAGCCGGGCGTGAACTTCGCACGCGCCGCAACCACCGCGACCAAAGTACCGTGTTCAAGCTATCCTCCACTACCTGAATGAGACCATCGGGATGATCGTAATCCACCGGCAGTAGGATGAGGTTGCTGCATGCAGCGCCCACGGCACCGGCCAGTTCGCGTGACAGGATGGCAGGTTCGCTTGCCGTATCGTAGCAAGTGACGGCTGCCAGATTTTACGCAGCTTTCAGCACAGCGCTGTGGCGGGCGCGGTCTTCGCATTCTTGAAGCAAGGCATCGGAACGGGGCAGCGGCGCTAAAGCGAGGAGCAGTATTGTGAGGAAGGGGAAAAACTACGACTTCTCGCGCGGCGCCAAGGCATCGAGGCTACCGGCGAGTCCCTATCGATTTGTCCGCACCCGCCGGACCGGTCGAGCGGCGCACTACAAGCTCTCCTTCCATCTGCAAGGGCTCGGATGGTGGAGCGTGGGTGCGGGCGTCGATCAACATTTCCACAGCACGGCTGACGGTCGCCGCGATCGGCTGTTCGATTGCGGTCAGCGGCGGATCGGTGAAGCGCACTACCGGCGAGTTGTCGAAGCTGATCAGCGACAAGTCCTCAGGTACGGCTAGGCCTCGCTCGCGTGCAACCTGTAGTGTGGCCAGCGCCATCTGGTCGTTGCTGGCAATGATGGCGGTCGGATGATCCCGGCGATCAAGCAGCGAGTTGGCCGCGGTAATTCCGCTTTCAAAGCTAAAATCGCCTTTCTCGCACAAGCCATCCACGGAAAGGCCGGCGCGCTCCATCGCTTCGCACCATCCGTCGATGCGCCAGCCTGCCAAGCTATACTCATCGGGCCCGGCAATGAACCCGATGCGCCTGTGGCCCAATCTGAGAAGATGGTCGGTCGCCAGCGCGGCGAGGTACTCGTCGCCCATCGTAATCGCTATGCCCGGGCCTTTCTCTTTCGAACCGATACGAGCGAAGGGAATGCCGCTTTCCGCCAACAGACCGGTGATCTGCAGGTTCTCCGAATGCGGCGGCGTCACGATTACCCCATCGGGCCGCAAAGCTGCGATTGCCGCGCCCAACTCTCGTTCGACATGGTCGCTATGGGTATCGACCAATTCAAAGATCATGCGATAACCGCGCTCGGCCGCGGTCAGCATTCCCCCCAAGAGCATCTGATCGACCCAGTCGCGTCCCTCGCGCGCGCGCCAGTCGGCTATCGTGCGGTCGCGGTCGTTGATGGCAAGGATCAAGTAGGAACGCGACCCACTCATCCGCTGCGCTGCTATTGATGGTACGTAACCGAGCTTATCGATACTTGCCTGGACCCGTTCCTTCATGGCTGGACGGACATTGGGGCCGTTGTTGATGACGCGGCTCACGGTCTGCAGCGACACTCCCGCATCGGCTGCCACGTGTTTGATGGTGACCGTTTGGCGGCGCCTACCCGTTGGTACTGAACCCCGATTACCCACTGCCATTAGCGTCCCCGTCATTCACCTGCCAAGAGTGGATCAGGCAACTGTGGCCTCTTCTGCTCTGCAGAACTGTGCCACATAGTCTTCGTGCTTAGGAAAGGTCTTCACTGTTTTGTTGACGTTTTCCCGCAATGAAGAAAGAAATCGTGACAGTTCCGCGTCACTCATTTTCTTCGCGATCGGATGATGATTTTGCGGCCTGATGCCTTGGCCAAGCATGACCTGCACCCAGCTGTTCTCGGCGAATATCTCCTCATTCTTTCGGAATACGCGGCCCGTTTCCCGGAACAGTTCGATCTTCTGGCGCAGCGTATCGGGGATTTCCATCATGGCGCACTGCCGCCAGAACGCGCTTTCGCGCCGGTCGGTGGCCTTGTAGTGCAGGATCAGGAAATCGCGCACCTGGATCACATCAGCAAGTTGCTGGTCGTTGAACTCGGCAATATCCCGTTCGCTTACCCGGCCCGCCGGCATCATCCGTATCAGCCGCACGACCGCGCGCTGGATCAAGTGGATGCTCGTAGATTCAAGCGGCTCGAGGAATCCGCTGGCTAGGCCAATGGCAACGCAGTTGCGATGCCATTGCTTGCGCCGGACGCCAGCGGTGAAAGGTATCGCACGCGGTTCGCTGATAGGCGTGCCTTCGAGCGTTGACATGAGTCGTTCGCGCGCCGCGTCTGGCGACAGGTAGCGGCTGCAGTAGACGATGCCGTTCCCGCCACGGTGCTGCAGGGGAATCCGCCACTGCCAGCCTGCATCGTGCGCAATGGCGCGGGTATAGGGTACCGGTGGTCCGGAAAGCTCCGTTTGCACCGCGATCGCACGATCGCACGGCAGATAGTGAGACCAATCGTCATAACCGACGTGCAGCGCGCCTTCGATGAGCAGCGCGCGAAAGCCCGTGCAGTCAATGAACAGGTCACCTTCGAGCCTCTGATCATCCTCCAGACTCAACGCGGCGATGTTGCCGCTGTCGCGATCGAGGTGGACCTGCTCGATCTTGCCCTCGACGCGTTTTGCACCGGCTTTCTCGGCAATACGGCGGAGAAAGGCAGCATAGGCAGTTGCGTTAAGGTGGTAAGCATAGCTCAGGCCGTTCTTGGGAAGATGTGTGAATTTGCGCGCATAGGCGGCAACAAATTCCCGGCAGTAGTCGCCGTAGCTCTCCGCGTAGCCCCGCTCGCACCCTTCGGCCCAGAAGTGCTGGAATCCCGCAGCCCAATGATCGCGGCCCGTGGTCCCGAAGGCATGAAGATATTTCTCTCCGTCACGCCTCCAGTTCTCGAATTCGACGCCCAGCTTGAAGGTCGCCTGCGTCTCACGCATGAAATCTGCTTCAATTACGCCGATCAAGCGATTGAACAGGATCAATGGCGGGATCGTCGCCTCCCCCACGCCGACGGTGCCAATGGCGTCGCTTTCGACCAACGTCAGTTCGATCGCCTCGCCCATCGTATGCGCCAGCGCCGCGGCAGCCATCCAGCCTGCAGTGCCTCCACCGGCGACGACGATCCGCATAGGTGTGAAGTCGCTTCTCATTTGTTCAGTGTCCTGAGCAGGTAAGTCTTTATCCTGCCTGCGGTCTCGGCGGTCAGCGGGGCAAGGATGCCTCGGGCCTCTGGTGGGATATGGTCGGTCACCTCCGGCGGATTTTCAAAGACGTAATGGTCGAACAGATCGCGCCAGAATGCACGTTCGGGTTGTGGCAAGTCGCGCAGCGCGAGGATAGCGTGATTGAGCGCGTCTTGAGGCTGGCCGAGAAAGCTCGGCGTGTCGCGCCACCAGTAGTTTACAAGCACATTGAAAGGGTCGAGTCCTTCGACATGGTGCCACCACATTGAGGGAATGTAGACCGCGTCCCCCGGCTCCAGTTCGACCACTTTCGCATGCTTCAACGCCTCGGCGAAACGCGGGAAGGCATCGAAGTCGGGCGCGTGGAAATCGACCAGGCTCACTGCACGACCGGCCGGCGTGTTCTCGAGCGGGCCGATGTAGAGATTCGCGAACTGCTCGGGTGGGAAGATAGTGAAGCGTCGTCGGCCAACCACACAGCAAGCCAAATTGCGAGGGAAGTCGTTGTGAGCCGCCACGCAGGTGTCGCTACCGATCCAGATGCTTTGGAGCGGTCCCCGGTCCGCGACCGGCGAGATATTTTCTTCGACCAGCCCGTCGAAGAACAGCTTCATGTCAACAGAGGCGAGGTAGATCGCGGGTGCTTCCGTGCGCCCTTCGTTGTCATCAAAGCCGCGAAAGATGTCAGTCAGCTTCCCGCGTGCGGTGCGGAAGTTCATCCCGAAGTCGTCGTTGTAGAACAGTCGTCCGCCGCCGCCCGGCTGACCGATGGTCACCGTGAAAGGGACCGAACGGGCACGATCCAACAGGTAACGGCGGGCGGCGCGTCCGGATTGGAGCCCCGCCTTGACCAGTGGCCAATCCGATACCAGTCCGCGCACCACGAATGGAGAACCGGTTTCATCAAGTATCGAAGAAAGCGCGGCACTATCGCTCGCCTCGCGCTCCGGGACTTGCTCGATGCCCGTGAAAATTGAAGAGTCGGGCTCAGCCACGCGCCTGCTTCGCATCCTTGCGGGCGATCAGCTCAGAAAAATTGGACAGCGAGGCAAGCGCCATGAAGATGGGCATGAGATAGCCATCCTCATGCAGCGAGCCGAGCGCATCGGCGTCTAGGGCGCGCAATTTATCTTCGTCGATGATGTGGAAGCCAATCAGCGATTGATTCGACCCGTCGCTAAGCGACACCTCGAGGGTGAACGGCTCGAGCAGATCGTGACGCGCAAGGGTGTCGTAAAAGGCGCCACTTTCCTGATAACCGGCATGCAACGCGCCGAGTTTCTCGGTGATCGTTTCCAGAAATGGTGTCGCGCGACCGGCTTCATCGAAGACCCGGATCCCTTCGCCGCTGACCGAAACGCGCGGGTGCCCCATATCAACATGCACTTGTCCCGCGCCTTCGCCATCGCGTGAAAGCCCCACAAGGAACGGTTGGATAGCCATCGAGAGCGGCCGATAGTGCGCCTCCCACTCACCGTCCGCGAGGAAGAGGTTCTCACCACTCTCGAGGCCGAACAAAGCGAGTGCCGAAAAGCGCCCGCCATCGGCCTCGCGGCGGAAGACGATCGGATAGTGTGCCTGCACCTTGCGAAACTCATCGGGCACCGCCAGCGCGGCCATGACCGCATCGCCCAGTTCCGCACCCGCGCCGGTGTGGACGCGTAAGTCGGCGTGATCTTTGGTGTTGAGTATCTCGTGTTTGCTCATTGGGAGGCGATCTCTCCTTGTGCCCTTGCAGGCTCTCCGGCGAGAGCATCGAAATAAGCGCGATTTGTCGGCAGCGCAGACGCTAGCGCTCGCTCTCGTTCACGAACCTCGACCAGCTTGCTTCTCGCCTCATCACCCGCAGGGAACTCGGAATCGGCGGGGAGGATGGATCCCATGCCGTAGAGCACGTACTGCTGGCTGGCGGCGGAGAAAATCTCGTTGATCTGGGGGAAGTCCGCCTCCGAAGGAGGGTGGTCACGCCACAAGACGAGCTGGTCGGCCAGCGACTGCGGGATTGTCGCGGGGTCGCGCTGTGCCAGCCAGTAAGGTTCCGTGCGGGCGCTCAGCACGTAGTGAAGTTTGAGAAAGTCGACCGTCCGGTCCCAGCGATAGCGGAAGAGCGAATTGAACCGTGCTGCGTGCAGAATCAGGGCTTCGCGGCTGCGCGGGAAATTGTCGGCCAAGGCCTTGAGTGACAATTCGATCAGCACGATGGCAGAGGCTTCGAGCGGTTCGATGAATCCGGCGGACAGACCCACGGCCAGGCAGTTCCCCCGCCAGAATTCCGCGCGATGGCCTGTGGCGAACTGGAGTCTGCGCGGGGTAAGCGATGCAGAGTCCACTCCGGGAACATTGGCCGCGATATATTCAGCAAGCACTTTGGCTGCCGCGTCGTCGTCCATGAAGCGTGAGGAATAGACACAACCAATGCCCCGGCGCGACGGCAGCGCGATATCCCACAACCATCCTGCCTTGTGAGCAGTCGCCACCGTCTGCGAGGCAATCGGGCTGTCGGGCAATGTCGGCACTTGAGCCGCCAGAGCGCGGTCATTGAAGGAGACATCCGAACGATCGACCCATTCGACACCGATCTCTTGGCCGATCAGCCGCGCGGCCATGCCGGTGCAATCGATGAAGAAATCGCCCCGGAGCGACTCTCCCTCCCGAAGGCGGAGCGCGGTGATGAGCCCATCCTCGCCGGTTTCGACGTCCATCACCGTATCGCGGACGTGGGTGACGCCAAGTTTCCGGACGGCATGGCGTGCGAGAAGCACGGCCAGCTTCCCGGCATCTAGGTGGTAGCCGTAGTTCAACGCACCGGCAAAGTCGGGCATGGCGCGCTGCCGCGGTGCAAGGTTGCGATCACAGATCGAGGCTTGCGGGTTCATGGCATAGGAAAAGGGCAGATCGTCTCCCCTTTCCTTCCATGCGGCCAGAAGCTCAGCCATGTCCCCGGCAATGGGTGCCGTGAATGGGTGGTAATAGCTGTCACCAGGTCCGCCGCTGACCCAGCCATCGAAGCGTGACCCCTGTTTGAACGAAGCATCGCAGGCAGTCAGGAACTCGACTTCGCCAATGCCGATGGTGGCAAGTGTCTTGCGCAGGGTCGGCCAGCTTCCCTCGCCCACGCCGATCGTGGGAATGTCGGGCGCCTCGACGATCGTGACGTCGAGTTCAGGGCAGCGCGCGGCGAGGTAGGCTGCGCTGAGCCAGCCAGCAGTTCCCCCGCCTACGATCACCAGTCTCGCAAAGTCGCCGTGCATACGCTCATCCCATAGCCCCGGACCTCATCGGAGACAAAGAGTCGCACTGCGCGAAGGCAGTGCGACTCTCTTGCAAGCCGATGGGGGCGGGAACGCCCCCCACCACTCACCAGGTAAAGCGCACGCCGGCTGCGTACCGAGCGTAGCCCGGGGCCGCGAAATACACCGCCTGATCAGACCTACGATGACCACGGCGGCCTTCGCTCAGGAGGTTGATGGCCTCGCCGAAGATGGTGAGCCCATTTGCGAATTCGTAGCTCGCGCTTGCATCGACTTGACCGTAGGCCTCAATGTAAAACGGATCGAACCCGTAGTTGGTCAAAAACTCATCGCGCCAGTTATAAGCGACACGCGCCTGCAGACCGCCCCGGTCGTAGAATAGAACGGCATTGGCGCTGTCGGAAACACCGGTCACGGCAAACTGCTCTTCCGTATAACGCAAGGTGTTGTCGAAATGGGTGTCACTATTCACGATCGTGTAGTTGAGTATCGCCCCGAAACCGGTGTTCCAGAAGTCATGCTGGATGGCGAACTCGAACCCATCCAGCGTCGCCGACTGGTCGCTGTTGAAAGGCCGCGTGAGCGTGAAAACCAGGGAGGGATCGCCAGGCTGCCCAATAATGCCCACCGGGTCGCCCTCGTCGTTCCGGGTGACGAGGTCCGGACTGTTGGTCGCCACGTAATCGAGAATCTCGGCAAAGGTCGCGTTGGCGCCGAGTGCAGCCCGGGCCGCCTCCATCGCTGCGCCCTGGGACGGATTGGGCAAATCGAACACAGGCTCCTGTGTCGTTACATTTGCTATGAAATTACTGACATTCTTACGGAAATAGCCGACCGAAATATAGCTTGCGGGCCCGTAGTACCATTCGGCAGACACATCGAAGTTTTTCGACTTGTATGGGATAAGATCGGGATTGCCGCTGCCCCCCGTGCTGCCGCCATTCGGACGAGCAGGGGAATTGACGGTCAAACCCCCGTTCAGTCGGCCGTAGTCCGGCCGGGTGATCGTGTGACTGTATGAGGCGCGTAGAACGACGTTCTCGATCGGCGTGATATCAAAGTCGATCGCCGGGAGCCAATTATCATAGCTGCTTGTCAAGGTGGTAAATATCGAAGCATCGCTGTTCTGGATCGCGATTTCATTGTCGGCGACCTGCACCGTGCCGACCGGAACCGGAACTAGCGCTGTAGAAGAAACATCTGTCACTTCGTACCGCAGGCCAAGACGCAGGTGAGCCTCGTCGGCAAGGATGTCGAATGAGTGAAGCGACTGCACGAACGGCGCGATAGTCTTTTCACGAAGGCGACGGTCGACGGTATATTCAGCCAGACAGCCTTCGCCTGTGGGCGTGCCGGACCATGGCGCGGAACAGATTCCAATTTCCGATTCAAGGAGTTGGATCAAGTCTTCCGTGGCAATCCGAAAATAGGTCGGGATGATGTTCGGGTCCTGTGAACCATCCATGCCATCGAGATCGGTGCGAAGATCCCTGGGCGTGAAGAAATCATCCGGTGTCTCTTCCGCGCTCAACGTGCCGCCCCAACTGTCGCTTTGGAGGAAACCGTAGGCAGTGCGAACCTTGTTGTCGGTATAGGTCGCGCCGAAATCGAGGCTTTCGATGAAGCTAGCATCGAAGTCGTACGCGCCTCTCAGCGATACCTCGGTGATCCGGTCCTTCATGTAGGCGTTACGGAAGGCATTGCCCGATGGGCGGATATTCGACCGATCGATCTCGAAGCCCGGATACATGTCGACCGAGATGACAGGCATCTCGCTGGTGAAATCGACGCGCTGGCTCTCCACACCGAAGATCGAAGTCCCCACTGCGATGTTGCTGCCATAGGGAGATGTCGGCTTGGATTCTGCGGTTGAGTGGTGCGCATCCAGCACCCAGCGCATGCCGCTCGGGTGGTTCCATTCGATGTTTCCGCCGATCGAGTGATTGATGCTGCGATTTGCCGCGACCGCACCCGTGATGGCCAGGTCCTTCCCAGGTGCGAAGGTCTCGGCGTAGAAGTTGGCACCAGCGACTGGACCATCGGTCCAACTGCTGCTTGTCTGATCGTGATTGAACCACACACCGATGCTGTTGGTGCGCGCATCGAGCGTGTTCTGCGAGAAGGTATAGTCAAACGTCGCGTTAATCTGATCCGACGGCTGGAATTGCAGCACAAGCTGACCGTTGATCCGTTCACGATCGATATCGGTGAAGTCGTAGGCCGCGTTCTGCGGGACCTGGTAGATATCGTCGCCTTCCGGACGGTTCTCGATATTGGCGTACCGGGCGTCGCCCGGCATCGCCAGTGAGCCCCAGTTGCCCTCCGTTGCAAGATACCCTTCGCGCCACTCACCAACCGTGAACTGCGCAAGGCTGGCCTTGCGTCGCTGGTAAGAACCACTGACCAAAATGCCGATCGTATCGTTGGCAAATGTCTTGCTAATGATGCCCGAAACCTCGGGCGTGATCTCGGTGTCCTCGAACGTGTGGTCGATTACGCCCTTGACGCCGATGCTGCCCTGAAAACCCGGTCGATCGAGCGGGCGCGGCGTCTTGATGTTGATGACCGAGCCGATACCGCCGGTCGGCAGCGAAGCGCGGCCTGACTTGTAGACTTCGACGCCGGCAATGCCCTCGGAGGCAAGGTTGGCGAAATCGAAGGAGCGCGACGCGGGAGCCGAACAGCAGTCGCCCAAGCTCGACGCTGGCATCTGGCGGCCGTTGAGAAGAACGAGGTTGAAATCCGGCCCAAAGCCCCGGACCGTTACCTTCGATCCTTCGCCGCTCTGGCGGTCGATTGATACACCGGTAATCCGCTGGAGCGATTCGGCGAGGTTGGTATCCGGGAATTTGCCGATATCTTCCGCACTGATGGCATCCACCACGCCGACCGCGTCGCGCTTGATGTTCATTGCGTTCTGAAGACTTGCGCGAATGCCCGATACGACGATGACATTCTCGTCCGCCGAACCCGGATCGCCTGCGGCCTCTTGAGCAGAGTCGTCGGCGGACGAATCCTGCGCCTGCGCGACCGGCGCCCACGCGCTCAGCGCCACAAACGAGGTCCCCGCCAGCGCCCTGACGAGAAACGGGTTGCCCTTCAATTTCATCTGATTCTCCTCCCGATTTCATGCGCTTCGCGGCATGCAAAATTCTTATGTGAACGTTCACCTAATTGATAACGTTCACTTCGTCAACATCGCCATGCTCACGAAGAGGGCAAAACATGAGGGAAGTGTCACGCGAGGCGGCTAAGATTTACGCTTGGTGCTGCTACGGCACTCGTATCATCGAAACGAGGCGGCCGACCTCGGCTGGGGGTCGTGCGGTAACTTTGGCAACCGCGGCCGCCACAGCGAAATTGAACAGCATGCCAACAGCGCCGATCCCTTCGGGTGATATGCCGAACAGCCAATTTTCTTGGACGTTCGCGGTCGGTTCCCAGAGCTTGAAGTAGGCGATGTAGAGAAAGGTGAAACCAAGCCCCGTCACCATGCCCGCGATCGCACCTTCCCGGGTCATCCATCGTGTGAAGATGCCGAGGAAAATTGCCGGGAACAGCGAAGCGGCGGCCAACCCGAACGCGAATGCGACCACCTCCGCCACCCAACCGGGCGGATAGACCCCGAGGTACCCGGCCACCAAGATGGCAGCCGTCGCCGCGATCCGGGCCGCGGCCAGTTCGCCCTTCTCGGTGATCTGCGGCCGGAACGTCTGCTTCAGCAGATCGTGGCTGACCGAACTCGAAATGACCAGCAAGAGCCCGGCGGCGGTGGACAATGCGGCCGCCAGACCGCCGGCCGCGACCAGCGCGATCACCCACCCGGGGAGGCTCGCGATCTCCGGGTTGGCGAGCACCATGATGTCCCGATCCACGTACACTTCGTTGGTGCCGTCCGGAACGTCCTCATTCATCACCAGCCGCTCCCCCGAAGCTCCTCTCTCGCCGGTGAAAAGCGGTGCGCCATCGAACGCGCTGCCCGCACGATATTGCATCACCCCGTCCGCATTTCGGTCGCGGAACGCGATCAGGTCGTTGGCTTCCCAATTGGTGAACCAGCCAGGCGCATCCGCATAGGCGGCCTCGTTCACGCTTTCGGTGAAGTTCAGTCGGGCGAAGGCGCCCACAGCGGGCGCTGTCGTATAGAGCAAGGCGATGAAAAGAAGCGCCCACCCGGCTGACTTGCGGGCGTCGGAGGCGCGCGGGACGGTGAAGAAGCGCACGATGACATGCGGCAACCCGGCCGTACCGATCATCAGCGCAGCGGTGATGCAGAATACGTCGATCATCGACTTGGTGCCGGCGGTATAGGCTGCGAAGCCAAGATCCTGGACGACGAGATCGAGCTTCTGGAGCACGTAGAGGCCGGACCCGTCGTTAAGCTGCGAACCGAGGCCGAGCTGCGGCACCGGATTGCCGGTCAGCATGAAGCTGATGAAAAACGCTGGCACCAGATAAGCGAAGATCAGCACGCAGTATTGCGCGACCTGGGTGTAGGTGATGCCCTTCATCCCGCCCAGCACTGCATAAATGAAGACGATGCCCATACCGGCGATGACGCCTATGGTAACCGAGACGTCGAGAAACCTGGAGAAGACGATACCCACTCCGCGCATCTGCCCGGCGATATACGTGAAGCTGATGAAGATCAGGCAGACCACGGCTACGACCCGCGCCGTCTTGCTATAATATCGCGCACCGATGAAGTCCGGCACCGTGAACTGGCCGAACTTGCGCAGGTAAGGCGCCAGCAGCAGCGCCAGAAGCACGTACCCGCCGGTCCAGCCCATCAGGTAGACGGAGCCGTCATAGCCAAGGAACGCGATCAACCCGGCCATCGAGATGAAGCTCGCCGCGCTCATCCAGTCGGCCGCGGTAGCCATGCCGTTGACGACGGGATTCACCTCTCCGCCGGCGACATAGAACTCACTGGTGGAGGACGCCCGCGACCAGATCGCTATGCCGATATACAGGGCGAAGCTGGCGGCTACGAAGACGTAGATGAGCGTTTGGGTACTCACTTGTGCTCACCGTCGGTGAGGCCATACTTGCGCTCGGTCCGCCGCATCAGAACCACGTAGATCACGATCAGCAGGAGGAATATGTAGATAGAGCCTTGCTGGGCGAACCAGAAGCCGAGAGGATAGCCGCCGATCGAGAACCGGTCGAGGTACTCGCGGAAAAGGATCCCCGCGCCGAAGGAGCAGATGAACCATATGCTCAACAACACGCTCAGCAACCTGACGTTGGCGCGCCAGTAGTCGGAATCCGCGGCTTCGCGCGCCTCAATTTCGTCCTCGGCCACCGGCTCTCCTCCCTAATCCTACGGCTCGCTCGTGCCGACAACAATTCTTCTGGTCTTCACCCGCCTCCGGACCCAGCCCCTCGTCGCCGTGTCTCGTCCAACGCAGAGCGCGTCTGGCCAAGTCCTGGCCTGCCGCACACCAGGAACTCTCTCTTCTCCTGCGAGCCGGCGGAGCCGTCAAGCGCACGTTTCCTTTCACTTGACCTCGCTATCGCACCGCCCGCATGACGATGGGCGCACGGAAGAAAGGTGAGGAACCGATGAATTGGATCGCGGGGAAGATTGCCTCCAGCCTGTTGGTATCCACCGCCCTGATCAGCGGCGTCGGCCCCGCACAGGCGCAGACGCCCGGCAGGACCCTGGAGGCGCCGGCTGCATTCACGGTCTCGGCCGAGCGGCTCGCCCTTTTGCGCACGCAGTTGCAGCGCTATGTCGACGAGGGCAGGCTGGCCGGCGCGGTGGTTATGATCCAGCAAGACGGCAAGCGCGTCTTTTCGGAAGCCGTGGGATGGCGCGACAAGGAAGCCCGCGATCCGATGCGGGAGGACACGATCTTCCGCATCGCCTCCCAGACGAAGGCGCTGACAAGCGTCGCGGTGATGATGCTGATGGAGGAAGGCAAGCTTCTGCTCGGCGATCCGGTCGGCAAGCATCTGCCCGAATGGAAGGAAACGACCGTGGCAGTAGCCACACCCGCGGGCGGCTACCAGACCGTTCCCGCCAATCGGGCCATCACGATCCGGGATCTGCTCACCCATACCGCCGGCATCTCCTATGGCAGTGGTCCTGCGGAAGACGCATGGCGCGATGCAGGCCTGTTCGGCTGGTACTTTGCGGACCGCAGCGAACCTGTATCGAGCTCCGTCGCCCGCATGGCATCGCTGCCCATGGCGGCGCAGCCCGGCGAGAAGTTCGTCTACGGCTACAACACCGACATTCTAGGCGTGATCGTCGAAAAGCTCAGCGGCAAATCGCTGCAGGAATTTCTCGACGAGCGCCTGATCAAGCCGCTCGGTATGAAAGACACCTCCTTCTATCTGCCGCGCGAGAAAGCTGGCCGGCTCGCGGTCGTCTACGAAGGTGAGGAAGGCGGCGTGAGGCGCGCTGTGGATGCGAATGCATGGACGACCGGCGGCCATTTCGGGCAGGGACATTATTTGGACGGCCCTCGCATCGCCTATTCGGGTGGCGCGGGCCTGTTGTCGACTGCGGCCGACTACAGCCGCTTTCTGGAGATGATGCGACAGGGCGGCGAACTCGACGGGCGGCGTTACCTGAGCCGCAAGTCGGTCGAGCTGATGGTGTCGGATCACCTCGGGCCGATCGAATATACCCCCGGAATGGGCTTCGGGCTCGGCTTCTCCATCCGTACGGATCTGGGGGCCGCGGGCGAGCCAGGATCCGAGGGCGAGTTCGGCTGGGGCGGTGCCTATCACAGCCAATATTGGGTTGATCCGGAGGAAAGGCTAACGGTCACTTACATGACCCAGCTGCTGCCGGCCGGCGATATCGACGACCACGGAAAGCTGCGGGCGTTGATCTATCAGGCGATCGACTGACCGCGACGGCCGGGGGGACGCGAACAGGCTTTCGAGTCGAGGCGCGACGGGACTGGAAGCGGACCTGCGGATTTCGAGTGGGCCTGATCGCAAGCCTCGTCCGAACCGAAAAGCAAACGGGGGAAGCTCCCCTTGCCCGTCCGTTCAATCCCAGGAGATTCGGTGTAGCGCCGCCAGAAAATGGTGAGGCACCAGTTTCCGACCGACATTCGCGGGTCCGATCCCGCCCCCAAGGCAGCAATCCACTGGCAGTTGGCTCTCCCGCGAAACGCGGCTCCGGGTCCCAAGGTGGCGTGCCCTCGGGCAGGTCTGCCGTGCCGCCCGCACAAAAATTGGCACGCGTCACGCCTCCGCAATGAATCCGCAAAGGAGGCGTAACAACTCTTCCCCACCAGCGCCCTCGTTCACATCGGAACAGCTACGAGGGCAAGGTGGTGCATTCGTTCAGAGCGATGTCGCCGCTGATTGCGGCCGCCGGAATTCCATCCCGGAATCCGGCGTGCCGGCGCGCGCATGGCGTTGCCGGCGCAGGTCGCCTGCTGCCCGACTGGCGTGAATTCCAGGGGGAATGAGCTAAAAATGAAGAGTACCGTCAACGTCCGCGCCGCGCAGCTCCTTGCCGGGGTGGCATTCGCCGCACTGTCCGCAGCACCGGCCTTCGCGCAGACTGCTCCGGCCGCTGATGCCGGCGCATCGGCAGAAGCGGAAGCCGAAGCAAACGCCATCGTCGTCACCGGCTACCGCCAGAGCCTGCGGGAAGCGATCGACATCAAGCGCGAGACGATCGGCTTCTCGGACTCGATCGTCGCCACCGACATCGCCGACTTCCCCGAGCAGAACCTGTCCGAAGCGCTACAGCGGATCCCCGGCGTGACGATCGAGCGCGAGAAGGGCCTCGGCACCCGCGTCAACGTCCGCGGCCTGCCGACCGAGTTCACGCTGGTGACGATCAACGATCTCGCCACCGCGTCCGGCTCGGGCGGGCGCGACGTCGAGTTCGACATCTTCGCGTCCGAGCTGATCCAGTCGGTCACCGTCCAGAAATCGCCGACCGCGGCGGATGAGGAAGGCGGCATCGCCGGCTCGGTCAAGATCAGGACCGCGCGCCCGTTCGACAATCCCGGCCTGCGCGTGGTCGGTTCCGTGGAAGGCGCATACAACTCGATTTCCGAAGAGATCGATCCGCAGTTCTCCTTCCTTGCGAGCGACACTTTCGGGGACTTCGGCGTGCTTCTCTCGGTATCGAAGGGGCAGCGGACCAACCGCACCGATTCCAACTCCGGCATCAACTTCCGTCCCATTTCGCGCTGGACCGACCGCGGCGACGCGCAGACCGACCAGGCGCTCGAGGTGCTCGAGCGTGATGCCGGCATCGTGTTCGACGACGTCAACGACGGGAACGAAGTCGACCGGGTGGTCTTCCTCGACAAGGTCGGCGACCGGATCTACCTCAACGATCAGGACAAGCTCGGCTTCTCGGGATCGCTGCAATACCGCCCGAGCGACCAGCTCAGCGTGACGTTCGACGCCTTCCTCGGCTCGTTCGACACGGTCGAGGACGAATACGACGCGGCCGCCTATTCCGCGTCCAGTCGGTCGACGCTCGGCATCATCCATGATTACGACGACACGACCCTGTCGGAGCACGGCATCGTCGTCCTGCGCGACGTGTCCTACACCGCTACCCAGCATGAATTCCTGAGCAAGGAGCGGATCACCGAGACCGACTACCGCCAGTTCGGCGGCGAGATGAACTGGGAAACCGGCAACTGGGAGATCGACCTGCTCGCCGGCTATTCGAACGCCAGCAAGTCGCGCGACAACGCCAACCTGAAGCATGTCGCCTACGCCCCCTCACGCACTCGCTATACCGAAACCGGGGGCGAGACGATCCCGAGCGACGATCCGAACACGATCGACATGTACAACTCGCCCGAATCCTATCTCTTCGAGGCCTACGAGACGACCTACGAGGAGATCGAGGACGACAAGTACACCGCCCAGCTCAACGTCACCTACAATTTCGACAGTGTGCTGAAGCGCGTCAACTTCGGCTCACGCTACACCAACAAGACGACCGAGCGTCAGTACGGCGAGGAGAAGATCCAGGGGCCGACGCGCGGGGACTCCTCGTATGTCAACGAGCGGACACTGGCGGACAGCGAACTCGGCTACGTGACCGAGATCGTCGGCGGCAAGGATTATCAGGCGCGCGACCTCGACTGGCAGCAGATCTCGAACGATTACGCCCGCGACTTCTTCCGGCCCGAGGGCTTCCTCTCGCCATTCGACGACGGCCAGTTCTACCGCGTCAAGGAGGAGACGATCGCCGCCTACGGCATGGCCGATTTCGAGTTCGACATCGCCTCGATGCCGGTCTTCGTGAACGCCGGCGCGCGCTACATCAAGACGACGGTGCGCTCGTCCGGCTTCCACCAGGTGCAGAACCCCGACGGCTCAACCGGCTATACCGACGAGCCGGTCTCCAGCGAGGGCAGCTACGAGAAGGTTCTGCCGTCCATCAACGCGCATATCGAGGTGGCGGACGACCTGCTCCTCCGCGCGGCCGCCTCGCAGACGCTGATCCGCCCGGCGCTGACCGACCTTGCCTACAAGCGCACGGCGAGCTGGAACGAGTTCCGCTTCACCGATGGCAACCCCAGCCTCAAGCCGACTTACGCCGACCAGTGGGAAGTCGGCATCGAGAAGTATCTCGGCAGCGACGGCCTGCTCGCCGCGTCCTATTTCTGGAAGAACATCAAGGGCGTGGTGCAGAACGAGCTGACCGGCGTGGTCGAGGACGTGACCAAGTACAACGCCAACGGCACGATCGACGGGGTCTATGATTTCGACGTCTATCAGCCGGTGAATGCCGAGGGATCGTACAAGGTGAGCGGCGTCGAGCTGGTCGCGGTGGTGCCGTTCTGGTGGTTCCACGAATCGTTAGAAGGCTTCGGCGTGAATGCCAACTACACCTTCCTCGACAGCTCGCTGACGGGCGAATCCGATCTCGACATTCCGACCTCACCGATCGGCCTCTCCGACAACACCTACAACGCGACGCTGTTCTACGAACGCGGCCCGTTCGCGGCGCGCGTGTCCTACAACCACAAGAGCGCCTATGTGGAGCGCATCGAGCGGAACATGTACCCGGTCTACCGCGACGCCTACGGGCAGGTCGACCTGGCCGTCAGCTATCAGGTGACGGACAACTTCCGAGTCGAACTCCAGGGCATCAACATCACCGACGAGGCGACCACGGGCTACACGATGGATCCCGCCTTCCCGACCACCTACGAATTTTCGGGAAGCCGCATCAGCCTGGGCGTTCGCGCCCAGTTCTGATCGCCCCGACCGGTGGTTTCAGGAGCGCCCTCACGCCTGGAGGGAGGGCGCTCCAACCCCGTCTCGGCCGATCGTCTCACAAGCTTAACATGGGCCGCCTATCGGCGCGGCAGCCGGCGAGATATCGGCCATCTCCGTCACCGCAGGGGTAAAGACATGTTCTGGCTGAACGCCATCCTCCTGATGCTCGATCCCACACCGGTTGCGGCGGAAGATCCGGTCAAGATCAACGATCTGGTGATGGTCGGCACGCATAACAGCTACAAGCTGGCGATGCCCGGCGAACGTATGGCGCAGCTGCGCGAGTACGACCCGCAGGCCGCAGACTCGCTCGATTACGCGCACCGGCCGCTGACCGAGCAGCTCGATGCGGGAGCGCGGCAGATCGAGCTCGACGTCTATTACGATCCGCGCGGCGGCCATTTCGCCGGTACGTCGGACGATCCGGCGCTCCGGCGCCCCGGGTTCAAGGTCCAGCACGTTCCTGGCCTCGACGACCGCACGAACTGCCCGACGCTGGTGCAATGTCTTGCCATCATCAGAGGCTGGTCGGACGCCCATCCGGACCATGCGCCAATCCTCGTCATGATGAATGCGAAGGACAGCACCGGCGATGCCGACCCGATCGTCGAGGCACTGCCGTTCACCGAAGCCGCCTTCGATGCGCTCGACCGCGAGATCCGATCGGTGCTCCCGGCCGACAAGCTGATCGTTCCCGACGACGTCCAGGAGAGCTATCCGACGCTGCGCGAGGCGGTGCTCGCCGATAACTGGCCGACGCTGGAGGCGGCCCGCGGGCGCCTGATGTTCGCGCTCGACGAAGGGCCCGAGAAGGTCGCGCTCTATCGCGGTGATCGCGGTTCGCTCGAAGGACGGGTGCTGTTCGTCAACACCGACGAAGATTCGCCCGCGGCGGCCTACCTCACGCTCAACCATCCGATCCGTGAGGCGGATCGCATCCGGCGCGCGGTGGAGGCGGGCTTCATTGTGCGGACCCGCGCCGACGAAGGCACCGCCGCCGCGCGGACCGGCGACACACGCCAGCGCGAAGCGGCACTCGCCAGCGGCGCGCAGTACATCTCGACCGATTACCTCTGGCCCGATCCCCGCTTCGGCACCGGCTATCGCGTCGGGCTCTCCGGCGGTGCCGCCGTCGCCTGCAATCCGGTGAGCCGCCCGCAGGGCTGCGGTGCCGATCCGCTCGAAGCGCCCACGCGCTGACCGCCTTTCTCAACATCACACGTCAGGATACGCCGATGCCGCTTCCGCTCCGCCGCCCTTCGATCATGCTGCTCTGCGCGCTCGCCGCCGTGCCCGCCTCCGCTCAGGACCAGACCGCCTCGCCCGCGGCCGGTCCGACGCGCGCCGCGCAAGGCGATCTGAGCGTACCAGCGGGTGCGCGCCGCATCGGCGACGATCTGACCGACCACTACCGCGACCTGCTGGCGGAGCGCGAAGTGCGCAACGTGATCCTGCTGATCGGCGACGGCATGGGCGATTCGGAGATCACGATCGCGCGCAACTATGCCGAGGGTGCCGGCGGCGCGTTCAAGGGAATCGATGCGCTGCCGGTCTCCGGCCAGTACACGCACTATGCGCTCGACCGGGAGACGGGGAAGCCCGACTATGTGACGGACTCCGCCGCGTCCGCGACCGCCTGGTCCTCCGGCGTGAAGACCTACAACGGCGCGATCGGCGTCGACATCCACGCCCGGCCGCATCCGACGCTGATTGAGATGGCAAAGGCAGCAGGCCTCGCCACCGGCAACGTCACCAGCGGCGAAATCGAGGATGCGACGCCAGCGGCGCAGATCGCGCATGTGACGCAGCGCAAGTGCTACGGTCCGATCGCGACGAGCGAGGTGTGCCCGGCCAATGCGCTCGAGAACGGCGGCGCCGGGTCGATCGCGGAGCAGGCGCTGGCGCTGCGGCCCGACGTGCTGCTGGGCGGCGGCGCGGCCACCTTCGCGGAGGTCGCCAAGGCCGGACCGTTCGAAGGCCGCACGCTGTTGCAGCAGGCCCAAGCGCGCGGTTACGCAATTGTTCGCGACGCTGCGGAGTTGCGGGCGGTGGGCGAAGCGGGCCAGCGCCAGCCGCTGCTCGGCCTGTTCGCGCCCGGCGTCATGCCGGTGCGCTGGACCGGTCCGAAAGCGTCGTACCACGGCAATCTCGACCAGCCGCCCGTCCGCTGCGCCGACAATCCCGAACGGACCGAGGCCATCCCGACGCTCGCCGCCATGACCGAGAAGGCGATCGAGCTGCTGAAAGGCAACCCGGACGGCTTCTTCCTCCAGGTCGAAGGCGCCTCGATCGACAAGCAGAACCATGCCGCCAACCCGTGCGGCCAGATCGGCGAGACCGTCGATCTGGACGAAGCGGTGCAGGCCGCCCTCGCCTTCGCCCGCGCCGATGGGCACACGCTGGTGATCGTGACCGCCGATCACGCGCACACCAGCCAGATCGTCGGCAACGGCACCCGCGCGCCGGGTCTGACGGCCGCGCTCAGGACGCACGACGATGCGGTGATGACGATCAGCTACGGCACCGCCGAGGAGGGATCGCAGGGCCACACCGGCGCGCAGCTTCGCGTCGCGGCCTATGGCCCGCGCGCGATCAACTTCACCGGCCTGACCGATCAGACGGACATGTTCTACATCATCCGCGACGCGCTGAGTCTGGGCAGGCCCACCGGAAACTGAACCTCGGGAGGGCGGCCCGTCGCAGGCCGCCCTGCCCGGTTCAGTCCACCACGACCTCGCTCTGGACGTGCAGCTCCACTTGCGTGGCGCCGACCGCGGAAGTGTAGATCGCGTACTCGATGCCATCGATCTGCTGGGAGCCCGCTGCCGTCCAGCCTGCTCCGAGCGTCACCGAATCGTCCGCGTCGCCCAGCAGCTTGAGGATCGGATCGCTGCCGCCGGCAATGCCGAGGACATCGGCCGCCGAGAGGCTGCTGATGGCATTGCCATGCAGATCCAGCGCCTCGACGTTCGCCAGCCGCGTGTCGAGCTCGGTGCCCGACAGGCTCTCCCCGTCGCGGAGGCGGACGGTGTCCGTGCCCGCGCCTGCGTTGATCGTGCCGCCGGTCCACAGGAGCGAGTCGTTGCCGTTCGTCCCGAGCTGAGCATAGGAGTTCACCGTCAGGTCGACCGTGTCGGATGCTGAGGTACTCGCCCCGTCAGTCGTGAACGCCTCCACCCGGATCTGAACGCCTGAAGCGGTGGTATTCTGATCCGTCAGCGCGTCACGCGCCTGCAGGAACCCGATCTGATCGAGATCCGCCTGCGACAGGCCGGTCAGGGTGTAGGTGTCAGTCGCGGCGTCGTAGCTCACGCCGTCGACCTTCTGATCCGCCCCGACGTAGAACGAGGCGAACTCACCCAGGCCCGTCAGCTTCAACGTCGTCGTCTCGCGAGAGGCATCGACCGCGCCCGGAACCGAGGCATCGGCCGCGTCGGCCATGGAGGCGTTGAGATTGAGCGGGATGACCCGGTTCTCGGGGCCGAACGTGTTGGTCGCCGTAAGGTCGACGCCCTGCGCCACCGGGTTGACCGTAACCGGACCCAGATCGAAGTTCTGGATGAGCCCGTCGTTGAAGACGGTCTCGCCGCTCTCGACCGTGACCGACAGGTTGTCGAGCGTTCCGCTCCAGTTCTCGGGTGGCACGATGGCCACGTAGGACGGAAGCGAACCGTCGGGGTTAGAGATGACCCAGGTGTTGGTGCCGCCGGCATTGCTCGCCAGCGTCGCCGTCGCGGCGGAATCGCCGACATAGACGAGGAAGCCGTTCGGCAGGTTCGACAGCAGGATGGAGTTGATCGTCTCCGATCCGTCGTCGTCGACGAGCGAAACCACCAGGTTGGTGATCTGAACCTGGCTCGACTCGTCGCCCGACGAGGGCCCGCTGCCTACCGTCACGCCGTTATTGATCATGATGACCTGGCCGGTGCTGGTGGCGGTCCCCGTCTGCACGAGCGCCGAGCCGCTCTCCTGCGTCCGCACCAGCGCGCTGAACGAAACCTCGCCTGCGGTGCTGTTGTCCGGCGTATAGACGAGGTCGATCGGCGCGCCCGGAGTAACCCCGGTGATGACGTAGTAGGTCTCGCCGTCCACCACCTCGGTCGTCAGCGGAGCGCCGTTGTGGGTGAGCGTACCGTTCTCCAGCCCATTCGTGCTGCCGACGGCGTCCACCTTGACGTAGACCTTGCCATCGATGATCTCGCCAAACGCGCCGTCGGCATCGTTCGAGACCGTGATGGTCACCGGAATGGACGCGGTGCCCTCGTCGATCGCTTCGGGCGAGATGGTGATTTCGCCCGGATCGGTTACCGGATCCACCGGCACGGTCATGTCGTCGATATCGGCACTCTCGTTGTCGCCGCCCGCGACCGAGACGGTCAGCCGCGCATCGAGGTGGAACGCGCCCGGGGCATTGTTCGCATTGCTGTTTTCAGGCGCGGTGATCCCGATGCTGTCGAGAAGGCCGGCCAGTGCCGCGTCGGCATCGCCGCCCGGCGGCACCGTTACCGAGGCGGTCCAGACCTCGACTCCGTTGACGATCGTCGAAATCATGCCGTCGATCACCGTGCCGGGCGGAACGTCGGTCAGGCTGACCGTGAAGGTATTGTCCACCGTCGCGTCCCGGATCGTGACTTGCGCGTCGACGACGTCGGACAGCGCGAACTCGGTGTCCTCGCCGGCGTGCGCACCGTTGTACGCCCATTGGTCGATCTGCGCGGGAATCGCGCCGTCGCCGCCGGTGAACTCGGTGGTGAGATGCCAGGTTACGGTGTCGGACACGACGGCCGTCCCTGCGTTGAGTTCGCCCCGGTCCTGCGTCTGGACCTGCATGCTGATCGGCACGTCCTGGAGATCGCCGGCGAAACCGCTGACGTCGAACACGACCGGCAGATCGATGCCGCCCGCGCTATTGATCGGCAGAGCCGCCGCGTCGTCGTAGATCAGCAGCCAGGTGCCCCCGCCGCTATATTCGGCGCCCTGGACGGAAACGCCGTCCGGCACGCCTTCGATCACGACGCGGATCACCTTCTCGCTGCCGTCGGCATCGGCCGTTCCGGTGGCGCTGCCGGCATCGGGAACCTTGGCGACGTTCAGGGTCACCGTGACCATGTCGCCGGCATTGAGTGTCGCCGAGTCGGGCGACGCATCGTCGCCCACCACGTCGTCGGAGACCGTGGTAACGCCAGCCGATCCTGCGATGGCGGTGATCGACACGTCGACCGCGTCGGTCACCGGAGTGGCGCTAAGGTCGAAGATGCCGTCCTGCACCGCCGTGCCGCTCGCGCCTGCTGGCGTCGAGCCGTAGCTGTCGTCGGTAATCTCGTACTTGAAGTCAAACGAGCCCAGGGAGCCGTCGAGATTGGCCGCGCCCTTCGCTCCGAGTTCCCCGATCTGCGCGCCGGTCAGGACGTAATAGCTCTGCCCGTCGATCGTCTCGGTGGTCAGCCCAGCGGCGGACAACGGCGTTCCGCCGAGATAGAGCGTGAAATTCGTGCTATCGGCGTCATCGACCGAGATCCACACGGTCGTGAGAGCCTCGTCGGCATCGCCGTTCTGGTGGACGATGCCGAGGCCGAGGGGCGTCACGACATCCTCTGTCAGCACGGCGCTGGTCGTGACCCCGGCCTCGGCCGACGGCGTGACCGTGATCTCGACCGTCTGCGGAGTGCCGGTCCGCGAGTCGCCGTCGTTCTCGGTCGTCACGGGGGTGACGGTGAACGCCTGCGTTCCGCTGTAGTTCGCGGGGGTCGATATGGTCGCCGTCTCGAACTGCTGCTGCGTCAGCACCCAGACGCGTTCCGCGCCCGTGCCGCCGACCAGCATCGTGCCCGCGCTGAGCGAGAAGCCTTCGGGCAGGCCCGTGACGCGCATCGTCAGCACTTCCGAGGTGTCCGTATCCGAGAGATCCGCCGTCACCAGTTCGCTGAGCATCACCTGGTCGGCGCCGCTGTCGAGTGCAGCCTCGCTGTAGGTCGCGTCCACCGGCGTAACGGTGGCCTCGTCCGCCACCCCGCGAACGGACACGTTCACGTTCAGGCTCGTAGCCGCGGATACATCGGCCCCATCCACCGATACGGCGGACACGCCCAGCGTGAAGTCGTCGTTGCTGTTGGGCGGCGGCTGAATGGCCAGCGCCTTGCTGGAATCGAAATCCGTCAGCGTCACGCTGCCGCCGACCGGCGTCTGCAGCACGCCGTCATAGAAGAGCTGAGCGCCCGGCGGGATGTTGGAGATCGTCACCGTGAAGGTTTCGGACGGGTCCGAACTCGTCGGCCTGACATCCAGCGGGATGGCCGTGTCCTCCACGCCCGTAGCGCGCGCGTTCAGGGCCATGGTGACCTCGTCGGCGACCGGTTCGATCACCAGGTTCGACAGAGTGGCCGAACCCGAGACGGCCTCCACCCGCGCACCGGTGTCGGGGTCGGTATCGACGGTGAGCGTCTCGACGCCGATCTCGAACGCTCCGGACAGGTTCTCCGGCGCCTTGAACTCGAGGGTGTCGAGATACTCGACCGGAATGTCGACCGGAGAGCCAGCGTAAGTGACCGTGACCCACTCGCCGTCGCCGTCCATGTAGCGGAACTGCGAACCGATGGCGGTGTTGGAGCCGCCGTCCCCGGCGATCAGCTCGGGCGTCAGCCGGGCAAAGACCTGTTCGTCCGCGTCCTGATCGCTCCAGCCGGCTTCGAGGTTGAAGCCGCCCTCGGTGCCGAGCGCGAACCAGGCATCTTCCGCGCCCACCGTCGTGTAGGCGTGGCCGGGCGTCATCGTGGCGTCGGCGGTCCCGTCGCCATCGCTGTCGCTGCCCACCGCCTCGGCCACCGGCGTGACGGTGACCTCGATCGGCAAGGTGGTCGTGGTCGTCTGGGTGACGTCGCTGCCCTCGATGCTGACCGTGTCGGCCGTGGTCACCGCGACGTCGATCGTCTGGTCGGCGCTGCTGTGCGCGGGCGCGGCGATCGTAAAGCCGTCCAGCACCGCCTCGCGCTCCGCTTCGCTCAGGCTCGCGTCGAACGTGATGGTGTAGATCCCGCCGGACTGACCTGCCGTATACCCGGCGCCGCTACCGGTGTCGGCGACGGTCCAGCCTGCGGGCACCTCGAACTGCACCTCAGTGATGATTTCGGTACCGTTCCCACCCTGGTCCGTGACCTCGATGCCGGAGAGGAAGGCCGCGGCCGTGTCCTCGGGCACCGAAACGTCTGACGCGGTCACGTCCCCGCCCACCGGCGTGACATGCAGGTCGAGCGTGACCGAAGCCCGCTCCACGCCGCCGGTCGTCGGGCCGGCGCCGACGCCATCGGCATCGCGGTCCTGCGCGTTGAGCCTGACCGTGATCGTCACGTCGCCGCTGAAGTCCTGCGGCGGTGTGATCGTCATCGGCGGCAGGCCGGTCGGAGACGTGCTCAGGCCCGGCGCCGCGACCGTGACCACCGGGTTCGCCGCCGTGACTTCGACGCCGTTGACGGTGGTGCCGATCGGCAGGCCCGAAATCTCGAACCAGCGGACTTCGGAGCCGTCCGTGTCCGCGCCGGCATTGCCGTCGATGCTCGGGAAATTGACCGACAGGAGATCCGACAGGTCGAAGCTCGTGTCCTCCGCGAACGTGTGATCGCTCACGGAGGTATCGCCATCGCCGTCGACCAGCGAGAGCTCGATCGGATCGGTCACCGCCTCCACGTTGACCGTGACGTCGGTCGAGGAAGCCGCACCGGGCACGCCGGGGATCGGCGTGCCGTCGTCACCGACTTCGTAGCTGGTCACGCCCACGTTGACTGTGAAGTTCGCGTGGCTTTCGGGCGGCGGGAGCACCTGCAGGGCTTCGTAGTCGGCGCTGCTCAGCGTCATGTCCGATGTGAGGCCGGAAACGTGCGAACCGTCGGAAAGCTGGATGGTGACGTCGCTGCCGTCCGATGTCAGCAGGACATTACCTGCACCGTCGAGCAGCACCGCGCCAGCCGGAAGACCGCTGAGCGTGATCGCACCGAGCAGTTCGGGATTGTCGCCCGCGCCGGCACCGTTCTGGTCGGTCGCATCGGTGACGACCGGTGCGTTGAGGCCGAGCGCAACCGCTTCGTCCTCGTTGGTCAGAACCGCAGCGGCGTCGACCGGCACTTGCGGGGCGTCGGAAACGGGGTTTACCGTCACCGTCACCGTGGTGACGACGGTAGTCCCATCATCGGCCGTGGTGGAATAATCGAACGTATCGGTCCCGCTGAAATTGGCATCGGGCACATACGTGACGGTACCGTCGGGATTGACCGTCGCGGTGCCGTTCGCCGGATCGTCGGCGACCGTGTTCTGGTCCGTCGCATCCGCGCTGGTCGTGAACGTGATGCCGCTGCTGTCCTCGTCCAGCGTAAACGAGCGCGCGGTTGCGGGCTGATCGTCGGTAATGGTGATGATGATGAAGTTCGCATCATCCACGTCGCCGTCGCCGTCCACCACGCCGAAGCCGATCGGAAGCTCGATCTCGCCCCCTCCGGTATGATCCAGCGGACGCGACAGGTCGAAAGTGTAGCCGGCGCTGGCCGACGCCGGATCGGTAATGGTGGCCGTGAACACCACCGGTCCGCCCGCTCCGGCAGTCGCAGTCAACGTGTGACCGTCCGCGCTCACCGAGTAGATCAGTTCCGCGCCTCCGGAGGAAAGGCCGAGATCGATCAGTCCGCTTTGAACCGCATCGAAGGTGACATCGATGCCGTCCGCACCCTTCGTCACGTCGAGCGAGCCGGTCTGCGTCAGCCCCGCGGCGTCGGGATCGCTGCCGCTCGGCAGGTTCGCCTCGTTGACTGCGGTGGTGTCCGGCGTGCCGATGGAAGGCGCCGTATCGTCCACGGTCACCGTCTGGCTTGCCCAGCCGCTGACGTCGCCGTCACCATCGATCAGGTTGTAGTTGAAGACATCGTCGATCGAGAGGTCGTTGTCCGGTTGCGGGTGGTCAACCGAGGCCCCGCCGCTCACCGCGGGATCGCTGGTGTAGCTCCAGGTACCGTCCTGATGAACGGTCAGGCTGCCATGGATCGTATCGAACGTGCTGCCCGCCGGGCCCGCCGCCACCGTCGCAGTGGTCAGTTCGCCGGCCTCGTTGGTGTACTGGATCTGGTGCACCCGCGCGCCGTCGGCGCCCTGCACGTCGTTGGCGAGCAGCGACGTTCCGGTCACCGTGTTCCCGCCTTCGACGGTGCTGACACCGGCGTCGGCCGCGGCCGTCGGCACGTCGTCCACTATCGTCAGGTCGAGACTTGCCGGAGCGCTGGAATCGGTATCGTGCACGGTATAGTCGACCGGGATCGACAGGCCGTTCTCGCCGCCCGCGGCCGCGTGGTCGAGTTTGCCGGTCAGCGTCAGGGTGACGCTCTGGCTCGTCCCCGCCGCGTCGTTCGGGTTGTTGAGCACCAGTGTGAACACGGGGGCGCCGCCCGCGCCCGCCGTCGCGGTCAGGGTGTGCCCGTCGGCGCTCACGGTATAGACGAGCGCCGTTCCGCCCGAGGTCAGGTTCTGCGCCTCGAGGCCGCTGACCGTGGCGCTGTCGAACACCACGTCGCTGATCGCGTCCGGCCCTCTGACGATCGCCAGATCCTCGGTCACAGAATTGGTGGGCGAGCCTGCACTGCCCGCGCCGGGAATATCCTGCTCGTCGAGCGTGAGCCCCACCGGGCCGGCCGAAGGATCGGTGTCGGTCACGGTAACGGGCTGGACCGCCGTGGACGTCGATCCGTCGCCGTCCTCGATCGTGTAGCCAAAGCTCTCGCTCACGCCCGCCGGATTGTTCTCGGTCGCGTCGCTGGTGTAGCTCCAGCTGCCGTCCTGATGGACGGTCAGCGAGCCGTAGCGCGTGTCGACCGTCAGGCCGCTCACGGGCACGGCCGCCGCGACGTTGTCGCCGGCCTCGTTCGTGTAGGTGATCGAGATCACCTTGGCGTCGCCGTCGGCGCCCGCCTGATCGTTGCCCAGCAGGTTCGCGCCGGCCACCGCCCCGCCCTCGTCCAGCGTTACGCCGGGGTCGTTCACCGCCATCGGACCATCGTCGACGACGGACACCTGGAAGCTGCCCGCGTCGCTGTCACCGTCTGCGTCGGTGACGGTGAAGCCGAAGGAGAGATCGACGTTCGACCCGCCGTGATCGAGCGGCCCCGTCAGCGTGAAATCGTACCCGAGCGAGGGCGTGCCGGGATTGGTCAACGCCACCGTGAAGACGACCGGGCCGCCGGCCCCTGCGGTCGCGGTGAGCGTGAGGCCGTCGGCGCTCACGGCGTAGACCACGGGGACGCCGTTCGACGTCAGGCCGGCCGGGGCCGTCTGCGCGCCGTCGAAGACGGTGCTGACGGTGCCGCTGTCCGCACCGGTGCGGATATCGAGCGAGCCGGACTGGGTCAGCGCGCCGGCGTTCGGGTCGGTTCCGTCGGCCAGATTGGCTTCGTCCACCGTAACGGCCTCGACGCTCTCGATCGTGGGCGCATCGTCGACGATCGTGACGCCGAGGGTGGAACTGCTGGTTCCGCCCGCGACGTCCTCGACCGCGAGCGCGATATCCTCGATGCTGCTGCCCGATGCCGCGTCGGGATTGGTGACCGTGTCTTCCAGCGTATAGGTGTAGCTCAGGCTGCCGCCCGTGGAGACGCCGCCGACTTCGCCCGACGAGGTGTAGCCCGTGAGAGTCAGCGTGCCCTGCGGCGTGTCGATCTCGACCGGAGTGCCAGCCGTGACCGCCTCCAGCTCGGCGAGCGTCAGCGTGAGGCCCGCTATGGTGACGCTGGCGAGACCGTTGCCGGCGGAAATCGCGATGGTGCCGGTTGCAGCGGCGCTCTGGCCCGCAGGTCCGTCGCTCGTCAGCCCCGCTTCGTAGACCGTGGCCTCGCCCGCTTCGGCGCCGTTCGTATCGGCAGGGGTGATCGAGGGCGCGCCGTCTTCATTGCCGTTGATCGTGATGGTCAGCGTCGTGAACGAGGTGCCGCCTTCGCCATCGGAGATAGCATAGCTGAAGGCGTCCGAAAGCGGCGGGCTCGACGCGTTCAGGCCGTTCACGACCGGATTGTCGTTGTCGAGGACGTAAGTGTAGCTGCCGTCGGCATTCAGCGTAAGCGTGCCGTAAGTGCCGGTGATCGGAACGCCAGGCGTCGCGCCTGCTGCGAAGTCGCCGAGGTCGTCGGCGGTTCCGGTAATCACGTGGGTGACCGCCAGACTGTCGGCGTCCGGATCGGTGTCGGCCCCCGCAGGCGCGGAACCGCTGCCGATCACGCCATCGGCGGCCGAGACGACCAGATCCGCTCCGTCCTCCACCACGCTACCCTGGTCGGGCGCCGCTTCGGGTGCCGGATTGGTGACGGTCCAGTCGAAGCTCTGCGTGATCGTAGCGCCGCTGCCGTCGGTGGCGGTTACGACGACGGTATAGGTGCCCGCCGGATTGCCGGCAGTCCCGGTCTGGCTCGCCGAGTTGTCTATCGTCCCGCTGATGATGCCGGTCACGGGATCCAGCGTCAGGCCCGCCGGCAGACCGGTCGCGCTGTAGCTGAGCGTATCGCTCGCATCGACATCGGTAAACGCGGAGGTGACGTCGATGGTGGTGACGCCCTCTGCGTCTTCGTTCGCCTGATCGGGCAGCGCGCCAACTGCCACCGGCCCATCATTGGTGCCGGTCACCGTGATCTCGAGCGTCGCGGTATCCGTACCGCCCTCGCCGTCGCTTACGGTATAGCTGATGCTCGTCGTCCGCGTCTCACCCACGGCAAGATCGTCGAACTCACCGTTCGGATCGAAGCCGTAGCTGCCATCAGGGTTGAGCGTGAAGGCACCCCCGCTGCTGCCCGCGATCACCGCGCCGACATTGGCCGCATCGCCGTTCACCGCACCCACCGTCAGCGCATCGCTATCGGGATCGCTATCGTTACCCAGCACGCCGCCCGCAGTATCCACTGCGAGCACGGTGTCCTCGTCGGTCGTCTCGGCATCGTTGACGGCATCCGGCGCCGGGTTGGCAACCGTCCACTCGAAGCTCTGCGTGATCGTGGCCCCGCTGCCATCGGTGGCGGTTATGACAACGGTGTAGGTGCCAGCCGGATTGCCGGCAGTCCCGGTCTGGCTGGCCGAGTTGTCGATCGTTCCGCTGATGATGCCGGTTGCAGGATCGAGCGTCAGACCAGCCGGCAGACCCTCTGCCGTGTAAGTCATCGTGTCGCTCGCATCGACGTCGGTGAAGGCCGCGGTGACGTCCACTGTCGTGACGCCATCCGCATCTTCATTCGCCTGATCGGGCAGCGCACCAACTGCAACCGGCCCATCATTGGTGCCGGTCACCGTAATCTCGAGCGTCGCGGTGTCGGTCCCGCCCTCGCCGTCACTCACCGTGTAGCTGATACTGGTCGTCCGGCTCTCGCCCACCGCGAGATCATCGAACTCGCCGTTCGGATCAAAGCCGTAGCTCCCATCGGGGTTGAGAGTGAAGGCACCCCCGCTGCTGCCAGCAATGACTGCACCGACATTGACCGCATCGCCGTTCACCGCACCGACCGTCAGTGCATCGCCATCGGGATCGCTGTCGTTGCCCAGCACACCGCCCGCAGCGTCTACTGCGAGCGTTGTGTCCTCGTCAGTGATACCGGCATCGTTGACGGCATCCGGCGCCGGGTTCGCGACCGTCCACTCGAAGCTCTGCGAGACGCTCCCGCCGTGACCGTCATCAGCAGTCACGACGACGGTGTAGGTGCCAGCCGGATTGCCGGCAGTCCCGGTCTGGCTGGCCGAGTTGTCGATCGTTCCGCTGATGATGCCGGTTGCAGGATCGAGCGTCAGACCAGCCGGCAGACCCTCTGCCGTGTAAATCATCGTGTCGCTCGCATCGACATCCGCAAAGGCCGCGGTGACGTCCACCGTCGTGACGCCATCCGCATCCTCGTTCGCCTGATCGGGCAGCGCCCCCACCGCAACCGGCCCGTCATTGGTGCCGGTCACCGTAATCTCGAGCGTCGCGGTATCCGTGCCGCCCTCGCCGTCACTCACCGTGTAGCTGATGCTCGTCGTCCGGGTCTCGCCCACCGCGAGATCATCGAACTCGCCGTTCGGATCGAACCCATAGCTGCCATCGGAGTTGAGCGTGAAGGCACCCCCGCTGCTGCCAGCAATGACTGCGCCGATATTGGCCGCATCGCCATTCACCGCACCGACCGTCAGTGCGTCGCCATCGGGATCGCTGTCGTTGCCCAGCACACCGCCAGCAGCGTCTACTGCGAGCGTTGTGTCCTCGTCAGTGGTATCGGCATCGTTGACCGCATCCGGCGCCGGGTTCGCAACCGTCCAGTCGAAGCTCTGCGTCACCGAGGCGCCGCTGCCATCGGTGGCGGTTACGACGACGGTGTAGGTCCCC
>NZ_JBDGIU010000001.1:277166-497166 GCF_057657235.1 Pelagerythrobacter sp. Soil_C_18
GCCGTCGCTTACGGTATAGCTGATGCTCGTCGTCCGGGTCTCGCCCACGGCAAGATCATCGAACTCACCGTTCGGATCAAAGCCATAGCTGCCATCAGGGTTGAGCGTGAAGGCACCCCCGCTGCTGCCCGCAATGACTGCGCCGATATTGGCCGCATCGCCATTCACCGCGCCGACCGTCAGCGCGTCGCCATCGGGATCGCTGTCGTTGCCCAGCACACCGCCAGCAGCGTCTACTGCGAGCGTTGTGTCCTCGTCAGTGGTATCGGCATCGTTGACCGCATCCGGCGCCGGGTTGGCAACCGTCCAGTCGAAGCTCTGCGTCACCGAGGCGCCGCTGCCATCGGTGGCGGTTACGACGACGGTGTAGGTGCCCGCCGGATTGCCGGCAGTCCCGGTCTGACTCGCCGAGTTGTCGATCGTCCCGCTGATGACCCCGGTCGCAGGATCCAGCGTCAGACCTGCCGGCAAGCCGGTCGCCGTGTAGCTGAGCGTATCGCCCTCGACGTCCGAGAAGGCGGTGGTCACGTCGACACCCGCGATCGCGTCGGCGTCCGCATCCGCTCGCGGCGGAAGGATGTCGGCCGTGGGCGCATCGTTTACCGGCGTGACTGTGATATCGAGCGTGCTGGTCTCGATTCCCCCGCCATTACCGTCACTTACCGTATAGGTGACGGTCGGGACGGTTCCGTTCCAGTTCGCATCCGGCGTGAAGGCGTATTCGCCGTCCGGGCCAATGACCAGCGCGCCGATCCCCGGGATGGTGGCCGTCTCGCCGGCAGGATAGACCTGGCCGCCGACCTCGAACCCGGTGACCGTCAGCGGATCACCGTCGGGGTCGCTGTCATTCTCGAGCACGTTACCGCTGACCGGCGTGTCCTCCGGCGTCGTCTCCCTCTCAGGAGCAGGGTCGGGCACCGTGTTGGTTACCTCCACCGTCACCGTAGTCGTCTCAGTCTTGCCGCCGCTGGTGACGGTGTAAGTGTAACTGTCAGGACCGACATAACCGTCGACCGGGGTGTACGTGACGGTCCCGTCGGGGTTGATCACGACGGTGCCATGCTCACCCTGGGTGGCGGCGGTAACTTCGGCGTCGCCGTTCTCGAAGGTGTCGTTGCCGAGCACTTCGGTAGCGACCGGCTCGCCCGCGTGGGTAACGATCGCATCCGGCGTAATGTCGCCGACCGGCGTCACGGATATGTCGAGCGTGCTGCTGGCGGTGCCCCCGTCATTGCCGTCGGTCACGGTGTACATGACGGTCGGCACCGTGCCGTTCCAGTCGGCAACCGGCGTGAACGTGTAGCTGCCGTCACCATTCAGCACGAGCGTACCGGCGCCTGCGATCAGCGCCGTTTCGCCCGCCGCGTAGGTCCGGCCGCCAACCTCGTAATGCGTCACCGTCAACGGATCGCCGTCGTCGTCGCGCTCGTTCGCGAGCACGTTGCCGCTGAGCGGCGTGTCTTCGGGCGTCGCCTCGATCTCCGGCGCCGCCACGGGCACTGCGTTGGTGACCTCGACCGTCACGGTCGTGATCTCGGTCTTGCCGCCGCTGGTGACCGTGTAGGTGTAGCTGTCGGAGCCAACATAGCCATCCGCTGGCGTGTAGGTGACCGTCCCATCGGGGTTGATCACCACCGTCCCGTGTTCGCCCTGCGTGACGGAGGTCACCTCGGCGTCGCCGTTCTCGAAGGTGTCGTTGTCGAGAACGTCGGTGGTGATGGGGTCGCCCGCGTGGGTGGTGATCGTGTCCGGCGTGATGTCGCCGACGGGCGTCACGGTGATGTCGAGCGTGCTGCTGACCGTGCCGCCGTCATTGCCGTCGGTGAGGGTATAGGTGACGGTCGGCACCGTGCCGTTCCAGTCGGCCACGGGCGTGAACGCATAGCTCCCATCGGCATTCAGCACGAGCGAGCCGATCCCGGCGAGCACGGCGGTCTCGCCCGTTACGTAGATCCGGCCGCCGACCTCGTACTGCGTCACCGTCAGCGGATCGCCGTCGGCATCGCGCTCGTTCGCAAGCACGTTGCCGCTGAGCGGCGTGTCCTCGGGCGTCGTCTCCACTTCCGGCGTTGCCACGGGCACTGCGTTGGTGACCTCGATGGTCACCGTCGTGGTCTCAGTCCTGCCGCCGCTGGTGACGGTGTAAGTGTAACTGTCGGGGCCGACATAACCCTCGACCGGCGTGTAGGTGACGGTTCCGTCGCGATTGATCACGACCGTGCCGTATTCACCCTGGGTTACGCCGGTAACTTCGGCATCGTCGTTCGCGAAGCTGTCGTTGGCGAGCACATCGGTGGTGATCGGATCGCCCGCGTGGGTCGTGATCTCGTCGGCCTCGACGTCGACCACCGGCTCGACCGTGATGTCGAGCGTGCTGGTGGCGAGGCCGCCCCGACCATCGTCGGCCGTATACGTGACGGTGGGCACGACGCCGTTCCAGTCGGCGATCGGGGTGAAGGTGTAACTGCCGTCAGCCTCGATCAAGATCGTGCCGACGCCGGGGATCGTCACCGTCTCGCCAGCCGCGTGGATCTCGCCGCCGATCTCGAACTGCGTAACGGTGAGCGTGTTGTTCTCGTTATCGAAATCGTTGTCGAGCACGTTACCCGCGGCGATCTCGTCTTCGCCAATGACGCGAACGTCGGGCGCAGGCTCGGGCACCCGGTTGATGGCCTGCGCGTCGTCCCGGCCGCTGCCGTGCGGCCACTCGACCGGCTGCTGCTCCGGATCGCCCCAGTCGATCGTCATCGGCGGAATCCGTTCCTCGACCCGCGCGAGGTTTAGAGGCGTGATGCCGTCGGCTTCGAGATTCTGATCGATGCGGACGAGTTGCACGAAGCGGTGACCGTCGCCGACGCGGTCGGGCTGATCGCCGTCCGTCCCCTCGTTCGCTTCACGCAGGAGTTCCTCGTCGATGATGCGGACGAGTTCCGGTGACGCGACGACGGCTTCGTCCCGGCCGGCAGCAACGACACTGAAGCCTTCGCCTTCGGGGCCCTCGAAGGTCACCACTTCGGCGTTCGGGCCGGTGCCGTAGCTGATGGTGATCGTCGCGCCGGCGGAGAGGATCAGCGTTTCGCCGGCCAGCAGCTCGTCACCAGGCGACAACTCGCGCATGGAACCATCCGCCGCGACCGCCCAGACAGTGCCCGTTACGGCGACGACAGTTCCGTTCTTGCTCACATTTACCCCCAAAAACTCACTTCACCCACACAGCGCTCCCGCAACGAGATCGGTTAGCGCTCGCTCAAGGCGTTCGCCTTGGCTCTCAGGATGGGCTTCAACAGATAGGACAGGACGGTCTTCTCACCGGTCAGGACATCGAGCTGGACGGTCATGCCCGGGATGACCGGCAGCCCTTCCCTGAACTGGTTGCTCGTGGTCTCCGCCTTGACGACGTAGTAAGTGTTGCCCTTGTCATCGGTGATGCTGTCCGGGCTGATATGGACCAGCTTCGCGCGCATGCCGCCGTAGACAGAGAAATCATAGGCCGTGAACTTCACCACGGCCGGCAAGCCGGGCCGCAGGAAAGCGATGTCGCGCGGCGAGACCTTGGCCTCGACGATCAGCCTCCCGCCAGTGGGGACCACTTCCACCACCGCATGGCCTGGCTGCACCACGCCGCCGATCGTGTTGTAGAGCACGCGCTGCACGACCCCGTCGACGGGCGAACGGATTCGGGAGTACTTCACCCGATCGGCGAGACCCGTGACGTTCTGTCCGAGGCTGTTCAACTCGGCCATGGCCGCGGTAAGCTCGGCCCGCCATTCGTTCTTCGTGGTCAACTCGACGTCCCGAATGCGAGTCTGCGCTTCCTGAATGCTGCCGGCGAGCTGCGCCCGCCGCGCCTGCGCCTGCTGGCGGTCGCCCTGCGCGCGCGAGACTTCGCGTTCGAGCCGCAGGACTTCCATCTCGGAAACCGCGCCAGAGTTCAGCAACGGCCGGGTGATGGCCAATTCCTCCTGCGCCATCCGGTAGGAGCGCTCGGCGCTCCGCAGCGCCGCCTCGACCTCTCCCAGTTCGCTGCGCCGCTGCGCGACTTGCTGCCTGGCCATGAGCAGGCGCTCGTTAAGCTGCTGCCTGCTTTGGTAGAAATACTGTCGCTCCTGCGCCAGGATCAGCGCCGTACTCGCCCCTGCTTGCCCATCGCCTGCCGGTTCCTCCGGCTCGTATGCCGCGCCGTTGACCAGGGCATTCAGCCGCTCGATCTTCGCGCGCAGGGCGAAGGCCCTTGCCTTCTCCTCGCCCAGAGTGGCCGCGAAACGCGTCGGGTCGATACGGACAAGCATCTGCCCTTTTTCGACCTTCTGCCCTTCCTGAACGAATATCTCCTCCACCACGCCGCCGTCGACCGACTGAACGATCTGAAGCTGCTGCGAGGGAATCACCTTGCCTTCACCGCGGGTTACCTCGTCCAGGCTCGCGAACGCGGACCATATCAGCAGGACGACGAAAATCCCGACTACGCCGTAAAGAATGGCGCGCGCCCGTACGATCTGCTGCCGGTCAATCGCATATCGTGCGCTCGACTCCCAATCGCGCAAGTCGCGCGATTGCCCCGACCAGAACGGCTTGAACATCGCATCCAGCCAAGTGCCGGCGCGGACCTTGCCGGTCGCGCCGCCCAGCCAGCTGAAAAGCCGCGCCTCAATCGGGCGGCGCGTGTCTTCGGCGCCGGTCATACCGCCGCCCTCTGGATCTGTCCGCCGTTCAGGCTCTCGAGAACCGCGGCCTTGGGGCCGTCGGCGACGATCGTGCCGCCGTCGACTACGATCAGGCGGTCGACGAGCTCGAGCATGCCCGGCTTGTGGGTGATGAGCAGCATGGTACGGTCCCTGGCGTAATCGGCGAGCGCCTTGGTGACATGCGCCTCGAGCCGCCCGTCCATGGCGCTGGTGGGCTCGTCCAGCACCAGGATGTTCGCGTTCATGGCTACGGCGCGGGCGATCGCGATCGCCTGACGCTGGCCTCCGGACAGTCGGTTGCCGCCTTCGCCGACTGGCATTTCGAGGCCTTCGGCGTTCGGGCCGAGCATCTGTGTCAGCCCTGCGACCTCCATGGCGGTTGCCAAGGTCCGCTCGCGGTCGGCCTGTCCGGCGCCGAGCATGATGTTGTCGAGCACGCTGCCGTACAGCAGCACAGGCTCCTGCGGGATGTAGCCGATGCGCCGCCGCAGCTCGTCGGGATCGATCTGCCCGGTGTGGACGCCGTCGACCATGATCATCCCGTCGCCGGGCTGGTAGAGCCCCAGCAGCAGCTTGCCGATCGTGCTCTTGCCGGAACCGACCCGGCCGATGATGCCGACTTTCTCGCCCGCGCGGACGTGGAAGCTCACGCCCTTGAGCGCGTCAGCCTGGGCACCGGCATAGCTGAAAGTGACATTGCGGAATGCAATATCGCCGTTGATGGCCGGACGGCTGATCCAGGTCTTGCCGCGCGGCCGCTCCTGCGGCTGCCCCACGGTCTCGTCGAGCTGCGCGAGCGAGGTCCGCGCCTGGTAGAACGAGGTCATCAGCGATGCGGTCTGCGCAATCGGCGCCATCGCACGCGAGGAAAGCATGTAGGCGGCGATCATCCCGCCCTGGGTGACGTCACCGTTGATGACCAGATAGACCCCGACGATGATCAAGGCGCAGCCAACGGTCTGCTGGATCAGCGCGGTCACGTTGCCGACCGATCCGCCCAGCAGCCGCTGCCGGGCGACTTGCGCGGAAAGGTACTCGGTGGCCTGCTCCCAGGTCTTCTGGATGCGCCCGGTCGCGCCGAATGCCTTGAGCGTCTCGAGCGCGAAGAGCCCTTCGACGAGCGCCGCGTTGCGCTGCGCGCCAGCCGCGCTGACGTCGTCCGAGATAGCGCTCAGCCGCGAGGCGACGGAGAGGGCGTAAAGCAGAGCGATCGCCGTCCCGACGATCAGCGGCAGCACCATCCAGAAGGAGATCACCCCAATTATGAGGGCGAACAGCAGAAAGAAGGGAAGGTCGATCAGCGTCAGCACGGTCATCGAGCCGATGAAGCTGCGCACGGACTCGAACGACTGGACGCTGGTGGCATAGCTCCCCACCGAGGCCGGCCGCTGCTCGAGCCGCATGCCGAGCACGCGCTCCATGATCCGTCCGGAAAGCTGCGTGTCAGCGCGCGCGGCAGCGGCGTCGACGAACCAGCTCCGCATGTGGCGCAGCACGAGATCGCCGATCAGGACGATCAGGATGCCGGCGGCCAGGACCCACAAGGTGTCGGTCGCCTGGTTCGGAACCACGCGATCGTAGACGTTCATCACAAATAGCGGCATCGCCATCGCGAAGAGATTGACGAACAGCGCCGCCAGCAGAACGTCGCGGTAGAGGCGGCGATTGCCGGCGATCACGCTCCAGAACCAGTGGCCTTCCTCCGCCTCCGGCGTCGTGCCGACGCGGTCGTCCGGGCGGTATGTGGCGCGGCAGTAGATCGCCTGGCCGAGATAGCGCCGCTCGAGATCCGCGAGGGAGAGCCGGATGCGTTCGTCGGCCGAGCCGAGCTCGGGCAGCACGACCGATGCGGTCTCAGCTTCGGTGTCGATCGAATAGACGACGCAGGCCTTCTCGCCGCGAAGCAGCACGATCGCGGGCAGAAGCACTGGATTGAGCTCGCGCAGCGGAACCTCGCTCAGGCGGGCACTCAGGCCCACCCGCTCGGCCGCGCGAGGGAACAGTGCGGGCGTCAGAACACGATCGATCGGCAGCCCGGCAACCAGCGCATCGCGCGTGGTGGCGATACCGTTCTGGCCGGCAATCAGCAGCAGACAGGCCGCCAGATCGTCTCTGCCGCGATACTCCATGACTTACCTCAACTCCCCAATCGGAGCCGCAAGGGGCGGACCCGGCGGCGGCGGGTTAACTCGCGATGTAACCGCCGCAGTCGATCGCCGCCGGCGGCTGCGCATCGTCGTCGAACTCGCTGATCGCTGGCATCCCGTCGCGGGACTGACCCAGGACGTCCAGCAGGGTGCCCATCGAATGAAGCGTACGATAATACGCCTTGTTCAGCTCATACTGCGCCTGGACGTGCGACCGCTCCGACTGGAACGCCTCGTTCTTCGCATCGAGTACGTCGAGCAGTGTGCGGCGGCCGATGTAGAACTGCTGTTCGTAGGCCTCCGCGACCTTGGCGGACCCGGTGCGGTGCGCTTCCAAGGCATCGAGACGGGCATTCAGGTTGGCAATGTCGTTCCAGGCGATGGACGCCGTCTGGCGCAGGTCGACGCAGGCCTTGCGGAGCAGTTCCTCGCTCTGGTTCAGGCGCCGCTCGGCAGCATCGGTCCGCGCCTTGTCCGCGCCGCCGCGGAACAGGTTGTAGGTCAGGTTCAGGCCGACGAAGGCCTCCTGCCCGCGGCCATGCGGATCGAACTGCGAATCGAAGCTGCTGGTGTTGCGGTAGGTCCCGCCGCGCGCGCCCACGGTGACGCGCGGGTAATAGGCTGCCTGGCTCTCGTCGACCGCTGCCTCGGCCGCCTGGATCGTGGCGCTCGCGGCGTAGAGGCTCGGATGGTTCTGCACCGCCTCGCCGATCACTGCGGAGAAGTCCGCCGGCACGCTCGCGGAAGCGACAGGGTAATCCTGCAGCGCCGCAGCCGGCGTGCCGCCGACGATGCGCTGGAAGCGGGCTGTCACGTCGTGAAGATTGGCCTGCTCCGTCAGCATGTTGGCCTGCGCCAGCGCCACGCGCCCGGCCGCCTGCTGCAAGTCCGCCTGGTTGCTGACGCCGGAGTCGGCGCGTTCGCTGATGAGGGCGAGGATCTGCTCGTGCGTCGCGAGATTCTCCTGCGCGAGCGCCAGGGTGGCGCGGTACTGGCGCACGTCCTCGTACGCCTCGATCGCCGCGAGCGCCTTGTCCTGCACCTCACCCAGCAGCTCGTAATAGCGGGCGAGGCGGTTCTGGTCCGCCTCTTCGAGCTGGCTGCGCACGAGGAACCCGTCGAACAGCATCTGGGTGATCGACAGCTCCACGTAGTCGCGTGTGAACCAGTCGCGATCGTCGAACTCGCGCGTGGCAGCGCCAAATTCGCCGTTGACGTCGATCGACGGCAGATAGCCGCCCTTCACCGCCCGGCGATCATCGTTGGAAGCAAGGAACGCCTCCCACCTGGCCTGAACCTCGGGCTGGTTGTTGATGGCGCGCTCGACCGCCTCCTCAACCGACCCGACCGGGGCTGCCGGTGCAATCTGCTGCGCCGCGACGGTGCTGATCGCTGCGACGCCAGAGGCGAGCAGCGCCATCGTGCCCACCGCACTTCTGACGAGCGCCCCGCGGCCCCTCTTCCAGCGTGTCCAGACCGTGCTGGGCTGGCCGCCCTTGTACCCGTCAATCACGAGACGTCTTCCCCCTTCGAGATCCAGTCATGCGCCGGAGCGCGCGTGCCCGAAGTCGGGCATGCGTGCCGGCTCTCCGGAAGCCGCGGCTTCCGGAGATCGCAGTCGATTTCACGAGACCGGCCGCTCCGCGATAGTGCGAAGCAGCCCGATCAGCTTGGTCGGAAAAAATGCCCCCGGCCGTTCCTGAACCCCGATGGCACCCAAATGGTTAACAAAAACTTACCAAACTGTGAACTTTGTTTAAATTTCGAGGGTTATCTGACAAAAATTAAGTTACGTCTAGGATGACGCAGGGCAACAAGCCGGCTATCGACCTTGGCCATGCGCACCTTCTCGAAGATCACCGCCCTGGTCGCGATCGCCGGACTGGCAGGCTGCGCGACATACGAACCGATCGTGACCTCGCAGGGTGCCCTTCCGCAAGGAGGGACTTACCGGATCCTCTCGCAGGACGCACCCCCTCACGTGACGGATCTGGTCTCCGCACAACTGACCGCGCTCGGGTTCGAGCACTCCGACAGGCCCGCTTATCTCGTTCAGATCGGCGCCTCGGAACGCCCCGCGACGGTCGGAGCGCTCGTGCCCGATCCCGAAGAGCCGCAATGGCTCCGCAGGCCGTGGCTCGGCAGCCGGCAGATCGTGCATGGGGTGACGGTAAGTCTGACGGAAAGCGAGAGCGGACGCGAGATCTACCGCTCGGCTGCCGCGGTCAGGAGCGGCGAGGCCGACGCACAGGAACGTCTGGAACCGCTCATTGCGACCATGCTGGCGTCTCGCCCTACGCGGGATTCTCCAGCGGTTCGCTAAACAGCGGTAGGCCGAGCACGAAGGTCGAGCCGGCACCCACCCGGCTTTCGCAGCGGACCCAGCCGCCGTGGCGGACCGCGACAGTATGGACCTGAGCGAGACCCAGGCCGACGCCGTTCCCCTGCCCCTTCCCCGGCGCTTGCCGAAACCGCTCGAACAAGACGGCGAGGTGGTCCGGCGCGATGCCCGGCCCTTCGTCGGCGATCGCGCAGGTCGCCATTGGAATGCCCTCCTCCTCGATCACATCGATAGAGCAGCGCAGATGCGCAGCGATGGGGCTGTGGTAGACCGCGTTGTCGATCAGGTTGACGACCGCCCGCGTCAGCAGCGAACGCTCACCCGCCACGAAGAGCGTGGCATCTTCGCCCGCCAGGTCGACTTTCAGATCCTTGGCGGTGATGCGGGGCCATAGCTGGTCGAGTGCATCGATGAGCATGTCGGCCACATTGACCGGCTCCGGTTCGTAGGGGAGCGATTCCGCGCGGGCGAGCTGAACGAAACCTTCCGCCAGCGCGATCGTACGCCGGGCGTGGCTCTCGATCCGCCCCGCGATCTGCGGATCGATCCGCTTTCCGTCCGTGTCCGTGAGCAGCGCGAGGATCGACGTCTGGGGCGAGCGCATGTCGTGGGAAAGGAATTCCAGCATGTCCTCGCGCTGGCGCTGCGCTTCCCACAAGGTGGTGATGTCCGTCGTCCGCACGACCCAGCCGAGCAGCTCGCCCTGTGCGGACCGGCGCGGCGCGACGCGGATCTCGAAAGAGCGGCCGCTGGCGGAGCGCGCGCGATAGCGGCCCGGCTCTTCCGGCACCGGCCAGGGCGGCAGGTCGCTCCCTTCGGGCTCGAGTCGCCCTTCGGCCACGGGGATACGCTGGAAGCGAGCGTAGAGCGCAGGCAGGCTCCGCTCGCCCGGCGCGAGCTGCAACTCCTCCGCAAGCGCTTCGGCTTCGGCATTGGCGAGAACGATCGCGCCGCTGCGATCGGCAATGAACACGCCGTCGGGCAGCTGGCGCAGGCTTTCGGTCACGAAGCGGCGCAGGCTGCGGCTTTGCCCGATGGCGTCGTTCAGCAGCGCCATCTGCCGCGACACGGGATCGGGAGCGGACGGCAGCGGGCCTGCGGGAGCAAGCACGTCCGGCTCCGCGCGAAAGCGCTCGAGTTCCTCGATCATGTAGCTGTTCGCGGCCGCCAAACGCCGCCAACCCCACAATGGATAGATCACCGCGAGAGCGGCCAGCCCGGGCGCTGGCGTCAGCCACAGGCGGAACTCCAGCAGCGCCCCAACCGCCGCCGCGAACATGAAGACGACCAGCCCCGCGATCAGCGCGACGAGCGCCGAGGGCTGCAGCACGCGCAATGCGATCAGCAGAATCCAGAGGGGCACGAGCGCGAAAATGGCCCGCGGCCAGAAGCCTGCCTCCGCGATCATCCTGCCCGACAGGAGGCCATCGAGCAGGTGGGCCTGGACTTCGATCCCCGGCAGAACGCCGCCGGGATTGCCCCCGCCGGTGGCGTAACGATCGCCCAGCCCCTCCGCCGTGGCGCCAACCAGCACGAGCCGGTCGCGCAGCAGCTCGGCCGGCACTTCCCCGCGTAGAACCGACGAGGCGCCGATCGTCGGAAAGTGCCCGGCGGAGCCGGCGAACGGGATCAGGAGCGGCCCCTCGCCCTCGTCGGGCAGGCGCTCCACGGGATCGGCCGCGCGCTGCATCAGCACCATGAGATGGGGCCAGCGCCCTCGCTCGTCCCCCGCGATCAGCCGCGCGCGCCTGACTTTCCCGTCGCTGTCGAGGAGCAGATTGACGTGCCCGATCGCGGCCGCCGCATCGCGCACGGCGGGAACGGGCGGGATGACGTCGAAGGGCGTGCCATTGGTGCCGGGCGCGCGCATCAGCAGCGGAACGAAGACGCTCGTGGGACCCGCCATGGCACGCCCGAGGGCGGCGTCCCCCGCCTTGGGATTGAGGAGCAGAACGTCGTAGGCGACGGCGGCCGGCCCGGCGTCGGTGAGCTTCTCCACGAGTTCCGCCTGCACCGCCCGCGGCCAGGGCCAAGGGCCCGTTTCGCGTGTGCTGTGATCGTCGATCGCCACGATCAGAATGCGCGGATCGGGATCGCTGCCGTCGAGCTGGAGGAGGAGATCGTAGAGCAGCGTGTCCAGCCGCTGCGTGGTGCGGTCATGGACCAGGAACAGCGCAAGCGCCGAGGACAGCAGCGCGACCAGCCACCACTCGGCGGCCAGGCGCCGCAGCCCGGTCCGCCGGGTCATTGGTCGGCGCTGATGGTCAGTCGTTCGAGCGGCGACCAGTTCTCATGCACTTCGCCGCCCACGAACTGCAGCGCCATGACTCGCCAATAGTAGGTCCCCGGCGGGAGGTCGGTCACCACGAAATGCTGCTCGGTCAGCCCCACTTCGTCCACGATCGGATCGGTCCCGTCTTCCTGTCGCGAGAGCTGGAACCGGTATTGCCGTTCCCCCTCGCCCATAACCCTCCAGCGGAAGAGGTACTGGCGGTAGCCGGCGGCCCGAGACTCGGCGACGGTGCCTGAAATATCGTTCAGTCGCCGCTGGAAGCCGTAAGTCTCGTACATCCCCTCGAGGCCCTGACCGTCTATCGCGGCCACGCGCACGAACCAGGTTCCATCCTCGATCGGCGGCAGGCGAACTTCGGTCGCCTGCGACGTGGCTTCGGCCACCACGTCGAGGAACCCCGCGTCTTGCGCCACCTGCACGTGATAGGCTTCCGCTCCCGCAAGCGGCTCCAGCGCGAACGCGAGCTCGCGATCGTCCTGGATCTCGCCGGGCGAGGCGAGGCGCGGTGGAGGCAGCAGCGAGACCGGCGCGCTCAGCTCCGCGCCCGCCGCGACCGCACCGAAGCCGGCGCGAAGGTCGCGGCTCGTCTCTCCAGCGCCAGACATGGTCACTTCACCCGAGAGCGTCTCGGTCGCCGCCCGCTTGCCCGCCGCGTCGTAACGGACCCGGAACTCGGTCCCCCGCACGGCCGAGACGCTGATCGGCGTCGAAATGCGAAACTCGTCTGCCTCGCCGAGCGGCGAGACGATCGCCTTGGCCCGCCCCTGCTCCACCGAGAAGAGCCGCTCGACGGCGCCTGTCAGCGAGATCTTGCGCAGGCGCCGGACGGTGACCCTGCTCTGTGACGGCAGCGCCACCGCGGAACGGTCCGGAAGACCCATGGAAACGAAGGAGTTCGCCCCCGTCGCCAGTTCGTCTCCTTCGCGCACTGCCATCCCCGGCGCGACGCCCACAAGGCGACCATCGCGGCGGAGCTGCACATTCCCGCGAAACGAGATGATGCGCGCGGCAACCGGCTCGTGTCGCAGCAGGTGCTTCGGAATACGCACGGTCCGCCCGATCGCGATCCGCCGGGGATTGCGGATGCGGTTCAGCCGCTGGACCACGGCATAGTCCTCGATCCGCCGGAAGTGCCGCTCGGCAAGGTCGTAGAGGCTGTCACCTTCGCGCATGTGGTAAAGGACGACCTCCGCCTCCTCCGGCTGCTGGGCACCCACCGGAAGAGACTGCAGCGTAGCCACAAGCAGCAGAAGAAGAAGTCGCCAGCGCATGGTGCCCCCAAGCTAACCCGTCGGTTCGAGCCGGTACCCGTAGCCGTATAGCGGGACAACCCGAAACCCATGATCGGCGCGAAGCTTCAGTTTCGCCCGCACCTTCGAAACGTGCGTATCGACCGTGCGCGTCTGCACGTTGGGATTTCCGCCCCATACGGCCTCGAAGATGTACGACCGCGACAGGCTGCGGTTGAGGTTGCGGAAGAGTAGGAGCGCGAGCGAGAACTCCTTCATCGTGACCGGTATGACCTCGCCGGCGACGCTGACCTCCTTCGACTGGATATCGAAGCGATAGAGGCCGAACTGCTCGAACTTGTCCTTCGGCGGCTCGGGATAGGCGCGGCGCACGACGGCATCGATCCGCGCCAGCAGAACGGCCGGCTGCACCGGCTTGGTCACGTAGTCGTCGACGCCCGCACGAAAAGCCGCCAGGATGTCCTCCTCGACCGAACGGACGGTGATCATCACGATCGGCGGCGACGCCTCGAACGTGTCGTTCACCCAGCGCGCGATCTCGATGCCCGAGGCATCCGGAACGTTCCAGTCGAGCAGGAGCATGTCGATGGTCTCGCTGCGAAGGAACTTCATCAACTGCTTCCCGGTCTCGAAGGCGAAGCAATGATGCCCCGCTGCCGACAGCGTCGTGTTCAACTGGGCCGCAACGGTGGGATCGTCTTCAAGGATCGCTATGCGCATCGCTTTTCATCTGCCCCTGGAGGAAACGCCGAAACAAAGCGTCAGGTGGTCGCACGGGAGCGTTCCGCATTCCCTTGCGTCAGTCCGCGTCCTCAGGACATCGTGACGGTCCGTATTCCAAGCGCCAAGGCGTCGATTTTACATTCCTTTACAGTTTGAAGACGCTGCGCCGGCACTCGCATCCCCTTCGCAGATTCGGCGCTGCCATTCCACCTGTTCCCTGAATTTCTTTGGGCTTGTACGATCCCGGTCCCGCTGCTCTGACTTTGCGGTGGAGGGGGACATCCTATGGCAATATGCAACCGCCGGCGCCGGGCAGCCGTACTGGCGCTGACCGCTTTCGCCGCATCGATGGCGCAGGCGCAGGAGCCGCCGTGCGGCTCCGGTGCGCAATCTGCGATATGCTTCGGTGCGATCGAGGTCCCGGACGATCAGCACGCGACCTTCTCGCTCGCGGCACGGCAAACCGTCGATGCCGTCCATTCCCGGGAGTTCGCCGAGGATCTCAGGGACTTCGCAGCGCGCTATGGAGCGGATGGCGATCACGCAGCGGCCTGGGCTGGGGTAGACCCGGTCGCAACGATTGCGGCTCTCCAAGCCGGCGTGCCGGGACAGAAGGTCGCCACCTACGGCGGCCTGCGCGGCTGGTTTCTCAAGACCTTCTTCGGCAATGTGGCCTATGACGGGTCGGCCGACGGTCCCATCCTGCTGAACAGGGCGGCCTTGCCGCGCTCGGCGCCGTCGATCGCCAACACGTTCGCTCATGAAATCGCGCATCGCGCGGGCTTGCGCCACCCGCACAGCAGCCGGAATCTCGCGACGGCGCGATGCGAGCCGCCCTATGTCATCGGCACGCTCGTGGAGAAGCACGCCGCCGGCCCGGACTGGCGGCCGGACAGCGACGATTGCCATCTGCTTCGCAGCTGACGCTGGTGGCCACGCGGGCACAGGGGCTGTAAAGCCTCAAGCAGGAATGCGGGAGCCAGAGCAGGGAGCGACAGTTGCAGCCAGAGGATCGTGCGGCAAGCGAACCGGAAAGCGGACGCACTTCCCCGCCGCGCACGAGCCGCTGGAAGCTGATCGGCCCCGGCCTCGTCGCGGCGGCGACGGGCGTCGGCGCGGGCGATCTCGTGGCGACGCTCATCGCAGGGTCGCGGTTCGGCTATGCGCTGCTGTGGGCGGCTGTCCTCGGCTGCGTAGTCAAGATCGCCCTGTCGGAAGGCGCGGCGCGCTACCACCTCTCCACCGAATCGACGATCTTCGAAGGCTGGCGTTCGCTGGGTGCGTGGACGAGTTGGTACTTCGGCATCTACATCCTCGTCTGGGGCTTCATCTACGGCGCGACGGCGATGAGCGCGACGGCCCTGCCGCTCGCCGTTCTGTTCCCGGTCCTGCCCCTGCCTGCCTGGGCGATCATCGCGGGCGTCGCCAGCTTCCTGTTCGTCGCACTCAACCGGTACGAGACGTTCGAGCGCGTGATGAAAGTGCTCGTTGCGGTCATGTTCGTGGTCATCACCGGGCTTGCCATCCTGGTCGCACCAGGCCTCGGCGACGTGCTCGGCGGCCTGGTGCCCTCGCTGCCGGAAGGATCGGTGTTCTACACGCTCGGGCTGATCGGCGGGGTCGGCGGGACGATCACGACCGCAGCCTACGGGTACTGGGTGAATACCAAGGGATGGCAGGGGCCGGCATGGATCCCGATGATGCGGCTGGACAACTCGGTCGCCTACGCCGTCACCGGAACCTTCGTGGTCGCGATGTTGATCGTGGGCGCCGAGCTGCTGCACAGCGCACAAATCGCTCTCGCGGCCGGCGACAGGGGCCTGCTCAACCTCAGCGACGTGCTCGAGGAACGGTTCGGGCAGCCGGTGGCGATTGCCTTCCTCGTCGGGTTCGCGGCGACGGCGATGTCGTCGCTATTCGGCGTCTGGCACGGCGTGAGCCTGCTCTTCTCCGACTTCGTCGAGCATATGCGCGGGCAGACCGAACGGAGCGAACGTCCCGAGCGCAAATGGCCGTTCCGCGCCTATCTCGCCTGGCTCACCTTCCCGCCGATGCTGCTGCTGTTTTTCGACGAGCCGTTCATGCTCGTCATCATCTACGGCGTGATCGGCGCCTTCTTCATGCCGTTCCTGGCGGTCACCCTTCTGCTGCTGCTCAATTCGAAGCGTGTTCCGGACCAGGACCGCAACGGCTGGCTGTCAAATGGCGTGCTGGCCGCGTCGTCGCTGCTGTTCCTCGTCCTGTGCGTGCAGCAGATCTGGTCCTTCCTCGCGGCATGAGGGGGCGCGGGATAACGCGGATAGTTTCGCCGGGCCGATCGTTCCCTATCGTGTGACGCTTCCTGTGACCGACTTCGACGAACTTGCCGCATCCGCCCGGGCGTGCCGCGCGTGCGCCGCGGTGCTGCCGGTGGAACCGCGGCCGGTGTTTCAGATCTCGCCGACGGCGCGGTTGCTGATCGCGGGCCAGGCACCGGGGAGCAAAGTGCACGCATCGGGCGTCCCCTTCGCCGATGCGTCGGGCGCCCGGCTTCGCGAATGGATGGGCGTAACCGAGACCGAGTTTTACGACGCGCGCCGCATCGCGATCCTCCCGATCGGCTTCTGCTATCCGGGCCGCGCGAAGAGCGGCGACGCGCCCCCGCGTCCGGAATGCGCGCGGCTCTGGCGCAAGGACCTGCTGACCATGATGCCGCAGATCCGCCTGACTCTGCTGGTCGGCACCTACGCTCAGCGGGACGCGCTCGGCCCCGGCAAGATGCGCGAACGCGTGGGCCGCTTTCGTGATTTCCTGCCCGACAACTTTCCCCTGCCCCACCCTTCGTGGCGCTCGCACATCTGGATGCGAGACAATCCCTGGTTCGAAACCGACGTTCTGCCTGAGCTACGCGCGCAAGTGCGGCGCGCGCTGGGACGCTGAGGCATGAGTTCCGAAGCCAACGTGAGGCCGGTCCATACGATCGGCCATTCGACACGCACGCTGGAGGAGTTTGTCGAGATCTTGCGCGCCGGGGACGTCCGCTGCGTGGTCGACGTGCGGAGCATTCCGCGGTCGCGAACCAATCCGCAGTACAACCTCGACACCTTGCCCGAAGCGCTTGGCCAATGGCAGATCCGGCATCGCTACATCGCCGAGCTGGGCGGCCGGCGCTCACGGCAGCGCGAAGTGGGTCCCGAGGTCAACGCCTTCTGGCAGAACCAGAGCTTCCATAACTACGCCGACTATGCCCTGTCCGAGAGCTTCCGCACCGGACTGAGCGAACTCGAGGCGCTTGCCGACCAAACCTCCTGCGCCATCATGTGCTCCGAAGCCGTCTGGTGGCGCTGCCATCGCCGCATCATCTCGGATTACCTGCTGTCGCGCGGGCGGACCGTGTTCCACCTCATGGGACAGGGACGAATCGAGCCCGCGCGAATGACCGATGGTGCGCGGGTCACCGATGAAGGCGTCGTTTACCCGTCCGAGTGATCAACCAGCGAGCTCGTGCAGCGCGCCGGCTATTCCCGCGTATAGCGCGGCGAGGTCCGCCTCCTCGATGCAATAGGGCGGCATGACATAGACGGTGTTGCCGAGCGGGCGAAGCAGCAGCCCGGCGCCGCGGAAACGGGCGAGCATCTGCGGTCCGATTACCGAGAGATAGCCGGTGTCCCGCACCTCGACATCGAGTGCGGCGATCGTGCCAATGCGGCGCGCACGCGCAACGCCGGGGAGCGATGCCACTTCATCCAGCTGCCGCGCCTGCCGGGCCGCAAGATCGTCGATGCGACCGCGAACGGGTTCCTCCCGCCAGATCGCGAGGTTTGCATTGGCGGCCGCGCAGGCAATCGGGTTCGCAGTGTAGCTCGACGAATGGTAGAGCACGCGGGACCGGTCGGTGGAGTAATGGGCATCGAAGATCGCCGGCGTCGCAATCGTCACCGCGAGCGGGATGGCCCCTCCGGTAAGGCCTTTCGACAAGCACAGGATGTCCGGCACGACATCGGCCTGCTCGCATGCCAGCAGGGTGCCGGTCCGGCCCCAGCCGGTCATGACTTCGTCCGCGATGAAGAGCACGCCGTGGCGGGCACAGATCGCACGCATTTCGGCAAGAATCTGCGGGGGATAGATCAGCATGCCGCCGGCGCCGAGGATCAGGGGCTCCACGATCAGCGCCGCGGGCGCTTCCTCGCGGCAGATGGCATCGAGCCGATCGAGGGTCGCCTGCTCGGCGCCCTCGCGCGGAAACGGGATCTCGGTCACGTCGAACAGGAGCGGCGCGTACGCACGGTTGAACACGCCGCGCGCGCCGATCGACATCGCGCCGATCGTGTCGCCGTGGTAGCTGTGCTCCATCACCACGATCCGGTGGCGCGGCTCGCCCCGGTGAAGCCAGTAGCCGAGCGCCATCTTGAGCGCGACCTCGACGCTGGTCGAACCGCTGTCCGAGAAGAACACGTGCGCCAGCGGATCAGGCATGAGGTCGACGAGACTGCGGGCCAGCGTCTCGGCGGGCTCGTGCGTCCACCCAGCGAAGATAACCTGGTCCAGCTTGCCCGCCTGCTCCGCAATCGCCTGCACGATCCGCGGATGGCCGTGGCCATGCGTGGTGACCCACCATGAGGAAATGCCGTCGATGATCCGCTGCCCGTCTTCGGTCCAGAGGATGGCGCCCTCGCCGTGTGTCACGAGCGGGACGGGTTCGCCCAGTCCGTGCTGGGTGAACGGATGCCAGACGGGGCTACGCGTCATCGGAAGTCCTCGAGATCGAAATTGGCGCTGAAGGCGGCACGCAGCGCGGCGCTGTCGAGATCGGACAGGAGCGGAAGTCGGCCGAGGCGCCTCACGCTGCCGATGCGGCAGATGACCGCCTCGCTGTCCTGATGGGGCTCGCCGACGAACGCAATGCCGTGAATGGCGATCCCGCGCGACCGCAGCGCTTCTATCGTCAGCAGGCTGTGATTGATCGTGCCGAGCGCCGTGCGCGCGACGACGATGACCGGGGCACCCCAATCGGCGAAGAGGTCGAGATAGAGGTAATCGGCTCGGAGCGGAACCGCTGCTCCGCCCGCGCCTTCCACGACAAGCGGTCCGGCCACTTCGGGCATACGCAGATGAGCGGGATCGATCTCGACCCCGTCAAGCTCGGCGGCGCGATGCGGGGAGCAAGGCGTGGTAAGCCGGTAGGCGTCCGGCAGAATGCGGTCTGCCGGCAAGCCCGAAAGGCTCGCTATCGTTTCGGTATCGCTACCCTCGCCCAGCCCTGCCTGGACCGGCTTCCAGTAGTAAGCCCCGAGGCTCCCCGCGAGCGCTGCGGAGAACACGGTCTTGCCCACGCCGGTGTCGGTGCCGGTCACGACGAAAGTCCGGCTCATGCCAGCACCTCCCCGAGCGCGGCCGAGAGGCCCGCGATATCGTCGAAGCTCGCGTTCAGCGTGACCGAGATGCGCAGCCGCGCAGTCCCCGCCGGCACCGTCGGCGGCCGGATGCCGCGCACGTCGTAGCCGGCAGCCTGGATCGCCGCGGCGGCCGCCATCGCCCGCGCATCGCCACCCACGATGAGCGGCAGGATCTGCGCCCCCCGGCAGACAGCGCCGAGCGGCGCAAGAAGGCGCTCCGCCTCGTCGATCCGCGCAACGAGCGCCTGGCGGCGTTCGGGCTCGCCGGCGAGAATACGCAGCGCCTCGCGCACGGCGCTTGCCATCAGCGGCGACGGGGCGGTCGAGAAGATGAACCCGCGCCCCCGGTTGACAAGGAAATCGCGCATGAAGGCGGGACCGGTCAGCAGCGCGCCCTCGCAACCAAGCGCTTTGCCGCACGTCCTCAGCACGATCACGTTATCCAGCCCTTCCAGATGCGCCGCGAGCCCGCGGCCCTCCGGTCCGAACACGCCGGTTGCGTGCGCCTCGTCGACGAGCAGAAAGGCCTCGTGCTCGTCTGCGAGGTCGCGGAAGGTATCGAGCGGCGCCCTGTCGCCGTCCATGCTGTAAAGGCTCTCGACCGCTATCCAGACGCGGCCTTTCCCGCCGCCGCTGCGCCAGGCGCGGATCACATTCCCGAACGCCTCCGGGTCGTTATGCGCGGCGGCGACGCACTCGGCGCGGCCCAGACGCATGCCCTCATGTGCGCTGGCATGCACGAGGGCGTCGTGGACCACGAGATCACCGCGCTGCGGCAGCGTCGCGAACAGCGCAGCGTTCGCCGCAAAGCCGCTCGCGAAGAACAGCGCAGCCTCGCTTCCGAAGAAGCTTGCCGCCTCCTCCTCCAGCAGCTCATGCTCCGGGTGGTTGCCCCGCAGAAGCCGCGATCCGCCCGATCCCGTCGGCACCCCGCGGTCGAGCGCCTCGCGAATGGCGCGCGCGATCCGCGGCGATCCGGCGAGCCCGAGATAGTCGTTCGACGAAAAGTCCACGCCGCGGCGTGGTATCAGCCGGCGCAGGCGTTGCCGCTCTCCAAGGTCGGCAAGCATGCGCCGGTGGTCTGCCGCGAAGTCAGTTGCTTCCGAAATCATCCGAGCGCCGTAGCGTCATGGTCCCCGATAGCCAGCCAATTTCTTGGCTCGGGAGCGGTGAGGAATTGACAAAAGGCGACTCACGTATCATTTGAAGTTACATGAAACGCGATAGCCGCCTTTCCGGAGTCCTTCACATCCTGCTGCACATGGCGCGGCAGCCGGGGCCTCAAACGTCCGAGACCCTGGCCCGCGCCATGGAAACGAATCCAGTCGTGGTTCGGCGCCTGATGGCTGGGCTGCGCGAGCAAGGCCTCGTCCGCTCCGAGAAAGGGCACGGCGGCGGCTGGGTCATCGCCCGCGATCCCGACCGGATCACGCTGCGCGACATCTACGAGGCGCTGGGCGAGCCGGAGATCCTCGCCATGGGCAACCGCACCGAGGCGCCAGGGTGCCTGGTCGAGCAGGCAGTCAACGCTGCGCTCGGCAGCGCCTTCGACGAAGCCGAGGCGCTTCTGCTGCGCCGCTTCGGCGAAGTCACCCTGGCGCAGTTGAGCGCCGACGTGGTCGACAGGATGCCCAGTGCGGCCGACACCACTACCCTGGAGAATGCACATGAAGCATGATGCCGTCATCATCGGTGGGGGCTTTGCGGGGCTCGCCGCAGCGACGTATCTGGCGCGCGCCCGGCGCAGCGTCTGCGTGATCGACACGGGCCAGCCGCGCAACCGCTTCGCCGATGCGTCGCACGGCTTTCTGGGGCAGGACGGCACCGATCCGCGCCATATCCTCGGCACAGCGCGCGCGCAGCTTGCCGCTTACCCGAGCGTGGAGATCCTCCACGGCGAGGCGGTTCAGGCGCGTGCCGACAGCGACGGCTTCCGTGTCGCGCTGGCTGGCGGCGCCGAGCTTGCCGCGAGCAAGCTGATCCTCTCCTTCGGTCTCCGCGACGTCCTGCCCGAGATCCCCGGCCTTCAGGAGCGCTGGGGCAAGACCGTGCTGCACTGCCCCTATTGCCACGGGTTCGAGTTCAGCGACCGCGCCCTGGGGGTTCTCTACCGCACGCCCATGTCAGTTCATCAGGCACTTCTGATCGCCGAATGGGGCCCGACGACGCTGTATCTCAACGGCGCCGATCTCGATCCCGCGGATGCCGAAACGCTCGCCCGGCGCGGTATCGCCGTCGAACCGGGCGCCGTGATGCGGCTGGAGGGCGACGGCACATCCCTTTCGTCGATCGCGCTGGAGGGCGACCGCCACCGGCAGGTCGAAGCGCTCTACATCGCCCCGCAATCCTGCCGCTCCAGCCCGCTTGCGGAGCAACTGAGGGTGGCGATCGAGGACAGCCCGTTCGGGCCGCTGATCGGGACCGACGAGAGCAAGATGACCTCGGTGCCAGGCGTCTATGCCGCCGGTGATATCGCGCGCGCGCCGCACAGCGTGAGTTGGGCGGTCGCGGACGGCGTGACGGCGGGCACCTCGGCGCACCGGGCGCTCGTGTTCGGCTGATAGATGGATCTGCTGTCTCCCTTCACCGATCCTGCCATGGTCGCGCACTATGCGGAGAGCACGCCGCGGAGGGTGCCCGGCTTCGCCGACCTCCAGCGCATGGCGATGCTGCTGCTTGCCGAGCACGCACCCGAGGCGGCCGACATTCTCGTGCTCGGGGCGGGCGGCGGGCTGGAGCTGAAGGCCTTCGCAGAGGCGCAGCCGCGCTGGCGGTTCGTGGGCGTCGATCCCGCGGCGGCCATGCTCGATCTCGCCCGCGACGTTCTCGGCGCGCGCGTGGCACAAGTGCAGCTGGTGCAGGGCCTGATCGACGACGCGCCGCCCGGCCCGTACGACGGCGCGGCCTGCCTGCTGACGCTGCACTTCCTGCCCAAGGCTGAGCGGCTGCGGACGTTGCAGGAGTTGCGGCGGCGCATGGCGCCGGGCGCGCCGCTCGTGGTTGCACATCATAGCAGTCCGCAGAACGGCGAGGTCCGGCGCTGGCTGGCACGGTCGATCGTCTTCGCAAACCGCGAGGGGATCGACTTCGTGCAAGCCTCCGCGTCCGCCGCTGCCATGGCGCAGCACCTGCCCATCCTTCCGGCGGAAGAGGACGAAGCGCTGCTGGCCGAAGCGGGCTTTTCCGACATCGCCCTGTTTTATGCCGGCTTCTCCTTCCGCGGATGGGTCGCCGCGGCATGAGGGCCATTCGCTGGACTCTTGTTTGCAGCGGTATTACATACCGTTCGATATGGAACAGGTTGCTCAGAGAGGGCGTCCGCGGGAATTCGATACCGACGAGGCGCTTGCCAGCGCGCTACGCGTGTTCTGGGCGAAGGGGTATGAGGGCGCGTCCCTCACCGACCTGACCGACGCCATGGGCATTACCCGACCCAGCCTCTACGCCGCGTTCGGCAACAAGGAAGCCCTCTTCAAGCGCGCGCTCGACCTCTACCAGGAGGAGAAGCTCGCCTATGTCGAGAGCGCGCTGGCCGCGCCGACCGCACGCGGTGTTGCGGAGCGCATGCTCGCCGGCACGATCGAGAACATCACCAGCGAATGCCCTGGTTGTCTGGGCGTGATCGCGACGGTCAGCTGCAGCAATCAGGACTCGCCCATCCGCGATGACGTCCACGCACGCGTCCAGTCTGCCCGTTGCGCGGTCATCGAGCGGATGCAGCGCGCGATCGATGAGGGTGATTTCACCATCCCGGTCGAGGCGGAAGCGATGACGCGCTACCTTCTCGCCCTGCTGCAAGGAATCTCCGTCCAGGCGGGCTCGGGCGCGAGTCGGGACGAACTGGAGCGCGTTGCGGAGGCGGCTTTGGCCATCTGGCCCGGGCGCTAAACGGCTGAAAATGCTGCGCTGCAGAAAAAACTATCGGTCGGTACAGAACTAGCCCTTGACCTGAACGCCAGATTACATACTTATCAGTATAGAACGTTGCGGAGCGGTTCTGCGGGAGGCTTGTCGTGTCTCCACGCGGCTGTTCCTCAGCATCTTTGCCCGACATCCATGCCCGGACCTCCGGGCCTCTGATTGCTCGAACAGTTTTACTCCTCCGGGTGCCTCGCTCCCCGGAACGGCTGCGTGCGCCCTTCGAAAAGGGGCGGCAGGCGTGCAGAATTGAGGACCGCCAGATGAATGACCTGACGCCCATTGAGATGACGCAACTGGAGGACGCCGAGGACGCGGACCTCGGCTCACAATCGCGGTCGCGCCGGCGGCTGATGTGGATCGTTCCGCTTGTCGTCGCCGTAGCGCTCGCATGGTACCTGCTGCGCGGCGACAGCGCCCCGGCGGCTGTTCCGCCCCCACCAGTCGTGACGGTTGCCACTCCGCTGCAACAGGAAGTGACCGAGTGGGACGACTACATCGGCCGCTTCGAGGCGAGCCGCAGCGTCGAGTTGCGCCCGCGCGTGTCCGGCGAGATCACCGCCGTGCATTTCCGCGACGGTGAGATCGTGCGCAAGGGGCAGCCGCTGTTCACTATAGACCCCCGCCCCTACCGCGCGGCCCTGGCCGAAGCGCAGGCCGGCGTTGCCACCGCACGCAGCGACCTTGCGCTCGCCCGCACCGAGCTGGAGCGCGCCCGGCGTCTGATCGACGACAACGCCGTGGCCCAGAGCGAAATCGACGCGCTGGAAGCGCAGGTGACAGCCTCCCAGGCTGCGCTCGCGGCGGCCCAGGCGCGGGTGCGTTCGCGCAGCCTCGATGTCGAGTTCACCACCGTCCGCGCGCCGATCACAGGGCGCATTTCCGACCGCCGCGTCGATCCCGGCAACCTCGTCGCCGCGGGTGACGGGCCCTCCGCCACCCTGCTGACCACGATCAACGCGACCGATCCGCTCTACTTCACCTTCAACGGATCCGAAGGCCTGTTCCTCGAAGCGCGCCGTGAAGGGCGCGAGCGCGGAGCGCAGATCGATATCCGGCTGCAGGACGAAGCCGACTACGCCTGGCACGGCACGCTCGATTTCACCGACAACGGGCTCGACCCCGACTCCGGTACGATCCGCGCGCGCGCCGTGGTGCGCAATCCCGACAACTTCCTCGCTCCGGGGATGTTCGGCAACATGCGAATGGCAAGCGGCGGCACGGTCAAGGCCCTGCTCGTGCCTGACACCGCGATCCAGACCGACCAGACGCGCAAGTTGGTGCTGGTCGTCGGGAAGGACGGCGCGGTTGCGGCCAAGGAGGTCGAACTCGGCCCGGTAATCAACGGCTTACGTGTGGTTCGCGGCGGTCTGGCGCCGAGCGACCAGGTCGTCATCAAGGGCACACAAATGGCCTTTCCCGGCACCAAGGTGACCGCGAAGCGCGGGCGGATCGACCAGCCCGCGACCGGCAAGCCGGACGCCGCCGTTGCCGGGGCACCTCCCGGCGAGGCGACGATCGCCGGCTGACGGTTCCCGCCTCTCTCTGACCTGATCGATTCCACCAGGAGGCCGTAATGCGCCTGTCCCGCTTCTTCATCGACCGGCCGATCTTCGCCGGGGTGATCGCCGTCATCATCACGCTGATCGGTGCGATCTCGTACTTCTTCCTGCCGGTCTCCCAATATCCCGAGGTCGTGCCGCCCACCGTCACGGTGGCGGCAACCTACCCCGGCGCCTCGGCCGAGACGGTGGCGGAAACCGTCGCCAACCCGATCGAGCAGGAGATCAACGGGGTCGACGGCATGCTCTACCTCTCGAGCCAGTCGACCGGCGACGGGCGGGTGACGATCACCGTCACTTTCGAGCAGGGCACCGACCTCGACGAGGCGCAGGTGCTGGTGCAGAACCGCGTCGCCATCGCGGAACCCCGCCTGCCGGAGGAAGTCCAGCGCCTGGGCATCGTCACTCGCAAGACGACGCCGGACTTCCTGCTGATCGTCAACCTGATCTCGCCCGACGGCTCGCTCAGCCGCGAGTACATGTCCAACTATGCGCAGACGCGGATCAAGGATCGGCTCGCGCGGATCGAAGGCGTGGGCGACGTGCAATTGTTCGGCAGCCGCGAGCTTGCCATGCGGATCTGGATCGATCCCGGTCGCGCGGCGGCGCTCAACCTGACGGCGGGCGACATCGTCTCCGCCCTGCGCGCGCAGAACGTGCAGGTCGCCGCCGGCGTCCTCGGCCAGCAGCCGAGCCCCGACAGCGCCTTCCAGCTCAACGTCGAGACGCAGGGACGCTTCACCGACCCCGCACAGTTCGGGAATGTCGTGATCCGCACCGATGCCGATGGGCGTCAGGTGCGCGTGAGCGATGTCGCCCGGGTGGAGATCGGCGCGCAGGACTACAGCACCTCGGCCTATCTGAACGACAGCGAATCCGTGATCATTCCGGTCCTGCAGGAGCCGGGCTCCAACGCCCTCGCCTCGGCCGAAGTGGTCAAGGAAACGATGGACGAGCTCGCCGCGGAATTCCCTGCCGGCCTCGAGTACCGCATCGTCTACAACCCGACCGAGTTTATCCAGCAGTCGGTAGATGCGGTGGTGACCACGCTGCTCGAAGCGGTCGTGCTGGTCGTGCTGGTGATCGTCGTCTTCCTGCAGAAGTGGCGCGCCTCGCTGATCCCGGTGCTGGCGATCCCCGTCTCGCTGATCGGCACGTTCGCAGTGCTGGCCGCGCTCGGATACTCGCTCAACAATCTCTCGCTCTTCGGGCTGGTCCTGGCGATCGGCATCGTGGTCGACGACGCGATCGTCGTGGTCGAGAACGTCGAGCGCAACCTGGAGACGGGGATGTCCCCGCTGCAGGCCGCGCGCACCTCGATGGATGAAGTCGGGGCGGCGCTGGTCGCGATCGTGCTGGTGCTCTGCGCCGTGTTCGTGCCGACACTGTTCATCGGCGGCCTGTCGGGCGCGTTCTACCAGCAGTTCGCGGTGACGATCTCGGCGGCGACGGTGATCTCGCTGATCGTTTCGCTGACGCTCTCGCCGGCCCTGTCGGCCGTGCTGCTTCGCCCGCACCAGCACGCCCCCGAGGGCGCCCGCTGGCGCCGGGGGATCGAGCGCGCCGGCGATGCCTTCAACCGCGCCTTCGACCGGTTCAGCGAAAGCTACGGCCGGTGGACGGCGAAGGTGGTCGCCATGCCGCGGCGCATGATGGCCGCCTATGCCGGATTGATCGCACTGACAGGCGCCGCACTGTGGATGACGCCGACCGGCTTCGTACCGCAGCAGGACCAGGCCTACTTCCTGACCGTGGTGCAGCTCCCGGCGGGATCGGCGACCTCGCGCACCGACGCGGTGATGAAGCAGGTCGCCGACCGGGTGCTGCCGATCGACGGGATCGACGGCGTGGTCATGCTATCGGGCTTCGACGGCACGTCCGAGACGCAGTCCGCGAGTTCCGCGGCCGCCTACTGGGTGCTCGACGACTTCGACGAACGCGCGGACAAGGGGCAGACGGTCGACGCGCTGATCGCCGAGGCACAGAAGGCGACCGCCGACATCAGCGAGGCGCGCCTGATGATCGTCAAGCCCCCGGTGATCCGCGGCATCGGCTCGGCCGGCGGCTTCCGCATGATGGTGGAGGACAAGAACGGCCAGGGTTACCGCGAGCTTGAGAAGGTTGCCCAGGAGGTGATCGCACAGGCGAACCAGCAGGAGGGGCTGGCCGGCGTCTACACCTTCTTCGAGACCGGCACGCCGCGCGTGCGCGCCGACATCGATCGCGACAAGGCACAGATCCTCGGCGTTTCCCCGTCCGATATCTTCAACACGTTGCAGATATATCTGGGTTCGGCGTTCATCAACGACTTCAACCTGCTGGGCCGCACCTACCGGGTGACGGCGCAGGCCGACGCGCCATTCCGCGACAATCCGGCGGACATCGCCAATCTCCACATGCGATCCGCCAACGGATCGATGGTGCCGCTTGGCTCGGTCGCGACGCTGACCGACACGACCGGGCCTTATCGGGTGACGCGCTACAACCTTGCCCCCGCGGTCGCCATCGACGGCGACACGGCGCCCGGGTTCTCCACCGGCCAGTCGCTCGAGACGATGGAGGCGGTCGCCGCCGAGGCGCTGTCGCGCGGGTACGACTTCGAATGGACGGGCATAGCCTACCAGCAGAAGTTCGCCGGCAACACCGCCGCGCTGGTCTTCGCGCTCGCCGTGCTGCTCGTCTTCCTCGTGCTCGCGGCGCAGTATGAGAGCCTGGTCATGCCGCTTGCGATCATCCTGATCGTGCCGATGTGCCTGCTCGCCGCGATGATCGGGGTGAACTTGCGCGGGATGGACAACAACGTGCTGACGCAGATCGGCCTGGTCGTGCTGATCGCACTGGCGGCGAAGAACGCGATCCTGATCGTGGAATTCGCTCGCCAGGGCGAGGAGCAGCACGGCCTCTCCCCCGCCCAGGCCGCGGTCGAAGCGGCCAAGACCCGCCTGCGCCCGATCCTGATGACAAGCTTCGCGTTCATCCTCGGCTCGGTGCCGCTGGTGATCGCGACCGGGGCCGGTGCCGAGCTGCGGCAGGCGCTGGGAACGGCAGTGTGCTTCGGTATGCTGGGCGTGACCGGCTTCGGCCTGATCTTCACTCCGACCTTCTACGTCGTCTGCCGCGCCCTGGGCGATCGCATCGCCCGCCTGCGCGGCGACCGCAGCAGCGGCGACTTCGCCCTGCAGCCTGCCGAATAGGTGCCCTGATGAAGTTCCGTTCCCTCGCTCTCTCGACCCTTTCCGCGCTCGCCCTTTCGGGGTGCGCGGTGGGGCCGGACTACGCCCCTACTCCCCCCCGCCCCGCGTCGTCCGGCCCCTTCCTTTCCGCCGGCGACCCGGCGTTCACGCCGGCACCGCTGCCCGCCGACTGGTGGCGTCTCTACGACGACCCCGTGCTCGACTCGCTGGTGCAGGATGCGCTTCGGGCGAACACCGACGTCCGCCAGGCCCTCGCCCGCATCGAGCGGGCACGCGCGGGCCTGCGCGGTGCGCGCGGCGACCGCCTGCCGCAGAGCTCGATCGGCGCCGGCGCGACCTACGGCCAGGTGCCGGAGGGCCAGGTGCCCCCCGGTGCTGACCGGGAGGACTGGTCCTATGACGCCGGGATCGACGTTTCCTACGAAGTCGATCTGTTCGGCCGGGTGAGCCGCGAGATCGAAGCCGCGCAGGCGGACCTCGCGGCGAGCGAGGCCAACGCAGACGCAGTTCGGGTCATGGTCGTCGCCGACACCACCCGCGCCTATGCGGACGCGGCTTCGGGCGCCGAGCGGCTGCGCGTCGCGCGCGAGATCGTGGAGCTGATGAACCAGTCGCTCACGCTCACCCGCAAGCGCTACGAGGCGGGGCTCGAGAGCGGCCTCGCCGTCGCGCGCATCGCCACGCTGCGCGACCAGCGCGCAGCCGAGATCCCCTTGCTCGAAGCCGCGCGTGCCTCCGCCCTGTTCCGTCTCGCCACCCTGACCGGGCGAGCGCCGGCGGAACTGCCGCCGATCGCGGGGGAGCGCAGCATCGTGCTGGAGATCGAGCAGCCGCTGCCGGTCGGCGACGGGGCACAGCTCCTCGCGCGGCGGCCCGACGTGCGCGCGGCCGAGCGGCGCCTCGCCGCGTCGACGGCGCGGATCGGCGTCGCGACCGCCGATCTCTATCCGCGGATCACCTTCGGTGGCTCGGTCGGCTCGACCGGGCCCGACATCGGCGACATCTTCACCGGCGGGCCGCTGCGCTGGCTGCTCGGCCCGCTGCTGAGCTGGACTTTCCCCAACCAGGAACCGGTGCGCGCGCGGATCGACGCAGCCGAGGCTGACACCAAGGGTGCACTGGCTGCCTTCGACGGCGCCGTTCTCATCGCGCTGGAAGAAACCGAGACGGCACTGTCCAACTATGCCCGCGCGATCGAACGCCGCCGCGCGCTGCAATCGGCCAGCGAGGCGGCGGAAAGCGCGTTCCGCATCGTCCGCGCGCAGCAGAACGAGGGACAGATCAACTCGCTCGATCGGCTCGATGCCGAACGCACCCTGGCGGAAACGCGGGCGCAACTCGCCGCGCAGGACGCGGAGGTCTCGCGCGCGCAGATCGACGTCTTCCGTGCGCTCGGCGGCGGATGGTCTGCCGGTTGAGGGGCTGACCGGCGTGATGCAGGGAAGACTTCGGCGATCATAATCGCCTGCCGCACCTCACCCACCCCCAACCCCTCCCGCAAGCGGGAGGGGAGCGAGACTTGCTGAGCCGCAGGCGAAGCTAGTCGCAGCGGGGTGGGCGCGATGCGCCTTTGCAAGCGATAACCACCGAACTTTTTTCGGCGCGATGTCACATCCGGCGGGGGCCATCTCGTCATGGTTGCGGAACCCACAAGGAGAACCGACCATGACTGCCAAGCTTGACCCTTTCGCCGCCGCTCCCGCGCTGATGAAGAACTGGATGGATACGTCCAACCGGATCGCGGGCAGCCTCGAGCCGACGCTGATCGAACTTGTGAAGATCCGCGCGTCGCAGATCAACGGCTGCGCCAACTGCATCAACATGCACACCGCCGAGGCGCGCGCCCAGGGCGAGACCGAGCAGCGGATCTATCTGCTCTCGGCCTGGCAGGAAGCGCCGTGCTATTCCGACCGGGAGCGGGCCGCCCTCGCCTGGACCGAGGCATTGACGCGGCTGTCCGAAGGGCACAGGCATCACGATGCCCTTGAGGCCCTGCAGGCGCAGTTCACCGAGGAGGAGCAGGTGAAGCTCACGCTGATGATCAACGTGATCAACGGTTGGAACCGGCTCGCGGTCGGCTTCGGCCTGTGGCACGAGCCCGCGGCACGGGCGGCAGCGTGACCGGCACGGCACGAGCCAACGAGGCCGCAGCGGGTTTCGACCCGCTGCGGCCGATGCTGCTCCGCCTCGGCTATCGCATGCTCGGCTCGGTCGCCGATGCCGAGGACGTTGTGCAGGAAGCCTTCATCCGCTGGATGCGCGCCGACCGCGCAGACGTGCGCGAGCCCGAGGCCTTCCTGCGCCGGACCGTGACCCGGCTCTGCCTCGACCAGCTCAAGTCCGCCCGGCATCGGCGCGAGACTTACGTCGGGCCGTGGCTGCCCGAACCGATCGTCGAGGAGGAGGCCGATGACGACGTCACTCTGCCGCTGATGCTGGCGCTCGAACGGCTCTCGCCTCTGGAGCGGGCGGCGTTCCTGCTGCACGACGTGTTCGGCCTGTCCTTCGACGAAGTGGCGGCGACGGTGGAGCGCGATACGGCGGCGTGCCGGCAGCTTGCCTCGCGGGCCCGCGCGCACGTCCGCGATGCCCGGCCCCGTTACAAGCTGGAGAAGAAGCGCGGGCTGGAACTGGCCGAAGCTTTCTATGCCGCGTCGCGGAGCGGCGACATGAGCGCGCTCGGCACGCTGCTCGCGGCGGATGTCAGCCTGCACGCCGACGGCGGCGGGAAGCGCCCGGCCGCCCTGGAGACGATCTTCGGGTTCGCCAATGTGATGAAGGTTCACAAGGCACTGGCCGCGTTCTTCACCAAGCGCGGATCGGAGCTCGTGCGGACCGGCTTCATCAGCGGCCTGCCCGGTTTCGTCACGCGCGAGGCCGACGGCGAACTGCAGACGACCGCGTTCGACATCGAGGCCGACCGGATCGTTGCGATCTACGTGATGCGCAACCCGGACAAGCTGAAGCACCTCCACTAGGCTGATCTCTGTGAACGGAATTTCCGTTTATCGCTGTGCTTGACCTAAACCTTACTTGAAGTTTCATAAGCATGTCCTCTGCTCATTTCCGAAGGAGGAACACGATGCATCATCCGCTACGGCTTGGCCTGATCTATGGGAGCGCGCGGCCTGGCCGATTCTGCGATACGATTGCGGCCTGGATCGCCGAGCGCGTGAACGCCGACGGCGGCTTCGAACTCGACCCGATCGATCCCCAGGCCGCCAACATTCCGGCGCTGGTGGAGAAGATCGGGCTGGCCGATGCCTTCATCGTCGCCACGCCCGAATACAACCACAGCTTCCCCGCCCCGCTGAAGGAACTGATCGACGCGGCCCGCGCCGAATGGGAGGCGAAGCCGGTGGCATTCGTCTCCTACGGTGGCCTCTCCGGCGGCTTGCGCGCGGTCGAGCATCTGCGCGGCGTCTTCGCGGAGCTGCACGCAGCCGGCATGAGGGACACGGTGAGCTTCGCGAACGCATGGGAGCAGTTCGATGCGGAAGGACGGCTGCGGCATCCGGAGAGAGCCGAAGCATCGATGCGCCTGATGCTCCGCCGGCTGGTCTGGTGGAGCCTGGCGTTGCAGGAAGCCCGTGCCGCGCGGCCCTATGGAGAGGCAGCATGAGCGAGCTTATGCTTTCGGAACGCCGTTCACCGGCCGTGGACCTTCGCGCCTATTGCGCCCGGATCGGCTATGCAGGGCCGCTCACGCCCACCCTGGGAACCCTTGCTGCCCTGCAGGAACTCCACCCTGCGGCGATCCCGTTCGAGGCGATCGACGTGCTGCTGGACCGAGGCGTCGATCTCGCCCCGGCCGCGGTCGATGCCAAGCTGCTCGGCGCACGGCGCGGCGGGTACTGCTACGAGCACAACGGGCTGTTCAAGCGCGTGCTGGAAGCGATCGGTTTCGAGGTCGAGGGCCTGATCGCGCGGGTCAACTGGATGGCGCCGCCCGATGCGCCGCTGCGCCCGCCGTCGCACATGACGCTCCGCGTCACGATCGGCGGCGAGCCGTGGATGGCGGACGTCGGCTTCGGAAGCTGCGTGCCGACGGCGCCTCTGCGCCTCGACAGCTTCGAGCCGCAGCAGACCGGGCACGAGGCCTTCCGTTTCGTGCCCCTTGCGGGCGAATTGCAACTCGAGGCGCTGATCGAGGACGAATGGCGGTCGAGCTACCGGATCACCGGCGGGCCGCAGATGGACGTCGATTACGAGCTTCCCAACTGGTACACGGCGACCCATCCGAGCTCGCATTTCCGCCATCGGCTGATCGTCACCCGCACCACCCAGGAGGCCCGTCACGTTCTCGCCGGGCGGCGGCTGACGGTGCGCGCGCCCGACGGCACGACCGAGCGCCGCATGCTCACCGCCGACGAGATCGAGCGGGAACTGGCGGAGCGCTTTACCCTGCCGGTGGCGCCGGAATGGAGGCCGGTAATCGAGCGCGCGGCGGCGACTGAGGACTAGCTGCGGCCGTCACTCGCCCGCGTGGACGCGGACCCAGTCGACCTCCATCGTGATCTCGCCCGCCTTGATCCGCTCGACGGTGTCCGCGGGAAGGCCGTTGTACGGTTCCTCGATCCCGTTGGTCTTGAACGGGTAGGCCCCGCCGAGCGCGAAGTTGAGGATCACGAACTTGGGGGTGTCGAAGACCCACTGCCCGTAGTGCTCCACCATGGGCCGCGTGACCCGATAGATGGTGCGGCCGTCGACCGTGAACACGATCTCGCTATCGGACCATTCGACGGCGTAGACGTGCCACTGGGTGACGTCCGTACCATCTTCGAAGAAGTACTTGTTCACCAGCGGGGTCTCACCCGAGTAGCCGGGACCGTGCAGCGCAACGCCGATCCAGTCCTTCTCGCCGACGTATTCTAGGATGTCGATCTCGCCCGTCTCCGGCCAGTTGCCGTTGCCGAGCAACCAGAACGCCGGCCACACCCCTTCGGCATCGGGCATGCGGATTCGGGCGGCGGCGCGGCCGTGAGTGAAGTCGAACTTGCCGCGCGTGTTGATGCGCCCGGAGACGAAGTCGGCCACGCGGCCGGTCGGCGTCTTGAAGCCCTCGCTGAAGCGGGGCTGCAGGACCAGTACGCCGTCTTCCGCGCCGGGCACCGCGCCTGCGGGGAGAAAGCGGATCGTCTCCGGCGAGTCGACGTAGGCCTGCTGCTCGTTGTTGACCCAGAAGTCGGGGCCGACGACGTTCCACTTGTTGCGATCGAGCGAGCCTGCGTTGAACTCGTCGGAGAAGATCAGCGCACCCCCAACCTGCGTTTCCGCGCCTGACCAGCGGGTGCAGTCGGCGTCGCCCTGCCCATCTTCCAGTCGTGCTTCGAGCAGCGTCAGCGCAAGCCCGCGGTCACCGTCTATCCGGACGACGTTGCCGACCGCCTCCAGCGCCTCGCCCTCGGCGAATAGGCAGCGCAGCGGCACGCGCAGCGTGGAAACTTCACCGCGCGGCGCGGTCTCGAGCCAGGACGCCAGCGGGACCGATTGGCCGTGCATCATCAGCCGTGCATCGCCGTTGCCCGGATCGTCCACGCGCATATCGATCCGCAGGACGTCGCCCGCCTCGTGCTGCGCCGATAGATTGGCCGGTGGGCCCTCGATCAGGATCTGGCCAGGCCCGGTCCAGGTGAAGGCCTTGCCGTCTTCCTGCGCGGTCACGTCGACCGAGCGAACCGCGACGGCGCCGCCTGGACTGGCTGCAGCGCCCGGGCCGACCGGGCGCTTGCCGCCAGCGTCGGCCACCGCCAGCATCCAGGGATCCTGCGCCCGCCCGTCGGCGAAGAAGGTCTCCAGATTGAGCGCCTCCGCCAGATCGATGCCGAGGTCCTCCGACAACGGCGGAACGGGTTGCGGCGCCGCGTAGGTCAGGCCGTAGCCGCGCTCGAACAGCGGCTCCGTGACCGGAGAACGCGCGTCGGCGGGCCAGGCGAAGGGCAGCGTGCCGCTAAAGTCCTGCACCGGCTCGCCCGAGCGGCGCGCCACGAGAACGTCGGCAATGCCGTTCGCCTGCGTGCCCGGCAGCCAGGCCGCAACGAAGGCGTCCGACGCGTTGATCTCCGGGCTGGTGAACATCGGGCGGCCCGAAAGGAATATCGAGACCACCGGAATGCCCTGCCCCTTCAAGCGCCGGAGCAGCGCGAGGTCTTCGGCCCCGACGGGTTGGTAATCGAGGGTGGGAACGTCGCCCTGCATCTCCGCATAGGGAGCCTCGCCGAACACGACCACGGCAACGTCCGGGCGGCTCTCGAACGATCCGTCTGCGGACAGCGTGGCCGTTCCGCCGGCGTCGTCTATCGCGCTCGACAGCGCCTGCCATATCGTCTGGCCGTTGGGGAAGTCGGCCTTGGTCACATCTGTGCCCTGCCAACTTATGGTCCAGCCCCCGTTCTGCATGGCCATGTCGTCGGCGCCCGGCCCCGCCACCAGCACCTTCGCGCCGGGGCGGATCGGCAGGACCGATCCGTTGTTCTTCAGCAGGACGAGCGACTTGGCGACCGCCTCGCGCGCCAGGGCCAGATGTTCGGCCGAGCCGATCGCCGAATAGTCCGCGCGCTCGCGCAGCGGATCGTCGAGCAGGCCCAGCTTCGCCTTGACCCGCAGGATGCGGCGCACTGCGTCGTCGATGCGCGCCGCCGGGATCGTGCCGTCGCGCGCCTGGGCAAGCGTGCTGGCGTAGAGCGCCTTCCAGCTATCGGGCGCCATGAACATGTCGAGCCCGGCGTTGATCGCGGCGGCGCACGAGGTGACGGTGCAGCCGGCGACCTGCCCGTGACCGTTCCAGTCGCCCACCACGAAGCCCTCGAAGCCCATGCGCTCCTTCAGCACGTCGGTCAGCAAGCTATGGTTCCCGTGATGCTTGACGCCGTTCCAGCTGGAAAAGCTGGCCATCACCGTCAGCGCTCCCGCCTCGATCGCAACCGGATAGCCCGGGGCGTGAATGCGGACGAGTTCCTCTTCCGAAATCGTGGCATCGCCCTGATCGATCCCGTTGTCGGTACCGCCATCGGCCAGGTAGTGCTTCGCGGTGGCGGCAACCTTGCCGGCCGCCAGATGGCGGCCCGAGGTCAGGTCGCCCTGCAACCCCTGCACCATCGCCTCTGCATAGGCCGCGACCAGTGCCGGGTCGGAGGAATAGCCCTCGTAGGTCCGCCCCCAGCGCGGGTCCTGCGGGACCGCGAGCGTCGGGGCGAAGGTCCACTCGATCCCGCTCGCGGAGATCTCGCGCGCGGTCGCAGCGCCGATGCGGCGGATCAGGTCGACATCATGCGCCGCGCCGAGCCCGATATTGTGCGGAAAGACGGTCGCACCGGGAACGTTGTTGTGGCCGTGAACCGCATCGACGCCGAAGATGATCGGGATCGCCACACCGTTTCCGGAATTGGCGAGCGATGCCGCGCGGAACTCGCGCACGAGCCGATTCCAGTCCGCGGCGCTCGCGCGTTCGTTGCCATAGGGCCCGCTGTTGCCGCCCGCGAGGATCGAACCGACCGGGTACTCGGCAAGATCGGCCGGCTGGATCGCGCTGATGTCGGCCTGAATGAGCTGCCCGACTTTCTGCTCCAGCGTCATCCGCCTGAGCAAATCGTCGATCCGCTCCTCGGTCGAAGGATCGGTCAGCGCATCGGGCGACGAAGCGGCCGGCCACAGCCGTGGATCGGCCTGGGCCCGCGCCGTGGAGTCCGATACTGCGTCCTGCGCCATGGCGCCCGCACAGGCCGTAACCAGCAGGCCCAATGCCGCCATTCCAATGCGCCAGTTCATCCCGATCCTCTCCCGATGCGAATGTCTTTTGAAGTTGGCGCGCGTCAGACCGGCGGCGGAGCGGTCGAGCTCCGTTCGATCAGCGCGCCCGATACGGTCACGAAGTCTGCGAAATGCAGGCTGAAGCCGGCCAGCGTAACCTCCCCTATACCTATCGGCGGAGTGGCCCCGCTCGCTTACGAACTGTCCCTACACGCAGTTGTGATCGTTCTCAAGAACAAATGAACGTTCACAGGAATTGAGCGCAACGTGATAGCCGACGCGCTGCCGATGGCCAGGCTGAGCGGAGAAATCGGCGGGATCGAGAAATCGATTCGCTACCTCGCCGGTGTGATGCCCACGCACGGCGATTATCTGAAAAGCTATTGTCCCGTCCCGGACGCATGATGCCGCCTCTCCCACAGCGACGTTGACCGCGGAGGGAAAAGCGTTTCGAACGAGACGTGCGACGTCGCAAACGGAACCCGAATCGCGGGTCCGCGATCTCGCACATGGGAGAACGCCGTCATGATCCGAAATGCCCGCGGTCCGTCGATCGCAATGGAACGGGCCTGACAGGCCGCACGATCGTTCGTCGATGACCTCCGGACATACGAACAGCATGCCCCTGGCGGCGCCATCCCTTCCAGCGAATGATGGGAAGGATGCCGTTCGGCCCACGCTGCAGTCCGCTCGCTTCCTCTACCTCTACGCGCTTGCCGCCGCGGGCGGCGCGGTCGCCTACGTTCCCTTCCTGACGATTCTTCTCCCGGTCAGGGTGTCCTCGCTCGCCGGCGACGATGCGGTTTCCGTGCTCGCCTACGCCGCCTTCGCCGGGGCGACCGCGGCGAGCCTGGCGAACATCGCCTTCGGCTGGCTCAGCGACCGGACCGGCGATCGCCGACCGTGGATCGTCGCGGGGCTCGTCCTGTCCTGCCTGCTGCTGCTGTCGGTGAGGACGGCGACCAGCGTGCCGGTGCTGGTCGCGGTCATCGTAGTCTGGCAGATCTGCCTCAACATGATGCTGGCGCCGCTCGCGGCATGGGCGGGAGACCTGGTGCCCGACAGCCAGAAAGGCTTGCTGGGCGGCCTCCTCTCCTTCGCGCCGGCGCTCGGCGCGTTGTCGGGCGCACTGGTCACTTTGCCGGCGATGGCCTCGCCGGACGAGAGGCTCGGCCTCGTCGCGGCCATGGTCGTAGGCCTGGTCCTGCCCGCGCTTCTGTTCGGCGCCCCCCGCCCCATGCCGCAGCTCATGGCGCGGCGGGAACCCGAGGACGCCGGCGAGAGCAAGGCCGCAGCCGGCGGAACGGCGGTTGCGCGGATGTGGCTGGCGCGCCTGCTCGTCCAGATCGCCGAGGCCATGCTGTTCGCATATCTGCTGCTCTGGTTCCGCAGCATCGAACCCGGCTACAGCGACAACGACACCGCCACGCTGCTTTTCATCGTGCTCGGCGTCGGCGTGCCCCTGGCGCTGCTGACCGGCCGCTGGTCCGATCGGGCCGACCGGCCGATCGCCCCTTTGGCGCTTGGCGCCGGCATTGCGGCTGTCGGACTGCTGATCATGGCGCTTGCACCCTCGCTGACCCTGGCGATCGCCGGCTATGTGATCTTCGGCCTCGCCAGCACGGTGTTCCTCGCGCTCCATTCCAGCCAGACCCTGCGTGTCCTGACCAGGCCCCGGACGCGGGGGCGCGATCTCGGGCTGTTCAACCTGACGAACACCGTACCCTCGCTCATCATGCCGTGGTTTGCGCTGGCGCTGGTGCCGGCCTTCGGCTTTGCCGCGCTCTTCCTGCTGCTCTCCGGACTGGCGCTGCTCGCGTGCATTCTGCTGCTGAGCATATCGCGGCGGACCTGACGCGGCTCCCCGCGGGGTTCAGGCCTCGAGATCGCGCAAGCTGCGGCCGCGCGTCTCGCGCCCCGCCCAGGCGACGAGCCCGCCCGAGGCAGCCATTGGGACCAGCAGCGCCAATGCCGCCCCGCCCAAGGTCGGGATGAGGCCCACCAGCGCGAAGACCTGAACGGCGACGCCGCCGAACTTGCTGCTCCCGGCGATGAGCCCCGTCGCCCGGCCCCGCATGCCGAGCGGGTAGTTCTCGGCGGTATAGGGCAGGAGCACCGCGATCATCCCGTTGGTGCCCATGATCAGCATGGCGATCACCGCGAGCAACAGCGGCTCCCACGAAAGCAGCTCCGGCGGAAGCAACGCCCCGACCAGCCCGATCAGCGTGAGCGCGATCGTCCCCACCAGAGTCCACTTGCTGCTCCAGCGGCTGTAGAGCCAGGCGGCCAGCATCACGGTCGGCAGCGCGACCAGCGCCGAACTCGCGATCGTCCCGCTCGCCAGTTCGGCCGAATAACCGCGCGCCTGCAGGTCGCTCGGCAGCCACAACAGCAGGCCGAAGTTCACGAAGCTCCACGACAGCGCCGCGATCGCGAGCGCGAGCATCAGGCGCCCATGCCGCTGATGCGCGATTGGCGCGTCCGCGGGCGGCGGTGCGCGGTCGCGAGGCACGATTCCGAATTTCCGCTGCATCCGCGCAAGCTCGGCGTGGCGTCCCTGCTCCGCCAGGAACCGGGGGGATTCGGGAATGAGCCGTGCCAGCGCCAGCAGGAGAATGCCGGTCGGGAATCCCTGGAGCCACAGCGCCCGCCAGCCGAACACGGGCTCGAAGACGTGGGCCGCGGCGCTCGCGGCGAGATAGCCGCCCACGAGACCGGTCCCGCCCACCAGGACCAGCACCCAGCTCCTGTGCCGGGGCGGCATGACTTCAGCGAGCAGCGCATAGACCACCGGCAGCATACCGCCGGCGGAGACGCCCATCAGAAAGCACATGACGAGGTTCCACTCGAACGCCGGCATGGCGCCGCAGATCGACGTCGAGACGAACAGGATGGTGGACAGCAGGATCGAGACCCGCCGCCCGTAGACGTCGGCGAGCCAGCCCCAGATGAAGGATCCCACGGTCGTCCCGATCAGCGCGATCAGGGGCAGCAGCGCGGCGGTCGATGCGGTGATTCCGTACTCGCCGATCATCCCCGGCAGCACGAAACCGAGCGTCGCCGGCTTCATCACGTCGATCACGAGCCCGAGGGTGAGGACGAGTAGCACGCCGGCATGCCAGCGGTTGAGCGGCGTCGAATCGGGCGCCTCGTAACTGGTCCCGGCATCGTCGGCGTGCCTCGGCCTCCGCTTCGGCAGCGCGCCGTAACAGGCGAGCGGAGCGCCGATCGCGATCAGCGCCATCCCGAGGTACATCCACGGGTCCATCGCCATGCCGGCCAGATGGTTGCCCATGGCATGGGCATGCCCCAGCATCGGCAGGTGGAGCAGCACCCCCGCACTGATCGCAGCGCATCCGGCCCAGAACCAGGCCCCGCGCTCACCGATGACCGAACCCGGCCGTCCCCCCACCTCGTCCATAACTGCGCGCCTAAGCCGCTTTGAGCCCGGCATCAATGGCGCGCGGAAGGGCGAGAGCGCTACCCTACCAGTCCACCGGCTCCTGCGGGTGGTGGGGGACGAGGATCAGCGTGTTGTCTTCCACGCGCCACGACTGGAGGCGCGAGAGCAGGTTCATGCCGATCACGCTGGTTTCGCCGAGGTTCGGGGCGATTACCGCGTCGAGTCCGCGGGCCGCGACGTTGCCGAAGCGCAGGTCGTCGATCGTGGTAATGTCGGCCGAGATCGTACCGTTGGCGGTGTTGAGCCGCACGGGAATGCCGCCGGTGCGCGGCTCGAGGCCGACGCGGTCGGCGACTTGCGTGGACACCGCCGTCAGCGTCGCACCCGTGTCCACCATGAAGGCGACCGGCTCTCCGTTCACTTCGGCGCGGAGCCAGAAATGGCCGTCGGGCGCGAGGGGAATGCGGGTCTCGCCGCCCTCCACCACCTGTTCGGGCAAGCCGATCTGCGGCACGGCGAGCTCGATCCGCGGATCGAAGCGCGAAAGCTGGAGCACGAGCACGACCAGGATGCCGCCCAGTGCGAGCGTGCTCAGGCGCCGGATGAACAGCCCGAACGGCACGTCGCGCCGCGCCATGATCGAACCGGCCCAGCCGGCGAGGAGCGCGGCAACGGTCGCCAGCAGGAGGCCGGAACGCGGAACTTCCGCGATCACTCCGGCGACAGCATTGAAAAGGGCGTCGAGATCCACGTCGGGGATATAGGGGTTCACCGCCGCCGGTTCCATGCCGAACGTTCGAGGCGATGTGGAAGCAGTCGGCCGGGCAGGATCAGGGCGCGCTGCGCGGAATGGTCGCTTCGGCGAGGATCAGGGAAAAGCGCTCTCCGCCGTCGGTCCAGCGGGATACCGGGGTCCACTGGCCGGCCAGCAGCAGGGCGTTGGCGCTGCGCCGGGAGAACTTGTGGCTGTTCTCCGTATGGATCGTCTCGCCCTTCGCGAGCGAGAACGTCTCGCCGGCGGCCTCGAAGGTCATGTCGCGCTGCGCCTCCAGGTGCATCTCGATCCGCGCGAAATCGTCGTTCCAGCGCGCGACGTGGCGCAAGTCGTCGACCGGGATCGTGCCGCCGAGCTCCCGATTGATCCGCCGTGCGAGGTTGAGGTTGAACTCGGCCGTCACGCCGGCGGCATCGTCGTAGGCGGCTTCGAGCACCGCCGGGTCCTTGATCAGGTCCATGCCGATCAGCAGCTTCGCGCCGGCCCCCAGCGTCGCCCGCATCGTGCGCAGGAGGTCGACTGCCGTGCGCGGAACCATGTTGCCGATCGTCGAGCCGGGGAAGAAGCCGAGCTTGGGCATCGCCTCCACCGCTTCGGGCAGGGCGACCTTCCGCATGAAGTCGGCCTCCACCGGGTACACCGGCAGGCCGGGAAACTTGGCCGCAAGTTCGCCCGCCGCCATGCGCAGGAAGTCGCCCGCAATGTCGAGCGGCACGTATGCGGCAGGCTCGATCGCGCGCAGCAGCAGCGGCGTCTTGACCGAACTGCCGCTGCCGAATTCGACGACCGCGCGGCCGGGGCCGATCTCCCTTGCGAACTCCGCACTGCGCGTGGTCAGTATCTCGGTCTCGGCGCGGGTCGGGTAGTATTCCTCCAGCCGCGTGATGTCCTCGAACAGCTGCGATCCGGCTTGGTCGTAGAGCCAGCGCGCGGGCACCGCCTTCTGCGGCTGCCGCAGCCCGGCGAGAACGTCGGTGCCGAACGCCCGGTCGACCCCGTCTCCGTCGAAATCGACGAGCGTCATCCCCTCCTGTGCGGCCATCAAATATCCCTAGCGAGCCGCAAGCCGGTGAACTGCCAGCGCTGGTGCGGATAGAAGAAGTTTCGGTAGCTGGCGCGCGAATGGCCGCGCACGGTGGCGCAGCTCGCGCCTTTCAGGACGAACTGACCGCTCATGAACTTGCCGTTGTATTCGCCGACCGCGCCCGCCGCCGGTGCGAAGCGCGGATAGGGCAGATAGGCCGAGCGGGTGAACTGCCAGCAGTCGCCGAACAGCTCGGTTCCGCCGATGGGGAGCGGCGGGGCGGCCCACGAAGCGGGATCGTCGAGCTGGTGGCCGCCGGCCGAATCGTGCGCGGGCGCATCGCCTTCGTGCTGGCCGCGAGCGATCGCTTCCCACTCGAACTCGGTCGGCAGGCGCGCGCCGGCCCAGGTGGCGAAGGCATCCGCCTCGTAGTAGGAGATGTGGGTGACCGGCGTCTCCGGGTCGCGCGGCTGCCAGCCGGCATGGGTGAACTGCTCCCCCTCGCGCCAGTAGAGCGGCGCCTCCACCGCGTGCCGGTTGACCCAGGCCCATCCGTCGGAGAGCCACAGCCGCGCCTCGCGGTAGCCGCCGTCGGCGATGAATTCGTCCCATTCGCGGTTGGTGACGAGGCGGCGGGCGAGCGCGAAGGGTTCGAGCAGGACGCGGTGGCGCGGGCCCTCGTTGTCGAAGGCGAAGCCCTCTCCGTCATGGCCGATCAGCGCGACGCCGCCGGGGTGGGTGCGCCAGCCGGAACCGTCGTCCGCGGGCTGCCTGAGATCCTCGCCTGCGCGGGGACTGGGTGAGGTCGGCCACATCGCTGGGCCGAGCGGGTTCTGGAACAGCGCGTGCTTGATGTCCGTCAGCAGCAGTTCCTGATGCTGCTGCTCGTGCGCGATTCCGAGCGCGATCAGCGGGGCGCAATCGGGATCGTCGAGCAGACCCTCCATCGCCGCGTCGACATGCGCACGCCATTCAAGGATCTCGGTGGTCGTCGGGCGCGAAAGCATTCCGCGCCGGCCGCGTGCCACCCGCTCGCCTTCCGCCTCGTAGTAGGAGTTGAACAGGTAAGGCCAATCCTCGCGATAGAGCCGGTAACCCGAACCATGATCGCGCAGAAGGAACGTCTCCCAGAACCAGGTCGTGTGCGCGAGGTGCCACTTGGCCGGCGAGGCATCTTCCATCGACTGGATCGTCGCATCGGCGTCCGACAGGGGCGCGGCAAGCGCTTCGGTCAGCGTGCGCGTACAGCGGAAATCGCCGGCCAGGTTCGACGCGTTCTCCGCTCGAGGGGCCGCTTCGGGCTGGGGCACGGAACTCTCCTGTCGCTACCAGTCCGCAGCGATGATGACGCAAATGGCCGGCGAATGAAAGGGTCGGGATGACAGCCATTGTGGTGAAGTCGGGATAGCGAAACTTCGCCGGCAGACGCGCGAAATCGTCCACCCACGACGGAGGAGTCGGAGAGGTATTCACCCGACGGCCCTTTGCCATTATCGTCGCTTTGGGGAAATTGGGGGGGTTCAATGAAATATCTGATCGCATTCCTATTTGCGTTGGGCGCGAGCGCTCCGGCTCTTGCCCATTGGCACGAGGCGCAATCGGAACACTTCGTCGTCTATGCCGACGACAGCGCCGAGGACGTGAAGAAATTCGCCGAGATGCTCGAGCGTTACCATTCGGCCTTGCGTGTCCTGATCCAGCGCGACACCCCTCCGCCGAGCCCGTCGAACCGGCTCACGATCTTTGCCGTCGGCAGCGAGCGCGATGTGCGCAAGCTCGTCGGAGAGGACGCGCGCAACGTGGCGGGGTTCTATATTCCGCGCGCCGGCGGGTCACGCGCCTTCGTGCCGGACGTGCGCATTTCGCACGGAGACCCGCATTTCTCGTTTATCGTGCTCCTTCACGAGTACGCGCACCATTTTCTGATCGGCAGTTCGCGCTACGCAATGCCGCGCTGGCTGAGCGAAGGCGCGGCGGAATTCTTCGCGTCGAGCCGATTCCCGCGGGACGGTTCGATCCAGATCGGGCGCCCCGCCTACCACCGCGCGGGCGAGTTGTATTATGCTGCGGACGTCACCGTCGAGGAGCTTCTCGATCACGAGCTTTACGAACAGAACCGCGGCAAAGGCTACGACGCATTCTACGGCCGCGCCTGGGCGCTTTACCATTACCTGACTTTCTCGGAGGAACGGAGAGGCCAGTTGACGCAATACTGGCAAAGGATCGCCGACGGCACTGCTGCGAGAGCGGCAGGCGAACAGGTCTTTGGAGATCTCGACGCGCTGGAGCGCGAACTCGACTCCTACTTGCGGCAACGGCGGATCCACACGTTCAACCTGAAGCCGGAGCTGGTTCCTATCGGAACCGTCACGGTACGCCGGCTGAGCGACGGTATGGACAAGGCGATGCCGCTGCGCATTCGCTCGCAGCGCGGGGTGACGCGCGAAAAGGCGCTGGAACTGTTGCCGGACGCGCGCGAGGTGGCCGCGCGCTATCCCGACGACGCCGGCGTCCTCGCCATGCTGGCGGAGGCGGAGCATGACGCGGGCAACGACGCGGAAGCGATCGCCGCCGCCGACCGCGCGATCGCAATCGATCCGGCGATCGAGAACGCCTACGTGCAGAAGGGGCTGTCGCTGTTCCGCATCGCCAGCGAGGCGGACGACCCCGACGCCGCCTATGCGGCCGCGATGGTGCCGTTCAGCGAGCTGAACAAGCTCGAGAACGATCATCCTTTGCCGCTGATCTATTACTATCGCAGCTTTCTTGAGCGCGGCGAGACGCCGACCGAGACCGCGAAGCATGCGCTCGAACGGGCTGCCGAGCTCGCGCCGTTCGATCGCGACTTGGCGCTGAATGCCGCGGTCATGCAGATGGGCGAAGGCAAGATCGAGCTCGCCCGCTACAACCTCAAGCCGGTCGCCTCCGATCCGCACGCCGGCGGCATGGCAGACCAGGCGCGCGCTCTGTTGGAGAAGCTCGACGGCGTGGAAGAGGGGACCGCATTACTGGGCGGCGAGCTGTGGAGCGATCCAGAGACGGCCGCGAGCGATATGCCCGCGGAACCTGCCGAAGAGGCACTGCGAAACTAAGCGCGCAAGGCCGGCGACGGCGCCTCATTCTGCGTCGCCCCGCGGGTGCGGGAATCGTCTGAGGGCAGCTAGGCCGCGTCGGCCTGGCGGCCGCCTGCCTCCAGCCGGATCATGTCGGCGAGGAGGAAGGCGAGTTCCAGCGACTGTGCGGCGTTGAGGCGCGGGTCACAGTGGGTGTGGTAGCGGTCGCCCAGCGCCTCGTCGGTGATCGCAATCGCGCCGCCGGTGCATTCGGTCACGTCCTGCCCGGTCATCTCGATGTGGATGCCGCCCGCGTGGGTGCCCTCGGCGCGGTGGACCGCGAAAAAGCCCTTCACTTCGGTCAGGATGCGGTCGAACGGCCGCGTCTTGAAGCCGCTGTCCGACTTCACGACGTTGCCGTGCATCGGATCGCAGCTCCACACCACCGGATGCCCTTCCCGCGTGATCGCACGGATGAGGCGCGGCAGGCCGGCTTCGACCTTGTCATGCCCGAAGCGGCTGATCAGCGTGATCCGCCCCGGCTCGCGCGCGGGGTTGAGCGTGTCGAGCAGGGTCAGCAGGTCGTCCGGCTCCAGGCTCGGCCCGCACTTGAGGCCGAGCGGGTTGCCGATACCCCGCGCGAATTCGATGTGGGCGCTGCCGGGGAACCGCGTCCGGTCGCCGATCCAGACCATGTGCGCGCTGGTGTCGTACCAGTCGCCGGTCAGCGAGTCCTGCCGCGACATCGCCTGCTCGTAGGGCAGCAGCAGCGCCTCGTGGCTGGTGTAGAAACTCGTGCCCTTGAGCTGCGGCACGGTCGCCGGATCGATCCCGCAGGCCTCCATGAAATCGAGCGCCTCGCCGATCCGGTCGGCGGTCTCGGCGAACTTCTGCGCCCACGGACTGCGACCCATGAAATCGAGTGTCCACTGGTGGACCTGGCGCAGGTTGGCGTAGCCGCCGCCCGCAAAGGCGCGCAGCAGGTTCAGCGTCGCCGCGGCCTGCGAATAGGCACGCACCATGCGCTGCGGATCGTTGCGGCGGCTTTCCGGGTTGAATTCGATGCCGTTGACGTTGTCGCCAAGGTAGCTCGGCAACGTCACCCCATCCTTGGTTTCCGTCGGCGCGCTGCGCGGCTTGGCGAACTGGCCCGCCATCCGGCCGACCTTCACCACCGGCAGCTTGCCGGCGAACGTCAGCACGACCGCCATCTGCAGCAGCACGCGGAACGTGTCGCGAATATTGTTCGGGTGGAACTCGGCGAAGCTCTCGGCACAGTCGCCGCCCTGGATCAGGAAGCCCTCGCCCCGCGCGACCCCGGCAAGCTCGTCCTTGAGCGCGCGCGCCTCACCCGCGAACACGAGCGGCGGGTAGGTGCCGAGCGTAGCTTCCGCATCCGCGAGCGCCTGCGCATCCTCGTAGTGCGGCAGGTGCCGTGCTTCGTGCGCCTTCCAGCTATCGGGATTCCAGTTGCGAGCCACGTGCCGATCTTTCCGTATTTGCAAGGCCGCGCATTGAAAGCCAATGCACGGCGTGCCGCAAGGGCAATTAACTTACAGCCGCTGATGGCTGCGCTATGCGCGGATCAGCGACCGGCGGCCGGCGCTTCCGCGGGAGGCGCAGCGCGGACCAGTTCCTGCCCCTGGGGAATGACCGCGAGGCGGAAACCCGGGCGGGCGGCAAGGTGCCGCTGGGCAAGCTGCTGCATCGCCTGCGGAGTGGTCACCGTATAGTCGTTGAGCAGCGAACGCACCAGTTGCACCCGGCGCGGATCGCGGGTCGATCCTTCGAGCTGGTACATCCAGAACATGTTGCCGGTCGAGGCACGATTGATGAGCTGGCGCAGCGGTTCGGTGACACGGGCAAGCTCGTCCTCGCTCGGCGGATTGGCGGCCAGATCGGCCGCGATCTCGTCCGCCGCGGCGAAGAAAGCCGGCACGTCCTCCGGCCGAAGCTGCGCGATCGCGGTAAGCCGCCCGCCCTCCTGCAAGTCCACCGGCCATGTGTTCATGACCTGCGGCGCGTAGCTGGCGCCCGCCCGCTCGCGCATGGCGTCAATGAGCCGGTTGCTGAACAGATTGGCGAGGATCTCTAGCTGGCGCGATTCGGGCAGCCGCTCGACACCGCCGCCCGTAGGCCAGGCGATGACCGCAGCTGCCTGGTTGGCGTCGCCGCGGTGATGCAGCACCACCGTGTCGGCTGAAGGCGCAGGGAAGTCGGGCGTGCGCGCGGCAACTTCGGTCGGGATCGGCGTGCGGGCGGGCAGCGCGCCGAACGTATTGCGCAGGGCCTCCAGCGCAGCGGCGCGGTCGAACTCGCCGAAGATCGCGACCTCGATCGGACCCTGCTTGAGCAGCGGCTCCCAGACTTCGCGGAAACCTTCGGGCGTCACGCCCTCCAGCATGGCGAGGTCAGGCGTCGCATAGCGCGGGTCGCGATTGCGCAGGTAATATTCAAGGTCGCGGTTGAGCACCGAGCTCGGACTGGTGGAGTAGCTTTCGTAGGCGAGACGTGCGGCCGCCTTGGCGCGCAGCACCGGGTTCTCGTCCCACCGCGGCATCGCGAGCTTCGCGGCGAACAGATAGAGCTGGTCCGCAAGGTCGGCGTTGCGCGTTTGCGCGGCGAAGGTGAAAGTCGAATCCTCCACACCGAAATCGAAGCCGAGCTTGCGCCCGGTGGAGATGCGGTCGAGCTCTTCCTGGCCGAGATCGCCCAGCCCGGACTGGACCAGCGCCGCTTCGCCCAACGCACGGTAGACGGCATCGCTCTCGTCGAACGCCCGGTGCCCGGCGCCGAAGCGCACGCGCACAGCCACGCGCCCTGGCTCGGCATCGTTGGCCCAGAGAATGGCGGTGACGCCGTTGTCGAGCTCGATCCGCTCGATCCCGAGCAGGCCCAGCGGCGCCTCGCTGACGACCTGGCCCGGCTCTCCGATCGCGGGCAGGTCCGCGAACGAGATCGGCTCGCCTTCCAGCCGGGCGCTGGGATCGGGTGCGACTTCCGCTTCCAGCGCTGCCCTGAGCGCGGCGGCGTCGGCTTCGCCGGTGGCGGGGGTGACGTAGACCGAACGCACCACATCGCCGGAGAACAGCTTGCGGGTATGCTCGAGCACGGCTTCGGGCGTGAACTTGTCCTTCATGCCGCGGAACACCGACAGCACGGTTTCCGGCGAAGCGACCGTCTCGCGGATGTCGACGGCGTTGACGATGTCGTCGGCGAGCTTCGATCCGGCCATGACCGCGCGCTGCTCGACCATGCTGGCGAAGACGACATCGAACTCGGCCATCTCGCGCGCGATCTCTTCCTGCGACGGCGGCGTCGCCAGCGCGTCGGCGATCACCGCCCGCACGTCGGTCAGGGCTGCTTCCCAGTCCTCGCCGAGCGGCGCGAGCGTGACGAACGTGGCGTCGGTCGAACGGCTGACGTCATCCTGCTGGACCTGGGCGTAGAGATACGAGCCACCCGCCCGTGCGCGGGCCTCCAACCGGCGGTTGATCAGCGCCTGCGATAGCGAGTCGAGCAGCAGCCCCTCGTTGTACACGATCGTATCATCGACCTTCCGCCACGGACGCATGATCGCGTAGGTCAGGGAGCGCGGCATGTCCGGCTCGACCAGAACGGACGTCTCGCCCACCGGGTTCTCGCCCGTCGCGCCGGGGGGCGGCACGGGGTCGCCGAAGTCGGGCGCTTCGACATGCGGCCCCTTGCCCTGCCAGTCGCCGAACCACTGTTCGACCAACTGCGCGAGCCGCACCGGATCGATATCGCCTGCGGCCACGATCACGGTGTTCTCCGGCCGATACCAGCGATCGTGAAATGCCTGCACGGCCTGCGCGGTGGCGCCCTTCAGCGTCTCCTCGGTGCCGATCGGCATGCGCTCGGCGAGCGGCTGGCCGGCGAACAGCGTCGTGCGCGTGCCTTCGACTACGCGTTCCGCCGCGCCGCCGCGCTCGCGCTTCTCGGCAAGCACGATCGGCACTTCGGCGGCGAGGTTGGTCTCGTTGAGCACAGGCTCGCGGATCATGCCCGAAAGCAGCTTGAAGCTCTCCTCCAGCGCCTGCGGCGTCGCATTGGGCAGGTCGAGCTTGTAGACCGTGTGGGTCGGTGTCGTTTCGGCATTGGTGTCGCTGCCGAAGGTCGCGCCAAGCCGCTGCCAGGTCGGGATCGCCATGGCGGGGCCGAGGTACTTGCTCTCGCGGAAACTCAGGTGCTCCATCAAATGCGCGAAGCCGCGCTCGTCGTCCTGTTCGTGCAGCGACCCGGCGTCGATGCGGATGCGGATCGAGACCTGGCGCGGGGGAACGCCGTTCTTGCGCACGGCGTAGCGCAGGCCATTGTCCATCTCTCCGAACAGCCATTCCTTGTCGCGCGGAACATCGCTTCCGCGATAGATCCACGGCACCTCGTCGCCGGTCTGGAGCGACTCGGGCGCGCCCGCGGGCAGGGCCTGCTGCGCCGTCGCGGAAGGCGTCAGGAGCGCAAGGGGAAGGAGGAGCGCGAGGCGCCGGACGGCGCGCGGGAGAAGAGTCATGCATGCGGTTATAGGGAGCCCCGCGATGAAGGGATAGTGAATGCGTGCGGCCCTTGCCCGGCGTGCCCGCCGACCCTACATCTCTGGCATGTTCATCGAGACCGAAACGACGCCGAACCCCGCGAGCCTGAAGTTCCTGCCCGGGCGGCAGGTGATGCCCTCCGGCACGCGTGAATTCGCCAGCCCCGAAGCGGCCGAGGCGAGCCCGCTGGCGCAGGCGATCTTCGACACCGGCGAAGTCACCAACGTGTTCTTCGGCGCCGACTTCGTGTCGGTCACGGCGGCGCCGGGCGTGGAGTGGTCTTCGCTCAAGCCGCAGGTCGTCTCCATCCTGCTCGACCATTTCATCTCCGAAGCCCCCCTGTTCGCGGGCGGCGATGCGAGCGGTATCGCGGTGCCGGGCGAAAGCGAGATGCTGGTGGAGGAAGACCCGGAAGACGCAGACATCGTGGCGCAGATCAACGATCTGCTCGAAACCCGCGTGCGCCCTGCGGTCGCCGGCGACGGCGGCGACATCCAGTACCGCGGCTTCCGCGACGGCGTCGTCTATCTCCAGCTCCAGGGCGCCTGTTCCGGCTGCCCGAGCTCGACCGCGACGCTCAAGCACGGGATCGAGGGCCTTCTGAAGCACTACGTGCCCGAGGTCGTCGAAGTCCGCGCGGCCTGATTTTCCAACTTCGGTGGAGTTTCGATGACCAAGCAGTTTCACGACAACGTCCTGTCGGCCGACGCGCTCGACCAGCTTTTTCACGAGGCGCGCAGCTATAACGGCTGGCTCGACAAGCCGGTGTCGGACGAACAGATCCATGCGATCTACGAGCTGATGAAGATGGGGCCGACCTCGGCCAACATGCAGCCCGCGCGGATCGTCTGGGCGAAGTCCGCCGAAGCGAAGCAGAAGCTTTCTGCCCTGGCGATGGACGGAAACAAGAAGAAGATAGAAACCGCACCGGTCGTCGCGATCATAGGCTACGATCTCGATTTCCATGAGCATCTGCCGTGGCTCTTCCCCCACACCGACGCGAAGAGCTGGTTCGAAGGCGACGAGGCCGGGCGCAAGGAAGGCGCGTTCCGTAATTCCTCGTTGCAGGGGGCCTATCTGATGTTCGCGGCCCGCGCCCTCGGGCTCGACTGCGGGCCGATGTCGGGGTTCGACAATGCAGCGGTCGACAAGGCATTCTTCGCCGATCAGCCGCGCGTGCGCAGCAACTTCATCTGCGGCATCGGCTATGGCGATGCCTCGACGATCTTCGACCGCAGCCCGCGGCCCGACTTCGACAGGTTCAACGTCATCGCCTGATTTTCGCTCGTCAGCGCCCTCCGCGCTTGACGGCTCCTCCCGTCATTGCGAACCCGCAGCCTGAAGCCGCGCGGACAGGTCGCCCGCGGTGACGGGAAGGATTGAGCGCGAAACATGCGGACGCTGGCGATCGAATGCGCGACCGAGGCTTGCTCGGTCGCGCTGTTCGAGGACGAGAAACCGGTAGCGCACGATCATCGCGTGCTCGGCCGCGGCCATGCCGAGCGGCTGGTGCCGATGATCGCCGCGCTGCCCGACCGCGGGCGCGCCGGCCGCATTCTCGTCTCACTCGGCCCGGGCAGCTTCACCGGCGTACGCATCGGTCTCGCGACCGCCCGCGCGCTCGGCTACGCTTGGCGCGCGCAGGTCACCGGCTATCCGACGCTCGCGCTGATCGCAGCCGTGATGCAGGCCGAGCATGCCGGGGAACCGGTCGGCGTCTGCACCACGGGCGGGCACGGCGAGTGGTTCGTGCAGCCGTTCGGCCGCGACGGGCTGCCCGAAGCCGACGTCCGCTCGCTCCCGCCCGATGAAGCCGTGCGCGCGATCGGCGCATCGTTGGTCGGCGGGACCCAGGCGGAAGCGCTCGTGGCCCGGCGCGGAAACGGCCGCGCGCTTCCGCTCCATCCCGACGCGCGCCTTGCACTGCACGTCCCCGCCTCCCTCCTCTCTGCCGATCCGCGGCCGATCTACGGGCGCCCTCCCGATGCGAGACCTTCCGCATGAAGGACGATCTCGACCGGATCATGGAAGTCATGGATGTCGCATTCGACCCGGCCTGGGCGGAAGCATGGAACCGCCGCCAGGTGTCGGATTCCCTGACACTGCCGCATACGCATTATCTCCTTGCGGGCGCAGATGGCGAACCGCTCGAGGCGGAAAGCGACGCGGCAGGTTTTGCGTTGACCCGCTTCGCCCCCGGGGAAGAGGAACTGCTGCTGATCGGGGTGCGGCCTCACCTGCGAGGAGGCGGCATCGGCCGTGCGCTCCTCACGCGCGCCTTCGCCGAGGCGCGGGGCCGGGGCGCCGAGCGCATGTTTCTGGAAATGCGCGATAATAACCCGGCCGCTTCACTTTATCGCCGGATGGGCTTCGCCCCGATCGGCCTTCGCAAGGCGTATTACCGCTTGCCGTCAGGGCAATTTCTCGATGCGATTACGTTCGCCCGCGATTTATAACGCGGAGGTCTGAAGCGCACACGATTGATATACGTTCGCAATTCACGAGTATTGAAATATTTATCTTCCTCGTCCATGAAACGAGCAGCGAGCAGTGGCTCGCGATTTATAACATTTACATCAATGACAAAACGTCGCCACCGAGGTAATATGGAACAGCAAGAATTTGACATGACGGAAACGTTGATCACGTTGACGTCCGACATTGTCGCGGCTCACGTGAGCAACAACAGCGTGGCCGTCGACGAAGTGTCGACGCTCATCGGCAACGTTTACGGCGCACTCGCAGGCCTCGGTGTCGATGCCGCCCAAGAAGAACCCACGCCGGAACCTGCGGTTTCGCTTCGCTCGTCGGTCAAGAAGGACCACATCGTCTGTCTCGACTGCGGCAAGAAGATGAAGATGCTCAAACGCCACCTGATGACCGAGCACGGCATGTCGGTGGACGAGTATCGCCAGCGCTGGAACCTCGGTGCCGACTATCCGATGGTCGCGCCCGATTACGCTGAGACTCGCCGCGATCTCGCCAAGAAGATCGGCCTCGGCCGCAAGCCCGGTCAGAAGCGCGGGCGCCGCAAGAAGACCGACTGAGCGCGGCACCTCACGCTTGAGCAGAACGCCCTGCACCGTTAAGGGTGCGGGGCGTTTCTACTATTAAGGTGCCCTCTTGTCCCAGCGGATCGATCTCGAGCAACTCTGCGCCGACCGCGGCCTGCGCATCACCGAGCAGCGGCGCGTGATCGCCCGTGTCCTGTCGGAAAGCGAGGATCACCCCGACGTGGAGCAGCTCCATCATCGCGCCTCCGCGATCGATCCCAAGATCTCCATCGCCACGGTCTACCGCACCGTGCGCCTGTTCGAGGAAGCGGGCATCCTCGACCGCCACGACTTCGGCGACGGCCGCGCCCGTTACGAAGCGGCGCCCGAGGCGCATCACGATCACCTGATCGACGTCGAGAGCGGCAACGTGGTCGAATTCGTCGACCCGGAGCTGGAGGCGCTGCAGAAAGTGATTGCCGAGCGCCTGGGCTATCGCCTGGTCGATCACCGGATGGAACTCTACGGCGTCAGGCTCGATCGCGGCGACAAGCCCGGCTGATGGATCCGGCGCTGCGCGAGGCCGTGGCGCGCGGGGAAAGTGCGCCGCTGTCCTTCGCAGGTCATCTTCGGCTGGCCTTTCGTGCCCTTGTGATCCTCCTGCTCCTCGCGGCCTTCCTGCCGCTGCATTTCCTCTATCGCCTCTTCGCTTACGGCTCGCCGTTCCCGATGTGGTTCCTCGGGCTCACCGCGCGCATCGCGGGCGCGCGCGTGGAGAGGATCGGCGTGCCGCTGCGCCGCGACGTTTTCTTCATCGCCAACCATGTCTCCTGGCTCGACATCCTCTCGCTCGCGGGCGCGAGCGGCACGGCGTTCGTCGCCAAGCATGAGCTCAGCGAAGTGCCGGCGGTCGGCTGGCTGTGCCGGCTCAACCGCACGGTTTTCGTCAAGCGCGAGAACCGCCTCGGCGTGGCGGAGCAGATCAACGCCCTGCGCGAGGCGCTGCAGGACAACTGGTCCGTGACTGTCTTTCCCGAGGGGACCACGACCGACGGCCAGTCGCTCCTCCCGTTCAAGACCAGCATGCTGAGCGTGCTCGAACCGCCGCCTCCCGGCGTGCTCGTCCAGCCGGTGCTCGTCGACTATGGCGCCGTGGCCGAGGAGATCGGCTGGATCGGCGAGGAAAGCGGCCTGCACAACGCACGCCGCATCCTCGCGCGCAAGGGTAGCTTCCGCGTGCGCCTGCATTTCCTCGAGCCGTTCAGCCCCGAGGAGTTTCGCGGCCGTAAGGCAATCGGCGCGCGGGCCCGTGCCGCGATCGAGGCGGCGCTGCTGACCGCGCTCGGCAAGCCGCTGCGCGAATTCCGCCACGATGTCGTGCCCGTGCGCTACAACGCGCCGGTCGATAGCTGACCCGACTCATGAGTTCCAAACCGCGCCCGCGTCCGCTATAGGCGCGCGCCATGCGACAGAGTGCCCCTCCGAAGACCTACCGGGTCAAGAGCTTCGGCTGCCAGATGAACGTCTACGATGGCGAGCGCATGGCCGAACTGCTGGCCGACAAGGGCATCGTGCCCGCCCCGGACGGCGAGGACGCGGACCTCGTCGTGCTCAACACCTGCCACATTCGCGAGAAGGCGGCGGAGAAGGTCTATTCGGACATCGGCCGTCTGGTGAAGTCGGGCGAGCAGGCGGGCAAGAAGCCGCTGATCGCGGTCGCCGGCTGTGTCGCGCAGGCGGAAGGCGAGGAGATCATGGCCCGCGCCCCGGCGGTGTCGATGGTCGTCGGTCCCCAGGCCTATCACCGCCTGCCGGAAATGCTCGACAAGGCCGTGCGCGGCGAGCGCGCGACCGATACGGACATGCCCCCGATCGCCAAGTTCGACGCGCTGCCCCAGCGCCGCAAGAGCCCGCCGGCGGCCTTCCTCACCGTCCAGGAAGGGTGCGACAAGTTCTGCACCTACTGCGTCGTGCCCTATACCCGCGGCGCCGAAATCTCCCGCCCTTACAGCGACCTTGTGGCCGAAGCGCAGCGACTGGTCGAGGCTGGCGCGCGCGAGATCACGCTGCTCGGCCAGAACGTTTCGGCCTGGAGCGGCGAAGACCACCGGGGCCGCGCAATCGGACTCGCAGACCTGATCCGCGACCTCGCGGACATCGATGGGCTGGCCCGCATCCGCTACACCACCAGCCACCCGGCCGACATGGACGATGCGCTGATCGCGGCGCACGGCGAGATCGACAAGCTGATGCCGTTCCTGCACCTGCCAGTGCAGTCGGGCAGCGACCGCGTGCTCAAGGCGATGAACCGCAGCCACACGGCGGACAGCTACCTGCGCTTGCTCGAGCGTTTCCGCCAGGCGCGGCCGGACATTGCGCTGTCGGGCGATTTCATCGTCGGCTTCCCGGGCGAGACCGAGGCGGAGTTCGAGGACACCCTCGCCCTTGTCGACGCGGTCGGTTACGCGCAGGCGTTCAGCTTCAAGTATTCCCCCCGCCCCGGCACGCCGGCCGCGGCAATGGACGGCCAGATCCCGCGCGAGATCATGGACGAACGCCTCCAGCGCCTCCAGGCCGCGCTCAGCCGCCACCAGCTCGCGTTCAACCAGGCCTCGGTCGGCCGGACCTGCGAAGTGCTGGTGGAGCGCAAGGGCAAGCACGCCGGTCAGTGGCTCGGCAAGTCGCCCTGGCTGCAATCGGTCTGGTTCGACGGCGATGCGGCGGTCGGCGACCTGGTGCAGGCCGAGCTCGTCGAAGCCGGCCCCAACTCGCTTGCGGGCCGCCTTGTTCAGTCGGTGTCGCTAGAGCCGGCGATTTCATAGCGTCCCTGGCGATACGCCGCCCAGGTCGCATCGTGGATCGCTGCGCCTCGCGCGGTGGCGGGCAACTTGTACAGCGCCCCAAGGTAGGCTCGGTCAAACGCGGTGAGGCCGTCTGGAACATCTCCGCCATCGGCAAAAAGCGAAAGGATGGTCGACATTTCTCCGGGTGAGCTGTTCGAAACATCATCGGTGGGCGCGAAGAGCCGCATCGTTGCGTAGTCGGCGAGTTGTTGTATCGACTTGCCCGGTACATGAGCATTTTCAAAGACGACAATCGACCCTTCGATATCAACCCTGAGCTGTTGAGAAATGTTGCTCGCGAACGCTTGTCTGTTTAGCTGCACGTCACGGCCGTTTATGCCGCCCGTCGCGAATTCTCTCCCGTCAGCTCCCTTCACCTGCGTGGCTTGCCATGCATGCGCGGCACCATTGCCGCGCAAAATGCGATCGTACTCATAATCCAGCAGAGTTTCGAAGAGCCACGGTTCTGCCTTGCGCAGGCGCTCGATTTCGGCACGGCTGTCGTTCGTGAACGCGACCAGCGTGTTCACCTGACATCCTTCTCCCAGGACGTGAATGCCCAGCGTCCGCGCGTTTTCCTCAATGCGCGAGTTCAGGACATGCGCGAAATCCGCCGACAATCCATAGACTCCCACGCAGACGGCGGAGTAGCGTTTGGAAATCGGCTTGTCGGTGCGAGGACTGCGAGTGATTTCGCGCGTCAAGGCTTCGACCTGCCGTTCGGCTTTCTCCAGCTCTGCCTGGACTACGATCTCATCTCCGAAGGGCGGGCTGCTCTGAGCTCTGGCGTCGATTGCAGAACCGCAAGCGATCAGCATCGGAAGCACCGCCATCTGTTTCCAAGCCGAGGCGATCATCACAATCCCTTCTTTCCCACACTTGTTCGACTATAGGCCACATGGCGTTGGCAAACCACAACCTACTGATTTCGTCGCCCGTTCATACAGTTCGATAACAATCCACCGCTGCGTTCAGGCACCAAGCTTGCCTCCCGCGCGTTGCGTTCTAGATTCGGCCCCGCACCACGAAAGGATTGCATGGGACGCAGACCGAACAGCGCCGATCCGGCCATCTCGCCGCCGCCAAGCCCGCAGCGCGAGACCAGGCGCGCCAGGGCCGAGCTGAGTTTCGACGACCAGTCGCTACTCGTGCCACTGTTCGGCCAGTTCGACGCGAATCTCGTGCAGGTGGAGAACCGCCTCGGCGTGTTCATCTCGGCGCGCGGTGACAAGGTGCTCCTCGAAGGGCCGGAGGATTCGGTCGCCCGCGCGCGCGACGTGCTTCAAGCGATGTACGGCCGGCTGGCGCGCGGGGAAGAACTCGATTCGGGCGCGATCGAATCGCTGATCGCCATGTCGAACGAACCGACCCTGGAAGGAATCATCTCGGGCGAGAGCGACGGCCCGCCGGTCATGATCCGCACCCGGCGCAAGACGATCGTGCCCCGCAGCGCCGGGCAGATACCCTATATGCGCCAGCTCGCCCGCGACGAGCTCATCTTCGCGCTCGGCCCTGCAGGCACGGGCAAGACCTACCTCGCCGTTGCGCAGGCGGTGAGCCAGCTCATCACCGGCAGCGTCCAGCGCCTGATCCTCAGCCGCCCCGCGGTCGAGGCGGGGGAGAAGATCGGCTTCCTGCCCGGCGACATGAAGGAGAAGGTCGATCCCTACCTGCGCCCGCTCTACGACGCGCTCTACGACTGCATGCCGCCCGAACAGGTCGAGCGGCACCTGATCTCGGGCGTGATCGAGGTCGCCCCGATCGCCTTCATGCGCGGGCGGACGCTGGCCGACGCGTTCGTCATCCTCGACGAAGCGCAGAACACCACGCGCGAGCAGATGAAGATGTTTCTGACCCGCTTCGGGCAGAACAGCCGCATGGTCGTGTGCGGGGATCCGAAGCAGGTCGACATCCCCGGCGGCGGCACGATGAGCGGCCTTGCCGATGCCGTCGGACGGCTCGAAGGACTCGAGGGGATCGCCGTCAGCCGTTTCACCTCCGCCGACGTCGTGCGCCATCCGATTGTGGGGCGGATCGTCGAGGCTTACGAGGGGAAAGACGCATGAACGCGCAAAATCCTCTCCTCTTCAGAGGAGGGGCAGCGAGACTTGGCGAGCCACCGGCGAGCCTAGTCGCAGCGGGGCGCTGCCAGAGGCACGCGCACCGCTCTGCGGCGGGCCACCACTTCCCGTCACTCTCCTCTGAAGAGGAACGGGCGTGATGGAGCTCGATATCGAAATCGACGGCTGGCCGAGCTCCTACGACTGGGCCGATCTCGCCTATCGCGCGACCGAGGCGGCAGAGAAAGTTGCACCCGAGCTTGCCAACGGCCGGCTGACGGCCAGCGTGCTGTTCACCGTCGACGAGGAAGTCCGCACGCTCAACCGCGAATGGCGCACGAAGGACAAGCCGACCAACGTGCTCTCATTCCCCATGCTGACGCGCGAGGAACTGCTCGGCCTCGCGCCGGATGGCGGGCCGGAGATGCTCGGCGATCTCGCGCTCGCGTGGGAAACATGCATGCGGGAAGCGGCGGAAAAAGGCATCCCGCTAGAGAACCACGCGCTTCACCTGCTGGTCCATGGCCTGCTCCATCTCGCCGGATACGATCACGAGATTTCGGAGCAGGATGCCGAGGCAATGGAGGCCATGGAGATAAAGGCGCTTGCGCTTCTCGGCCTGCCGGACCCATATGGCGATCGAGACAACCAGGAGTGACATCCAGGGCCATGCCCGATTCCGATAACTCTGCCGGAGACGCGGACAGTAGACGCGGGCTTTGGCTCGCCATTCGCAGATTCTTCGACGGCGAAAGCGACCGGTCGCTGCGCGAGCAGCTCGAAGAAGCGATCGACGAGCACGAGGATGAACAGTCCGCCAACGGAAAGGAGGCCGGGCCCGGCGACGATCTTTCGTCCGTCGAACGGCAGATGCTCCGCAACATCCTCCATTTCCGGGAGCACGATGCGGACGACATCGCGGTTCCCCGCGGCGAGATCATCGCGATCGATGCGTCGCGGAGCTGGGACGAGCTCGTCTCCAGTTTCTCGGAGAACGGCCATTCTCGCATGCCGGTCTATCGCGACACGCTCGACGACGTGATCGGCATGATCCACATCAAGGACGTGTTCCCCTTCCTCGCGCAAGGCAAGCCGCCGCCGGACGACTGGACCGTGCTGATGCGCCAGCCGCTCTATGTGCCGCAGGCGCGCGGCGCGCTCGACGTGCTCGCCGACATGCGCGCGCAGCGCACGCACCTCGCGGTCGTGCTCGACGAGTTCTCGGGCACCGACGGGATCATCACGATCGAGGATCTGGTGGAAGAGATCGTCGGCGAGATCGAGGACGAGCATGACGAGATGCCCGAGCAATGGATCGTCCCGATCGGCGAAGGCATGTGGGACTGCGATGCGCGCGCCGAGCTCGACGATGTGGCCAAGCAGGTCGACCCGCGCCTTGCCGAAGTCGAGGAGTCGGTCGATACGCTGGGCGGCCTGACGTTCATCCTGGCCGAGCAAGTGCCGCCGGTCGGCACTGTGGTCAGGCACCCGAGCGGCTGGTGCATCGAGGTGACCGCCGGCGATGCGAGGCACGTCACACGGCTGCGCCTCCACCCGCCCGAGGAAGCGCCGGCAGTCGACTAATGGCAAAACCGACCCGTCGCCTTCCGCCCCTGCGCGCGCTGGAAGCGTTCATGCGCACCGTCCGCCTCGGCTCCGCCCGCGCGGCGGCCGACGAGATCGGCCTCAGCCCCTCCGCGCTCTCGCGCCGCATCGGCAATCTCGAGGAATTCGTCGGCAAGAAGCTGTTCACCCGCGCACGGCAGGCGATGCAGCTCACTGACGAGGGGCACCACTTTTACGAGGCGGTGAGCCCCCATTTCGAAGCGCTGGCGCGCGCGGTGGAGGGGCAGTCGGAAAATCTCTCGCTGCTGCGCCTTCACCTGGGCGTGCTGCCGCTGTTCGGCAGTCAGCGCCTGTTCCCTCGGTTGGCGGAGCTGCGCGAGCTGCACCCGCGGCTGCACATCGACATCGACACCGGGCCGCACCTGGAGTCGCGCGTCGGCGACACGCTCGACGCCGCGATCATCCTTTCGCGCGGACCGGACCGCTCGCTTCATGCGGTGCGGCTCGACTACAACAAGGTCCACGCGATCTGCCGCGTGGAGGTCGCCGAGGCGCTGGGCGAAACGCCCGATGCGGATCTGCTCTCGAAACAGACCTTCCTGATCCACACCGAACTGCCCGCCAGCTTTGAGGCGTGGAAGCGCGCGCACGGGCTCGACGATCTCGAACCGGCCGCGATCGATCATTTCGATTCGGGCCAGTTGATCCTGGAAGCCGCCGCGCAGGGCCTCGGTATCGCGATCATGCACGACGACCACTTCCGCCGCGCGTCCGACCGCCGCCTGACCAACCTCTACGACGTCGAGGTCGAAAGCCCCTACAGCTACTGGTTCGTGTGCAAGCCCACTGCGCTGGAGGAACGCCCGGTACGGCTGTTCCACGACTGGCTGGTGAAGGCGAAGCTCTAGGGCGGCAAGTCAGTCCTCTTCGATGCGCGTGTTGTGGCGGCAGAGGCCTTCCGGCGGGGTCGCGCCGGGATGCCGCTTGTCGGGCGGGCCGCATTCGACCGCGGGCTTGGGAATGGCGTTTTCGCGGATCGAATCGAGCGCCTCGGGATTGCCGTAGGCGGCGATCCAGGTGAGGCATTCGGCGAGCTTGCGGACCGAGTGATCCTTCCACGGCGCGCCGTTCGGGCGGCAGTTGATGACCAGGCGGTCCTGCAGGAACACGCTGTCGCCGGTCGGCAGACCCCGCAGCGCCTCGCCGCGTTCCGAAACGGTGACGCGCCGGCTGCGGGTCGGTTGCTCCGGCGTCGAGAAGCGCGGCGACTGGTTGAAGGCGTAGGACGTGGCGCGCGGCTCGCGCAGAGCCACATAAGCCGCAATCGCACCGCCGAGCGAGTGGCCGGTCAGCCTTAGCGGCACCGCGTCGAGCCCCTGCTCGTCCAGCATCTTGCGGTGGGTCGCGTAAGTATCCCACCCGCGGTCGTTGTGAAGCTCGCCGATATTGCCGAGCACCCAGTCGGCAACGCTGTCCATCTCGGTGCCGCGGAAGGCGATCACGCGTTCGGCCAGCTTCGGCTCTCCGGTCTCGCCGCCCGGCTCGTAACGGTCGTAGATGACGTAGGCGTAGCCCGATTCGAGCTCGTGCGGCTCGCCCGCCTGGACGAAGTCGCCCGGCGGGTGAGCGAACTCTTCATTGTCCTTGTAGCTGTTGTTGGAGAGCTGCGCGTATTGCCAGCTCTCCTCCGCCAGCTCGCGCGTGAAGCCGCACCAGCCGCCCGGCTCGTAGAGGCAGGGGCTGCGCGCCTGGGTCAGATCAGTGGCGCAGGCGGAGAGCAGCAGCGCTGCCCCCGCCCCGACGCAGGCCCGCAATGCACGGGCCATGGCAATCAGGCGACGGTCGCCTTGACGATCTTGCCCGGCTCGCGCGGCGGCTCGCCCTTGGGCAGCGCGTCGACATGCTCCATGCCGCTCTCGACCTGGCCCCAGACGGTGTATTGGCCGTCGAGGAAATGGGCGTCGTCGAAGCAGATGAAGAACTGGCTGTTGGCGCTGTCGGGCACCTGGGTGCGCGCCATCGAGCACGTGCCGCGCACGTGCGGCTCGGCATTGAACTCGGCCTTGAGGTCGGGCTTGTCGCTGCCGCTCATGCCGGTGCCCGTCGGGTCGCCGCCCTGCGCCATGAAGCCGGGGATCACGCGGTGGAACACGACGCCATCGTAGAAGCCCTCCTTGGCGAGTTCCGTGATCCGCTCGACATGGCCGGGCGCGAGATCGGGCCGCAGCTTGATCACGACGTCGCCACCCTCCCCATTACCGGTCTCGAGTGTGAGGGTGAGCGTCTGGTCGGCCATGGAATCGTGTCTCCTAATTCGTGTTCGCGCCGGTATAGGCACTCACGACGCAAAGTCACCCCGGCGCGCGCTTGCTTTTGCGCGCTCGGGCCGTAGAGCGGGCGCATGGCGGACGAGACGCGCGAGGACGAGATCAGGCCGACCGATCCGCCGCTTGCTGGCGGCTCGGGGGAAGACGGCGCGCGCCCCGACGACCGCCTCGATGACGAACGCCACGACGAGGAAAACCGGCTGAAGCCGGACTATATCCGCTCGGTGCGCGACGCGCTGGAGGACGGCGACAAGGGCGCGGTCTACGACCTCGTCGAACCGCTTCACCCCGCCGACATCGCCGACCTTCTCGAGCTGCTGGAGCGCGACGAACGGCGCGAGCTTACCGCCGCGATCACCGACCTGATGAGCTCGGAAGTCATCGCCGAGCTCAACGACTACGTCCGCGACGACATGCTGGAGGCGTTGCCCGCGGGCGCGGTCGCCGCCATCGCCGAACAGCTCGAGACCGACGACGCGGTCCAGCTCATCGAGGATCTGGGGCCGGAGGAGCAGCGCGCCGTCCTCGCCGCGATGGATGCGGAGGACCGCGCCGCAATCGAAAGCGCGCTCTCCTATCCGGAGGAGACCGCCGGGCGCCTGATGAGCCGCGATTTCGTGGCGGTGCCCGAGCACATGACCGTCGGCGACCTGATCGACTTCCTGCGCGAGGAAGGCGACCTGACGAACGATTTCTGGGAAGTCTACGTGGTCGACCACGCGCACCATCCGGTCGGCACCTGCGCACTGAGCTGGATCCTGCGCACACCGCGCAGCGTGGCGCTGACCGACGTGATGAAGCGCGACCAGACGCTGATCCCGGTCACGATGGACCAGGAAGAAGTCGCGCTGATGTTCCAGAAGTACGCGCTGATCTCGGCCGCGGTGGTCGACGAGAACGGGCGGCTGGTCGGCCAGATGACGGTCGACGACGTGGTCCACATCATCTCCGAAGAAGCGGGCGAGGACGTGCTGCTGCTCTCCGGCGCGGGCGACGGCGACATCAACGAGCCGATCCGCGACGCCTATACCGCGCGCGTGCGCTGGCTGATCGCCAATCTCGGCACCGCGCTGATCGCGAGCCTGATCATCGCCATGTTCGGCGCCGCGATCGAGCAGCTCGTCGCGCTGGCCGTGCTCATGCCGATCGTCGCCAGCATCGGCGGCAATGCGGGCACGCAGACGATGGCGGTGGCCGTGCGCGCGATCGCGATGAACCAGCTCACCCAAGCCAACACCGGCCGCATCCTGTGGCGCGAAATGCGCGTCGCCGTGCTCAACGGGGTGACGATCGCGGTGTTGATCGGGATCGCCACCGGGATCATCTTCATGCCCATGCTCGGCGTGGTGATCGCCGCGGCGATGGTGATCAACATCGTCGTGGCAGGGCTCGCGGGGGTGCTGGTGCCGGTGATCTTCGACCGGCTGAAGCAGGACCCGGCGGTGGCGAGTTCCGTCTTCGTCACGATGATCACCGATTCGATGGGTTTCTTCGCCTTCCTCGGTCTTGCGGTGTGGAGCGGACTGGTCGGCTGAGTTGCGCGGGCGGCAATTGCGCCTATCTCCATTGCCATGCCGCTCCACATGACCAAGATCGCCTACCGCTCGAAGAGCCTCGACAGCTTGCGCGAGTGGGTCGAGCACGGTGCGGAGGCGCACATGACCACGCGTTATCTGCCCAAGCGGCACGAGGAGATGGTCGGCGGCTCGCTCTTCTGGATCATGGACCACGCGCTGGTCGCGCGCAGCGAGATCCTCGGCTTCGAGAAGCGCAAGGACGACGGGCGCTGGACGATCCGACTCGCGCCGAAGCTGATCCGGGTCGACCCGCGCCCCAAACGCGCCCATCAGGGCTGGCGCTATCTCGCCGATGCCGATGCGCCGCGGGACCTCCCCGAAGGCGAGGATGCGGGCGACGTGCTGCCGGGCAAGATGATGAACCGGCTGATCCGGCTCGGGCTGGTCTGACCGATTAGTTAACGCCGGCGTCACACTGCGGAAAAGATCGCCGTCCATCCGCCCCGCTCCGGCCGCATCGGCTGGTCGCACAGGGGGACGTCAGTTTGCTCGAAACCACCGGTCGCTGGACTGCGGACGCAGGCCGCAGGCGCCTGCCCGCCTTCGACGGCCCACGCGCATTATGGGCCCGCGCTACCGGCACGATCGCGGGGCGCATCCGCCTGTTCGCGCTGTTCTTCGTCGCCCTGTTGCTGGCGCTCGGCGTGGTGCTCGGCGCGGCCTTCTACCAGTTGACGGTCCGCAACGACGAGGCCTCCGTCTTCGCCGGCGGGTCGCTGGCCGCATCGGAGCTCACCACGGCGATCGCGGAAAGCCGCTACTACTCGTCGCGCTATGCCGTCACCGGCGATCCGAGCGAGATCGCCCGCGCACGCGAGACTCTGGCCGGCGCGCGCCACCGCCTCGTCGAAACGCGCGACGGCGCGGCCAACATCGATCCCGAGAGCATGGAAGCGATCGCCTGGCTCGACGTGCAGGTCGACGGCTTCGAGGCCGAGCTCGACGCGCTGGAGAGCTCGATCGCCGCTTACGGCCCTTCGCCCAGCGCGGTCGCGCTCGCCGACGCGATCGACGTGAGCGGCGAGCTGCTGGCGGGGCAGGCGCGCGAGGTCGAGGCGACGCTCGCCGCCCGGACGCGCGATGCGCGTGCGGATCTGGCCGACCTCAACCGCACCCTCTCGGCCGTGATCGTCGGCCTGATCGCCGGCTGCGTCGTGCTCGCACTGATCGGCGCGGGCTTCATGGTGCGGCAGGTCGCGGCCGCGATCCGTGAGATCACCGCCTCGATGACCGCGCTCGCCGCCGGCGACCAGTCCGTTACCATCCCCGGCACCGCGCGGAGCGACGAGATCGGCGAAATGGCGCGCGCGCTCACGGTGTTCCGGCAGAGCGCCCGTGAACTCGCCAAGCTGCAGGAGGATGCCGCGCGCCGCTCGGAAGAGAAGCTCGCCGCCCGCGACCGCCAGGCGGCCCTGCTGCGCGACCTTGCAACACGTTTTGAGCAGACCGTCGGCGAAGTCGTCGGCGGGATCGGCGCCGCGTCCAAGCAGCTCCAGACGACCGCCGGCGAAATGGCGCAGTCCGCCGAACAGGCAGCGGCGCACGTGGACCAGGTCGCCGGCTCGATGGACGAGACCAACCGCGGCGTCGCCATGGCTGCCGCGACCGGCGACCAGTTCGCATCCTCGGTCCGCGAGATCGGCGATCAGGCCGCGAGCTCCGCCGAACGGGCGCGCCACTCGCTTGCCTCGGTCGAGGCGGTCGACGCGACCACGGACGAACTCGCCGGCGCCGCGACGCAGATCGGCGAGATCGTGAGCCTGATCCACGCGATCGCGGAGCAGACCAACATTCTCGCGCTCAATGCCACGATCGAGGCGAGCCGCGCCGGCCCGGTCGGCGCCGGCTTCGCGGTCGTCGCCAACGAGATCAAGGAACTCGCCAAGCGGACCCGCGAATCGACCGAGGAGATCGAAGGCCAGATCGCGGCCGTCCAGCGCGCCAGCCATGCCAACATCCTCGCCCTGCGCGGGATCGGCGAGCACGTGCGCAACGTGGAAAACAACGCCCGAACGATCGCGGAAGCGGTCGACGAGCAGGGCGTCGCCAGCCGCGAGCTGGCGCAGAGCCTCGATCTCGCGGCGAATGGCACGAACCGCGTGCGGGTCAGTATCGACCGGGTGCGCGGCATGGTGCGGACCACCGACCAGTCGGCCGAGCAGGTCCTGAGCTCGGCGGACGAGCTGCACCGGCAGGCGGAAACCCTGCGTGGGCAGGTGGAGGACTTCCTCGCCTACGTGCGGCAGACGTAGGACGGTCTGCGGAACGCGGGCGCCGTCTCCTCCGTTGATCGGGCGAGGAGAACTTCGATGACAGAACGCCAATCGCGCCACCCGGACAACGATCTGATCGACGAGCTGACGGAGGAGCCGACCCCGCCGCAGTCGAATTCATCGGGGGGCGAAGTCAACCGCAACGTCGGCAAGCGCGCCGAGCTCAATCGCGCGACCGATCCCGCGGATCGCGAGCGCGCGGTCGGCTCCGACAATCCGGAGCAGGACGAGGCCAAGGGCCGCAAGACCATGGATGCGATCAAGAAAGGGCAGCAGGACTAAGCCTGCCCGCGGTCAGCGCTGCGATCGCTCCGCCACCCGGCGAAGGGCCGTGACGTAGGTCTCCGGCTGCTGCGCTCCGGGGATCAGGAAGCGTCCCTCGACCACCATCGCCGGCACGCCGGTGATGTTCATGTCCAGCGCCTGCCGCTCCTCGGCCCGGACCCTCGCGGCGAGTACCTCGTCGTCGAGCGCGGCCGCGATGGCTGCGCGGTCCAGCCCGCATTCTTCCGCGATGTCGAGCAGCACCGGGCGCTCGCCGATCCGCCGCCGCGCGTTGAAGTGCGCGCGGAACAGCGCGAGCTTGAGCTCGGTCTGCTTCGCGGGCCCTTCGCTGTCGAGCGTCCAGGCCAGGAGCCTGTGCGCCTCGAACGTGTTCCACATCATCGCCGGCGGCGCTTCGCCCTCCCCCGCGTAGTCGAGCGAGACGCCCGCGTCGCGCGCGATGTCCCGCATGCGCTCGCGCGTGTCGCGCATCTCGGCTTCGCTGCGCCCGTACTTGCGGCGGAGGTGCGCCTGCTGGTCCTCGCCTTCGGGTGGCATGTCGGGATTGAGTTCGAACGGGCGCCAGCGCACCTCGGCCTCGATCTCCCCCTCCAACTCGGCCAGGGCATGCGAGAGCTGGCCCCAGCCGATCAGGCACCAGGGGCACATGACATCGGACCAGACGTCGATCGACAGGCGAGTCATTGCTCGAGCCACCACTGGATCAGGTGATGCGCGATCGCATGCGGCGGAGGTGCGGTGAAAGAGGCTTCGTCGGAGCCGGCCAGTGCGGCGGCCACGTCCTCGCGAGTGAACCAGCGGACCTCGGCCATTTCGGTGGCGTCGATCGTCAGCTTGTCGTCATCCGCGTGGGAGTGACAGCCGATCATGAGCTGGCTCGGGAACGGCCAGGGCTGGCTGGCGACGTAAGTCACGTCGCGCACACGCACGCCGGATTCCTCGAACACTTCGCGCGCCACCGCCTCCTCGATGCTCTCGCCCGGCTCGACGAACCCGGCGAGCGCGGAGAAGCGCCCTTCCGGCCAGCCGAGCCCGCGGCCGAGCATCAACCGGCCCTCGTGCTCCACCAGCATGATCGTGACCGGATCGGTGCGCGGGAAGTGCTGCGCGCCGCAGCTTTCGCAGTTGCGCTGCCAGCCGCCCTTGGCGAGCTTCGTCTGCCCGCCGCAAGTGGCGCAGAAGCGGTGCCGGGCGTGCCAGTCGATCAGGCTGCGTGCGCCGCCGTAAAGCGCCAGTTCCTCCGGCGCGAGCGTCGCCATCAGCGACCAGAGCTGAGGGTTCGCCATCCGCGGCGCGGCGTCGCCTTGCGCCGGGACAGCCGCAAAGCAGCCGCGCCCTTCGTGCAGGCCGAGGAACACGAGCTCCGCATCCTCCGCGGCATCGGCGAGCGTGCGCCATGCGAGCCGCCCTTCGTCGTCCACCGCCGGCATCATGCCTTCGAGCGCGAGCAGCCGCGCGCGCCAGGTCATGTGCCCGGCCAGCGCCTCCGGATCGGCGCGGACGTGATCCGCCCGCTCGACGCGGCAACCGGTAAAGGCCAGCGGTCGCGCGGTCATCCGGCCGATGCCATCGCCTTGAGGTCGGCGGCGACGGCCAGCGGGAACTCGCTCTGGATCGGCAGCGCGTCGGCCGGCATGTACTGCGTGAACAGACCGGCGCGAAGGCCGCGCTTCAGGTCGGCAAACGCGATCGTGCCCGCCGCACCGCCCCAGCCATACGTGCCGGCCTGCTCGCCCAGTCCGACACGGCCGCCCGCGCCGAAACCGGCCCCGGCCGCCAGCGTGCCGGCGGTGCTCACGCCTTCGGGCAGGAGGTTGGAGGTTCCGAGGCGCACCGCCGCTTCGCTCATCACACGCTCGCCGCCGAGTTCGCCGTACCCGACCAGCATTCGCAGGAAGCGGTCGTAATCGCGCGGGCTGCTGACGAGCCCGGCCCCGCCGAACGGGAACGCGGGCGGACCGAGGTAGACCGAGGCGCGCGCCGGATCGAGCGGCAGCGGCCGCCCGTTCATCAGACCGTAGTTCGTCGTCAGCCGCCCGACCTCGCTCGCCGGCACCTGGAACCAGGTGCTCGTCATCCCGAGCGGGTCGAACAGCCGCTCCTTCAGGAAAGCGTCGAAGGGCCGGCCCGAGACGACTTCGATCACGCGGCCGAGCAGGTCGAGCGCGACCGAATAGCTCCAGCGCGTCCCCGGCTGCGCGACGAGCGGCAGCTTCGCGAGGTTGTCGGCAAAGACCGTCAGGCTCGGCGCGGGCGTGCCGCGGCCGAACATCTCGCCCAGCGGCAGCCGCGTCACCTGCCCCGGCACCACGCCGGCGCGCTCGTAGGCAACCCTGATCGGCCCCTTCTGGATGATCGAGTAGCCGAGCCCGGCGGTGTGCGTGAGCAGGTGGCGGATCGTGATCGGCCGCTCCGCCGGCTCGAGATCGCTGATCGATCCGTCGTAGGTCTTCTGCACCTGCATGTCCGCGAACGCGGGCAGGATCTCGGCGAGCGGCTGGTCGAGTTCGAGCTTGTCGTCCTCGATCAGCAGCATGGTCGCCATGCCGGTGATCGGCTTGGTCATCGAATAGATGCGGTAGAGGCTGTCGATCCCGGCGGGCACGGCCTGCCCGATGGCGAGCGTGCCGTGGGCGATCACGTCCGGCGCGCGCTGCCCCCAGCCGAGCGCCGCGACCATGTTGGCGACCTTGCGCTCGCTCACGTAGCGCTCGGCGAAGGCGGCCACCGACGGCCAGTATCCCGCCTGCGCCAGCGCCGCGCGACCCAGCGGCAAGGTTCCGAGCGCCGCGCCTGCCCCGAGAAACGCCCCGCCCCGCAACAGCGCACGGCGCGACATGGCCGCTCCCTCCATCGTCCTCGATCCCATGCGAACGGTCCTCTTTTGCAATGCGTTGCGGGTTTGGGGCATCGGCGATGAACGGTCAATTGCCCTTGCACGGCCGCGCTGTGTTGCCCATATAGAACACATGCTCAACCTGCTTTCCATCCTCGCCGGGATCGTCGCGCTGGTGATCGTGATCCCTTCGACCATCCCCTTCCTCGGCTGGGGCAACTGGTTCGCTCTGCCCGTGGCGGTGATCGGCATCGGCCTCGGCGCGCTGTCGTCCTCGAACGGCGGGCGCAACTTCTGCCTGATCGTGTTCGCGATCGCGGTCGTGCGGCTGATGCTCGGCGGCGGATTTATCTGACGCCCGAGTCCCCGCGAAGGCGGGGACCTCAGGCCAGTAGCGAAGCGCCAACGGCACGAGGTCCCCGCCTTCGCGGGGACTCACGCGGCTGCCAGCGCCCTGCGCGCCGCCTTCGCGAACAAGGTCGGCAGGCCGGCGGCTTCCAGCTCCGCCACCGGCCACCATTCGCCCTCGCCCGGCGGCTCCCTGGCGCCACCAAGCACCATCACCCGCAGGTCGAGATTGAAGTGCGTGAAGCCATGCCGCACCGCGCCCACCTCGCGCCACTCGCCCGCAAGCGGCGGCTCTCCATTCCCATCAGCTTTGGCCGACCAGCCATCGTCGGGCAGCGCGCGCATGCCCCCGAGCATGCCGCTGCCGGGCCGGCGGACGAGCCACACGCGCCCCTCCCGCGCGATCCACCAGACGGCGCCGGTGCGCTGCGGCTTGGCCTTCTTCGGCGCCTTGACCGGAAAGCGCGCGGGCTCCCCGCTCCTGCGCGCTTCGCATGAGGCGGAGACGGGGCACAGCAGGCAGCGCGGATCGCGCGCGGTGCAGATCGTGGCGCCGAGGTCCATCATGGCCTGCGCGAAATCGCCGGCGCGCTGCTCGGGCGTGACCGCATCCGCCCGCGCGCGGATGAGCTTGCGCGCGCCGGGCAGCGGCTCGGCGATCGCGAACAGCCGCGCCACCACGCGCTCGACATTGGCATCGACCACTACGGCGCGCCGCCCGAAGGCAATCGCGGCGACCGCGGCGGCGGTGTAGTCGCCCAGCCCCGGCAGCTCGCGCAGCTCCCCCTCGGTCGCGGGAAACCCGCTACGCCCGGCGACGGCCCGCGCGCACTTCACCAGATTGCGCGCCCGCGAATAGTATCCGAGGCCCGCCCAGGCGGCCATGACCTCCTCCTCCGGCGCGGCGGCGAGCGCCTCGACCGTCGGCCAGCGGCGCGTGAACGCGGCGAAGTAGGGCTTCACCGCCGCGACCGTGGTCTGCTGCAGCATGACTTCCGACAGCCAGACGCGGTACGGATCGGGCGCCGGATCGCCGGGCCGCGCGCGCCACGGCAGGTCGCGCGCATGGGCATCGTACCAGGCGAGCAGCAGGCTCGCGACATTCTCCCCGCTGGCGGTCACGTGCGGCCTATGGCATGGCCTCTCGGGCAATGGAACGGGACACACCGCCGAAACCGAAACGCGCCGCCAAGCGCACCGCCGGCCGCGCCTACGAGCGCCCGCGCGGCGGCCCCGCACGCCAGATCGCGGACCTGATGCCGCAGATCGGCCGCACGGCCTTCCGCCGCTTCGGCTTCGTCCAGTCGAGCGTCGTCACGCGCTGGCCCGAGATCGTCGGCGACCACCACGCGCGGGTCTGCGCGCCGGAGGCGATCCGCTTCCCCCCGGGCGAGAAGAGCGACGGCATCCTGCAGCTCGTCGTCGTCCCTGCGCATGCGCCGCTCATCCAGCACGTCATCCCCGAGATCATGGACCGGGTGAACCGCTTCTTCGGCTACAAGGCAGTCGCGCGCGTGAAGCTGCGGCAAGGCGAGGTTAAGCCGCCCGCTGCTGAAACGCGGGCCAAGGCGCCGCCGTCGCTGAAGCCGATCCCGATGGAACTGGGCGACAGCTTGCGCGATATCGGCGATCCGGAACTGCGCACGGTGCTCGAATCGCTCGCGCGCAGCCTAGGAACGAAGGAGGGACAGGGGCAATGACACTCGCGCGTTTCGCGAAAGCCGGGGCACTCGCCATCGCGGCGGCCTTCACGCTCGGCAATTCCGGCAACTGGAACACCACCGTGGTCGAGGCCGACGGCGCGCATCGCATCGGCAATCCCGACGCGAAAGTCGAGCTGATCGCCTTCGTCAGCTACACCTGCCCGCACTGCGCGCATTTCACCACCGAGGGCGAGGCTCCGCTGCAACTCGCCTATGTCGGCCCGGGGCGGATCGAGCTGCAGATCCAGCCGATGATCCGCAATTCGGCCGATCTCGTCGCGACGATGCTGACGAGCTGCGGCGCGCCAGCGAAATTCCTGCGCAACCACACGCTGTTCATGAGCGAGCAGGACAAGTGGCTCGGCCGCTATGCCGACGCCACCGCCGCGCAGCGCGCACGGTGGGAAAGCGGCAGCCAGGCCGCGCGCCGCCGCGCGATCGCCTCCGACCTCGGCTTCTACCGCCTGATGGAAAGCCGCGGATACAGCCGGGTCGAGATCGACCGCTGCCTCGCCAGCGATGCGGAGGCCCGCGCGCTGATCGTCAGCAGCCAGGCCGCGAGCGAGAAATACCAGATCACCGGCACGCCCAGCTTCGTGCTCGACGGGGTCACGCTGGCCGGCACGCACGACTGGTCGATGCTCTCCCCGCAGCTCGCCGCGCGTTTTTAGGGGGTTTGCGGGGGTTTTCTCGGCCGACAAGCTGTGGAAAGCCCCCTCCCGTGCTTCACCACCCGGCTGGCTTCGACTAGCCTCGACCAATTCCGCAAAGGACAGGACCTGCCATGATGTCGCTTCGCCAGATCGCCCTTGCCACCCTCGCCGCGCCGCTCGCGCTCGGCCTCGCCGCATGCGGTTCGGAACCCGCCGCCGAAGGTGAGGCACCCGCCGGCGACCCGGTCGATCCGGTCGAGGCGCCTGCGGGAACCCAGTGGCTCGACATGGTGCAGGTGACGGAGGCCGACGGTTATCTTCTCGGCAATCCCGACGCACCGATCAAGCTGATGGAATACGCCTCGCTCACCTGCCCCGCCTGCGCGGCGTTCGCACAGGAAGGGATCGAGCCGCTGAAGGAGAAGTACATCAGCACCGGCGTGGTCAGCTACGAGCTGCGCAACCAGATCCACGGGCCGCACGATCTCGTGCTGGCGCGGCTCGTGCGCTGCGGCGCGAACGAAGCCTACCACCCGCTGTCGGAACAGGTCTGGGCCAACCTCCAGACCGTGCTCCAGCCGGTGTTCGACAATCAGGCCGCGGTGCAGCAGGCCATGTCGCTGCCGCCCGAGCAGCGCTTCGCCGCCTTCGCCGACGTCGCCGGCTTCTACGACTTCTTCGCCGCACGCGGGCTCAGCCGCGATCAGGCGCGCCAGTGCCTCGCCGATCCGAAGGCGATGGAGACGATCGCCACCAATTCGGAGACCCAGTCGACCGAACTGAACGTCACCGGCACGCCGACTTTCTTCATCAACGGCCGCAACGTCGGCACGCAGAGCTGGTCGACGCTGGAGCCGATGCTCCAGGCCGCCGGCGCCAGATAGGGCGCCGAGCGGGAGGGGGGCTCGGCAAACGGCGATGCAGATCAGGCGGCTCAAGCTCAGCGGTTTCAAGAGCTTCGTCGAGCCTGCGACGCTGAACATCGAGCCCGGGCTGACCGGGGTGGTCGGCCCCAACGGCTGCGGCAAGTCCAACCTGCTCGAAGCGATCCGCTGGGTCATGGGCGAGAATTCGCCCAAGTCCATGCGCTCGGGCGGGATGGAGGACGTGATCTTCGCCGGCACCGCCAGCCGGCCGCCGCGCGACTTCGCCGAGGTCGTGCTCCAGGCCCAGGCTGACGACGGGAGCGAGCTGGAAGTCCTGCGCAGGATCGAGCGCGGCGCGGGGAGCGCCTACCGCCTCAACGGTCGCGACGTGCGCGCGAAGGACGTCTCGCTCACTTTCGCGGATGCCGCGACCGGCGCGCACAGCCCGGCGCTGGTCAGCCAGGGCAAGATCGCGCAAGTGATCGCCGCCAAGCCGACCGAGCGGCGCCAGATGCTGGAGGAAGCGGCGGGTATTGCCGGCCTCCACGTCCGCCGGCGCGACGCCGAGAGCAAGCTGCGGCAGACCGAAGCCAATCTCGCGCGGCTGGAAGACCTGATGGCGGGTCTCGACTCGCAGATCGCCTCGCTCCGGCGGCAGGCCAAGCAGGCCGAGCGCTATACCAAGCTGTCCGACGAGATCCGCGTGGCCGAGGCGCGGCTGCTGTTCGCGCGCTGGCGCGATGCGGCGGCGGCGGCCGAGGCGGCACGCGCAGAGGCCAAGGCGGCCGAGGAGCGGGTCGCGGCGTCCAAGGAAGCGGCAGATGCGGCGCAGAAGGCGCAGCACGCGGCCGCCAAGGCGCTTGCCGAAGCGCGCGACGAACTTGCCGACCGGCGCGACGATGCCAGCGCGCACGGCCACCGGATGGCGGCACTGACCAGCCAGCTCGAAGCGGCCGAGCAACGGCTTGCCGATCTCGACCGCCAGAAGGCCCGGCTGGAGGAGGACCGCAGCGAGGCCGACCGGCTGACGCGCGATGCCGCCGAGGCGCTCGCGCGGCTGGAGAAGGAGCTGGAGGCCAACGAGAAGGCGCTGGCCGATGACGAGGCGCACCGCCCCGCCCTCGTCTCGCGGCTGGAGAACAGCGAGCGCGCCGGCCGCGCGGCCGAGCTGGCGCTGGCCAAGGCGACCGCCGATCACGCCGGGGTCGAAGCCGAATGGCGCGTGGCCGAAGCCGCGATCGAGCAGGCGGAGGCGCGGCTTGCCCGGCTCGATGCCGAGGCGCGCCGGCAGGAGGACACCCGCCGCGCGCTGTCGGAGGCCGGCGATCCTGATCTCGCTGTCGCCGAAGCCAAGGCGGCAGCGGAGGGCGCGGCGCGCGAACTGGCGCGGTTGCGCGAGGAATTGGAAAGCGAACGCGCCCGCAAGGATGCGCTCCAGACCGCGCGGGACGAGGCGGCGAGCGCGCTCGCCTCCGCGCGCGCCGAGATCGCGGGCGTCGAACGCGAATGGAGCGCGCTCAAGCGCGACCGGGAGGCGCGCGAGCGGCAGATGGCCGGACGCAAGGGCCGGCCCGCGGCGCTCGACAAGGTGCGCGCGGCGAAAGGCTACGAACGCGCGCTGGCGGCGGTTCTCGGGCGCGATGCCAAGGCGCCGCTGGGCGCTGCCGACGGCGACGGGCGGTTCTGGACCGGCGGCGCGGCGCCGGCGCCGGTGCCGGACAGTCTCGCCGCGCACGTGCCCGATTGCCCGCCCGAACTCGCCGCGCGGCTCGCGCTGGTGCACGTCGTGGGAGCCGACGACGGGCGCGCGCTCGGCCCCGGCGAATGGCTGGTGACCGCCGGCGGTCACTTGCGGCGGTGGGACGGTTTCGTCGCGCGCGGCGAAGGCGCGGCGGAAGCGGCGCGGCTGGAAGCGGAGAACCGCTTCGCCGATCTCGAAAGCGAGCTGCCCGCGCTGCGCGCTGCGGTCCAGAACGCCGAGGCCGCGCAAGCCGCAGCGCAGGAGGAACTGGCGGAGCTCCAGCGCGCGCTCGTCGCCGCCGAACGCGGAATCGCCGCGGCGAGCGAGACCGAGCGGCAGGCGCTGCGCGCGCTCGACCAGGCCGAAGCGGCGCGCGAACGGCTGGCGGCACGGCTTGCCGAGCTCGACCGGGCCGCAGGCGAGCTGGCCGAGCAGCGCTCCCAGGCGGAGGCGGAGCTGAACGCGGCCAGGGAGCGCAAGGCCGCCCTCCCCGATCCCGCCACCGGGCGCGCCACGCTCGAAGCGGCCCGGGCCAAGAACGAGGCGGCGAAATCGGCGCAGCAGGCCGCCGCGGCCGAGCTCGCCGCGCACGACCAGGGGCTCGCCGTGGCGCGCGAGCGGGCAGCGGCGCAGCGCAGCGACATGGCCAACTGGCAGGCCCGTTCTGGCGAGGCGGCGCAGCGGCTTTCCGGCATGGAGCGGCGGTTCGAGGAGATTGCGGAGGAACGCGCGGTCGTCGCGGCCAAGCCCGAAGGGCTGATGCGCGAGATCGAGCAGGGCGATGCGGTCCGCGAGCGGCTCGGCAAGGCTCTGGCGGAAGCGGAGGCGGCGGTCGCCGGGGCGCAGAGCGCCTCCGACGCCGCCGACCGCGCCTTCGCCGAATCCAACGAGGCGCTTGCCACCGCACGCGAGACCCGTGCCGGTCTTGCCGCACGCGCGGAGAACGAGGAAGCCCGGCGCGGCGAGATGGCCCGCATATCGGGTGAACGTTTCCAGTGCCCTCCCCCGCTGCTCGCCGGTCGGTTCGCCTTCGACGAGGACGCGGTCGGCAATTCCGCGGCGGAATCCGAGGAAATGGACCGTCTCGTCGCCAGCCGCGAGCGGATCGGGCCGGTCAACCTCGTCGCCGCCGACGAGCTTGCCCGGATCGAGGAGGAGCACGGCAGCAGCGCCGCCGAGCAGGCCGAGCTCGCCGAAGCCGTCAACCGCCTGCGCGGCTCGATCGGCAATCTCAACCGCGAGGGCCGCGAACGGCTGCGCGCCGCGTTCGAGCAGGTCGATACCCACTTCCGCCGTCTGTTCACGCGGCTGTTCGAAGGCGGGCAGGCGCATCTCGCGCTGGTCGACAGCGACGATCCTCTGGAGGCGGGCCTCGAGATCTACGCCCAGCCGCCGGGCAAGCGGCTGCAGTCGCTCACCCTGCTTTCCGGCGGCGAGCAGGCGCTGACCGCGATCGCGCTGATCTTCGCGCTGTTCCTCACCAACCCCGCCCCGATCTGCGTGCTCGACGAAGTCGACGCGCCGCTGGACGACGCCAATATCGACCGCTTCTGCGACCTGCTCGACGCGATGGTGAAGGAAACCGCCACCCGCTACCTCATCGTCACCCACAACGCCGTGACCATGAGCCGCATGCACCGCCTGTTCGGTGTGACCATGATCGAAAAAGGCATCAGCCGCCTCGTCAGCGTCGACCTCGGCAGCGCGGAAGAACTGCTGGCGGCGGAGTAGAGTGGCGCTCTCCGCACGCCTGAGACCCGGCGAGACCATTGGCGACCGCGTTGTAAAGGTCGATCATGCCGGGGAGCACGGGGCTGTTTCGATCTACACGGCCCAACGCTGGGTTGCACGCTGGCGAGCGCCGGATCTGGTTGAAGAGCTTGACCATTTCCTTGCACACGAACGCAGGCACAGAAGTATTTTTGACGCCGAGCTCAAGTCCCGCGGCAAATCGCGATGCAGGAGCTTCCATCTTTGTGGGCTCGGTGGGTTCGTCCTGGGCATTCTCACGGGCCTGATTGGACGACAGGCAATTGTGGCAACGACGGTGGCCGTCGAACGGGTGGTTCTGCGCCACCTCCAAGAGCAGGTTTCGGAACTGGAGGTGACGGACATTCCAGCGGTCCGCGCCATCCGTGAAATCATCGCGGATGAGGAACAGCATCATGATCTGGCGCGCAATCGGGTGCACGAGCACTCACTCGCCGCGCGTCTTATCGATCCGGTTGTTACGGTTTCGACAGAGGCGGTGATCTGGCTCGGGATGAAGCTCTAAATTGTCGTCCCGGTGGCTCGCGCGCGCCAATAGGCAGCCCGCCCCAGCCGTTTCAGGCCGCGAGCGCCTGCGCCAGTTTTTCGCGGATGGTTTTGAGGCGCGGGAGGACGTCCGCGGGGACATCGGGTGTGCGGGCGTTCTGCGGCGAAATCTCGGGCTTCGGTGACGCCTCGGTTCCCTTGAGTGCCGCTAGGGCGCCCTTCAAAGTGTAGCCCTCGCGGTTGACGAGGCGGTCGATGCGTTCGACCAGCGCGATGTCGCCCGCGCGGTAATAACGGCGGCCGCCGCTGCGCTTGAGCGGCTGGAGCATGGGAAACTGCTGCTCCCAGTATCGCAGCACGTGGGGCTTGATGCCGAGCGCCTGACTGACCTCGCCGATGGTTCTCAGGGCACCCTGGTCCTTGCCATCGTCGAATTCGGTCATCATCGCCTCAGCCTCTCGCGATCCGGTCCTTGAGCAACTGGCTGGCGCGGAAGGTGATCACGCGGCGCGGCGTGATCGGCACTTCGACGCCGGTCTTGGGATTGCGGCCGACGCGTTCCTTCTTGTCGCGCAGAACAAAGCTGCCGAACCCGGAGATCTTCACATTCTGGCCGTCGGTCATCGCCCCGCACATATGCGCGAGAATGGCCTCGACCATATCGAGCGACTCCGCCCGCGACAGTCCCATCTTGCGATTGATCGTCTCCGCAAGATCCGCGCGAGTCAGCGTGCCCACAGAACGCATCATGCGCCTTCCTCCTCAATCGCGACCCGACCCAGGATAAGGTACGGAACCTTAACGATTGTCGTCCTGCTCCGCAACGTCTGCGCAGTCACAGCCGCACGAGGCTTGCGCCCCAGGTGAAGCCGCCGCCCATCGCCTCGAACATTACCAGGTCACCCGGCTTGATCCGCCCGTCGCGCACGCCGGCGTCGAACGCCAGCGGCACCGAGGCGGCGGAGGTGTTCGCGTGCCGGTCCACGGTAACGATCACTTTTTCCGCCGGCAGCCCGAGCTTGCGCGCGGTCGCGTCGAGAATGCGGGCATTGGCCTGGTGCGGCACGACCCAGTCGATGTCGTCGGACGTGAACCCGGCTTCGGCCAGCGTCTCCTCCAGCACGGCGGCGAGATTGACCACCGCGTGGCGGAAGACCTCGCGCCCCTTCATACGCAGCTTGCCGACCGTCTGCGTGGTCGAGGGACCACCGTCGACGTAAAGCAACTGGTTGTGCGCGCCATCGGCGTGGAGCTTGCTGGCGAGCACGCCCGGTCCATCTTCGGCGACGTCCTGCGCCTCCAGCACGATCGCCCCGGCGCCATCGCCGAACAGGACGCAGGTGGTGCGATCCTCCCAGTCGAGAATGCGGCTGAAGGTCTCCGAGCCGATCACCAGCGCGCGCTTGGCCATGCCGGTGCGCAGCATCGAATCGGCGCTCGCCATCGCGTAGAGGAAACCCGAGCACACCGCGCCCACGTCGAACGCAATGCCGCCGTTGCAGCCGAGCGCGTCCTGGACGATCGTGGCGGTGGCGGGAAAGGTCTGATCGGGCGTGGCGGTTGCCAGCACGATCAGGTCGATGTCCTTCGCCTCGATCCCGGCGGCCTCGAGCGCCTTGCGCGAAGCCTCGATGGCGAGCGAGGAGGTCGTCTCATCGTCCTCGGCGATATAGCGCTGTCGGATGCCGGTACGCTCGACAATCCACTCGTCGCTGGTATCGACGCGCTCCGCGAGTTCGGCGTTGCTGACCACGGTGCGCGGAAGCGCCGAGCCGCTGCCGCGGACGACCGAGCGGATCATTTCCCGCCTCCGTTGCCGTTTCCGTTGCTGGCGCGCAGCCGCGCCTCGCCCAGTTCGGCCAGGTCGGCGCTGATCCGGTGCGTCAGGTCTTCCTCCAGCAGGCGTGCGGCGACGGTGACCGCGTTGGCGACGCCGGCCGCGCTGGCGCTGCCATGGCTCTTCACCACGACGCCGTTGAGGCCCAGGAAGACCGCGCCATTATGGTTGTTGGGGTCGAGATGGTGGCGCAGCAGTTCGGTCGCCGGGCGCGAGACGAGAAACCCGATCTTGGAGCGCAGCGAGCTGGTGAAGGCGTTGCGCAGCAGGTCGGTGACGAAGCGCGCAGCGCCCTCGATCGCCTTGAGCGCGATATTGCCGGAGAAGCCGTCGGTGACGACCACGTCGACTTCGCCGCGGTTGATCTTGTCGCTTTCGACGAAGCCGTCGAACGAGAGCGCGAGGCCGGTGGCGGCCTGGAGCTGGGCCGCCGCGACGCGCAGCGCGTCAGTGCCCTTGGTCTCCTCGGTGCCGATGTTGAGCAGTCGCACGCGCGGTTGGGCCAGACCCGTCACGATGCGCGAATAGGCGGCGCCCATGATCGCGAACTGGACGAGGTTGCGCGCGTCCGCCTCGGTGTTGGCGCCGAGGTCGAGCATGATGACGTCGTTGTCGCCGAGGGTGGGCATGAGCGCGGCGAGCGCCGGGCGGTCGATGCCGGGCAGAGTGCGCAAGGCGAGCTTGCTCATCGCCATCAGCGCGCCGGTGTTGCCCGCGCTGACCGCGGCGCCGGCTTCGCCCTGCTTCACCGCGCCCACCGTGAGGCCCATCGATGTGGTCTTGGCGCGGCGGAGGGCCTGGGTCGGCTTTTCGTCGCCGCCGACGACATCCTCGCAATGGAGGATCTCGGAAGCGCCGCGCATGCCCGGATGCGTATCGAGCGCGGCGGCGATCCGCTTCTCGTCACCGACGAGCAAGAACTTGAACTGGTCGTGGCGCCGGCGCGCAAGCGCGGCACCTTCGACCATCACGCGCACGCCTTCATCGCCGCCCATCGCGTCGACGGCGATACGCGGCAAACTCATAGCGCTCTCCGAACTTCGGCCGTCAGAGGCCGACGGCGATGACTTCGCGGCCGTTGTAGTGCCCGCACTGCGTGCAGAGGTTGTGCGGACGCTTCAACTCGCCGCAGTTCGAGCATTCGTGGAATGCCTCGACCTTCAGCGAATCATGCGAGCGACGATTGCCGCGGCGATGAGGCGATACTTTTCTTTTGGGGACAGCCATTGCGGCACCTGTTCCAGTAAAATCCGAGTGTTGCGCGCCGCTCTAGGCCAAGGTCCGGCAACGCACAAGTGCGTGCCTGGCAGTGGACCCGACCATGGCGGGAAGGCGCGCCCTATAGCGCAAATTTCCGCCGTTGCAAGCCGCGCGACCTGTCCCTAGCACATGGCGTCCTCGGGGAAAGGGAAACCTGCATGATACTTGCCGTCACACTGACCGCCGCCGCGGCTGCGGCCATCGTCAACCTCTGGCTCTCGCTGCGGGTCGGCGCCCTGCGCCGCGCGCACGGGATCAGCGTGGGCGACGGAGGGAACGAGGCGCTACAGCGGCGGATGCGCGCGCAGCTCAACTTCGCGGAGAACGTGCCGATCGTGCTGGTGCTGATCGCGGCGATCGAGATCGCCGGAATTGGTGAGACCTGGCTGGCCTATGTCGCCGGCGCCTTCATCCTCGGCCGGGTGGCACATGGGTTCGGAATGGACGGCGGCAAGGCGCAGATCGGCCGTGCGGTCGGCGTGCTGACGACGCTCGCCACCCAGCTCTTCCTGGCCGGCGTAGCTGTGGGCGCGGTGCTGCGGCTGATCTGAAGATCGCCTACGACAGCGCCTGGTCGCTGACGAAGGCGTTGGTCTTGCGTTCGTGGCCGAAGGTGCTGGTCGGGCCGTGGCCGGGGATGAAGGTCACGTCCTCGCCCAGCGGCCAGAGCTTCTGGGTGATCGCGTCGATCAGGTCCTGATGGTTGCCGCGGGGAAAGTCGGTGCGGCCGATCGAGCCCTGGAACAGCACGTCGCCGACGATCGCGAACTTGCTCGGCGCGTGATGGAACACGACGTGGCCGGGGGTGTGACCGGGACAGTGGATCACGTCGAGGGTCAGGTCGCCGACCGTAACCGTGTCGCCGTCGTTCAGCCAGCGGTCGGGCTCGAAGCTGCGCGCGGCCATGCCCCACTCGCGCCCGTCGTCGTCGAGGCGGGCGATCCAGAACCGGTCCTCCTCGTGCGGGCCCTCGATCGGCAGCCCGAGTTCCTCGGCCAGGACGCCCGCCTGTCCGCAATGGTCGAGGTGGCCGTGGGTGATGAGGATTTTCTCCAGCGTCACGCCGGATTTGGCGACCGCCGCCTTGAGCTTGTCGAGATCGCCGCCGGGGTCGACCAACGCGCCCTTCATCGTCTTCGTGCACCAGATCAGCGAACAGTTCTGCTGCAGCGGAGTCACCGGCAGGATCGCCGCGCGCATCGGAGGCTGGGGAGTGTCGGTCATGGCGGGGAGATGGCCGGGCTCGGATCGGATTGCAAGCCGCGCTCCCCCGCGGCCCAGGCGGCGGCGCAAGGCGGCCTGTGACACGATTGCGCCGGTGGAGCGTTGACAGTCTGCCTGACCCATCGCTGTGGAGACTCGTAAAATGACCGCCGAATGGCCGGCAGGGCACGAACTGCGCTTCGAGCAGCTTCTAGATGCACCGCGCGCGAGCGTGTGGCGCTGCTGGACGGAGCCCGAACTGCTCGAGCAGTGGTTCCACCCCGACTCCTGGACAACCGAGGTCAAGACGCTGGACCTGCGCCCCGGCGGCGCCTCGCACATCGTCATGCAAGGGCCGAACGGCGAGACATCGGATGGCGCCGGCGTGATCCTTGAAGCGGTTCCCGAGCGGATACTTGCGTTCACCAACGCCTACTCCGAGGGCTGGATTCCCGCCGAACCGCCCGCAACGCCATTCAGGACCATGATCGTCGAACTTTCCGACGAGAACGGCAGGACGCGGTATGTCGTCCGCGCGCTTCACTGGACCGAAAAGGCCCGCAGGGAGCATGAAGAGATGGGGTTTCAGGAAGGCTGGACGCAGACGGCCGGCCGGCTGGAAGCGCTCGCCCGAACGCTCTAAAACACATCAAACGCGCCCGCCCTTCCAGACCACGCGGCCGATCACCTCGACTTCGTCGCGGGCGAGGTCGATCGCGGCGTAAGCCTTGTTCAGGCTGATGAGGGCGATGCGGCCGGGGGTGCTGGCCTGGAGCTGCTTGACGTGGAGCGCGTCGCCGATGCGGACCACGTGGATGCCCTCGTGGCCGCGCTTGTTGCGGTCGACGAAGATCTCGTCGCCGCTGCGCAGGAGCGGTTCCATCGAATCGCCCTCGACCCGGATGGCGGTGAGGTCGGCGCCGTCGAGCCCCATTTCGCGCAGCCAGCGGGGCGAGAAGCGGAAGGCGTCGAAGGGGATCTCCTGCGCGCCGAGCGCGCCCGGCCCGGCGGAGGCGTCGAGCGAGAGGCGCGGCACCTCGACCCAGTCAGCGGCCGGATTCGCATAGGATTTTTCCGCCGGCGCGCCGAGTTCCGATTCAGCCACGCCGAAGAACTCGGCGAGCGTGCGCCGATCCTCCTCCTCCAGCTTGCGCGGGCTGCCCTTGCGGACGAACTGCTGGAGATACGTAGGGTTACGGCCGATGAGCTGCGACAGGCCGGCCAGGCTCGCCCCGTGATCACGGGCAAGCTCGAGCAGGCGCTGGCGCGTGTCGGTCATGACGAGATCCATGGTCGCAACATTTTTCCCGTATAGACGATGTATTTTTCCTAGACAAGTAGGATTTCAAATGGAACGAATCAGGAACGCACAGTTTCCGAGTCGCCCATCACCACCTGTCGGGGAGAGCCATGCTGATCCGATCCGTCGAAAAATTCCTCCGCGCGCACGACATCGCGGCGACCAAGTTCGGCCGCCTCACGATGCAGGACCCGCGCTTCGTATTCGATCTGAGAAACGGCCGCGAACCGCGCGCCGAAACCGAGGCGCGCATCCGCGCCTTCATGGCCGCCTACCAGGCCGCGCCGGAGACTGCTCATGCCGCGTGATCCCCTCCCGCCCCGCCGCACCACTGCCGACCGGCTGCGCGCGGCCCTGCTCGATCTCGCCCGGAACACGGCCACGGTGGTGACGCACCGCGAGACGGCCTGGGCGAGCGTGACCTTCGAAGGCTCCCGCCACACCGTGACGCTGCGCTTCGATGGACGCGAGGCGGTCGCGGCCGGCGAGCATGTCATCGCCGCCATGCCCGAACACGAGTTCACGATCCTCGGCCAACTCGTCGCCGATGCCACCGTCACCCGGGTCGATCACATCCTGTTGCCTCAGCCGCAAATGACGGTCGAGTGCGAGCTCCTGCTGCTGGTGGACGCATGATCATTCACTATCCCCCACCGCCCAGGCCGGGCTGGATTCCCGCCCGCGTGGTCCATGCCGGAGGGCTAACCCGCGCTCTCGCGCCGGATCACGAGGTTGCGGATCTCGCTCATGTCCTCCATCGAGAAGCGGATGCCCTCGCGCCCGAGGCCGGAATCCTTGACCCCGCCGTAGGGCATGTTGTCGACGCGGTAGCTGGGGACGTCGTTGACGATCACGCCGCCGACCACGAGCCGGTCCCATGCGTCGAGGACCTTGTGGATGTCGCGCGCGAACACACCGGCCTGGAGGCCGAAGCGCGTATCGTTCACCCGTTCGAGCGCCTCGCCAAAATCGGTGAAGCTGGAGAGATTGGCGAGCGGGCCGAACGCCTCCTGCCGGTTGGCATCGCAGCCTTCCGGGACGTTCTCCAGCAGCGTGGCCTCGAGCATGTTGCCCTCGCACCCACCGCCGCACAGCAGGGTGGCGCCGGCCTCTATGGCGGCATCGATCCAGCCCTTGAGGCGGCTTGCCTCCTTCTCCGAGATCATCGGGCCAATGAAGGTCTTCGGGTCTTTCGGATCGCCCGCGACGAGACTCTTGGTCTTCTCGACCAGCCGGGCCTTGAACGCGTCGTAGATGTCCTCGTGAACGATGATCCGCTGCACGCCGATGCAGCTCTGCCCGGACTGGTAGAAGGCGCCGAAGACAATCCGCTCGAGCGCATGGTCGAGGTCGGCATCGCGGTCGACGATCACCGCCGCGTTCCCGCCGAGCTCGAGCACGACCTTCTTCTTGCCCGCCCTCGCCTTGAGCGCCCAGCCGACCTCGTCCGAGCCGGTGAAGCTCAGCAGCTTCAGCCGTTCGTCGGTGGTGAACAGGTCCGCTCCGTCGCGCCGCGCGGGCAGGATCGAGAAGGCGCCTTCGGGCAGGATGCTGCACTCGGCAAGCACGTCGCCGATGATCAGCGCGCCGAGCGGGGTGAGGCTGGCCGGCTTCATCACGAAGGGGCAGCCCACTGCGATCGCCGGCGCGATCTTGTGCGCGGCGAGGTTGAGCGGGAAGTTGAACGGCGAGATGAAGCTGCACGGCCCGATCGGCACGCGCTTCCACATGCCCATATAGCCCTTCGCGCGCGCCGAGATGTCGAGCGGCTGGATCTCGCCGTAGTTCCTGACCGCTTCTTCCGCCGCGATGCGGAAGGTATCGATCAGCCGCGTGACCTCGCCCTCCGCATCGTTGATCGGCTTGCCCGCCTCGACGCACAGGGCATAGGCGAGCTCGTCGAACCGCTCGCGGAAGCGGTCGACACAGTGCTGGAGCACGGCCTGCTTCTCGTAACTCGCGAGTCGCGCCATCGGCTCGGCCGCGCGGACCGCGCCGGCGATCGCCTCCTCGATCACCTCGGGCGTGGCGAGCGCGGTGCGGAAGGCGAGCTTTCCGGTGTACTTGTCGGTCACCTCGAGATCGGTGTTCGGCTGCGCCGCCTTGTTGTTGAGGTAGAGCGGGTACGTGTCCTTGAGCTTCGGCATTCGATCCTCCTGCCCGATCAATCCCTGCCGCGGCCGATGGGTCCGCGCTCAGTATCCGCGCGCGGGGTCGAAGATCGGTTCGAGCGGTTCGCCGGCGACGTAGCGGCGGCAGTTGGCAAGGAAGCGCTCGGCCGAGCGCGCGAACATCCGGCTCTGCGCCCGGCCCGAGAGGTGCATGGTGACATGCGCGTTGCCGAGCGACCACAGCTTGTGGTCGGCCGGCAGCGGCTCGGGCGTCGTGACGTCGAGGAAGGCGCCGCCGATGCGCTTGTCCTCCAGCGCGGCGACGAGCGCGTCCTGATCGACCACCGCGCCGCGGGCGATGTTCACCAGCACCGCGTCTTCCTTCATCGCCGCCAGTTCCTCGGCGCCGATCATCGCGTCCGTCTCCGGCGTGGCGGGGACGGCGAGGATCACCCAATCGAACTCGCCAAGCCGCGCGCGCCACTCGTCCGGCCTGAGCACGCCTTCTCCGCCCGAACGGCGCACGACCGAGACCTCGACCTCGAACGCCTCCAGCCGCGGCTTGATGAGCTTGCCGATGGCGCCATAGCCGAGCAGCAGCGCCTTGCTGCCGGCGAGCTCGCGCTTGCCCGGCGAGTCCATCAGCCACTCATGCCGCTCCTGCGCGCGGACGACTTCGCGGTAGCCCTTGGCCATCGTCAGCATGCCCATGACGACGTATTCCGCGATGGTGATGGCGTTGATGCCGGCGCCGTTGGTGATCGTGACCCCGCGCTGCTGCAGCAGATCGAGCGGCAGGAAATCGAGCCCGGCGTAGATCGAGTTGAGCCACCGCAGCTTCTCCGCCCGCCGCACCGCCTCGGCCATCGGGTCCTTCGCGTCGAGGTCGAACCACCCGATCTCCGCCTCGGGCGCGAGCGCGTGCAGTTCCTCGATCGATGTGTACCAGCGCGGCTCGATCCCGGCCGGCAACTGCGCCTCCACCAGCGGGCGGATCAGGCCGGAAAGAACGGCGATGGTCATAGTTTCCACTCCCAGCCTAGCGGATCGCCGTCCATCACCTCGACGCCCTTGGCCGCCAGCTCCTCGCGGATCGCATCCGAGCGGGAGAAGTCCTTCGCCGCGCGGGCGTCGCGGCGGCGTTCGAGGGCGTCTTCCACATCGTCCTCGTCCAGTTCAGCGTCCTTGGGGCGCAGCCGCAGGTCGGTGCGGGTGAGGTCGAGCAGGCCGAGGCCGAGCACCGAATCCATCTCCGCGATCGCCGCGCGCCGGGCCGCGGGGTCGATCTTCTTCGCCGCTATCGCTTCCTCGAACGCGGTCAGCGCGAGAGGTGTGTTGAGATCGTCGGACATGGCGGCATCGAACCGGTCGAGGAACGGCGCGAGGCGCGGGTGGCGCGGATCGCCGCCTTCCTCCGCATCGCCGAAGCGTTCGGCGGCGAGCACCATACGCTTGAGGCGCGTCAGTGCGGCACCGAGGCCCTCCCACGAGAACTCCAGCTCGCTGCGGTAGTGCGCCTGGAGGCACATCAGGCGGTAGGCGAGCGGGTGGTAACCCTTCTCCACCAATAGCGGCAGGCGCAGGAATTCGCCGGCCGACTTGGACATCTTGCCCGACCGCTCGACCAGGAAGTTGTTATGCATCCAGATACGCGCGCCGCTGGCGAGCGGATCGTCGAGGCCATTGGTGCAGCAGCGCGCCTGGTTCTGGGCGATCTCGTTCGGGTGGTGGATCTCGCGGTGGTCGATGCCGCCGGTGTGGATGTCGAACGGGAAGCCGAGCAGCGCCTCGCCCATCACCGAGCATTCGAGGTGCCAGCCCGGAGCGCCGCGGCCCCAGGGGCTGTCCCATTCCATCTGGCGCGTCTCGCCTGGCGGCGTCTTGCGCCAGATGGCGAAGTCGGCCGCGTTGCGCTTGCCTTCGACCGCCTCGATCCGGCTTTCGCCCTCCTCCGTCTTCGCGCGGGCCAGCCGGCCGTAGTCGGCGACCGTCGAGACGTCGAAGTAGAGGCCGCTGTCGAGCTCGTAGCAATGCTTGTCCGCGATGGATTCGGCGAACGCGATCATCTGCGGAACGTAGTCGGTGGCGATCGACCAGTGCGCGGCCTCGGGCTTGCCCGCTTTCATCGGCCCCCGGATGTTCAGCGCCTTCACGTCGGCCCAGTAGGCCTCGGTGTAGTGCTTCGCGATGTCCCAGATCGACCGGGCGTTCTCGGCCGCGGCCTTCTCCAGCTTGTCCTCGCCCGCGTCGGCGTCGTCGGTCAGGTGACCAACGTCGGTGATATTGATGACGTGGGTGAGCGTATAGCCCTTCCAGCTCAGCGTGCGGACGAGCACGTCGGCGAAGACGTAGGCACGCATGTTGCCGATGTGCGGGTAGTTGTAGACGGTCGGTCCGCAGGAATAGACCCGTGCTTCGCCGGGGTGGACGGGCTCGAAGGTCTCGAGCTGACGGGTCAGCGAGTTGAAGAGCTGAAGAGGCGCGCCGGTCATCGCCGCAAGCCTTGGCCCGCGCGCGGGCTTGCGGTCAAGCGCCGAAACCCTGCCAGCGGATCGCCTCTTCCAGCGGAGCGCGGGCGACGGAGAAGCTGTTCACCGGCGCCTCCGGGTCGCGCCAGCCGATGGCGAGGCCGCAGAAGAAGGTGTGATCCTCCGGTATCTCGACCACTTCGCGGATTTGAGGGGAATAGACCGCCCAGGCCTCCTGCGGGCAGGAGTCCAGCCCCTCCTCGCGCAGGAGGAGCATGATCGTCTGCAGCCACATGCCCACGTCGGACCACTGCGGCGGACCCATATATTTCGGCGTGTGGACCAGCATCAGCACAGGCGCCCCGAACGCGCGGAAATTGTTGGCGAACCATTGCAGGCGCTGCGCCTTGTCCTCGCGCGCGACGCCGAGCGCGCCGTACATATCCTCGCCCACGCCGAACCGGCGGGCTTCGTAAGCGCCATCGAGTTCGGGCGGGTAGATATGATACTCGGGCGCGTGCGCGGCGCGGCCCTTGGGAAACTCCTCAGCGATGCGCGCGAACAGCCGTTGCAGCGGTTCGCCGGTAAGCACGAGCCCGTGCCACGGCTGCGTATTCCCGCCCGACGGCGCACGCTGCGCCTTCTCCAGCACGCGCTCCAGAACGGCGCGATCGACCGGCTTGTCGAGAAAGGCGCGGACGGAGCGGCGGCTGGCGACAGCTTCGGAGACGTTCACGACCTGATCACTCCGCCTCGAACAGCCCGGCGAGCTGCTCGATGATCGTGCCGCCCAGTTGCTCGACGTCCATGATCGTCACCGCGCGCTTGTAGTAGCGGGTGACGTCGTGGCCGATGCCGATGGCGACGAGCTGGACCGGCGACTGCTTTTCGATCCAGTCGATCACGCGCCTGAGGTGACTTTCGAGGTAGCCGGCGTTGTTCACGCTTAGCGTCGAATCGTCGACCGGCGCGCCGTCCGAAATGACCATCAGGACCCGGCGATCCTCCGACCGGCCAAGCAGGCGCTGGTGCGCCCAGAGCAGCGCCTCGCCGTCGATGTTCTCTTTCAGCAGCCCTTCGCGCATCATCAGGCCGAGGTTGCGGCGCGCGCGGCGCCAGGGCTCGTCGGCCTTCTTGTAGACGATGTGGCGCAGGTCGTTGAGGCGGCCGGGCTGCGCCGGCTTGCCGTCCGCGAGCCAGGCCTCGCGGCTCTGCCCGCCCTTCCACGCGCGGGTGGTGAAGCCGAGGATCTCCGTCTTGACGCCGCACCGCTCGAGCGTGCGCGCGAGGATGTCGGCGCTGATCGCCGCGATCGAGATCGGCCGCCCACGCATCGAACCCGAATTGTCGATCAGCAGGGTGACGATCGTGTCCTTGAATTCCTGGTCGCGCTCGATCTTATAGCTCAGGGAATGGCCGGGGCTGACGACCACGCGCGCCAGCCGCGCCGCATCGAGCAGCCCTTCTTCCTGATCGAAATCCCAACTGCGGTTCTGCTGCGCCATGAGCCGCCGCTGGAGCCGGTTGGCGAGCCGGGTGACGACCGACTGGAGGCCGGTCAGCTGGCTGTCGAGATAGGCACGCAGCCGGTCGAGCTCTTCGGCGTCGCACAGCTCGTTTGCCTCGATCACTTCGTCGAACTTGTCGGTGAAGTACTTGTATTCGAAATCGCCCGGAATGTCGGTCCACGGCCGGTTGGGGCGTACGGGCAACATGCCCTCCTCGCCCTCCTCGGAGGAGTCGCCGTCGGCCATCTCATCGCTTGCCTCGGCGTCGCCTTCGGTTTCGCCTTCGCCCTCGCTCGGCTCGCCGGCGATCTCGGTGGACTGCGGCTCGGCTTCGCCGCTGTCGTCGCCCTCGTCCTCATCCTCGTCCTGATCGAGACCGTCTTCCTCGTCACCCTCCTCGTTGTCGCCGTTCTCGTTGTCCTCGGCGCGCGTGAGTTCGAGGTGGCGCAACATATCGAGCGCAAGAGACTGGAACGCCTTCTGATCGTCGAGCGAAAGCGCGAGCGCCTCCAGATCCGGCTCGGCCCGCGCCTCGATGAATTCGCGAACCATTTCGACGCCGGCCTTTGCCCGTTCGGGAATCGGCGCGCCGGTCAGCCGCTCGCGCAGGATCAGGCCGAGCGCGGTCTGGAGCGGAACGTCGGTTTCGCTCTGCGCGCGCGTGATCGGGTCGCTAGCGGTGCGCAGTTCCACCGCGGCATCAAGGTTCTCGCGTACGCCGCTGAAATTGTTCGCGCCGAGTGCCTCATAGCGGATCTGCTCCGCCACGTCGTAGCAGGCGCGCGCAACCGGCTCCGACGGTGCGCCGCGCGCGTGCAGCGCGCCATTATGGTGGCGCAGCTTGAGCGCGAAACTATCGGCGAAACCGCGCGCCTCGCGCGCCTGCTCGGGCGGCAGGGTGCGGCCGGGGAGCGGCACGCGGAAGTTCTTGCCGTTGGCCGCGGGTGCATCCGCGCTCCACGCAACCTCGACCTCCGGCTCGCGCGCGAGCGCCCGCGCCGTTCCGGTTAGCGCCTGCTTGAAGCAGTCGAGGGGCGTCTGATCGGCCATTGTCTTCTATGCACGAGCCCCTGCGAAAACATGATCCCCCGCGAAGGCGGGGGTCTCAGGCCATATGCCGAGCGCCGGTGGCACGAGGTCCCCGCCTTCGCGGGGACTCGGGCAGAAAGTCATCATATGATTTTCTGCCCGGTCTTCGCCCAGTCGGCGAGGAACCCTTCGATGCCCTTGTCGGTCAGCACATGCTTGAACAGCCCGCGGATTACGCTTGGCGGCATGGTCGCCACGTCGGCGCCGATCCGGGCGCTTTCGAGCACGTGGACCGGGTGCCGCACCGAGGCGACGAGGATTTCCGTGTCGAACTGATAGTTATTGTAGATCAGGCGGATATCGCTGATAAGCTCCATCCCGTCGAACCCGTTGTCGTCATGGCGGCCGACGAAGGGCGAGATGAAGCTCGCCCCGGCCTTCGCCGCGAGCAGCGCCTGGTTGGCCGAGAAGCACAGTGTCACGTTGACCATCGTGCCATCGCCGGTCAGCGCCTTGCAGGTCTTGAGCCCGTCGATCGTCAGCGGCACCTTGATGCACACGTTGTCGGCGATCTTGCGGAGGACTTCGGCCTCCTTCATCATCGTCTCGTGGTCGAGCGCGACGACTTCGGCGCTGACCGGGCCGTCGACCAGGCCGCAGATCTCCTTGGTCACTTCCATGAAGTCGCGGCCGGACTTGGCGATCAGCGAAGGATTGGTGGTGACGCCGTCGAGCAGGCCGGTCGCGGCCAGGTCCTCGATTTCGGCAGTGTCGGCGGTGTCGACGAAAAACTTCATGGTGGGCTCCGATTGGCGATTCCCGCCCGCATTAGCCAAGCGGCGCAGCGGGGGCTAGGCCTTCCCGGTTCACACGGGCAGGCAACAAACCGGACATTTCGCCGTTCGCCGCCTTGCCGCCTCCGCCCCCTCGCTCTCATATGGGCGCGATCGTATGAACCGCGTCCGCCTCCTCGTCTTCAACGCCGCGCTCGGCGCGCTCGATTACTCGGTGCCGCCGGGCATGACGGTCGCGCCGGGATCGGTCGTGGTCGCTCCGCTCGGCCCGCGCCAGATCGTCGGCGTCGTGTGGGATGAAGAGCGGCTGCCCGCGAACTCCGTTCCCGAGAGCAAGCTGCGCCCGCTGATCGAGGTGCTACCGGTCCCGCCGCTCGGGCCGGCGCTGCGGCGCCTGATCGAGTGGACGGCGGATTACTACTGCGCCCCGCTTTCCTCCGTGGCACGCATGGTCATTTCCAGCGGCGGCGCGCTGCGTGGGCCGGCGACGATGACCGAATATCGCCTGACCGGCGGCATGCCCGAGCGGATGACGCCGCAGCGCGAGCGCGCGATGGAGCTGCTCGAAGGCGAGCAGGCGACGATCCGCGAACTGGCCGAACTCGCAGGCGTTTCCGACGCAGTGTTGCGCGGTCTCGTCAACCAGGGCGTGCTCGAGCCGGTCATGGTCGATTGCGACCGGCCCTATCCGCGCGGCGATCCCGACCATGCCCAGCCCGAGCTGTCGCCCGAGCAGGACGCGGTTGCAACGCGGTTCGTCGAAGCGGTCGAGGCACGCGCGTTCGCGCCTTTCCTGCTCGACGGCGTAACCGGTTCGGGCAAGACCGAGACCTATTTCGAGCCCGTCGCCGCCGCGCTGCGCGCCCGCCGACAGGTGCTTGTCCTCCTGCCCGAGATCGCGCTGACCGAAGCATTCCTGCGCCGGTTCGAAGGCCGCTTCGGCGTTCCGCCGGTCGTCTGGCACTCCTCGCTGAAATCGACCGAGCGGCGGCGCGCGTGGCGCGCAATCGCCAGCGGGGAAGCGCAAGTGGTCGTCGGCGCGCGATCCGCGCTGTTCCTTCCTTATGCGAACCTGGGCCTGATCGTGATCGACGAAGCGCACGAGGTCAGCTTCAAGCAGGACGAAGGGGTGCGCTACAACGCGCGCGACGTCGCCGTCATGCGCGCCCGGTTCGAAAGCATCCCGGTGATCCTCGCCAGCGCGACGCCCGCGCTCGAGAGCCTCCAGATGGCGGAGAGCGGCATTTACGAACGGCTCGAACTGCCGAGTCGCTTCGGGGCCGCCGAACTGCCCGCGATCGAAACCCTCGACCTGACCGAGGAACCGCCCGAGCGCGGCCGCTGGCTCGCGCCGCGGCTGGCGGAGGAGCTGGCCGTGCGGCTGGAGCGCGGCGAGCAGTCGCTGCTGTTCCTCAACCGCCGCGGCTATGCCCCGCTGACGCTGTGCCGCAACTGCGGCTTCCGCTTCCAGTGCCCCAACTGCACCGCCTGGCTGGTCGAGCACCGCTTCAGCCGCCGGCTCGCCTGCCACCACTGCGGACACGAGACACCCCCGCCCGCGAACTGCCCCGAGTGCGGCGAGCCCGACTGCCTCGTCGCCTGCGGCCCCGGTGTCGAGCGGATCGCGGACGAAGTCGCCGAAATCCTCCCCGAAGCGCGCGTCGCGGTGGCGACCAGCGACACGCTCAACTCGCCCGAGAAAGCCGCGGAGTTCGTCTCGCAGGTCGAAGGGGGCGCGATCGACGTGATCGTCGGCACCCAGCTCGTGACCAAGGGATTCCACTTTCCCGAGCTGACGCTGGTGGGCGTGGTCGACGCCGACCTTGGCCTCGAAGGCGGCGATTTGCGCGCTGCCGAGCGAACCTATCAGCAGATCGCCCAGGTCGCGGGGCGCGCCGGGCGCGGCGACAAGCCCGGGCAGGTGCTGATCCAGACGCGCCACCCCGAGGCAGCCGTGATCGCTGCGCTCGCAGCGGGGGACCGCGACGCCTTCTACGCCGCCGAAACCGAAGGCCGCCGCCACGCGGGCGCGCCGCCTTTCGGCCGCTGGGCCGCCATCATCGTCTCGAGCGAGGACGAGGCCGAAGCCAAGGAAGCCGCCCGCGCCATCGGCGGCACGCGCCCCGACCTGCCCGATATCGCCATCCTCGGCCCCGCCCCCGCCCCGCTCTCGCTCCTGCGCGGCCGCTACCGCTACCGCCTGCTCCTCAACGCCCGCCGCAGCGCGCAGCTGCAGGACGTGATCCGCCAATGGCTCGGCGCCCTGAATTTCCCGCGAGGCGTGCGCGTGAGCGTGGATGTCGACCCGTACAGTTTCGTCTAGGAGATTCGATCATGCTGACCGTCCATCATCTGCGCATTTCGCAGTCCGAGCGTATCGTCTGGCTGTGCGAGGAGCTGGGGATCGAATACGCGCTCAAGCTCTATATGCGGCGGGAGGACAACAATCTCGCGCCCGACGAGTACAAGGCGCTGCACCCGATGGGGATCGCCCCGGTCATCACCGATGGCGATCTGACGCTCGGCGAAAGCGGGGCGATCTGCGAATATATCGACCGTAAGTACGGCGGCACGAAGCTGTCGCCCGGGGTCGATCACCGGGATTTCGTGGGCCACCTGTTCTGGTTCCACTTCGCCAACGCGACCTTCATGACCAACGGCATGATGACGCTGATCGCCGGCCGGATGGGCGAGGTGCCCGAATTCGTCACCGACCGCGTCAAGCGGGCCTGGGCGCTGGCCGAGGCCCGCTTGAGCAAGGCGGAATTCTTCGGCGGCTCGCAGCTCACCACCGCCGACATCATGATGGGTTTCAACCTCACCACCTCGCGCCTGTTCGGCGGCGCGAGCCTCGATCCCTATCCCAATATCGCCGCCTATCTCCAGCGGATCGGGCGGCGCGAAGCCTATCGCCGGGCAATGGAGAAGTGCGAGCCCGGCGTGACGCCCAAGCTGGACTAATCGGCGTAGCTGGGCGTTCCGCCCGCAAGCACGCGTTCGGCCTCGTGCCCGAGCATCGCCATCGCCGCCGCCCAAGGCTGGTGCCCGTGGCTGATCCGCGCGACGCCGAGCGCCGCCAGCGCCGCGCGATCGCCGCAGGGAGGGGACCAGAGCACGTTGACCGGCAGCGGCGAACCCTCGCAGATCGCGGCGATGCATTGCGCGTCGGAGAGGAAGGGAACGAACAGCCCGCCCGCGCCGGCATCGGCATAGGCGCGCGCGCGTTCGAGTGTTTCGGCAACCAGCGCCTCCCCCTCGGCGGCGACATCGCGCCCGCGGAACACGTCGCAGCGGGCGTTGACGAACAGCCCGGTCGAGGCGGCGCCGGCCACGCGTTCGGCCTGCTCTGCAAGCGGGACCAGCGCGTCTTCGCCCGGCAGCCGGTCCTCCATATTGATGCCCGCCGCGCCCGCATCGCGCGCACGGGCGACCGAGGCGGCGACCTCGTCCGGTGTATCGCCGTAGCCCGACTCCATATCGATCGAGACCGGCAGGTCGGTGACCGACACGATCCGCTCGAGGTTCGCCAGCACGAGGTCGAGCGGCACGGTCTCTCCGTCGGTGAGCCCAAGCGACTCGGCCACTCCGTAGCTGCCGGTGGCGATCGCATCGGCGCCCGCTTCCGCGACGACGCGGGCCGAGCCGGCATCCCAGATGTTGAACAGCACCAGCGGGTTGCCCGGTGCGTGCAGGACCCGGAATTGTTCGATCTTGCTCATCTATTTCGTTCCTTCGCGCTTCAGCAGTTCACGTTTGATATCGAGTCCGTAGGCATAGCCGCCGAGATCGCCATCGCTTCGGATGACGCGGTGACAGGGGATGAGCACGGCGACGTTGTTGCGCGCGTTGGCGCTGCCGGCGGCGCGGACCGCCCTGGGATTGCCCGCCGCCGCCGCGATGTCGGCGTAGCTGCGCGTCTCGCCCGGCGGGATTTCGCGCAGCGCCTTCCAGCACGCTTCCTGAAATGCCGTGCCCTTCACGTCGAGCGGGATGTGCGCGAAATCGCCGGGCGATTCGACCGAGGCGATGACCTCGGCCAGCAGCTTCTCGAATTCGGCGCCGCCCTGGACGAGATCGGCATTCGGGAAGCGGCGGTGCAGTTCGGCCTCGTCCTCGTCGAACGAAAGGCGGCACACACCATTATCCGTGGCGGCGACGAGCATCGGCCCGATCGTCGTCGGGACGACCGCCCAATGGATCGTGACTCCCCTGCCCCCGTCGGCCCATGCGCTCGGCGCCATGCCCAGCCTCCCTTTCGCATCGTCGTAGAACCGCGACGGGCCCGAATAGCCCGCCTCGTAGATCGCCTCGGTCACGCTCGTTCCGCCGCTCAGCGCGTCGCGGACGCGCTCGGCGCGCAAGGCGCGGGCGTAGGCGGCGGGCGAGAGGCCCGTCGCACGCTTGAACACGCGCTGGAAGTGGCTCGGCGAATAGCCGGTGAGCTGGGCGAGCTCGTCGAGCGAGGGTGTGCCGTCCGTTCCGTCGACCCCTTGCTTGATCTCGTCTATCGCGGCCAGCACCGCAGCCTCGTCGCGCGCGACGTTGTCGGGCAGGCACCGCTTGCACGGGCGCAGCCCGGCCGCTCGCGCCTCTGCTCCGCTGGCGAAGAAGCGCACGTTCTCGCGGCTCGGATGACGCGCCGCGCACGAGGGGCGGCAATAGATGCCGGTGGTGAGCACGCCGGTCACGAAACGGCCGTCGAAGCTGCGGTCGCGCCGCTGGACCGCGGCCCAGGCAAGATCGTCGGTAAGCATGTCAGTGCTCCTCATAACGCTCGATCCGCGCGGCGAAACAGCCATGCTTCGCGTTGTGCGCATCGATATAGGCAATGTCCCCGTCTTTCAGGAGGTCGCGAATTGCGGCGTCGGCGTCGTCCTCCAGCGCAAGCGAGGCGCGGTGCAGCAGGCCTGCCGCGTTGTAGCCGCGCAGTGCGATCGGCCGCGCGCGCAGGACTGGCGGCAGGCGGTCGACGAACTCGGCGGCGCGGTCCGCCTTCCGCCGGACATAAATGGCAAAGGTATTGCGGTAAGGCGTGTCGACCGCGTGGTTGGTGAAGTTCGTGAGGAGGATCTCCTCTCCCGGCGCGGCGTCCTCGAGGCTGACGCGGCAGGGGTAGTATCCGCCCGCCCCCGCCGTCAGGCGCTGCGAGAGCGAGAGGGCCAGCGCGCCTCCCTCCATGGCGAAGCGGTCTGCAAACTGCGCGGGATCGAGCCCGCGAATGCGATAAGTCATGACAAGCGATCCTTTCGTGTGTCGGCCACTCAGATGCGCGCACTTGAGGACCGCTGCATCCCGGACCTTGCGGTCAAAACAGGGAGTCCCCTAGAAGCCGTGCAGATGATGCGCCTGCTCACCCTGGCCGCCGCGCTGCTTGCGCTGTTCCTTCCCGCCGCGGCCCAGGCCGATCCGGCCGATATCGACGCGGCTGCACGCGGCGTGGTGCGGGTGGTGATCATCGGCACCGACGGGCAGGAGGTCTTTCCGGTAAGCCACGGGACCGGCTTTGCCGTCTCGCCCGCGAAGATCGTGACCAACGCGCATGTCGTGCGCGAGGCGTTGCAGGACGATACGCTGCGCATCGGCATCGTCCCGAGCGAAGGCGGCGAAGCGGCGGCCTATGCCCGGCCAATCGCCGTTTCCCCCAGCAACGATCTCGCGCTCGTCGAGATCACGGGCGAGCTGCGCCTGCCACCGCTGACCGTCGCGGCCGGGCCGGTGCGCGACGGCGAGGTGTCGGCGGTCGGTTATCCGATGAACGTCGACCGGGCACAGGGGCTCGGGATGGAGGACATCTTCCATTCACAGCCGCCGGTGAAGAGCCGCGGGTTCATCTCGGGCCAGCGGCCGAGCCGTCTGTTCGACACCATCCTTCACACCGCGCCGATCGCACGCGGCAACTCGGGCGGGCCGCTGCTCGACGGGTGCGGACGGGTGATTGGTGTCAACAGCTTCGGCACCGACTCGGACGGGTCGGACGGGGAATTCTACTTCGCGGTCTCGACCCGCGAGCTGCTGCCCTTCCTTCAGGCGAACGACGTCGAGCCGCGCGTGACCGAACTGCCCTGCCGCAGCCTCGAGGACCTGAACGAGGCCGAGCGGACCCGGGTCGAGCGCGAGCAGGCGGAGGCGCGCCAGCAGCTCGCCGCCCGCACCGCCGAGACGCGCGAGGAACGGCAGCGCATCGAGGACGAGGCGCGCGAATCGGTCCAGACCGACCGTGAGAACGCGATGGCCCTCGCCTTCCTTCTTACCTTGGTCGCCGCCGGCGCGGCCTTCGCCGCATGGCAGGCGCGGCAGGAAGGCGAGAGTGGCGAGCGCAAGCTGATGATCGCCGGCACGATCTGCGCGATCGCAGCGATCGCGGCGCTGGCGCTCTGGTTCACCCGCCCCGGCCTCGACGAAGTCAGCCGGCGTGTCGCCGCTGCGATGAACGGGAGCGGCGACACGCCGGACGCGCCGGGCGCCGATGCGACCGGCGACGGCATGCTGGTCTGCACGCTCGACCTCTCGCGCAGCCGCATCGTCGGCGCGCCGGACCGCGAGCTCGAATTCTCGTGGCGAGAGGACGGCTGCGTCAACGGCCGCACACAGTACGGCTTCTCCGGTGGGACCTGGTCGCGCGTGTTCGTGCCGGACGAGGAGGATACCGTCTCGGTCAACCAGTTCGATCCGGCGACCGGCACGTTTCGCAATGATCGCTATCTCCTCGGCCGCGGCGCGATGACGGAGGCCCGCGCCGCGCGCGATGCCTATACGCCGCCCCAGTGCGGCGCGCCCGAGGCCGCGAGCAACGTCGCCGATCTGCAGTCTGGCGTGACCAGCCTGCTCCCCGCGGCGCCGAACGAGCGACTGGTCTATTCCTGCGAGGCAAAGCGATAAGGTACTACGGCCGGGGGCCGAGTCGGGTTGCATCGCAGCAAGGCCGGTGCTAGGCGCGCGCCAGCTTTGCCGGGTGCGGTCCGTCCGCTCATACCGGCATGGCGATGCACCGCTATTTTCCGGACCTTCAAAGGACGAGAGACGCGTGGAGATTTCCGCCGGTATTCAGGCTAGCCTGTCAGGGCGTTATGCCTCGGCATTATTCGACCTTGCCGCCGAGCAAGGCACGGTCACGGCCGTCGAATCGGACCTTGCCAAGCTGTCCGAGGCACTCGCCGAATCGAGCGATCTGCGCGCCGCGACCACCAACCCCGAGCTCAGCCGCAAGGCGCAGGGCGCGGCCATGGCCGGCCTCGTGAAGCTGCTCGGCCTCAGCGAGTTGACCGGCAACTTCCTCGGCGTGCTCGCCGCCAACCGCCGGCTGGGTAAGCTGCCCGCGATCATCCGCGCCTTCCGCGCGATCGCCGCCGCGCAGCGCGGGGAGGTTACGGCCGAAGTCACCAGCGCCCACGCGCTGACCGACGCGCAGCTTGCCGCGCTCAAGGACAAGTTGACCGCGCGCGAAGGGCGCACGGTCCTGCTCGACACCAGCGTCGATCCCGACCTCCTCGGCGGGCTGGTCGTCACCATCGGTTCGAAGCGGATCGACGGCTCGATCCGCACCCGCCTCAATTCTCTTGCCCAAGCCATGAAGGGCTGACGCCAAAAGGCTCGAAGGAAGACACGAACATGGAAATCCGCGCCGCAGAAATCTCCAAGGTCATCAAGGACCAGATCGCCAACTTCGGCACCGAAGCCGAAGTCAGCGAAGTCGGCTCCGTCCTTTCGGTCGGTGACGGCATCGCCCGCATCCACGGCCTCGACAAGGTTCAGGCCGGCGAGATGGTCGAATTCGCCAACGGCGTTCAGGGCATGGCGCTCAACCTCGAGGCCGACAACGTCGGCGTCGTGATCTTCGGCTCCGACGCCGAGATCAAGGAAGGCGACACGGTCAAGCGCACGGGAACGATCGTGGACGTGCCGGTCGGCCGGGGCCTGCTCGGCCGCGTGGTCGACGCGCTGGGGAATCCGATCGACGGCAAGGGCCTGATCGAAAGCACGGAGCGCCGCCGCGTCGAGGTCAAGGCGCCCGGCATCATCCCACGCGAGTCGGTTTCCGAACCGGTCCAGACCGGCCTCAAGGCGATCGACGCACTCGTGCCCGTCGGCCGCGGCCAGCGCGAGTTGATCATCGGCGACCGCCAGACCGGCAAGACCGCGGTCGCGATCGACACCTTCATCAACCAGAAGGAAGCCAACCAGGGCGACGACGAAGGCAAGAAGCTCTACTGTATCTATGTCGCCGTCGGCCAGAAGCGCTCGACCGTCGCGCAGATCGTCCGCCAGCTCGAGGAAAACGGGGCGATGGAATATTCCATCGTCGTCGCCGCGACCGCTTCCGAGCCCGCGCCGCTGCAGTACCTTGCGCCCTACACCGGCTGCGCGATGGGCGAGTTCTTCCGCGACAACGGCATGCACGCTGTGATCGTGTACGACGACCTTTCCAAGCAGGCCGTCGCCTATCGCCAGATGTCGCTGCTGCTGCGCCGCCCGCCGGGCCGCGAAGCCTATCCGGGCGACGTGTTCTACCTTCACAGCCGCCTGCTCGAGCGCGCGGCCAAGATGAACAAGGCCGAAGGCGGCGGTTCGCTGACCGCGCTGCCGATCATCGAAACGCAGGCGGGCGACGTGTCGGCCTACATCCCGACCAACGTGATCTCGATCACCGACGGCCAGATCTTCCTCGAGACCGGCCTGTTCTATCAGGGCGTTCGCCCGGCCATCAACGTCGGCCTCTCGGTCAGCCGCGTCGGCGGCGCCGCGCAGACCAAGGCGATGAAGAAGGTCTCCGGCTCGATCAAGCTTGAGCTCGCGCAGTACCGCGAGATGGCCGCCTTCGCGCAGTTCGGCTCGGACCTCGACGCCGCGACGCAGAAGCTGCTCAACCGCGGGGCGCGCCTGACCGAGCTGCTCAAGCAGCCGCAGTTCAGCCCGATGCCGTTCGAGGAGCAGACCGTCTCGATCTTCGCCGGCACCACCGGCTATCTCGACGCGATTCCGACGAACCGGGTGACCGAGTATGAGGCCGCGATGCTGAGCTACATGCGCAGCGAACACGCCGACGTGCTCAAGGACATCCGCGAGAGCGGCAAGTTCGAGGACGATGTGAAGAACCGCACGGTGAAGGCGCTCGACACCTTCGCCAAGCAGTTCGCTTAAGGGCCGTCGCCCCGGCGAAAGCCGGGGTCTCGTGCCGCTAGGTACGATCTGGATGATAGCTACCCCGGCTCCCTGGGGTGACGAGAAAGAGAAACGAGAGTGGCTTCACTCAAGGAACTCAAGGGCCGGATCAACTCGGTCAAATCGACCCAGAAGATCACCAAGGCCAAGCAGATGGTCGCGGCGGCGAAACTGCGCAAGGCGCAGGCCGCGGCGGAAGCCGCGCGCCCTTATGCCGAGCGGCTTTCGGCGGTCATGGCCTCGCTCGCGGGCAAGGTCGGCGATAGCGATAGCGCGCCCAGGCTGCTGGCTGGTACCGGGTCGGACAAGCGCCACCTGCTGGTGGTAGTCAACACCGACAAGGGCCTGTGCGGCGGTCTCAACGCCAACGTGGTCAAGGCGGCCAAGATCAAGGCGCGCGCGCTGATTGCCGAGGGCAAGGACGTCACGTTCTACCTCGTCGGCAAGAAGGGCCGCGCACCGATCAAGCGCGACTATGCCGACCGAATCGAGCAGAACTTCGACACCAGCACGGTGCGCGATCCGGGCTTCGGTGAAGCCGAAGCGATCGCCGACGAATTGATCGCGATGTACGAGGCGGCCAAGTTCGACGTCGCCCACCTCGTCTATCCGGTGTTCAAGTCCGCGCTGGCACAGGACCCGACGGTGCAGCAGTTGATCCCCGTCCCCGCCCCACGCGCGGAAACGGAATCCAGCGCTTCTGAGGCGGTGGTCGAATACGAGCCCGACGAGGAAGCGATCCTCGAGGAATTGCTGCCACGCTACGTCAAGACGCAGGTGTTTGGCGCACTGCTGGAAATCGCCGCTTCCGAACAGGGCGCGTCGATGACCGCGATGGACAACGCAACGCGCAACGCGGGCGAACTGATCAACAAGCTCACCATCCAGTACAACCGCAGCCGCCAGGCCGCGATCACCACCGAACTCATCGAAATCATCGCCGGCGCCGAAGCGCTCTAAGGCCAGCTACCGGAACACTATCGTGAAAAAGATCGCTCTCCTCCTCCCCGTCCTCGTCCTCGCCGCCTGCGGCCAGGAACCGGCGCCCGAACCGGCGCCGACGCAGACCCCCACTGCGCCCGCAACGCCGTCGCTGCCAGCGCCGGATCAGGAGCTCCTCACCGGCATTCTCGCCGAGGCATGCCCCGAGCTCAAGCCGGTCAACACCGCCGTCTGCAAGCGCGCCGGGTTCGGTTCGACCGACGTGATCTGCGAATACGGCCTCGGCGAAGACGAATATCTCCGCAACAAGGCGACGCTTACGTCCGGCGAAGGCGAGTGGGTACTCGCCGATCCCGAAACCGTTTGCGCCCAATAACCCGCTAGGCAGGACAGACATCATGGCCACCGCACCTGTACTCAACCAGACCACGAATGGCACCATCAGCCAGGTCATCGGCGCCGTCGTCGACGTGACCTTCGAAGGTGAGCTGCCGGCGATCCTCTCCGCGCTCGAAACGAAGAATGGCGACAACACGCTGGTGCTCGAGGTTGCGCAGCACTTGGGCGAGAACACCGTCCGCACGATCGCGATGGATGGCACCGACGGTCTCGTCCGCGGCCAGGAAGTGGTCAGCACCGGTTCGCAGATTACGGTTCCCGTCGGCCCGAAGACGCTGGGCCGCATCATGAACGTGATCGGTGAGCCGATCGACGAGCGCGGCCCGATCGGGGCCGAGCAGCGCGCGCCGATTCACGCCGAAGCCCCGCTGTTCGTCGACCAGTCGACCGAAGCGGCGATCCTCGTCACCGGCATCAAGGTTATCGACCTGCTCGCGCCCTATGCGCGCGGCGGCAAGATCGGCCTGTTCGGCGGCGCCGGCGTGGGCAAGACCGTGCTCATCCAGGAGCTGATCAACAACATCGCCAAGGGCCACGGTGGCGTTTCGGTGTTCGCCGGCGTGGGTGAGCGTACCCGCGAGGGCAACGACCTCTATCACGAGTTCCTCGACGCCGGCGTCATCGCCAAGGACGCCGAGGGCAACGCGACCAGCGAAGGTTCCAAGGTGGCCCTCGTGTTCGGCCAGATGAACGAGCCCCCGGGCGCCCGCGCCCGCGTCGCGCTCTCGGGCCTGACCATGGCGGAATACTTCCGCGACGAGGAAGGGCAGGACGTGCTGTTCTTCGTCGACAACATCTTCCGCTTCACCCAGGCGGGTTCGGAAGTGTCGGCGCTGCTCGGCCGTATTCCTTCGGCGGTGGGCTACCAGCCGACCCTGTCGACCGACATGGGCAACCTGCAGGAACGCATCACCTCGACCAACAAGGGCTCGATCACCTCGGTCCAGGCGATCTACGTGCCCGCGGACGATCTTACCGACCCGGCGCCGGCGACCTCGTTCGCCCACCTCGACGCGACCACCACGCTGAACCGCGCGATCTCCGAGCTGGGCATCTACCCGGCCGTCGACCCGCTCGACTCGACCAGCCGCGTGCTCGAGCCGCGCGTCGTGGGCCAGGAGCACTACGATACCGCGCGCAGGGTTCAGGAGACGCTGCAGAAATACAAGAGCCTGCAGGACATCATCGCCATTCTGGGCATGGATGAGCTGTCGGAAGAGGATAAGATCACCGTCGCCCGTGCGCGCAAGATCCAGCGCTTCCTCAGCCAGCCGTTCCACGTGGCCGAGGTGTTCACCAACATCCCCGGCGAATTCGTGCAGCTTGAGGACACGATCAAATCGTTCAAGGCGGTCGTCGAAGGCGAGTACGACCACCTGCCGGAAGCCGCCTTCTACATGGTCGGCGGCATCGACCAGGTCATCGCCAAGGCCAAGAAGCTGGCCGACGAGGCGTAAGCAAATAGCCCTCTCCCCTCGAGGGGAGAGGGTTGGGAGAGGGGGACTCGCGCTGCACCCCCTCTCAACTCCGACTAGCCGCTGACGCGGCAAGTCTGCGTATCTCTCCCCTGAAGGGGAGAGAGATATGAGGTAGACGATGGCACTGCATTTCGAACTCGTGACCCCGGCAAAGCTCGTCCGCAGCGAGGACGTCCACATGGTTGTCGTCCCCGGCGCGGAAGGCGAGTTCGGCGTGCTGGAAGGCCACGCACCGTTCATGTCGACGATCCGCGACGGCGCCGTGCAGGTCTACAAGACCGAAGGCGCCGCGCCGGAAGAGATCCAGGTCCGCGGCGGCTTCGCCGAAGTGGGCGAGAACGGCCTCACCGTCTTGGCGGAGCGCGTGGAAGGCTGACGGCCTTCGACGGATCGGAACCGAAGAGGGGCGGCTGCGAAGCCGCCCTTTTTGTGCCACCCTTCGCCATCCTACTCCCGCCGGACCCTCGTGACGGCCCCCGCCCAGCGCACGCGACGAACGCTCCGCACCATCGTTAATGCCGGCGTCACAATTTCGCGCTCATGCGGAAGGCGTGATTTCCGCCCTTCCCTTCCGGCTGGCTCTGCTCGCCGCGGTCCTCCTCGCGCTCGTGTCCTGCGGACCGCGGGTGGACATCCACTATATCCCCACGCCCGAGCCCGTGGTCGAGGCCATGCTGGAAATGGCCGAGATCGGCGAAGGGGACGTGCTCTACGATCTCGGCTCCGGCGACGGCCGCATTCCGATCACGGCCGCGAAGCGGTTCGGCGTCCGCGCGGTCGGGATCGAGATCGATCCGCAGCTCATCAAGGTCGCGCGGCGGAACGCCGAGGAAGCAGGCGTCTCCCATCTGGTGGAATTCCGCGAGTCCGACCTGTTCGCGACCGACTTCTCCGATGCCGACGTGGTGACACTCTATCTAGGCGACATGCTCAATCTGCGCCTGCGGCCGCAACTGCTCGAACAGCTCGAACCCGGCGCGCGCGTGGTGAGCCACGACTTCAACATGGGCGACTGGACGCCCGAGGAACGCCGCGTGGTCGCGAACCGCCCGGTCTTCAAATGGACCGTGCCTGAAACCTTCATCCCCGGCTTCGGCGGCGTGGACTAGCGCTTCCCGCGCGTCCGGGAGACATCAGGCCTTCCCCTTCTCCGCTTTCTTCTTCTTCATCGTGTCGTGGAATCGGTCGGCCCAGCCGGGCTTCACCAGTTGTTCGCCGCGGACCATGCGCAGCTCGCCGTCCGCAACGTCGCGGCTGACGGCGCTGCCGGCCGCCACGATCGCATCGGCCCCGATCTTCACCGGCGCGATCAGCGCGCTGTTCGAGCCGATGAAAGCGCGCGGGCCGATCACCGTCTTATATTTGAAGTAGCCGTCGTAGTTGCAGGTGATCGTGCCCGCGCCAATGTTGGCGCCCGCCCCCACCTCGGCATCCCCGAGGTAGGTCAGGTGGTTGGCCTTGGCGCCCTCGCCCAGCACCGCCTTCTTCATCTCCACGAAGTTGCCGACCTTGCTGCCCTTGTCCATCACCGCGCCCGGGCGTAGCCGCGCGAAGGGGCCAACTTCGCAGCCAGGTCCGATCGAGGCGCCCTCGATATGGCTGAACGCGCGGATCGTCGCGCCATCGGCAACCTTGGCACCGGGGCCGAACACCACGCTGGGCTCGATCGTCACGTCCCGTCCGATCTCCGTATCCCAACTGAAGAACACCGTCTCGGGCGCCCGCAGCGAGGCGCCGTTCGCCATCGCCTCCTCGCGCTTCAGCGCCTGCCACTGGGCCTCGGCGCGGGCGAGCTCGGCGCGGCTGTTAATGCCCGCAACCTCGTCCGGATCGTCGGTCACGACCACCGCGCTGTGCCGCCCGTCGGCGTTCGCGACGTTGACCACATCGACGAGGTAGTACTCGCCCTGGCTGTTGTCGTTGCCCACCCGTGCCAGCAGGTCGAACATATCCGCCGCCCGCGCCGCCATCAGCCCTGAATTACAGAGCTGGCAGGCGCGCTCCTTCTCGTCCGCATCCTTGTGCTCGACCATCTTCGTGATCCGCCCGTCCGCATCGGCGATCACGCGGCCGTACTGCAGTGCATCGGCAGGTTCGAACCCGAGCACGACCACCGCGGGCTTGTCCTCTGCATGAAGCCGGTCGAGCATCATCCGCATGGTCTGCGCGCGCACAAAAGGCACGTCGCCGTAGAGGATCAGCACGTCGCCCTCGAACCCTTGGAGGCTCGCCTGCGCCTGCTGCACCGCATGGCCGGTGCCGAGCTGCGGCTCCTGCAGGCAGGCCTCCGCACGGTCGCCGAGCGCCGCTTCGAGCTGCTCGCGCCCGCTGCCGACGACGACGACCGTCTTCGCGGGAGCGAGCTCCGCAGCCGAGGCCATCAGGTGATCGAGCATCGGACGGCCGGCGATCGGGTGGAGGACCTTGTGCAGATCCGATTTCATGCGGGTACCCTTGCCCGCGGCGAGGATGATCGTGGCAAACTCTCTCATGCGCGCGGCCATGCCAGCAAACGCTTGCGGTTTGAAGAACCATCCGTCAGGTCGTGCCGCATGGCGGATTTCCCCTTCGACATCGTCGGCTTCGATCTGGACGGCACACTGCTGGAGACGCACCGCGATCTCGGCGCCGCGGTCAACCATGCGCTCGCGCTCGGCGGCTTCGCCAGCGTGCCGGCGGACAGCGCCAAGGACCTGATCGGCGGCGGTGCCAAGATCATGCTCAAGCGCGCGATCGACGATCAGGGCGGTCTGCCCGAGGACGAGTTCCACACGCTCTACAAGCAGATGCTCGCCTTCTACGGCGACAATCACGCGGTCCACACGCGGCCCTACCCCGGCGCGGTCGAGATGCTCGACGAGCTGGTCGCGCGCGGCGTGCGGGTAGGCGTGGTGACCAACAAGTTCGAACAGTTCGCGCGCGCCATTCTCGGCACGCTGGAGCTGGTCGACCGGTTCGACTGCGTCATCGGCGGCGACACCATGGGCAAGGGGCGCGCCAAGCCGGCGCCGGACCCGATCCTGCACGCGCGCGAATGCTGCGGCGGCGGGCGCATGGTCTATATCGGCGACAGCTCCTACGACGTGCGCGCCGCCCGCGCGGCGGAAGTTCCGGTGATCGCCGCCTGCTACGGCTACTGCGACAAGCCGCGCGACGAGCTCGGCGCCGATGCCTCGATCGATTCCCTTAGCGAACTGATCCCGGTGCTGGAGAGGCTCTGAGGCCCCGCGCCGCCTATAACGTCATGCAATCAGGCGAATCGCCAGTGGCCTGAGACCCCCGGCCTGCGCTGGGCTCCCGCCCCCGTTGCCCCTACGGCATCGCGCCCCATCGCACATGCAGTTGCATCGCCGGGCGGAACCTGCCACCCCGCGCGCGGATTGACGCACACGTAAGGCCGCGCGGCCACAGGAGGACATGCCATGACCATCTCGTTCAAGGACAAGGTTGCCATCGTCACCGGAGCCGGCGGCGGTCTGGGCAAGGAATATGCGCTCGAGCTCGCCCGGCGCGGGGCGAAAGTCGTGGTCAACGACCTCGGCGGCTCACGCGACGGCACCGGCTCGTCAGACGCGGCGGCGCAAGTGGTCGAGGAAATCGAACGCGCCGGCGGCGAAGCGATCGCCAACGGCGGCTCGGTCACCGAATACGAACAGATGGAAAAGCTGGTCGCCGACGCCAAGCAGAAGTGGGGCGGCATCCACATTCTGGTCAACAACGCCGGCGTGCTGCGCGACAAGACCTTCGCCAAGATGGAACCGGCCGACTTCGAATTCGTGGTCAAGGTCCACCTGACCGGCTCCGCATTCGCCACCAAGGCCTGCTGGGAAACCTTCCGCGAGCAGGCCTACGGCCGCGTGCTGATGACCGCGAGCTCGACCGGCCTGTTCGGCAACTTCGGCCAGGCGAACTACGGCGCGGCCAAGCTCGGCCTCGCCGGCCTGACCAAGACGCTCCAGCTCGAAGGCGCGAAGTACAACATCAAGGTCAACACGCTCAGCCCGGTCGCCGGCACGCGCATGACCGAGGACCTGTTCCCCGAGGAAGCGTTCAAGCTGTTCGACCCGGTGAACGTGGTCCCCGCCGCGCTCTTCCTGGTGAGCGAGGATGCCCCGACGAACGCCATCGTCGGAGCCGGCGCAGGCGGCTTCCACTCCGCCTGGGTGATGATGAACGACGCCGTCTGGCTGAAGGAAGAGGACCGCACCGTCGAAGGCTTCGCCGCCAATTGGGACAAGATCGGCGCGATGAGCAACCTCCACGCCCCGCAGTCGGGCGCCGAGCAGTCCGCCGCGATCCTGAAAGCAATGCAGGGCGTCCTCGGCAGCGGCGCCGCGCCGTCGTCAGCGCGGGACTGATTCCACGCTGTATTGACACAGTAATACACTAGGCATAGCTTCTTCCCTTCACAGGGGAGGAGTTATGCCGATGTACACCGAAGACGACCTGCGCGGCGCGGTCGCCAGCGGCGCGCTAGCCGCCGAAGCGGCCGAGGCGCTGCGCAATCACGTGCACGGCAGGCGCGCTGCTCCTCAAGCCGACGAGGAGCATTTCCGCCTCATCAACAGCTTCAACGACATTTTCGTGACCATAGCGGCGGTTTTGCTGCTGGTGGCGATGGCGGGGATCGGGCAGGCGTTCACTCCAACGCTCGACGGCCCGCCGCCCTTCTCCGGTGTCCTGATGGCCAGCGCCGCGTGGGCTATGGCCGAGTTCTTCACCCGCAAGCGGCGCATGGCGCTGCCCAGCATCGTGCTGCTGCTCGCTTTCGTGGGCGGAGTGTTCGAGGCGATGGTCGGCTTCGTGGTCCTGGCTTTCCAGGCGAACGACGCGAATGAATCGCTGATCGCCGTCCTGATCGCCGGCTGTGCGCTGGTCACCGCGGGCGCGGCCTGGGTGCACTGGCGCCGGTTCATGGTCCCGATCACGGTCGCTGCGGGCGCGGGCGCAGTCGCCGGCACCGTGATCGCTCTCATCGTCGCGATCGTCGGCCCCGGCAACGTCGAGCCCGAAACAGCCCTGATGCCGCTGGTCTTCGCTGCCGGCCTCGCCATCTTCCTCTTCGCCATGCGGTGGGACGCCAGCGACCGTGAGCGGCAGACCCGCCGCAGCGACGTTGCCTTCTGGCTCCACCTGCTCGCCGCGCCGATGATCGCGCATCCGCTGTTCTACTGGATCGGCGTTACCGAGGGGGTGAACATCGGCGCAGGCGCAGCGATTGCGGTGCTCGTCGTCTATGTCGCGATGGGCCTCGTGGCGCTCGCAGTCGACAGGCGCGCCCTGCTCGTGTCCGCCCTTGCCTACGTGCTGGTGACATTGACCTGGCTGTTCGACCGCTTCGGCGCGGTCGAGCTCAACGTCGCCCTGACGGCCCTCGTGATCGGCTCGGCCCTGCTCACCCTCTCGGCGTTCTGGACGCCGATCCGCAATACTGTCGTCGACTGGCTCCCGGGCGCGCTCCAGGCACGCTTGCCGGTCGCGGGGACGATCGCGCACGCCTGACCAGATGGCGGTGGCGGCCTAGCCGTCCACCGCCTTCACCAGCTTGCGCTCCATCGGTGCCAACACGCCGGGGAGTTCGTGACCGCGCTTCAGGATCTGGCCGTGCTCGCCGAACAGGGTCCACATGCCTTGGCGGTTGCGGAGCGCGGGGCGCTTCTCGATCCGTGCCTGCGGACGCTCGGCGGTGCGGCGGAAAGCGGCGAAAGTGGCGGTATCGCGGGTGAAGTCCATCGCGTAGTCGCGCCATTCGCCCGCCGCGACCATGCGGCCGTACAGGTCGAGGATCCGCTGCAGCTCGTCGCGCGCGAATCCGATCTGGCCGGGCACGCGGCCGGGAAAGGGAACGATGGTCGGAGAGTCGCCCAGCCCGGTGCCGGCACCCATCAGCTATCGGTCCCGTTGCGCCTGACGGGTGGCTGCGAGGCGGCCTTTAGCTCGGCCAGTTCCGCGCGCATCGCGGCAAGCTGCACCTCGAGCTCCTCGATCCGGCGCGTGCCGTTGCTCGCGATGTCCTCGCATGGCTCGTCGCAGGGCGTGCCGTAGGGGATGAATTCCTTGAGCCACTCCTCGGCCGGAACGAGCGTGGAGCGCGCCTTGAGGCCGATCATCGTCGCGCCGTCCGGCACGTCGTCGGTGACGACCGCATTGGCGCCGATGCGCGCGCGCTCGCCGAGCACGATCGGGCCGATGACCTGCGCGCCCGAGCCGATGATCACCCCGTCGCGCACGGTCGGGTGGCGTTTGCCGCCCTGTCCGTTGGTCGGGTTCGTGCCGCCGAGGGTGACGCACTGGTAGATCGTCACGTCGTCGCCGATCTCGGCTGTCTCGCCGATCACGGTGAAGCCGTGATCGATGAACAGGTTCCTGCCGATCCTGGCGCCCGGATGGATGTCGATCGCAGTCAGCCAGCGCGACAGGTGATTGACGAAGCGGGCGAGGAAATAGAGCCGCGCCTGGAACAGCCAGTGCGCGAAGCGGTGGAGGCCCACCGCCCAGACTCCGGGATAGAGCAGGATTTCCCAGCGCGAACGCGGCGCGGGATCGCGGGCGCGGATCGAGTCTAGATAGGCGACGAGATTGTCCAGCATCCGTACGTTTGTCCCACTTGTCGCCCGGCCAGGCAAGCCGGGCGCTATTTTGCGGGGTCCAAGCCGAGCTTTCCCTGCTCCGGCCCCTACACCGCCGCCAGCGCATCGCGCCAGACCGACAGCGTCGCCGCCGCCTTGCGCTCCAGGCTCAGCCGGTCGATCGCCGCGACCAGCCGCTCGACGCCCGCGAAGCTGCGCTCGGCACGCGGCACGAGGTAGGTAAGCGCGCCTTCGCCCAGTGCAAGGCCGCGCCGCGCCGCATGGCTTTCGATCAGTGCGGCGACCATCTCGTCGTCCGGCGCGCCGATCTCGACATGCAGCGCCGCGCCCAGCCGGCTGCGCAAGTCGGGAAGCGCGATCTCCCACCCCTGCGCCTTACCGACGAGCAGCAGAGGACGGCCGCTTTCCTGCGCGCGGTTCCAGCGGTGGAACAGCTCCGTCTCGTCGAGCCTGTCGGCATCGTCGAGCGCCTCGCCCTTCCCCGTACCTGCGAACCAGCGCGCCAGCAGCGACTTGCCCGAGCGCGGCGGACCGGTGAGGACGGCGGTGCGGAACGGCCAGCGCTCCGGCTCCTGCAGTGCTTCGGCGACGTGACGGTTCCCCGCGCCGAGCACGATCCGCGCGGGATCGTCCTTGCTCCGCGGAGCCAGCGGAAGGGCGATCTGCGACACCGTGCCGGTCGCTCAGCGGCTGATGGAGATGACGTTGCCCGATTGGCGCACGGTGAACCCGCGTGCGCGCAGGGCCTCGGCAAGCTGCTCGATGCTGCCCGAGAAGCCGACCGACATCACCGAATGGCCGCCGATGGCGGTGCTCGTCACCGCCGCGCTGCGCACTCCGGGCGCCGCGCGAACGGCCGAGATCGACGCGTCGAACGCGCCGGCATCGGGCGTCGCGAACTGGACGAGGTAGCTCGCGATCTGTGCGGCGGCCGGCGGCGGGGTGGTGCCGTCGGTGGGAACGAGCCCGTCCGTCAGTGCCGCCTCGCGTGCCGCCGCTTCGGCCCGGTCGCGCACCTGCGCGGCGCGGCCGAGCTCGATCAGCCGCTGGAGCGCCGGGTCGGCTTCCACGGTGCCAAGATCGAGCGTCGGGTCGGGCCGCAGCTTGCCTTCCGCAAGCGCACGCTCGAAGATCGTGTTTATCCGCAGCACCGCCTGGTCGAGCATCGGCTGCAACTGCTCCGAATTCTCGGCGGTCATCGTGAAGCTGCCAAGATAGGTATTGTCGGGGCCGTAGCGCGCGGTGAAGCGCCCTTCGATCGGGCCGCCCGGCCACTTGTAGTCGAGATGGGCGACCGGCACGAGCACGTCGGATGCGCTGAACTGATCCAGCACGTTGCGCCACCAGATGCGGCTGCGCCGATTCGTCTGACCGTAGGTGATGAGCAGCGAATCGCCGCCCGCGCCCGAGGGGCGAACGTAGTTTATCCGGCTCGGCCCGGTCTGGTATTCGGCCCATGCACGCTGCCAGGGATTGCGCGCCTCGTAGACCATATAGGTGCCGGCCGAGCGGGTCACCGGAACCAGCAGCATCGGCGCCGAAGTCGGGCCCCGGCCGCTGGCACCCAGCAGCGCACCGGCGCGGCCGCGGTCGAACGTGACGCCCAGGCGCGCGACATAGCGGCGGGGGCCGATGCTCTCGTTTTCAATCACCACCGCAGCGACGAGGCTCTGGAGCTGGCCGTCCGGAATGCTCGGCCCGCCGAGCTTCTCCCACGCCTTGCGCTGCGCCTCGCGCCAGCCCTTCTCGCGCGCATCTTCGGCGTTGTCGCCCCGCACGTCCACCTCGATGCCGCCGACGTCGATGTCGCCGCTGCTGGCGATCGGCGCGATGCCGCGGTCACCCTCCACCTGCGCCCACAGCGCCGCCCCGGCTGCGAGCAGCGCGAGCGCCGTCACGGTTGCGACGGCGGCCTTGCGAGGAAGGCGGGGGAGCGAAAGGGGCTGGGCCATCGGGGAAAACTCGCGGCCTTTTGCCGAAACGGGCATGGAATTCCAAGCGTGAATGACTAAGGACCGAAACCATGTCCGCAAACAACCCGCCACCGGGGCGCTACACCTACGAACAGGCCGGAGTCTCGATCGACGCCGGCAACGCATTGGTCAAGGCCATCGGGCCGCTTGTCAAGGCGACCGCGCGCGCCGGGGCCGACGGCGAGATCGGCGGGTTCGGCGGGTTCTTCGATCCCAAGGCCGCCGGCTATTCCGATCCGCTGCTGGTTGCGGCGAACGACGGGGTGGGGACCAAGCTCAAGCTCGCGATCGACCACGACCGGCACGACACCGTCGGCATCGATCTCGTCGCGATGTGCGTCAACGACCTGATCGTTCAGGGCGCCGAGCCGCTGTTCTTCCTCGACTATTTCGCGACCGGCAAGCTGGAGACGGGCGTCGCCGAGCGCGTGATCGCGGGCATTGCCGAAGGGTGCAAGCAGGCCGGCTGCGCATTGATCGGCGGCGAGACGGCCGAGATGCCGGGCATGTACGCGGCGGGCGACTACGACCTCGCAGGCTTCTGCGTCGGCGCCGTGGAGCGCGGCGAGCAGCTTACCGGCGAGCGGGTGCGGCCCGGCCAGGTCCTGCTCGGCCTCGCGAGTTCGGGCGTGCACTCGAACGGCTATTCGCTCGTCCGCCGGCTGGCCGAGGACATGGGCTGGCGGCTGGACCGTCCCGCCCTGTTCGATCAGGACCGGCTGCTGATCGAGGCCCTGATCGAGCCGACGCGCATCTACGTGAAGAGCCTGCTGCCCGAGATTCGCGCCGGACGCATCGCCGCCCTCGCCCATATCACCGGGGGCGGCCTGCTCGAGAATATCCCCCGCGTCCTGCCCGAGGATGCGCACGCGGTGGTCGATGCCGATGCGTGGGAGCAGCCGCGGCTGATGGCCTTCCTCCAGGCACAGGGCAATATCGAGCCGGGCGAGATGGCGCGCACCTTCAATTGCGGCGTCGGCATGGTCCTGGCAGTCGACGAAGGCGAAGCCGATTCGCTGGTCCGCGATCTGACGGCGGCTGGCGAGACCGTGCTGCGCGTCGGCCGGATCGAACCCGGCCCGCGCGGCTGCACCGTCCGCGGCTCGGCCGGAACCTGGTCCGCGCGGGAGGACTGGGAGGCCCGCCATGTCTCCTGACCTTCTCCCCTCCCCCAAGCGGTAGAGACGACATGAAGCGCGCCAAGGTCGCGGTGCTCATCTCGGGCAAGGGCACCAATATGGCCGCCCTGCTCTACGCCAGCCGTCAGGCAGGTGCGGCCTACGAGATCATCCTCGTCGCCAGCAACGATCCCGAAGCGGAGGGGCTGAGGCTCGCCGAGGCGGAAGGCGTGGCAACCTTCGCGCTGAGCCATCGCGGCATCTCGCGCGCGGATCACGATGCCGCGATGGGCCGCGCGGTGCGCGAGGCGGGCGCCGAATATATCGTGCTGGCCGGCTACATGCGCATCCTCGGCACGGATTTCGTGTCCCGCTGGGAGGGCAGGATGCTCAACATCCACCCCTCGCTCCTGCCGAAATACCCTGGACTCGACACTCATGCCCGCGCCATCGAGGCCGGCGACTCTCATGGCGGCGCGTCGGTCCATCTCGTCACCGACGACCTGGACATGGGCGAAGTGCTCGGCCGGGCGGAAGTCGCGATCCTGCCCGGCGATACGCCGGAAGCGCTCGCCGAGCGGGTGAAGCTGGCGGAGCACCAGCTCTACCCGCGCGTCCTTTCCGAATATGCCGGCCGCCCATTCGACCCGGACTGGCTCGTCGCCCGCGTGCGCGAACGCGCTATGGCGCTGCCCGAGGCGGAGGAGACGCTCAGCCACGGCATGCCATGCTTCGGCATCGTCAAGGGCAAGAAGTTCGCCTGGGTCAGCGTGGACCATCACGGAGACGGGGTGACCGCGCTGCTCGCCAAAATCAGCGGCGCGGACGAGCAGGCGCATCTGATCGAGAGCGACCCCGCGCGCTATTACCGACCGCCCTATTTCGGCGACGGATGGATTGGCATCAGGCTGGATCTCGGCGACACCGACTGGGCATCGGTCGAAGAGTGGCTGTCGCGCAGCTGGCGTGCGGTCGCGCCGAAAAGGTTGACGACGCTAATGGACGCCGCGGACCAGTTCTGACGCTGCCGCACGGAGTGCGCAGGTCAGTTCAGCTCGCCGCCACGCACTGCTTCGGGCATGAGTATCCGGGCGAGCGCCGGAGAATCCTCGCCGTAGCTCTGCCAGTGGACGAGCTTGCCCCGGCGGGTTCGTGCGCGCCACAGCGTGTCGTGCGCGAGCCGTTCCTCCCGAGCGGATGCGCGCCCTTTGAGCAGCACATCCCCTTCGTGCATGACGATCTTCATGTCGTGCAGTTTGTAGTCCGGCTCGAGATCGAAGAACCTGCGGGTCGCAGTGGCGACGTTCTCGCGCCCTTCGATCCACTCGCCGCGGCTGTCGACGAAGCGGATGCGTTCATCGAGCAGCGCCTCGACCTGCTCCGCATCGCGCGCGTTCATTGCCGCGAGGTATTGCCTCACGATCTTGATCGGTTCGGGCGTAGGCCAGTCGAACATCGTTACGCTTTCTGCGCCGCCCGTTCTCGGACCGGATCCCCTAAGCGCATGATTGCGCACGGTCCTGCAGCGGCACGGAGGCGAGCATATCACCCGCCCCCGATTCGCGCACAATGTTAATTTTCGTGAACTTCGTTACCGGAGCGATCAGCCGACGATCTCGTCTTCGCCGAAGAAGAAATCGATCTCGATCCTGGCGTTCTCTTCGCTGTCCGAACCGTGGACCGTGTTGGCCTCTATGCTTTCGGCGTGCGTCTTGCGGATCGTGCCCTCGGCCGCGTCGGCCGGGTTGGTCGCGCCCATCACGTCGCGGTTGCGCTTCACGGCGTCGACGCCTTCGAGCACCTGCACGACCACCGGGCCGCTGGTCATGAACTCGACCAGCTCGCCGAAGAAGGGGCGTTCCTTGTGAACCGCGTAGAAGCCCTCGGCCTGCTCGCGGCTCATGCGGATGCGCTTGGAGGCGACGACGCGCAGGCCGGCTTCCTCGAGCATCTTGGTGACCGCGCCGGTCAGGTTGCGGCGGGTGGCGTCGGGCTTGATGATCGAAAAGGTGCGGGTGACCGCCATCAGGTGTTCCTTCGAAGTCGTGAAAGTGCGTGGGAGAATGCGGCGCGCAACTAGCGCTGCACCGCGCGGGCCGCAAGCCCTGCTCTTTTTGCTGTCCCGGACGGGCGGGACGATCCCGACCTTCCAGCCAGCCGTCATCCCAGCGATCCCGGCGTTCGCTGGGATGGCGATTACTGGAAGGCCTCACCGACCATCAGTTGCGCCGATGTCCCGCCGCCCTTTCGCGTCGCGGTGAAGCTGAACGTCGCGCCGTCGGGCGCATCGCCTCCGATCATCTGCATCGCGTCGGTGCTCATGTTCATCGCGATCTCGACGCCCGCGGCCTCCGCCTGCTTGCGGTAGAAAGCGACCATCTCCTCGGGCGAGGCGTCGGATTCCATCGTCAGCAGCGCGCCGTTCGCGTCGGCCTGTTCGAACACCGTGTTGGTCGTGACCTCCGCGCCGGGATAGATCGTGAAGCCGCGCGGCAGCTCGACCGGCACGTCCGCGCCCGAGCGCATCGTCGCGGTGCCGTCGGTGGTTTCGACGGTCGCGTTCACCTCGCCGCTCGACTCGTCGATTTTGTAGTGCGCGACCGTACCGTCCTCGCCCTCGACCGTGCCCGAGCGCTCGGAACCGCACCCGGCCAGCAGCAACGCCGCCATGCCCGCCATTGCCAGTCGAACCGTCATCGCCCTCTCCTTCAGCGCTTGCGTTGCCACTTGCCGCCGTCGAGCTCGTGGAACTCGCGCTCGACATCCTCGCGGCCGTCGAATTTGCGCCAGACCGCGCGCGCCGCGTCGCGCCCGCTCTCGTCGAAGAACAGCAGCGCGCGCTCGAAACTCTCGGCTTCCTCGCGCCAGGCGCCGTCGGCCAGCGCCACCAGCTTCGCCTGGTTCTCCGCGGTGCACGTGCGGGAGAGGAGCACCGGCTGGTGTGCCGCATGCGGCTCGCCCGCGCGGCCGTTGGCGAGGAAGTCGGCGGGCGCGTATTCCCACAGCGCCGCGCCAATCCGGTCGAGGAGGTCATCGCTTTCGGCGACCACCAGCATGCGCTGCCCCGCCTTCGCCGCCGCGCGGGCGATCAGCGGCAGGACGCGTTCGACGGGCTGGCCCGGCGCGAGGTAGAACCCGACGCGCACGGCCCGCTCCTCCTCAGCCTTCCAGCGTGTCGCGCACGAAGCGGTCGATAAGGCGCGCGCCATATCCGGTCGCGCCCTTGTCCCAAGTTGCGCCGGGCTTGTCGGCCCAGACCATGCCCGCGATGTCGCAGTGCGCCCAGGCGGTGCCGTTCTCGATGAAACGCTGGAGGAACTGCGCCGCGGTGATCGAGCCGGCAGGCCGCGGACCGACGTTCTTCATGTCGGCGATCGGGCTGTCGATCAGCTTGTCGTAGGCCGGATCGAGCGGCAGGCGCCACAGGCGGTCGCCGCTCGCCTTGCCCGCGGTGAGCAGGTCCTCGGCCAGCGCATCGTCGTTGGCAAAGACGCCCGCGTATTCGCTGCCGAGCGTGATGACCATCGCGCCGGTGAGCGTGGCGAAATCGACGATCCGCTTGGGCGAAAACTCCTTCTGCGCCCAGTAGAGCGCGTCGCCCAGCACCAGCCGCCCTTCGGCGTCGGTGTTGAGCACCTCGATCGTCTGGCCCGACATCGAGGTGAGGATGTCGCTCGGGCGAATGGCATTGCCGTCGGGCATGTTCTCGACCAGTCCGACGACGCCGACCACGTTGGCCTTCGCCTTGCGCTTCACGATCGCCAGCATCGCCCCGGCGACGGCGCCCGCGCCGCCCATGTCCCACTTCATGTCTTCCATGCCCGCGCCGGGCTTCAGCGAAATGCCGCCGGTGTCGAAGGTGACGCCCTTGCCGACGAACACGGTCGGAGCCTCGCCGCCACCGCCGCTCCACTTGATCGCGAGCAGGCGCGAAGGCTGGGCCGAGCCCTGCCCGACGCCGAGCAGCGCACCCATGCCGAGCCGGGCCATCTCGTCCTCGTCGAGCACCGTCAGTTCCGCCTCGGTGCCCTTGAAGGCCTTTGTGCACTTCTCGACGAAGCTGACCGGATAGACCTTGTTCGGCGGCTCGGTCACGAGCTCGCGGGTGAACTCGACGCCCTCGGCCAGCGCGGCTTCGACGGCCCAGGCCGCCTCGGCTCCCTCGGGCGCGGCGACGGCGATGACGGTGTCGAGCGAGCGCTTCTGCTCGTCCTTCAGCTTCGTGCGGTAGGCGTCGTGGCGCCAGGCGCGCAGGCGCAGGCCCAGCAGCACGGCGGCCGCCTGCTCGGCCGAAAGAGCGCTGTCGGTGAAGTCGACCACGAGGCTTTTCTCGCCCGAAGTCAGATACTTGGCCGCGAGCGCCGCACCCGCCTTCTCGAGATTGCCCGGGCGCGCTACGGTCTCGGCCTCACCCGCACCTGCCAACGCAACACGGACTACCGCCCCGCCGCGTTCCACGAACCCTTCGAAAAGCTCGCCCGCGCGCCCCTTGAACCGCGCCGCCTTGGCGCCTTCCGCCAGCGCCGGTTCGATCCCGCCAGGCAGCTTGTCCTGGTCGGCAACGTACGCGACGAGCCGCGTTCCTTCGGGAAGTGCTGGTGAAAATTCGACTTTCATGGAGGCTCCGGAAGTTTTTCGAGATGTTCGCGATGCACCCCTCGGCGCAACGCCAATCGATGGCGATTGCGATTAGGCTCGACCGATGCGATAGGCAACCCATGCTCCCCGCCTGGTCGAATGCGCTGCAAGCCGATGATTTCCGCGTGACCAGGGCGGCCTGGAAAGCCGGCGTGGCGGGCGCTGCCCTGATGGCCGCCTTCGCGCCGGCGCAGGTCGCAGCGCAGGATGGCGACGCGGCGATCGACGCCGATCTCGAACGGCCGGAGGAGGAGCGCAAGCCGCCCGAGCTCACCACACCCCTCCCCCCGCTCGACCCCAGCGGAACGCCCGACGCACCCACGAGCGAGGACGAGATCGCGTTCGAGGCGGACACGCTGTCCTACGATTCGAATGGCGACACGGTCACAGCCACCGGCAACGTCGTGCTGCGCAGCGCCGATCGATCTGTGCGCGCCGACCAGGTCATCTGGAACAGCAGCACCGGGCAGATCGTCGGCACCGGCAACGTCCGCTTCGTCGACGAGGAGGGCAACCAGCTCTACACTTCGCGGATCGAGCTGACCGACGAGTTCGAGGCCGGCGCGATGGAGGATCTGCTGCTCGCCCTGCGCGAAGGTGGCCGCCTCGCCGCGCGCGAAGGGCAGCGGGGGGAGGACGGCACCGTCACCCTGTCCAGCGCGGCCTATACCGCCTGCGCAGTGACCGATGCCGAAGGGTGCCCGAAGAACCCGAGCTGGCGCATCACCGCCGACCGTGTGGTCTACGCCCCCGACGAGAACCGCATCCGCTTCTCCGGCGCATTCCTCGAGATCTTCGGCGCGCGCATCCTGCCGCTGCCGGGCCTCGCGGTGCGCACCGACGGCAAGGCGGTGTCGGGCTTCCTCGTCCCGGACCTGCGTTTTTCGGAATCGAACGGCGTTGAAATCAGCGGCAGCTATCTGTGGCGCCTCGCCGACAACAAGGACCTGACGCTCGGCGCCCATATCTTCACCGAAGCGCCGCCGATGGTCTCCGCGCAATGGCGCCACCTGACCGAGAAGGGCGCCTACCAGATCACCGGCTACGCCACCCACAGTAGCCGCATTTCGGACATCACGGGGGACCCGATCACGGAGAAGGACCCGCGCGGCTACCTGTTTGCGAACGGCAAGTTCCAGTTTGACCCGCACTGGAGCCTGACCGGCTCCATCCGTGTCGCGAGCGACCGCACGTTCCTGCGCCGCTACGACATCAGCCGCGACGACCGGCTGCGCTCGACCGTCAATCTCGAGCGGATCGACGACGATTCCTACCTCTCCATTGCCGGCTGGGCGACGCAGACGCTGCGCCTCGGCGTGCCGCAGGGGCAAGTGCCGGTGGCGCTGCCGGTGATAGACTACCGCCGGCGCTTGGCCGATCCGCTCGGACTCGGCGGCAAGCTCGAGCTCCAGTTCAATTCGCTCGCGATCATGCGCGACGAGGGGCAGGACACGCAGCGCGCCTTCGCCGGCGCCCGGTGGGATCTGAAGCGGATCACGTCGCTCGGTCAGGTGGTGACGCTGACCGGCCTCGTGCGCGGCGACGTCTACCACAGCGACGAGAACGGGCTCACCGAAACCGCGGTCTATCGCGGCAATCCCGGCTGGGAGACGCGCGGCATCGCGGTCGCCGCGATCGACGTCGAATGGCCCTTCGTCGGCGAAGCCTTCGGCGGAACGCAGGTCTTTACGCCGCGCGTCCAGTTCGCCGCCAGTCCGCCGATCCGCAACCTCGCCGTACCCAACGAGGACGCGCGCGCGATCGACCTGGAGGATTCCAACCTCTTCGCGCTCAACCGTTTCCCCGGCTACGACCGGGTGGAGGATGGTGCGCGGGTGACCTACGGCTTCGACTGGGAGCTGCAGGTGCCCGACTGGCGGGTGCGGACCACCGTGGGCCAGAGCTACCGCTTCGACAAAGATCCCGGCGTGCTCATCAACGGAACGGGCCTGAGCGAGCGCATATCGGACTTCGTCGGCCGCACCGAGGTGCGCTACCGCGACTTCGTTAAGTTCACGCACCGCTTCCGGCTCGACAAGGACAGCCTTGCCGTGCGCCGCAACGAGCTCGATGCGACGGTCGGCAGCCGGCGCACCTACGCCGAGATCGGCTACCTCAAGCTCGACCGCGACATCGCCGAGGGGATCGAGGACCTGCAGGACCGGGAGGAACTGCGCGTCGCGACGCGCGTCGCCTTCGCACGCTACTGGTCGGTGTTCGGCGCAGGCGTGTTCAATCTGACCGACCGGGAGGAAGACCCGACGCTGAGCTCCGACGGGTTTGACCCGGTCCGCACGCGCCTCGGCGTCGCGTATCAGGACGATTGCCTCGAATTCGGCGTCACCTGGCGGCGCGACTATACCGATGCGGGCGACGCGCAGCGCGGCGATACCTTCCAGCTCTACTTCGCGCTGCGCAATCTCGGTTTCCGTTGAGCCCAAGCCGCGGAGAACCATCGCGATTGGCAGCGCGGCGCAAGTACGCTATCCGCGCCTCACTCAGCTTCGGTTAAGCCGTCGCCGGCCAATGCGCCGCAAGCGACAGCGGGCGCCGTGGATAGCGCCGGAAATGGGATTTGCAGGTGATCGAATACAAGTTTTCCAAGCTGCTCGCGGGCATCGCCGCGTTGGGTCTCGCAGGGGGGCCGGTCGCGCTGCAGGCGCAGGCCGCCAACCCGCTCAACATCCCAGACGACGTCGCGCTGCTGGGTGAAGGCGATCCCAACGTTCGCACGGCAACCGCGGTGGTTAACGGCTCGGTGATCACCGGCACCGATATCGAGCAGCGGGTGGCCCTGCTTCTCGGCGCGAGCGGAAACGAGCTCACGCCCGAGCAGCTCCAGGCTGCGCGCATGCAGATCCTTCGCAACCTGATCGACGAGACGCTCCAGATCCAGGCCGCGACCGCGCAGGAGATGCCGGTCACCGAGCAGGAGGTCGAGGCGCAGTATGCCGAAATCGCCCAGCGTAACGGCCAGAGTATCGAGGGGATGAACCAGGCGCTGATCGCGATGGGCTCCTCGCCCGCTTCGCTCAAGCGCCAGCTCCGCGCCGAGATCGCCTGGCAGCGCCTCCTCAGCCGCAACGTCGCGCCCTTCATCAACGTCTCGCGCGAGGAAGTGACGGACGTGCTCGCTCGCATGGAAGCGGATCGCGGCACGGTCGAATACCGCATCGGCGAGATCTTCCTGTCCGCCACGCCGGCAAACCGCGAGGCCGTGCTCCAGAACGCCCAGCGCATCGTCGAGCAGCTTCAGCGGGGCGCCGACTTCTCGGTCTATGCGCGGCAGTTCTCCGAGGCCTCGACCGCCGCGGCGGGCGGCGACCTCGGCTTCGTCCGGCTCGACACGCTACCTGCCGAAATGGCCACGGTCGCGCGGGACATGGAGCCGGGCCAGCTCGTCGGCCCCTTCGAAATTCCCGGCGGCTTCGAGATCGTCTATCTGATCGACCGGCGTCAGGTCGGCATGGCCGATCCGCGCAATGCAATTCTCAGCCTCAAGCAGATTTCGATCTCCTTCGCGCCGAGCACGACCGAAGCGCAGGCGGCCGCCCGGGTCGAGCAGTTCAACACCGCGATCCAGAGCATGCGCGGATGCGGCGATGCCGAACGCGTCGCGTCGGAGATCGGCGCCGAAGTGGTGACGAACGACGGCATGCGCGTCGCGCAGCTTCCCGAGCAATTGCAGCCGACCATCCTCGGCCTGCAGGTGGGTCAGGCGACCCCGCCCTTCGGCTCGCTGGAGGACGGCGTGCGCGTGCTGCTGCTCTGCGGGCGCGACGATCCGCAGACCGATGGCGGGCCGAACTTCGACCGGATCATGAACCAGATCGAGGACGACCGCATCGCCAAGCGCGCCCAGCGCTATCTGCGCGACCTGCGCAACGACGCCTACATAGAGTACAATTGACGCACGCGCCGCTCGCGCTTTCGCCCTTGGTCGCTTCCTTGGGTGATCCGGCGGGTATCGGGCCCGAGCTGATTGCCGAGGCCTGGGCGCGGCGCGACGCGGAGCGGCTACCGGTATTCCTGGTGGCCGGCGGCGCGAGCCTGCTGCGCGCAGCGGCCGCTTCGCGCGAGATCGATCTGCCGATAGAGACCATCGCCGATCCGCAGGAGGCCGCGGCGGTATTCCCCCGCGCGCTGCCGATTCTCGGCGAGGATGACGGGGACTGGGCACCCGGAATGCCCAGCCGCGACGGCGCACGGCTCGCCCTCGCCTCGCTGGACGCAGCCACGCGGCTCGCCGTCTCGCATTCCGCCGCTGCCGTTGTCACCGGACCGATCGCGAAAGCGCGGCTCGCCGAGGTAGGCTTCGCGCATCCGGGGCAGACCGAATATGTTGCGGCCGCCTGCGGCGTGGCGGCGCAGGACGCCGTGATGATGCTCGTTGGGCCGCAGCTCCGCACCGTTCCGCTGACCGTCCACGTCGCGTTGGCCGAGGTGCCGGGCCTGCTCACCCGCGACCTCATCGTCCGCCGCGCGCGCGTGGTCGCCGCCGCGCTCGAGCGCGATTTCGGCCTCGTTCGCCCCCGGTTGGCCATTGCCGGCCTCAACCCCCATGCGGGCGAGGACGGCAAGTTTGGCGGCGAGGAGATGCGGATCATCGCTCCCGCGGTCGCCGCGCTGCGCGAGGAAGGGATCGACGCCACCGGCCCGCACCCGGCCGACGCGCTGTTCACCCCGCGCGGCCGCGCCCGCTTCGACGTGGCACTGGCGATGTATCACGACCAGGCGCTGATCCCCTTGAAGGCGCTGGACTTCGACAATGGGGTGAACGTCACGCTCGGCCTGCCGATCGTCCGCACCAGCCCCGACCACGGCACCGCCTTCGACATCGCCGGCAAGGGTCTCGCCGATCCCGGCGCCACCATCGCCGCGATCCGCATGGCCGGCGAATGCGCGGCGCGGCGGGCGGCCGATCGGAACCTGTGAGCGCTGGGATCACTTGTTGACGCCCTCGTCAGATCGAATCCCCTTCGACAAGCTCCGGACGAACGGTCTAGGGGACGCGGAAGATGACCGACCTCCCACCTCTACGTGAAGTGATCGCGAAACACGGGCTCAGCGCATCCAAGGCACTGGGGCAGAACTTCCTGTTCGACGCCCAGCTGCTCGACCGCATCGCCGCCGTTCCCGCCGACCTCCACGACCGGGCGGTGCTCGAGATCGGCCCCGGCCCCGGCGGTCTGACGCGCGCGCTGCTCAAGGCCGGCGCCCGAGTCACGGCGATCGAGATGGATCGCCGGTGCCTCCCCGCCCTCGCCGAGCTCGAAGCCGCCTTCCCCGCCCGCCTGCGCGTGATCGAGTGCGATGCGATGAAGCTCGATCACGACGCGACGATGGGGGAGCCTTACGCCGTCGTCGCCAATCTGCCCTACAACGTCGGCACTGCGCTGTTCGTGCGCTGGCTCGGCGGGCCGAGGGGACACGAGAACACGTGGCCGCCGCAATGGACCAGCCTCACGCTGATGTTTCAGCAGGAAGTGGCCCAGCGAATCGTCGCCCAGCCGGGCACCGGCGCCTATGGCCGGCTGGCGGTGCTCGCCCAGTGGCGCTCGACCGCGCGGCTTGCGATGAAAGTCCACCGCAGCGCCTTCACCCCGCCGCCCAAGGTAATGAGCGCGATCGTCCATCTCGAGCCGGCTGCGATGCCTGGCGGGGTCTCTGCGCGGGTGCTCGAGCGCGTCACCGAGGCGGCATTCGGACAGCGAAGAAAGATGCTCCGCCAGAGCCTCAAGGGCGTGCCCGGCGCGCTGGAGGCACTGGAGGGGCTCGGCATCGACCCGCAGCGGCGGGCGGAGACGCTGAGTGTGGAGGAATTCGTGGCAGTGGCGCGGGAACTGTCGTGACGGCTACGCCCCGCCTGTGGACATTTCTGCATGTCCGCCGGCGGGGCGCTTCAATGTATGCCGATCATCGCGGGGCGGGCCGAGCCCGCCCCGGTGCAGCTCACAGGCCCTCCACGCTCTTGCTGACGAGGATGTTCACCGCGACGCGGCGGTTCTGCGCCTTGCCATCGGGCGTCGTGTTGTCCGCCAGCGGGTCGGCCTCCGCCATCCCGGTGGGGGTCAGCATGCGATACGGCGCCCAGCCGCAGGCCTGCTGCAGGTAGTTGACGACGCGGCTGGCCCGCTTCTCGCTGAGCTCCTGGTTGAACTCCTGGCTACCGGTCGAATCGGTGTAGCCGACGACGAGCATCAGGGCGTTCTCAGTCGCGTCGGCCTGGGCCGCGGTAGCGCAGAGATCGGCCTTCGCCTGTTCGGACAGCACGGCCTTGCCGACGTCGAAGTGCACGTTCGTCGTGCCCTTGAGGTTGTACTTGTCGATGTCACCCATGCGGCCGCGCAGCGCTTCGGTCGCCGCGGTCTGTTCGGCAAAGCCCTGGGCGGTGCCATTGCGGATCATCGACGCGGTGCGGAGATCCTTGTTCTTGAGGTCGATCTTGCTCGCAATCAGACCCCCGCCCCATTCCACGGTTTCGACCGAAACCGGCAGACCGTTGAGCAGCGCGTCGGCGGCGAGCTTGTCGCGGTCAAGGCCCAGGAAGCCACCGGTGGACTTGATCTCGGTTGCCTGGCCCACCGCGATAACCGTGGCAGTGCCGTCGGCGCCGGTGACCTGTACCTTGTCACCCTCGCGGGCGGAGATGATGCCTTCGATCTCGGGCCCTTCGGGCAGTCCGGTCAGATCGGCCGGAAGCGAACCGTAGACGGTGGTTACGTACTCACCCTCCGGCGCCTCCTGCTGCTGCGCATAAACGCTGCCCGAAGCCGACACTGAAAGCATCGCTAGCAGGAAGAGGCCCTTCGGCCTTTTGGAACTGAAACTCATTACGTTACTCCTTGATCTACATCAGCCGGCCCCTGCGTGTCCGGCTGTCGAGACCCCCCTCTTCTCGCAGCATGTCACGCGGCGCATGCACGCCGGGTTCGACACCGCGGATGCCCCGGCTGTTCGGGTTATCCTTTCGGGCGGATGAACGCTGCAGGCGACCTTGGGTATGGCGCGGTTAATCCGGGCGCATCTTACGATGAACCGATGCGGCAGCCCGTGCAGGGCCGCGCGCCGCGAGCCTTAAACATAGGTAAATTGGGCCGCACTCGTCGTCGTCCGCGCATCCGGAAGAGGCGTGGGACAAATACATGCGATCAAAGCTACCCCCGCTTTGCCGTCGCGCGCCATTCGTGGAGGAGCGGTTCGGTGTAACCGCTCGGCTGCTCGGCGCCCTTGAACACGAGGTCGCAGGCGGCGCGGAAGGCCGGACCGTCCTCGTTGCCGGCGAGCGGCGTGTAAGCCGGGTCGCCTGCGTTTTGCTCGTCGACCTTGGCGGCCATGCGGCGCAGACTGTCCATGACCTGCTCCCGCGTGCAGACGCCGTGGAGCAGCCAGTTGGCCATGTGCTGGCTGGAGATCCGCAGCGTCGCGCGGTCCTCCATCAGGCCGACGTCGTGGATGTCGGGCACCTTGGAGCAGCCGACGCCCTGGTCGATCCAGCGCACGACGTAGCCGAGCAGGCCCTGCGCGTTATTGTCGAGCTCCTCGCGCACCTCATCCTCGGACCAGTTGGTGCCCTCGGCCAGCGGGATCGTCAGCAAGACATCCAGCTCCGGCGCCTCGCCCAGCCCCTGCTGCACTGCGAACACGTCGAGCCGGTGGTAGTGCAGCGCATGGAGCGTCGCGGCGGTCGGGCTCGGCACCCAGGCGGTGTTGGCGCCGGCCTTCAGGTGGCCGATCTTCTGCTCCATCATGTCCGCCATCATGTCGGGCGCGGCCCACATGCCCTTGCCGATCTGGGCCTTGCCCGACAGCCCGCTGGCGAGCCCGATCGCGACGTTGCGCTTCTCGTAAGCGTCGAGCCATGCACTCGATTTCATCGCGCCTTTGCGGATCATCGGCCCGGCCTGCATCGAGGTGTGGATCTCGTCCCCCGTGCGGTCGAGGAAGCCGGTGTTGATGAACGCGATCCGATCTTTCACCGCGTGGATGCAGGCGGCGAGATTGGCACTGGTGCGCCGCTCCTCGTCCATCACACCGACCTTGATGGTGTGGCGCGGCAGGCCGAGCAGGTCCTCCACGCGGTCGAACAGGTTGTCGGTGAAGGCGCATTCTTCCGGCCCATGCATCTTCGGCTTGACGATGTAGATGCTGCCGGCGGCGCTGTTGCGGCAAGTCGCATGGCCTTCGACGTCGAGCGCACCGATCGCCGAGGTGAACACCGCATCGATCACGCCTTCGGGCGCCTCGGCGCTGCTCGCCAGGCGGACGGCCGGAGTGGTCATCAGGTGACCGACGTTGCGCACGAACAGCAAGCTTCGGCCCGGCAGGCTCCGCTCGCTGCCGTCAGGCGCGGTGTAGCGCTTGTCGGGCGCCAGCCTGCGGGTCCGTTGCCGCCCGCCTTTCTCGAAGCTTTCCTCCAAATCGCCCCGGATCACGCCGAGCCAGTTGCGATAGGCGAGGGCCTTGTCCTCACCATCGACCGCCGCGACCGAATCCTCGCAGTCGCAGATCGTCGTCAGAGCGGATTCGAGCACGACGTCGGCGATCCCCGCCGGATCGTCCTTGCCCACCGGATGCTCGCGATCGACCACGATCTCGATATGCAGCCCGTTGTCGACCAGCAGCGGCCCGCGCTCTGTCCGGCCCGCGAGCTGCGCGGGATCGGCGAGCGGGATGTCGCCCGAGAGGTTGGTCACATCGGCCCAACTGCCTCGGGCAAGCGGCACCGCCTCGTCGAGAAAGGCACGGACCCGCGCCACCACCGCCGCACCGCGCGCGGGATCGTAACCGCCCGGCTTCGCCGGCGGCGCATCGAGCACATCGGTGCCGTAGAAGGCATCGTAGAGGCTCCCCCAGCGCGCATTCGCCGCGTTGAGCAGGAAGCGCGCGTTGAGCACCGGCACGACGAGCTGCGGTCCGGCCATGGTCGCTATCTCCGGGTCGACGTTCGCGGTCCCGATCGTGAACGGTTTCGGCTCCGGGACGAGATAGCCGATTTCCTCCAGGAATTTGCGATAGGCCGCCGCGTCGTGCGGCTGCTGTCGCCGCTCCCGGTGCCAGGCGTCGATCTTTGCCTGCAGGTCCTCGCGCTTCGCCAGCAACGCCCGGTTGCGCGGGGCAAGGTCCGCCAGCAGCGCGGCGAATCCGCGCCAGAACGCGTCCACATCGCGCCCGAGCACGGGCAGAACCTCGCGCTCCAGCAGGTCCGCCAAGGCAGCGTGGACCTTCAATCCGGCCCGTTCGATCATTTCGGTCATTCGTCCTCACAATGCTTGGGGCGCGGAAGATTCCGCGCATTCCTGACAGCATCCCGGGGAGGACGAAAGGCGCTATGGCCAAGCACCTGTCCGATTGCAAGCCGGGTTCCCTTCCTCTGAGGAGGAGGGGAGGGTTTCGCCGCGTCAAAAGCCCCGCTAGAGCCGGTTGCGGATGAAACCGGAAATCGACAGCGCAGCCATTCTCGAGGCGATCGACCAGCAGGCGATGCTGGAACAGGTGCAGGCCTGGAGCGCGATCAACACCGGCACCGACAATCTCGATGGGCTGGCACGGCAGGCCGATGCGCTGGCGGAGGCCTTCTCCACGCTGCCGGGCGAGATCGCGCTGGTCGATCCCGCCCCCGTTACCGCGATCGCTGCCGACGGGCGTGAGGTCGAGCGGCGGTTCGGGCAACACCTCATGCTCCGCGTCCGGCCCGAGGCCGAGCGGCGGCTGCTGCTGACCGGGCACATGGATACCGTGTTCCCCGCCGACCACCCGTTCCAGGAACAGCGCTGGATCGACGAGGATACGCTGAACGGCCCGGGTCTCGCCGACATGAAGGGCGGGATCGCGGTGATCCTCCACGCGCTCACGGCGTTCGAGGCGAGCGGCGATGCGGCGAAGCTCGGCTATGACGTGATGATCAATTCCGACGAGGAGACCGGCTCCCTCGCCTCCGCGCCGCTGATCGAGGAACTGGCGCGCGGCAAGTACGCAGCGCTGACCTACGAGCCCTCCGCCCTGCCCGACGGCACGCTGGCGCACGCCCGCGGGGGCAGCGGCAATTATTCGCTCACTGTCACCGGCCGCTCGGCTCACGCCGGGCGCAACCCGGAGGAAGGGCGCAACGCGGTGGTCGCCGCGGCAGCGTTGGTACTGGGTCTCAAGCGGCTCCAGACGGCGGAATGCCCGATCAACCCGGCGAAGATCGAGGGCGGATCGGCCAACAATGTGGTGCCCGATCATGCCGTGCTGCGGTTCAATATCCGGCCCAAGAGCCCCGACGCGGCCCAGACATTCGAAGCAGGGCTCGCCGCGCTGATCGGCGAAGTGCAGCAGGCGCACGAAGTCGCGATCCACCGTCACGGCGGCATCACCCGCCCGCCCAAACCGGTCGACCGCCGCGCTCAAAAACTGTTCGACCTGGTGCGCGATTGCGGCGCCGCGCTCGGGCAGGAGATCGGCTGGAAATCGACCGGCGGCGTGTGCGACGGCAACAATATCGCCGCCACCGGTGTGCCCGTGGTCGACACCATGGGCGTGCGCGGCGGTGCGATCCACTCGCCGGACGAATTCATGATCGTGGCGTCGCTTGCCGAGCGCGCCGCGCTCAGCGCGCTCGTGCTGCGCCACCTCGCCTACGGAGACGCCATTTGACCTTCGCCCTGCGCGCCGCGCGCACCGACGACCTCGAGCCGATCTACGAAATGGCAAAGCTTACAGGCGGCGGGTTCACCAACCTGCCGCCGGATCGCGACGCGCTCTCCGCCAAGCTGGACCGCGCGGCGAAGGCGTTCGCGCGCACCGACGACGCGCTCGGCGACGATCAGTTCGTGCTCGTGCTGGAGAACACCAATACCGGCGACGTGCGCGGCACTTGCCAGCTCTTCACCCAGGTCGGCCAGCAGTGGCCGTTCTACTCCTACCGGCTAACCACCCTGACGCAGCACTCGCAGGAACTGAACCGCACGGTGCGCGCCGAGTTGCTCAGCCTCGTGACGGACCTCGAGGGGTGCAGCGAAGTCGGCGGCCTGTTCCTCCACCCCGGCGAGCGCGCCGGCGGCCTCGGCTTGCTGCTTGCGCGCAGCCGCTATCTGTTCATCGCGATGCATCGGGCGCGGTTCGCCGATCGCGTGCTCGCGGAACTGCGCGGAATCATCGACGAGCGCGGGGGCTCGCCGTTCTGGGACGGGGTCGCGGGCCGCTTCTTCGGGATGACCTTCCAGGAAGCCGACTATTTCAACGCGATCAACGGCAACCAGTTCATCGCCGACCTGATGCCCAAGCACCCGGTCTATGTCGCGATGCTCGACGACGACGCGCGCAGCGTGATCGGACTCCCGCATCCCTCCGGCCGGGCCGCGATGAAGATGCTGGAGAACGAAGGCTTCGCTTGCGAAGGCTATGTCGACATCTTCGATGGCGGCCCAACCATGACCGCGCGCACCGATCAGGTGAAGAGCGTCGCCGAGGCGCGGCGGCACAGGGTGGAGCGGTGCGATCTCGAGTACGGCGAGCGCGCGATCATCGCCTCCGGTGCGCTGGACGGCTTCCGCTCGGCCTATGGCATGCGGGAAGTCACGCCTGAGGGGACGCTGGCGATCGACGAGACAGCCGCCAAGGCGCTGTGCGTCGGCCCGGGCGACGAGGTGTGGAGCGTGGCGCGGTGATACAGGCGCGCCCTACCCCTCTATGTGATTGCGTGATGGGATTCATTTCATGACCCTCGTCGAGATCAACTTCGACGGTATCGTCGGCCCAAGCCACAACTACGCGGGCCTCAGCCTCGGTAATATCGCCAGCGCAAGTCACAGAGGTAGCCCCTCGTACCCGCGCGCCGCGGCGCTGCAGGGGCTGGCGAAGATGCGCGGCAACATGGCGCGCGGGCTCGCGCAAGGCTTCCTCCTCCCCCTGCCCCGCCCGAACGCCGGCCTGCTGGCGCGTCTCGCGGTGGACGAGACGGCGGACCGCGCGCTGCTCGCCGCCGCGTGGTCGGCAAGCTCGATGTGGACCGCCAATGCGGCCAGCGTCAGCCCCGCGCCCGACACGGCGGACGGACGATGCCATCTGACGCCGGCCAACCTCTCGACCATGCTGCACCGCGGGCAGGAGTGGCGCGACACGAAGCGTCAGCTCGACCTCGCCTTTGCCGATACGGCGCACTTCGCGGTTCACGACGCCATCCCGCCGAGCCTCGGCGACGAGGGCGCGGCCAATCATATGCGGCTCTGTGAAGGGCACGATGCGCCGGGCGTGGAAGTGTTCGTGTACGGCCGTCCGGGCGGAAAATTCCCCGCGCGCCAGCACGAGCAGGCTAGCCGCGCGGTCGCGCGCCTCCATGGCCTGGATCCCGAGCGGACCGTCTTCATCGAGCAGAACCCCGCGGCGATCGAGGCGGGCGCGTTTCACAACGACGTGGTCGCGGTCGCGAACGAGCGGGTGCTGTTCACCCATGAACTGGCCTTCGCCGACCAGGCCGGCGCCTGCAAGGCGATGCGGGCGAAGTTCCCCGCGCTCGAAGTGGTCGAAGTCCCGGCAAACGCGGTCAGCCTCGAGGAAGCCATCCGCACCTACCTGTTCAACGCGCAGCTTCTCACGCTTCCTTCCGGCGAGATGGCGCTGTTGGTGCCGGAGGAGTGCCGTGAAAGCGGGGTCGTTTGGAGCTGGTGCGAGGCGATGCTGGCGAGCAACGGGCCGATTCGGCAGGTCATTCCGGTGGACGTGGGTCAGTCCATGGCCAACGGAGGCGGCCCCGCCTGTCTGCGCCTGCGGGTGGTCGCCGACCCGGCGACGGTCGACCCCCGCTTCCTCCTCGACGAGGCCACGGCGGAGCGGATAGAGGATGTGATCGCAGCCACCTGGCCCGAGCAGATCGACCCCGTCGACCTCGGCAACGTCGCGCTGGCCCGCGACGTACGTTCGGCGCGCGCGTCCCTTCTTGAAACACTCGGATTATCGGACCTCTAGGTCGCTTGGACGGCGCACCGGGAACTCCTACTCTCGCAACCCTGTTAGCCGTGTTGGGGCGCCGAACGCCGCCCGCGGTAAGCGAAAGGGTGCGAATGCTCAGGAAGATCGGCCGGTTGTTCGCGATCAAGACGCGGGCGGAGGCCTATCTGATCATCTACGCGCTCGCACTCGGCGCCACGGCGCGCGGTTCGGCGTATCTCGAACAGTTCCCGGGCTGGGGCGGCAAGCTGCTGTTCCTCGCCTGCACGGGCGCGGTATTCCTCGCCGGAGCGAAGATACTCGACGCCCTGCGCTATGAGCGGGAGCGCGCGGAAACTGCCTCCCGCTCAGACGCCCGCACACGCTGACATCGTCCCGGCGAAAGCTGGGACGATGGGGCTGACAGGGATGGAATCAGGTGGGGGATTCTGTTGCTAGGCTCCCCCGGGCCCCCGGTTTCCGATTCTGTTACCCGGTTCGGTCCGAACCGTGCTCTTAGCTTTGTAAATTCAGGCCGTTAGGCCGTCACATTACGCGGCGAGAGCAAGTGCTTCGTTATCGTTGGCACTTGTGAGTTTTGAGCCTTTAACGGGTTACTCAGCCCGGGCGAAAACAGTGCTTTTCAACACACGTCGATCCTAGTTCGGCCCCATCATCAACGGCGTGGCGTACGCCTTTGGTGGTGGAGCCGCCGGGTACTGCCCCCGGGTCCGTTGTGCCTATTGCACACCGCAATTTATCGCCATAGCCGGCCGAAACCGGCGAAACCTATATAGGCGCTGGCGGATTAATGTGAAGTGGACGAAGATCGCCGCGATCCACCCGTTGGCCCTGCGGCGCAGGGGTGACGGGACGGAATCGACCGCTCAGCCGCGCTTCTTCAGTTCGTCGCGGATTTCCTTGAGCAGGTCGAGCTCGGTCGGGCCGGCGGGCTTTTCCTCCGGCGGCTTCTTCTCGAACTCGGCGAGCACCTTCTTGGCGTAGCGCACGAGCAGGAAGATGATGAACGCCAGGATCAGGAAGTTGATCGCCGCGGTGACGAACGAGCCATAGCCGATCATCGCGGCGCCCGCTTCCTTGAGCGCAGCGTAATCGCTCGGCGATCCGGTATAGCCTTCGGGCGTGCTGAGCAGGATGAAATAGTTCGAAAAGTCCGCCCCGCCGAAAATCCAGCCGACGATGGGCATGATCACGTCGTCGGTCAGCGAGGTGACGATCTTGCCGAAGGCCGCGCCGATAATCACGGCCACTGCCAGGTCCATCACGTTGCCCTTGGCGATGAACGCCTTGAAATCCGCTATCATGTTCGGTGCGCCTCCTCGTTGCCAACCCCGGCTAGATAAATGTTTCTTACATCATCGGCGCATGCTGCCAAGCCCGCCGCGCCGCTTGAAAAGCCCCATCGGTGTGCTATCTCCGCAATACAGATGCTCGCGGGGCGCGATGCGCCTCCACAAGGGGAGCCCTTCGATGAATTGGAAGTCCGTCCGCCGTTTTTCGCTCGTTGCACTCGCGTCGCTAGGTTTGGCCGCCTGTGGGATCAACTCGGTCCCCGCCGCCGAAGAGAATGCCAAGGCCAAGTGGGCCGATGTGGAGGCGGCGTTCCAGGAACGTGCGAATCTCATCCCCAACCTGCAGCAGATCGTCCTCTCCTCCGCCGAGCAGGAGCGCGAGACGCTCAACCAGGTGATCGAGGCTCGCGCCTCCGCCACCCGGCCGGAAATCCAGGTGGACGGGGACGACCTCTCCGATCCCGCCGCAATGGCTCAGTACCAGCAGGCACAGAATTCGCTCGGCGGGGCGCTGAGCCGCCTGCTCGTTTCGGTCGAGCGCTATCCCGAGCTGCGCAGCCAGGAGAACTTCGGCCGCTTCATGACCCAGATCGAAGGGCAGGAGAACCGCATCCGCGTTGCGATCCGCGACTACAACGAGGCGGTGCGCCAGTATAACACCACGATCCGCACCTTCCCCGACACGATAGGCGCGAACATCATCCATGGCGCCGAGCCGATGGTGCCTTATGAGTCCGTGACAGAGGGTGCCGAAGTCGCCCCAACGCTCGACATGGGCGTCGGCGGCACTGCGTCCGGGCCGGGCGCCAGCGCCAACGACAACACCGCCGAACAGCCCGCCGCCGCGGCGAACAATTGATCGCCCGCCGGACAGGCGCGATGCGCGAGCTGGTTCGCCTGCTCCTGATCCTCGCCGCGGCGGTGGGGCTTGCCTTGCCCGCCGCGGCGCAGGAGTTTCCCGAGCGCGGAACGGCGCCGGTGGTCGATGCGGCAAACGTGATCGACGACGCGACCGAAGCGGCGCTGACGCAGAAGCTCGACGCGTTCGAGCAGCGCAGTCAGCGGCAGTTCGTGATCGCCACCGTCCCCGATCTCCAGGGATACGACATCGCCGATTACGGATACCGCTTGGGCCGCGCCTGGGGCCTGGGCGATGCGGAGAACAACGACGGCATCATCCTCATCGTTGCCCCCAACGAGAAGCGGATGCGGATCGAGGTCGGATACGGCCTGGAAGGCGTAATCCCCGATGGGCTAGCGTTCGAATATATCGAAGCGATGAAGCCCTACTTCCGCGAGGGCGACTATTCGGGTGGCATCGCGATAGCCGCGGACCGGATCATCAACCAGCTCGAACTGCCGCCCGAGGAAGCGGCGCAAGTCGCCGCACAGGCGGAGCAGGCGCGCGAGAGCGACGGCGGCTTCCCGTTCGGCGCGCTGATCTGGATCGCCTTCATGTTCTTCGCCTTCATCCTCCCGATGCTCGGCCGCGGCCGCAGGCGGCGCTATCGTGGCGACGGCATGAGTGACACGTTGGGCACCATCGCCCTGTGGGGCGTAGCCAGCAGCCTTTCCAACAACGACTGGGGCGGCGGCGGTGGGTTCGGCGGTGGAGGAGGCGGGTTCGGCGGCTTCTCCGGCGGCGGCGGCAGTTTCGGGGGCGGCGGCGCCTCCGGGGGGTGGTAGGCGATGCAGTATCTGACAGCCGACCAGCACCGGATCGTCACCGACGCGGTCTCCGCTGCCGAGCTCGAAACGTCGGGCGAGATCGTCACCGTTCTCGCCGACCGGTCCGACGATTACAACGATATCGCACTGCTGTGGGCAATCGCCGCGGCGTTCACCGCTATGAGCGTGGTGGCGCTGTTCCCGGACTTCTTCCTCGACAAGGTCGACTTGCTGATGGGCGGCTGGACCCACGAATGGACCGCAGGGGAGCTGTTCGGCATGCTCACCGCGCTCGGCCTGATCAAGTTCGCAGCCGTCTGGGCGATCCAGCTCTGGCAGCCGCTCAAGTTCTGGCTCGTGCCCGGCCCGGTGAAGGACGCGCGGGTGCACGCCAGGGCCGTGAAGCTGTTCAAGGTCGGGGCCGAGCGGCGCACGCACGGGCGTACGGGCGTGCTGATCTATCTCTCCATGCGTGAGCACCGTGCGGAAATCGTCGCCGACCAGCCGATCGCCGAGAAAGTCCCGGCCGACGTCTGGGGCGAGGCGATGGCCGACATGCTCGTCGAGATCAAACAGAGCCGTCTGGCCGAAGGCATGGCCGCCGGCGTGCGCGATGTCGGCAAGGTCCTTGCAGGCCATTTCCCGCGCGCCGACGACGACATCAACGAACTGCCGGATCGGCTGATCGAAGTCTGATGGCGGCCGATCACGACGCGCCCGAGCAGATCGTCTGGCAGGGCAGGTACCTCACTATCAAGAAGCGCGGCCGCTGGGAGTACGTCGGCCGCGCACGCGGCATTCGCGCCGCGGCGATCCTCGCCGTCGAAGACGGCCACGTGCTGCTGGTCGAGCAATACCGCGTGCCGCTCGGCAAGATCTGCCTCGAACTGCCCGCCGGACTCATCGGCGATGACGAGGGCCTGGAGGACGAGGCGGCCGAAGCAGCCGCCACGCGCGAGCTCGAGGAGGAAACCGGCTACCGCGCCGAGCGGATGGAGAGCTGCGGCGAGTTCTTCTCGTCCCCCGGCATGGTCAGCGAGAGCTTCACGCTGATGCGCGCCCGGGGCCTGACCAAAGTGGGCGACGGCGGCGGCACCGACAGCGAGGACATCACCGTCCACCGCGTGCCCTTCGCCGATCTGCCGCGGTTCGTTGCCGAACGGCGCGCGCTGGGGCACGGCGTCGACGTGCGGATCGCCATGCTGCTGACGAGCGACTTCATCGAAGAGGATTGATATGGCGGGCAGGTGTGCGGGCAAGCTGGCCTTGGTGACGGGCGCCGCGCAGGGCCTCGGCGCGGCCCACGCGCGGCGGCTGGCGGAAGAAGGCGCGCGCGTGCTGTGCACTGACATCAACGGTGGCGGCGCGGCAGAGACGGCTGATGCGATAAACGAGAGCTGCGGCAGCGGCACGGCTTTCGCGATCGCGCACGATGTGACCGACCCGGATCAGTGGAGCGCTGCGGTCGAGGCTGCACGCGAGCACCTCGGCGGGCTCAACGTGCTGGTCAACAACGCCGGGATCGGCGTCGGCGGCAATATCGAGGTTTGCGCCTTCGAGGACTGGAAGCGCTGTTTCGCGGTCAACGTCGATTCGATCTTCCACGGCTGTCAGAAGGCTCTGCCGCTGATGCGCGAGCATGCGCCGGGTTCGATCGTCAACATCTCGAGCATCGCCGGCTTGATCGCGAGCGACACGATGCTGGCCTACAACGCCAGCAAGGCGGCGGTGTGGATGCTGACCAAGTCGATCGCGCTGCACTGCGCGAAGAACAACATGGGCATCCGCTGCAATTCGGTGCACCCGACGTTTGTCGACACACCGATCCTCGACGGAACGGCGCAGCACCACAATCTCGAAAAGGGCGTGTTGCTGGAGAAGCTGGCGCGGCAGATCCCGCTGAAGTTCGTCGGAGAACCGGACGATATCGCCAACGCGGTGGTCTATCTGGCAAGCGACGAAAGCCGCTTCATGACCGGAGCGGAGCTCAAGCTCGACGGCGGTATTTCGGCGATGTAGCTCGGGGCGTCGTCCGGCCTGGCATCATCCCAGCGAGAGCTGGGATCGGGTCCAGCCCGTTCGGAGTCCCCGGAGAGCGATCCCAGCGTTCGCTGGGATGACGGACTTCGGGATAAGGGACTGACGGGCCCCCGCGGGGACCCGTCAATCGGCGATCAGCGCGATCGCGAGGTAGACCAGGATCAGCGATCCAAACCCGATCAGCGTGCCGGCGACGAAGCCGACGCGGACCCAGGTGGCATTGACCCCGAAGTAGTCGGCGATCCCGCTGCAGACGCCGAAGAGCTTGCCATTCCGCTTGTCGAGATGGAAGCTGCGCTCCGGCGCCACAGCGGGGCGGTTGCGCTCGGGCCCGGTCATACCAGGATGCCGGCGGGGCTGGCGGGGACGATCGCGGCGGCGAAGAACACGGCCGAGACGGCGAAAGCGGAAACCGCGGCGAGGACCCGGTTGCTCATGTCGTTGAACGATTGCATCGAAACTTTCCCTTCCTTGTGCTGTTCGAGGGCCAATCCCGCGAACATTTCATGCTTTGCACAGGGCGTGCCAGTTTGTGAAAACGGCAGAATTCCGCCATTTCCTAAACCTGCACAGAAAGTTCACCAGTCGTTCATCGCCGAGGGTTGGGAAATTTCACCACATGTCGGGATCGGAGAATCCGATAGTCTTGGCGAGGCCGCCCCGCTATCGCCCGCGCTTCGATGGCGCTCGACCTGATCTCCCTCTCCGACTTTCGCAATCACGCGCTCAGCGAGCTGTCGGGAACCGCGCGGTTCAACCTGCTCACGGGCGAGAACGGCGCCGGCAAGACCAATGTGCTGGAGGCGCTCTCGCTCCTCGCTCCGGGCCGCGGCCTGCGTCGTGCGCCACTTGCCGAGATGGCACGCGGCGGCGGCGCGGGCGGCTTCGCGATCGGCGCCTCGCTCGAGGCTGGCGGCGGCGAGCCGGTGCGGCTCGGCACCTTTGCCCGGCCCGACCGCCCAAACCGGCGCCGGGTGCAGGTCAACGGCGCAGAAGCGAGCGCCGCCAGCCTCGGCGAATGGCTCGCGGTAAGCTGGCTGACCCCGGCAATGGACCGGCTTTTCGCAGACAGCGCGGGCGGGCGCCGGCGCTTCGTCGACCGCATGACGCTCGCGCTCGAACCGGCGCACGCCCGCCACGCGGCCAGCTACGAGGCCGCCTTGCGCGAGCGTAACCGCCTGCTGTCCGACGACGCTCCGCCGGATCCGGTCTGGCTCGACGGGGTCGAGCGTCACCTCGCCGAGCACGGCAGTGCGCTGGCTCAAGGCCGCGCGCGCACGATTGCCGCGGTCGCCGGGGCACTGGCTGAGCTGCCGGAGGAGCCGTTCGCCCGCCCCGCCCTCGCCTTTGCTGCAGGCGGCCCGCTCGATCAGGCGGACCTCGCCTCCGCCCTGCGCGAGAGCCGCCGCCGCGATCGCCAGGCCGCGCGCACGCTCACCGGCCCGCACCGCGACGATCTCGACGTCACCATGGCCGGCAAAGGCGCGCCTGCCGCGATCTGCTCGACCGGCGAGCAGAAGGCGATGCTGATCGCAATCACGCTCGCACATGCCGAACTGGCCGCCAAGGGTCGGCCGGGCCTCCTGCTGCTCGACGAAGTCGCCGCACATCTCGACCCTCTCCGGCGCGAAGCCCTGTTCGCGCGGCTGCGCAAAGGGGGCGCACAAGTGTGGCTGACGGGCACCGAGCGCGCACCCTTCGCGGACATCCAGCCCGAAGCGGCGATCTGGGATGTCTCCGCCGGAGCGGTCGCCCGCGCTGCCTGACGCGGCATCACTGGCTCCGTCATCCCAGGTTCCGCCGGGACGACAGGATTTACGGCGTCTCCTCGTCCGGCAGCACCTCCGCCACATCCTCCACCGTCGCCTTTACCAGCGTCTCGATCCCCTCCGCAGTCGGATGGATCCGGTCGGGCTGGATCAGTTGCGGCTGGTCGTAGATCGCCTCGAGGAAGAACGGCACCAGTTCCACGTCATACTCCTCCGCCAGCGCGGGGTAGAGGGCGTCGAACGCCTGCTGGAACTCCGGCCCGTAGTTCGGCGGCGCGCGCATGCCCATCAGCAGGACGGGAATCTCACGCTGCTTGAGAATGTCGAGCATGCTTGCGAGGTTGGCCTTCGTCTCCTCCGGCGAGAGGCCGCGGAGCAGATCGTTGCCGCCCAGTTCGAGGATCACGAGATCGGGCGTCTCTTCCTGAGAGTCGAGCGTGAAGGCAAGCCGTTGAAGTCCAGCGGCCGTCGTATCCCCGGACACGCCTGCATTGGCGATCTGTGCGTCGATCCCCTGTGCCCGCAGCGCGGCCTCCAGGCGCGCAGGGTAGCTCTCCTCTTTCGCGAGATTGTACCCGGCGAAGAGGCTGTTGCCGAAGGCGAGGATGTGCCGTTGCGGCCCCGTCACGGGCACCGCATCAGCCGTCTGCTCTGCCGAAGGCGCGGGCTCGCGCTGCGGCGCTTCGCCGCCACAGGCGGCCAGCGCAAGGGCGGCGACAATCGACAGACGGCTGAGACGCATCGGCAAGGCTCCTTGTTCGTGGCGCCTGCCTATGCCATCGCCGGGCTGTGACAAACCCCTCTCTCGCGATTTCGGCGCGCAACCTCACCCTCACTCTCGGCCAGACGGGCGCTCCGGTCGACATCCTGCGCGGCGTCGACCTCGACGTTGCGCAGGGAGAAATCCTCGCGCTGCTCGGCCCGTCCGGCTCGGGCAAGAGCTCGCTCATGGCGGTCCTCTCCGGGCTGGAGCGGGCAAGCGGCGGAAGCCTGACGGTGGCGGGGCAGGACTTCGCCGCGATGGACGAGGACGCGCTGGCCCTCGCCCGGCGCGGGCACATCGGGATCGTGCTCCAGGCCTTTCACCTTCTCCCTACCATGACCGCGCTCGAGAACGTGGCGACGCCGATGGAGCTTGCGGGCGACAGCGACGTGCAGGCTCGTGCACGCGCCGAACTCGAAGCGGTCGGCCTCGGCCACCGGCTCGACCATTTCCCGACCCAGCTTTCTGGCGGCGAGCAGCAGCGCGTCGCCATCGCCCGCGCCACGGCCCCTCGCCCCAGCCTCATCTTCGCCGACGAGCCGACCGGCAATCTCGACGTCGCGACCGGACACGGCATCATCGACCTTCTCTTCGCCCGCCGCGCCGAGACCGGGGCGACCCTGCTCGTCATCACGCACGATCCGGAATTGGCGGAGCGCTGCGACCGGGTGGTGACGATCGAAGACGGCCGCATCGCGAGCGACCGCCGTGGGTGAGGTGGCGTCAGGCGGACGGACCTGTCCTTCGAGACGAGCCTTCGACTTCGCGCCTGCGGCGCTTCGCTCAGTCTCTCCTCAGGATGAGCGGATTGTGAACTACCCCGCTCATCCTGAGGAGCGGCTGAGGAGCCGCGAAGCGGCGTCTCGAAGCCGCGTCTCGAAGAACGCATTCGGGACGCGGGCCGCGCAATGACCTGGTCCACGGCCTGGCGGATCGCGCGGCGCGATCTCAATGCGCGGTTCAGGGGACTGCGGCTGCTGCTCGTGTGCCTGTTTCTCGGCACCGGGGCGCTGGCCGCGATCGGAACGCTCACCGGGGCGATCGAGGGCGAACTGGCCGACCGGGGGCAGGTGCTGCTCGGGGGCGATCTCGAGATCGAAGTCTGGCAGCGCGACCTGCTGCCGGAAGAGAAGGCGGCGCTTGCGGAATACGGCCGCATATCGGGCGGCACGCGGCTGCAGGCCATGGCGACCGCGGGCGACAACGCCGCGCCGGTCGAACTCAAGGCCGTCGACGCCGCATGGCCGCTCTACGGCACGCTGACGCTGGCCGACGGCCGCACCATAGGCGCTCCCGCGCCGGGCGAGGCATGGCTCGCGCAGGGCGCTATCGACCGGCTCGGGATCGAAATCGGCGAGCGTTTCCGCATCGGCACGCAGGAATTGACCGCCGCGGGGGTCATAGCCGATGAACCCGATCGGCTCTCCGAAGGCTTTCAGCTGGGTCCGACGGTGATCGTCGACGTCGCCCTGCCCCACCGCGCGGGCCTGATCGCGCCGGGCGCGATGTATCAGAGCAAGTACCGGGTCGCTTTCGAGCCCGACCGGGATCCCGAAGCGGTGGAAGAGGCGCTGACGGAGCGCTTTCCCGAAGCCGGCTTCGACTTCCGCACGCGCGACCGCGCCTCGCCGGGCGCGGACCGCTTCGTCGGGCGCATGGGCGAGTTCCTCACACTAGTCGGCCTCGCCGCGCTGGTCATCGCCGGAATCGGCATCGGCGGCGGCGTGACGTCCTATCTCGAAGCGCGGCGGACCAGCATCGCTACGCTCAAGGTGCTCGGCGCGACGAGCGGCGACATCGCGCGCATCTACGCGCTGCAGATCGCGGCCGCGGCGGTGGTCGGCAGCGTGCTCGGGCTTGCCGCGGGGCTGCTGGTCACGCCCCTGCTCTCCGCCGCGCTGCAAGACCTGCTGCCGGTCGAGGGCGGCTTCGTCTTCGCACCGGGCGCGCTGCTGCTCGCGGCTGGTTATGGCCTGCTGGTGGCGCTGGTCTTCGCCGCGACGCCACTGCTGCGCGCGCGCCGCTTTCCGGCCATGGCGCTGATGCGCGCCCGGGTGGCGCCGCTGATGCGCGACCGCACCGCGCTGGGTTGGGTGCTCTGCGGGCTGGCGGGAATCGTCGCGCTCGTCCTGCTGACCTCGCGCCAGCCCGACCTGGCGGCGCTGTTCCTGCTCGGCGCGGCGGCGACGCTGGGGCTGCTGGCCTTGCTCGGGCATGGCATCCGATACGCGGCGGCGCGGGTGCCCCGCCCGGCGAGCCCGCTACTGCGCAATGCGATTGCCAATCTCCACCGGCCCGGCTCCTCCACCGGCGCCTTGGTGACGGCGCTCGGCTTCGGCCTCTCGGCCTTCGTGCTCCTGGCCGGCATCCAGACCGCGATCGGCGGCAATATCGAACGCCGCGTGCCGCAGCAGGCGCCCGACTATTTCGTGCTCGACATTCCGCGCGATCGCGTCGCCGCGTTCGAGGCGCTGATCCGCGACGACCAGCCGGAGGCGGAGATCCGCACGGTGCCCGCGCTGCGCGGCGCCGTCCTCGCCTATGGGCCGAGAGACGCCATGACGCGCGTAGCGGACCTTGAGGAGATCCCCGACGGCGCCTGGGGCCTGCGCGGCGAACGCGGGCTGACCTATGCGGAGGCCGTGCCGCCGGGCAACACCATCCTCGAAGGCGAGTGGTGGGGCCCGATGTGGGCCGGTGACCCCCTGGTCTCGGTCGACGAGGAGCTGGCGGCCGCTGCCGGTATCGAGGTCGGAGACTACATCACCGTGGGCGTGCTCGGCGTGGAGCGCACCGCGCGGGTCGCCAACCTGCGGCGGATCGACTGGGAGAGCATGGGCTTCAACTACGTCTTCGTGTTCAGCCCCAATGTGCTCGCCGACGCGCCGCACAATCTCGCCGCGACGGTCGATTTGCCCGAAGGCGCGCCGACAGGGCCCCTGCTGCGCCGACTGGTGCGGGAGTTTCCGTCGAGTTCGGTGATCGAGGTCGGGCAGATCCTGACGGAAGCGCGCACGATCCTCGGCCAGGTGGGGTTGGCGACTTTCGCCGCCGCCTCGGTCGCGGTGCTCGCGGGACTCGCCGTACTGATCGGCGCGATCGCCGCCGCGCGCGCGGCGCGGACTTACGACACCGTGATCCTGCGCGTGCTCGGCGCGAGCCGCCGGCAGATACTGGTGATGCAACTGGTCGAATACGGCCTGCTCGCCTCGGCCCTCGCCGTGGTCGCCTTCGCACTCGGCAGCGCGCTCGCCTGGCTTGTGATCACGCAGCTCTTCGAATTCGACTGGCTACCCGACTGGAGTGCCATGCTGGTGGTGCTCGGTGCCGGGCTGGCCGTCGTGCTGATCTTCGCCCTCGCAGGCTCGCTGCCGCTGCTCAGAGCCAAGCCCGCGCAGGCGCTGCAGGCGCTCTGAGGCTACGAAACGAGAAAGGGGCCGCGCTGTGGCGGCCCCTTCCCGTTCTTCCGTCTTCGAACCGCCGACCGGCTCGTTTAAAACTTGAAGCGCACCGTACCGCCGTAGGTTCGCGGTTGGTTCGGATAGCCCGAAACCGTGCCCGCCTGGGCCACGCCATCAAATATCGTGGTGATGTAGCGGTCATTCGTCAGGTTGCGGACGAAAGCGCTGAGCTCAAGCCCCATGTCGAGCGCCAGCGTCAGTGAAGCGTTGACCTGGTTCACCTCGCGACGGAAGAGACGCGCAAGCGCGAGCCCTTCCTCGTTGGTATCGAACCCCGTCAGGCCATCCACGATCTGCGTATTGCTTTCGTGATAGTAATCCAGGCGACCGATGAGCGCGTTGCCGGTCATTCCGAACTCATGCGTGTAAGTCGCCGATGTAGCGATCGTCCATTCGGGGATGCCGGCGGGTCGCAGTCCCGACAAATCGCCGAGTGTGGAATTCGGGAAGCTGTCGTACTTCGGATCAAGGTAGGTTAGCGCGAAGGTCAGCACCAGCGGATCGACGGGCTGCAGGATTGAGTCGAACTCGAAGCCGCGGGTGGACTGCTCGCCAGCGTTGGCGAGTGCGAAGCCCGTGCCGGTGAAGATGTTCGATTGGAACCCCTCCAGCGTCTGGTCGAACAGCGCTAGATTGAAGCTCACGCCGGGGAAGTCGCCCTTCAGGCCCACTTCGTAGACCTCGGCCTCCTCCGGCCCCGCGAACCGCGTACCGGTGGTCAGGTTGGGCACGCCCAGCCCAGCGTCACGGATTGGTGACGAAGGCGCGAGGATCGAGCTGCCGAACGGCCCCGGTGTGTAGTCCGCCGGCAGCGGCCGGCTGTCGCGCGAAAGGTTGACCGAGGAAGCCTTGAAGCCCGTGGCATAGGTCACGTAGGCGTTCAGCTGGTCGGTCACATCGAAGGCGGCGCGCAGCGTATAGCTGAAATCGTCGTCACGGGTACGGCCAGGCTCTACCGAGTTCGGCACGTTGAGGAAGGGCGGCAGGAACTGCAACGGCTGCAAGGCCAGCAGCGGATTGATCCCGGGATCGGTCGCAGCCGCGGCAATCTGCTGGAACGCGGCCGGGTTGGCCTGCTGGAAGGCCGCGATCGTCGCCGCGTCGACGCTGCTCGGCGGTATGCCGAGCGCCCCGGCGATCTGCCCCACGATGACGACGTCCACGAGATTGACGTTGGCCAGCGGATCGAACGACTCCTGCTGAAGCGTGAAATCCTTCTTGTCCTTGGTGTAGTTGAAGCCGGCCGTCAGGGTCAGACCGTCGAACGGCTCGAAGTCGACCGTGCCGAAGATCGAGTAAGCTTCGTTGTCCAGCGTGAAATATTCGCTGGTCGACGGCCCTTCGGCGAAGATCGAGCCCTGCTCGAAGCCGAGCTGCGATTCGACGAAGCTGAGGGTTCCCGGCACACCGCCGCCCGCCAGCAGGTCGAAAAAGGCACGCGTGTCGGCTCCATTGGTGATGCCGCTGGTCTGCTCAACCTTCTCATTGAAATAGAAGCCGCCAAGCAAGAAGTTCAGCGGACCGTCGAAGTCCGACGCGATGCGGACTTCCTGCGTGAAGGTGTCATACGCCTGGTCGCGCAGTTCGCTGACGACATCGGCACTGGAGAAATCAACGTCCTGCTGGCTCAGCGAACGCAGTTCGCGATAGGCCGTTATCGAGGTCAACGTCAGATCGCCAAGCTCCAGATCGGCCTGGAGCGAGCCACCGTAGCTCTCGATCTCGTTGATCGGCAGCGTGTCGAGGTAGGTCCGATCGGAGAACAGGTTCTCCGGCTCGATCTCACCGCCGACGGCAAAGATGAGCGGCACCGTGGGGCCAGCGACGACATTGCCGGCGAAGCAGCAAAGCTCGTCGATCTTCGAATAATCGGCGATCGCTCGCAGGCGAAGCGGGCCGCCATTCTCGAACAGCAGTTGACCGCGGACTGAGTAGCGGTTGCGCTCATTGATCTTCTGGTCGAGGTTAACCACGTCGACGTAGCCGTCGCGCTTGTTGTAGGTACCGTCGACCGAGAATGCCACGCTCTCGCTAATGGGACCGGTCAAATCGGCCTTCAGCACCATCTGGTCGAAGTTGCCATACGTCCCACTGACCGAACCGCCGAAGTCGAACTGAGGCTCGCGGGTGACGACGGAGATGACCCCTGCCGAGGCGTTCTTGCCGAACAAAGTGGATTGGGGACCGCGCAGGACTTCCACGCGCGAGACATTCGCAATGTCGGCAATCTGCCCGGCCGAACGCGAGCGGAATACGCCGTCGATGAACACGCCGACCGATGGCTCGATGCCAGCGTTGTTCGCACCGTTGCCGAAGCCGCGAATGATGAAGGTCGTGTTGGCGGAACTCTGCAACTGGCTGACGCGCAGCGAAGGCGCGACGGTCTGCAGGTCGATCAGATCTCGGATCTCTGCCCGTTCCAGCGTTTCGCCGCTCGTGACGCTGACCGATACCGGCGCTTCCTGCAGCGTCTGCGCACGCTTGGTCGCAGTGACGATGATCTCGCTGCCTGCACCCGTCCGCGACGACGCCTCGGTCTCTGCGCCTTCAGGCTCGGACTGATCGGCTGTGTCCTGCGCGAAGGCGGACACAGGGAGTGCAACGCCGGCTACGCCCGCGAGCAGTGCCGTGCGAATGGAAGCGGTCAAACGCATTGAAATCCTCTCCTGGTAACGAACGTGCGGTCATTGGATCCGACCTGTCTGGTATGGCCGAATAGGTTCAGGAAAGAGACCTCTCAAGTTATTGTGACGGTTCGGATTCAGGCGTGCGTAAGTTGTGCCTTTCGAGTCACAGGTGACGTTACGGCAGGCGTGCAGAGCAAGGCGATTGCCACGCCGCCGGGCAGTTTTTTGGCACGGCCGCGCCATCCCAACGATCAATATGAAGGGGAAACCGCGCGCATCAAAAGCCGCTGCATCTCAGCGCGCGCTTGCCCCGCCGGCGTGGCTCGTCTAGGGCGCGCGCGATTTATTGCGCAGCGCGATCGCCGCGCCATGCAGAAAACCGAAAGCTTCAAAATATGTCCCGCGCCCTTCGCAACGTGGCCATCATCGCCCACGTCGACCACGGCAAGACCACGCTTGTCGATCAGCTTTTCCGCCAGTCCGGTACGTTCCGCGAGAACCAGCGCGTCGAGGAACGCGCGATGGATTCAAACGACCTGGAGAAGGAACGCGGGATTACCATTCTCGCCAAGTGCACCAGCGTCGAATGGAACGGCACGCACGTGAATATCGTCGACACGCCCGGCCACGCCGATTTCGGCGCCGAGGTCGAGCGCATCCTCAGCATGGTCGACGGGGTGATCCTGCTGGTCGACAGCGCCGAGGGCGCGATGCCGCAGACCAAGTTCGTCACCGGCAAGGCGCTCGCGCTTGGCCTGCGCCCGATCGTGGTGGTCAACAAGATCGACCGGCCGGACGGGCGTCCGCAGGAAGTGCTCGACGAAGTGTTCGACCTCTTCGTCAGCCTCGATGCGACCGACGAGCAGCTCGATTTCCCTGTGCTCTACGCCAGCGGCCGCGACGGCTACGCGAGTAACGATCAGGAGGCGCGCTCGGGCACGCTCGATCCGCTGTTCGAACGGATCGTCAACCACGTCCCCGCCCCCGGCCTGGACGAAGACGGCCCCTTCACCTTCCTCGCCACTCTGCTCGACCGCGACAACTTCATGGGCCGCGTGCTCACCGGCCGCGTCCAGTCGGGCACGGTCAACATCAACGATCCGATCCATGCGCTCGACATGGACGGCAATGTGATCGAAACGGGCCGCGCAACCAAGCTGCTCGCCTTCCGCGGGCTCGAGCGCGTGCCGGTCGAAAGCGCACGCGCCGGCGACATCGTCGCGCTCGCGGGGCTCGAGAAAGCGACCGTCGCCAACACCATCGCCGACCCCGCGGTGAAGGAGCCGATCGCGGCTCAGCCGATCGATCCGCCCACGCTGGCGATGCGCTTCTCGGTCAACGACAGTCCGCTCGCCGGGCGCGAGGGCACCAAGGTCACCAGCCGCATGATCCGCGACCGCCTGCTGCGCGAGGCGGAAAGCAACGTCGCGATCCGCGTGACCGAGAGCGCCGATAAGGACAGCTTCGAAGTCGCCGGACGCGGCGAGCTTCAGCTTGGCGTGCTCATCGAGACGATGCGGCGCGAAGGCTACGAGCTCGGCATCAGCCGCCCGCGCGTCCTGTTCCGCGAGGAGAACGGCCAGCGGCAGGAGCCCTACGAGACGGTTGTGATCGACGTCGACGACGAATATTCGGGCACCGTCGTGGAGAAGATGCAGCGCCGCAAGGCAGACCTCGTCGAGATGCGCCCGTCGGGCCTCGGCAAGACGCGCATTACCTTCTCCGCGCCGAGCCGCGGCCTGATCGGCTATCACGGCGAGTTCCTGTCCGACACGCGCGGCACCGGGATCATGAACCGCCTTTTCGAAAAGTACGACACCTACAAGGGTCCGATCGAGGGCCGCCAGAACGGGGTGTTGATCTCGATGGTGGCGGGCGAGGCGGTGCCCTATGCACTGAACGCACTGGAGGAACGCGGCGAGCTGTTCATCGGCGGCGGCGCGAAGATCTACGAAGGCATGGTGATCGGCGAGAACGCCAAACCCGACGATCTCGAAGTCAACCCGATGAAGTCGAAGCAGCTCACCAACTTCCGCTCCACCGGCAAGGACGATGCGATCCGCCTGACCCCGCCGCGCCGGATGAGCCTGGAGCAGGCGATCGCCTATATCGACGACGACGAGATGGTCGAGGTCACCCCCTCCAGCATCCGTTTCCGCAAGGCGATCCTCGATCCGCACGAGCGCAAGAAGGCCAAGCGGAAAGCCTAACCGGGCCTAGCCCGTGGGGGTCAGGTCACGAGGTACAGCTCGCCGATCGCCAAGGCGGCGTAGAGCCCTGCGCCACCGAGGAACGGCAGGAAATAGCTCCTCCGCTCCTCGGGCAGCTCTTCCTTGAGCACGACAAGCACGATTCCGCCGCCGATGAAGGCGAACAGACTGCCGATAGCGAGCGCCGGGAGGGCAAATACCACGCCCGCCCCCCACCCGGCCAGCGTCGCCACGGCAAGAATCCAACGGCCTTGCCTGTCGTAGAGCTCGGGATGATGGCTACGCGCGCCGTAATCGGCCGTGGCGAAATGGAGAACCATCGCGCCGAAGTAGAGCACGAGGCCGGGCAAGCTCTCATCCTCGCGATGGTTGAGGAGATAGGCGATGACGAAGATCAGCAGCGCGCTGGCGCCGATGTGCAGCCGGAACATGCCATGCTCCGGCCGGTCGCGGCCCTCGGTCATTCGCCGTTCGCCTCGTGAGACGACGATCGCCCGCTCGGTCCCGTAGAACAACACCAGTCCGATCAGTGCGAGCGCGTAGACCATTGCCTCGGCCACCGGCGCCGCAAGTTCCGTGGTTGCGGCAAAGGCAGTCGCATGCGCGCCTAGTTCCGGCATGATATGGAGAAAAACATAACCGACCGCGACGCCGCCCGCGAAGCTGAGCCAGCGGCTTCGCGGCACGATGTCGAGAAACGCCAAGCGCCCGACGAACAAGTGTACTGCCACGAACCCGAGCGCCATTGCGAACGTAACGGTTGTGATCGGGGTCATCGGGCGCAGCCCGAACGGTGCACCCGCTGAGGCGGAGGTCGAAGTCGTACCGGCATGGGTGACAGTTTCCCGATCGCGTTCAGCGGTGCAAGCTTTGGGTTTCTGCATCGAGCACTCGGCGATGCCGGGCGGTCCTCGGATCACCTTGGCTCAAAAGAAGCTCGCAGCTTCATAGCATTCTGTCGATGTGCCCAACTGCAAGGAAACAAATACTCCCCTGAGGCGGCTCGAGCATTGGATTCCTTCCAAATTTCGCCAGGCCGGTGGCCATCGCCCCGCAATCTTGTTACCTCGCTGCGCATGCAGACGGGAACAATCATTTCACTCGCCCTCTATTTCCTCCTGATGCTCGGCATCGGGCTCTATGCCTGGAAGAAGTCCACCGACACTTCCGAAGGCTATCTGCTCGGCGGCCGGCAACTCCATCCCGCGGTCGCGGCGCTCAGCGCGGGCGCTTCGGACATGTCGGGCTGGCTGCTGCTGGGATTGCCCGGCGCGCTTTACGTGGCGGGACTGGTCGAGGCGTGGATCGGCATCGGCCTGTTCCTTGGCGCGCTCGTCAACTGGATCGTCGTCGCCCCGCGGCTGCGCCAGCAGACCATCGATTACGGCAATGCGCTGACGATCCCGCAGTTCCTCGCCAACCGTTTCCCCGACCGGGCAATCACCTTGCGTGTAATCTCGGCGATCATCATCGTCGTGTTCTTCACCGTCTACACCGCGGCCGGGCTCGTGGGCGGCGGCAAACTGTTCGCGACCAGCTTCGCGAGTGCGTTCGGGGACGTCGGCATGAGCGATTACATGTTTGGCGTCTTGCTGACGGCGGGTGTCGTGCTTGCCTATACCACGGTGGGCGGCTTTCTCGCCGTCAGCCTGACCGACTTCGTGCAAGGCTGCATCATGGTGGTTGCGTTGGTGATCATGCCGCTGGTGGTGATGTTCGGACCGGGCGGGAGCGCCGGTGAGTCGCTCACTCTTGTGCAGCCCGGTTTCCTCGACATCGGCTACGGCTTGACCTTCATCGGCTTCCTGTCTGCGGTGACCTGGGGCTTCGGCTACTTCGGTCAGCCGCACATCATCGTCCGCTTCATGGCGATCCGCAGCAAGGAGGACGTCGCCGTTGCGCGCAATATCGGCATGACCTGGATGTTCATCTGCCTCATTGGCGCACTCGGCGTAGGCCTTGCCGGCAGGGCTTACGTGGCGCGCAATGGCCTGATGATCGACGACCCTGAGACGATCTTTATCGTCCTTGCCAACTTGCTGTTCCATCCGCTGGTCACTGGCTTCTTGCTGGCGGCGCTGCTGGCGGCGATCATGAGCACGATCAGTTCGCAGCTCCTGGTCTCATCGAGTTCACTGACGGAGGATTTCTACCGCCTGTTCCTGCGCAAGAACGCGAGCGAGCGCGAGATCGTCAACATCGGCCGCCTGGCGGTGCTGCTGGTGTCCATCGCGGCCATCATTCTGGCTTCGGATCCCGACAGTAAGGTGCTCGGCCTCGTCGCCAACGCATGGGCCGGCTTCGGCGCGGCATTCGGGCCGCTGATCATTCTGTCTCTGACTTGGAACCGGATGACAGGCACCGGCGCTGCGGCCGGGCTCGTCACGGGCGCGGTGGTGGTGATCGCCTGGATCGCGCTGGGCTGGAACGCGAGCTTCCTCGGCGGGGAAGGCGTGTACGAGATCATCCCCGGCTTCATCGCTTCGTGGCTGGCGATCTGGGGCGTAAGCCTCGCCACGGCCACTCCCGCGCCGCAAGCAGCCACCGCAAACTGATCGGCGGGCGGAGCTCGGGCGGGCAAGGTTGGATTAACCATCGGGGCGGCAGGGATTTCGGCAATGCGGCGCGCGATCCTTTCCTGCCTTGCCCTGCTGGCACTCGGCGCATGTCAGGTCCTGCCCGAAAGCCGCAGTCCCCAGCGGCCGCGCGACCCGTCGAGCGGCACGACCGTGTCGCCCAGCCCGGCAGCGCGGCAATGCCTGGCCGAACTCGGCGCAACCGGGGCGGGCTTCAGCCCGCTGCCGGACCGCTATGCCGGGCAGGGATGTTCGCTGCTCAACACCGTGAATCTTACCCGGTTGCCGGGCGATCGCGGCACGTTCGCCGTCACCAACCTCGGCCCCGTCGCCTGCCCGACTGCGACGGCGTTCACCGGCTGGGTTCGCTACGGCGTCGATCGCGCTGCGCGCATCTATCTCGGCAGTCCTATCGTGCAGGTCGAGACCATGGGCAGCTACGCCTGCCGCAACGTCGCCGGCAGCTCGCGGCGCTCCGCGCATTCCCAGGCCCAGGCGATCGACGTGTCCGGATTCGTGCTCGCCGACGGCCGGAGGGTGAGCGTGCTCGAAGACTGGGACGAGGGAACTTCCGCCGAGCGTGAGTTCCTGCGCATCGTCCAGCGCAGCGCGTGCAAGCGGTTCGAGACCGTGCTCGGTCCCGAATATAACGCCGCGCACCGCAACCATTTCCATCTCGAGCGCGGCGGTGACGGCGGGTATTGCCGCTGACTACGGGCGCGGTCATTTCCTTGCATCGAGCCTGATCCGCACCGCATCCGCCGGGTGCCTGGCCCCGAGCTTCGCCATCATGTTCGCGCGGTGGATCTCGACCGTGCGCGGGCTGATCGCAAGCTCGCGAGCAATCGCCTTGTTGCTCAGGCCGTCGGTCAACAGATCGAGCACCTCGCGCTCGCGCCGGGTCAGGGCGCCGATATGGCGACGCGCTTCGGCGAGCCGCCGCTGCGTGGCGGCATGATCCGGCGCTTCGACTGCCGCCCGGTCGATCGCGTCGCCCAGCGCTTCGCGCGTCACGGGCAGGTCGAGGTAGTCGAAGGCTCCGCCCCGGGTGGCCGCGACTATCCGTGCGGTTCCAGGCTCCACTGCAGTCGCGATCACCGGCAGCCAGACGGATTGCCGAGTGAGCCGCCGAATACTCTCCGCAATGCCGCCCCACCGATCGCAGTCGCGGACCAGCAGCAGCCCGCCCTCCGGCTGGAGGTCCGCCACCTCATCGATCGCGGCATAGACTTCCGCACGATGGCCCAGCACGCCGGCGACCTGCGCAATCTGCGCGCGCAGATCATCTTCCGGTTCGACGATGTGAATGATCTGCTGCCCGCCCATGCGGCGCAGCGATGCACCCAAGCACCCCCTCGGGCTGCATCACAATCGCTCTGTTTTCAAGATTTTAGCTAGCAGCAATCCCTTACCGTGGGGGCCGGACAGGTGGCGTTCCGGACGTCCGGCTTTGGTCCGGAATGGATGTAACGGTTACGTGCTGCCACCATCCGCAGGAGCGCCTATTCGTCGCCCGTGTAGAAGCTGTAATCCGGCAGCGCGTGGAACGCCTTGCGCAGCTCGTTTCCCCAGCTCGAGGAGATAGCCTCGAAGTAGGGGTCGTCATGCGTGATGCGGCGTGCGTGCGTGGGCTCGAAGCTGTCACGGGCGATCACCAGCAGGTCGAGCGGCAGGCCGACCGATAGGTTGGCCTTGAGAGTCGAATCGAACGAAACCATCAGCAGCTTCACCGCATCCTCGAAGCTCATCTCGCGGTCGTAGCCGCGGATCAGAATCGGGCGGCCGTATTTCGTCTCGCCGATCTGGAAGAAAGGCGTGTCGAAACTCGCTTCGATGAAGTTGCCCTCGGGGTAGATCAAGAACAGGCGCGGCTCCATGCCTTTGATCTGTCCCGCGAGAATGACCGATGCGGTGAAGCGGCCCCGCCCCCGGTCGGCGTTCGCCTCCTGCCGTTCCTCGATCGTGGCGCGCAGCAAGCGCCCGATTTCGGTCGCGACCTGGAACATTGTCGGCGCTTCGAGCAGCGAATTGTGCCGTTCCCCCGGGACCTTGATGCGTTCCTCGAGGTAGCTGATCACCGCCTGCGTCGTGGCGAGATTGCCCGCGGTCATGACCGCGAGCATCCGCTCCCCCGGTTGCTGCCAATGAAACATCTTCCGAAACACCGAGATGTTGTCGACGCCCGAATTGGTGCGCGTGTCGCTCATCAGGACGAGGCCTTTGTCGAGCACCATTCCGACGCAATAGGTCATTGCTGCTGTTCCATCTGCTGCTGTTCGACCGCCACATCGACGTGGAGGCTCTCGCTGGCAACCCCGAAGCTGACGCCAGTGACCGGGGCAGCATCACGGTAGTCGCGGCCGGTGGCAACGCGGACGTAGCGCGCATCGGGACTGATCCCGTTGGAGATGTCGAACCCCACCCAGCCGAGTTCGTCGAGGTGCACCTCAGCCCAGGCGTGGGTCGCTTCTTGGTCGATGCGATCGTTCATCATAAGATAGCCGCTGACGTAACGTGCAGGAATGTCGTGCATGCGGGCGGCGCCGATGAATATCTGCGCGTGATCCTGGCACACACCGCAGCCGGCGTCCGCAGCTTCCTCAGCCGTGGTCGCGACCCCAGTGGATCCGGCGCGGTATTCGACCGTCTCGCGGATGCGTTGCGAGAGCGCGTGGAGGAAGTCGAGCTTGCCGTCGGGCGCACACTCGAGGTTGCGCAGCAGCGCCCGCACTTTCGCCCCCGGTCGCGTGAGGCGAGTCTGCCCGAGAAAGCTCCATAGCGGCAGATGACCCGAATGATGGCCGATGACGCCTGCCTGGTCGCGGGTGTCGACCACCCCGCTGCAACTGACGACCACTTCCCGCACACCCTGCTCGACGGAAACCAGCGTCACCGCGTTACAATGCTGGTCTTCGTAGGTGAGCTCCGGCTGGGCGTTCTCGTACTCCATATCCCATGACAGGACCGCTTGGCCCTGGGTCGCCTTGGGCATCATGCGCAGTCGCTGGAGCGCGTGAACCACCGGTTCGGCGAAAGCGTAGCGGGTTCGATGGCGGATCGAGAGGCGCATCGATCAGCTCAGTAACCGGTAATCGTCGGCGATCGCATCGGCGATGGCGCGGTTGCAGGCGATGAACTCGAGCAGGAAGTCATGCAGGCCGGTTTCGAAGATGTTTTCGATTGTGAGGTCGGCGATGCGCGTGGCGCTCTCACGCATCAGGGCGTTGCTCTCCCCCTCGGCCCCGTGAAGCCGCGCCAGCGCCGCCAACTCGTCGCGCAGCGCCGAATGGCAGAAGGCGACGCTGCGCGGGAAACGGTCGTCGAGCACGAGAAACTCGACAATCCCCCGCGCGTCGATCTGGCCGGCGTTGAGCCAGCGGAAGGCACGATCACCCGAGACGGAACGGAGCACCTGATCCCACTGGCTCGTATCGAGGCTCGACCCCACGTACGACAGCGATGGCAGCAGCAGATAGTACTTCATGTCGAGAATGCGCGCGACGCAATCGGCACGTTCGACGAAAGTGCCGGCACGCGCGAAGTGGAACCCCTCGTTGCGCAGCATCGACCCGTTCATAGCGCCGTGGACCGCGGTGCCCGCTCGGCGGATAATCTGCACGGCCTCACCCACGCTGCCCTGCGCCACAGGTCGGGCGAGGAGCCCTGAAATCTCCATCCAACTCTCGTTGATCGCTTCCCACAGTTCTCCGCTGATCGCATTGCGCACAGCGCGAGCATTGGTCCGCACCGCGCTGATCAGGGCGAGTACGCTCATGGCGTTGTCGGGGTCGCGCAGGAGGTAGTTCCACACCTGATGCCCGGTATAGGTGCCGTGCTTGGTCTCGTATCCGGCGCGCTGCCCGAATGCTTCGATGACGGAGCGCCATTCCTCTTCCGCGGTGGCGACATCACGGGTGAGCGCCATGTGAAAGCCCGCCTCGAGCAGGCGAGCGGTGTTCTCCGCCCGTTCGAGGTAGCGGAACATCCAGAAAAGGCCATGCGCGGTGCGGCCTAGCAAGGCGGGGCCCTCCGCATCAGTCCTTGAGCACCCACGTATCTTTCGTGCCTCCGCCCTGGCTCGAATTCACTACCAGCGAGCCTTTGCGCATCGCGACCCGGCTGAGCCCGCCGGGAACGATGTCGATCCCCTCGGGCGAGACAAGCACGAACGGCCTGAGATCGACATGCCGCGGGGCGAGGCCGCGCCGGGTGAAGATCGGGCAGGTCGAAAGCGAAAGGGTCGGCTGCGCGATGTAGTTCTGCGGCCTCGCCTTCAGCTTGCGGCGGAATGCCGCCAGTTCACGCTTCGAGGCGGCAGGACCGACCAGCATCCCGTAGCCGCCCGAGCCGTGGACTTCCTTGACCACCAGTTCCTCAAGGTTGTCTAGCACATGGGCGAGGCCTTCTCGGTCCGCGCAGCGCCAGGTCTCCACGTTGGGCAGCAGCGGCTTGTCGCCGGTGTAGAACTCTACGATCTCCGGCATGAAGCTGTAGATCGCCTTGTCATCGGCAACGCCGGTGCCGGGCGCATTGGCGATGGTGATCCCGCCCGCACGATAGACGTCCATGATGCCCGGCACGCCCAGCACGCTGTCGGGATTGAAGGTCAACGGATCGAGGAAGTCGTCGTCCACCCGGCGATAAAGCACGTCGATCGGTTCGTACCCGCGCGTCGTACGCATGGCGACGCGGCCATCGGTCACCCGCAGGTCACTGCCTTCGACCAGCTCGGCGCCCATTTGATCGGCGAGGAAGGCATGTTCGAAATAGGCGCTGTTGTGGATCCCCGGCGTCAGCACGGCGACCGTCGGCTTGCCCTCCGTCGCCGCCGGTGCGCAAGCCGCGAGGCTCTTCGCCAGCCGCCGGGGATAGTCCGATACCGTGCGAACCGGCACGCGCGTGAAAAGCTCCGGAAACATCGCCATCATCGTTTCCCGGTTCTGCAGCATATAACTGACGCCGGACGGGGTGCGTGCGTTGTCCTCCAGCACGAAGAACTCATCCGGTCCGGTGCGTACGAGGTCGATGCCGACGACATGGGTGTAGATCTCGCCTGGCGGCGTGAGCCCGACCATGTTCTGCAGCCATGCTGGATTGTCGCGCAGCAGCCTCTCCGGCAGCACGCCTGCACTGACAATCTCCTGCCCATGATAAAGATCGTGGATGAAGGCGTTGATCGCGCGCACGCGCTGCTCGATTCCACGCGTCAGCCGCTGCCACTCGGGCGCGGTGATGATGCGCGGCACCATGTCGAACGGGATCAGCCGCTCTTCCGCCTCATGCTCGCCGTAGACATTGAACGTGATGCCCGTGCGGCGGAAGGCGATCTCCGCTTCGCGGTGCTTGCGCGAAAGGAAAGCGGAGTCCTGCTGATCGAACCAGTGGCGGTATTCTTTGTAGGCGGGGCGAACCGTTCCATCGCCGGTCCGCATCTCGTCGAATCTGCCGTCCGCTTCGTACATGAACCTCCTGGATCGCTATCCGGTGCGGTTCACGTCCCACGACAAGCCGCCCTCGTCGTGTAGGAAAAGGTTCAGTCGCCTTCGAGTTCCCGCAGGACAGCGCGAATGGCCTGAGGCGACGAGGTGAAGCCCAGGTGGGTGCAGCGCAGCGCCACGGCCCGGTCGCGCTCGCTTTCGCGGCCGCGCGCGCTGCGCGGGCTGACGATGCCGTCGCGGGGGCTCCACAGAGCGATCGTCGGCACCGGCGGCTTCTCGCGCAGATCGGCCTCGATCGGCGGTTGGTCGACGCGGTGGCCGGTCACGAACTGATAAGCGCGCCAGGCGTTGTTGGCGCGCGGATTGCCGGAGAAGGGAGAACCCATGGTAATCACTTTCGCCACCCGGTCCGGGTGGCGCTTGGCGATCTCGCGCGCGAAGAGCCCGCCCAGGCTCCAACCGACGAGATAGACCTCGCGGCCATAGCGCTCATGCACTTCGATCAGCCGCCGCTCGAGATACTGAACGTTCTCCTCGGTTGGCCCGAAGTTGAAGCCCAGACCCCACCGCTTGACCTTGTGGCCTGCTTGTTCGAGCAGCCGCGCCATGTAGCGCATGCGGACCGGGTGGGTGGCGAAGCCCGGCAGCAGCATGACGGTCCGACAAGCAGAGGCGGCCGGGATATCGATGCGCCGGAACGGACGGACAACCGGCTCGGCGAGATGCGACAGCTCGCCAACCAGATATCGGAGCTTGGGCCCGCCGTTCGCCTCAGGATCCGGTTCGCGCGCCAGTTCCCAGCGCAGGGCCAGTTCTTCCCGCGTGGTAGGGAGCTGCGCGAACGAGGAAGGGGCCGGTAGCGTTGCCATAGAAATGTAACTTATGCTCATTTGGCTAACGCTGGCTGAACGGCGACGTTCCACGCGCTGCTTTTGTCCCCTCAGGGGCAGTCGCCGATCCGCTCGGACACGACTTCCATCGTCATACGCATCTCGCCGCCGGGAATCGCTCCGGATTGCTGGCTCATGGCCATCCGCATGCGGCTCCGTTCTTCCTCCACGGTGCCGTCGATCGTCATCTCCGCATCGACCCCGTTTGGTCCGCCGCAAGTAAGCACCGCGTCGAGGTCCTTACCCGCCGCCTCGAAGCGCGAGAAAGTGCAGGTTATGCCGTCCTGCCCTTCCCCAAGTTGCTTGACGACGCGCTGAAAGCCCTCCTCCGCCTCGGCTTCGGTCAGGCACTGGGTCCGCTGTTCCCCCTGGAGGCCGGCAGCCATGTCGCGCATCCGCGCCGCCTGTTCCGGCGGGATGCCGGGAATCTCGAAATCGATAACTTCCGCGCTGCTGCGGTAGAGCCCCGGGCGGGGCTTCACCAGCTCGTCGGCCGCCTCGATGACTTCCTCGGCCGTCTTCGGCTGATCGGGCTCGCTGCCGCACGCCGCAAGCGCAAGCGCGCTGCCGGCAACCATGACCATTGCACGCATTCGATTGCTCCTTGCTGGGTCCCCTTTCACCCTAGCTATCAAGCGAGGCGCGGCCTGCCAAGCGCTTGCCGTCCGCGCCTCGCTCGCCCATATCCCAGCCATGGCCGAACTCGTCATTCGCAGAGGACTGGAAGAGCCCGACACTTCCGGGGGTTTCACACCACATAAACCGCAACGCCCGGAAAAGAGCATGGGCGGGCGCCCGTTCGAGCTCGTCTCCGACTACCAGCCCGCGGGCGACCAGCCGACCGCGATCCGCGACCTGGTCGAGGCGTCTAAAGAAGGGGAGCAGACGCAGGTTCTGCTCGGCGTCACCGGATCGGGCAAGACCTTCACGATGGCGAAAGTGATCGAGGAATTGCAGCGCCCCGCCCTGGTGCTCGCGCCCAACAAGATCCTCGCCGCGCAGCTCTACGGCGAGTTCAAGAGCTTCTTCCCGAACAACGCGGTCGAGTATTTCGTCAGCTACTACGACTATTACCAGCCAGAGGCCTACGTGCCCCGCAGCGACACCTACATCGAAAAGGAAAGCTCGGTGAACGAGGCGATCGACCGCATGCGCCACTCGGCCACGCGGGCGCTGCTGGAGCGCGACGACGTGATTATCGTCGCCTCGGTCTCGTGCCTCTACGGCATCGGTTCGGTCGAGACCTACTCGGCGATGATCTTCGACATCAAGAAGGGCGAGACGGTCGACCAGCGCGAGCTGATCCGCAAGCTCGTCGCCCTGCAGTACAAGCGCAACGACACCGCCTTCGCGCGCGGCAACTTCCGCGTGCGCGGCGACAGCCTGGAGATTTTCCCCTCGCACTACGAGGACATGGCGTGGCGGATCAGCTTCTTCGGCGACGATATCGAAGAGATCAGCGAGTTCGACCCGCTGACCGGCACCAAGGGTGCCAGCCTGGACAAAGTGCGCGTCTATGCGAACTCCCACTACGTCACCCCCGGTCCGACGATGAAGCAGGCCGCCGAAGCGATCCGCTTCGAATTGCAGGAACGGCTCAAGGAGCTGCATGCGGAGGGCCGTTTGCTGGAAGCGCAGCGGCTGGAACAACGGACCAACTTCGACCTCGAGATGATCGCCGCCACCGGTAGCTGTGCCGGCATCGAAAACTACAGCCGCTTTCTCACCGGCCGCCTGCCCGGCGAGCCGCCGCCGACGCTGTTCGAATACCTGCCAGAGAACGCGCTGTTGTTCGTGGACGAGAGCCACCAGACAGTGCCGCAGATCGGCGCGATGTCGAAGGGCGACCATCGGCGCAAGATCACCCTGGCCGAATACGGCTTCCGCCTGCCGAGCTGCATCGACAACCGTCCCCTGCGCTTCAACGAGTGGGACGCGATGCGCCCGCAGACGTTCGCCGTCTCCGCCACACCCGGTAGCTGGGAAATGGAGCAGACCGGCGGCGTCTTCGCCGAGCAGGTCATCCGCCCCACCGGCCTGATCGACCCGCCGGTCGAGATCCGCCCGGTGGAAGATCAGGTGCAGGACTGCATTGCCGAGGCCAAGGCGGTGGCCGCAAAGGGCTATCGCACGCTCGTCACCACGCTCACCAAGCGCATGGCGGAGGATCTGACCGAGTTCATGCACGAGCAGGGCGTGAGGGTGCGGTACATGCACTCGGACGTCGAGACGCTCGAACGCATCGAGCTGATCCGCGACTTGCGCCTCGGCGTCTACGACGTGCTGATCGGCATCAACCTTCTGCGCGAAGGGCTCGACATTCCCGAATGCGGGCTGGTGTGCATCCTCGACGCCGACAAGGAGGGTTTCCTCCGTTCGGAAACCAGCCTGATCCAGACGATCGGCCGCGCGGCGCGCAACGTGGATGGCAAGGTCATCCTCTACGCCGACCGGATCACCGGCTCCATGGAGCGCGCAATGGCGGAGACCGACCGGCGCCGCGAGAAACAGCGCGCCTACAACGAGGAACACGGCATCACGCCGCAGACGATCCGCCGCCAGATCGCGGACATCGTCGCGCACACCGCCTCGCAAGACAGCGTAACCGTCCCCACTGGCGACGACGAACGGAACAACCTCGTCGGCCACAACCTGCGCGCCTACATCGAAGACCTCGAAAAACGCATGCGCAACGCCGCCGCCAACCTCGAGTTCGAAGAGGCCGGCCGCCTGCGCGACGAGATCCGCCGCCTGGAGAAGGACGAGCTCGGGCTGCCGGATAGCGAGAAGAAAGCGCCTCTCGTCGGCCGCAGCAACGAGGGCAAGCCAGGCACGCGCAAGCTCCGCTACGGCAAGACGCAGCGGAAGTGGGGACGTTAGCTCCCCCTGATCGGAGGCGCGAAGGCCGGAAGAGCGGTTCGTTCGTCGAACCCTGTCGATCATCCGTCACGATTTATTGCATCTTCCGGGTCGGCTGCCCTAGTAGCCCCGCATGATTTTCCGGACCTTGCTTACGGCGACCGCCGTTCTCGCCCTTTCCTCACCCATCGTCGCGCAGACGGACGAAGCCGAGCCGGCCGCGAAGGCGGAGACGGCGTACGAGGCGAATTCCGCCTCCGAGACGCTCAGCGGCACCTTCGGTGGGCGCTCGATCCGCTATACTGCGACGGTCGAGGAGCAGGTTCTCAAGGGCGAGGACGGCACGCCCAAGGCGGCGATCGTCACGACTTCTTATGTAGCCGAGCCGCGCGATCCTTCGCGGCCGGTGACGTTCTTGTTCAACGGAGGCCCAGGCTCCGGCTCGGTCTGGCTGCAGATGGGTGCGTTCGGACCCAAGCGGGTCGCCATCCCATCCGACGCGCGGGATGACGGCGCCCCGCCCTATCCGATCCTCGACAATCCGGACTCGCTGCTCGACGTGACCGATCTGGTCTTCATCGATCCGGTCGGCACCGGCTTCAGCCACACGATCGGCGACACCAAGGGCGAGGAATACTGGGGTGTCACCAAGGACGCCAAGTCGGTCGCCAAGGTCATACGAATGTGGCTCAGCGAAAACGGCCGCTGGAACAGCCCCAAGTTCCTTGGCGGCGAAAGCTACGGCACGACGCGGTCCGCCGCCGTCGTCCACGAACTCGAAGGCGCCTACAACGATGTCTCGCTCAACGGTGTGATCCTGATTTCCACCGTGCTCGACTTCGGGGCGGGAGCCGAAACCGAAGGCGCGGAACTGGGCTATATCACCACGCTGCCCTCGATGGCTGCGACGGCGCTCTATCACGGCAAGGCCACCGCCCCGTCGGTCGAGCAGTTCGTGGAAGAGGCGCGCCAGTTCGCGATCGGCCCTTATGCGGCCTTCCTGCTCAAGGGCCAGAATGCGAGTGCGCAGGAGCGCGGTGCGGTCCGCACCGAACTCGCGCGCCTCACCGGGCTGTCCGAACAGTTCCTCGAACGGGCGGACCTCCGCGTTTCATCCGGCCGGTTCTACAAGGAGCTGCTGCGCGACCGGGGCCTTACCGTCGGCCGTCTCGACAGCCGCTACACCGGTGTCGACTACGACAGCGCGGGCGAGCATCCCGACAACGACCCGAGCTTCTACGGCATCGACGGGGGCTACACCGCCGCGGTCAATCACTTCATGCGCGACACGCTCGGTTACCAGACCGAGCGCGACTACGTGACGATCGGCTACGTCGGACCATGGGATTGGCGGCTCGAGGGCGGGCGCGACACCAACGCCTATCTCAACGTCGCTCCCTATCTCGGCAAGGCGATGCGGGAGAATTCCGGCATGCGCATTTTCGTCGGCCAGGGGTGGTACGACTTCGCCACCCCGTTCTTCGCGGCCGAATACGCTCTGACCCGCACCGGTTTCCCGCAGGACCGGATCGAGTGGCAGTATTACGACTCCGGCCACATGATGTACGTGCGCGACGAAGACCGCCACAAGCTGTCGGAAGACGTCCGCGCTTTCATCCGCGCGCGCTGAAACCTTGGGCGGCCGTTTCGCCATCTCTGCCGCGCTGGTCGCACTGGCCGCGTGCAAACCGCCCGCGGCCGAAGATTACGTGGCACGCGTCGAGCTCGACGAGGCGCGCATGTATGCGAGCGAACCGATCCCCTCCCCTGACACCGAGGGTGCGCTATGGGCGGAAAGCGACCGACCCGGCCGCATTCTCTACGGCAAACCCGGGGACGCGCCGCTAATGGCGCTCGCCTGCGAGCAGGGGGACGAAGGTCAGCGCATCCATATCACCCGCTTCGCCGCGGCCGATCCGGAAGCCAAGGGAATTCTCGCGCTGATCGGCAACGGCCATGTCACGCGGCTCCCCGTCGACGCGACGTGGAACGGACGGGCGTGGTTGTGGGAGGGTTATGCCGCGGCCGACGACCCGGATCTCGATGTACTGACGGGCCGGCGACGGGTGGAGGCGACCGTTCCGGGCGCTGGGTCGGTCGATCTCAATCCAAGCGAACGCCCGCGGCACCTGATTGAGACGTGTCGTGGAGAACGTTCGCCGGACGAGCCGGTACCGCCCGTGCAAGCGTGACGAGCGCATCGGGCCCGAGGACCTGCGGGAGCTGCCGCCCCTCCTCGCCCGGCGCATACCAGAGATAGAGCGGCACGCCTGCCGCGCCGTGATCCGCGAGGAACTCGGTGATCGCCGGATCGCGCCGCGTCCAGTCCCCGCGCAGCGTCACGACGCGCGCGTTGGCGAATGCCTCGCGCGTGGCTTCGCGCTCGATCGCGACGCTCTCGTTCACCTTGCAGCTCACGCACCAGTCGGCGGTGAACCAGACGAACACCGGCCTGCCGCTGGCGCGGGCTTCGGCAAGTGCACTCTCGCTGAATTCGGCGGGGCTGAGGAGGCTCTCCGCCACTTCGACTTCCTCGCTCGCAAAGTTTGGCAAGAAACCGATGCCGAGCGTGGCGACGAATAGTACCGCAACGAAGGCAGCCTGGCGTATCGCCCCGGCTCCTCGCCCGGCGGCGAGCAGAATGCCGAGGATGATCGCGATCAGCCCGGCCGCGCCCCAGCCGAGTTGATCGCCGCCGAGGCGGAAGCAGAGCCACAGCAGCGCAAGCGCGGTGAGCCCCATCGGCACAGCCATGATCTTCCGGAAGGTCGCCATCCACGCGCCTGGCCGGGGCAGCATTCGCCGCAGCGCGGGAATGAGGCCGATGGCCAGGAATGGCAGCGCCAGCCCGAGACCAAGGGCCGCAAACAGCAGGAGCGCCTCCAGCGGCGGCAGGATCAGCGCAGCCCCAAGCGCCGCGGCCATGAAAGGCCCTGTGCAGGGCGTCGCAACGAGAGCGGCAAGCAGACCGGTAGCGAAAGCTCCCGCAGGCTCACCGCCGCGGGTCAGTGCGATCGAAGGCAGCTCAAACAGCCCGGCAAGATTCGCAGTGATCGCCGTCGCAAGCACCAGCAGCCCGATCACCACGGCCGGTTCCTGCAACTGGAAGGCCCAGCCGACCGCTTCGCCTGCCGACCGCAGTGCCAGGAGCAGCGCTCCGAGCCCGATGCAGGCGATCAGGACACCCGCCGTATAGGCGAAGCCTTCGCGGCGTGCGTCGGCCTGGCTTTCGCCGGCACGGGCGAGGCTCAGCGCCTTGAGGCTCAGGATCGGAAACACGCATGGCATCACGTTGAGGAGCAGCCCGCCGGCAAGCGCGCCCAGGACCAGCAGCCACAGCGCCGGCGTATCTGCGGCAGCAACGGGTTTACCGGCGCTCGGAACTGCCCCGGGAACCGCGGTGAAGCGGACCCCGACGTCGCGCGAGAAGGCGAGAATGCCTTCGATCCGCTGCGGGGTGGGTTCGCGCACGATCTCGGACGGAAGATTGAACTGGTCGAGCGGCACTTCCGCGACGAGCAGGTCGCCGTCGCGGAAGAACGTCTGCTCGTCCGCATAGGCCGGCCGCCTGCCCTTCCCCAGTTCGCGCTCTTCCAGGAAGAGGTGCGGATCGGAAAGTTCCATGTCGGCCGGCAGCGGAATACCGACGCGCAAGCGTTCGTCCTCGACGGCGAAGTTCGCCCGGCTGTCGAGCATTGGCGCTATCTGGGCGCGCCAGCGGACGAAACGCGGGTCCTCCTCGGCGGCCGCCGGATCGAGCTCCAGCACAGCCTGCTGCGGCACACAAAGCTTGTCAGTGCAGGCGAGGTAGTCGGCCGTCACCGAGATCGGCTCGAGTTCCTCGAGATTCGCACCGCGCGGCACGCGAATCGGCACGAGGACCGTGTAGCGCCCCTCGTACACATGGTTCATCAACCCCCCGAGCACGAGCCGGTGCGGCACCGGGTAGAGCGGTTCGCCCGCGGACCAGCCGCGCGGCAGTTCCCATGCGAGTTCCATCCCCAACCCCGCGTCGCCGGGGTTGGACCAGTAGCCATGCCATTCGTCCGAACGGGGCGTGAAGCGCAGTGCGATGAGCCACTCGCTGCCGGCTTCCGGCGAACCGTCGGCGAAGATCTCCGCCGCGATGTTGTCGTCGGTCACCTGTGGCTGGGCGTCCGCTCCGGAGGACGCAAGCAGCGCGAATGCGGCGAGGAGCGCCAGCGCGATGGATGCGAGCCAAGTTCGCGCTCCGCCCATTGTCCTTGCCTCGGTCACGGGCGCCGTCCTAGGACGGCACGGAGATTCCTGCAATGAGAAGGCGATGGACGACAAGCGCGATCTGCTGATCCTGGGCGGTGGCCTGGTGGGAATGACGCTGGCCCTTGCCGCTGCGCGCAAGGGATTGTCGAGTCATGTCGTCGACCGCGCCGATCCGGCGGACCTCACCGCCGAGGGTTTCGACGGCCGTGCGAGCGCAATCTCGACGGCGAGCTGGAACCTGTTCACCAACATCGGCCTCGCGCCCGCGCTCGAACCGCACGGCTGCCGGATCGAATCGATTGCTGTAAGCGACCAGCTCAAGCCCGGACGGATCGATTTCCAGCCGGAGACCTACGAGGCATCGCTCGGGCGTATGTTTGCGAACCGCACGCTACGCCTCGCCCTGTTCGAAGCAGCGGAGGCCGAACCGCTAATCGCCTGGCACGCGAAGACAGAAGTCGTCGCACGCGAGCGCGGAGAGCATGCGGTCTCTGCCACGCTGGACGACGGGCGCACCCTACGCGCCACCCTGATGGTCGGCGCGGAAGGCCGGATGTCGCCCACGCGCGAAGAGGCCGGCGTCAAGGTCGCGAAGTGGCAATACGGCCACCGCGCGATCATCGCCGGGCTCGAACACGCCAAGCCTCATGCCGGGGTTGCGTGGGAGATCTTTTACCCCGCCGGTCCCTTCGCGCTGCTGCCGATGCGCGACAGCGACGACGGCTCGCATCACAGCGCTCTGGTGTGGACCGTCGACGAGAAGGATGCGGCCGGCACGCTCAAGCTGTCCGATCGCGCCTTCCTGGCGGAAGTGGAAAAGCGCATGGGCGATCTGTTCGGCGAAATTCGCAGCGCCGGCCCGCGCTCATCGTTCCCGCTCGGCTTCCACCATACCGCCCGCGTGGCGGACCGGCGCCTGGCGCTGGTCGGTGACGCAGCGCACGGGATCCATCCGATCGCGGGACAAGGGCTCAACCTGGGCCTGCGTGATGTCGGGGCGCTTGTCGAAGTGCTGGTCGAAGGGATACGCCTCGGGCTCGACCCTGGCGATGCGCAACTGCTGGCGCGTTACGAGCGTTGGCGCGGGCTCGACTCGTTCATGGTCGCGCTTGCGACCGACGGACTCACCCGCCTGTTCGGCGTTCCGGGGCGCACCGCCTCGGCCGTGCGCCGCTTCGGCATGGCGAGTGTGCAGCGAGTGCCCGCGCTCAAACACTGGTTCATGGACGAGGCTCGCGGCGTCTCGGGCGATGTGCCCGAACTGATGCGCGCCTGACCGAGGGGGCTACTGCTCCTCGGCGCTGCTCGCCGGGCTCGGCTGCGTGATTGTGTTGCCCGCCCCGTCGCGCAGGCGCCGGGGCTCTAGCACGGCTGAGGTCTCGATCAGGTCGAGCGCACGCTGCGCCGCAACGTAGCGCTCGGCATCGGCGATCCAGCGCTGCGCTTGCTCGGCGCCGGGCAGGTTGCGCACTTCCTCGATCGCCTTGTTCACGCGCCCGCTTTCGAGGAAGAACCGCGCCCGCTCGATGCGCCGCTCGGGCCGCGGAGAAGGCGTGGTTTCGCGGCGAATGACGAAAAGCTGGCTCAACTCGTGCCCGAGACGCTCGATCAGCGGATCGTCCGTCGCCTCGGTCAGTTCCGGCGCAAGGCCTTCGAGGCGCGCTACGAGGACGTCGACCGTTATCGGGTTGCGGGAGAACGCGATGATCGTCTCGACCGAATTGGGCTTTGCATCACCGAAACGCAGGCGCAACTGATCGGCGAGATAGCCGAGGTCCGCGCCGCGATCGAGCGACCGGCGCGCCGCGAAGGCGATCAGCAGTCCTTCCGCGCGCGCTGCATTGCCTGCGGCAGCCTGCGCCTGGAGATCGAGACGCGCGAGGCGTTGTTCGGCCGCAGCCAGGCGCTGGTCGATGCCGCCCTGCTGTTCGGCCACCCGTTCGACCGTATCGCTCGCGCCCGCTTCCGACCCGGTCGGCGACGGGGTCGGCGTAGGCGAGAGCATCGGTTGGGGCTCGGGTGCCGCCTCGGCAGGCTGCTCGACCGCATCGGGCGCGCTTTCCCATCCGAAGTGGAAGCCCGAATTCCAAGCGAAGTAGCCGACAGCCAGCGCGCCGAGCAGGAAGGCTGCGACCGCTACGGCAAGGATCGGCTTGAGAGAACCGCTCGTGCGGCTGGGGGGCGAATATCTATCCATCGAATTCCGTTCTGCGGCCCGCGCGCTTTCAAGGGCGCAATCGCGCGCCCGTCAATGCCATATGTCGCGGACCATGGCCAGCAGGGCACTATCCATGGGCTGGGCCGCCGTATGCACACGCTGCCATCCGGGGCCTGCCGCTTGGCCGATGCGCGGTGCGAGCACAGCCAGCGAGATCGTCTCGCGCGCGATGCCCAGGCGGCTGCATTCGCTTGCGAAATGACGCGCAGCCTCTCCCGAATGGAGCAGCACGATTCCGCCCTGCGCAAGACGCGCGGCAAATTCGGGCGGGATCGGCCGGTGGATCACGCGGTAGACCACGCGCGTCTCGATCGAGACGTTTTCCGGCGGCGTCACCGCCACATGCGCTTCGCCCGTCAGCCGCAGCAGACGCAACGGTCCTTCCTGCGCTAGGCCGTCGAGCACCGGCTGCAGGTGCCCCTGCCCCACCGAAAAGACCGCGAGCCCCGCCGCCCGCGCCGCCCGCGCCGTCGCTTCGCCCACAACATGCGCGGGGCGCCCACGCCACTGCGCCAGCGCTGCGCCGCCGTGTCGCACGGCATTAGCACTGCCGAGCAGGAGCGCATCGAAATCGCCCTCGTGCGGTGCCTCCCAGGCGAGTGGATGCACTTCGGCGAGCGGAAAGCCCTCTACCGCGATCCCCATCGTCCCCCCCGCCTCGACGGTGGCCGAAAGCCCGGGTTCGGGCCGGATCGCGAAGATCCTGCTGCTCACGCCGCTCCGCCGAAATGCACCGCAATCCCGGCGCTCGCCCGTGCAAGAAGATCGGCGGCCAGTCCTGCGGACGCCGTGCCGTCGCTGCCGGAAACCGTGCACTCCCCGTCCACCCGCTCCGCTCCATCGGGGCTGAACAGGGCGGCGCGCAGGACAATATCGCCCCCCTGCAGTGCCGAATGCGCAGCGACCGGGCTATGGCAGGTACCGCCGAGAGCAGCGAGCAGCGCCCGCTCGGCCATGACCGTCGCGCGTGAGGGCGCGTCATCGACGGCAGCGATCAGCGCACGGGTCGCCGCATCGTCGGCACGGCACTCGATCCCGATCGCGCCCTGCGCCGGGGCGGGCAGCCATTCGCGCGCGTCCATGGGCGTGCCGACGCCGCGCTTGTCCAACCGGGCCAGACCGGCCGCGGCGAGCAGCGTAACGTCGGCTTCACCTGCTGCGAGCTTCGCCAGACGGGTCGCGACGTTGCCGCGGAACATTACCACTTCGCAGTCAGGGCGATGATGGAGCAACTGTGCAGCCCGTCGCGGGGCGCTCGTCCCCACTCTCGCGCCGCGTGGGATCTGCGCCACGCTCGCCGCGCCGATCAGCACATCGCGCACGTCCGCACGCGGAAGCACGGCGGCGATCGCGAGACTGACGGGGCGGATCGTCTCGACATCCTTCATCGAGTGAACCGCCGCGTCGATGCGCCCTTCCACTATCCACTCGTCGAGTTCCTTGGTCCACAGCGCCTTGCCCCCGATCTCGGCCAGAGGGCGGTCCTGAACCTTATCGCCGCTGGCGCGCACCGGCACCAGTTCAATGGCGCTTACCGGCCATCCCTGGGCCGCGCACAGGCGGTCCCGCGCCTCGCCCGCCTGTGCCATGGCGAGCGGCGATTGACGGGTTCCGAGGCGAAGCTTTGGCTGGTCGGTCATGGGCGGCGCTTGCCCTAGCGAGGCAATTTGTTCAGGGGAAGCACCATGGGGATCGTGCTTGGCATCGAATCGAGCTGCGACGAGACAGCGGCGGCCCTCGTCACCACCGACAGGCGGATCGTCGCGCAGCGCGTTGCGTCGCAGGACGAGAGCCACGCGCCCTACGGCGGCGTGGTGCCCGAGATCGCGGCGCGCGCCCATGCCGAGCGGCTGACGCCAATGATCGAGGCCGTGATGCACGAGGCGGGTCTGACGCTGGCCGAGTTGGACGCGATCGCCGCGACCGCGGGGCCGGGGCTGATCGGCGGCGTCATGGTCGGACTGGTCAGCGCGAAGGCGCTCGCCATGGCGGGCGACGTGCCGCTGATCGCCGTCAACCATCTGGAAGGCCACGCGCTTTCACCGCGGCTGGCTGATGCCGACCTCGAGTTCCCTTACGCCCTGTTACTCGTCTCGGGCGGGCACTGTCAGATCCTACGGGTCGACGGCGTCGGTCAGTATCGCCGCCTCGCCACCACGATCGACGATGCGCTGGGCGAGGCGTTCGACAAGACGGCCAAGATTCTCGGGCTCGGCTTCCCGGGCGGTCCGGCGGTCGAGCGGCTCGCCCGCGAAGGCGATCCGCGTGCCGTCCCCCTCCCCCGCCCACTCATCGGCAGCGGGGAGCCACATTTTAGCTTCGCCGGGCTCAAGAGCGCCGTGTTGCGCGCGAAGGAAAGCGGTCAGCACGGCGATGCCGATCTCGCGGCGAGCTTCCAGCAGGCCGCGCTCGACTGCGTGCTTGACCGTCTGCGGGTCGCGCTCGACACGATGGAGCCCGTGCCGGCTCTTGTCGTCGCCGGCGGCGTCGCGGCCAATCAGGTGATTCGTCATGCGCTCGAACAATTCGCTTCGAAACGCGGCATGCGCTTCGTCGCCCCGCCGATGGCATTGTGCACCGACAATGCGGCGATGATCGCCTGGGCGGGATGTGAACGGCTCGGCCAGTCCGATCCGCTCGACATCGCCGCACGGCCGCGCTGGCCGCTCGATCCCGAGGCGGAACCCGTGCGCGGCGCAGGATACAAGGCATGAACGGCCCGGCCCCGGTCGGGGTGATCGGCGCGGGTGCCTGGGGCACCGCGCTGGCGCAGATGCTCGCATCGGACGGACGCGATGTGCTGCTCTGGGCGCGCGAGGCGTCGCTGGTCGAAGAGATCAACACGGCCCGCCGCAACGCGCTCTACCTGCCGTCGGCCGAACTTGCACCGTCGATCCGGGCAACCGACGCGCTGGGCGATCTGTCAGCGTGCGGAACGGTTCTCGCGGTCACGCCCGCGCAGCACCTCGGCAAAGTGCTCGAAAGCCTGCGCCAGCCCCCGCGCGATCTCGTGCTGTGCAGTAAGGGGATCGAGGCCGGTACCGGCCGGCTGATGAACGAAGTCGCCGTGGCCGCCGCGCCGGAAAGCGAAACGGCGGTCCTCTCCGGGCCCACGTTCGCGCACGAAGTCGCCGCCGGCCTGCCGACCGCGGTAACACTCGCGTGCAGCGGCGGCGAAGCGCAGTGGGACCGTATCGCGCCGGTCATCGCGCGCCCGTCGTTCCGCCCCTACTATACCGATGACGTGATCGGGGCCGAGATCGGCGGCGCGGTGAAGAACGTGCTCGCGATCGCCTGCGGCGTGGTCGATGGCCTGCAACTCGGCCAGAACGCCCGCGCGGCGCTGATCGCGCGTGGCTACGCCGAGATGCTGCGCTTCGGCGAGGCGCTCGGCGCACGGGCCGAGACGCTGGCAGGACTCTGTGGCCTGGGCGACCTCGTGCTCACCTGCTCCTCCACCTCCAGCCGCAACTTCTCGCTCGGCAAGGCGCTGGGCGAAGGCCAGTCGGCCGAAGCGCTGATGGCCGACCGGCGCACGGTCGCCGAAGGGGCGCACACCGCGCCCGTGCTGACCGAGCTCGCTGCGCGCCGCGGCATCGCCATGCCGCTCGCCGCGGCCGTCTATCGCCTGCTGGGCGGCGCGCCTGCGCGGGATATCGTGACCGAACTGCTGTCCCGTCCGCTGCGCGCCGAACAGGAAGGCCTTGCGTGACCGACGCGGCACAGCAGGGCGACATCGCCGCACTCGCCAAGGGCGGGCGAACGAACTTCATCGGCTTCCTGCTCCGGCTCGCCGCGCGGGTGCCGTTCCTGTTCATTGCAGGGCGGCTCTACGGCGCGGCCGAACTGGGCCGCTTCGCCTCCGCCCTCGTCGTGGTAGAACTGCTCGCACTTATTTGCTCGATGGGCGAAAAGCGCGGTCTGGCCCAGCGCCTGTCGGAAGGCGAAGGCATACGCCCGGCGAACCTCGTGTTCGACAGCATGTTGCTCGCCGTTCTGCTCTCCTCGGTGGCGGCCGTCTTCCTGTGGTTCGTTCCCGCACCGATGTTCCCGGCAGGGCAGTACAGCACGCTCGACAAGCTGCTCGTCACCGCGATCCCCGCCTATGCGCTGACCGAGATCCTGCTCGCGGCGCAGGCCTACCGCTTCGACATCGCGGCCACCGTGCGCGCGCGGGCCGTGGTCGAGCCATGGACCATCTCGATCATGGCGGGACTCCTCTTCTACCTGATCCCGCAATCCGGCCTCTCGCTTGCCTATATCGCCTCGATCTACGCCGGGATGTTCGCTGCGGCGTGGCCGTTCTTCAGGACCTACGGTCTGCCTCGCCAGTGGCGGCCGAACCCCAAAGGCATGTGGCGAATGTCCACCCGCGCCTTTCCGCTGGCAACCGCGGACGCGATCGAATGGGGCACCCGGCGGCTGGACATCTTCATCCTGGGCCTGTTCGCCGCGCCCGCCGCGGTCGGCATCTACTATATTGCGCAGCAGGTCGCGAGCCTGCCGCAGAAGCTCAAGACCAGCTTCGAGCCGATCCTCGGCCCCGTCATCACGCGCAATCTCAAGGAAAAGAACTACCCGGCGATCGCCAAGCAGGTGTGCCAGGTGGGCTTCTGGATCGTCGCGGCGCAGGCGGGAATCGCGCTGGCGCTGGGTGTTCCGGGCGAAGCAGTGATGGGCCTCGTCGGGCCCAACTTCGTCGGCGGCACCGGGGCGCTCGCTTTCCTGCTGGCGGCGGAGGTCGTTGCAGCGACCGCGGTCGTTTCGGAGGCGGCGCTGGTCTACGTTGCCAGAAAGCGCAATCTGGCGATCTCGGTCGGGACAATCGCACTTCAGGGCGTGCTGACCGTGACTGCGATCCTGTTGATGGAGCGATGGGCGCTCGGCGAATCCTACAAGGCGGCCGGTGCGGCGATCGCGCTGATGGTGGCCCTCGGCGTCGCCTCGCTCGTCAAGGCATGGGTGCTCTCGCGCATTCTGGGCGAGCGTGTGAACAACTGGCGCTGGGCACTGGTATGGGCCGCAGTCCCCGCGATCGCAGTGGGTTACCTCGCGACGCGCCTGCCCGAATGGGCGGAGCTCATCTTCGGCATCCCGCTGATCCTGCTCACCTACGGCTGGATCATCTGGCGCAAGGGTTTCGGCCCCGAGGACCGAGTGCTCTTCCGCAAGAATCTCGGGGGAGAGGATGCGCCGGCGGCTTGAGCAGGCGCATTTCGACCGCACCCTTCCCCCTGGCGCGCGCGCCCGCTAAAGCGCGGCCATGCCAGTCCGTCCCTCCATCGCCGTCGCGGCCGGAGCGCTCGTCACGGGCGCACTCGCGATTGCCGGAGCGTCGATGTCGGCCGGAGATTTGCAGGCCCAGTTCGCGGAACGGGCTGCGCAGGCCATCGAGGAAGCGGGCGGAGGCGGCGTCACGGCGCGGTTCGTCTCCCCATCCGGCTGGCCGTCACGGCATCCGATCCTCGGCGGCGGCGAGGGGCTGGACGAGAGTACGCGCAACAAGATCGCGCACGCCGTCGGCGCAGTCCCGGGAGTGGGCGGAATCCGGTGGGCCGACGGTGAGGCGCGCGCGCACTCGGGCGGCCCTGAATACACGCCAACGCACTGCCAGGACGACGTCGATGCCCTGCTTCGCGCGCGGACGATCCGGTTCGAGGAATCGCGCAGTACGATCGATAGCGCCAGTCATGAACTGCTTGACGAGGTCGCAAGGGCGCTGCGTCCGTGTCTCGGCAGCATTATCGCCATCACCGGCCACACCGACAGTTCGGGGCCGGAACCCGGCAATCTCGCGCTGTCGATGGAACGCGCCGAGGCCGTGCGCCAGGCCTTGATCGCACGCGGGATACCGGGAGACGGACTGCGCACGCGCGGCGTAGGATCGAGCGAACCGGTGGAAGGCCTGACGCCGACCGATCCCGCCAACCGACGGATCGAATTTTCGGTAGTGGCCACACAGCCGATCAGCATCACTCCGGTCGATCAACCGGGGGCACGCTGACATGGCGATGTGGTTCGAATTGATGGTAATGCTGCTCGCAGCCTATTGCGTCGGCCTGGGCCTCGGTTGGCTGATATGGGGCGGCGTATCGAACGATCTGGGAGAATGACGGCATGATGCAAATGGTGGAAACGTGGTGGCCGCTGTTCGTGGTCGCACTGTTGCTGGGCATTGCGATCGCGTGGTGGATATTCGCCTCCTCACGCAAGACCCAGGTGCGGGACCACAGCGCTGCGGACGTGCTCGACGAAGGCGTCGCCCCCGCGGCGCGCAACCAGGCGCTGATCGATGCCGCGCCCGCCGCAGCGGTGCAGCCGCCCGTGGTGCCGCCTGGTGTGGCCGGGGCGGGAACGGCCGTGGCGGCCGCCGTGGAGGCGCAGCAGATTCGGGCGGCCGAGAAGGCGGAAGCGGCGGAGACCGAGGCCGAGGCGCAGCGGACGCCTCCGACATCCCCCTCCGCGGCGAGCGACGATCTCACACGGATCAAGGGCGTCGGCGGCAAGCTCAACGAACTGCTCGCGTCGCTCGGCATTACGAGCTTTGCCCAGATCGCGGCCTGGAACGACGCGGATATCGACCGGATCGACGCTCAGCTCGGCCGTTTCCAGGGGCGCATCCGGCGCGATAGCTGGGTCGAGCAAGCTCGTCTTTTGGCAGAGGGAAATACGGCCGGATACGAAGAGAAATTCGGCAAGCTCTGACAAACACGAGAATGCGGCCTGGGAACGATTGGGTCTGCGACAGGTTAATTCGGTCAAATCCGGGCCTGCAGGACATCATGATGAATCATCCGCGTATTCTGGTTGCCGAGGACGAGTTCATCGTCGCGTTCGACTTGTGCGACACGGTCCAGGAGGCGGGCTACGAAGTAGAAGGTCCGCATTCGGAAATCTCCACGGCCATGCTTGCCGTCCAGAAGACTCGACCCGACCTCGCCATCCTCGACGTCGAGCTCGAGGATGGCGACGCCTTCCCGCTCGCGGAAGCCTTGATGGCGGAGGACGTGCCCATCATCTTCCACTCGGGCCAGTTCACGCCCGAGGAGGTCCGCAGGCGTTATCCGACAGCGATCGCCTGTTCCAAGCCCTGCCCTCCCAGCGTCATGCTTGCCAAGGTTCAGAAGGCGCTCGGCGTACACTGAGGCCGTTTCCCAAGGACAGCTAAGATCGGTGCCGCACGCGGCATCCTCTGCATTCTCCGCCTCGCATGCACGGTCGCTCGCGCCGGGCTTGCCGCTGCCGCGCAACCCTGCAAAGGGGAATGCGACAGTTACAGGAGAAACCATGGCCGGGATGGTGCCGTTCAGCTGGGAAGACCCGTTCGATCTCGACGGGCAGTTGACCGAAGACGAGCGGATGATCCGCGATGCCGCACGCGCCTTCGCTCAGAGCGAGCTGCAGCCGCGCGTGCAACAGGCTTTCCGCGACGAGGCGGACGCGCCCGAACTGTTCCCGCTGATGGGCCGCGCTGGCCTGCTCGGCGCCACGATCCCGGAGGAATACGGCGGCGCCGGCGCGGGCTACGTCGCTTACGGGTTGATCGCGCGCGAGATCGAGCGGGTCGATTCGGGCTACCGCTCGATGGCTTCGGTCCAGTCGAGCCTCGTGATGTATCCGATCCACGCCTACGGATCGGACGAGCAGCGGCGGAAGTATCTGCCCGGCTTGGCCAGCGGCGAACTGATCGGCTGCTTCGGCCTGACCGAGCCCGACGCCGGCTCCGATCCTGGCGCGATGAAAACTTATGCGAAGAAGGACGGCGACGGCTATTCGCTGTCCGGCTCCAAGACGTGGATCTCCAACGCGCCCTTCGCCGACGTCTTCGTCATCTGGGCCAAGAGCGAAGCGCATGGCGGCGCGATCCGCGGGTTCTTGCTCGAAAAGGGCATGGCCGGACTCTCGGCGCCGAAAATCGAGGGCAAGCTCTCGCTGCGTGCCTCGACCACCGGAATGGTCATGATGGACGAGGTCAAGGTAGGCGCAGACGCGCTCCTGCCCGAAGTGCAGGGCCTCAAGGGGCCGTTCGGCTGCCTCAACCGGGCGCGCTACGGCATTTCGTGGGGCAGCATGGGCGCGGCCGAGTTCTGCTTCCATGCCGCGCGCCAGTACGGGCTCGACCGGCAGCAGTTCGGCGTTCCTCTCGCTTCCAAGCAGCTCTACCAGCTCAAGCTAGCCAATATGATGAGCGAGATCGCCCTGGGCCTGCAGTCCAGCCTGCAAGTCGGAAGACTGATGGACGCGGGCCGGTTCGCGCCCGAGATGATCTCGATCGTCAAGCGCAACAACGTCGGCAAGGCGCTCGATATCGCCCGCGCCGCGCGCGACATGCATGGCGGCAACGGTATTTCCGACGAATATCAGGTGATCCGCCACATGGTGAACCTCGAAACGGTCAATACCTACGAGGGCACGCACGACGTCCACGCGCTGATCCTCGGCCGCGCGATCACGGGAATTCCGGCGTTCTGATGAAGCTCTTCGGATACTATCGCAGCTCGACGAGCTATCGCCTGCGGATCGCGCTGAACCTGAAACGGCTCGATTACGAGTACGTGCCGGTCAACCTGGTGACCTCCGAGCAGAAGGGCGAGGCCTATACGGCCCGCAACCCTTTCGGCAGCGTCCCGCTGCTCGAAGCCGACGGGCGCGACCGGGCGCAGTCGATGGCGCAGCTCGAATGGCTCGACGAAGCCTACCCCAAACCTGCGCTGCTGCCGGCTGACAGGGAGCAGCGCTTCACCGCGCGCGAGCTCGCCTATGCCATCGCCACCGAGACCCACGCGCCGAACAACCTGCAGGTCCTCAAGTACCTGAAGGAGCAGTTCGGTGCCTCTCAGGACCAGATCGATACCTGGTACCGGCACTGGCTCACGCGCACGTTCACCCCGATCGAGGCGCGCCTGGCGCAGCTCGGCACGGGCGATTTCCTGTTCGATAGACCCGGCCTGTTCGAGGTCGTGCTGCTACCCCAGGTCTACAACGCGCGCCGCTTCGCTCTCGACTTGAGCGCCATGCCGCACATCGTGCGGATCGAAGCGGCCTGCCTCGCGCTGCCCGAATTCCAGCGCGCCCACCCCGACAACCAGCCGGACAACCCCGAGCTTGCCGGCCCGGAAAAGGATTGAGACATGAAGCTTGCGACCCTCAACGACGGAACCCGCGACGGCAAGCTGATCGTCGTCTCCAAGGACATCACCCGCTACTGCGCGGCCGACAATATCGCGCCGACCTTGCAATACGCGCTCGACAACTGGGCGGAGATCGCGCCGAAGCTTGAGGTTCTCTACCGCGACGTCGAGCATCAGGCCGTGCCCTGCGAACGCTTCCACGAGCGCGAGGCACATTCGCCGCTGCCGCGTGCCTACCAGTGGGCAGACGGTTCCGCCTACATCAATCACGTGGAGCTGGTGCGCAAGGCTCGCGGTGCAGAGGTGCCCGAGAGCTTCTATCACGATCCGCTGATGTACCAGGGCGGGTCAGACGATTTCCTGCCGCCTCGCGCCGACATCCCGCTGAAGGACACGGCCTGGGGCTGCGACATGGAAGGCGAAATCGCCTGCATCGTCGACGATGTGCCGATGGGCACCACGCCCGAACAGGCAGCGAAGCACATCAAGCTGCTGATGCTGGTCAACGACGTCAGCTTGCGCGGCCTGATCCCGGGTGAGCTGGCCAAGGGCTTTGGGTTCTTCCAGTCCAAGCCGGCGACCGCGTTCAGCCCCGTGGCGGTGACGCCGGACGAGCTGGGTGACGCATGGAAGGACAGCGTGATCCACCGCCCGCTGATGGTCGACTACAACGGCGAACCGTTCGGGCGTGCCAATGTCGGCCAGGACGCGACCTTCAGCCTCGCCGACCTCGTCGCACATGCGGCGAAGACGCGTAATCTGGGCGCCGGCGCCATCATCGGCTCCGGCACGATCTCCAACCAGGACGCGGACGGCGGCCCCGGCAGGCCCGTCGCCGAAGGGGGCGCGGGCTATTCCTGCATCGCAGAGATCCGCATGATCGAAACGATTGCCCAGGGCGAAGCGAAAACGCGCTTCATGGCTCCCGGCGATCGCGTGGCGATCTGGATGGAGGACGAAGAGGGCCACTCGATCTTCGGCAAGATCGAACAGCAGGTGGTCCAGATCTAAGCCGCCATCGAGCGGGCGGCAGCGCGGCTCACACGCACTGAAGCAGCCGATGGCGGTCGTGCGTGCCCTCGGCGCGGTATTTCCAGCCGAGCGGTCCCTGCGCCACATGGACCCGGTTCCGCCCGGCCGCCTTCGCGGCATAGAGAGGCGAGTCCGCCGTCTGGAGCGCCAGAGTCGCGCTGCACGGCTCGCGCAAGTGCGCCAAGCCGATGCTCGCGGAAACGCCGAACATGCCGCCATCGGCGTCGCGGATCTGATTCTCGTTGATCGCTTCGCGCAGCCGTTCGCACACATCGGTCGAATCCGCCGCGGCATCATGCCGAGCGATCATTCCGAACTCCTCGCCGCCGAGGCGGGCGAAGAAGCACTCGTCATTCGACAGGCGCTTCATGATCCTCGCGACGTGCTTGAGCACGAGATCGCCGACATCGTGGCCGTAGCGGTCGTTGACCGTCTTGAAATGATCGAGATCGATGATCGCCAGCGAGAACGGGCGCTCATCCGCCACGGCCAGGGCCGGCTCCAGTTCCTTGAGGAAGGCGCGGCGGTTGGGCAGCCCTGTCAGGGGATCGGTAGAGGCATCGCGCATGGCCTGCAGTTCCTCTTCCTTGCGGACGGTTACGTCGCGCACGGTGACGACATAGCTGCCGGGAACCGCCTGCCCTCCCTCGACCGCTCGGACTTTCGCCTCGAGCCAAAGGGCCTCTCCGCCCTTCGTGACCGGGCGCTCGACGACCTTGGTCACTCCCGGCGCCGCTCCGGCCCGCGCGAGTGCATCCGCGATCAGCGGCGCATCGGCATCGTCGAAGAATATGGACAGTGGCAGGCCCTCGAGGTCGTCGGCTCCGCTGAGGCGCAGGCCCGCAGGAGAAGCGAAGCGGATCTGTCCAGTTTCATCCAGGCTCAGCAGCGCATCGTCCGAGTGATCGGAGATCATCCGCTGCAGCGCCTCGCGGTGCAGGATGTTCGCGTGGAGGATCTCCCGATGCTTGAGCGCCGTCGCCACCGGCAGCGACGCGAGCAGCACGACCACGAGGTAGAACTGCAGGAACATGGCCTTCTCCGCTAGCGCGACCGGCAGGGCCGCGAACGGACCGGCGCCAGCGATCAGCGAGGCTGAGGCTACGAGGGCAGTCAGCAGGACCGCGACCGATGCCCCGATCCGGCCGAAACGGAAGCAGGCGACCATCAGCGGCAGGATCGGCAGGAACAGGATGGGATAGGCCGTCTGGTAGAACGCGAGAAACGCGACCGCGACGCAGGCTAGCGAAAGAGCGGCGAGTTCCCCCCAGCTGCGCCGCGTGCGCAGCCGTGTAAACCCGACAGGTCTTCCGCGCGCGAGCAGGAGCGCGAGCGGCAGCGCCAGGAGCGTGCCGAGGCCATGCCCGGCGAACCATTCGATCGAATGATGCCCCCATACGCCCCCCACTTCCGCCGCAACGAGCCCTCCGCCCGGCAGCGACGCCAGACCGGGGCCAACGATTCCGCCGACTACGATAAGCTTCACGAAGCCGGACCAGTTTTCGAAGTAATCCCGCTCCGGACGCAGCCGCACGAGCAGCGCGGCGATGAGCGTGGCCTCGCACATGTTGACCAGTGCCAGCGGAATCGCGGCGTGCGGACCGAAGCCGAACAGTGTGGTCGCGCAAATACTGAGGCTGGCGAAGAAGATCACCGTGCGCGGCCATGCACGCGCCGGCACGCTAACGAGCAGCGCGGCGAGAATCGCGGTCCCGAACCAGACCAGCGCCAGACCGCCGCTGAAACGGGTCGAATAGATGGTGAGCGAGGTTACCGCGAAGAACGCGAGCGCGAACCCGAAGGTCCGCAAACCCGACTCCTCAACGCTGCGCTGAACCCCGGCCATTCCCCTTCATGGCCGCAAGCGGTTAAGAATTCGCAAGAGGAGGGGGAGGTCGCACCGCGCCGCGAGAAGGCGGCGCCGCCACGGGAAGTCGTGCCGCCCGGCTGGACGGGAGCCGGGCGGCACGACCTGCCCACAGCGAACTGTGGGCTAGGGGGCTCAGAAACCCATGCGGATGGTGCCGCGCAGAGTGAAGCCGACATCGTTGTGACGTTCCTCGGCACCGGCCTCGCCCGAGATGGTGAAGGCTTCGTCACCGCCGATCGCACGCAGGCGCGCATACCAGCCGTTGACGCTCTGCTCTGCCTGGAGGGTGAACGGATCGCCGCCTTCGAACTGGGCCGTGGTGTCGCCCAGTCCGCCGCCGAGAATCTCGCGCCAGCCGCCCTCGCCTTCGACGCGGAACCAGCTCGCGTCGCGAGCGCGCATGCCCTTGAGATCGACGCCTAGCGTCAGACTGCCGTTGACGGCAAACTCGTCGCTTGTTCGCTCGGCGACGGTGAGATTCAGGCCCGCACCACCGCCGGTGTCGGTGTAGCCGTCTTCCTTCAGCCGGACGTAGTCGACCACGACCGAGGGACGGAAGAAGAAGAACTGGCCGCCCCCTTCGAACGAGGCACCGCCCATGAAGCTGGTGACGGTGCCGTCCCATTCGCGTTCGACATCGCGCGAGATGGTGTCCTCGCCCACGGTGGCGTCGAAATAGCGCGTGCCTTCGAAATCGACCATGCCGATGCCGGCGCGGGCGAAGGTCTGCAGGCCGCCCCACTTGCCGACCCAGTGCGCCGCCAGCTCATAGGTGCCGGAGATGACCGAGCTGGTGTCGCCGATGTCGTGGCGGTTCCACAGATAGGTGATGGTGCCGCCGAATCGGCCGATACCGGTCGCGATCTCGGCACCTGCGGCAAAGCCCAGGCCGCTCTGGTCGTAAGCGGCGGTCTCGCCCTCGTCCTTGTTGGAGCCCCAGCCGCCGGCCTCGAAGATCAGGTGGATCTTGGACGAGGGCTCGATCGGCCCCTGAGGATCGGTAAGGAAGCGTGCCATGGTCCGCGTGCCGAGGCTGACGCCTTCGAACGCACCGCCGGCATGGTCCGGCAGCATGAGCGTGACGGTGTTGCGGAAGGCATCGCCGTCGGTGACGTTGAGAAACACGTCGGCGATCTCGTCATCCTCGCCGAGCGCGTCGAGGATCGCATCGTAAGCGCTCGCCTGCGACCGGTTCAGGCCAAGCTCCGTGGTGGTCTTGCGCCCGATCTCGACCGCCAACTCGTTGGCCGCTTCATCGGCGTCGATGGTGGCCTTGTACATGAAGGGGAGGAGCGTGTTGTCGCCCGTCAGTTCGTCCCCCACCTGCAGGTCGCCCGCGGTGAGCACAATGTAGCGCCCTTCGGCGCTGTCGATATCGGCGAGGCGGAAGCGCAGCTTGGAATCCTCGTCGAAGGTCGCTGTCCCGGCGACATCGATCAACGTGCCCTGGCCCGCGTCCTTGTCGAGCGTGACGTTGAGGATCGCGCCCGAACCGACCTCGAGCGAACCGATCGAAGTCGGGCTCGAAAGGTCGAGCACCCCGCCGCTCACGGTGACGGCGAGGCTCTCCGCATTGGTCAGCGTGCCGGAGAAGCGCGCCGACCCCGCCAGCGTCAGCACGTCCGCGCCGCCGCCGAAGTCAGCCGTTCCGTCGAATACCGACGAACCGGCGAGGCTCATCGTATCGCCGCCGCCGCCGAAGGTGACGGTGCCGGTCTGCTTGGCGTCGCCAGAAAGCGCGAGCTCGTTGCTGCCGGCGCCGAACGTCACGTTACCGCTGACCGTGCCGTCGGCGATCTCGAACACGTCGTCCCCTGCACCGAAGCGCACGTCGCCCTTGATCGAGGGCGCGTCCTTGCCCGTGGCAACCGCCGTCTGGCGCACGGTCGCGCCCGTCGCATTGGCTGTCAGATCGATCGCGACGTTGCGGTCGGAATCCTCGTCGGCACCTCCAGCGGAGATCGCACCGCTGTTCTCGACCAGCTCGACCCCGCCGCTGCGGTCGAGGATCGCGGTCGCCGCGCCGTCCTTGCCGGACACTGTCGCCTTGATCGTGCCGCTGTTGCGAATAGTGGCAACGTCGGCGCCTTCGTCGATCACAATTGCGGTTGCGATCGAATCCTCGGTCTTGCCGCTGCTGGCGCCGATCGTGCCCGAGTTGCGGATCTCGGGGACCGTTGCGTCGGCGCCGATGCGCAGCGCGGTGGCGCTCGCATCGACCGACTTGGCAGCGATCGTGCCGGAGTTCGCAATGCCGCCTGCGATGCTCACCGCACCGCCGCGGCCGCCGATCACCAAACCGTTGCCGTCGACGCCAGCATAGACGCCGTCGCCAGTGATCGTCCCTTCAACGATTACGCCGAAGTTGTTGCCGCTCCCCGCAACCGCACCGATCGCGATGTCCCGGTCCTCAGCGCCGATCACCATCGCAGGGGCTTCGCCGGCCGAGACAATCGCGGCCGTACCTTCGTTGGCATCGGGGATCCCGTCCTTGTCCTCGTCGGCATCGTCCTTGTCAGCGTCCTTCGGTGCAGCCGCCAGCACGATGCCGCCAGTGACATCGCCTTCGATCACCAGCGCCGATCCGCCCTGGAGTTTGTCATCGGCATCGAGCTTGGAGGCATTCGATGGCGGCGTGGGATAACGATAGCCGGTCGAGGAAACCTGCCCCTGGACCACCATTGCGCCGTCAACGTCGCCTGCGAAGTGCGCGCCGACCGCGCCTTCGCCCTGAGCGGTCACCTTGCCGGCCAAGCGCACGTCGCCTGTGATGTCCTGCGCGCTAACGGCAACCGAGTTGCTGCCGAGCACACTGGTCTCGCCATTGTGCGTGAAATCGCCCGTCAGCGGCCCACCCAGCGCAATGCCGGCCGAATCGTTGCCTTCGACCACGATCTTGCCGCTGTTGGAAATGTCGCCGGTGTGCGCACCCAGCGTGCGAATGCCGGCGCGTCCGGTGCCGACTGCGAACGGCCCGTCGAGATCACCGTCCTTGTCGATGTCTTCGGGCGTGTAGGTCTCGTCGATCGTGATCGTGCCGGAATTGACGATGTTGCCGGTCGTGCCTGCTGCGGCCGCGATGCCGGTCGCGCCGTTGGCATTGGTGATCTTGATCTCACCCTCGTTGGTGATCCCGTGGTTGCTGTCCATCGTCGCAGCCGTGCCGCTGCTGACGACGACAGAGCCGTTCTTGTCGATGCGGATCGAATCGGGCGAGCCGTTCTTGATCGTCGAGGTTCGCACTGGCTGGGTGCGATCGTCCGAGATCACGGTCTGGGCGGAAAGCGGCGTGGCAAGTGCGGCGATCGCAGTCGTCGCAAGCAGGTAGCGGTGCATGAGTCCTCCGGTCCTTTGTTGACCAGCAGGACGGAGCCGTCAGACGCCAACCTTGGAGCGGCAGTCAAAAATTTTGCTAAAACGCGAAGTCGAGCCCCAGGCGGAAGGTTCGCGGACGCAGCGGCGTGATCTGTTCGCGCCCGATCTCGAACGGGGTGCCCAGCGCAAAGCGGTTGCCTTCGGCGTCGAAGATGTTGGTCACGCTGAACGTCAGCCCCATCCGCTCGCGCCCGACGCGCGCGGTGAGGCCGCTGTCCAGATAGTCGCCCTGCGGATCGCCGAGCTCGGGCCCGACACCGAGCCGCGATTCGCCGACGTAACGCGCCCACCCTCGCGCCGTGAGGACGAGTTCGCGGCCGATCGCATGCTCGTAATCGAAACCCGCGCGCGCGTTGACGTTGGCGATGTTCGGCACCTGACCGATCTTTGTGAACAGGAAATTGCGCGGGCTTTCGATCCGGCTGCGATTCCAGGAGAGGCCCGCCTCGAGGCGCAGGTCTGGGGTCACCGCCACGCCGCCGGAGAAGCTCGCCGTCCAGACCTGCCCATCGCCGATGTTGGCAGTGGTCGGCAGCCCGAAGGGGTCGATGAAATCCGCCTGGATGTCGCGCCAGCGGGTAAAGGAGAGGCTACCGGAGAGATCGAACGGCCCCGCCCCGGGCCGTCCGTGCCGCGCGCCGATCTCCAGCGTGGCCGTCCGGTCGCTGCGGAAGCGGCGGACGAACTCGCCGTCGATCGCGAGTCCGCCGGGCCGGAACCCCTCCTGATACTTGATGTAGAGCGCGGTTTCGGAAAGGAGGTTCGCAGTGACCGAGGCGGAGGGCAGGAACACCGTCTCGTGCCGCTGCGCGGTCACTTCGGAACGGGCGAGCGCGATCATCGGATTCACGTCCTCGCCCGCGCCGCCGAGCTCCGATCGCGTGACGCGGCCGCCGGCGGTCGCCACCAGCCCCTCGCGCAGGCGATAACTCGCCTCGCCGTAGAGCGTCGCCTCGTCCACCCCGTTGCGCACGCCGGTGCTCGCGCGCATGACTTCCGCCGCATCGAAACTGCGCGTCAGGCGGGTGCGGTTGTGCGTGAAGCTGGCCCCCACGACCCAGCCGAATCGGTCCTCCATCGGCTGCCACAGCCGCGTTTCGTTGGCGATCATCTGCGAATCGTTGTTCTGGATGAATACGCGCGTGGGCTCGTCGGGCTCGGTCGCATCGTACCGCTCCTGAAGCTCTTGATCGACCACGCCGGTGGACGACCGGAAGCGGATCGCGCCGAACTCCCCGCTGACGACGATCTGGCCGTGCAGGTAGTCGGCGTCGAAGCCTTCGGTCACCCGCGCGGAGCGCGTCAGTGGCGGACCATTGCGGTCGGCGTACTGGCTGTCCTCGCCATCGATCCGCTGGGCAAGCCCGATCAGATCGACCGTCCAGCCACCGCCCAGGTCGGCACGGGCAAAGGCGCGCCCGCCGTAGATGCGCGTGCGGTTGACGTCGTCGCGGCCGAGCAGCGGCTTGTCGATATAGCCGCCCTGGCTCTCGGCATCGACGACCAGCCGCAGCGTCGCGGCCTCGCCCGCGAGCGGAAGGTTCATCACCGCCCCCGCATCCGCTCCAAGCGCCCCGTGGGTAGTCGCCGAGCCGCCGAGGCTGGCGGAGGCGGAGACGACGCCGGGCTCGGGCGCATTGGGCACGAGCCGGATAATTCCGCCGAGCGATCCGGCCCCGTAGAGCGTTCCCTGCGGCCCCTCCAGCACCTCGACCTTCTCCATGTCGGACAAGCGGAGATCGGGGTCGGGGGAGTTGTAGCTCAGCCGCAGGTCGCCGAGGTACTGCCCGACGGTGGCCTGCGTCGGCCCGGTGAAGCTGGAATCCGCTATGCCGCGAATGAACAGCTTGTTGCGTCCACTGCCGAGATAGGTGGAGGTGACGCTGGCGACCTGGTTGGCGATGCGCTCGCTGCCGCCCGGTCCGCCGAATGCCAGATCGTCGCCCTGGATGATCGTGATCTGCCCAGCGTAGTCGCGCAGGCGCACGTCGCGCTTGCTGGCGGAGACCACAATGGGCGGCCCCGCTGCAGGCGGCGGAGGGGAAGGCGCTTCGGCGCGTTGTCGCTGGCGGCGGGAGGCTGGCTTGCGCGCTGGCGCCTGCCTCTCGGCGACCAGACGCCAGCCCATCGCGCCGGCGCTGACGGGCCGTGCTCCGAGAGCGCGGGCAAGCCGGTGGACCGCCTCGCGCGCCGTGTAGGTACCGCGGATCGCCGGCACCCGGCGCGCGGCAAGCTCGGGGTCCGAGATGACGATGCTGGTGCCCGTCTGCCGTGCGATCGCGGCGGCCGCCTCACCCCCGCGCCCGGCCGGGGCGTTCACCCGCACTTCCTCCGCCTGTGCGGGGACCGCGGCCACCAGGGCGATCAGGGCTATCGGCAGGGATGCGCGCATCGTCAGGGTCGATCGATGATCCAGCTATCTCCTTCGCGGCGCACGGCGACGCCGAACAGCGGACCGATGGCCCGCGGATTCTGCTCTACCGGTGCGAGGGCGACGCTGCCCGTCACGCGCCGTTCTGCAACCGCAGGCGCGGCGGTAAATGCAATGCCGGTGCTGCTTGAAAGCTCATGCGCGATCTCCCCGAGCGTCGCATCGTCGAAGGTGAGCCGGCCATCGCGCCATTCGCCGATTCGCGCAACCGGCGCGGTGCCGAGACGATAGGCGTTGCTCCCGTCGGTGACGCTCAGCGTATCGCCCGGCTCCAGCCGCGCGAGCTTATGCTCCGGGTTCACCAGTACGACGCCTTCGGACACTGCCACGCTTGTGGTCTTGCCGATGCGCGCGACATCGAACACCGTCCCGGCATCGACCAGCGTATGCCCGCCGACATTGACGACGAACGGGTCCGCGTCGTCATGCCGCACGCTGAAAAGCGCCCGACCCTGTTCCAGCGTCGCGATGCGTGGGTCGTCGCGGTCGAGCAGGACCCGCGCCGCGCCGCCGAGCGTGACGTCGCTGCCGTCCGCGAGCGCCACCGTACGCGTCTCTCCGGCCGCCGTCTCGACGACGTAGCTCGTGTCGCGCAACTGGATGAAACCGAGCATCGCCACCAGCACGACCGACGCCGCGAGCGCCAGCCAGCGCCAGCCGCCGCGCGCGGGCGCTGGCTCGGGAACATCGTCGTTGGCGGGTGCGACGAAGCCCTCCTCCGCCGCATCCATCACCGCGGTCACTGCGCGGTCGTAGGCACGCGCATGCGCCGGGTCTGCCTCGAGCCAGGCGGTGAATCCGTCCCAGTCTTCGAACGAAGGGTCTCCCGTTCGCACGGCCCAGGCAATCGCTTCGTCGGTCATCCGTTCATCTTGCCTCATGGGGCCCTCTTCGCAGAGAAGACGGAGCCGAGCGTCTCAAGCCTCATCAATCCGCTCCTTGACCTCGAGGATAGCGCGGTAGGCGCGGCGCAGATCGCTCTCGACCGTGCTCAGGCTGACGCCGAACTCCTCGGCGACCTGCCGCTGCTGTACGCCGTCGATGCGGTGCCGGCGGAAGATCGCCGCGGGTCGCGGCCCCAAAGCGTCGAGCGCCTCGGCCACGAGACGGGCGTGGTCGCGGGCGATCAGCACGCGTTCGCCCGAAGGCGCGTCCGAGACGCCGGGCACCGTTGCTGCCGCCTCGCTCCAGTCCTTGTCGCGCCGGCGGGCCTGGCGTTCGGAACGGTAGCGGTCGATCATCAGCAGGTCGGCGGTGCGGTAAAGGTAGGCCACTGGTGCGGCGACGGGGCCGACCGCCGCGGTGGAGATCTTCAGCCAGATTTCGTGCAGCAGGTCTTCCGCGGCATCGCCCGCGCCGCGCGCGCGCAGGAAACGCAGCAGCCGCTCGCGGTTCGCGAGGAAGGCGGCTTCGAGACCGTTGGGCGCGCGATTGCTGGACACGGGACAAAACCAATGACGGCAGCGCGCGATAAGTCAAAATCCGCGTCGGGGAAAGGTGCGCGTCCGCATGCAAGGTTCGGTGCCAAGCCTTCACCTACCACTTTACGTACGCTTGTAGTGTTTCAAAAATCGGGTATGTTGATTCGCCACAGACCCCAAAGGGGCGGCGACAACGGGAAGAGCGATGGCCTGGGATTTCGAAACCGAGACCGAGTTTCAGGAGAAACTCGACTGGATGGAAGAGTTCGTCCGCGAAAGGGTCGAGCCGTTGGGCATGCTCGGCATCCATCCGTACGATGTGAAGAATCCCCGGCGCAACGCACTCGTCCGCCCGTTACAGGCGGAGGTGAAGGCGAAAGGCCTGTGGGCCTGCCATCTGGGGCCGGAGCTTGGCGGACAGGGCTACGGCCAGGTCAAGCTGGGCCTGATGAACGAGATCCTCGGCGGGGCGAGCTTCGCGCCGATCGTGTTCGGCTGCCAAGCGCCTGACACCGGCAATGCGGAGATCATCGCGCACTACGGCACACCAGAACAGAAGGAACGGTATCTCCAGCCGCTACTCGAGAACGAGATCGTTTCGGCCTTCTCGATGACCGAGCCGCAGGGCGGGTCCGATCCGACCAATTTCGTCACCCGCGCCGAGCTCGACGGCAATCACTGGAAGATCAACGGCGAGAAGTGGTTCTCGACCAACGGCAAGTGGGCCGACTTCCTGATCGTCATGGCCGTGACCGATCCCGAGGCGCCGCGGCATGAGCGGATGAGCATGTTCATCGTGCCGGTCGACACGCCCGGCGTGGAGATCGTGCGCAACGTCGGTGTTTACGGCCAACAGGACGGTTCGGAGAGCTACATCCGCTATACCGACGTGCGCGTGCCGGCGGACCACCTGCTCGGCGAGCGGGGCGGCGCTTTCGCCATCTCGCAGACGCGGCTCGGCGGCGGGCGGGTGCATCACGCGATGCGCACCGTCGGCAACTGCCGGCGCCTGCTCGACATGATGAGCAGGCGCGCGGTCAGCCGGAAGACGCGCACCGGCACGATCGCCGACTATCAGGCGGTGCAGATGCAGATCGCCGACAGCTATATCGAGCTCGAGCAGTTCAAGCTCTTCGTGCTCAAGACCGCGTGGATGATCGATAAGTATCAGGATTACCGCAAGGTGCGGAAGGACATCGCGGCGATCAAGGCGCTGATGCCCAAGGTCTATCACGACATCGCAGCGCGCTGTGTCCACATTCACGGCTCGCTCGGCGTGTCGAACGAGATGCCCTTCGTCAGCAATCTCGTCGCCTCGATGGTGATGGGCATCGCGGACGGCCCGACCGAGGTGCACAAAGTCACCGTCGCGAAGCAGCACCTGCGCCAGTACCGCGATGTCGCGGACCCGATCTTCCCCGACTATTCGCTGATCCACCGGCGCGCCGCGGCGCAGGCCATGTACGAGCATGCCGTCGACGATCCGCTGGAGGAACTCACTGACGCAGCGGAGCAGGCCGCATGACCACGGCGAGCGCCGCGCAGGACAGCGCCGCTCGCACTGCCGCGGCCAGCACGCCGCCGATCGGCTTCGGCACGCGCATCAGCTATGGCGCGGGCGCGATGGCGAACGGCGTCAAGGGTGCCGCCTTCTCGAGCTACCTGATGCTCTATTTCAATCAGGTGGTCGGCGTGCCGGCGGCGATCGTCGGCACCGCCCTCGCCTGTACCCTGCTGATCGATGCCATCGTCGATCCGTTCCTGGGTCGCTGGGCCGATGTCAGCCGCTCGCGCTGGGGCCGGCGGCATCCGTTCATGTATGCGGCGGCAATCCCGACGACGATCTTCTTCTTTCTCACCTGGTTCCCGCCCCAGGGGCTGAGCCACCTCGAACTCGGTTTCTGGATATTCGCCTTCGCCTCTGCGACCCGCGCAGCGATCAGCGCGTTCGAGATCAACGCTTCGGCGATGGCGCCCGAGATGACCGGCGACTACAACGAGCGCACCCGGCTGTTCTCGCTCCGCTACTGGTTCGGCTATGCCGGCGTTTACGGCTTCACCGCCTTCTCACTCGCGTTCATCTTCATCGAATCGCCCGAGTATCCGCGCGGGCAGCTCAACCCGGCGAGCTACGCCAACTTCGCTGCGCTTGGGGCCGTGCTGATCTTCCTCGCGATCCTGATCTGCGCGGCCGGCACGCACAACCGCATCCCTTACCTTCGGCAGGCCGATTCCACCGAGGGAAAGCCCAAGCTGCGCCTGCGTGATCACGTGGCCGAGATGTTCGCCGCCTTCCGCAATCGCGCCTTCCTCGCCATCTTCGGGTTCGGCGTGTTCAAGTACACCGCGATCGGCCTCTACAGCGCGATCACGCTCTATTTCAGCACCTTCCTGTTCAAGCTGAACACCGCGCAACTCGCACTGCTCACGCTCGACAGCCTGGTGGCGGCAACACTGGCGGCTCCGTTGGCGCCGATCTTCTGCAGATGGTTCGGCAAGCGGAATTGCGCGATGGTCTTCGCCGTGGTCGGCGTCGCCATGGGCCTCACGCCGCTGCTTCTGAGCCTGTTCGGGCTGTTCTTTGAACCGGGGCACCCCCTGTTGGTGCCCGTGTTGTTCGCTATCGGCGCGATCTACGGCGCGATGGTCGCCGTCTCGCTCATCGCCACGAGCGCGATGCTGGCCGACGTGGTGGAGGAAAGCGCGGTCGAGACCGGCCGGCATACTGCGGGCACGTTCTTCGCCGCATCAAGCTTCATGCAGCAGTGCTCCAACGCGCTCGGCCTCTTCATGGCCGGGCTGGTTCTCTCATGGTCGCAGTTTCCCGAGCAGGCCGATCCGGCGACGATCCAGCGCTCAGTGGTGGACAGTCTGCTGATTCATTACATTCCGACCGTCATTTCGCTCTGGACAATCGGGGCGCTGATCCTTCTGTTCTATCCGATCACGCGCGCACGGCACGAGCGGAACATCGAGATCCTTCGAGCCCGGGAAGCCGAGGCGCTCGAACAACAACAGCGCGATGCGCCCCTGGGCGGCCCCGCCCGGTAATCGAGGAGAAAAGCATGGCCACCCAGCCCGACGTGCCACCGCCAAGTGAGGACGATGCCTTCCGCGAGGAAGTGCGCGATTTTCTGGCCGAGAACTTCGCGCCCGAGCTCAAGGGCAAGGGCAGCGCGCTTGCCGGCGTCGATGGACCGACGGAGGAAGGCGCGGCGCAGAAGACATGGCGCGAGGCGATGGGCAGCCGCGGCTGGGGCACGCCGACCTGGCCGAAGGAATACGGCGGCGGCGGGCTATCGCGCAAACAGGCGGCCATCCTGAACGAGGAAATGGCCAAGGCCGGCGCCTACAATCCGATCGGCGGCATGGGCGTGATGATGTTCGGCCCGACCCTGCTCGAATACGGCAGCGAGGCGCAGAAGAAGAAGCACATCCCGCCGATCTGCCGGGGCGAGATCCGCTGGTGCCAGGGCTATTCTGAGCCGAACGCCGGCTCCGACCTCGCCAACCTGCAGACCACCGCCGAGGACAAGGGCGACCATTACCTCGTCAACGGCCAAAAGACCTGGACCAGCGGCGGGCAATGGGCCGACAAGTGCTTCTGCCTCGTGCGCACCGACAAGAGCGACAAGCACAAGGGCATTTCCTTCCTGCTGATCGACATGGATTCGCCGGGTGTCGAGGTCCAACCGATTCAGATGATCAGCGGCATGAGCCCGTTCTGCGAAACCTTCTTCACCGACGTGAAGGTGCCGAAGGAAAACCTCGTCGGCGAGGAAGGCCAGGGCTGGACCATCGGCAAGCGCCTGCTTCAGCACGAGCGCACCAACCTCTCGGGCGGCGGCAGCCTGGCGCGAATGATGGGCGCCAGCCTGGCCGACATCGCGAAGAAGTACGTCGAAACCGACGAGAGCGGCGCGATCACCGACAAAGTCCTGCGCGACCGGATCGCCGATTTCGAGATCCGCTGGAATGCCTTCCTCCTCACCGCGCGCCGCGCGACGGAGGAAAGTAAGGCCGCCGGCGGCGTCTCCGAAATCAGCTCGGTGCTCAAGAAACTCGGCACCAAGCTCGGGCAGGAGCGGGCCGAGTTGATGATCGAGATCATGGGCCTGCAGGGCCTCGGCTGGGAAGGCGAAGGCTTCACCGAGGCCGAGCTCTCCGGCGTGCGCGCCTGGCTCTTCGGCAAGGCGACCACGATCTACGGCGGCTCGACCGAGATCCAGAACAACATCATTGCCAAGCGCGTGCTTGGCATGCTCGACCACCAGTAAGAGGGCGCGAAGAACATGGCGGTTCTCAACGAAGAACAGGAAATGCTGCGCGACATGGCGCGCGAGTGGGCCACGAACGAAAGCCCCGTGGCGGCCTTCCGCAAAGTCCGCACGAGCGGCGCGCCCGAAGCTTTCGATCGCGACGCGTATACGGCAATGGCCCAGATGGGCTGGACCGGCATCATCGTGCCCGAGGCACACGGCGGGTCGGATTTCGGCTGGCTCTCGGCCGGGCTGGTGATCGAGGAGTTGGGCAAGACGCTGACCGCAAGCCCGCTCGTCGCCACGACCCTCGCGGCCGCGGCGATCGTGCTCGGCGGCAGCGAGGATCAGAAGGCGAAATGGCTGCCGAAGCTCGCGAGCGGCGAAGCGATCGGCACGCTCGCGATCGACGAGGGGCCGCATCACAACCCGGCGAAGATCGCCGCGAGCGTATCGGGTGGGAAGCTTTCCGGCACCAAGGCCTTCGTCCACGAGGCGCATAGCGCCGACCTCTTCGTGGTCGCGGCGGCGGATGGGCTCTACCTTATCGAGAAAGGTGACGGTGTGTCTCTCTCGACGCGCAAGCTGACCGACCAGCGCAGCCATGCCGAGGTGACGTTCGACGGCGCGGCGGCGGATGGGCTCGCCGGCGGCGGCGACAGTCTGCTAGAGGATGTGCTCGATCGTGCGCGTATCCTGACCGCCTGCGAAATGCTCGGCATGGCGCAGGCGGTGTTCGACACCACGCTCGCCTATCTGAAGCAGCGCGTGCAGTTCAATCAGGTGCTCGCCACCTTCCAGGCGCTGCAGCACCGCATGGCAGACCTGCTCGGCGATCTCGCCATGATGCGCTCGGCAGTCGAAGGCGGCCTGCAGGCGCTTGACAGCGGCTTTGGTGTCGCGCGGGCGGCCACGATCGCCAAGGCGGAGGCCAACCGCGTGCTCCACGCGATCAGCCGCGAGGGCGTGCAGCTCCACGGCGGCATCGGCATGACCGACGAATACGACATCGGCTTCTATCTCAAGCGCGCGCGCGTGCTCGAGGCAAGCTGGGGCAGCACCTCGTACCTGCGCGACCGGTTCGCCCGGATCGGCGGCTATTGAGGCATTGGATCCGCTTGAGGATCCCGAAGGTCTCTCCGATACGGCCAGCGTCCAACGACGGGCGCTGGCCGATCATGCGCGGTTCGTCGACGAGAACCTGAAGCGCAACTACCGGGCGAACTTCATCCACGGCGTGCTGGGCATGACGGGCTTCCGCCTGATGTACGCTCCGACGATCATCCCCGCCTACCTGATGCTGCTGACAGGGAGCGCGGCGGCGGTCGGTCTCGGCAGCGCCCTTCTCCAGCTCGGTGCGACGATCAGCCCGATCGCGAGCGGTGCGCGGATCGAGCATCGCAGCCATATCCTGCCCTACGCGATTCGGGTCGGCTCCCTGATGCGGGTGCAAATCCTCGGGCTCGCGCTGGCTGCCTGGTTCCTGACCGGCAACCTGCTGCTGGTCGCGACGTTCGCCTTCTTCGTACTGCTCGGCTTCTTCACCGGGGCGCAGCGCGTCGCCTTCCAGATGTTGATGAGCAAGCTGATCCCGATCAGGAAGCGTGGACGGCTGCAGGGCTATCGCAATTTCGCGGGCGGGCTGATTGCGGCGGTTCTCGCCTGGGTGGCCGGCAACTGGTTCATCGCCGGCGACTGGCTGGGCAACGGCTACGCGACGACGTTCCTCTTCGCCTTTCTGCTTACGAGCGCGGGGCTCGTCGTGCTCAAGACGATGATCCGCGAACCCCCGGCGCCGGTGTCGCGCCCGCAGATCCCCTGGCGCGACCGCATCCGCGAATTTCCCGAGCTTCTTTCGGACCGGGACTTCGCGAACTTTCTCGGTGCACAGAGCTTCGCCACGATGGCGCGGGTCGGCGCGCCGTTCTGGACGATCTATGCGGGCGTCCTGCTGGGACTCGACGGCGCACTGATCGGCGGTCTCAGCTTCGTGTTCCTCGGCTCGGACACCGTTTCGAACATCGTCTGGGGCCCGTTGGGGGACCGCTTCGGCTTCCGCATCGTCTACGCGCTGTCGCTGCTCTGCTCGATCGGCGGGGTCACCCTGCTGATCTTCGCTGAAACTGCCATGCCGGTCTACGGCGCCTTCATCCTGCTCGGTTTCGGCAGCTCGGGATGGATGCTCGCGGCAAGCACGATGGTGCTCGAATTCGGGCGCACCGAGGATACCCCGATGCGGCTCGGCTTCGTGACCACGGTCGAAGGGGTAATCGCGGCGTCGGGCCCGGTGCTCGCTGGCCTGTTGGTCGCCGCGCAGGGTTTCGCGCCCCTGTTCGCCGTCGTGCTGGGAGCGCTGGTGATCGCGTTCTTGCTGCTCGTCTTCCGGGTGCGTGAGCCGCGGAATCTCGCGGAAGGCTGATCAGTCGGCGGCCGTTGGCGCGAGAAGGCCGGACGAGAGCGCAGAAACATAGGTTTGGATGGCCAGTTCAGGGTCGCCGAACCGCTCGGCCCAGTTGCGCGCCTCGTAGGCGCTGTTGAGCGTCGACATGATGATCTGGCTGGCGACCAGCGGATCGATCGGGCGCACCGAGCCATCCGCAATTCCGTCGATCAGCATCCCGGCAAAGCGCCGCGCCAGCCGGTTGGAGCGCGTGACCACATCGACCCTTTGATCGCTGTCGAGGGACTGGAGCGCGGTCGTGCGTAGCAAGGGCATGGCGTCGAAGAACTGCACGTCGAGCAGCTCGCGCAGCACGCTCGACAGCCGCGTCCAGTAGTCTGCCTCTATCGTCTGCCCGGCCATCTGCACGGCGGACAGACGATCGTAGCTGCGCTGGAAGCAGGCGAGCACGAGATCGTCCTTGGCGTCGTGATGGTGGTAGAAGCTGCCCTTGGTCACGTTGAGCGACTTCGCGATCCGATTGACCGACGCGCCGCGGTAGCCGCGCTGGTTGATCATCACGGTGGCGGCGCGCAGGAACTCGTCGTTCTGGCTTGGCTTGGCCGCTTCCTGCGTGCGCCAGCCGCCGTCGGGTAAAGGCCGAGGGGACCAGCGATCCGGTTCGGCCGGAATGCCGTGCGCGAGGATGTCGAACATCCGCTCTTCAACTCGCGGGAAATCGAGCGACGAATAGCGCAGCGACCACACGGGCCACCACATCATCGCCTCCAGCAATATGTGCGCACGGGCGGAAAACAGCGCGTGTTCGCGATCGGATCGCGCCTCTCCAAAGAAACCGCGCACCAGCTTCACCACCGTGCGGTAGCGCGCGAGCAGCGGCGCCTGCGCATCCGCATCGAGCGTGCGGATTTCGGACAGCGCCGTCACCAGCCCTTTCTCGCCGCCCCGGATGCGCCGCCGCAGCGCGACATGCTCGGCGATATAGCGGCGCATGCGCGAGGCCGGATCGGGCGCCGCCAGCGCATCGCGCGCCATCTCTTCCATCAGGTCGAGCGTCGCCTCGTAAACCGCGACGACGAGCTGTTCCTTGCGCGAGAAGTAATACGTGATGCTCGTGGCGTTGAGGCCGATCGCGCGCGCGACATCGGACAAGGTCGTCGCCTTGACCCCGACCTCGTTGATCAGCACCGAAGCGGCATGGATGATGGCCTGGCGCTTCTCACCAAACCGCCTCGTCTCGGCACTCTTGCTCGCCATTGCGTCCCCCATGTCAGGCCCGTTACAATAGCGCGGGCGAAAGTGCCAACAGCCCCGGGGCTTCGTACACGCTAGAACAGCGTAGCCAGATCTTTCTTCAGGATCTTGCCGTTCGCGTTGCGCGGCAGCGTGTCCTCGGTGAATACCACGCGTACCGGCACCTTGAACTTGGCCAGCCGGCCAGCGACCCAGGCCTGGAGTTCCTCCTCGCTCGCCGTCGTGCCGGGGGCCAGGTGGACCACGGCGGCCGGCTCCTCGCCGAGCTGCGGGTGCGGCAGGCCGATCAGTGCGGCATCGGTCACCGCCGGGTGATCGTAGAGCACGTTCTCGATCTCGGACGAGTAGATGTTCTCGCCTCCGCGGATGATCATGTCCTTCGCCCGGTCGACGATGTAGCAGAAGCCTTCCTCGTCGAGCCGCGCGAGATCGCCGGTCCTGACCCAGCCGTCCACGAATGTTTCGGCGGTCGCCTCCGGATTATTCCAGTAGCCTTTCACCACCATCGGCCCGCGGGCCCAGAGTTCGCCGACCTCGCCGGTGGGCATCTCCTGCGTGCCATCCTCGTTCATGATCTTGAGGTCCGCGACGGCGACCGGCGGGCCGCAGCTATCAGGCCGGTTGAGGTAGTCCTCGCTCGAATGGCCGGTGACGGTCGCCATCGTCTCGGTCATGCCCCAGCCGTTGCCGGGCAGCGCGCCGAAGACCTCGCGAATCTTGCGAACGAGCTCCGGCGCCGAGGGCGCCCCGCCGTAGCCGATCGCCTCGATGCTCGACAGGTCGTAGTTCTTGCGGTCGGGATGCTCAATGAGCTGCCAGGCGATCGTCGGCACGCCCCCGGTCGAGTTCACCTTCTCGCGCTCGATGATCTCGAAGGCTTTGATCGGGTCCCACTTGTGCATGAAGATCATGGTATGGCCGGCGGCGATGTTGCCCATCAGGCCGGCGGAGCAGGCCGTGACGTGGAACAGCGGGATAACGGTCAGCCCCACCTTGTGCGTAGGTTCGGGTATCTCCTCGCCCCGGCGCAGCACCGCGCAGGCGGCGTTATAGCCGCTCGACATGATGTTGGTGCACAGGTTGCGGTGCGTTCCGAGCGCGCCCTTGGGATTGCCCGTGGTGCCACTGGTGTAGAAGATCGTTGCGTCATCCTCGGGCGCGATGTCGACCACGGGCAATTCCATCTGCGGCAGATCGGCGTAGCCCTTTGGCGTGCCGATCACATTTTCGAGCCGCTCGGCGCCCTCGGGATCGCCCTGACAGCGCGAGACGAAAACAGTCTCCAGAGCGGGGCACTCGGCGCGATGGGGCGTGATACGCTCCCACCGCTCGTCGTCGCAGACGAGCAGCTTCGTGCCGGAATTGCTGAGGCCGTAAGCGAGCTCCGGGCCGGTCCACCAGGCGTTGAGCGGCACACAGATCGCACCAATCGTCACTGCAGCGAAGAAAGCCACCGGCCATTCGGGCAGGTTCCGCATCGCCACGGCGACGCGGTCGCCCTTTACCACGCCGCGCGCCTGGAACTCGTGCGCCAGCTTCGCGACCGCACGGAACCATGCGTCATAGGTGACGCGCTCGTCCTCGTAGATCGTGAACTCGCGGCTGCCATGCATCCGCCCGACCATGGCGATTGCCCGCAGGTTCGGCGGGGCGTTCTTCCACACGCGCGTCGGCACGCCGCGAATGTCGATCGTCTCCATCTCGAAGCGTTGTCCAGGCGCGGTGAGGATCGCCTTGCATTCCTCCCGCGTCCTCGCGGGCCAGCCCGCGGGCGGTGTCCAGCCGATGGCGGAGGCGAGATCCTTTGCCTGCGTCGCCATGATCAGAGCACCTCGAACAGGCCGGCAGCACCCATGCCGCCGCCGACGCACATGGTGACAACGACATGCTTCACACCGCGGCGCCTGCCTTCGATCAGAGCATGGCCGACGCAGCGCGCACCGGTCATGCCGAAGGGATGGCCGATAGAGATCGATCCGCCGTTGACGTTGAGCCGGTCGTCCGGAATGCCGAGCTCGTCGCGGCAGTAGATCACCTGAACCGCGAAGGCCTCGTTCAGCTCCCACAGGCCGATATCGTCGATGCCGAGTCCGAAACGCTCGAGCAGCTTGGGGATCGCGAAAACCGGCCCGATGCCCATTTCGTCGGGCTTGGCGCCTGCCACCGCCATTCCAACGTAGCGGCCGAGCGGCTCGAGCCCGCGCGCCTTGGCGATCTCCGCCTCCATCAGCACCGAAGCGGCCGAGCCGTCCGAAAGCTGGCTAGCATTACCGGCGGTAATGCAGTGCCCCTCCCCCATAACGGGCGCGAGCTTCGCCAGCCCTTCCAGCGTTGTATCCGGCCGATTGCAGTCGTCCATGGTGATGGTGACGTCGCGCTGGCTGATCTCTCCGGTCGCCTTGTCGGTCACGTTCATCGTTGTGGCGATCGGTACGATCTCGTCGTCGAACCTGCCCGCCGCCTGCGCCGCCGCGGTGCGTTGCTGCGACTGGAGCGAATATTCGTCCTGCGCCTCCCGGCTGATGCCGTAGCGCTTGGCGACGGTCTCGGCCGTGCCGATCATCGGCATGTAGATGTCGGGATGCATCTTGAGCAGCTCTTCATCGCGCTGCGTGTTCGGCTTGCCCGAGCGAAGGGACGTGATCGATTCCACCCCACCCGCGACACAGACGTCCATGCGGTCGACAATGATCTGCTTGGCCGCCGTCGCAATGGCCATCAGGCCGGACGAGCACTGCCGGTCGATCGTCATCCCTGCGACCTCGACCGGCAGCCCGGCGCGCAGCGCGATCTGTCGGCCGATGTTAAAGCCCTGCTGGCCCTGCTGGTTGGCGGCGCCCATGATCACATCGTCGACCTCGCCGCCTTCGATACCGGCACGCTCGACCGCGGCGGCGACCGACCATGCGCCGAGTTGCACGGCATGAGTCGCGTTGAAAGCGCCGCGCATGGCCTTGGCGAGCGGAGTACGGGCGGTGGATACGATGACGGCGTCGCGCATTCGGGCAATCCTCTGTTCGTTTCGTCTTGTGCGATTCTTTGCCCGCGATTTATGCAGAAGGGGCGCTGCGTGGCAAGGTGCAACTGGTTGTTTTCTGAATTTCAGGTATGAGGCTTCAAAAGAGCGAAAAATCGTCTATCAGCAGCAGTCAGAAAAAGAGGTATGCCGAAAACGGCACGATACGGGAGAGATCATGATCGAATTGACGGATGCGGAAGCGCTCGGCTTCGACAAGGCCCGGCTCGCCCGGATCGACGCCTTTCTCGATGCGCAATACATCGAGACGGGACGCCTGAAGAACGCCCAATTGCTCGTCGCTCGCGAAGGTAAGCCGGTACACCACGCGCATTTCGGGGTTTTGCGCGACGATGGTGCGCCGATGCGCGACGATGCGCTGTTCCGCATCGCCAGCATGACGAAGCCGATCACCTCCATCTCATTCATGCAGTTGGTCGAGCAATGCAAGGTGGCGCTGGAGGACCCGGTGAGCCGGGTGATTCCCGAGTTCGCAAACCTGGGCGCCTACGCAGGCGGCGGCGGCTCGTTGCCTTTCGCCCCGATGCAGCGCGGCAGACCGATGCGCTTCGTCGATCTTCTCACGCACATGTCGGGGCTGACCTACGGCTTCCAGAACCGCAGCAGCGTCGACGCCGCCTATCGCGCGGCGGAGCTTGATCTCTCGCGCGGCAAATTCACCTCGGACGAATACGTCGCCGCGCTGGCCGAGATTCCGCTCGAGTTCGAGCCCGGTTCGCGCTGGAACTACTCGGTCTCGACCGACGTGCTCGGCATTGCCGTCGAGCGCATTTCGGGGATGCGACTAGGCGACTATTTCCGCCAGCACATCTTCGAACCGCTGGGGATGACCGACACCGCCTTCCACGTTGCCGCGGGTGAGGCGGACCGCCTCGCGGACGCCTATGGCTACCGTCCGGGCAAGGCGCCGCGACTGGTCGACCGTGCTGCGGAGAGCCGCCTGCTCGAGAACGGCAAGTTCGACAGCGGCGGCGGTGGCCTGATCGGCACGGCGACCGACTACCACCGCTTCTGCACCATGCTGCTGCAGAAGGGCGAACTCGACGGCGCGCGGATCGTCGCACCCAAGACCCTCGACCTGATGACCGCCAACCACCTGCCCGGCGGTGCGGATCTCACACAGATGAGCCAGAGCCTGTTTTCCGAAGCGAACAACGCCGGCACCGGCTTCGGCCTCGGCTTCGCTACGGTGATCGATCCGGCCAGGACGCTGATGCCCGCGAGCAAGGGCGAATTCTACTGGGGCGGCGCTTACTCGACCGCCTTCTTCGTCGATCCGCTCGAGAAGATCACCGTGGTCTTCATGACACAGCTCTACCCCTCGTCCACTTATCCCATCCGCCGCCAGCTCAAGACGCTGATCTACTCGGCTCTGGCGGAAAGCTACGCATGAAGGAGCGCACAATGACTACGCCGATCCGCACCGAACGCCACGACAACGTGCTCGTCATCATCTCCGACAATCCGCCGGTGAACGCCCTCGGCCAAGCCGTGCGCGCCGGGCTCGCCGCCGGGATCGAGGAGGCGTTGTCCGACGACGGGATCGAGGCGGTCGTAATCCGCTGCGACGGGCGCACGTTCTTCGCAGGCGCGGATATCACCGAATTCGGGAAAGCGCCCAAAGGCCCCAGCCTGCCCGAAGCGCTCGACAAGCTGGAGGCAAGCGATAAGCCAGTGGTCGCCGCGATCCACGGCACCGCGCTGGGCGGCGGGTGCGAAGTCGCGCTCGCCTGCCATTACCGCGTGGCGGTGCCGAGCGCGAAGATCGGCCTGCCCGAAGTCAAGCTCGGGCTGATCCCCGGCGCCGCGGGCACGCAGCGCCTGCCGCGCCTGGTCGGCGCCGAAGCCGCGCTGCCGCTTGTCGCCACCGGCGATCCGATCTCGGCAAAGAAGGCGCAAGCCATCGGCCTGGTGGACAAGATCGTCGGTGAGGACAGCCTGGAGGCGGACGCGATCGCCTTCGCAAAATCGAAGATCGGCCAGCCGGTGCCGCGCGCATCGGAAGGAACGGCCAACCAAGACGGGGTGAAGAACCCCGCCATCTTCGACGATTTCCGCCAGAAGAACGGCCGCAAGATGCGCGGTTTCGATGCGCCTAACGCCGCGATCGAGGCGGTCAAGGCGGCGGGCGAGTTGCCCTATGCCGAAGGCGTGAAGAAGGAGCGCGAGCTGTTCGCCAGGCTGATGGGCGGCACGCAGTCGAAGGCGATGCGTCACTACTTCTTCGCGGAGCGCGCCGCGAACAAGATCGACGACGTTCCCGCCGATACGCCGCTGATTCCGATCAAGAAGGTGGGTGTGATCGGCGCCGGCACGATGGGCGGCGGCATCGCGATGAACTTCCTCAGCGCGGGCATTCCGGTGACAATCCTTGAGATGAAGCAGGAAGCGCTCGATCGCGGCACCGGCGTCATGCGCAAGAACTACGAGAACACGGCCAAGCGCGGCCGCATGACCGTGGAGCAGGTCGGCACTGCGATGGGTCTGCTGACCCCCACCCTGGATTACGCCGACCTAGCCGACTGCGACCTGGTGATCGAGGCGGTCTACGAGAACATGGACGTGAAGAAGGAAGTGTTCGGCACGCTCGACGGGGTGGTGAAGCAGGGCGCGATCCTCGCCTCCAACACCAGCTACCTCAACATCGACGAGATCGCGGCGGCCACCCAGCGCCCCGGCTACGTGCTCGGCCTACACTTCTTCTCGCCCGCGAACGTGATGAAATTGCTCGAAGTCGTGCGCGGCGCGAAAACGCGCGACGACGTGCTCGCAACCTCGATGAAGCTCGCCAAGAAGATCGGCAAGGTCGCCGCCGTCTCGGGCGTGTGCCCGGGCTTCATCGGCAACCGCATGCTCTCCAAGCGGCAGGAGCAGGCGAATCAACTCATCATGGAAGGCGCGAACTACTGGGACGTCGACGACGTTCTGCTCGAGTTCGGCTTCCCGATGGGCCCGTTCCAGATGGGCGACCTCGCCGGCATCGACATCGGCTGGCACCGTGATCCGTCGAAGGTCACCACCGTACGCGAGGCGCTCTGCGCCGTGGGCCGCTTCGGCCAGAAGACTGGCAAGGGTTTCTACGACTACGACGAAGCGCGTAACCGCACGCCTTCCGACGAGGTCAAGACAATCATCGCCGATTTCGCCGCCAAGGAAGGGCATGCACAACGGGATATCTCCAAGGACGAGATCCGCGAGCGGCTGCTCTATCCGATGATCAACGAAGGCGCGAAGATCCTCGACGAGAAGATGGCGCAGCGCGCGAGCGACATCGATGTGGTGTGGATCAACGGCTACGGCTGGCCGATCTACACCGGCGGTCCGATGTTCTGGGCCGATACGATCGGGCTCGACACGGTCGTTGCCGGGCTGGAGAAGCACGGCCTTCCGGTCAGCGACTATCTGCGCGGCAAAGCCGCGCGCGGCGAAACCTTCAACGGCTGACGCGATCACACTCGAACTCGCCAGATAACCGCCCCATTTGCGCCGCAGGCGCAAATGAGGCGGAGGCAGGCCCAGCAACCTTCCCGCCCGTGCATACATTGTTCGAATTCAGGGTATGAGTGGCAAGTCGAAACCAATCGACCGCCCCACGCGCCACCGACGCTTCCGCCCACGAAAACACCCTCTCAAGACGAGGTACGTGACGGGCGATCGGGCATTTTCCTCGACAACCGAGTCATCAATAGTGCCCGCGCGGCATGTTTTCAGAGGCATGGTCCGGGCATTCTTCGAAAACATCGGCGAGCTGCAGAGGCACATTCATTTCACAAAAGAGCTTGACAGGAGTGTCCCGAAATACTCCACTTTCGATAAGTGGGTATGTGCCTGAGAGCACAACCCACAGGAGAGGAGAGGAAGATGAGAAAACACGGTCTTCGGTACACGTGCGCCCTGTCGGCTCTCGTTATGGGAGTCGCCGGCGCCAGCCCGGTCATGGCGCAAGCCGAGCCTCAGGAGCCCCCGCAACGCGCCGCGCCTGAAAACCCGGTCATCGTCGTCACGGGCTCGCTCATTCGCGGAACGCCTGAGGACGCGGCCCTGCCGGTTGACGTAATTTCGCAGGAAGAGCTGATAAATCAGGGTTCGCCCACCGCGGTCGACCTCCTCAAGAATCTTCCGGGTTCGAGCGGCGTTCTCGGCGATTCGAACCAGTTCGACTCGCGCTCCCAGGGGTCAGAAGGGGTGTCCACGGTGAACCTGCGCGGTCTCGGCCCCTCGCGCACCCTTGTCCTGCTCAATGGTCAGAGGCTCGCCAATACGCCGATCGGGGTGCCTTCTGTCGATGCCAACCTGCTGCCCTCCGCAGCAATAGGGCGGATCGAAGTGCTCAAGGACGGCGCGGCCGCGACTTACGGCTCCGATGCGATCGGCGGCGTGGTCAACTTCATCACCAACAAACAGCTCGACGGCTTGGTACTCAGCGGCGATTACCGCTTCATCGAGGGCTCCGACGGAGACTGGACCGCTTCGGGCGCGTTCGGCCACGATGGCGACGGGCTGCGCGTACTCGCGAGCTTCGGCTACCAGCACCGCTCTCCGCTCGCGGCGAGTGAACGTGACTTCGCCATTCGCCCCTACACCGAGAACCCCGCGGGCGGTTTTACCGAAGGCGGGAACCCGGGTGCCTTCTTGCCTTTCGCCTTCTATCCCGGAACCTTCGTTGGCCTAACCGGCGGCTTCGAGGTCGACCGCGGGTGCGATGACCTGGGCGGCATTCCGGTCAACAACTCGACCCCCACGGATATCGACAGCGCAACCCGCTGCGCCAGTCAGTACACGCCGTTCGATCTGCTGGTGGAGAAGGAAGACCGCTGGCAGGCCTATCTGGAAACCGAAATCGACCTGACAGACCAGATCGTGGCAGAGTTTTCCGGCCTGCTCGGGCACACTTCGATCTCGGCCAACTCCTCACCGAGCTACCTTATTCTCAATACGCCAACCCCCGGCCTGGCGAACCCCATCGGCTCGCAGTTCTGGGTTCCGCCCAACAACCCGGGCCTGATCGCCTACCGTGAGGCCAATCCGGACCAGTTCCCTTCGGGAGCAAACAGCGCGCTCCTTGCAGCGGGCGTGTTCCGAACAGCCTTGCTCGGCGGCAATCCGCTTTTCCGGGATCAGAACGGGATCGAAGGCGCCGCACCTGCGACCCGCGACGGCGAATCGATGCGCTTTACCGGCGCGGTGCGCGGAAGCCACTCGGATGCATTCAACTGGGAACTGAGCGGCACCTGGCACAAGTACATCCGCGAATCGACAGGCTACGACACGATCATCGACAGGGTGCAACTCGCGTTGCGCGGCCTTGGCGGCGAGAATTGCGACCCCCTGACCGGTACGCCCGGCGTGGGTCCCTGCATGTTCTACAACCCGTTCTCGAACGCGATCGAGGGAAATCCGGCGACCGGCGAGACCAACCCGGGCTACAACGCAGCGGTCGCCAACGATCCCGCGGTCTTCGACTACTTCACAAAGAAATCGTCCAGTCGCATTTCGAACGAGCTCAAGGTCGCCAACCTGGTGTTCAGCGGTAATACCGGGATCAGCCTCGGCGGGGGCAACGGGATAGGCTATGCCCTCGGCGCCCAGTATCGCCGCAACGACTACGACGCGGCCTACGGCCCGTACAACAATCTCGACATCTACCCCTGCCCCGGATCGCTCGATTTTGGCGTGGAGGACTGCGCACGCCCGATCGGGTTGTTCGGTTTCCTCGGCTCCGACCAGCCCAACTCCAGTATGCAGGAGGTCTACGCCTTCTTCGGAGAACTGCAGATCCCGATCGGGGATCGGATCGATATCCAGCTTGCCGCGCGCTACGAGGACTATGGCGGGTCCGTCGGCTCCACCTTCGACCCGAAGGCAAGCGCTCGCTTCCAGATAACGGACTGGCTGGCCTTGCGGGGATCTTACCAGACCACATTCCGGGCGCCGCCGTCCACCTACCTTACTGCCGGCGACTACCTCACCTCGCTGCAATTCGTTGGCGGCTCGTTCCGCGCAGTGCGTGTGAACGACGACCCCTCGCTCATTCCCGAGAGCGCGGAAAGTTACGGAGGTGGCGTGCTGCTGGAGCTCGGCGGTTTCCGCGCCAGCGTCGACTACTGGCGCTACGACTTCTCCGACGACATCGTTGCCGAGCCGCTATCAGGCCTTCTCAATTCCGTGTTCAACAGCACGGACGGATCGAGCACGCCCGGCACTGCGGTGGCGGACTGCTCCAATCCACTCGCGAGCCGCTTCACCTTCTCCGGCGGGCCGGCGGAAGGCGGCTGCGGTACGCTTGCGCCGACACTGGCCGACGTGACGACGATCGACACGTTTTACACCAACGGCGCAGGCCTCTCCACCTCCGGACTCGACTTCATGGCGAGCTATCGTGATGACTTCGGCTCTCGCGGCACCTGGGGTCTGGGCGTCACCGGCAGTTACGTGATCGATTTCCAGACCAACGACTTCTTCATCGGGGAGGACCTCGTTCAACCGGGCTTCTCGGCGGTCGGCAAACTCAACTACCAGACGACCGCCTATCCGCTGCCCGAAGTGAAGCTGAACGGGTACGTGGACGTGGGCTGGGACCGCCACAACGCGCGGCTGACCGTCACCCATATCGAGGGATATACGGATCAGCGGCTTGCACCGGGCACCCCGGGCTATGACATCCCAAGCTTCACGACGCTCGATTTCACGATGCGGATCGGGCTGCCGGCTGAAACCGATCTGACGCTCTCGGTCCTCAACCTGCTCGACAAGGATCCGGGATTCGCCGCCCTCGATTACAGCTACGACCCCTTCACCGCGAACCCGCTGGGTCGCAACTTCAAGATCGGAATCCGCAAGGCGTTCTGAGCATCTTCTGCTCGGACTGGCGGACGGGAATGCCGGAGACTGCGTGAACGACCAGACTGCGATTGATCTCGCCTCCCTCCTCGCGCCGAGCGAGGCGGGGGGCGACGGACGCTGGACCGGCGCACCCGGCCCGGCGATGGGGCCGCGCCTGTTCGGCGGGCAGGCGATTGCGCAGGCGTTGATGGCCGCCGCGCAGGAGGAAGACGCGGATCGCCTCGCGCATTCGCTGCACTGCTATTTCCTCAAGCCTGGGATGGCGGACGAGCCGGTCGACTATCGGGTGACGCACCTCACCGCCGGGCGCAGCTTCGCCACCCGCCGGATCGAAGCGGCCCAGGGCGACTTGCTGATCTTCTCGATGATCGCTTCGTTCCACCGGCCGGAGCCGGGCTTCCGCCACGCGCTCGAATGCCCCTTCCCGCTCGACGTGGAGGCCGCGCTCGCCGGCCTCGGCGAGTGGAAGCAGCGTCGTGCGGAGCCGGACGATCACCCGATCGCCGACCGCCTCCAGCGCCGCCCGATTGAGATCGTGCCGCTGGATCCGTCGGCGGTGTTCGGCCGGCGGCCGCGCGAGCCGCGAACCGCCTCGTGGATGCGGATGCGGCTGCCCGCGCGCGCGGGACCGGCCATGCAGCGCGCGCTGCTCGCCTACGCCTCCGACATGCTGTTCCTCCGCACGGCGATGTTGCCGCATGGTATTCGGCCCGGCGGATACGAAGTTCAGGCGACCAGTCTCGATCATGCGGTCTGGTTTCACGAGACACCGGACTTCGACCGCTGGCACCTGTTCGTCGCCGACAGCCCCTGGGCCGGGGGCGCCCGCGGCCTCAGCCGCGGACATTTCTTCGCCGAGGACGGCCGGATGATCGCAACCGCGCAGCAGGAGAGCCTGATGCGGCCGCGCGGCGAGGCGCTGGAGCGCCTCATGCAACAGGACGGCGACGCATGAGCGAGGGTCGATACGCGGACCTCGACGGGGCCGCACTCGATCGCTGGCTGAGCGAGGCAGCGCCCGGGCACGGCGCGGTCCTCTGCATCGAGAAGTTCCCCGGAGGTCAGTCGAATCCGACCTACCGCGTCGAAACGCAGCGCGGGCCGCTGGTCCTCAGGCGCAAGCCCTTCGGCAAGCTGCTTCCCTCCGCCCACGCGGTGGAGCGCGAGCACCGGCTCATTTCGGCCCTTCACCCCGCCGGCGTGCCGGTCGCGGCGCCGGTGGCGCTGTGCGAGGATCCGGAGATCATCGGCGCCCCGTTCTATTTGATGGAGCTGGTCGAAGGCCGCACCTTCTGGAGCGGCGCCTTACCCGACTGCGCACCCGAAGAGCGCGGCGCGATCTACCGCGCGATGATAGACACGCTGGCCAAGCTCCACGCAGTCGACCCGGTCGCGGTGGGCCTCGGCGACTACGGTGCGCCGGGCAACTACTTCGCGCGCCAGGTCGGACGCTGGACCAAGCAGTACCGCATGGCCCAGACCGACGACATCCCCGAAGTCGAGCGGCTGATCGAATGGCTGCCCGCGACCCTACCGCAGCAGGATCGCACGTCGATCATCCACGGCGACTACCGCATCGACAACATGATCTACGCGCCTAACCGGCCGGAGATTCTCGCGGTAATCGACTGGGAGCTCTCGACACTCGGCGATCCGCTGGCCGACTTCGCCTATCTCGCGATGAACTGGGCCATGCCGCATGGGGAGCGCGGCGCGCAGCTCGGCGGGCTCGACCTTCCCGCGCTGGGCATTCCCACGCTCGAGGAGGCGACCGAGCGCTATTGCGAAGCGACCGGCCGCACCTCGGTCCCCGATCTCAACTGGTTTTTCGCCTACAACCTGTTCCGGCTGGTAGGGATCATCCAGGGAATCAAGAAGCGCGCGATCGACGGCAACGCCTCGAACGCCAACGCCGAGGCCGCGGCCGCGCGCATCGTCCCGCTCGCGCAGCAGGCCTGGGCCTTCGCCGAGCAGGCGGCTGTCTGACAAACAAGGAGACTTTACGCGATGTCGCTATTCGATCTGACCGGAAAGGTCGCCCTCGTCACTGGTTCAAGCCGCGGGATCGGCCGCGCGATCGCCGAGGAACTCGCCGCCCAAGGGGCGAAAGTGGTGATCTCGAGCCGCAAGCAGGAAGCCTGCGACGAGGCCGCGGCGGAGATCAACGCCGCCCATGGCGACGGCACGGCGACTGCGATCGCCGCCAGCATCTCCCACAAGGTGCAGTTGCAGGACCTGTTCGCGCGCGCGAAGGAGCAGCTCGGCCCCGTCGACATTCTCGTCTGTAATGCTGCGAGCAATCCCTACTACGGCTCGATGGACGGGATCGAGGATGAGCAGTTCCGCAAGGTCCTCGACAACAACATCCTCTCCAACCACTGGCTGATCCAGCTCGCCCTGCCCGACATGCGCGCAAAGGGCGACGGGGCGATCATCGTCGTCAGCTCGATCGGCGGCCTGCGCGGTTCGCCGACGATCGGCGCCTATAACGTCTCCAAGGCGGCGGATTTCCAGCTCGTGCGCAACTATGCGGTCGAGAACGGCGAGCACGGCATCCGCGTCAACGCCATCGCGCCGGGCCTGGTGAAGACCGACTTCGCCCGCGCGCTGTGGGAGAACCCGAAGGCGCTCGCCGCGACCGAGGCGCGGCTGCCCATGCGCCGGATCGGCGAGCCGCGCGATATCGCGGGCGCGGCGGTCTACCTCTCCTCGCCCGCAGCCAAGTGGACCACGGGCCAGATGATCGTCGTCGACGGGGGCGCAACGATATGAGCGCACGGCTCGCCGGAAAGGTCGCCGTCGTCACCGGCGCCGCCTCGGGCATCGGCCGCGCGAGCGCGCTATTGTTCGCGCAGGAAGGCGCCCAGGTCGTCGCGTTCGATCGCGCTGAAGTCGTGCACGAGACAGCCAATGCCGTGCGCGCCCACGGCGGCTTGGCAGTGGCGGTAACCGGCGACGCGGGCGCCGAGGCCGATATCGAGGCGCTCGTCGCGACCGCCCGGAGCGAGTTCGGCGCGCTGCACCTGTTCTTCGCCAACGCCGGCATCACCGGCGGCGTGCGCGGCGGCTTCTTCGATGCCACGCCGGAGGACTGGGCGGAGGTCCTGCGCGTAAATCTGATCGGACCGTTCCTCGCGGTCAAGCACGCTGCGCCCGCGATCCGCGATTGCGGCGGCGGAGCGATCCTGTGCACTGCCTCGGTCGCCGGGCTGCGCTCTGGCGCCGGCCCGGCGCAGTATTCGGCGAGCAAGGCGGGCGTGATCAATCTGATCCAGACCGCTGCCCAGCAGCTTGCCGGCACCGGCGTACGGATCAACGCCGTGCTTCCCGGTCTCACCGAAACGGGCATGACCCGGCCGCTCTACGAAGGTGCCCGCGCGGCGGGCAAGGAAGACAGGATCGGGCAGTTGAACCCGCTCCTGCGCGGCGGCCAGCCGGAGGAGATCGCGGCCGCGGCGCTGTTCCTGTTGTCGGACGAGGCCAGCTACGTCAACGGGCAGGCACTGGCGGTCGATGGCGGGCTGTCGAGTTCGCATCCGACCTCACGCCCGCCGGGCGATCCGAACCGTCCCAGCTCCTAGAGTGTCAGCCGATCAGGAGCCGCACGAGCCGTCCCCCGTCTTCTCCCACTGGTAGGCAGCGACGGTTTCGCCGCGAGGCTGATAACGGATCGTCAGCGTTTCACTGCCCCGCAGTACCTCGAGCGTGAGAAACGCCTCCTGGTCCGCCTGGAGGCCGTCCTGCGAGAACGTGTTGGTGATCACATCTCCTTCGCGCAGGCCCGCCTTGTGCGCTTCTGAGCCGGGCTTCAGGCCCCGCACGGCGCGCGGGTCGCTCAGCAGCGATGCAGGATCGAACCCGAGATCGAACCGCCGTAGCGGGCGTGTGGTGCGCTGGAAGCACGGACCGAACGCATGCGAAGGCGGCAGAACCGTCCCGCCCGCCAGCATGGCCTCGAAATCGTCGATCCCCGCCTGGCCGAGCTCTGCCCGGAGCAGGCGGCGCCAGAGCGCCTCGTCCATCGGGCGCCCGGCCCGGCGCTCCGCCAGCATCGCGCGCACCACGTCGTCCAGCGACCGCTTGCCGGCCGACGCTTCGCGGACTTTCGCATCGAGGCTGGCGAAGTAGAGCGAGCCGCGGTCGTAGGGCAGAACCCGGATGCGCGTATCGCGCCAGAAGCCCGCCGGGATCTCGGCATTCGGCGTCGCGATCATCACGTTGGTGTAGTAGCGCCCCGCCGTCTTGTTCAGATCGTCGAGGAACGCATTGGCGTCGATCAGCCCTGCGCGATAGGGCAGCATCCGCTGATAGTGGACCGCGAGCCCTTCGCCGAACCAGCTCCGGTCCAGGCCACCGGGGCGATCCATCGACTCGTCGAGCGAACGGACCCAGGCATGCAGCATCTCGTGCGCGAGAAGGCCGCGCAGGTCGTCGATCTCGGACTTGGGGCCATAGGTGAAGGCGAAACTGTCGGTCAGGCCGATGCCACTGCCGGGATTGTCCGGGTTCGGGCGGGCGAAGACACCGAAGCTCGCGGCGGCCTCGCCGAAGAACTCGCCGTAGAAACCGTGCAGCCCCGCAGCCCACTTCATAAGCTCGTCGGTCGAGAACGGCGGATCGCCGGCCCAGCCGGCAAAAAAACCGCCACTGTCCGACCGGTACGTGCCCGCTCGGCCCCCGACGTAGTAGGTTGATGCGATCCGTGCGGGCGCAAGCGGCTCGGCACTTTGCGCATCGCCGATCCCGAAGCTGGACACGCCGGTAGCGCCCGGCCCCATGGCCGAGAGATCCCAATCGACCGTCACCCGCCGGGCAGTCTCGTCGACGGGCAGGATGAGGAACGCGTTTCCGGCGCCCGAGAAGCTGCCGTGGCCGGTGCGCAGTTCGTATTGCGGGCGGCTGATGAACGGACGGGCGGCGTCGATCGTGACGCGATAGCGCAGCGTCAGCGGCCCTTCGATCGCGCGGTCGGCATGCCAGAGCCGGGTGCGGTTGGAATCGTCCGTCGCCTTGTCAGTCGGAGTCAGGGTCACGGCGCCGCGCGCGTCGCGTGCGGTCAGCCCCTCGACGTCGTTGGCGCTGGTGACCACCGTGTTGGCCTCGATCGGCAGTTCGACGATCGGGCTTCCGGGGGCACCCTCGACACCTTCGGCGATGACCGTGAGGTCGAGCGCGGGAATGGCCCCTTCGGCGTTCGCGGCCTCGGGGCGGATGGTGATCGTAATCGCGGGCGCTTCGACGGGCGGCGCCGCGAAGGCCGGTGCCGCGCCGAGCGCGCAGATCGTCAGCAGAATTCCCCTCACCGCCTTCTTCTCCCATTCGTTGCGCGGCGAATCTACGGCATCGCCGGTGCATGATCGCAGTCGTTCTCCGACCGGCCCGATCAGGCGCAGCATAGACTATGCGTCTCGCTGGAGGCGCCCCAGGTTACAACGACGGAAGCGGCAGGCGATGCGTGCACTTGATCTCGGACAACGTCGCGGTCGAGCGGACGTCCTGCACCCCGGGAAGGCGCAGGAGCGTGCGGAAGGTGAAGGCCTGATACCAGCCCATGCTGGGCGCCAGCACTTTCAGCATGACGTCCATCTCGCCGAACAGCGTGTAGGCTTCCGTGATCTCCGGTATGTCCTCGATCGCCTGCATGAACCGGTCGCGCTCCTCGTCGGTCAGCCGGCCCATCTGGAGCTGCGCGAAGATATACATGCTCTCGCCCAGCTTCTCGCGGTCGAGCACGGCCACCTGCGCCTTGATATATCCCTTCGCCTTGAGGCGCTGCATCCGGCGCCAGCACGGGGATTGCGACAACCCCACGCGCTCGGCGATCTCGCTGGACGATTCCGATGCGTCGACCTGCAGGCGGTCGAGGATCTTGAGGTCGAGGCGGTCGAGTTCATTTGCCATCGTTATGCTCCGGATTCCGGGAGAGCGCATCATTCATGCGTCAGTCTTAGAAAGCAGGGAACCTTCAGGCAAGTTTTGCCGCCCTTCCGGAAATAGGTTCGCCGGGGAGGATCAATGGACCGGAACGACCTGACGATAATCGACGCGGCCGAAGTGCGGCGGCGGCTGGATTACCCCTCGTGCATCGATGCCATGCGTGAGGCGATGCGCGCGCTCTCCGCCGGGACGACGCGCCAGTTACTGCGGACGATGATCTCGCTCGGCGAGGCACGTACGTTCGCCCAGATGCCCGGCGCACTCGGCACCCACGACATGTTCGGCGCCAAGCTGGTCAGCGTCTTCGGCGATCCGGCTGCGCCCGGGCGGCGGCGGCACCGTGGGGTGATCGTCCTGTTCGAGCCCGAAGAAGGCAAACCGGTCGCGATCGTCGATGCGGAGGAGATCACTCATATCCGCACCGCCGCGGCGACTGCGATGGCGACCGATGCGCTCGCCCGTGAGGACGCCAGCACCCTGCTGGTCGTCGGCACCGGCGGGCAGGCGCGCACCCATCTCGAGGCCCTGCCGCAAGTCCGGCCCTTCCGCCGGATCCTGATCTGGGGGCGCGATCCCGCCAAAGCCGCAGCGCTTGCCGCCGACTATTCGTGCATCGAGGCGCAGGCGGTCGAGGATCTGCCCGAAGCCGTGGCGGAGGCAGACGTGGTTTGCACGCTGACGGCCGCATCGCAGCCAGTTCTGCAGGGCAAATGGGTTCAGCCGGGCACACACGTCAACCTCGTCGGCTCCAGCGGCCCCGGCCCAGTAGAATGCGATCACGAGATGGTCGTGCGCGCACGCTATGTCGCGGACAGCCGCGCCTCGGCCCTCGACGCGGCTGCCGAATTCCTTGACGCCCGTGCGGCGGGCCTCGTCGGCGACAATCACATCGTCGGCGAAATCGGCGAAGTCCTGCTCCGCACGGTGGCTGGCCGGATGAGCGCGGATGACATCACCCTTTACAAGTCGCTCGGCCATGCGGTGCAGGACCTTGCCGCCGCCGCTCATGTCTATCGGAGCCTGAACACTTGATGCGCCATTATTCCGTCCGTGCCCTCCTCGCTGCATCCACCCTCCTCGCTGCCCTGCCGGCACATGCCGAAACGGTGCGCTGGTCGGTCGTCACCAGCGGCGAGAAAGTCGGCTTCGTCGAAGCGGACGAGCAGGGCTCCACAGTCAGCATCAGCTACGACGTCAAGAACAACGGCCGCGGCCCCACCACGACGGAAGAGATCGAGCTCGGCGCAGACGGCCTGCCCGTGCGCTGGGCGATCGATGGCACCTCCACCTTTGGCAGCGAGGTGCGCGAACGGTTCGCACGCGACGGCCAAACTGTCCGCTGGACCGATTCCACGGGCACGCAGGAGAGGGAACATGCCGCCACCGCGCTTTACATCGCGCAGAACGGCAGCCCCTGGGCGCTCGGCCTCTACGCCCGCGCGCTCCTGAAGGACGAGGATCAGCGCATGGCGGCGCTTCCCGGCGGCGAGCTGCAGCTCGAGGCGCTGGGTGAAACGGAAGTGCAGGGCACGACCTACCGTGCCTTCTCGATCAGCGGCATCGATCTGTCGCCCGAACTGATCCTGCTGGACGAGCAGGGGCGCCTGTTCGCCCGCATCGACACCGACGGCGCGACGGTACGCGAAGGTGCCGAGGCGACCGTACCGGAGCTCACCGAACTGGCGACGCGGCTCACCGCCGAGCGCTTCGCCGCGCTCCAGAAGCGGTTCGCGCATACACTCAACCGCCCGATGCGCATCCGCAACGTCCGCGTGTTCGATCCGAAAGCCGGCACCCTGAGCGAGCCGGTCTCGGTCGTCGTGTCGGGCGAGCGGATCGCAGGCATTCACCCCCTCGACGCGCCCGCCACCCCGGGCGAGATCGTCGTCGACGGTAAAGGCGGAACTATCCTCCCGGGCCTGCACGACATGCACGCCCACGTCTCGCCCCAGTCGGCCCTTCTCTATCTTGCAGCCGGGGTGACTTCGATCCGCGACATGGGCAACGACAACGCGTTTCTTGACGGGTTCATGGAACGGATCGAGGACGGAACTGTCGCCGGGCCGCGCATCGTGCGCAACGGTTTCCTCGAAGGGCGCAGCAGCTATTCCGCCCGCAACGGCATCATCGCGGAGAGCGAGGCCGAGGCGGTCGAGGCGGTGCGCTGGTACGCGGCGCGCGGCTATTGGCAGGTCAAGATCTACAACTCGATGAATCCCGACTGGATTCCTGCGGTGGTCCGCGAGGCGCGCCGCCTGGGCGTAGGCGTGACCGGGCACATCCCGGCCTTTACCAATGCCGATACGATGATCGCCGCCGGATACGACGAAGTGACCCACATCAACCAGCTCATGCTGGGCTGGGTGCTCGATCCGAAGGAAGATACGCGTACCCCGCTGCGCCTCACTGCCATGCGGCGGACGGCCGATCTGGACCTCGCCTCGCCCCGCGTGCAGCAGACGATCGAGGCGATGGCCGCGCACGACATTGCGCTCGACCCGACCGCCGTGACGCTCGAACTGCTGATGCTGAGCCGCGACGGCCAGCCGAGCCCGGCGGTGGCGAACTATATCGATCATTTGCCGATCGCGCTCCAGCGCCGCCGGCGCCAGGGGATAGCACCGATCGAGACACCTGCCGATGCCGCCGCTTACGAAGGCTCGTTCGTCAAGATCAAGGAACTGATCAAGCGCCTGCACGACCGCGGCGTGCGCATCCTGCCCGGCACCGACGACGCGACCGGCCTGTCCCTCCACCGCGAACTGCAGATCTATGGCGAGGCGGGGATCGCGCCAGCGGAAGTGCTCCGCCTCGGCACGCTGGCGCCCGAAGTCTACATGGGCCGCGATCAGAATCTCGGCTCGGTCGAGCACGGCAAGTACGCGGACTTCCTGCTTCTGCCAGGCAATCCGCTCGAGGACCTGCGCGAGTTGCACCGGATCGCGATGGTGGTGAAAGGGGGAACGATCTACTTCCCGTCCGAGATCCACTCGGCGTTCGGCGTGAAGCCGTTCGCCGAAGCGCCCGCCATCCCCGGGCTGGAATAAACGCCGGCGAGGGCAATTACCGCCCTCGCTGCTTCACCAGATAGTAGATCACGCCCACCGCAAGCCAGCCGCCCAGCAGCGCATAAGGCCGCCAATCCGCCTCGAAGCCGACCGCGATCAGCGCCAGCGCGCAGAGCGCCCCAGCAATGGCCATCACGCGCATCCGCGCCGCGGGCGGGCGAAAGCCGGCCTGCGCATGGAGCTCGGGATGGTGACTGGCCACGCGCGCAGCCGACAGGCAGATGCTGGCGTACTTGAGCAGGTTTGGAATGTTCACCGCGAGGAACAGGAAGGTCAGCTCCATCGGCAGGAACAGCCCGACGCAGCCGATCCCGAATACGGCGAGCAGCGCGATATGCGGCGTGCGCCAGCGCGGATGGATGCGGCCGAGCGCCTCGGGCAGCACGCCTGCCTCGCCCATCGCGAACAGGCTGCGGCTGAACATGGCGAAGATCGCGTTGAGCGACTTTCCGATCGACAGCACGGCCGCCAGCGCGATCACCGGCACCGCCAGCGGCCCCATGAATACGCGCGCGGCGTCGAGGATCGGCGCCTCGCTCGCTGCCAGCGCCGGGCCGCCGAGCAGGCCAAGCGCGACGAAGCCGACCGCCAGATAGAGCAGGGTCGCCGACCCGATCGACAGGGCAATGCCGAGCGGAATGTTGCGGCGGCTGTTCGACACTTCTGCCCCGGCTTCGGTCGCGGCCTCTATCCCGAAGAACAGGCCCATCAGCAGCGGCGCCGCAGCGATCACTCCGTTCCATCCGTCCGGCATCAGAGGCTGGAGCCGGTCGAGCGACACTTCAGTCGCCCCGCCCCAGACCACGAAGACCGCGAACAGCACGAGCATCGCCGAGAGCAGGATCTTCTGCACGCGCGCAGCCACGTCGATGCCGAACCAGTTGGCCGCGAGCACCAGGACCATAACGACGAACATCGTCGGCTTGGTCGGCAACGGTATCAACATCGAGCCGTAGCGGACCAGCACCAGCGCCAGCACCACGATCGCGCCCATGTTGGCGATGATCCGCGCCCATGCGATGAAGAACCCCACCGCCGGGTGCAGGAACCGCGCCGGCCAGGCGAACGAGGCGCCCGACACCGGAACCGCAGAACCGAGATAGGCATAGCTGACCGCGATCAGATACATCGGCAGCGCCGCCACCAGGACCGACAGCAGCATGCCCGGCCCCGCGATCGCCGCCGCAGGGGCGATGGCCGAGAAGATCGAGACGCCGACCGCCGTGCCCAGTCCGAGCGCTACGACCCCCCAGAGGTCGATCCGCGCGGCAAGTCCCTTCTCGCCAGCATTCGTCACTGCGCGGTATCTCCCTCGATAAACATGCGTATGTCGCCGATCATCTGCTGCCAGCTTTTGTCATCCGAATAGGCCACATGACCCGCGCGGTAGACGCGGTCGACGATCCGCTCGCGATCGGCATCCGATTGCGCGATCAGATGGTCGGCCGCGCCCACGGTGGTCGTCAGGTCGTAGAGACCGGTGCCGATGAACAGGCGGAAGTTCGGATCACGCTCCATCGCCTGCTCGACGGTCGCCATGAACGGCCAATCGTTGAACGGCGAATCTCCGGACCCGTAGGCCCATTCGCCATCGGTGCGGGCAATGACACGATAATTCTCCGCCCCTGGAACGCCGCGGCTCGTCAACTCGGAAACCATCGCCGTGCCGTACAGCGCGGAGACGGGCGAGAACGCATCGGGGCCGACGGTGAGGCCGGCATCGGGCGCACGCGGCGCGGTGTAGCGCGCGTCGTAGCGGCCGAGAACCACGCCCTCGCCGCGCAGCAGCTCGACCCGGAATCGCTCCTTGGAGAGCTTCAGGTCCCACTCCAGCCAGCGGTCCTCCGCGATGCCCGTCAGTTCCCCAAGCCGCCCTGCGATCGCCCGGCGGGTCTCATCGTCGAGCGCGCGGCCGCGATAGAGAGCTGCAAGGTACTCGGGCCCGAACGCGCTTGCCGCCTTGGCCGACGCGACCGGATCGCACGTGCCGATCCGCCCGTGAAAGCAGGCGATCGCCGCCAGCGTGGGCAGCGCCACCGGATAAGTGACGACGTTGTCGGGCCGCTGCGAGGTCTCGATCATGTTGAGCGCTTGGCCGATCAGCAGCACGCCGGCGAGCCGCACCTCGGGCGCGCGGTTGTGCAGCGCCTCGATCATCGCGGTCGCACGGATCGTTCCGTAGCTTTCGCCAAGGACGTAGATCGGCGCGTCCAGCCGGCCGTTGGCGCGCAGCCATGCGAGGACCGCCTGCGCCACGGCATCGGCGTCCCCCTCGACTGAGCGGTACCAATCCATGTCCGCACCGACACCGAACGCGGAGAAGCCGGTGCCCGGCGGGTCCAGCAGAACCAGGTCGGCCATGTCGATCAGCATGTCGGAGTTGGCGCCGACCTCCGCCTCCGCCGGCAGAGGCGCGGCAGGATCCTGCGGCACCCGGGCGCGCACCGGCCCCAGAGCGCCCATGTGCAGGAACGAGGCCGAGGCGCCGGGGCCGCCGTTGAACGCGAAGAGCACCGGCCGATCGGCCGCGCCGCGGGCCACGTAGGCCATGTACCCGACGCTCGCGTCCCCCGGGCGATCCGGACTCCAGACGGCGATCTCGCCGACCTCGGCGGTGTAGGCGATCGTCCGTCCGGCAACCGCCGCCTCACCCTGCGCGCGGTGGCGGACGTCCTGTGCGGCCGTCATCGAAGGGAGAGTCACCGCCGCGGCGAGCGCCGCGAAACCCAGAACCTTCCTGCAGGCGCGCACCACGTCCATTCTCAGCCTCCCCCGCGTCGATGCTCGCCGAGCGCTCGATAGCGCTTGAGACCGTCGGTCAATGCCTGCAGCCCGTAATCCACATCCGCCGGCGCATGGGCGAAGCCGATCCGGATGTGGCCCGGCGCGCCGAAGTGCTCGCCAGGCACGACCACGACCCCGCACCGGTCGGCCAGCCACTCGGAAAAATGCTCGGTATTGTCGATCCCCACCGCGCGCGGGAAGGCAATGCATCCGTGCGGCGGCAGGCGCCCGGCCATCAGCCCTTCGGCGTGCCAGTGCGCGTGGTACGATTCGATGATCGGCCGCGCCTGCTGCAGCATGCCCTCGCGATAGCTCTCGAACCGATCGCGCTGCTCGAGCACGAGCGCCGCGACCGCATGCGCGAGGTTGGAGATGCCGAATTCGACTTCCCGGTTCAGCGCGCGGACTGGCTCCATCACGCTCGGGTGGGCGACGATCCAGCCGCACCTGAGCGTGCTGAGGCCCCAGATCTTGGTCAGGCTGCTGACGCTGACCAGCGCCGGAGACCAGGTGCCCGAGGCGGCAGGGCTGAATTCCGAGCCCGCATATTCACCGTAAACCTCGTCCACCACCACGATCGCGCCGCGCGCCTCGGCCATCCGCGCAATCGCGGCCAGCACTTCCGGCGCGATCGCCATACCCGAAGGATTGTGGAGGTTGGACAGCAGGATGAGCCGCGTCTGCGGCGTCATGGCGCGCTCGACCTCCTCCGGGTCGATCGCGAAATCGTCGCCCCGGCGGACGAAGCGATCGACCGGCTTGTTCAGCGACCGGGCGACGGTGTCGAAGATATCGAAGCCCGGCGTTTCGACGAGGATGCGGTCGCCTGGCGAAAGCAACGCCCGGTACAGCAGCGACAGCGCGCCGGTCGCGCCGGTCGTGCACAGTACCCGATCGCGCTCGACCTTATAGCGCGCCGCGAGCTGGTCGATAACATAGGGATTTCCGCCGGCGAACGCGCTGGCGTAGCGCGTCGTCACCGTCTTGCCGAAGGCCTCGCGGATGATCTCGTGGAGCAGTTCGGCGGGTTCGGGCACCGAACTTTCGAACAGGCTGATCAGCAGGTTGCGCTCCGACCGCACCTTGCGGATCACATCGCGCACCCACTGGCTGTACGAGCCGAAGCGCGGGGCAGGCAGCGCCCCGCCCGGACCGCTGCCCGGCGCGTCTTGGTCGAACCGGATCATGCCTTGCCTTCTTCCTGTTCGAGACGCGCCGGGCGCGCTGCGCCCGGCCGGATGCAGTTCGCAGCGATCACTTGAGGCGGATCTTCACCCCGACGAAGAACCGCCGGCCGAGGATGTCGCCGTAGGCGATCTGCGGATAGGACGGCGCCTTGTCCGTCAGGTTGTCGATACCGCCGCGAAGGACGAAATCGCCGAGGTCGAGCTGCGCCGAAACATTGTGCACGGTGTTGCCTTCGAGGATTGGATTGGGATTGTTCTCGATCGTGGCGTCCGGCCCCGCACGCGTTTCCCCGCGATAGTCCGCCTGATAGGTCAGCCGCAGCGGCCCCTTGTCGTAAGCGAGGTTGAACCGTCCGACCCATTCTGGCGTGGTGTAGGTATCGTCTTCCCGCACGAAGGTCGTGCCGGTCACCGAACGTTCGAGCAGCGTGTTGTGCGTCGCGGTCACCCCCAGCCGGATACGGCCAAGGTCGTCGCCGCCGAACCACTCGCCGGGACGGAAGGAATATTCCACCGCATAGACCTCGCCGCGATACCGGATCTCGCCGGCATTGATCGTGGTCGTGGTGCCGGTAACGATGGTGCCGCCCGAGCTGACGCCGTTCGGCGCCGCGAGACGGGAGAAAGCTGAGCACATCGCAGGATCGGGCGACGGATCGTCGAAGCACGTTGCCGCGAAATCCTCGGTCGTGAACAGCGACAACCCATCCTCTAGGTCGATCTCCACGCGGTCGGCGGTGATCGTCAGGCCCGGAATGAAGCTCGGCGCGAGGACGATGCCATACGTGAACGTGTCCGAGATCTCGTTGCGCAGATCCGGATTGGCGCGCGAAGTGATGAGCGCCCGCTGGAAGCTCTCGGAGCCACTCTGGAAGCGAGCGAGCCGCTCTTCGGCCGACAGCCCAGCCCCAGCGCCATCGGCTTCAACGCCGTAGCCTGGGTTAGCCTCGAACAGCGCGAGGCAGTTCGCGCGGCGAACGTCCGGATTGGGCCCACCCACGATACGGTCCGCGTCGCAGGGATCGATACCTGCGGCATCGAGCCCTTCGCTCGTGGGAACGAGCAACTGGGTCAGCGTCGGCGCCCGGAAGTTGCGGCTGCGCGAGGCGCGCAGCGTCACGTCGCGCACCGGCTGCCAGCGCACGCCGAGATCCCACACGTTCTCCTTCCCGGCGAGCGAGTTGTCGACGTAGCGGAACGCACCCTTCGCCTCGAGCGAGTGAACCAGCGGAAGCGTGAAGCCTTCGCCAACCAGCGGGATCAGCAGTTCGCCCGACAGCTCGTCGGTGTTGTAGCTGCCCGACTGCGGAACCTGCTGAGCGCCGGCGCCGAAGGAGCCCTCGAGGTTCGCTTGCAGCGGATCGAAACGGGCGCTCTCGTCGCGGTGCTCGTAGGCGGCGCTGAACTGCACGTCACCCGCGGGCAGCGTGAACAGCGAGCCACCGAGGGTCGCGAGGAAATCGACCTGCTCGTTGGTCCAGTCGATCCCGGCGATGGTGCTGACGTACTCGCGCGCCTCGGCGCTGACGTTGCCGTGGCCGAACGGATTGATCGGCGCGCACGAGGGGTCGTCGTTCGACGGATCGGCGTCGGCGTTGATCGCGCAGACGATCTGCCCGCCCGAACGGACCGCGTTGATCGCGTTGTCGAAACGGCTGTTGACGACTTCCCAACTGCGACGCTGACCGTCGACCCGCGAGTAGCTGCCCGAGATGTCCCAGTAGAACTCGCGGTCGCCTACGTCGAAGGTGCCGTCGAGGCCGAGTACCGCGCGGTAGGTTTCGGTCTTGGTGCGCTGCGACGGGTCGGGGACCAGGTCGAGGAACAGCTTAGACAGGAACAGCGGCCGCCCGCCGGCGAAGGCCGGGCTCGCCTCGATCAGCGCCGCGCGGGCCTGATCGGTGAGGAACGGGTTGTCGACGGTGAATGCGATCGGCCCCGCGTAGCTGCCGGCGTTGAGCACCGTGCGGCTGTTGCCCTGCGGGATCTCCGTACCCTCGGTCTTGGCGTAGAGCAGCTCGGTCGAGAGTCGGATGCGGTCGGTCACGTCGTAGTGGCCGACCATGGCGCCGGTCAGCCGCTCCACGCCGGTGCGCAGGCCGGCGAGCTGCTGGTAGGGGAAACCGTCACCACCGCTGGCGAAGGGAATGCCCGCGAGCGCGCCCGTATCGTAAGGCACGATCGATCCGTCGGGTGCGAACTGGATCGGGTGGCCGTCGAGCTCGGTCAGGAAGTTCGGCGGCGGCGCGGGGTTGGTGAAGACGACGCCGTTGGCATTGAACGGCCAGAAGCGGGCGTTGAAGATTTCCTCGACCGAGGGAATACCGTCGCCAGGCCCGGTATCTTCCGGATTGTTGACAGTCAGCCGCCCGAGGTTCGACAGCGGGCGGTCGGTGAAGCGCAGGATCGGCGAACTCGACCAGCCCACGTCGACCGCGATATTGCCGCGGCCGGCGGCGAAGTCGGTCCCCGCCGTGCCGCGCAAAGCGTAAGTCTCGTAGTCGCCGCGATCGCTGATCCCGGCCTGGGCATCGAGCTCCACGCCCGTGAAGTCGTCCCGGAGGATGTAGTTGACGACGCCCGCGATGGCATCCGAGCCGTAAACCGCGGCACCGCCGCCCTGATAGACTTCGACCTGCCTCAGCAGTCCCAGCGGAATGATGTTGGAGTCCACCTGCGCGTCGCCGACGCCGCCACTGCCGATGCCGGAGGTCGAAGTGACCATGCGGCGCCCGTTGATCAGCGTCAGAGTGCGCCCGGGCCCGAGGCCGAAGAGGTTGGGGAACTGCTGCCCCGAACCGCTCGACTCGCCGCTGCCGTCGGCCTGGTTGAGCTGCGGGACGACGGACGGCAGGTCGTTCAGCGCCTCGGCGGCGCTGACGTAGCCGCGGTCCTCGACATCCTGTTGCCCCACGTCGATGATCGGGGAGGCGGTGGTGACGTTCTTGCTCCGGATCCGGGATCCGGTGACGACGATCTCCTGGACCTGCGCCTCGCCCGCCGCTTCGCCCACGACCGGGCCGCCGATGGTTTCGTCGGTGTCCTGCGCGTGAGCGGCCCCGCCGGCCAGTATCGCGGCGGATGCGAGCAGCCGCGCCATGGTGATGGTCATCCTCGTACGCATCCTGCTTCCCCTTCGAATTCGGTCTTGTTGTTCCATTTTCGGAAATCGCGCCGAAGGATATGCCGATGGACTGGATTGCGGTTGTCGTTCTCTACCGATCCCAGCCGGGCTGAGCATTGGTTTCGGTGAAAACCCGGTGTGCAGCGTGAAAATTATTCCTGCTTCTCACCCGCGAGGAATGCGGCGATGTCGCGTCCGAATGTTACCGCCACGGCCGGCTCGTCGTACATCATGTGCCCGCCGGGATAGCAGTGGAGCGCGAACCGTGCAGCGACCGCCGCCGGGAGCGCCGACACCGTCGCCTCGTTCGCCGCACAGCTATTGAGAGAGTCGTAGAACCCTGCCGCAACGAAGGTTTGCATGTCCGGCATCTTCTCCATCGCGCGCAGAGTCCATGGCTGAGAGGGACTGGGCGGCCCCTCCCCGGCCATCGCGCGGGCGAGCGATTCCGGCGTGATCGGCGCCTGATCGTACTGCCACTGCGCGCCGACGGGCAGCTCCTCCACCTCGATCCCGGCGTAATGCCCCTCGGCATAGTGCAGACGCTCGCGGTAATAGCGCAGGACCGCGGCGCCCGCCGGCGTCGGATCCGCACCGTCGGTTACGCGCATGTCGAAGACGTCGAGCATCTGCCCACTGTCCCCGAGCAGTTCGGTGCGGAACGTGCGCGGCGATACCCAGAGCGTCTCGGGATCGACCGCCTCCGGCGACAGGCCCTGGAAGGCCGCGACCCGCGTACGAATCGCCTTGCGCAACTCGGGCGAAAGCGCGACCGGATCGGCCAGCGCGGGCGCATAGTCGGCGCGCGCAAATCGCTCCGCCTCCTGCAGCACCTGCTCTACGTCGCCCTGCAGCTCAGGCGCCAGTTTGCCATGCGCCAGCGCGGTCGCGGCGCGGTTGGGCAGCGAGAGCGCGCGCATCAGATGGCGGTCGGGTAGGTCGCCCAGGGGAATGCCGCCCGAGATCAGCGCAATCCCGGCGACCAAGTGGCCCCGGTCGGCCAAGGCTTCGGCGACGCCGCCCGCCCGCCAGGTCCCGAAGCTCTCCCCAACGAGGAAGATGGGTGCGCCCGTGCGGCCGCTGGCTTCGAGCCATGAGAGAATAAAATCGGTCGTTGCGGCGATGTCGGCGGTCGTCGAGTAGAACCCGGCAGCATCGGTCTCGCTCTGGGCACGGCTGAAGCCCGTGCCGACGGGATCGACGAACACGAGATCGCTGACGGCCAGCGGGCTGTCGGGGTTCGCCTCGGCCCGCCCCTCGCGGATGCGCACCGGACCCAGCGCCGAGAAGTGGAGAAGCCGCGAATCCGCGCCGGGGCCGCCGTTCCACACGAAGGCGACCGGGCGCTGCTCGGCCTCCGCGGAAGCGAGGTAGGCGGTATAGAATATGCGGCCCTGTGCATCGCCGCCGTTGTCGACCGCGATGGTCCCGGTACATGCGAGATAAGAGAGCGCGCCACTCTCCTGACGGGTTTCCACCGCGTCGGGCGGACACGCGGCGACCGCCGCCGCCGGGAGCCATGGACTCGTCAGCAGGAGGATGACTCGCAAAATCGATTTAACGCGCACGACGAAGCTCTCCCGCAGCGATCACCGGATCCTAGAGCTGAAGGCGGGAATAGATTATTCGCAATCGCATGCCCGAGAGGCAGCGGTTCACCGGCCCTTCCGATTTTGGGGCAATGGGAACGCCGTGTTCTATGCGCCGCTCGCAGCGTACAATCCCGACATGACGCAATCGGGGAACGGGCTGGAGATGTCGCGCCGTGCGGTGCTGACGGCAGCCGCAGCGCTTCCGGTGGCGGCGAGTGCCGGCGTACCGGGAGGATTGCCCGACAGATCCGTATTCGACGTCGAGGGCACCTATCTCGATTCCGGAACCATGCATCCGCCTGCGCGGGGTGCCCGGGCAGCGGTGGCCGACTACTTCGCGCGCCGGGGCACGGCGGCCGATTACCCGATGAGCGCGGTGGAAGAGCGGGTGAAGGAACGCTTCGCCCTCCTCGTCGGCGCCTCGCCGGCAGAACTCGCCTTCGTGCAGAGCACGACCGCGGGCGAGCAGATGGTCATCGACGCGCTCGACCTGCCCCGCGCGGGCGGGCGCATCGTCACCGACACGCTCCACTTCTTCGGGTCGTTCTATCTCTACGAGGAACTGTCACGTCGGGGGATGGACGTGGCCTGGCTGCGGCCGCGCGATGGCCGGATCGCCATCGAGGACTACGAACGCGCGATCACCCCCGGGACCCGGCTGGTTTCGCTGTCGCTGGTCTCGACCTACAACGGCTTCGAGCACGATCTGAAGCGCGTGTGCGAGATCGCCCATGCGCGCGGCGCGCTGGTCTATGCAGACATCATCCACGCCGCCGGCGCGGTGCCGGTGGATCTCCACGGCAGCGGCGTCGATTTCGCCGCCACCGCCAGCTACAAGTGGCTCATGGGGGATTTCGGGATTGGCTTCCTCTATGCGCGTGCCGACCGGATGGACCGGCTGACGCGCAAGCGCTTCGGCTACTACGGCCTCGCGCGCTTCACTCCGCACGTCTACCCGCTGGACACGCCGGGCGAGACGATCGCCGACGTCGCCGCGCGCGACGATGCGGAGGGCATGTTCGCCATGGGCACACGGTCGCACGCCGGCATCGTCCAGCTCGACTGGTCGCTCGGCTACCTGCTCGACCTCGGCATCGATCGCCTCACCGCGTGGCGCCAGCCCCTGCTCGACCGCCTGCGCGCCGGGCTCGAGGCGAAGGGCTATTCGGTGGCCACGCCGCCGGGCTGCCGCGCGCCGCTGATGACCTGCGTCCTTGCCGATGCGCGCGCCAAGCTGGGCGAGCGGCTGACTCGCGCCGGGGTCCAGATCACGCTTTCGAAGAACCGCTTCCGAGTGTGTCCTTCGATGTTCAATGGGGAGCAGGACATCGATCGCCTGCTCGACGCCTTACCGCGCACATAAGAACGCGCGGCCGTTTCCGGGGAGAAAACGATGCCGTTCCGCCGCTGCCTCTTGTCCGTCCTGCTCGCCACCGCTGCCACGCCGGCACTGGCGCAGGATGCCGATGCGCCGATGTCGCCCGCCTTCCTGCGCGCGATGGAGCCGATGGTCCCACGCGAGGAAGCGACGAGCCGCGTGGTCGCGACCGATCACGACATCGTGCTGAGTGGCCAGCGGATCGCCTACCGCGCACTCGTCAGCGAACAGCCGCTGCCGGGCCAGGACGGTGAGCCCGCCGTCGTCGCGGTCACTTACGCTTACGTGGCCGAGGGCCTGGGCGACGCGGCGACGCGGCCGGTGCTGTTCGTGTTCAACGGCGGCCCCGGCGCATCCTCCTCACCGCTCCACATGCATGCCTTCGGCCCGCGCCGGATCCTCGGAGAGGGGGCCGACATGCGCCTGGCCGACAACGCGCACAGCCTGCTCGACGTCGCGGATCTTGTGTTCATCGATCCACCAGGCACCGGCGCGAGCATGCCGATCGAGGGCGCCGACGCCGCTTCGTTCTGGGGCGTCAAGGGCGATGCGCAGGCCGTCATCCGCATGATCGACGAATGGAAACGAGCCAACGGCCGCCTCGCTTCCCCGACCGTACTGGTGGGGGAGAGCTACGGCACGGCGCGCGCCGCCGCGATACTAAACGAGCTGCAGGGCGCGGAACATCCGCTTCCGGACGCGGTCGTACTACTGTCGCCGTCCCTGGGGTGGACGGACGGTCCGATCCTGTCACAGGTAACCACTCTGCCAACTTTCGCGGCCGTCGCCTGGTATCACGGCGCTATCAATCGTCAGGGACGCGATGTCGCAGACCATTTCGCGGCGGCGCAGCGCTTCGCCGAAACCGAGTATGTAAGCGCGCTGGCACAGGGGCCGCGCCTTCCCACGGAAGAGCAGCGTCGCGTTGCCGAAAAGCTTTCGTCCCTGATCGGATTGCCCGCGGATCAGATCGCGGAGGAGCGACTGCGGATCGGCAAGCTCGACTTCATGCTCTCGCTACTCGGCGAAAAGGGGCTGCGCACCGGCCAACTCGATGCGCGAATCACGCGATCGATCGAGGAATCCAAACTGCGGCCGCCTTTCGACGATCCCTCGATGTCCCTAGGCAGCGACGGGCCGAACGTAATCGAGCGCTATCTGGCCGACGAACTCGGCTACTCGCTTCCAAGCGCCTATCGCAGCCTCAACCTCGGCATCAACTTCCAGTGGAACTGGGGCGAAGGCTACGGCGGGAGCTACCGCGCGGCCACCTTTGCGCCTTATCTCGCCACCGCGCTCGATGCCGATCCTTCGATGCGGCTCTTCGTGGCGGGCGGCTACTACGACATCACCACCCCGGTTCATGCCGGGCCGTTCGCGCTCGATCAGGCAGGGGTGTCACGGGAGCGCTATGTCCTGCGCGGCTATCCCGCCGGGCACTCGATCTTCGAGGACGAGGCACAGCTCGCGAACTTGGCCGCGGACCTGCGCGCTTTCGTTCGCGGTGAGATCCAGCCGATGTGATGGATATGGGTATAAGGGTCCCGGCGGTCTGGCCCGAGCCGTCGCCTCTGGACCGTCAGTAGCAACCGTCTTCTTGCAGGGCACGGCGAGGTTGCTCGCAGCGAGGTTGTCACCACAGGAGATCCGCGCCTTACCGGCTGCGCAGTCAAGCCGAGCGCTTTGATCAGCTTGAGCGGCCGATGCTCCGCCATTGTTCACGCGATGCCTCGGGTGGCACGCACTCGTCAGGTCAAGCGCTCTCCCTACGCCGACCTTGATAAGGCCAGGCACAAAAAAAGCCGCCTCTTTCGAGACGGCTGCTGCTTCGGATGGTTGCGGGGGTTGGATTTGAACCAACGACCTTCAGGTTATGAGCCTGACGAGCTACCGGACTGCTCCACCCCGCGGCACCTGTATGTCGCCTCCGGCGACGGTCTGGCCGCAGCCCCTTGCGGGGCCGATCGGCACGGCATCGATGACAAAAGCCAAAGACGCCAAAAGGGCCTCCCCCGGACGGGGTGGCCCTCTGACTTGCGAATGGGTTTTACCGCGCTCCGCCGGCTACAATGCCTGGCGACGACCTACTCTCCCAGCGCTTGAGCGCTAGTACCATCGGCGCTGCCCGGTTTCACGGCCGAGTTCGAGATGGGATCGGGTGGGTCACAGGCGCTAAGGTCACCAAGCAATGAAGCTGGCGGACGCGGTTTTTAAATCGATGTCTGGCTGATCATCCTCTTACATCGAGGACAATCCATTCAGGACTGTCGTTGATGGTGGGATTCAACAAGCGCGAACAGAACTATTAGGACCGGTTAGCTCCACGCATTACTGCGCTTCCACACCCGGCCTATCAACGTGATGGTCTATCACGGTTCGATGATTGCTTATCTTGAGGGAGGCTTCCCGCTTAGATGCTTTCAGCGGTTATCCCGTCCATACATAGCTACCCTGCTGCACCGCTGGCGCGATGACAGGTACACCAGAGGTATGTTCACCCCGGTCCTCTCGTACTAGGGGCAACTCCTCTCAACAATCGACGCCCACGGCAGATAGGGACCAAACTGTCTCGCGACGTTCTGAACCCAGCTCACGTACCACTTTAATTGGCGAACAGCCAAACCCTTGGGACCTGCTCCAGCCCCAGGATGTGATGAGCCGACATCGAGGTGCCAAACGATTCCGTCGATATGAGCTCTTGGGAATCATCAGCC
>NZ_JBDGIU010000001.1:502166-1190938 GCF_057657235.1 Pelagerythrobacter sp. Soil_C_18
CGAACGATCGATTCCGCCCCTCCGCGGCGGCCGATTTACCCCCGCGGCAGACCTGTATGCGGCAAATCTTCACCTTTGAGCCCTATCGCGCGCCTTATGAATGAGACGATTCCCTCGCCGGCACCGACGGCCGATGGCGCCTTCGCACAACGCGTGCGCAGCGCGGTCGCGTGGCGCTGGGGCACGCAGGTGCTCGCGCAGGCGATCACCTGGACCTCGACGATTCTGGTCGTGCGACTCCTCTCGCCCACCGATTATGGCCTGTTCGCGATGGCGCAGACGGTGATTACCGCCCTCGCCTTCCTCAACGGACAGAGCTTCGCGACCTCGCTGATCCAGGCCGAGCGTGTCGACGAGCGACGAATCGGGCAGGTCTTCGCGCTTCTGCTGATGCTCAACGGCGGGCTGGCGGCGACCCAGTTCCTGATGGCTCCGCTCGCGGCCGACTATTACAACCAGCCGGTGATCGCGCACATGCTGCGCGTGCAGGCGATCATCTTCCTGACCATTCCCTTTTCCGCCCTGCAGCAGGAGCTGCTCGCGCGGCGGATCGAGTTCCGCAGTCAGGGGCTGGTGAATCTCCTTTGCGCGCTGGTCGGGGCGAGCACCGCGCTCGTACTCGCGTGGTACGGGTTCGGCGTCTGGGCGCTCGTCTATGCGCCGATCGCCATGTACCTGACCCGCGCCATCGGGCTGACTCTCGCTGCGCGCCTGCTGGTGAAACCGGTGTTCGACCTGCGCGGCGCGGGCGACCTCATCACCTTCGGCGGCGCGCTGACGCTGTGCCAGTTCTTCTGGATCGTGCAGAGCCAGAGCGACATCGTGATCGCGGGCCGCGCGCTGGAGACGCACGATCTCGGCCTCTACTCCGAAGCGCTGTTCCTCACCCTGATCGTGACCGGGCGGTTCCTGCCGCCGATCAACGAAGTCGCCTTCCCCGCCTATGCCGAGTTGCACAAGGCTGGGCATGCGCTCGCTCCCTACTTCCTTCGCACCGTGCGCATGGTGCTGCTGGTGGTGGCGCCGATCTATGTCGGGCTCTCGCTCACCGCCGAGCCGGCCATTCTCACCCTATTCGGGGAGAAGTGGGCGGAGATGGCGCCCTTCGTCGCCGGGCTGGCGCTTGCGATGCCCTTCTTCGCGCTGCAGATCATCTGCTCGCCGACGACCAATGCGATCGGCCGGCCGCGAATCTATCTGACGACGGCGCTCTGCGGCGCGGTGATCTTTCCCGTACTGTTCCTGATCGGGATCCGATTCGGCCCGATGGGACTGGTCCACGCCTGGTGGGTCGCGGCGCCCACGCTGCTGGCCGTCACGCTGACGCTGACGCTACCCGCGATCGGCGTCCGTCTCCGTGACTTGCTCACGGCGATCACACCCGTCGCAGCTGCGTCCGCGCTGATGGCGGTTGCCGTTCTGGCGCTGCGCAGCTCGGTCGCCGGTTGGTATCCGATCGCGCAGCTTGCCGTGCTCGGGGCGGCGGGGGCGATCACCTATATGCTGACGCTATGGTTCGTCTGGCCGGGAGTCGTGCGCGACGCCTGGGCGATGCTGCGCCGCCAGCCCGACGCCGCGCCGGAGGTCACTGCGCCGCTCGGCGCCACGCACGCCTGACCGGAGACAGCCCGCTGCCGAACCACCATTGGTAGCGGTGAACGCCCTGTGGTATGCTGTGCACGATCTGTCGAATGGGAGATCGTCATGTCGCTCCTAGTTTTCGCCGCCGGTGCGCTGATCCAGATATCGACGCCCGAGCCTGCCGAGCCGCCCGCGCCTGTGGCGACACCCGTTCCCGCGCCCACACCGGCCGATTCGGCCGCCCTGCTCGACAAGATGGCCGGCGCCGCGGGCGAGACCATCGAGAGCATGACCGACTACTATCAGCGCATGACGGTGCCGGTGACGATCGAGGGCCAGGGCCCGTTTCGTTTCATGATCGATACAGGCGCCCAGGCGACGGTCGTCACCCGCGGGCTCAGCGACCGGCTCGGCCTCAAGCCGCTCGGCCATGCCACCGTGGTCGGCATGGCGAGCTCGCAGCAGGTCCAGCTCGTCGAGCTCAACGGGCTCGAATTCGCTGCGCGGACGTTCGACGACCTCCACGCCCCGCTGCTCGAGGCGCAGCATGTCGGCGCCGACGGCATCATCGGCCTCGATAGCCTGCAGGATCTGCGCGTGCTGATCGACTTCCGCGAAGGCACGATCGCGGTCGACGATGCCGAGGCGCTCGGCGGCAACCGCGGCTATGAGATCGTGGTGCGCGCACGGCACAAGCTCGGCCGGCTGATAATCGCCGACGCGCGGATCGACGGGGTGAAGACCGCTGTGGTGATCGACACCGGCGCGCAGGGCAATCTCGGCAATCGCGAGTTGCAGGAGCGGCTGCGGGCGAAAAAGCTGGAGCAGGTGCGCTCTACCGATGTCCATGGGGTCGATCTCGTCGGCGATCTCGATTTCGTCGATTCGGTCAAGATAGACGAGTTCGTGATCCAGAACCTGCCGATCGCCTTCGCCGACGGGCCCGCGTTCGCCGCACTGGGGCTTGACCGAAGGCCGGCGCTGATCCTCGGCATGCGCGACCTGCGCCTGTTCGACCGGGTGGCGATCGACTTCGAATCGCGCACGGTGCTGTTCGACATGCCGCGGGGATACGCTTCAGGTAACCGCGGGCTGCGCTTCGGCGGCATACCGACCCGCTTCTAGCCAGCCCCGTCCATTGCACCGGCGGAGCGGCGTCGCCACATAGGCGCGCGATGCCGCCCGCCGCCCCCTCCCCCGCCCCCGCCAATCACGACGGGTGGGCGACGATCCGGCGGTTCCTCCCCTATCTCTGGCCCCGCGACAATGCCGCGCTGCGGCGGCGGATTGTGATCGCGCTGCTGCTGGTGCTCGCGGCGAAGGCCGTCACCCTCGCGCTCCCCTACGCCTACAAGCGGGCGGTCGACGCGATGACGACGCCGGCGAACGAGGCGGCGATGGTCGCGCTCGCTTTCGTCATCGCCTACGCCGCTGGCCGTTTCGCCTCGGTCGGGTTCGACAACGCGCGCAACGTCGCGTTCGAGCGCGTGGGGCAGGAAGCGACCCGGCATCTTGCCGAGGATACCTTCGCCCGGCTCCATCGCCTTTCGCTGCGCTTCCACCTCTCGCGCCGAACGGGCGAGGTCACCAAGGTGGTCGAGCGCGGCACCAAGAGCATCGACTCGATGCTCTACTTCCTGCTCTTCAACATCGCGCCGACGGTGATCGAGCTCCTCGCGGTCGCGGTGATCTTCTACTTCCACTTCGGCTGGGGCTTGGTGCTCGCGACCGCGGTGACGGTCGCGGCTTACGTCGCGGTGACGCGCTGGATCACCGAATGGCGCACCAAGCTGCGCAAGGAGATGAACGATCTCGACGGCCTGGCGCTCTCGCGCGCGGTCGATTCGCTCCTCAACTACGAGACGGTGAAGTACTTCGGCGCTGAAGGGCGGGAGCGCGAGCGCTACGGCCGCGCCGCGCGCGCCTATGCCGAAGCGGCGATCCGCAGTGAAAACTCGCTCGGCCTGCTCAACGTCACGCAGTCGCTGATCACCAACCTGCTGATGGGCGGCGCAATGGCCTATACCGTCTGGGGCTGGAGCCAGGGCGAACTGACCACCGGCGACCTCGTCTTCGTCAACACGTACCTCGCGCAGCTCTTCCGCCCGCTCGACATGCTCGGCTGGGTTTACCGCACCGTGCGACAGGGGCTGATCGACATGGCCGCCATGTTCGAGCTGATCGACACCGAGGCGGAAGTCGAGGACACGCCCGGCGCACCCGCGCTGGTCGTCCGCCGGCCGAGCATCGCGTTCGACAATGTCGTGTTCGGCTACGATCCGGGGCGGACGATCCTTCACGGGCTCAGCTTCGAAGTGCCCGCCGGCGCGCACGTGGCGATCGTCGGCCCCTCGGGCGCGGGCAAGAGCACGATCGCCCGGCTGCTGTTCCGCTTCTACGATCCGTTGTCGGGCCGGGTCCTGATCGACGGGCAGGACATCACCCAGGTCACGCAAGCCAGCTTGCGCGCCGCGATCGGCATCGTCCCGCAGGACAGCGTGCTGTTCAACGATACGATCGGCTACAACATCGCCTACGGCCGCGCCAACGACACAGGGGCCGCGACGCAGGACGAGATCGTACGCGCCGCGCGCGACGCTGCGATCATGCCGCTGATCGAGCGCCTGCCCGACGGGTTCGAAACCGAAGTCGGCGAGCGCGGCCTTAAGCTATCGGGTGGGGAGAAGCAGCGCGTCGCCATCGCCCGCACGCTGGTCAAGAACCCGCCGATCCTGCTGCTCGACGAAGCGACCAGCGCACTCGATTCGCGCACCGAGCAGGACATCCTCGCCACGCTCCACCGGGTGAGCGAGAACCGCACCAGCCTGTCGATCGCGCACCGCCTCTCGACCATTGCCGACGCCGACGAGATCCTGGTGATGGAGCACGGCCGCCTCGCCGAACGCGGCAGCCACTCCGCGCTGCTGCGCGCGGACGGCCTCTATGCAGAGATGTGGCGCCGCCAGCAGGCTGAGAGCGAAGTCAGCGAAGCGGCGGAGTGACCAGCGAAGGTCCTCCCCCATTAGCGCTATGCGAAAATGGGGAGGAGCGAAGGAACTACCCCGGATACCGCTCGAACCGCGGCAGCTCGCCCAGTGTCGCCTCCCACGGGAGCTCGTCCGCCACCTGCACGTGAATCTGCGGCGGATAGTTCTCCGGATCGTCGAGCGTCGCGGTCTGGATGTCCACCAGCCCCGGCAGCACCTTCTCGTTCACGTAATAGAGCCCGGTTCCGCAAGCACCGCAGAAATAGCGCTCGGCATCGGCCGAGGATCGGTACAGCGCAGGCTCGCCCTCGGCGATCGTGAACTCGTCGCTCGCGACTGCCATCCAGGCGACGCCGGCCGCGCCGGCGCAGCGGCGGCAGTCCTCGCAATGGCAGACCGAAACGTGCTTCGGCTCGCCCTCAACCCGGTAACGCACCGCACCGCAATGGCATCTGCCGCCCGTCATGACATTTCTCCCTCGATTCGAGGGAGAGAACATATCGGGTACGCAGCCGCGCTACAAGATGTACTTCGAAAGATCGCTGTCGGCCGCGAGGTCCTCGAGCCGCTCGCGGACATAGGCGGCATCGATCGTCACCGTCTCGCCCTGGCGGTCCTCGGCCTCGAAGCTCAGTTCCTCGAGCAGCTTTTCCATCACCGTCTGCAGGCGGCGAGCGCCGATGTTCTCGATGCTCTCGTTCACCCGTGCGGCGATCCGGGCGATCTCGCGCACTGCATCGTCGCCGAGTTCGAGCGTCACCTGCTCGGTGCCCAGCAGCGCCTTGTACTGTGCCACCAGATTCGCGCGCGTTTCCGACAGGATGCGCACGAAATCCTCCTCGGTCAGCGCGCGCAGCTCCACCCGGATCGGCAGGCGGCCTTGGAGTTCGGGCAGCATGTCCGAGGGCTTGGCCAGATGGAACGCGCCGCTGGCGATGAACAGCACGTGGTCGGTCTTCATCGGCCCGTACTTGGTCGACACCGTGGTGCCTTCGATCAGCGGCAGCAGGTCGCGCTGCACGCCCTCGCGGCTGACCGAACCGCCGCGCACGTCGGAGACGGCAATCTTGTCGATCTCGTCGAGGAACACGATGCCGTTGGTTTCGGCGTTCTCAAGCGCGACCCGGGCGACGTCGTCCTGGTCCATGCGCTTCTCGGCTTCTTCCTCGACCAGCTTGTCCCAGGCGTCCGGCACCTTGAGCTTGCGCCGCTTCATCGGCGTCTTGCCCATCGCCTTGCCGAGCATGTCGGACAAGTTGATCATGCCCACGTTGCCGCCCATGCCGCCGAGGTCGAAGGGCATCTGCGGCGCCTCCTCCACCTCGATCTCGACTTCGACCTCGTTCATAGCGTTCTGGACGATCCGCTCGCGGAACGATTCGCGGGTGGCTTCGCTGGCGTTTTCGCCGACGAGCGCCTTGAGCAGCCGGTCCATCGCCGCCTTGCTCGCTGCCTCGCGCACAGCCTCCCGGCGGCGGTCCTTCTCCAGCCGGATCGCTTCCTCGACAAGGTCGCGCGCGATCTGCTCGACGTCGCGGCCGACGTAACCGACCTCGGTGAACTTGGTCGCCTCGACCTTCACGAACGGCGCATCGGCCAGCTTGGCCAGGCGCCGGCTGATCTCGGTCTTGCCGCAGCCGGTCGGGCCGATCATCAGGATGTTCTTGGGCGTCACCTCGTCGCGCAGATCGGACGAGAGCCGCTGGCGGCGCCAGCGATTGCGCAGCGCCACGGCCACCGCGCGCTTCGCTTCCTTCTGCCCGATGATGTGCTCGTCGAGAGCGGCGACGATCGCCTTGGGGGTAAGTGCTTCGGTCATTTTCTTCCCATTGCTCTCTCCCCTTCAGGGGAGAGATACGGAGACTTGGCTGCGCAGCAGGCTAGTCGGAGTTGAGAGGGGGGGTCGCATTGCCCCTCTCCCAACCCTCTCCCTGAGGGGAGAGGGCTTAGACCGTCTCCACCGTCACATTGCCGTTGGTGAACACACAGATATCCGCCGCGACCGCCATCGCCTTGCGCGCGATCTGCTCGGCATCGTCTTCGTAGGCGTCGAGCGCGCGGGCGGCAGCGAGCGCGTAGTTGCCGCCGGAACCGATCGCGGCGATCCCCGCCTCGGGCTCCAGCACGTCGCCGTTGCCGGTCAGCACGAGCAGGGTGTCCTTGTCGGCGACGATCATCAGCGCTTCGAGGTTGCGGAGGTACTTGTCGGTCCGCCAGTCCTTGGCGAGCTCGACCGCGGCGCGCATGAGCTGCCCGCTATATTGCTCGAGCTTCTTTTCCAACCGTTCGAACAGGGTGAAGGCATCCGCCGTCGCGCCGGCGAAACCTGCGACCACCGCGCCGTCCTTGCCGATGCGGCGAACCTTGCGTGCATTGGGCTTCATCACCGTGTTGCCCATGGAGACCTGGCCGTCGCCGGCGACGACGGTCTTGCCGTTCTTGCTGACCCCGATGATGGTGGTGCCGTGCCACTGGATCAGGCCGTGACTCGCCGCGTTCTCGTCCATGCCGCGCGATATGGGGTGGCGCGCGCGGCGGTCAAGGAAACCAGTGCCGCCGGAAATCGGCTCAGACGCCGGGTCCGCCCGCGCCGCCGCCGACACCCGGCGTGCCGACCTGGCCGATGTTGCCGAACAGGTCCTCGAAGAATCCGCGTTCGCGGCCGAGCGTCGGCGTCTCCTTGCCGTCGGGGCTGAGATAGACGACGTCTTCCAGCCCGGACTGCTCGGTCGCGACGACATTGCCCGCGGCGTCGAACTTCACCGCGAGAACCGAATGCTGGCGGATCGTCGGGCGCACGAACGGCCGGCGGCCGGTGGTGCTGGAGACATAGTACCAGGTCTCGTCGCCGAACTGGCTGGTGAAGCTCGGCCGGCCGAGCGTAGCCGCGACCGAGCGTTCGTTGTCGATGCCGGGCTGGATCGCGGACACGAGCGTCGCGTCCTGGATGTAACCGCGATTCTCGCGGATCGCGCTACACCCGCCCAGGGCCAGCGCCGCCACAACCGCCGCCACGCCCAAAGCCTTACCTGCCTGCATCGAGAAACCTTCCGAAATCGGCGCACACGCCTTTTGCAAGGCGCGGCGAAACCTTCTATCGGCGCGAGCCTTACGGCGATGCGCGCGTGCTTGCAACTTTGCCGCTTGCGCGCTGTGCGGCGGCGGGGTTGAATTGCCCCTGAACATCGAACCGGACACCTGACGAACTTTGGGACGAACACGAACGGCCATGTCACTGCTTGCGAAAATCTTCGGTCCGCAGACCGATCCCAAGGACCGGTTCGTGCCGTTGTGGCGCGGGATCGTGGCGATCGCGCGCGAGCCGCAGTGGTACGCCGATTGCGGCGTCGCCGACACGCAGGAGGGGCGCTTCGACATGCTCTCCGCCGTGCTCGCGGCAGTGATCGTGCGGATGGAGCGCGACGAGAGCCTGCGCGCACAGGCTGCGCTGCTGACCGAGCTGTTCGTCGAAGATATCGAGGGCCAGCTCCGCCAGCAGGGGATCGGCGATCCGACGCTCGGCAAGCGCATGGGCAAGCTGATGAGCGCGCTCGGCGGCCGCATCGGCGCCTACCGCGCGGGGCTCGCGAACACCGGCGATGCGGCGCTGACCGACGCCGTGACCCGCAACGTCACGTTCGGCGACGGCGGCAGCGCGAGCTGCGTCGCCGAGCGGCTGCGCGCGCTCCACCGCACCTTGCAGGAAACCCCGGCCGAGGCGCTGCTGCGGGCGGAGATCGCACGATGATCGAGAGCGAGCTGTCTCGGATCGTCAAGCTGCGCCAGATCGACGCCCGCCCCATTCGGATCGAAGCGAACGCCGAAGAACGCGCCGCGCTGGCCGAGCGCTTCGGGATCGTTGCGGTGGACCGGCTCGCGGCCGATGTCACGCTGGAGCGCGAAGGCGAGGATGTGGCCGTGTCGGGCCGGCTCGAGGCGGACATCGTCCAGACCTGCGGAATTTCGGGCGAGGATTTTCCGGTCCGCATAGACGAGCCGATCGCCCTGCGCTTCGTCCCTGGAGCCCTCCGCAGCGTGCCCGACGAAGAGATCGAGCTCGACGAAAGCGAGCTCGACGAGATCGAGTACACCGGCGACGCCTTCGATCTCGGCGAAGCGGTCGCCCAGTCGCTCGGCCTCGCGATCGATCCCTACGCGACCGGTCCGAACGCCGATACGGTGCGCAAGGAAGCCGGCCTCCTCGAGGAAGGCGCCACCGGCCCGCTGGCCGAAGCGCTCAGGGCGCTGAAGAAGGACTGAGCGGCTCCAGGAGATCGGGCAAAGGCGGGCACCGCCGGGCTGGTCCCCGCCCGCGCGAGGAGTAGAAGACCGGCCGTAGCCTAGCGCGCCGCGGCCTCCGCGATCGCGGCGATGTGGCGGTGATCGGTGCCACAGCAGCCGCCGAGTACCGCAAGATGCGGCAGCGCGGTGACCAGTTCACCGTATTCGCGGCCAAACTCTGCCGGATTGCCGGCGTCGAGTTCCTCCATGCCGTCGAGTTCGGCGTGGCTGAGCCGCGAGGCATTGGCGCGCAAGCCCTTGATCCGCTTGGTCCACTCGCCGCCGGCGAGCAGCGCCGGGCTGAAGTGGGAGGGATGCGCGCAATTGACCATGTAGTAGGCCGGCCCACCGCCCGTAGCCTGATCGACTGCGGCAATGGCCTGCTCCAGCGTATCGCCGGTCGGCAGCCGCGAGTCGGTCTCGACCGTGAACGAGATGGCCGAGGGCAAGCCCGCCTCCTGCGCTGCCTGCACGATCCCGATGGCCTCGGGGACATTGGTGATCGTAATTCCGGCGATCATATCCGCACCGGCCTCCCCGAACGTTCGGGCCTGCCACGAATGGTACTCGCGGGCTTCCTGCACACCCATGATCTCCGCCGGGTTGTAACCGTCGCCGCGCGGGCCGATGCAGCCGCTCACCACGATCGGGCACTCCGCCGTCTCATGCCGCGCCCGCAGATCGGCCAGCATGTGGATCGCCTCGTGGTTGTATGCCGCGAGTTCTCCCAACGACATGCCGAGCGGTTCCGCCCAGTCGCGGCTCGACCGCCAGGTTGCGCTTTCCAGCACGAAACCGGCCTTCGCCTCCTTGGCGATCGCCAGATACGTTTCGAAATAGCGCTCCAGATGCGCGCGGCCGCCCGGCCTGCGCAGCATGTCGATGGCAGCGAAGCAGGCGAGGTCCACCCCGTCCTGGAAAAGCAGCGTGGTCTCCAGACCGCCATCGGTCAGGAATAGTTTGCCCTGGAGCTGCGGCAGGTCGTGGCCCGTGATTGGCGTAGCCGTCAAAGTGTCGGTCATCTCGTGTCCTCCGTGTCGGTTGAACGGCGCGAGCCGGGGCGGCCTCCCACCACGGGCAGAAGTGTGGTAGAAGGTGCACGGTGGTCGCGTCGAAAAGTGGGCACAATCTACCGGCGGGTCCGCGACCCAATCTAGCGGGCCCATGGTCGGTTGATTCGAAGAGCCCGGCAAACTGCTGTTTTGGCAGGCCTGTTTTCAGGCCGCAGGGAACGGAGCGTGGCGATGCACGGCACTCTCGAGCCGAAGAACCGACCGGCGGTACAGTCCGCCGAGCCGACCAAGGGCGAACGCACGCGTCAGCGGCTGATGGACTTCGCGGAAGAAGCGGTGCTGCGCAAGGGATTCGCCGCGACCTCGATCGACGAGCTGGTCGAAGCCACGGGAATCACCAAGAGCGGTTTCTTCTATCACTTTCGCGACAAGGACGACCTGGCGATGCAACTCGTCGCCCGTTTCGTCGAGCGCGACAGCGAACTTCTCGATGAACTCGCGGAGCGTGCGCGGACGCTCTCGGACGATCCGCTGCAGAGCTTCCTGATCTTCCTCAGGCTCTTCGCCGAGATGATGGACGACCTGCCCAACGTCCATCCGGGCTGCCTGGTCGCATCGGTGATCTACCAGGACCGCGCCTTCAACCGGGAGGTCTCGGCGATGGCCTCCGAGGCGATCCTCCTCTGGCGCGAACGCTTCCACGACTGGCTGAGCCGGATCGCCGATCGCTACCCGCCCAAGATCGAGACCGACCTCGTGGCGCTCGCCGACCACTTCAGCGTCGTCGCGGACGGTGCAATCGTCACCTCTCGCGCCTTGAACGACAAGGAGGTGGTCGGCCGCCAGGCGCGGCTGTTGCACGACTATGTGAAGTTGCTGTTCGACGGGCGCTAGCCGCGTCACGCAGGGCCAGCCGATCGCGCCGCTACAAAGGCGACCCGGCAGCCCTCAGAATGGAATATCGTCGTCCAGGTCGTCGAAGTTGGAGCCGCCGCCCGAACCCGAGCCCTGCCCGCCGCCCTGACCGCCGCCCGAGCCCTGGCCGCCGCCGCCCTGGTTCCAGCCGCCGTCGTTGCCGCCTGCAGCGCCGCCGCGGTCCCAGCCGCCACCGCCGCTACGCTGGCCGCCGCCACCGCCACTACCCCCGCCTGCGCCCGGTGCGCCGTCGAGCATGGTCAGCGTGCCGTTGAAGCCGCGCAGCACGATCTCGGTCGAATAGCGGTCCTGCCCGTTCTGATCCTGCCATTTGCGGGTCTGGAGCTGGCCTTCGATGTAGACCTTGCTGCCCTTGCGCAGGTAGTTCTTGGCGACGTTGATCAGCCCTTCGGAGAAGATCGCCACGCTGTGCCACTCGGTCCGCTCCTGCCGTTCGCCGGAGTTGCGGTCCTTCCACTGCTCGCTGGTCGCGATGCGCAGATTGCACACCGCGCCGCCGTTCTGGAACTCGCGCACTTCGGGATCGGCGCCGAGGTTGCCGATGATCATGACTTTGTTGAGGCTGCCGGCCATGGATTCGCTTTCCTCTTTCGGGTGTGGCGAACGGCTTAACCAATGGGCCGAAGCCGCGCCACCCCGAGAACGGGCCAATCCTGAGGATATTTTCGCCCGAAAGCGGCTACAGCCCCAGCGCCACCGCGATCCAGTACGTCAGCCCCGCGAAGACATAGGCGAGCGCGAACAGGTAGCCGACCATGAACGCCGGCCACTTCCACCCGTTCGTCTCCCGCCGCGCGACGGCGATGGTCGAGAGGCACTGCGGCGCGAACACGAACCACGCCAGGAAGGCGAGCGCCGTCGGCAGGCTCCAGCGCGCCGCGACCTCGTGCTCGAGCGCGAGCGCGGTCTGCTCCTCGTCCTCCGAAGCGACCGCATAAGTGGTCGCGAGCGAGGACACGGCGACCTCGCGCGCCGCCATCGCCGGCACCAGCGCCAGCGCCATCTCGCGGTTGAACCCGATCGGCTCGACCACGACATGAACCCCGTCGGCGACCATACCGGCGAACGAGGCGTCGATCTGGCTCTCGCCCGGGTCGGCCTGGGGGAAACTCAGCAGCACCCAAAGCGCGATCGTGGCGGCGAAGATGATCGTGCCCGCGCGGCGCAGGAATATCCAAGCGCGCTGCCACAGCCCGATCGCGAGATCGCGCAGGCGCGGCATCTGATAGCGCGGCATCTCCATGATGAAGCCGCTCGCGGCCCCTTCGGTCACCGTGCGGCGCAGCAGCAGCGCCGCCGCCATCGCCCCGACAATGCCGGCGAGATAGAGCGCGAACAGCACGAGGCCCTGCAGCCCGATGCCCGCGCCCACCGTGGTCTGCGGGATCACCGCCGCGATGATCAGCGCATAGACCGGCAGCCGGGCGGAGCAGGTCATCAGCGGCGCGATCAGGATCGTCGTCAGCCGGTCCTTCGGGTCGGCGATGCTGCGCGTCGCCATGATCCCCGGGATGGCGCAGGCGAAGCTGGAGAGCAGCGGAATGAAGCTTTTGCCCGACAGGCCGACGCCGGCCATCATCCGGTCCATGATGAAGGCCGCGCGCGCCATGTAGCCGCTCGCCTCCATCACCAGGATGAAGGCGAACAGGATCACGATCTGCGGCAGGAACACGACCACCGAGCCGACGCCGGCAAGAATGCCCTGGGTCACCAGGTCGCGCAGGAAACCGCCGGAGAAGGTCGCTATCACCCAGTCGGAGATCGCGGTCACTGCAGCCTCGAGCCCGTCGGCGAACGGCGTCGCCCAGGCGAAGACCGCCTGGAACATCACGAACAGGATCGCGAACAGGATCACTGGGCCGATCCAGGGGTGCAGCAGCACCCGGTCGACTTGCGCGTGGATGCGATGCTCGGCCGACTCGGCGACTGTCGCCGCTTTCGCCACCTTCCGCGCGGTCTGCCGCCGCTCGGGCAAAGTCGTGGCCGGCCCCGGGACGGCCGGAGACGGATCGGCGGCAGCGCGCACGTCCGCCTGCTCGATCGCTTCGGCGAGCTCGGTCAGCCCCTTGCGCCGCACCGCGACGGTCGGGATCACCGGAACGCCGAGCGCCTTCTCGAGCGCGGCCGGGTCGAGCGTCAGCCCGTCGCGCTCGGCGAGGTCGAGCATGTTGAGCGCGATCACCGTCGGCCGCCCCAGCGCGATCACTTCCTGCGCGAACACGAGGTGCTGTTCGAGATTGGCGGCGTCGAGCACCAGGACCAGCACTTCGGGCAGGGCTTCGCCGGGAAACTCGCCGTGGATGACCTTGCGCGTGACTTCCTCGTCCGGGCTCGCCGCGTCGAACGAATAGCTGCCCGGGAGGTCGATCAGCTCGACCGGCGCGCCCGAGGGCAGGATCAGCCGGCCCGCCTTGCGCTCCACCGTGACGCCCGGATAGTTGGCGATCTTCTGCCGCGCGCCGGTGAGCGCGTTGAACAGCGCGCTCTTGCCCGAATTGGGATTGCCGACGAGGGCGGCCCTGCGCTGGCGGGTCATATCGCTTGCACCGTCATCGCCGCCGCATGGACGCGGCGCACGGCCACGGTCATGCGGCCGACGGTCACGGTAAGCGGATCGACGCCGCCGAACACGCCGCGATGCGCCACCGCCACGTGCGCGCCCTGGTCGAGCCCCATCGCCTGCAGGCGCTTCGCATCTTCGGGGGCGAGAGTGGCCCAGTCGACCGATAGGACGGTCGCTCGCTGGCCGCGATCGAGCTGGTCGAGTGTCATGCCTAGCCCGCTATGGGATGCGCGCCCCATTTGCAACTGATTATCAATAGAGCTTCCGGGCTAGCGCGCCGGATAGCGCAGCCGCCCGAGGAATCGCGCCACGTTGAACCCGTCGCCGCCACTGTTCAGGAGCTGCGCCTTGGCCTTCTCGAACCGCATGACGCCGTCGATTCGCCGGCCGAGGAAGGCGCGCGTCTCGGCCTTGGCCTCGCTCTCGTCGTCGACGAACACGGCCACGGTCGCGGCGTAGATCGAGGCGAGGAGTGCCCGCTTGGTATAGTGGTTGTAATCGGTCGCCGTATCGCCGGCGAGCCGCCACATGACGTCGGCGCTGCGCCAGCCGAGCTTGAGGCTGCGCGCCGCGTTCTGCGGCATGGCCATGATCGACAGCGCGCGCCGCAGCGCTTCCTCGCGGCCGAGCATGGCATCGAGCCGCGCCTGGACCAGCCCTGCGATTCGCGCGCGGATCTTCATGGCTGCGAGCCGTTCGGGCGGCAGCGCCGCGGCCATCGCCGCATCGATCGATTCGAACCACGCGGCGATCATGTCCATCGCCCCGCCAGGGTAGGCGAGCGCGGCGACGTCGGGATCGACGCCTTCGATCTCCGCCGCCACGCGCACGGCCTCGTCGGTCCAGCCGTCGAAGATCGCCGAATCGGCGACCGCGGGCGCCAGCGCGAGCCGCAGTTCGTCGAGCGTCAGGTCGGCGGAGAGCGCCATATCAGAACCTCGGCCCGTAGCTCGGGCCGCTCGCGGCCTTCGTCTCGTCGGCCGCGGCGATGGCTTCGGCGATGCGGGTGTCGGAGCCGAGCAGTTCGGCATAGTCGCGCGCGGAGCGGCCCGAGTTGTCGGTCCGGCCGGGGTTGGCCCCCTTCTCCAGCAGGAGCCGGACCATCGCCATGTCGCGCCGGTGGATCGCCGCGATCAGCGGCGTCTCGCCGGTCGCGCTGGTCACGTCGACATGCGCGCCGGCTTCGATCAGTTCCTTCGCCCCTTCAACGAGGCCGAGCCGCACCGCGATCGACAGCGGGGTATTGCCGGCCTTGTCGCGCACGTTGGGATTGGCGCCCTTGGCGGTCAGGAAGCGGATCCACACCGGATCGCGCCGCTCGGTCACGATATGCAGCGCGGTCTGCCCGGTGGAGATGTCGCGGGCATTGACCACGACCGCACCCGGCTGGCTGAGCGCTTCGGTGACCTTGGTTCCGTCGCGCTCGCGCACGGCTTCCAGGAACTCGTATCCTTCCGACATCATCTGGGCGGCGGCCGGCGCGGCCACAATCGCGGCTGCCAGTCCGATCGCCAGGGTCGCCTTGCGCAGAACGGCGCGGGCCATGTCTTCCCTACCTTTCGTCGTCGTGTCTTGTCGTCGTCGTGTCATGGGGAGCCCTTGCCGCCCCCTTGCGGAAGCCCGATTAGCAGAGCATGAAGCGCCGCGCCATGCCTCTCCCCAGAACTCTGGCCAGAACTCTGGTCGCCCTTTCCGCCGCCCTCGCCCTCGCCGCGTGCGACAGCCAGCCGGCGCTGGACACCGCACCGCTCCACGGCGCCGCGATCGGCGGGCCCTTCGCGCTGCCCGGCGGGGACGGGAAAGTGCACCGCTGGGCGGACTACGACGGCAAGTGGCGGATCGTCTATTTCGGCTATACCTATTGCCCCGACATCTGCCCGACCGACGTTCAACGCTTCTCGCAGGGGCTGACGCAGTTCGAGCAGGCGGAGCCCGAGCTCGGCGCGCAGGTCCAGCCGATCTTCATCACCATCGATCCCGCGCGCGACACGTCCGACGTGGTGGCCGAATTCGTCTCCAACTTCCATCCGCGGCTCGTCGGCCTGACCGGCACGCCCGAGCAGATCGAGGAGGTCGCGAAGACGTTCGGCGTCTTCTACTCGCGCGGCCGCGAGGGAGAGGGCGGCGCCTACGACATGAACCATTCGAACGTGGTCTATCTCTTCGCGCCCGACGGATCGCCGGTCGCGATCCTGCCGGCGAACGAAGGGGCGGACGCGATCGCCGCGGAACTGGCCCGATGGGTGCGCTGAGGGACCGGTTCTGGGAGCGCCCGCTCGCCGAGCTCTCGCGCGAGGAGTGGGAGGCGCTATGCGACGGCTGCGGCCGCTGCTGCCTGCACAAGATCGAGGATGCCGACACCGGCGAGATCGAGGACACCAACGTCGCCTGCAAGCTGCTCGACACACAGACCGCACGCTGCCGCGATTATCGCAACCGCAAGGCCTTCGTGCCCGACTGCCTGCGCCTGACGCTCAAGATCGTCGGCACAGTGAGCTGGCTGCCCGAAAGCTGCGCCTATCGCCGCCGCGCCGCGGACGAGCCTCTGCCCGAATGGCACCCGCTGCTGACCGGCGATCCGGAGAGCGTGAAGCGCGCCGGCGCCTCGGTCGCGGGCCGCGTGGTCAGCGAGACCGAGGCGGGGCCGCTCGAACACCACATCGTCGAGTGGAGCGACGCGTGATCGACTGGCTGCGGCGCGATGCGCGGGCCGCACCGGAGATCCTGCTGGGCGAACGGCGCCTGCCGATCCTCATCGTGCGCCATCCCCGCGCCCGGCGCATGGTCCTGCGCCTCGCACCGGAAGGCGACGCCGTGCGCGTCACCCTGCCGCGCTGGGGCCGCACGGCCGAGGCGGTCGCGTTCGCTCATGCCCGCCGCGACTGGCTCGCCGCGCAGCTCGACGCCCTCCCCCGCGCCGCGCCGCCCGAAGCCGGCGGCACGCTCGCCTACCGCGGCGCCGAGCTCGCCATCGCCTGGTCGCCCGAGGCCTCGCGCCGCCCTGCCCTGGGCGAGGGGACCATCGCGATCGGCGGGCCCGAGAAGCACCTTTCCTTGCGCCTGCGCCGGTGGCTTGAGGGCGAGGCGCTACGGCTGATGGAGGCCGACCTCGCCCAGTTCTGCGCCGCCGCGGGCGTCCCCGTCCCGGCCCTCCGCCTGTCGCGGGCGAAGCGGCGCTGGGGAAGCTGCGCGAGCGACGGCACGGTGCGGATCAACTGGCGGTTGATCATGGCCCCCGACTCCGTCCGCCGCTCCGTGGTCGCGCACGAAGTCGCGCACCTGCTCCACTTCGACCACGGCCCGGCGTTCAAGGCGGCGCTTGAGCGGATCTACGACGGCGACCTTCCCGCCGCCGACCGCTGGCTGAAGGCCAGCGGCCGCACGCTCTACGCCCCGTTCGGCTGAACACTGGCGTTCGCGCGCGGGAACGCCTATCTTGGCGCCATGCGTTTGATCAGCCGCCTCAATCCGGCCGAGGGAGTCGGCGACTTCTGGGCCTATCTGCGACGCCCGCAGCCCTACCGCTGGCCGATTCTCGGACTCTCCATGCTGATGACCGGGACCCTGCTCTTCTGGGTCCTGCAGGAACGGTATTACCTGCCGCCCGAGCGGCCCCGGGTCACCTACATCACCAGCTTCGCACCCGGCCGTACGGACGAGGAGATCATCGCCTCGAACATCGCGAACCAAGCGCGCAAGGAGGCGCTCGCCGCCGAGCAGGCCGAGCGCGAGGAGCTCCGGCGCGAGATCTACCGCACCTTCGGCCGCGCGGCCGGCATGGACGTCGAGAAGATCGAGCGCGAGGCAGCCGAGGAGCGCGCGCGCGAAGAAGCCGCCGAAAAGGCACGGCGCGAGGCTCTGATCGGCGATTCCATTGCCGAACCCGCCGAGTGACGCCGCCTGGCTCGCCGCCGCCGCTCGTCTCGCGGCGCGCGGCCGGCCGCTGAGCCGCCCCAATCCCGCCGTCGGGTGCGTGATCGTCAATGACGGCAAAGTCGTCGGCCGCGGCTGGACGCGTCCGGGCGGCCGCCCCCATGCCGAGGCGATCGCACTCGCCGAAGCGGGCGATGCGGCGCGCGGCGCCACGCTCTACGTCACGCTCGAACCCTGCGCCCACCGCTCCGGGCGCGGCCCCGCCTGCGCCGACCTGATCGCCGAGGCGGCCCTCGCGCGCGTGGTGATCGGCGCGCGCGACCCGGACGAACGCACCCACGGCCGCGGGATCGAGCGGCTCGGCGAAGCGGGCATCGCGGTCGAAACGGCCGACTGCCCCGCCTCCCGCGCCAGCCTCGCCGGTTATCTCACCCGCGCCGAGCACGGCCGCCCGCACGTCACGCTCAAGCTCGCCACTTCGCTCGACGGATGCATCGCCGCCGCGAACGGCGAGAGCCGCTGGATCACCGGCGAGGCGGCCCGCGCGCACGTCCACTCGCGCCGCGCCATGGCCGATGCGATCCTCGTCGGCGGCGGCACCTGGCGCGCCGACGCCCCGCGGCTCGACGTGCGCCTGCCCGGCCTCGAGGCGCGCAGCCCGCGCCGCATCGTCCTCTCACGCACCGTCGAGGACGAGACGGTCGAAACCATCGCCGCGCCCGAGGAGATCGCAGGGCTCGAAGCCGTGCAGTATCTCTACGTCGAGGGCGGCGCACAGACCGCCGCCGCCTTCCTCGCGGCCGATCTGGTCGACCGGCTCGAGCTCTACCGCGCCCCGGTTCTGATCGGCGCCGGCACCCCGGCGCTCGGCGACATCGGCCTCGCCTCGCTCGCCGAAGCGCAGGGCCGCTGGCGCCTTGCCGAGCGGCGGCAGCTTGGCAGCGACACATGCGAGGCCTATGAGCGCGCGCGAACAGGGAGCGAGCAATGTTCACCGGCATAGTCAGCGCAATCGGCACCATCGAGGAAGCGCAGCAGCGCGGCGACCTGCACTTGCGGATCGCCTGCCCCTACGATCCCGAGAAGATCGCGATCGGCGCCTCGATCGCCTGCTCGGGCGTGTGCCTGACCGTGGTGGAGCGCGGCGGAACGCCGGGAGACGCCTGGTTCGCGGTCGACGTTTCGGCCGAGACGGTCTCGCGCACCGTGCCCGGCATGTGGCGCGCGGGCCGCCGGCTGAACCTCGAAACGGCGCTCAAGCTCGGCGACGAACTCGGCGGGCACATCGTCACCGGCCACGTCGACACCGTGGGCGAAGTCCGCCTGGTCCGCACCGAGGGCGGCTCGACCACCGTCGCGATCCGCACCGGCGCCGCCTTCGCCCCCTTCGTCGCGCCCAAGGGCTCGATCACGGTCGACGGCGTCTCGCTCACCGTCAACGACGTGCGCGACCAGGAAGACGGCGCGTGCGACTTCCTCCTCAACCTGATCCCCCACACCGCAGACGTCACCACGCTGGGCGACCTGACCGAAGGCGACCGCGTCAACCTCGAGATCGACGTCCTCGCACGCTATCTCAAACGGATGCAGAGCCTCCAGCGCTAGGCGGCCCATTCCGTCATTCGAGTGTTCGCGGGGATGCCAGTTTTTGGTTCACACGAAGACACGAAGATGCCGTGTCTGCGGCGGAGCCGCACTCATCCACAAGCGGACGGGCCGAGCGTGCGGTTGCCATAGAGGTGCGCCGCTGCACCGCGCGGAACATCTTCGTGTCTTCGCGTGAACAACCCGGAGCAACGGCGCGTTCGGGCACGCCGCCTACCGTCCTCGCACACCCTCAAACCCCCTCGTCAATCCAGCGAAAGCCGGGGTCGGGTGCAGCGAAGTCCGACATGGCGGCCAGCGATCGCAGCTTTCGCTGGGATGACGGATTAGAGATCATACATTGACGTAATGGTATAACATCATTTATCGATCCCGCGCCAATCAGGAAGGGGTCCAACCACACGATGATTTTGCCAGTACTCGCCCAGCGGAAGCGGCTTTGGCTTTCCGCCGCTTCGATCGCACTCGTCTCGCCCGCCGCCGCTTGGGCGCAGGACACTGCGGGCGAGGAGAAGCCGCGCGAGCGGGCCGCAAGGTCCGACATCGTCGTCACCGGCGCCTCGCTCGAGCGGGAGGAGGCGAGCGAGCCGCTGCCGGTCCAGGTCCTCGCCGGCGACGAGCTCGCACACCGGCGCCAGGGCGGCCTCGGCGAGACGCTTGCGGGCCTGCCCGGCGTGCACCTGGACAGCTTCGGCGGCGGCGCCTCGCGCCCGGTCATCCGCGGCCAGACCGTGCCGCGCATCGAGATCCTGACCGACGGCGCCAACCTGTTCGACGCCTCGTCCGTCTCGCCCGACCACGCCATCGCCGCCGATCCGCTGCTTCTCGACGCGATCGAGATCCAGCGCGGCCCCGCCGCAGTCCGCTACGGCGGCAACGCGCTTAACGGCGCGATCAACCTGATCGACAGCAAAGTGCCCAAGGCCGTGCCCGAGGGCGGCTATACCGGCGCGACCGAAGTCCGCTACGGCACCGGGGACGAGGAGAAGACGGTCGTCGGCCGCGTGACCGCCGGCATCGGCTCCTTCGCCGTTCACGCCGAGGGATCGCGCCACGTCAGCGAGGACTACGATGTCCCCGACGCCTATGGCAGCGACAAGCTCAAGGACTCCTACGCCGAAGGGACGAGCTACAGCTTCGGCGCCTCATGGGTGACGGACAAGGGCTATATCGGCGCCGCCTATACGCGGCAGGACAGCGAATACGGCCTGCCCGGCCACAGCCACGCCAACGCCCCGTGCCACACCCACGGCCTCGATCTGCACTGCGGCTCGCACGGCACCCCGCCGCCGCTCGTCTCGGCGCCCGACGATCATACCGCCTATATCGACCTTCGCAGCGAGCGCTTCGACATCCGCGCGGACTACGACCGCCTGCTGCCGGGTCTCGAGCACACCCGTCTGCGCCTGTCCTATACAGACTACACGCACGAGGAGATGGACGGGACGTTCCTGTTCGCGCGCTATGGCAACAAGGTCTACGACGGACGGCTGGAGCTGACCCATGCGCCGCTGCTCGGCTTCACCGGCACGTTCGGCGTCCAATATACCGACGGCACCTTCAGCGGGTTGAACGTCAACGACGTCTATCGCGGCTACGACAGCATCTACGACATCAAGACCGAGAATGTCGGCCTGTTCCTGACCGAGCGGCGCGCGTTCGGTCCTGTCGATATCGAGCTGGGCGTGCGGCAGGACTGGCGGACCATGCATGCGGTGAAGAAGCACTGGACGTCCTACTACATCTTTCCCCCGGGGTTCGAGCTGACGCCGGAGATCGAGGAGATGTATTCAGGCTTCTACGACGACTATTTCGCGTCGCACTATCCATCCTCGGAGCACAACCCCTTCTCGGTGTCGGCGAGCGCGACCTGGAACATCGACGCGGGCTATTCGCTCGGGCTGACGCTGGCCCGATCCCAGCGCGCGCCGAACGTGCGTGAGCTCTACGCCCGAGGGAACAACCTCGCGACCAACAGCTACGAAGTCGGGCTCGCGCGCACGGCGACCATTTCCGACGAACTGCCCGCGCCGGTGACCGACCTCGTCGAGACGAACAAGTCGGTGGACCTGACCTTCCGCAAGACCGACGGGCGCACCCGGTTCGAGCTCGGCGCCTTCTATCAGGACGTCGACGACTACATCTTCGCCCGCCTGATCGAGGAGGAGCGCGAGACCGGCCGCCCCCATCTCCTGCTGGTCTACACCGCCGCGGACGCGCGGTTCTTCGGGATCGACGGGCAGATCAGCCATCAGCTCGCACCGGGATCGCTCGTCACCCTGTTCGGCGACTACGTCGATGCCGAGCTCAAGAGCGAGGACGACAACCTGCCGCGCATTCCGCCGGGGCGGCTCGGCGCGCGCTACGAATGGAACTCGGGGCCGGTCTCGGCGGACGTCGAATACTACCACACCTTCAAGCAGGACCGCGTGGCTTCCTACGAGACGCCGACCGGCGGCTACGACATGCTCAACGCGACGCTCGCCTACCGGTTCGACGTCGGCGGCGGAAAGTCGGTGGAGCTCTACGCGCGGGGCACGAACCTCACCAACGAACTGGCCTACGTCCACACCTCGTTCGTGAAGGACCAGTCCCCGCTCCGCGGCCGCAGCGTCGCGATCGGGATGCGGCACGCCTTCTGACCGCGCTCGCAAGTTCGTCACCCGCGACGGCGACGGGGGGCACGGGGAGGTGGGAAGAAATATCCCGCCTCCCCGTCATTATTTCGGGAGCTTTCGCAGGAGCGCGAGCCGTGAGCCCGCGGACGACGCCGCCGCTCCGGATTGTTCAAACGAAGGCACGAAGATGTCGCGTTTGCGGAAGCCGCGCTCCATCACCGCATCACCGCCGGACGAATTCGGGGTGCGGTTGCGGCATGAGTGCGCCGCTGCACAGCGCAAAACCTCTTCGTGTCTTCGTGTGAATCAAAAACCCCGTCATCCCGGCGAAAGCTGGATCGCTCTCCGCGAGGTCGGACTGGGCCGCACCCGATCCCGTTTCGCTGGGATGACGAACAGGATCGGCACCGTCCGCGTGAAATCAGGCCTCAGGGCTGGCCGGGCGCCTCCGCGGCACCCTGCGCGGCCTTGACGTGGCCCTCGGCCGCGGTCTGAATCCGCTGCTGCAGCTGCGGATCGCTCTGGCTCGCCACGGCGATGGCCTGGAACTCCTGCGGCTGCATGCCCGATTCCTGCACCGCGGCCATCATCTGCGCCTGCTTCTGCTGCTCGTCGACAGCCGTATCGCGGGCGATCTGCTGGACCTTCAGCACCGCGAGCGCAAAGCGGTCGACCTGATCGTCCGAGATGTCCGCCGACTTTGGAGCGGCCTGCGCCGGCGCGGTCTGCTGCGGGGGCGCGGTTTCCTGAGCCAACGCGGCCCCGCTCATCGCGAGCGACGCGGCTGCCAGAGTAAAGACGGTCTTCATGCAGTCCTCCATAATGAAGGCCGCGAAGTACGCGTGGCTGCTCGGGTTTATAACCGCCAGCGAGACGGGGCGTGTGCCGTCCGGGGTGGCGCGCACCTTCCGATCCGAAACCGCTCCGACGCCGGGACGGCAAGTTCTCATTCGCGCAGACCCGGTGAGCGAGGATCGCAAGCGGCCTGCCGGTCGCACCGCCGCTCCGGATTGTTCACACAAAGACACCAAGACACGAAGATGTGGCGTTTGCGGGGATGCCGTTCCGCATCATCGGCGGAAGAGTGAGGGGTATGGTCGAGGAAGGGGTGTCCCGCTGCGCGGGGCGGAACATCTTTGTGCCTTGGTGTCTTTGTGTGAACCAAATTCTCTTCACCTCACGAGCGCCGGGATCGTTCTCCACCAGGCCGGCCTTCGCCGCACGCGAACCCAGCCTTCGCTGGGACGACGAAGTTTTGGTCTAGCGGTCGCGGAAAAGAAGAACAAAGCACGTACAAAAACAACTTTCCTACATCGCGAAAATCTGCCTTATCCTCCCGGATGAAGCACTATCTGCCCCCTCTCCTGCGCGAGCGGAAGCCCGCGCCGCCCCGGATCCCGCTGTTCTACGCCGTGCCCGGCCGCACCCGCATCGACGGGTGGACCCCGCGGCGGCAGGCCGAGTTCATCGGGCATCTCGCCGAAACCCGCTCCGTCACCGAAGCCGCGCGGCGCGTGTCGATGGCGCGCGAGACCGTCTATCGGTTGCGCAGCCGCGAGGGGGCGGAAGGCTTCAACGCGGCGTGGAATGCGGCGCTCGGGATCGCCCCTGCGCAAGGTGACGGTGAAAGGTCACAGGCGGGCGTGACCCCGTCACGGAAGGTCACGAACGCGGAGCTCATGTGGCGCGTCGAGACCGGTCTGTGGCAGGTGCGTATGCACCGCGGCCGCTTCGCCGGCGTGTGGCGGAGGCCCGATAATGCCGCGCTTTTTCAGCTACTTGCCCGGCTCGACCGCGCACGGATCGACGGCCAGCGCACCCGGCGGGAGAGGGAGGCGGCATGAAAGGTCACGCCGCGCAAATACCCCGTCCAGTGTCAACCGAGCGGCCGATAGATTTCCAGGCGCGCTCAGCCGGTGACGGCGGCGAGCGCCTGCACGAACTTCTCGATGTTCCCGCCGTGCAACCCGGCGACGTTGATCCGGCCCGAGCCCGCCATGTAGATCGCATGCTCGGTCCGCAGCCGGCCGACCTGTTCCTTGCTCAGCGGCAGGACCGAGAACAGCCCGTTCTGATGCGCCAGCGGCGTCAGGTCGACCGCGCCGGCCTGCCCCGCATCGGCGAGCGATTGACGCACCTGGCGCATCCGCTCGCGCATCGTCTCGAGCTCGTCGAGCCAGAGCGCGGTCAGGTCGGCGTCGCGCAGCACGATCCGCACCGCCGCGCCGCCGTGATCGGGCGGCATCGACCAGGCCGCGCGGGCCAGGGCGTTGAGGTTCGACTGGATCGCGTCGAGCTGCCCGGCGTCGCGGGCGAGCGCGTAGAGCGCGCCCACGCGGTCGCGGTACATGCCGAAGTTCTTGTCGCAGCTATAGGCGATCAGCGCTTCCGGCACCGCGTCGAGCACGCGACGCAGGCCGTAGGCGTCCTCTTCCATCCCGTGGCCGAGGCCCTGGTAGGCGAGGTCGAGGATCGGCAGCGCCGCGCCGTTCGCGAAGGCCTCGGCGATCGCGTCCCATTCCTCGGGGGAGTAGTCGATGCCGGTCGGGTTGTGGCAGCAGCCGTGGAGCAGCACCGCCTCGCCTTCCCTGGCCCCGCGGATCGCGGCCAGCGCGGCCTCCGCATTGGCGGTGCCGTCGGGATTGGCGTGGTCGAACGTGGCAGCCTCCACGCCCACGTCGGCGAGGATCTGCGCGTGGTTGGGCCAGCTCGGCGCGCCGAGGTGGATGCGGTTCACGCCCGCGCGCTGGGCCACGGCGACCGCGAGGCGCACCGCGCCGGTGCCGCCCGGCGTCTGCATGCCCTGCAGCCGTCCGCCCATCGTGCCGTCGCGGCCGAAGGCATGCGGCATCAGCGCGTTGACGAAGCCCATGTCGCCCTCGGGGCCGAGGTAGGACTTGGAATCCTGCTCCTCGACCAGCCGCTGCTCGGCCTGCTTGATCGCGGCGAAGACGGGCGTGCCGCCCTGCCCGGTGCGATAGACGCCGACGCCGAGGTCGATCTTGTCCGCCCGATCGTCGTCGGCGTAGAGCTTGATCAGCGCCAGCAGGGCGTCGGGCGATTGGGGTTCGAGTCTGTCGAGCATGCGCCGCCCCATGCCCAGACGCGCGAGGGGCCGCAACAGGAAATCCTGTCGCGGCCCCTGCCCCTCCAAGCAATTTTGCTTGTGCGGCTAGAAGGGCATCCAGCGCTGCTCCTTCGAGAACTTCATATAGCCCGCGTTGATGCCCAGACGCAGGCCCGCGCCCAGGCGGATCGGGATCAGCACGACGTTGTCCTTGCGCAGGTAGCTGGCGGTGAGCCCGCCGACCACGTAGGCCTGCCCCTCGCCCGCCGGATAGCGTTCGTAGAGCTGCTCGGTATCGTAGAGGTTGTAGACCAGCACGAAGGTGTTCGCCGCGTTCGCGCCGACGTCGAACCCGATCGACGGGCCGGTCCAGTAGACCGGGCGCTGGCCCTCCACCTTGTGGTAGAGCGTGCCCGAGCCGTAGCGCGCGCCGACGATGAACGCGCCGCCCGCCTCGCGGCCGACGATGTAGGCGTTGGGCTCGCCCTGCTCCTTCAGAAGATCCTGGATCATCCGCGCGAGCCCTTCGGCGCCCTTGCCGAACAGGCCTTCTGCCGCGCCGATCAGGTCGTCTTCCTTGAACGTCTCGCTTTGCGCGCCGGCGACCGCGGTGGTGCCCGCAGTCTGGCCCGCCGCGACCGAAGTCTCGCCGCTCGCCGCCGGATCGGCCCAGGCCGGCGCGACGGGCGCGCCGTCCGGCGGCGTCTCGCTGTAGGTGATGCTGTTGTCCTGCGGCTGCGGCGCCGAGGTCGAGGTATCCTGCGCGGGGATCTCCTGGCTGTAGACCGGCTGGGCGCCGGGTCTCTCCTCGAGATCGGCGTCGATCGCCGTGTCGGGATCGAACGTCTCGATCGACTGCGCGGCGAGCGGCGCCGCGGCGAGCGCAGCAACCGCGGCTGCGCCTGCGATCGTGCGGCGAATGATGGGAATGAGTTGCATGCGGCCCCTCCTGGTCCGAAATCGGGCCCGAAACCCGGACCTGTCCAGGGCCGAACAGAATCCTTTGCGGCTGAAGCAGCAATGAACCGGCGACGAATCGAATCGGAAACACGGCGAAACGAGTCGAATCGCCCCTGTTTTCACGGCTTTTGCCGAAGCGGAGAGAGGCGGCTTGCAGCACTCACCCGTGCCCGTTATAGCGCGCCCCTCGCACGCCGCCGGGCATGCGGAGACGTGGGTGAGTGGCTGAAACCAGTTCCCTGCTAAGGAACCATACCCTATCGGGTATCGAGGGTTCGAATCCCTCCGTCTCCGCCACCCGGGCCGCTCCCCACATTCCGACTGATCCAGGAAGCCGCGTTCCGCGGCTCATTTGATTCGGTTTTCCGATTGCAGAACGACACCCCGCGGCCGGCCCTCGGGCCGGCTACGTACAACTACGTCCGGCTTAGGGATTGGTATGACAGATTGGATAACACGGGTATGCGTTTGCGGTTGACATATTTGGCCTAGGAGATATCCCACCTCCCATAACAAGCCCTTTGGGAGGGACCTCATGTCGAAGTTCGCCGACCGCGGCCGCGCAGCCGTGACCAATTCTCGTTTCCTCGCTACGCTTCTGGTAGGGACCGCACTGTCGGCCATCGCCTTTCCCGGCGCGGCATTCGCCCAGACAGCCGAAGAAGATGCCGGTGTCGTGAACGACGCCGGAGACGGCCAGGCCGCCGAGGGCGAGAACGTCATCGTCGTCGAAGGCATTCGCAGCTCGCTGCAAAGCGCGCTTGCCGAGGAGCGCAGAGCCGACAATCTCATCGAGGTCATCCAGGCCGAAGACATCGGCAAGCTGCCGGACCAGAACCTCGCCGAGGTGCTCGAGAACATCTCGGGCATTCAGATCACGCGGGAAGCAGGCGTCGGCACCGCGGTGCAGATCCGCGGGACCGACGAGAACCGCACCGAGATCAACGGCGTCTCCACCGTCGGCTCCGGGGCCGGGCGCGGGGGCATCAGCTTCGAGGACCTGTCCGCCTCGATCGTCGCCTCGGTCGAAGTGACCAAAGTGCCGGACGCCAGCACGATCGAGGGATCGGTCGGCGGCACGATCAATCTGCGGACGATCCGTCCCCTGGACCTGTCGGAGCCGCTCATCGCCGCCCGCGCACAGGTCGAGCACAGCGACTTCTCGGAAAGCTATCTGCCGCGCTTTTCCGGTACTATCGGCAACCGCTGGTCGACCGGTGCGGGCGAGTTCGGCGTCGTGCTCAGTGGAAGCTATGCCCGCCAGGACGTCACCGCCTTCCGGCCCCGCGTCGACCGCGACGCGGTCGTCCTGCCCACCGATGCCACCGCGAGCGCCGAGGACTTCCCGTTCCTCCGCACCCAGTTCTTCGACCAGGACCTCAACAACTACGAATACGAGACGCTGAACCTCGTCGGGTCCCTGGAATGGTCGCCCAGCCCCGGCCTGAAATTCTATTTCGACGGCATCTACAACGATCAGCAGCGCAGGCAGGAAAGCTCCAGAGTGCAGCTCTCCGGCGTGTCGGCGAGCGACGTGGTCGACAACACGACGAACACCGCGTTCGAAACCATCGACTTCGGAAGCCTGGACGGACCGAACGGCCCGATCGATCTGGGCACGGTCGAGGCCGCACTGGCCGGCGTGATCGAGCCCGGCGCGACCGACCCGAACTTGCGGACCTCGAGCAACACCGGCGCCCGCCTGACCAAGAGCCACGTCTACCGGCTCGGCGGCGAGTGGGAGCGCGACCGGTTCAAGGTCCGGCTGGAAGGCGCACTGTCGACGTCGGACACGGTGAACCCCGATTTCACGACCACGCTCGATTTCATCAACCCGAACCACACGCAGCCGGTTTTCGGAGGCGACGTCGACAACGGCGTGCCGATCGAATTCGATCTCAGAAGCCGGACGCTTCAGTTCGGCATCGCGCAAGGGCTGGCCACGACGCCGACGACCGCGCAACTGCTCGATCCTGCGAACTACCAGCTACGCCAGGTGCAGCAGAGCCATGACATCTCGGAGAACAGGGAACTCGCGCTCCGGTTCGACCTCACTTACGACATGGAGCGCTCGATACCCTTCATCACCTCAATCGATGCAGGCTATCGCTTCAACGAAACCTCCAGCCTGAACGACGACTTCTCCCAGAACTTCAACTACACCAGCGCCACCGCCGACTTCGCCCGGCCCGGCGCCGATCTCTTCTCCGACATCGTCGTGCCGGGCCCGAACAACTTCGGTGCGGCCGACGGCCGGGACCTGTTCATCGGCGACTTCCTGGTCATCGATCCGGCGCTCTCCTTCTCGGACCCGGACGCGGTCCGCGACGCGCTCAATGCCGCGATCGCGACCAGCAACGCGGCGAACCCCGACCTGCCTCCGGTCAGCCCGATCACCGAGCCGACGCAATCGGCCAGTGCCTTCTTCGACATCACGGAGCAGACCCATGCGGCCTACCTTCAGGCCAATTTCGACGGCTACGATCTCGGCCTGCCGGTGCGCGGCAATCTGGGCGTGCGCTACGTCCTCACCGACGTGGACTCGCGCGGAAACACGATCGTCAACGGCGTGGCCTCGCCGGTCGTCCAGACGGGTTCGTACAATTTCTGGCTGCCGCGCTTCAATCTCGTGATCGAGCCGGCGCAGGATTTCGTGATCCGTGCCGGTGTCGCAAGGGACATCAACCGCCCCGACTTCGACGATCTTTCGACCTCGGTCAGCTTCAGCACCGGCCCCAACACGCCCGTCTCGGTCGGTAACCCGGCTCTGGTGCCCGAAGCCGTGTGGTCGTTCGACCTTTCGGGTGACTGGTATTTCGCGCCGTCGAGCATCCTGAGCGTCGGCGTGTTCCACAAGATCCGTACGAACCTGTTCTCCACCTTCCAGGACGATCCGGCGCCGAACCTGGATGCCGACGGGAACCTCAACATCGACATCACCCCGCCCTGCGAAGACGGCGGCATCTTCAATCCGATCGCCGATCGCAACATCAACAACCCGACGCCGGGTGACGGGATCTGCGTGCCGCGCGTCACCACCATCAACGGCGAAGGCAATACGACGCAAACGGGCATCGAAGTCGCCTTCCAGCACGACCTGTCGGCTTATGAAGACACGCTGGGCTTCGCCTCGGGGTTCGGCTTCATCGGGAACTACACCTATCAGGTCACCGGCGGCACCGCGGCGGATTTCCCGACGAACTTCCGCGACGCCGATGGTCCTCGCGACGTCTTCACCCGGCTGGGAATCATCGGGGCTCAGGATCGGATCACCCTGCCGAACCTTTCCAAGCACTCGTTCAACACCACGCTGTTCTACGACAAGTACGGGCTGAACGCGCGGGTGCGGTACACCTGGCGCTCCAGCTACGTTTCGAACGACTCGTTCTTCTTCGGCCTTCCGCGCATCAACGGCGCGCGCGGCCAGCTCAACGCGAGCGTGAACTACGATGTCACCGACAACATCAACATCGGCGTCGAGGGGATCAATCTGCTGCAGGAAGATCAGGCGCAGTTCTGCGTGAACAACAACGCGCTGCTCTGCTTCCAGGGCCTTACCGATCGCCGCCTGATCGGCAGCATCAGCATCAAGATGTAACGCCGATCCTGCGAAACGCTTTCCCGCCGGTGCCGAACGTCTCCCGCGGCACCGGCGGGAAAGCGGCGCGCACCCGCCGCGGGTCAGTAGCCGAAGCGGACCCCTGCCCACACGGTGCGCGGCGCACCGAGATCGATCGACCCGCCATCGTTGCGCGTCACCACCTCCTCGTCGGTCAGGTTCTCGCCGCGCAGGACCAGCGACAGCCGCTCCGTCAGCGGCACCTGGGCATAGGCGCCCAGGGTGGTCGCCGCGGGCAGCACGTCGGTCTCCTGATCGTCCTCGAACTGCGCGCCGACGTGCCGCACCGAGGCGGAGAGCAGCCAGCCGGGCGAAGGCGTCCACGCGAGCGAAGCGCCGGCGGCCCAGCGCGGCGTCTGTGCCGGGCGGTTGCCGTCGAGATCGGCGGAGGGGCCGCGGCCTTCGACCTCGGCATCGGTCCACGCCAGCGTGCCGTCGAAGCGCAGGACGCCGCGCGTAACCGACAGCCCCCCCTCGACACCGTGTGAGGCGATCGCGGGCAGGTTCTGCCGCTGGCGCAAGTCCGGCGCGAGCGTGACGTTGGCGATCGCACCCTTCACCCGGTTGTCGAATGCGGTGACGCCGAACGCGATCCCCTCGGCCGGGGTCAGGTCGAAGCCAGCCTCGAAGCCTTCGAGCCGCTCGTTCTCGAGCGCGGCGTTGGCCTGGGTAACCACAGGGAAGACCACGAAGGGCCGGTAGAGCTCGTTCAGCGTCGGCTGGCGCAAACCGCTGTAGGCCGCGGCGCGCAGGCGCAGCGCCTCGCTGAGGCCGTAGGTAGCGCCGGCGCGCCAGCCCAGCGTCCAGTCCGCGCGGTCGGGCGCGATCGTCTCCTCGACCGGCACGCCGTTCGCGTCGACGGCGCGGTAGAACCCGTCCGCCACCGTCGTCCGGTCGCCGCGCAGCCCGCCCGTGAGGACGAGATTGCCGAGCGTCCAGTCGTCTTCGATGAACAGGCCGAAGTCGGTGTTCGTGCCGCCCGCACGGCGGCGCTCGGTCAGCGCGCCGGACATGGCGCTGTAGGCTTCCTCCTGCAGTTCGCCCGAGGCGCGGCGATAATCGACGCCCAGGCGCAGCACGTGATCGTCGCCCACCGGCGGCCGCAGCTCCAGCTTGCCGCCGAGCCCGGTCGAAGGCGTATTGCGCTGGTCGAGCACGCGGGTGAACTGGGAGGAACTGATCACGACGTTGGAGAAATTCCGCGCCTGGACATAGGCCAGCGCCTCGAACTGCCAGTCGCCGCGGCCGACCACGCGCAGACTCGCGTCCTGGCCCTCGCTCGACGAATCTGCGCCTTCGAAGCGCAGCGTGCGATCGTCGCGGAACACGAGGCCGCGCGCCTGCAGCTCGATCGTGTCGCTCAGCGGCGCGACCCCGCGCAGACCGACCGACCAGCTATCGAACGCCGCGCGCGCGGTGGCCGGCACGCGGTCCTCCACGGGTGTGGTGAAGAAGCCTCTGCCGCGGTCCCACCGCCCATCAATGACGACGAAGCCGGCGCCCAGATCTTCGGCCAAGCCGAGGCTCGCCTCGGTTCCGCCGCGGTCGTTCGCGAGCAAAGAGGCGGTCAGCGGCCCCGGCGCCCCGGGATCGGCGCTCTCGAGCTCGATCCGTCCGGCCAGCGCGCCGGCGCCGAACGGCCCCGAGCCGCCGCCGCGCGTCACCCGGATCGATCCCAGGCGCTCGGGCGCGATGGCGCTCAGCGGGATATAGCCGAAGAACGGATCGGCCATCGGCACGCCGTCGAGCAGGACCAGTGCGCGGCTGGTCGCATTGCCGCCGAGCGCGCGCAGGGTCACGCCTTGCGCGCTGGGATTCGACGAGCGGCTGTCGGAACGGCGGAACTGCTGAAAGCCCGCGACGGCGCCCAGCACGTCCTCGATCCGGCCGGAAGGCACACTGACGATCTGATCGCGTCCGATCGTGATCGTGTCGTAGGCAGGGGCCGCCGGCGTCTCGTCGAGACCCCGGCCCAGCACGACGATCTCCCTCGCCTCGCTCTCCGGCTCCTCGGCGGCGTCCTGCGCCAGGAGCGGAGCGGCAAGTGCTAGGGGAGGAAGAGCGAGGATAGCAAGATGGTGTGACAGCATGGCGGCGCCCTAACCGATCGCACGGCGGCAGTCAGGCTCAATCTATCGGAGAACTCGCCGCAGCGTGGATGCGCGACCCTCGCTCATGAGCGAGGGGGATTCATGGCGGAGAGGGTGGGATTCGAACCCACGGTACCCGTAAGGGCACAACGGTTTTCGAGACCGTCCCGTTCGACCACTCCGGCACCTCTCCGCACGAGAAAGCGCATGGGGCGCGAGGGCGCCCCGGGGCGTTCGGGAGGGCGGCGGTTAGCGGAGGTCTGCCGCCTTGCCAAGCCCCTTGTTCAACGTGACTGGGGATGACGCGCGTGCTGCGCTTGTCTGGCGGATGCGACACCCTATATTTCCGGCTGTAATGGAACGTTCGCAGTTCTTCTCCGCCCAGGCGGGTCGCTTCATCGAGATGCCGCGTCATGCCACCGCCCGGTTCGGGATTGGTGACGTGGTGCGCCACCGCATGTTCGATTTCCGCGGGGTCATCTTCGATATCGACCCGGTCTTCTCGAATAGCGAGGAGTGGTACGAGGCGATCCCGCAGGACATGCGTCCGCGCCGGGATCAGCCGTTCTACCACCTGCTCGCCGAGAACGAGGATTCGTCCTACGTCGCCTACGTCAGCCAGCAGAACCTGCTGCCCGATTCCGACGGGGGACCGGTCGATCACCCGAACGTGCCCGAACTGTTCGAGGAATTCCGCAACGGCCGCTACCGGATGCGCCGTTCGCTGACGCATTGAGCGCAGGCACGCCGGCTCAGTCCTTGAGCTTCCACCCGGATTTCAGCACGCGGTAGCAGAAGTACGCGAGCGCGAGGTTGAACAGGCCGAGGCCGATCGCGCTCTTCACCAGCGCCGCATCGGTGTTGCCGATGTCGCTCTGGCCCAGAAAGCCGTAGCGGAAGCCCGAGATCACGTAGAAGAACGGGTTCGCGCGGCTGATCGCCTGGAACACCGGGGCGAGGTTGTGGATCACGTAGAACGTGCCCGAAAGCAGCGCGAGCGGGGCGACGACGAAGTTGGTGATCGCCGCATTGTGGTCGAACTTCTCGGCCCAGATCGAGGTCAGCAGGCCCATCAGCGAGAGCATCACGGCGCCCATCAGGCCGAACCAGACGACCGCCCAGACATGCTCCATGGCCAGACTGACACCGGGATAGAACGCCATCGCCAGCGCCACCGCGAGGCCGACCATGATCGCGCGCGTCACCGCGGCGCCGACGATGCCCGCCATCAACTCGCCTTCCGAGAGCGGCGGCATCAGCACGTCGATGATCGTGCCCTGGATCTTGCCGCCGAGCAGCGTGAAGCTGGAATTGGCGAAGGCATTCTGCATCATGCCCATGACGATCAGGCCGGGCGCGACGAATGTGGCGAACGGCACGCCGAGCACTTCGCGGCCCGAGCGGCCCAGGGCGACGGTGAAGATCACCAGAAACAGCAGCGTGGTGACGGCAGGCGCCCACACCGTCTGCGTCTGCACCTTGAGAAATCGCCGAACCTCCTTCATATAGAGGCTCCACAAACCGATGCGGTTGATCCCGTCGAACACGGGCACGCCGCGCGGCGGAAACCGGCTCATGTCGCCGGCATTTTCGTCAACGGGGAATGAGCCTGTTTCGAGGGGCGAACCGGCGGGTGTGCGGGCTTGATCGGCCATTGTGGCGCGACTAGTGCTCCGCGCCTTCGCTGGCAAGCCGCACCCCGATAGATTTTATTGCGAATGGAAACCGAATGAGCTGGACCGACGAACGGATCGCCACGCTGAAGAAGATGTGGGAAGGCGGCGCCACTGCAAGCCAGATCGCCGACGAACTCGGCGGGGTGAGCCGCAATGCGGTGATCGGCAAGGCGCACCGCCTCGGCCTCAAGTCGCGCCCGTCGCCTGTGAAGGCGAACGAGCCGAAGAAGGTGGAGAAGAAGGCCGCGGCCCCTGCGCCCGCGCCGCGGAAGCCCGCGCCGCGTCCTGCGGCGACCAAGGCGCCCGAGACTGTAGCGCCGCCTGCTCCGCCGCGCCAGACGAGCGGCGGAGAGCGTGCGCCTGCCGCCCCGTCCTCGTCGCAGCCGCTGCCGAACCCGAGCTCCAACCTGCCCAAGATCGTTTCGGTCGGCCCCGGCGGCTTCCTGCGCCAGGGCCCGGGCGACCAGCAGGCGCCAATCCCGCCGGCCCCGCCGCGCCGCCTCGTGCCGGCCAAGCCGAGCCCCGAGATTGCCGACAAGACCAGCCTGCTCGACCTTAACGACAGAGTCTGCCGCTGGCCCATGGGCCATCCGGGCGAGCCCGATTTCCACTTCTGCGGCGGTCCGGTGAATCCGGGCTTCCCGTATTGCGTCGAGCATTGCGGGCGGGCCTATCAGGCACAGCTTCCGCGCGGTGCGCGCAGACCCCCTCCGCCGCTGCCGTTCGGCGGTCCGCGGGTCCGCTGACCCGCGGCCGCGGCACGCATTGCGATCGACGCTGGCCCACATCCGGCAAGGCGGTTAGTTGCGGTCGCACACCCGATCGCAAGGAGATCGCCCAATGCCGCTTTCGCTTCACGCCGCCTTCGTTCCGAGCGCATTGCAGATGCTCGGCGCCACCCGGAAACTCGTCGACAAGGCGGAAAGCTGGTGCGCCGAGCAGGGCTGCGACCACGACGCGCTCATCGGCGCGCGTCTGGCCGAGGACATGCTGGCCTTCGACTATCAGGTGAAGAGCGTTGCCGTGCATACGCGGGGCGGGATCGAGGGCGTGCGCGCGGGCGTGTTCTCGCCGGACATGAGCGTGCCGCCGGCGACCTTCGAGGCCATGCGGGCCAAGCTCGACGAGGCCATCGCGGCGCTCGAAGCGGTTTCCGAGGAGGAGATGGAAGGCTGGCTGGGCCGTCCGATGCGCTTCGTGATGGGTGAAAGGACGCTGGACTTCACCGTCGAGGAATTCCTGCTCAGCTTCAGCCAGCCCAACTTCTATTTCCATGCCGCCACCGCTTACGACATCCTGCGGATGAAGGGCCTGCCGCTGGCCAAGCGCGACTTCATGGGAAAGCTGCGGATCAACCGCGACTGAGCGGTCAGGCGCTCCGCCGTGCGAACCAGATCGTGTGGCGCGGGCCCTTGTTGTTCGGGCGGGCGCGGACGGTCCGTTCCTCCACCGTTAGGTCGGCATCCTTCAGCCGGCGCGTGAAACGCGGATCGGTCGCTGCCGACCACACCGCAAGCACGCCGCCGGGATTGAGCGCGTCGCGTGCCCGTGCCAGGCCACCGCGGCCGTAGAGCCGCTCGTTTCCGTCGCGCACGATGCCGTCCGGACCATTGTCGACGTCGAGCAGGATCGCGTCGTAGCGTTCGCTCGTGCCGTCCACCGCGTCGTCGATCAGGGCGGCGACGTCGGCAATCACGACCTCGCCGCGCGGATCGGACAGCGTGTCGCCCGTCAGCTCCGCCAGCGGCCCTGTCGCCCATTCGAGGACTTCCGGCACCACTTCCGCCACGACCACCCTGCCGTCTTGCGGCAGGTGCATGAGCGCGGCGCGGTAGGTGAAGCCCATGCCGTAGCCGCCGATCAGCACGCGCGGCCGCTTCGCCGAAAGCTGCTCCAGCGTCAGTTCGGCGAGTTGCTCTTCGGAAAAGCGCATCCGCGTGCCCATCAGCTCGTCGCGCCCCAGCATGATCACGAAGTCGCGGCCGTGGCGGACGAGCGTCAGCGTGTCCCCTCCGGGAATACGGGCGGTGGCGAGGGTTTCGCGCGGCAGCATCGGCAGTCTCCATAAACGAAAGGGGCCGCGATATGCTCGCGGCCCCTCTTCTTGTGCGAGCTCCCGCGAAGGCGGGACCCGAGCTGTTTAGTCCTTCAGGAAGTCGGGCACGTGGCCTTCGCCGCCGCCCTCGTCACCGGTCCGTTCACGGCGCGGACCGCGATCGCGGTCACGTCCGCCGCCGCCGGTGCGGCCGCGACGGTCACCACCGCGTCCTCCACGACCGCCACCTTCGCGTTCAGCGCGAGGTTCGCGCGGGGGACGGGTGTCCTCCAGCTCCTCACCGGTTTCCTGGTCGACCACGCGCATCGACAGGCGGACCTTGCCGCGCTGGTCAATCTCGAGGACCTTGACCTTCACTTCCTGGCCTTCCGACACGACGTCGGTCGGCTTCTCGACCCGCTCGTTCCTCATTTCGGACACGTGGACGAGACCGTCCTTGCCGCCCATGAAGTTCACGAACGCGCCGAAGTCGACGATGTTGACGACCTTGCCGTCATAGATCTTGCCGACTTCCGCTTCCTCGACGATCCCGGCGATCCACTTCCGGGCCGCCTCGATCTGCGACGAGTCGCTGGACGAGATCTTGATCACGCCCTCGTCGTCGATGTCGACCTTGGCGCCGGTCTCGGCGACGATCTCGCGGATCACCTTGCCGCCCGTGCCGATGACGTCGCGGATCTTCGCCTTGTCGATCTGCATCGTCTCGATGCGCGGCGCGTGCTTGGACACGTCCGTGCGTGCCGAGCCGAGTGCCTTGGTCATCTCGCCCAGGATGTGCGCGCGGCCTTCCTTGGCCTGCGCCAGCGCCTTGGTCATGATCTCCTGCGTGATGCCGGCGATCTTGATGTCCATCTGCAGCGAGGTGATGCCCGCTTCCGTCCCGGCGACCTTGAAGTCCATGTCGCCCAGGTGATCCTCGTCGCCGAGGATGTCGGAAAGAACCGCAAACTCGTCGCCTTCGAGGATCAGGCCCATCGCGATGCCGGAAACCGGGCGCTCGATCGGAACGCCCGCGTCCATCATCGAAAGGCACCCGCCGCACACCGTCGCCATCGAGCTCGAGCCGTTGGACTCGGTGATGTCGGACAGGACACGGATCGTGTACGGGAAGTCCTCATGCTTGGGCAGGACCGGGTGCAGCGCGCGCCAAGCGAGCTTGCCGTGGCCGATCTCGCGCCGGCCGGTGAAGCCGAAGCGACCCACTTCGCCGACCGAGTAGGGCGGGAAGTTGTAGTGCAGCATGAAGTGGGTATACGAAAGACCCTCGAGCCCGTCGATCATCTGCTCGGCGTCCTTGGTGCCAAGCGTGGTGGTGCAGATCGCCTGCGTCTCGCCGCGGGTGAACAGCGCCGAACCGTGCGTACGCGGCAGCAGACCGACCATCGCTTCGATCGGTCGGACCTGATCGACCTTGCGGCCGTCGATGCGCGTGCCGTCCTTGATGATCGCCCCGCGCACGATTTCCGCTTCGAGCTTCTTCGTGAGCTTGATCGCGGTCATCAGCTGCTGGCCGTCGAACTCGTCGGACGAGTAGTGCGCCTTCACCTTCGCGCGCGCGTCGTCGATCGTGTCGCGGCGGTCGGCCTTGCTGGTCATCTTGTAGGCCTTGGCGATGTCGTCGCCGATCATCGCCTTGATCGCTGCCTTCATCTCGGCATGATCGTCCTGCGCGGGAAGCTCCCACGGATCCTTGGCGGCCTGTTCGGCGAGGTCGATGATCGCGCCGATGACCTTCTTCGACTCCTCGTGCGCGAACATGACGGCGCCGAGCATCTCTTCCTCGGTCAGCTCCTTGGCTTCCGATTCGACCATCATCACCGCGTCCTGGGTGGCGGCGACGATGAGGTCGAGGCGGCCGTCCTGCAGCGCCTTGTCCTGGCTCGGGTTGAGCACATACTCGCCGTCGACAAAGCCGACGCGCGCCGCGCCGATCGGGCCCATGAAAGGCACGCCGGAAAGGGTCAGCGCCGCCGAAGCCGCGATCATCGCGACGATGTCGGGCTCGGTCTCGCCATCATAGGAGAGGACCTGCGCGATCACGTTGATCTCGTTGTAGAACCCTTCCGGGAAGAGCGGCCGCACCGGGCGGTCGATCAGGCGGGAGGTGAGCGTTTCCTTCTCCGTCGGGCGCGCTTCGCGCTTGAAGAAGCCGCCCGGGATGCGCCCGGCGGCGGAAAACTTTTCCTGGTAGTGGACGGTGAGCGGGAAGAAATCCTGCCCTTCCTTGACCGACTTGGCGGCGGTGACGGCGCACAGCACCACGGTCTCGCCGTAGGTTGCCAGCACGGCGCCATCGGCCTGACGGGCAATACGCCCGGTTTCCAGAGTGAGGGTCTTGCCGCCCCACTCCAGCGATACGGTTTTCGTGTCGAACATTGGTTTTCCTTCGTGAACCCGCGGCGCCCTATTGCACGGCGGGGCCTACTTGCCGGGGGATACCGTCCCGGTCCGGTGTGGGGCCTTTTCCTGCCCCTAGGCCCCTCCGCCGGAGTGCGAAGGACGACCTGTTATCCGGTCGCAGCGCGAACTGATCGCGCAATGCTCCCATATGCGAAAAGGGCGGCTCACCGAGCCGCCCTTGCTAAACTCTTACTTACGCAGACCCAGCTTCTGGATCAGGCTGTTGTACCGCTCGACGTCCATCTTCTTGAGGTAGGCGAGCAGGCTGCGGCGCTTGTTGACCATGGTCAGCAAGCCGCGGCGCGAGTGATTGTCCTTGTGGTGGCCCTTGAAGTGCTCGGTCAGATTGCGAATACGCTCGGTGAGGATCGCGACCTGCACTTCCGGGCTGCCCGTGTCGTTGTTCGCGCGGGCATTATCCTTGATGATTTCCTGCTTCTTCTCGGCAGTAACCGACATTCTCTTTACTCCGCGGTATCGGGGATGTTGAAACCCCTGACGACTCTCGCCGTCCCCGCCGTCACTTCCATCAGCGCCACCGGAACAATGCCGGTCTTCGCGAGGACGAGCCCGTCGGGATGGGGCATTCCGGAAAGAACCCGGCCCTGTCGGACCGCCTGCGCGCTTTCCGGATCGAGTTGATGGGCCGGGATACCGTCCAGCCCAACCTCGAGCGGCAGGAGATGGTCTTCAAGGCGCGCGCCCTTACCGATTTCGTTGAGCGTGTCCAGTGAAATCGCCTGATCCTGCACGAACGGACCGGCCTTGATGCGCCTGAGATAGGTGACGTGACCGACCGTTCCAAGCGCCCGTGCGATGTCCCTTGCCAGGCTGCGAATGTACGTACCCTTGCTGACATGCGCGACGAGCGTGATGCTGTCGGCCAGTTCGAGCGGCGCCGTGGGATCGAACGGACCGAGACGGCCCGCGTCCGACGCGAATGACGATTCGAGCCCCTCACCCCGCGGCTCTCGCTCGCGAAGGACGTGAAGGTCGTGCACCGTCACCCGCCGCGCCTGCATCGCGACGTCCTCCCCCGCCCGCGCACGATCATAGGCGCGCCTGCCATCGACCTTCACCGCCGAATAGGAAGGTGGAACCTGCTCGACCTCGCCGGTGAAATGCGGCAGAATCGCCTCAACCGCAGCAATCGGCGGCCGATGATCGGACCGCGCGATCGCCTCGCCTTCGGTATCGAGCGTGTCCGTCTCCTCGCCGAACTGCACCGTGAACTCATAGACCTTGCTAGCATCGAGCATGCGCCCGGCGAGCTTGGTCGCCTCGCCCAGCGCGATCGGCAGCACGCCCTCCGCAAGCGGATCGAGCGTGCCGCCGTGCCCGACCTTCGTCTTGGCATAGCCGCCCTCGCGCAAGTTGCGCTTGACCGCGCCGACTGCCTGGGTCGAGCCAAGGCCGCGCGGCTTGTCGAGGATGAGCCAGCCGTGAAGTTGCGTCAGTCTGGAAATGCGAGCCTCCGTCCATGGTCGCGGATTGCCGGCGGCCAGTCGTAACTGAAGTGATCGTAGCCGACCTTGTTTCCGGCATAGATCTCTCGCACCGCATCCACGAAGTGCGGCAGGTTGCCTGCCATCGTGTTGAGGAAGCGATAGGCCGTGTCGTGGTTTTCCTTGGGCGTGCGCCCCTTGCGCAGGGCATCCTCGACCAGCTTGCGCAATGTCGCCGAGGCGCCGCCGCGCTGCCTGGCCAGCCATTCCCAATGGCGCGGCAGCAGCGTGACCTCCTTGGCCTCGACGCCGAGCGCGGGCCGGCCTCTCGGCCGCGGCGCGGGCTGCGCCTCGGCGCGCAGGTCGAGATCGACCTGCCGGCCGGTCTCGTCGTCGAAAGCGAGCAGGTCGGAACTCCGCTCGAGCGGCTGCAGCGCGCGCATTGTCGGCACGACCTCCTCGGCCGGTCCACGCGCCACGATCTCATCCTTGAGGAACACTGTCAGCGTCATCTTTGCCTCCATACGGAGGGCTATATATAACCCGGATGAAAATAATCAATTATACCCGGGTAAATTACCCACCGGCGACCCAGAGTGCGAGCGCCATATACTTCTCGCGCAGCCATTCGACGGGCGGCCAGACGACGTTCTCGATGATCCCGCTGTCGGGGAAGGCCCAGGTGACCGCGATCAGCGCGATCAGCAGGAACATGCCGACCTGCTGCAGCCGCGCGTATTGTGCCGCCATCGATCGCGGCAGCAGCCCCTCGACGATGTGCGAGCCGTCGAAGGGCGGGATCGGCAGGAGATTGAACAGCGCGAGGAAGATGTTGATGACGATGAAGTAGTTGAGCCCCGTCAGCACCCATTCCATCGCGCCGCTGGGCGGCAGCGTCAGCGTTGTGGCGACCAGCCCGAGCGCGATCGCACCCACGCCCGCGAGCAGGAGATTGCTCCCGGGCCCCGCGGCGGCGACCGCCATCATCCCGTAGCGCGGATTGTCGAGCCGGTTCTTGCGCACCGGCACGGGCTTCGCCCAGCCGAACACCGGCCCGCCGAACAGAGCCAGCGCGCCGGGCACGATCAGCGTGCCAATCGGATCGACATGGCGGATCGGGTTGAGCGACAGCCGCCGCTGCTCCTTCGCCGTCGGATCGCCGAGCGCCAGCGCGGTCCATCCATGCGCGACTTCGTGGAACACGATCGCGATCACCAGGCAGGGGATCAGGATGGCGGCAAGGATAAGGGTTTCCGTCATGGCGGGTAGATAGGGTGTGCGGGACCGGCGGCCAAGCGCCCTTCTGGGCTTCGACCCGAAGGGCCTTATCCCGCCAGCGCCTCCGAGAAATGCCGGCGGCACAGCGCGACATAGCGGTCGTTGCCGCCGATCTCGGTCTGCGCGCCGTGCCTGACGGCGCCGCCGCTCGCGTCCACGCGCACGTTCATCGTCGCCTTGCGGCCGCAGTGGCACACGGCCTTGAGCTCGATCAGCGCGTCGGCGATGCCGAGCAGCACGGCCGATCCCGGGAAGAGCTCGCCCTGGAAATCAGTCCGCAGACCGTAGCAGAGCACCGGGATATTCGCCTCGTCTGCCAGGCGCGCGCATTGCCAGACCTGCGCCCTGGTCAGGAACTGCGCCTCGTCGACCAGCACGCAGCCGAGCGGCTCCGCCTTGTGTGCGGCCGTGACGCGCTGCCACAGGTCGGTCTCGGCGTGGTAGCGCTGTGCATCGGCGCCGAGGCCTATGCGGCTCTCGATCGCCTGATGGTCGCCCCGGTCATCGAGCGCGGCGGTCCACAGCATCGTGTGCATGCCGCGCTCGCGGTAATTGAAATCCGCCTGCAGCAGCGTGGTCGATTTCCCCGCGTTCATGCTGGCGTAGTAGAAGTAGAGCTTGGCCATGTCCGCTGGCTAGGCATCCGGCGCGCGGCTGCCAATCGCAGCGCCGCGATTGCTCACAGTTCCAGCAGCCAGCTCTCGCTCAGTTCGGGTTTGCCGAAGTCGTTGTGGGTGTGGGTGTCGACGATCCGGTAGCCCTCGGCGGTGTAGATGCGCCGGGCGCTTTCGAGAACCGCGTGAGTCCAGAGCACGATCCGGCGGTAGCCCGCCTCGCGCGCAAACGCCGTGCACTGCTTCACGAGGGCCTGCCCGACGCCCATCCCGCGGGCCTCCGGCTCGACGTAGAGCAGGCGGAGACGGGCGGTCTCCGCATCGTCCTCGACGAGAAATACCGAGCCCAGCATTCGCCCCTCACGCTCCGCAATCCAGCACTGCTCGCGCTGCGGCTTGAAGTCGCGCAGGAACGAGGCGGTGATCTCGCCGATCAGCGCCTCCATGCCGCGCCCCCAGCCATAGACTTCGTGATAGAGGGTCGATTGCCGCGCGGTGATCAGGCCCATGTCGCCGGTGCGGAACGTGCGGAGCGACCATTCGCCGCGCGCGGTGCCGAACAGCAGTGCGCCGGCCTCGCTCAGCAGCGTGCCGAGACGCCGTGCGCCATCTTCGCCGAGCGGTGCGATCATGCGCACCGTCTGTGCCGCCGTGGTCCGGTCGAGTTCCGCGTAGGCGGCGCGCCCCACGGCCGTCAGCGAGAGCGGCCGCTCCCGTGCATCCGTCCCGCGCCCCCGCTCCACGAACCCGCGCCTGAGCAGTCGCGCAATGAGGCGGCTGAGATAGCCGGGATCGAGCCGCAGTGCGGCAGCGATGTCGCGCGCCAGAGCAGGCTCCCGCTGGACGATCTCGTAGAGGACCCGCGCTTCCACGACCGACAGGTTGCTGCCCATGTAACGCGGTTCGAGCAGACCCATCAGCTGCGAGAAGTCGCGGTTGAACGCTCGCACGCGGTGGACGATCGGATCGATCACAGGGTCAGCGTCGATTTCCACCACTCCGGATTCACAGCTATAGTTGCCGATGTCAAATATTAATGCAGCTGATTGTGGAGGAGCCGATTAACCGGAGCGACAGCAGCCACAGGCGATGCTAGCTCCCACGCACGAAGAACTGTGGAGAGGAACAGACGTGGTGGAAGCGGCAGAGGGCCGAGCACAGAAGGGTATTCTCGGCTGGATCGAACGGAGCGGCAACAAGCTGCCCGATCCGGTATTCCTGTTCTTCTGGCTGATCGCGGTGGTGATCGCGATTTCGCTGCTGGGCAGCCTGCTCGGCTGGTCGGTGGTCCATCCGACCGAGATCGACGAGGCGACAGGCCAGGCACGTGTGATCGCCGCGACCAGCCTGCTCTCGGCCGAGAACATCCAGCGGTTGTGGGTCGAGATGCCCGCGACCTTCACCCATTTCCACCCGCTCGGCTACGTGCTCGTGGTCATGCTCGGCGCGGGCGTGGCCGAGCGCGCCGGGCTGTTCGGCACCGCGATGCGCGCCGGCGTGCGCAACGCGCCCACGTTCCTGCTCACCCCCATCGTCGCCTTCGTCGGCATGATGGGCAACCTCGCCGCCGATGCGGCTTACGTCGTGCTGATTCCGCTGGCGGGGATCATCTTCCACGCCGCCGGCCGCCACCCGGTGGCGGGTATCGCCGCGGCCTTCGCGGGCGTGTCGGGCGGCTTTTCCGCCAACCTCCTGCCCGGCCAGCTCGATGCGCTGCTGTTCGGCATCACCGAAGCCTCGGTCGAGACGGTGTTCGGCGATTTCACCGCGAACATCGCCGGCAACTGGTACTTCATCGCCGCGATGACCGTGCTGTTCCTGCCGGTGATCTGGTACGTCACCGACCGGCTGATCGAACCCCGGCTCGGCGCGTGGAACCCGGGAATGGCCGGGCGCGAGGATTCCGGCGAACAGGGCGACCGCCCGCTGACCGGCGAGGAACGCAAGGGCCTGCGCCGCGCGGGCCTTGCCGTGCTCGCGGTCGTCGCGCTGTGGCTCGCGTTCACCTTCGGCCCGGGCACGCCGCTGATCGACGAGACCGCAACGCCGGAAGCGCGGCTGACGCCGTTCTACCAGAGCCTCGTCGCGGGCTTCTTCCTGCTCTTCCTGCTCGCCGGCTGGGCTTACGGCGCGGCGGCGGGCACGATCGACGACCACCGCGCCCTGGTGAAGATGATGTCAGGCTCGATGGGCGACATGGCGTACTATCTCGTGCTCGCCTTCGCCGCAGCGCACTTCGTGGCCATGTTCGCCTGGTCCAACCTCGGGCTGATCCTGGCGGTCAACGGCGCGGACTTCCTCGGCAATTTAGGGCTTCCCGCGTGGGCTCTGCTCGGAGCGATCGTCGTGGTTTCGGCGCTGCTCAACATCTTCATCGGTTCGGCAAGCGCCAAGTGGGCGCTGCTCGCGCCGGTGCTGGTGCCGATGCTGATGCTGCTCGGGATCACCCCCGAAATGGCGACCGCCGCCTATCGCGTGGGTGACGGCGCGACCAACATCATCACCCCGCTGATGGTCTACTTCCCGCTGATCCTTATCTTCTGCCAGCGCTGGCAGAAGGACTTCGGCCTCGGCAGCCTCGCCGCGACCATGCTGCCCTACTCGATCGGGTTGCTGCTTGCGGGGCTGGTGATGACGATCGGCTGGGTCATGCTCGATCTTCCGCTCGGCCCGGGCGCCGGCGTGTTCATGGACCCGCCGACGACGGTCCAGCCGACCGCCCCGGCGATGGCGGAGTAGCCGCCCCCGATCAGTCCTCGCCCAGGTCCCGCGCCACTTTGGGATCGTTCAGCAGGCGCTCGATCCGCTCGGCTTCGTCGAAGCTCTCGTCAGGCTTGAACTGCAGCTTGGGCGCGAACTTGAGCCCGAGGCGCTTGGCGACCTCGCGCTGGAAGAACGCGGTGTTGGTGCGCAGCGCCTTCAGCACCGCAGCCTCGTCCTCTCCGAGCAACGGCTTCACATAAGCCGCCGCGTTCCGGAGGTCGGGGGTCATCCGCACTTCGGTGACGCTGACGGTGGTCGCCGACAGCGTGTCGTCATGCACCTCGCCGCGCGCGAGCAGTTCCGACAGGATGTGCCGCACCCGCTCGCCCACTTTGAGGACGCGAACCGACTGCTGTTCGGGCGTGGATTGATTGCGGGCCATAGCTCCCTCTCCCCTGCGAGGGAGAGGGCCGGAGAGAGGAGGAACCCCTCGCCGTCAGGGCCGCGGACGGCCCCCTCTCCCAACCCTCTCCCTCGCAGGGGAGAGGGCCATGTCCTACAACGTCCGTTCGCGCTCCTCGACCTCGAACACTTCGAGGTGGTCACCCGGCTTGATGTCGTTCGTGTCGCTGAGCACCACGCCGCATTCGAGACCGGCGCGGACTTCGTCCACGTCGTCCTTGAAGCGCCGCAGCGAGGCGATCGTGGTGGCCGAGACGATGACGTCCTCGCGCGTGAGACGTGCGTGGAGACCCTTGCGGATGACGCCTTCGAGCACGAGGAGGCCGGCGGCCTTGTCCTTCTTGCCCGCGGGGAACACCTGCTTGACCTCGGCACGGCCGACGACGTGCTCGATCCGCTCGGGGCCGAGCTCGCCCGCCATCTCCTTCGCGATCTCCTCGGTCAGGTGATAGATGACGTCGTAGTACATCATCCGCACCTTCTCGCGCTCGACCAGCTGGCGCGCCTTGGCATTCGGGCGCACGTTGAAGCCGAGGATCGGCGCCTTCGAAGCGGCGGCAAGCTGCACGTCGCTTTCGGTGATCGCACCCACGCCTGCGTGAAGCACGCGGACCTTGATGAGATCGTTCGAAAGGTTGTGCAGCGCCGAGTTGATCGCCTCCACACTGCCCTGCACGTCCGCCTTCACCACCACCGGGAATTCGATGACGTCCGACTGAAGATTGCTGAACATCGTGTCGAAATTGGTCGGGGCGAGCGCGGTGCGCTTCTCGGTCGCCTTCTCCTGGCGGTACTGGGCAACCTCACGGGCGCGCTGCTCGTTCTCGACCACGGTGAGCTGGTCACCCGCCATCGGCACGCCGCCGAGGCCGAGAACCTCGACCGGCGCCGAGGGGCCGGCTTCCTTCACCTGCTTGCCCTGATCGTCGATCAGCGCGCGCACGCGGCCGCTCTGGGTGCCGACGACGAAGGTGTCGCCGCGCCGGAGCGTGCCGCGCGTGACGAGCACGGTCGCAACCGGGCCGCGGCCCTTGTCGAGCTGCGCCTCGATCACCGTCGCGTCGGCCGCACGGTCGGGGTTGGCCTTGAGTTCCAGCAGCTCCGCCTGAAGCGCGATCTTCTCGAGCAGATCGTCGAGACCGATCTTCTTGAGTGCGGAGATCTCCACGTCCTGCACGTCACCCGACATCTCTTCGACGACGACTTCGTGCTCGAGCAGACGTTCGCGGATCCGCTGCGGATTCGCGTCTTCCTTGTCGACCTTGTTGATCGCGACGATCATCGGCACGCCCGCGGCCTTCGTGTGATTGATGGCCTCGATCGTCTGCGGCATGATCCCGTCATCGGCGGCGACCACCAGAACGACGATGTCGGTCACGTTGGCACCGCGCGCGCGCATTTCGGTGAACGCCGCGTGGCCCGGCGTGTCGAGGAACGTGATCCTGTCGCCGTTCTTGGTCTTTACCTGATAGCTGCCGATGTGCTGGGTGATGCCGCCGGCTTCGCCCTTCACGACATTGGTGCCGCGCAGCGCGTCGAGCAGCGAGGTCTTGCCGTGGTCGACGTGGCCCATGATCGTGACCACCGCCGGGCGCGACTGGAGCGCCTCGTTCGGATCGACGTCCACGGTCGTGTCGATGTCGACGTCGCTCTCGCTGACGCGCTTGATATTGTGGCCGAATTCCTCGACCAGCAACTCGGCAGTATCCTGGTCGATCGTCTGGTTAACGGTGACCATCATGCCCATGTTGAACAGCGCCTTCACCAGGTCGGCGCCCTTCTCGGCCATGCGGTTGGCGAGTTCCTGGACGGTGATCGCCTCGGGCACAACAACGTCGCGCACCTGCTTCTCACGGGGCCTCGACGGTCCGCCCTGCGTCCGGCGCTCCTTCTCCCGCGCACGCTTGAGCGCAGCGAGCGAGCGCGCACGGCGCCCTTCGTCCTCGTTGAGCGCCTTGGTGACGGTGAGCTTGCCCGAACGGCGCTTGTCGACGCGCTCCGTGGCAGCACCGCCACCGCCGCCGCGCTTCTCGTCCTTCTTCTTCTTTTCCGGCTTCTTCGGCTCGGGGCGCGCGACCGGCGTGAAACGGCGCGGCGCGGGAGCCGTGGCTTCGGAGGACGACGACGGCTGAGGCTCGGCCGGGGCCGGTGTCTCTTCCCCGCCACCTTCAGCGGGCGCGGGCGCAGGCGTGGGCGCAGCAGCTTCCTCGGCAGCGCGCTTCTCCGCTTCCTCTGCGGCCTTGCGATTCTCCTCGGCGCGGCGCTTCTCGTCCTCGGCCGCCTGGCGCGCAGCCGCATCGTCGCGGCGGCGTGCCTCTTCGGTGAAGCGCAGGCGCTCTTCCTCGGCCTCGCGCTGAAGGCGCGCGACGCGTTCCTGCGGGGTCTCGCCCGCAGGCGCCTTCTTCGGCGCGGGCTTCTTCGCGACTGGCTCCGGCGCCGGCGGCGGCGGCGGGGGCGGCGGCGGAGGGGGGGGAGGCGGCGCCGCTTCGCCCGGCTTGACGAGCTTGCGGCGGCGCTTCACCTCGACCGCAACCTTGTTGGTGCGGCCGTGGCTGAAGGTCTGCTTGACCTCGCCCGCGTCCACCGACCTTTTCAGGCCGAGCGGTTTGCGGGGGCGCTGGTTGTCACTATCGCTCATAAAACTCGTCAATCCTTCAAATCAATCAGCTTGTCCCCGGTCGGGACCGGGGAACGCGGCGAACCGGAGGCCGGTTCGCCGTCATCGTCGGCAGCCGCAAGGCCCCTGAAATGCAACAGGCGCGCGAGGATCGCTCGGATCCGCTCGGCCGCAGCATCACCGGCCAGCGCCAAGTGGACGACATTGTCGCGGCCCAATGCCACAGACAGCGCCGCCCGGTCCAGTGGCAAGCGGATGCCCCTTTCGCCGGTCCCTTCCGCCTCGCGCCCTACGCGCCAGGCCTGGTCGAGCTTCTTGGTCCCGTCCTCGCTGGCGTCCGCGGCGTGGAGCAGCAGAGCCACGCGGCCGCTGCGCGCGTGCTCGGCGATCCGATCGGACCCCAAGATAAGCTTTCCGGCGCGCATTTCGAGTCCCAGCCGGTCGAGCAGCACGCGGACCAGCGCATCGTCGACCTTCTGCGGCAGGTCTTCGGGCACGGTCAGCGGCGCGCCCTTGAACGCGCGCGCCAGCGCTCCGCGCAGCCGGCCCTTCGCCACCGCTCCTTCGAGCACGGCCCGGGTGACGCCGATCCAGGCACCGCGACCGGGGGCCCTGGCAAGCGGATCGGGCAGCACCAGGCCGTCGGGCGAGATCGCGAGGCGGATCAACGCATCGCGCGCGCCATGCTCCCCGGAGAGGATGCACCGCCGTTCCGGCACGGACTTTCCCGTGCCGGCGGCGTCAGCGATGTCGGACGTCAGGCGCTCATTGTTCGGAGTCCGCATCGGCGGCCTCCTCGGTGACGGGTTCCTCGGCAGCAGGCGCGGGAGTGGGCTCGTCGGACGCCGGAGCGGGCGCCGGTTGCTCGTCCTCGAACCAGTGCGCACGCGCGGCCATGATGATCTCGTTGCCCTGCTCTTCGCTCAGGCCGTATTCGCCGAGCACGCCGCCCTTGTCCTGCTCGCGCGCCGGGGGGCGCCGGGTGGGCGGGCCATCGGTGTTGTTGCGGCGGCGCGGCGCTTCGCGCTTCTTCGCGATCAGCTCGTCGGTGGCAAGGTCGGCGAGATCGTCGAGCGTCTTGATGCCCGCCTTGCCCAGCGTGACGAGCATTTGCTCGGTCAGGTGCGGGATTTCGGCCAGCGCGTCGTCGACGCCGAGTTCGCGGCGTTCGGTGCGCGCAGTTTCCTCGTGCCGCTCGATCGCCTCGAGCGCACGGCTCTGAAGCTCTTCGGCGAGTTCGTCGTCGAAGCCTTCGATCGAGGCGAGCTCGTCGAGCTCCACATAGGCCACTTCGTCGAGCTCGGCGAAGCCTTCGGCCACGAGAAGCTGCGACAGCGTCTCGTCCACGTCGAGTTCTTCCTCGAACATCTTGGAGCGTTCGGCGAATTCCTTCTGCCGCTTCTCGCTCGCCTCTTCCTCGGTCATGATGTCGATCTGGTGACCGGTGAGCTGGCTGGCGAGGCGCACGTTCTGGCCGCGGCGGCCGATCGCGAGACTGAGCTGGTCGTCGGGCACGACGACTTCGATCCGCCCCTCGTCCTCGTCGAGCACGACGCGGCTGACGGTGGCGGGCTGGAGCGCGTTAACCACGAACGTCGCCGTGTCCTCGCTCCAGGGAATGATGTCGATCTTCTCGCCCTGCAGTTCCTGCACGACGGCCTGGACGCGGCTGCCCTTCATACCGACGCAGGCGCCGACGGGGTCGATCGAGCTGTCGCGGCTGATCACGCCGATCTTGGCGCGGCTGCCCGGATCGCGGGCGGCGGCCTTGATCTCGATGATGCCGTCGTAGATCTCGGGCACTTCCTGCGCGAAGAGCTTCTTCATGAACTCGGGATGGGCGCGGCTGAGGAAGATCTGCTGCCCGCGGTTGTTGCGTTCGACCTTGGTGATCAGCGCGCGCACGCGCTCGCCGACACGGGCGGCCTCGCGCGGGATCTGCTGGTCGCGGCGGATGACGCCCTCGGCCCGGCCGAGGTTGACGATCACGTGGCCGAATTCGACCGACTTGATCACGCCGGTGATAACCTCGTCCGCGCGGTCCTTGAACTCCTCGTACTGGCGCTCGCGCTCGGCGTCGCGAACCTTCTGGAAGATCACCTGCTTGGCGCTCTGCGCGTCGATGCGGCCGAGATCGACCGGCGGCAGGGGATCGACGATGAAGTCACCCAGCTTGGCCTCGGCGTCGAGCTTCTTCGCCGCCTCGAGATCGATCTGCTTGAAGTAGTCCTCGACTTCCTCGACCACCTCGACAACGCGCCACAGGCGCAGGTCGCCGGTCAGCGGGTCGAGCTTGGCGCGAATGTCGTTCTCGGCGCCGTAGCGGTTGCGCGCGCTCTTCTGGATTGCTTCTTCCATCGCCTCGATGACGATCGCCTTGTCGATCATCTTCTCGGAGGCGACCGCATTCGCAATCGCGAGCAGCTCGGCCTTGTTGGCGGAAATTGCACTGGCCATCAGTCGTCAGCCTTCTCTTCTTCGACAATATCTTCGGCGCCGCTGGCGTCGATCGGTCTGGTGGCGGCGATGAGTTCGTCGGTCAGGACGAGTTTCGCCGAATGAACTGCATCGAGCGGCACCGCGATGGCGCCCGCCTTGCGGTCCTCGATCAGCACTTTGCCGTCTTCGAGACCACCCAGGGCGCCGCGCAGATTGCGCAGTCCGTCGATCTTCTCCGCAAGCGCGATCTTGGCCTCGTGTCCGGCCCAGCTCTCGAAATCCTTCGGCCGGGTGAGCGGCCGGTCGATTCCGGGGGAGCTGACTTCCAGGTGATAGGCGCCTTCGACCAGCACCGTGCCCTGTTCCTCGAGCTCATCGAGCTTTTCCGAGATGCGGCGCGAGAGCGCAGCGCACTGGTCGAGCACGAGCTGCCCGGTCGCCGGGTCCTCGGCCATGACCTGCAGCGCCTGCCCGCCGTCCCCGGCTTCCGAGGCGATCATCTTCACGCGCACGAGATCGAAGCCGAGCGCGTTCGCTTCGGGCTCGATAATCTCGGTCAGGCGCGCCAGATCGGCCATTCGGTCTCCAGGTTTACACGACGGATGCGACAAGCAGGTTTCGTGCCGGCCCCTTTCGGCGCCAGCCCCTCCAGTGTCGCGACAATGTCGGGATTGATGCGCAGATAGACTCGGCCGGCCGCATTTGCAACCGCATTCGACTCACCGCCACGGCCGGCACCGCATCCATTTGACACCGGGCCACCAAGGTGACAGCTTCGCGCGATGACGACAGCGCACTTTCGACATCACGGGGGACAACTTCTCGCGGGCATCTAGCCCCGGGTCCGGTGCGCGCACGCCCCGTACCCGGGGCGAACATTCCGTCTTCTGACGCGCGACGCGCGGATTTCCAAACCTTCCTCGAAAGATTCGATCCATGACCGCCCAGCAGGCCGCAGAACGGCCTCCCATCACCCTCGTCGAAAGCGAAGCCGATGCGCTCGCCGATCTCGCCTTCGGTATCCGCACCCGCCATCCGAACGTCAGCCGCATGCTGCTGGAGGAGATCGACCGGGCCGAGACGCTGCCCGCCGAAGAGGTGCCGGGGGACGTGGTGACCATGGGCTCGACGGTCGAGTTCGTCGTCCAGAAGACCAGCGAACGCCGGACAGTCAAACTCGTCTACCCGAAGGATGCGGATATCGCCGAGGGGCGGCTTTCGATCCTCACCCCCGTCGGCGCCGGCCTGATCGGCCTGCGCGTGGGGCAGTCGATAAGCTGGCCCGACCGCAACGGCGAGGAACGACTGCTGACGATCGAGAATGTCACGCGGCCCGGCTAGAGCGCCGTCAGCTCTCGCCGTCGCCGCGCTCGGCCAGGCCGTGCTTCCGGATGCAATGCCGTAGCTGATCGTAGGTGAGGCCGAGCGCCCGCGCCGTCTGGCGCTGGTTCCAGCGGTGCTTGCCGAGGGCATGCTCGACGATGCGGCGCTCGTGCGCGTCGACTTCGGCGCGCAAGTCCTCGACCGCATCGAGATCGAGCCCGCCCGGCCGTGCGGGCGCTGCCGGGGCGGCCGCGCCGCCCTGAGCCTTGCGCGTGGGCGGCGAGAACGGCTTCCACGGCGAATCGAACGGGTCGAACTGCACGTGCCCGATCGGCTCGCGCCAGCTGTCCCAGCGATAGACCGCCCGCTCGACCACGTTGCGCAGCTCGCGGACATTGCCCGGCCAGGAATGCTCCTCGAGCTGGCGCGCGACGTGCTCGGCGAAGCCCGGCCAGCCGTCCCAGTGCAGTTCCGCGGCCATGCGGCGGCCAAAGTATTCGGCGAGCACCTCGATATCGCCCTCCCGCACGCGCAACGGCGGCAGGGTGATGACTTCGAAGCTCAGCCGGTCGAGCAGGTCGGCGCGGAACTCGCCGCGCTCGGCCAGCTCGGGCAGGTTCTCGTTGGTCGCGGCGACGATCCGCACGTCGACCCGGATCGGGCGACTCGAACCAATCCGCGTGACCTCGCCATATTCGACCGCGCGCAGCAGCCGCTCCTGCGCCGCCATCGACAGCGTGCCCAGTTCGTCGAGGAATAGCGTCCCTTTGTCGGCTTCCTCGAACCTTCCCGCGCGCACTCTGGTAGCACCGGTGAATGCTCCGGCCTCGTGGCCGAACAGCTCCGCCTCGATCAGCGTTTCGGGCAGCGCGGCGCAGTTCATCGTCACGAGCGGCTCGTCCCAGCGGGTCGAGAGGCGGTGGAGGCGTTCGGCGATCAGTTCCTTGCCGGTTCCCCGCTCGCCGATCACCAGCACCGGCCTGCGCATCGGAGCGGCGCGGCTGGCGCGCTCGACCGCGTCGAGAAACGCGCTCGATTGACCGATGAACTGGTTGTCGCGATCCATGGCACCAACCTATAGTGAAATCCGCCGATTATTGGCAACAGAAACCAACGCCTGATATGCAAGATGAAGGTAAGTATTTGAAAATTAGTGGTTTTATGAGTTTGGCACACCTCTTGCGAAACTGTTCCCGTAACCGAGTTCCGGGAGGACCCACACAATGTACGACCGCCGCTTCTTTCAGACCAAGCTGGGACAGGCCGCCCTCGCCAGCGTCACCGCGATGGCCCTGTTCGTGGCGCTGAGCGGCCAGATGCACGCCTCGCCGGCCATGGCCGCGACGGTCGGATGCCAACAGGTCGAACTGGCGTGACCAAGCCGACCGATCTCGACCCGTTTGGGCCGGAGCGCGAGCCCCCCCAGTCCCGCGGCGCCAAAGAGCGCGCCGACCGCGCTTCGGCCCATAGCCGCCTGTCGCGCCTCGATGAGGAAGTCGAGCGCCTGCGCACCAGCCCGACCCCGACGCAGGGGAGGCCGACGCAGGGCCGGTCCCACGCACGCGCAGGCAGCGGCTGGTCGAGCGAGTTCAATTTCAACGGAGTGCCCCTGATGGGAATTTTCAGCCGTACCCGCGACATCATCGCCGCGAACTTCAACGACATGCTCGACAAGGCCGACGACCCGGCCAAGATGATCCGCATGATCATCCTCGAGATGGAGGAGACGCTGGTCGAGGTCCGCGCGAGCGCCGCGCGCACCATCGCCGATCAGAAGGAGATGCATCGCCATACCGTCAAGCTCGACCGGCTTCAGGCGGACTGGGGCGAGAAGGCCCAGCTCGCGCTCAGCAAGGATCGCGAGGATCTCGCCCGCGCCGCGCTGGTCGAGAAGAAGAAGGCGGCCGACATGGCCGAGCAGCTCAAGCAGGAAATCGCGGTGCTCGACGATGCGCTGCGCGCCTACGAGCAGGACATCGCCAAGCTGCAGCAGCGCCTGCGCGAGGCCCGCAGCCGGCAGACCGCGATTGCCGCGCGCCTCGAAAGCGCTGAGAACCGCGTCAAGCTGCGCACGCTGATGAGCACCGAGCGCACCGATGAAGCGCTGGCGCGCTTCGACCAGCTCGAACGCCGCGTCGATTACGCCGAAGGGCGCGCCGACGCGCTCTCGCTGTCCGACGGAAGCGGCCAGCTCTCGCTCGCCGACGAGATCGCCTCGCTCGAGGATTCAGACCGGGTCGACGAGGAACTGGAAGCGATGAAGCGCGCGCTCGGCAAGGGCGACGCCGCAAACAAGGGGGACTGATCCATGGAAGAGGTACTGGCAATCGTCGCGATCTTCATCGCGCTTCCGTGGATCATTCTCCACTACGTCACCAAGTGGAAGACCTCTGCCACGATCACTACCGACGACGAGGCCCTGCTCGAGGAGCTCTACAGCCTCGCCAAGCGGCTCGACGAGCGGATGGACACGGTCGAGCGGCTGGTGGCCTCCGACAATCCGGACTTCAAGCCTGCCCGGCTGATGCACGACCGCGAAATCGATAACGAAAAGTTGCGCGAGCTCGACCGCATGCTCGCCGAGAAGAAGGGAGCCCACCAGTGAACAGCCCGCGCACAACGCTTTATCGCGACAAGCAGAACGCCAAGCTGATGGGCGTCTGCGCCGGGATCGCCGACTACACCGGGGTCAACGCGCTCTGGGTCCGGCTCGGCTTCATCGGGCTGACGTTCGTAGCCGGCGGCGGCACCATACCGTTCTATTTCATCGCGGGCCTGCTGCTGAACAAGAAACCCCCGCACCTCTACGTAGATCGCGAGGAGCAACAGTACTGGCAGCGCGTGCGGCAGAGCCCGAAGCGCACCGCGCGCGAGATCCGCGCCCGGATGCGCGACATCGATCGCCGCCTGGCCGAAGTCGAGACTTACTATGTCTCGTCTAATCCACGCCTGACCGCCGAAATCGAGCGGCTGCGCTGAAAGCAAGATTGCAGGGAGTGAAACAATGGATCCGGCAACCCTTGGCGTAATGATCCCCATTATCGCTTTGATGATCCCGATCGTCGCTATCTGGGCCAGGCATCAGCAGAAAATGGCGGAGATGAATGTCAAATCCACCGCCGAGATGACTGCCGAAAAAGCCGCCCAATACGCCAGTCATATCAAGGATCTCGAAGATCGCGTGCAGGTGCTCGAGCGCATCGTCACCGACCGCGGCTACGACATCGCCACCCAGATCGAAGCCCTGCGCGACAAGCGCGAGGTCGAGGAACGCGACACCGGTGTGCCGCTTCGCATGCCGAACCGGGAGAACGCATGATGCAAGTACAGGGCGTCGAACTTCTCCCCTACCTGCCCTGGATCATCGCCGGCGCAACCGCCGTCGGTCTGGCGGGCGTGTTCGGATGGATCCACACCACCCGGTTGCGGATCAAGCACGGTTATCCGCTGGAAGGCATGTGGGGCCAGTCGCTCAAGCCGAGCACCGATGCCCAGGCTGCCGAGCGCATCAGGCTGCTCACGCAGGAGAACGCCGAGCTGCGCGCCGAAGTCGGATCGATGAAGGACCGGCTCGCCAATGTGGAGCGGATCGTCACCGACAGCGGCTATCAGCTCACGCATGAGATCGACCGTCTGCGCGAAGGCAAGGAGAAGGTGCAATGAACATCGCTGAAGCCATCGCCTTCTGCGCGCTCGTCATCGGCCTGATCTCGGGCGCCGGCATCTGGCTCGATGCCTACAAGCGGCGCCTGACCAACCGCGAGCGCGAACTCGAATTGCAGGCCCGCGCGGCCGAAGCGCGGGGCCGGACGGGCGACGTGGAGGTGACGAAGCTTGAAAGCCGCCTGCGCGTCCTCGAACGGATCGCCACGGATCGCGGCCAGGATCTGGCCATCCAGATCGAGGGTCTGCGCCACGACATCGACAGCCGGGAGAAGGTATAATGAACTTCTGGACCGCCCTGGTCGTGATCGTCGCCATCTGGGGCTTCGTGCAGCTCGTGACCGCGCGGCAGGCACGCCGCAGGCACCGGCACGGCGAACCGGGGACCGATCTCGCCGCGCCGCAGCCCGATCCCGGCACCCAGCGCGAGCTGGAGGAACTCCGTGAACGGGTAAAGGTGCTGGAACAGATCACTGTCGACGGGCGCGAGGCGAAGGCGATCGCCGACGAGATCGAGCGGCTGCGCGACAGGTAGGCCGGGCCCCAAAGGGAATCGCAGGAAGGAGCAATGCATATGAGCGACCAGATCATCATCGCCGCCGCAGCGCTCGCCGCCATCGGGATCGTCGCGCTGGTCATGCTGCGCGGCTGGCAGGGATGGCTGGCGCTCAAGGAACGCGAGCTCGAACGCGTCGGCCACCCACTGCGGGAGATCGAAGGCGGCGCACCGCTGGGCGCGGCCCGGATCGAAATCGCCGATCTCAAGGAACGCATCCGCAAGCTGGAAGCCATTGCCAGCGGCGTGGATTTGTAAGCCCTTACGCCGGCAAGAATGCGTCATCCCACTGACGCCGGGCTCGCGTGCTCCCCTTTCCCCAACACCCGTCATCCCAGCGAAAGCTGGGATCGCTGTCCGCCAGGTCGCGCATTGCTGCACGCGATCCCAGCTTTCGCTGGGATGACGATACTGATAACCGCCGCGGCTATGCGAACCCTCGACGATATCCGCGAAGAGTATGAATTCCTCGAAGGCGACGAACGCTATCGCCTGTTGATCGAGCTCGGCCGCGACCTCGACCCCATGCCCGAGGCGCTCAAGACCGACGCCACGCTGGTGCGCGGCTGCTCGGCCGCGGTCTGGGTCTATCCGACCGAGCGGGACGGCGAACTGCACTTCCTCGCCGACAGCAATGCCGCGATTACCAAGGGGATCGTCGCGCTGGTGATCGCCGCAGTACAGGACAGGCCGGCCGACGAAGTCGCTGCGATGGACGTGACCGCCGCGCTCGCGCCGTTCGACCTGAAGAACCAGCTCAGTTCCAACCGCACGCAGGGCGTGCCCAACATGATCGCGCTGGTGAAGGATCACGCCGCACGGATCGCGGCCGGCTGACATGCGCCGCCTCTATCTGGCGGGCGGTATCCTCGCGGTCGGGCTCGGGGCGGTCGGCGCCTTCCTGCCGATCATGCCGACGGTGCCGTTTCTGCTGCTGGCCGTCTATTGCTTCGCGCGCAGCAATCCCGAGTGGGAGCAGCGCATCCTCGACCATCCGCACTGGGGGCCGCAAGTGCGCGACTGGCGCGAGCGGCGCGCGATCTCGCGCCGGGCCAAGACCCTGGCGATCGGCGCGATGACCGTCGGCGCGGTGTTCACCTGGTACACGCTCGGCCATCCCTGGTACTGGATCTCGATCGCAATCCTCGTGGTCGCCGGCAGCTGGATCGCCACCCGCAACGAATAGCGCAACGAGGCGAGCCGCACGGATTAAACCGCGGCCGCCATCCGTTGTCCGATCGGAACCTGTTCTGCCGATCGGAGACGATGACTTGCCTTACCTTCGCGCCTGCCTACTGCCCTTGTCCTTGCTCGCCCTCACCGTGCCGCTCGCCGCACAGCAGCGCGAGGAAGTGAAACCCGAGGCCGCCTCCGAGGGCGACAACACTGCGGTGGAATTCTTCTCCGGCGCAGAATATCAGGAGATCGAGCTGAACGACGGGCGCAAGGTCGAGAAGTTCTCGATACCCGTCGCCGCGCAAGTGACGGCCGGGCGCGTGCGCCTCACGGCCCAGCTTCCCTACATGCGCGTGAAGGCGCCCGGAGACGTTGTGGTGCCGAGCGGCCCGCTCGGTCTCCCCATCCTCGTCGATCCAGCCGGTCCGCCCGAAATCAGCACGCGCGAGGGGATCGGCGACCTGCGGGTCGATGCGGCCTACCAGCTTCCGATCCCCGGCGTGAACGCCTCGCTGAGCGGCGGCGTGAAGCTTCCCACCGCCTCGACCGAGAAGGGCCTCGGCACCGGCAAGACCGATTACCGCGTCGGCGCCGATCTCTCCAAGACGGTCGGGGCCGTGACGCCGTTCGCGGGGGTGAGCTACACCAAAGTCGGCGATCCGGCGGACTACGATCTGGAGAACACGCTCGCCGGCCATGCAGGCGCCGCGGTGCGCCTCGGCAAATCGGCCTCGGCCCATCTGGGCTACAGCTACGAGGAGAACGCCAGCGGCCTTGTCGACGATCAGCAGCGCGTCTTCGGTGGGGTCAACACCGCGCTGGGGAGTGGGCTGTCGCTTGGCCTCTACGGCTCGGCCGGCGTGACCGGCCCGACGGACCTCGGTGCGGGCATCAGCCTCGGCGTGCGGCTGGACTGAGGCTCAGCCCCCGGCGCTCCCGCGCAGCGTCGCCAGCCCCGCCTCGCGCTGGCGTCTCAGCTCCGCCTTCAGCTTCGCCGGATCGCGGGCGAAGACGAAGCCGAAGCTCACCCCGCCTTCCTTGCCCACGGTCGCGTGGTGGAGCTTGTGCGCCTGGACCAGCCGCCGGGCATAGCCGCGCTTCGGCACCCACCGGAAATAGCGTTGGTGGACCAGTCCATCGTGCACCAGTGTGTAGATCACGCCGTAGATCAGCACGCCGAGCCCGATCCATGTCCCCGGCCACCACGCACCCGCGCCCATCACCAGCGGGCTGCCGAGCGCGAACATGGCGATGCTCAGCGCCGCGCCGACGATGGCGAAGCGGTCGTTCCTCTCCAGCACCTTGCCGTGCGGCTCGTGATGATCGCGGTGCCAGGCCCAGCCGAACCCGTGCATGACGTACTTGTGGCTCGCCCACGCGATCCCCTCCATCGCGATCACGGTGGTGACGACGATAAGGGTTGGGACGATCAGGGCAGGCACGATCACGCTCATGACGAGCAAGACTATACCTTAGTCGTCCTTGGGAAAGAAGAACCGCGAGACTTCCTCGCCGATCCGCGCGGGGCGCAGGGTCTCGGCATCGATGCAGCACCAGCTCGATTTCACTTCGGCCAGCACTTCCTCCCCGCGGTGGATCACGGTGGAGTAGAACGCCCGCGCGCCCTTGATGCTCTCGAGCACGGTGCGCGCGATCACGTCGTCCTCCAGGAAGGCGGGCTTGCGGTAGGTGATCTCGTGCTTGAGCGCGACCCAGGCCTTGCTCGCCACCTCGTCCGACGGGGCGAGCTTGCGCCAGTGCGCGAGCACCGCGTCCTGCACCCAGCCGAGATAGCGCGCGTTGTTCACGTGCCCCATAAAATCGATATCGGCCGGCTGGACCTTGATCGGAAATGCGAATGACCTTGCTGACATACCTGTAAGCTATCAGAATTCCGTTGCAATTGCATTGCAAATCTCAGGGTAAAACGCCCCGTGCGCCACGCGGATCCTTGAGCGCGATCAAGTTTTCCCATCTTGTCGGGCGCCGGCTGCAGGCATAGCCCCGCAGTCATGTCCAACGCCCCCCGCACGCTCTACGAGAAGATCTGGGACGCCCACGTCGTCGAAACCCGCGACGACGGCACCAGCCTGATCTTCATCGATCGCCACCTGGTCCACGAAGTCACCAGCCCGCAGGCCTTCGAGGCGCTGCGCGCCGGCGGCCGCACCGTCCGCCGCCCCGATCTCACCCTCGCCGTGCCCGATCACAACCTGCCGACGACCGCGCGCCTCGACTCGGCCGGCAACACGATCCCGATCGCCGACCCGCAGAGCGCCGCCCAGCTCGCCGCGCTCGAGCGCAACGCGCCCGAATTCGGCATCCGCTACATCGGCGCGACCGCACCCGAGCAGGGTATCGTCCACGTCGTCGGGCCCGAGCAGGGCTTCTCCCTCCCCGGCGCGACGATCGTCTGCGGCGACAGTCACACCGCGGCGCATGGCGGGATCGGCGCACTCGCCTTCGGCATCGGCACCAGCGAGGTCGAGCACGTGCTCGCCACGCAGACCCTGCTGCTCAAGCGATCGAAGGCGATGGAAGTCCGCGTCGAAGGCGATCTCGGCCCCGGCATCACCCCCAAAGACCTGATCCTGCACGTGATCGGCGTGATCGGCACTGCCGGCGGCACCGGCCACGTGATCGAATACCGCGGCCGCGTGTTCGAGCAGATGAGCGTCGAAGGCCGCCTCACCGTCTGCAACATGAGCATCGAGGGCGGCGCCCGCGCCGGCCTGATCGCGCCGGACGAGACGACCTTCGCCTACCTGAAGGGCCGTCCCTACGCCCCGAAGGGCGAGGAGTGGGACCGCGCCGTCGCCTGGTGGCGCACGCTGCGGACCGACGAGGGCGCCGTGTTCGACAAGTCGGTGGTGATCGACGCCCGCGACGTCGCGCCGACCGTCACCTGGGGCACCAGCCCGGAGGACGTCGCCCCGATCGGCGGCACCATCCCTGCCCCCGAGAGCTTCGCCGACCCCTCCAAGCAGGAAGCCGCGCGCAAGAGCCTCGCCTACATGGGCCTCGAACCCGGCCAGCGTCTCGCCGACGTGGCGATCGAGAACGTCTTCATCGGCAGCTGCACCAACAGCCGGATCGAGGACCTGCGCGCCGCCGCCGCGGTCCTGCGCGGGCGGCACAAGGCCGACGGCGTCCGGTGGGCGATCGTCGTCCCCGGATCGGGGCTGGTGAAGCACCAGGCCGAGGCCGAGGGACTGGACAAGGTCTTCACCGGCGCCGGCTTCGAATGGCGCGAGCCGGGCTGCTCGGCCTGCCTCGCGATGAACCCCGACAAAGTCCCCGCCGGCGAGCGCTGCGCCTCCACCAGCAACCGCAACTTCGTCGGCCGACAGGGCCCCGGCGCCCGCACTCACCTGATGAGCCCGGCCATGGCGGCGGCGGCCGCGGTGACCGGCCGGCTCACGGACGTGCGCGAGCTGACGTGATCGGGCACTGCCTCTGCCGCCGCGTGCGGATCAAGGTCCCCGGCACGCCGGATCAGATCGGCATCTGCAATTGCCGCCTGTGCCGCAGTTCGGGCGCGGCCTGGGGCTATTTCGATCCGGCCGAGGTAAAGGTCGATGGCGAGGTTTCGGACTATTCGCGGGAAGACCTCGACGACCCCTGGCTCGTGCTCCATTTCTGCCCGCGCTGCGGCGCGACCACGCATTATACTGCCAGCGGCGCGCATCCGCTGGACCGCATCGGCGTCAACACCCGGCTGTTCGTGCAGGACGAGCTGGACGGGGTCGAGGTCAGCTATCAGGACGGCCGCTGCGTATTCGACGAGGACGATGAATTCATCGAGACCGGCACCGGCCACATCGGCGACGGCAAGGCCTTCTGAACGCTTGACCCCTGCGCCCCACACGCCGCACAACCGCGGGCGGGTAGGACAAGACGATGAAACGACTTCTGGCAATCGCACTCGCCTGCGCGCCTGTGGCGGCCACCGCGGCCGAGCAGGCGCCCGACGTAAGCCTCACCCGGCTCGACTGCGGGCGCGCGACCGAGCCGTGGCCGCTCAACGCATTCGACGACACCGGCGGCACGGCCGATCTGAAGAAGGCGATCGTCGGATCGTGCTATCTCATCCGGCACGGCGAGCGGCTGATGATCTGGGACACGGGCATCGACCCGGCCACCAGCGGCGACCCCGACGGCGGCTTCCTGCTCGACCGGACTCTCGTCGAACAATTGGCGCAGCTCGGCCTGGCTCCGGCGGACATCGAGTTCGTCGGCGTGAGCCACTACCACTACGACCATACCGGCCAGGCGAAGGCCTTTCCGCAGGCCACCCTGCTGATCGGCGAGGAGGACTGGCAGGCGATCACGCACGATCCGCCGCTCGGCAACGCCAACCCGGCGAACTTTCCCGCCTGGGTCTCGGGCCAGGCGAAGGTCGAGGCATTTGCCGGCGACAAGGACGTGTTCGGCGACGGCAGCGTGCGCATCCTAGCCATGCCCGGCCACACGCCCGGGCACCATTCGCTGCTCGTCCGCCTACCCGAGACCGGGCCGGTCCTCCTTACCGGTGACCTCGCGCACTTCGCCGAGAACTACGAACGCGAAGGGGTGCCAACGTTCAACACCGACCGCGCCGACACGCTCGCCTCGTTCGACCGGTTCAAGAAGATGGCGAAGAACCTCGGCGCGAAAGTAATCATCCAGCACGAACCGGCCGATGTCGCCAAACTGCCCGCCTTCCCGGAGGCTGCCCGCTGACCGTGCGCAAGTCCGCCTTCGCCGCGGTCGCCGCGCCCGATGCGCGGGTGCTGATCCTCGGCAGCCTGCCGGGCGAAGCCTCGCTCGCCGCGCGGCGGTACTACGCGCATCCGCAGAACCGGTTCTGGCACCTCGTCGGCCGCGCAATCGGCGTGGATCTGGCGGCGCTCGACTACGATGATCGGCTTGAAACCCTCAAGGCGCATCGGATCGCGCTGTGGGATACGGTCGCCTCGGCGCACCGGATCGGCAGCGGCGACGCGGCGATCCGCGAGGCGGAGCACGCGCCGCTGGCCGAACTCCTCACCACGCTGCCGGCCCTGCGCGCCGTCGCCTTCAATGGCCGCAAGAGCGCCGCAATCGGGCGGCCGCAACTCGCCGGCAGCGATCTGGCGCTGATCGACCTGCCTTCCTCCTCCCCCGCCTACGCCGCCATGCCGCTGGTCGAGAAAGAGCGCCTTTGGGCGCGTCTAGCCGATTTCCTCGCCTGACCCCTTGCCAAGAATCCGCGGGCCTCGCATGAAAGCCCGATGACCAAGAAACTCCCCAGTTCGCTCGGCGGAAAGGCCGCTCTCGCGGGCGCCGCGATCGGATCGGCGGCCATTGCCGCCGCCATGCTCTACGCCTCGAAGCGCAAGCCGAAGAACGCGCCGACCCAACCCGGCCCGATCCCGTCCGGCGAAAAGCCGGAGACCGATTGATGGAGCCGGTCTCGACCATAGAGGGGCGCGCGATTCCGTTCGGCGCCAAGAACGTCGACACCGACGTGATCATCCCGGCGCACTGGCTCAAGACGGTAACCCGCGACGGTCTGGGGCGCGGCGCGTTCGAGACGGTGCGGGCGCAGTCCGGCAACGTGTTCGACGATCCCGAGTTCGCGGGCGCCCCGATCCTGATCGCGGGCGACAACTTCGGCTGCGGGTCGAGCCGCGAGCATGCCGCCTGGGCGATCCTGGACCTCGGCATTCGCGCGGTGATCGCGCCCAGCTTCTCCGACATTTTCAGCGGCAATGCGTTCAAGAACGGCATCCTGACCGTGGCCCTGCCGCAGGATCAGGTCGACCGCCTGCTCGAAGTCGCGCGCGAGCACCCGGTCTCGATCGATCTCGAGAACCAGACCGTCACCACGCCCTTCCAGGATCGCTTCACGTTCGAAATCGATCCGTTCCGTAAGCACTGCCTGCTGGAAGGGCTCGACGAAGTCGGGCTCACGCTTACCCGTGACACGGCAATCGCAGATTACGAGAAGCGCCAGGCGCAGGAACTGCCCTGGCTGGCAAAACCTATGGAGAGAGCTGCATGAAAGCACTGCGCACCCACGCCGTCGGCGGACCCGACACCCTCACGCTGGATGAAGTGGAGGTGCCGCAGCCGGCCAAGGGGCAGGTGCTGGTCGACGTGAAGGCCTGCGCGATCAACTTTCCCGACACGCTGATGATCCGCGACCTCTACCAGTTCAAGCCGGAGCGGCCCTACGCGCCCGGCGGCGAGATCGCGGGCGTGATCGAGGCGGTCGGTGAAGGCGTCGAAGGCTGGCAGGTCGGCGACCGCGTGCTCGCGGGGATCGGCAACGGCGGACTGGCGGAGAAAGTCTGCGTGCCGGCCGCGCGCATGTTCGCAGTGCCCGAAGGGGTGCCGTTCGAAAAGGCCGCCTCGCTGATGATGACTTACGGCACGACGATCCACGGCCTCAAGGATCGCGGCCACATCAAGGAAGGCGACGTGCTGCTCGTGCTCGGCGCGGCGGGGGGCGTCGGTCTCTCTGCGGTCGAGCTCGGCAAGGCCTACGGCGCGCGGGTGATTGCCGCCGTCTCCAGCGAGGAGAAGGGCGAAGTTGCCCGCCGGGCCGGGGCGGACGAGGTGGTCATCTATCCCAAGGGCGAGATGGACAAGGCGGCCAGCAAGGATCTCGCCAGCGCGTTCAAGGCCGCCTGTGGGCCCGAGGGCGCGAACATCGTCTACGACGTCGTCGGCGGTCAGTATTCGGAGCCGGCGCTGCGCGCGATCGCGTGGGAGGGGCGCTTCCTGGTGGTCGGCTTCCCGGCGGGCATCGCGAAGATGCCGCTCAACCTCACGCTGCTGAAGTCGTGCGACATCTGCGGTGTGTTCTGGGGCGCTTTCACCGCGCGCGAGCCCGAGCGGTTCCGCGCTCAGGTGGACGAGCTGTTCGACCTGCTGAGGACCGGCCGGATCGACCCGCTGATCTCCGAGACGTTCCCGCTCGAACGCGGCGGGGAGGCGATCGCCAAGCTGGAGAACAGGCAGGCGGTCGGCAAGCTCGTGGTGACGATGGACTGACGGCCGGGACCGGCCCGGTCACTGCGCGCTTGCCCGGGCGGCGGCGTCGGCCTATTTCGGCGACCGAACCAACCCGAGAGGACTCCATGACCGATTTCAAGGATCGCGAGCGCGCGGAAGAAGCCAAGTTTGCGATGGACGGGGAAACCGCGTTTCGCGTTGCGGCGCGGCGCAACCGTCTGCTGGGCGAATGGGCCGCCGGCCTGATGGGCCTCACCGCCGAGGAAGCCGATGCCTACAAGAAGGCCGTCGTCCAGGCCGACTTCGAGGAAGCGGGCGACGAGGACGTGATCCGCAAGCTGCTCGGCGATCTCACCGCCGCCGAATGCGACGTCAGCGAAGCCGACATCCGTGCCAAGCTCGACGAGAAGGCCATCGAGGCCCGCCGCCAGTTGATGAGCGAAAGCTGATCGGCGCATCGAGGAACCTGCCATGCCGATGAGCGCTGCCGAAATCGAAGGGATGATCAAGTCCGCCCTGCCCGACGCCGAAGTCGAGATCCGCGATCTTGCGGGCGACGGCGACCACTATGCGGCGCACGTCGTCTCCCCCGCCTTCACCGGAAAGAGCCGGGTGCAGCAGCACAAGATGGTCTACGAGGCGCTCGGCGGGAAGATGGGCGGCGTGCTTCACGCCTTGCAACTCACCACGCAAGCGCCCACCTGACTCCCACGACTTGAAATACCTGAGTGGAAGTTTTTCCCATGTCCGATACCAATGAACGCATTTCCGGCATCGTCGGCGAGAACGATGTGGTCCTCTTCATGAAGGGCACGCCGCTGTTCCCGCAGTGCGGCTTCTCCAGCCGTGCGGTGGCGATCCTCGAGCACTGCGGCGTCTCTTACGAGAGCGTGGACGTGCTGCAGGACATGGAGGTCCGGCAGGGGATCAAGGCCTTCTCCGACTGGCCGACCATTCCGCAGCTCTATGTGAAGGGCGAATTCGTCGGCGGCAGCGACATCATGATGGAGATGTTCGAAGCCGGCGAACTTCAGGAACTTCTCACCGAAAAGCAGGTCGCCAAGGCCTGACCTTCCGCTTGGCGGATGCAGAAAGGGCCCGTCCGATTTCTCGGGCGGGCCCTTTCGCTTGCGGGGAGACGGCGCCGGGAGACTGGGGGTGGCGCCGCCTCGTTCGAAGACCACTGTGGGTGCGGCCTGCGATGCATCCCCCGTGCCAGTTCGGCAGAATGGCGCGGAACGGCGGGCGACGAAGGTGAAGCCGCATTAACCCTGCGCCCCGGGTGTCAGAAATCCCGACACCCTCTTGGCATCCCGCCCGCGCGGCTCCACAGTCCCTCCGATGAGCGACACCCCCGCAGACGGCATCCCCGCCGCCACCCTCGTGATCTTCCGCCGCGGCCCCGGGGGCGGTCCCCCCGAACTTCTAATGGTCACACGCGCAAACTTCATGAAGTTTGCCGCCGGCGCCGCCGTCTTCCCCGGCGGAAGAGTCGACCCTGCGGATCGCGATCTTGCGGGCGGTCTCCCGGGCATCGGCGACACCGATGAAGCCGCACATCGCATCGCCGCGATCCGCGAAACGCTGGAGGAGACCGGCCTCGCGGTCGGCCTCGCCGGCCGAGTGGATGCGGAACGCGCGCGCGAGGCGCGGCAACTGCTGCTCGAGGCCGGGGCGCTGGCGCCCGTGCTCGAGGCGATGGACTGGTCGCTCGATCTCGAGGCGATCGTCCCCTTCGCCCGCTGGTTCCCCAAGAACGAGCGCCTGCCGCGGGTGTTCGACACGCGCTTCTATCTCGCCGACCTCGGCACCGGCGCCGTCGACATCGCGGTCGACGCGACGGAGAACACGCGCCTGTTCTGGGTCACCGCACGCGACGCGCTCGCTGCCGCCGACCGCGGAGAAATCAGCGTGATCTTCCCGACCCGCCGCAACCTGGAACGCCTCGCGCAGTTCGACGATTTCGACGCCGCCCTCAGCGACTGCGCAGCCTACCCCCCTCGCATGATCACCCCCTTCTTCGAGGAGCACGACGGCGAAGGCTGGATCTGCATTCCCGACGATGCCGGCTACCCCGTCACCCGCGAGCGCCTGCAGGGTCTCAGCCGCGGCTAGCGATCGCGCCGGGCAGCGTCGTCACACATTCCGCTCCTTGCGGCCGCGAGGCTTGTGCTTTGCGCCCGGCCGCCCTTTCGGAGCGCCCGGCCCTGGCTTCCGGCCGCCCTTGTGCGAAAACTTGTTCGGCTTGGCGCTACGGTTGACGTGGGCAGCCTGGCGCGGGCCTTCCGACGGTTCGATCCGCACGCCTTCATCGTCGCTCTCGTCCCGTGCCGTGCGTTCGAGCGCGGCACCGAACTTCTCGGCAATGGCACGCGGTATCTGGAAGTGGGTCTCGTTGGCGCCGATGCGGATCGCCCCGACCTCGTTGCGGGTGATGTGACCGCGGCGGCATAGCAGCGGCAGTATCCAGCGCGGGTCGGCATTCTGCCGGCGCCCGATATCCATACGGAACCAGACAGTATCGTCGAACCCCGGACGGTGCCGGTCCTGCTGCGCGGCACGCTGCGCCTCGGGCGTGTTCTCCAGCATTTCTTCCGGCTGCGGCATCGCCGCGCGATGCGCGCGCACCAGCGCGGCGGCGATATCCTCCGGCGAGCGCTCGGCCAGCAGACGCTGGGCGAGAGCGCGGTCCTCGTCGTCGAATTCGGCCGGCTGCAGGAGCGCCGCGAGCAGGCGTTCGCGGTCCCGCGTGCGGATCGCATCCGGGGTCGGCGCATCGATCCAGTCGGCCTTGATCTTGGCGCCGCGCAGCATCGATTCCACACGCTTGCGCCGGGGGAACGGCACGATCAGCACCGCGGTGCCCTTCTTCCCGGCACGGCCGGTCCGGCCCGACCGGTGCTGGAGCGTTTCCGCATCGCGGGGCAAGTCGACATGGACGACGAGGCTGAGGCTCGGCAGATCGATGCCGCGCGCCGCGACGTCGGTGGCGACGCAGACGCGCGCGCGCCGGTCGCGCAGGGCCTGAAGAGCCTGGTTGCGCTCCGATTGCGAATGTTCGCCCGACAGCGCGACGACCGCGAAGCCGCGCTCCTGCAGCGTCGCGTGGAGCCGCCGGACATTGTCGCGGGTGGCGCAGAAGAGAATGGCCGTCTCCGCTTCGTGGAAACGCAGCAGATTGACCGCCGCCGCCTCGACTTCCGCTGGCGAGACCGTGATCACCTGGAAGGCGATGTCGCCGTGGCCGCGATCGTCGCCCGCGGTCGATATCCGCAGGGCGCCTCGCTGGTAGCGCTCGGCCAGCGCCACGATCGGTTTGGGCATCGTGGCGGAAAACAGTAGCGTGCGCCGCTCTGCGGGGGTCGCGTCGAGGATCTCCTCGAGATCCTCGCGGAAGCCCATATCGAGCATCTCGTCCGCTTCGTCGAGCACGACTTCCCGGAGGTTCGACAAATCGAGCGCCCCCCGCTCGAGATGGTCGCGCAGTCGTCCCGGCGTTCCGACGACGACATGCGGACCGGCCCGCAGCGCGCGCCGTTCCTTCGATGCGTCCATGCCGCCGACACAGGTCGCAATGCGAGCGCCGGCCTTGGCATAGAGCCAAGCCAGTTCGCGGCTGACCTGCAGGGCCAGCTCACGCGTCGGCGCGATCACCAGTGCGAGCGGCGACTGGGTTGGCGCCCCGAGGCCGTCGAGCAGGTCGCAGGCCATGGAAAGGCCGAACGCGACGGTCTTGCCCGAACCGGTCTGCGCCGAGACGATGAGGTCGCGGCCGGCAGCCTCGGGTGCGAGAACGGCCGTCTGGACGGCAGTCAGCTCGGCATAGCCGCGCTCGGCGAGTGCTTCGCCAAGCATTGGCGGGAGAGTGGAAAAGGTCATGATGCTCACTAATGGACCAAGCCGCCATAAGAACGGCGGAGCGGAGGGATGTTCCCGGCAAGCGGTCCCTGCGGGCTCGGTCATGGAAATTGCGGCCGCTTCGCCGGCCGGTCGCCTCACTGGCGACGGCGGCTCCATACACGATCGGCACCCGTTTGGCTTCCCCTGATTTCATCCCGTGGCGATCCTGTCACCCGGACCGTCCGTCGGGGTCGACGGGATCACAAACGTGAGGGCCCGAAATTGGACAGCTTTGAGGAGGTGGCGCGCCCGGCAGGACTCGAACCTGCTACCTCAAGATTAGAAGTTAGGTCGATCGGTTACCATAAGGCCTCAAGAGCGCAGAAATCCGCCATTCCCGCTTTCCCATACTTCTTTTCGTTTGCATGTTACCTCAAACGAAGTTACCTATTTCGTTACCTGACACCCATAAGGTAACAGGCGAGCCGAGCGGAAGCTGGAACCTTCCGGCCCGGCTCTGACCACAACGATCCTAAGGAGATCATCATGGCTACTGAAACGGTACAGGTCGAATCGCTTGGCGGAAATCCCATCCAGGGAATGGTTCAACAGCTCAGCTTGCTGCAGTCGCAGTGCTACAAGGTCCGGGCGCTCGCCTACAGCATCGAGGATGCAAACGAGCACGCCACCGAAAAAGCCGAACCTAGAGCTTGGTCGGTCATCGACGCGAGCAGTACTCTAATCGCCGACTTGATAGATGATATACTTAGGAAGTCTGAAGAGATTGAGCGGGGGATCTCTGGCCTGCGCACGTCTGTAAAGGTGACTGAGTTGTGAGCGCGCCAGATGCTTGCAATGTCTTGCCGTTTGCGCTTCCCGATCGCCCGATAGTTACGATCGAGTCCGAACGCGTGCTGGTGAAGGTACGTCATCGCACGCGCTGGTATGTCTGCACCCGGCGGCTCGGCGAGCCTGTGAAGCGCCTCTGGGTGCGCACGCGGCAGGACGCGGCCGGCATCGCCGAGCTTCTGCGTAAGCACTTTGCCGAAGTCGAGGCGCTGGAGCGTGATCCTGCCTTCCAGCGGTTTAGAGCGCGATGGCAACAGATGAGCGAGGCGGAGCGGGACGAGATGCGCGATAATATAAGCCGCGCGCAGAGGGACTAAGCCATGCTGACCGACACGAAGATCGTAGCGATCAAGCCCCCCGCGAAGGGGCAGCAAGAGCATCCCGATCAAAAAGTGACGGGGCTGCGGCTTCGTGTCGGTGCTGGCGGCGCCAAGACGTGGATCGTCCGGCGCCGCGTTGGCGAGAAGGTTATCAACCGAAAGCTCGGCACGTATCCGGCGATGAAGCTGGCTCAGGCTCGTGTTGCGGCCGAAGCCATGATTGCTTCACTGGAACGCGATGGCAGCACAGACGGGATAGACCGGACGTTCGAGGACGCCGCGCAAGCATGGATCGCAGCGAAGAGGCGGCCCGATCTGATCCGGCGACAACTGGAACTGCACGTCTATCCGCAGTGGCGCAATCGCAAGCTCGCCGACATCAAACGGCGCGAAGTGCGCGAGCTTGTTCAGGGCCTCGAAGGCGACGTTCTGCCGAACCGCGTGCTGGCCACCATTAAGACGGTGTTCGGCTATGCGATATCGCAGGATTGGATCGAGACATCACCAGCCGATCGGATCGAAAAGCCGAATAGCGAGACTGCCCGCGACCGCGTTCTGAATATGGATGAGATTGCGCGCGTGTGGGGAACCGCGGGCTTACTCGGCTATCCGATAGGGCCATGGGCGCGCGTGTTGTTGCTAACCGCACAGAGGCGTAGCGAGGTCGCCGGGATGCGATGGGCAGACCTCGACCTTGAGAGCGCCACATGGACGCTCTCAGCGGCCGACACGAAGGCCAAGCGGTCGCACCTGGTGCCGCTGGCACCCGCCACGGTCCAAATCATCAAGGCCATGCCGATCGTTGGCGACTATGTTTTCTCGACGACGACAAACGCGCCAATCCGAGGGTTTGCGCGGGCGAAGTCGCAAATCGACCAATGGCTGGACAGCAAGGGTGCGGGCATCTCCGAGCCTTGGCGCTTCCATGATCTACGGCGAACGGCTGCAACGCACATGGTGCGGCTCGGCATTCCCGAGCTTGTCGTCTCTCGCGTCCTGAATCATCGCGTCCAAGGGGTCACTGGACAAGTCTACGCCCTTCACTCCTACGCCCCCGAAAAGCGCCATGCGCTCGAAGCATGGGCGGCAGAAGTCGATCGGGCGGTGAATGGCGACCGCGGCGACAACGTAGTGCGAATGGAGCGCGGATAATGCCCGGCGGCGCTGTTATTCCCATTCCGCCACAGATCGAACGCGCAATCGGACGGATGGCACCGGACGCGGATTGGCAAAGCATTCGATCCGCTGCGGTGAACTTTCAGCTAGAACGCGATCACATTCCGAAGGCAGAGAGCCCGAGCGAAACACGCGCATCTTTGAGCGGGATCGTGGAACGCGCGGTCCTACTCCGCCGGGACTTAATAATGCTCCGCGAAGAAAGCACGGAGGCGATGGGTGGCTGGCCAGTGATCCATGCGACTGCCGATCAGCTTTCGCTGCTCATCAATGCGAGCAAGGCCGGACACAACGAGATCGAGCCTAGGGGCGGGAGGCCCGTCAGCCTCCGCAAGAGCTTCGTTCGCAACATTGCCGGAATTCTCGCGGCGGCGGGCTATGAGATCGACAGCAAACCAAACGGTTTGCTTGTGGCCATCGTCTCTGAATTGCTCGACCTTTACGGAGAGAAGCCTGCGCACGTCCCTGCGATGGTGCGGGATGCGATAAGAGAAAACCCCACTCAGGGGGCCTAGTTTCCTCGCCTACTGCTTGTCGCGCGCTCCTGAAATGCCGCTATTACTCCTGACGCCCTATGAAACGAAAGGCGTCAGACATGGCTCAATTCCTTACTCCGAAGGCTGTTTGCGATAAGATCGCCCTCAGCCGCGCCACGCTCGATCGCATGGTCGCCACCGGCAAATTTCCATCCCCGATCCGATTGACCGAAAGGCGCCTCGCCTACTCCCAGGCGGATGTTGAATCCTGGATGGCCGAGAGGATGGAGTCAGCCTGATGCAGAAACGCCGCCCAGGCGAGGGCGGCGCTGATCTGCATTGCGGCGATCGCGCTAACCTTAGCCAAAACCGTCCTATCCTTCAAGCGCCACCAGCCGCTGCTGCGCGGCTGCGCTGGCTAATGACGTTTTTCCCGTTCTTCGCGGAGGCGCGTCATGGCTGAGACTCCACAATCGCGCTGGCGAGATCGCAACCCTTGGGCGCGATGGGCGCACGTTGCTCTGGCGAGCGCAATCCGGCGCGGATTGGTGGAGCGCGAGCCCTGTGAACAATGCGGGGCGGAACCCGCCGATGGGCATCACGACGATTATCAGAAACCGGCTGCAATCCGCTGGCTCTGCCGATCCTGTCACCGGCGCCACCATGCCGAGGAAAAGCGGAGGGCGAAGGCGTGAACACGATCCTCACCGGCAACCACGACGAACGCGGACGCTTGTTCGCCGCTGTCGTACCCGATGCTCGCCATGTGACGCCCGAGGTGCGCGAAAGCCGCTTCGCTGCCAGCCTGGCACCCTTTCGCACGCGAGAGGCCGCAGAGCGTGCCTTGCTCGCCGCTGGCGCCGTGATTGGCGGTGACTGATGGGGCGCGTCCGCACATTCTCCACCCTGCCCGTCGCTGTCATCTCAGACACCGAGATGGCGGCGCTAGATATTCGCTGCCTGGCCGTGATCGCCCTTCATGACGGAATGAGCGCCGTGAAGGGCAAGGGCGGTGGCTGCTATGCCAAGAACAGCACCTTGGCTGCGCTGGCGCGCACCGATCCCACAAACTTCAGTAAGTCGCTCACAAAGCTAATCCGCAAAGGCTACGTCACCCGCGAACCTCAACTTATGGACAAGCGCCGGTTCACTCTGCGCGTCCAATATCCCACCGATGATACTTGGCGAGATGACCAACCTTCACCCGACCGCATCGACGGCCAAACGGGGGAGATAGTTGGTGAAGCCACCAATCCCGCGCCTGAGATAGTTGGTGACGGCGATGGCGAGAACGGCGGTTTCTCTAAGGAAAATGCTCGGGACTATATTTCCTTAAAGGAGGAACTAGATTCTGTAGAAACAGAGAAACTAAATTCCTCTGAAGAGGCGCATCTTGGCGATGCGCATTTTCCGCCTTCAGATGGTTTCTCAGCAGCCGACTTCGATGTCGACCTCAGCTCAGTATTGAAGAGAAATGCGGCTGAAGCCGGGCTTGGCAGGGTGACGGCACTTGCCCAGCACCTTCCGCGCAACTTCGGCAACCTCCCCCTAGGGGCACAGGTTTCGCGTCTCGATCAAGCTTACACCCAAGTGGGCCGCAATCCGAACACTCTCGATAGCCGCGAACGCGAGACCTTTATCGAGTGGCTCGACAGCATCGTCGACGAACATGCTGGCGGTGAACTCGACGCGATCGCTCAGCAAGCCGGTCGGCTGCACGCCGACCTGCACGTGTGGTGAGGGAGGCAACAATGCACCGCAACGAACTCGAACACGACTGGAGCGCACCGACCCGGCCTGTGTGGTGGGGGACGGGGCAAAGCCTGGCGGACTCACTCAGCCCTGACCGCCGCCCCCCGTCTTTTTTGCGCGGACGAATTAACAGCGCGACCAATCGACAGAGGGGGGAAGGAAATTGTTCACAGCCTTCCGAGCGGACACCGCGACGGGGCCACACTTTTTACAAACGCTGCCCCCGTTCATTCCGCGCAAGGAGAACCTGAATGAAGCCGTCAAAACCCCCATCGCACCTGTCCGTCGACGCCTCCGCGTGGTGGCGTGACGTAGTGCGCGACTACGAACTCGAGGCGCATCACCTGCGGCTTCTGCAATCCGCCTGTGAAGCTTGGGACCGGATGCAGCAGGCCCGCCAAGCGCTGGCCGATCACGGCGGACTCACATTTACCGACGAACGCGGCGTCATTCGCTCCCACCCTTGCGTTGCTCACGAGCGGGATGCGCGGATCGCCTTCGCTCGCCTTGTGCGCGAGCTGGATCTGGACGCTGGGGCGCCTGCCGAGACGAAGCGCCCGCCTGCCCTTGTCTCAAACCGCAGAGGAAACTGACGATGCCAGTAAAGCAACGCCGTGCGAAAGCTCGCGCCTTCAACGACTACCATCGCGAGCAACTGCTCTGCGGTCCTGACGCCTGCCTGCTCGCCGGTGTGGGCTATCTCACCGCGGGGACGTGGGCGCAGATGTCAGATGGCGAGCAGGAACTCGCCCTTGCCGACATGCGCCGCGACTGGGCCGCGCATGGACCGTCCCTAATGGCTTGGTGGGACGATCCCAAAGCCGCGGCGGTGACGAGCAAGCCTTGGGTTTGTCCTGTTCGCGATGGGGCGATGCCCTGGGCTGCGGAGCAGTTCGGAGAACCGCCATGCCGATGAAGCGCAGGACATCGAAGCGCCGCATCTCTCCCGAGGGCGAGCTGGGGGCGTGGAGCTGCTTGTTTGGAGCCGGATACGACTTTTTCGGCGAAGCTGCCGAGCTGACCGGCCTGGTCGAGCCCGTGAACGTCGATCCTCGCGATCGGGCAGCGGCTGAACGCGTGTGGCGCGATGCAGCGCGGGAAGCCTGGGCGCGCCTAGGCACGATGTTTCTCGCGACCGATACGGCTGAACGTGAACCTTGGGCACAACGCGAATTTGGAGAACCGCAATGAACAACCACTGGAACGAACTACCGAACCCTACGCCCGAACAAGTCGAGCAGGTCAAGAAGGTGGAGCGCGCGCTCTGCAACGAGATCAACTTGCTCGCCCGCGAAGGCATTCCCCTCCCGGTGCTGCTCACCGGTCTCGGCATGGCAGTCGCAGACTTCATCACCTGCACGGCTGGACCGGACGCTGTTGGTCCATGGTTCACGAAGCATGGGGCGATGGTCGAGCAGCTTCAGGGAAAGAGGCATTGACTTTCCTGCCAGAATATGCGACGGCCACCTTCGTCGGATCGCGGCTGTCCGCGACGAGACACCAATGCTCCCGCGGCTGTCCGCGCACATTGGCTGAAAAACGGGCTTCGGCTCGCAGCAAATGGTGCGCCTAATGGACTACGCGGCTTCTCCCTTTGACATCAAAGCGCTCAGTGACAGCGGGGCAATTGAAGGCTTGTTGGCCGGGTTCGGCGATGTCGACCACGGCGGCGACAAGCTGTTGCCTGGTTGCCTGAGCAAGTCGCTCGCATCCCGAAGCGCCCCACTCCCCATGCTCCTGCACCACGACATGAAGCGGCCGATTGGCGCGTGGAAGGAATGGCAGGAGCAATCCGAAGGGCTTTATGTGAAGGGCTCGCTGACCCTCTCCACCCGCGATGCGCAGGAAGCGCACGCGCTGGCGAAGGATGGCGCGCTTACCGGCCTCAGCATCGGCTGGAAGCCTCTCAAGGGTGACACCGATCGCAAGGGCGTGCGGACCATTATCGAAGCTGAACTTTACGAAGGCAGCCTCGTCACAGTGCCGATGCACGATCGCGCACGGGTTACGGCAATCAAGAGCATCACGAATGCCCGCGATATTGCCGAGCTGCTGCAGGAGGCCGGGCTTTCCGGCCGCAAGGCCAAGCTGGCCGCGGGTGCTGCCTGGAAAGCCCTCAACGAAACCGATGCGGACGAAGAAGAGGTCCGCGCAATTCTCAACGCTTCGGCCGCACGGATCGCGGCCATTGGAGGTACACGATGAACGCACTTACGAAGGACTTCACCGACGCGGTGGAGCAGCAACTGTCCAAGCTGGACGCCGATGTGAAGAGCGCTCTGACCAAGGCCGGCACGGTGGAAGCCATCATGCAGGAACTTGAGCAGAAGATGGCGCGACCTGGCGGCTACGATGGCCCTGAAACGAAGAGCTGGGGCGAGCAATTCACAGAGAGCGATGGGCTGAAGGCATTCGCCGACGAGCACAACCGCCCGGCTCGCTTCCGTATGGAGGTGAAAGCTACGATCACCACGGGCTCGACTTCTGGAGGGCCGCTCGGCGGCTCAGCCTATCAGGACACGGTCAATTCGCTGCCACAGCGCCGAATGCGCATTCGCGACCTGTTGCCGGTGGTCGGCATCTCGACCGGCGCCGTCGAATATCCGAAGCAGACCACGCGCACCAACGCCGCCGACACGGTGGTCGAAGGCGAGTTGAAGCCGGAGAGTTCGCTTGGCTGGACCATGGAGACGGTGACGCCGAAGGTTATCGCCCACTGGATTCCGGCATCGCGTCAGATCCTCGAGGACGCGCCGCAGCTTCGTGACACGATCGACAACGAACTGCTCTATGGCCTGTCCTATGCCGAGGAGCTCCAGCTTCTCAACGGCGATGGAACCGGCGAGAACCTCGACGGCCTGGTGACCAACTCGACCGTCTATGCCGCGCCAGACGGTCTCACCGCCGAAAACATGCTCGACACGCTCGCTCTGGCAATCCTGCAGAATGCGCTCGCTGAAGAGCCAGCGGACGGGATCGTTGTGCACCCCTCCGATTGGATGCGGATGCGGTTGCTCAAGGATACCGACGGGAAGTACATTCTCGGCGATCCGGCAGCGTCGGTGCAGCCGGTGCTCTTCGGACTCCCTGTGGTCGCTACTCAGGCGATGACGGTCGACAAGTTCCTGGTTGGCAACTTCCGCCGCGCTGCGACCTTGTACGACCGCTGGACGCCGCGAGTGGAGGTTTCGACCGAGCACGCGGACTTCTTCACTCGCAATCTTGTGGCGATTCTCTGTGAAGAACGGATCGCACTGGCGCCGAAGAATGCCGCTGCGCTCACATTCGGCGACTTTGGCAACGTCGCCTGATCAGATCCACCGGCTCCATCCCCCGCAGAGCCGGTGGTCCCTCAGGGGTGAGGGAGGCGGGAGCGGCTACCTCGCGGCCACTCCCGCCCATCCCCACGAGAGATAGGCTATGCAGAACGACCTGATCCGGCGGCACGAAGCGACCACCGCCACGATGGCAAAGTACCGTGAGAAGCCTTTCAACTGGAAGGCCGGCACGACCTGTATTCACCTGCTGCGCTTTCACCTTCGCAAGTTGGGTCACAAGCCCGAACCGTTGCCACGCATTCGCTCGGCAATCGGTGCCCGCCGCGCGCTCGACAATCGCGGCTGGAAGAATGTTGGCGACATGCTCGACAGCATGTTTCCCCGCATCGGTTGGGCAAGCATGGCGCTGGGCGATGTCGCGATGCTGCGCAGTGGCGATGGCTTTGGCGCGATCACGATCTGCGCGGGGCCGTCCAAACTGCTCGGGTGGCATGACGAAGCGGCCGGAATGGCTGTTCTGGAGCCGCTCGAAATAGAGGGAGCGTGGCGTGTCTAAAGCATTAAAAACGGTCGCACTGGTCGCCGGCACTGTGGCCTTGGTCGCGACCGGCGTTGGCGCATTTGCCGCACCGGGATCTATCGCCGCATTGACGGCCGCGAAAGTGGCCGGGGTGGCATCGATCGTAAGCGGTGCGGCAGCGCTCGGCGCGCACGCCCTGACGCCCCCGACGCCTGTTACCGGCACAGTCACAAAGGAATGGATCGATGACGCTGCAGAATGGCCTACTCTACAATCGCGAAGCCTACCTGTGGAGCGACACCGCAGTCTGGAACGAGAAGGGGGCGCGGATCGGAACGTCGATCAAGACCTACGCGGGCACCTATTGGCCGTGGTTCGCCGCCTACAGCGGTCATTCGCCGTCTGGCAACATTCACTGGCTCATGGAGCGGCTGGTCGCGCGCGGGAGCTTTACGCCCGAGGAGCTATTGCAGGACGCGTCGAGGGAGCTGCGCGTGGCGGCGGAGGAAGGGTTCAATTGCCGCCTGCTGTTCGCCTTCCTGTGCGAGCATGACGGCGCAAAGCTCTATCACATTGCGGCAGAGGCCATGCCGGGGCGCACACCCTTTCAGGCCGTGCGCGTCGCAAAGCAGCTAAGTTCGGGTGGCGACCGCGAGTGGTATGCGGCCTATGCCGACGCTGACACTCCCGAGGCCATGCGGGAAATCATCGCTCTGCAGCTCGCCGACAACGGACCTGACGTGATGGGTATGGAGCTAGAAGAGCCTATCAGCGATGTTATTGAAACACGCGTCGGAATGAGCGGGTTTAGCCATACGCAGCTTCGATTGGTCGATGGGCGATTGGAAGAGGTGCCACTTGGCGACGGGTTCGCAGGGGCCGCCTGAAATGATAGCGTTTGGCATCGCGCCGCCCGAGCTCCATCGTTCAGGGTGGGTTAGCGCCATAGGCGCCAAATCGGGGGGATTATGAGCCACGCTGAATTTATTCTGACCTATGATGGTCCCGCGCTCGCGGACCACGAAATGAATGTTCGGGACTTGGCACCTGCGATGCTCGCAGTGGGCGAGGCTTTTGAGGGCATGAACGCCCTGTTCAATGGCAAGTCGGCACAACTGGCTGTTAACGTCCGAGCGCACCAACCTGGGTGCTTTAAGGTTGCGTTCGATATCGTCCAGATCGCGAAAGACGCCACGCCGATCCTGACCGGCCCAGGGGTGCTTGCCGCCAACAACCTTCTACAACTGCTAATTGGCACGGGCACAGTTGTTGCGGGCACCGTGGGCGGCATCGTTTGGATGGTGAAAACGTTCAAGGGCAAGAGTCCTGACCGTATCGAAAAGCTCACCCCTGGCCTGTTTAAATTGTTCATCAACGACCAGGTCTATGAGGTGCCGCTGGAGCTACTTCAGGCTTACCAGGATTTGCGCATCAGGCGCGCGCTGGAGGGGTTCGTCGCCAAGCCACTGCGTAAGCCTGGCATCAGTGAAGTTGTAATTGCGCACGGCATGCGTTCAGTTCGTATCGACAAGGACGAGGCTGAGTATTTTGTCGCCCCGGAGCCTGACACTGACATCGTCATCGACGATACGCGGAGAGCGGCATTCACTATTCGCGATCTGTCGTTTGACGAAGACGGTTTCTGGCGCCTCTATGACGGATCCAACCCCGTTAAGGTCAAAATTGAGGATCCCAGTTTTCTGAATCAGATCGAGAACGATGAGATTCGCTTTGGCAAGCACGACGTGTTGGTGTGTCTCGTGCATTTCGTGCAGCGTCGCACTGGTAGAGGCCTCGAGAACGAGCATACAGTCATTGAGGTGATCGAGCACATCGCGGCGCCGCGCCAACTACGGCTTCCAGACATTAGCGAGCCAAACAATGGCGACGACGGCACTGCGTAAGCCTACGACCACCAAGCTGCCGCTATTTCGACATAGGTCGGCCCTGAGCTTGCCCCTGTAGATTTCCTAGGGCATTCTGGCGATGGCCGAAGGGAGCGGCGTGGCGCTCGCGGGGGCAACCGCCCACAGCGCCTTCGCCTTTTTGAGCTGAGGGATAGGCGCGGATGGAGGGGGTCGAAGAACGCAAGACCAAAAAATTCGCCGTGGCTGGGGGTCTCGCATCTGCCGGATATCTCATCGTGATGACGGTATGGGCCGTCGCCGAATGGCCTGAGCTGCTGGCCCTCACCCCGAACGAGTTTGGCGATTTGCTGGCAGGCATATTCTCCCCCCTCGCCTTTCTCTGGTTGGTGCTTGGATTCTTTCAACAGGGCGAAGAACTTCGCGCGAGTGTGCGGGCTCTGGACCTCCAGGGGCGTGAATTGAGCGCATCGGTGGAGCAGCAACGCGAACTTGTCGCTGTTACACGCGAAGAGCTGGAGTTTCAGAGCCAGCGCCTCAGCTACGAAGATTCTGAGCGCGACCGCAAGTCTCAACCCATTCTCGAACTTACTCCCACAGGAAGCAGAGGCTCTGAAAAAGAAGGCACGCGAGTTTTCACGTTTAATCTCTCTAACTTCGGAAAGACAGCAACAAACTTAAAGATCGAAGTCGTCGGCGGTAAATTGCTATCCAAAATTCCACTGCTAGAGGTTGGAAAGATTCAGGGTTTTACAGCAAGACTCCCATTGCATTTTGACGAAAAGAAGCTTCTGAGAGTTGGCTACGTCGATGAACAGGGTTTAAGTCGCACACAATATTTCACGCTCGCAAATGAGCATGGAAGCTTAATCTGTGAGCCAGAGGAACCCGCTTAGCAGCGATCGTGTCGCTAAGGGCTTAGAAAGTTTCCTATACGTTACCTAAACCAACTAAGGTAACTCCAAAAACCGCAGAATTGTGGCGCGCCCGGCAGGACTCGAACCTGCTGCCTCAAGATTAGAAGTCTCGCGCTCTATCCAGATGAGCTACGGGCGCGCACGCCATGCGCCATAGCGCGCTTTTCCGGAGGCGCAAATCGCGATAGGCAGCGCCATGGACGAGACACCGCAGCGCATCGAGACGGGGCGAGGCCCGCCGCCGGCCTTCCGTTACTACGATCTGGTCATGGCGGCCTTCGTCGCGATCCTGCTGCTGTCGAACATCATCGGGGCCTCCAAGCCATCCTACGTGACGCTGCCGGGAGGCACGGAATGGTCGTTCGGCGCCGGCGTGCTGTTCTTTCCGATCAGCTACATCATCGGCGACGTGCTGACGGAGGTCTACGGCTACGCCCGGGCGCGGCGGGTCATCTGGACCGGCTTTGCCGCGCTCGCCTTCATGGCGGTCATGGCCTGGATCGTCGTCGCTTTGCCCGCGGCGGACGGATGGCCCGGGCAGGAAGCTTACGAGTTCGTGTTCGGCAATTCGTGGCGCATCGTGATCGCCTCGATGGTGGCGTTCTGGGCCGGCGAGTTCGCCAACAGCTTCGTGCTCGCGAACATGAAGGTCTGGACCGCGGGTAAGGCGCTGTGGGCGCGGACGATCGGCTCGACCGCCATCGGCCAGGGGCTCGACAGCCTGATTTTCTACCCCCTCGCATTCTGGGGTCTCGCAGGATGGCCGGTCGAACTGCTGTGGCAAGTCGTGCTGTCGCAGTGGCTGATCAAGACGGCGTGGGAGGCATTGCTGACGCCGGTGACTTATCTGGTCGTCGGCGCGCTCAAGCGGCGTGAGGGGATCGATATCTACGACACCAAAACGAACTTCTCGCCGTTCGCTGGAACTGCGCAGCGGGGGTAAAAAAGGAGCCGGCCCCGCAAAGGACCGGCCCCTTCCCCTCTCCCCCAACCGTCGTTCCGGTCAGAACCTCGCGCCGACCGCCACGCCGTAGCGGCGCGGATCGAGCGTAAAGATGTTGGTGAAGTTCCCCGACGTGGCGTCGGTCACGTAAAGGCCCGTCATCGACGAGCTGTCGAAGATGTTCTGGACGAACCCGCGCACGTACCAGCGCTCGTCCGGACCATTGAGCTGGATCTGCGCATTCGCCTGGACGAAGGGTTCGATCCGGTTGACGTTGCCGTTGAAGACATTGCCGTACTGCTCGCCAGTCAGGGCAATATCGAAGCGCGGTATGAGCGTCATGCCATTGGCGAACTCGGCAGTGTACTGAACGCCTACCGATGCCTTCATTTCCGGCGCCTGGGGCAGCTTGTTGCCCTTGATGTTCACCTGGACGCCTGGGCTTAGGACGGAGAAGCCCGCCGGCGCGTTGGCCTGCAGCACCGAGCAGATGCCAAACGCGCCGGTCGAGGCGATCCCGCTGTCGGACGGGAAAGCCTCCGGCGCGCGCAAGCCTAGGCCGGTATTAACTGCTGTGACGAAAGCCGCCGCCGCACCGGGCGCGGGGCCGGTAACCGCGCAGAGGGAACCGTTTGAGATGTCCTTGATGATCACCGCATCGGGATCGCCCCCGCCCGGATCGCGAGGATTGGAGAAGAACTGATCGCCTGCGACCTCGGCATTGAGATAGCTGAAGTTCGCATTGATCAGCCATCGTGGGCTCGGGCGGATGACGCCTTCGATCTCAAAGCCCCAGATGTTTGCGTCGATCGAGTCGTTGACAGATGTCCGCGCGACGATGCGGCTGAGCTGCAGATCCTTGTATTTGTAATAAAATGCCGTTGCATTGAGCTGCAGGGCTCCATTAGCGAACGTGTTCTTGGTTCCGATTTCGAACGCGTCGATCGACTCCGACCCGAAGCTTTCGGGCACCTCGAAGGCAGGCGAAAGCGGCGGGTTGATACCGCCCGACTTGTAGCCCCGGGAATAGGAGGCATAGAACAGGTTGTCCGGTGTCGCCTGGAAGTCGAGCACCGCGCGCCCGGTGATTTCGTCAAACGAAACCGAGCGCTCCTGCACGATCTGGTTTCCGTCCGTGCCCGGGTCTGCGTCGTAGGAACCTACGAACGGTGAATCGAAGGGGTCGCCGTCGTTACTGAACGGATTGAGGAAGCTCGCCAGCGTATTGCGAGCGACAATTGACTTCTCATCGTTGTTGTAGCGCAAGCCGCCGGTGAACTTAAGCCGATCGCTGATGTCGAAGTAGACCTCACCGAAGATGCCATAGCTGTTGAGTTCGAAGTCTCGCGTGTTGTTGCGGTACATTGAAGTTGCGAGATACGCTGGCGGGGCGCCGTTCGCGGAGGCAGAGAAAGTGCCGAGAATGCCCGTGGCGTAGTCGAGACCGAACGAGTTCACGTAGTAGCTGTTCTCCGACACCCTGCTGTTCGCATAGATGCCGCCGACCAGGAAGTTGAACGCCCCGTCGAAGTCGCTGCTCAGGATGGCTTCCGCCGACCATGATTTCTGATCGCCGTTCGACCGGTCGAACGCGAGCGGCACGTCCGAACAGATCGCGTGTCCTTCGTAGGCGCCCTGGCTTTCCTGGCGATTGTTCGAGGTGCACAGTTCGCCGGTGGGTCCGTTCGGGATCAGCGCCTCGGCGATTGGTGCGAAATAGGCGCTCGACCCAGGGGCGCCGGTGCCGTTCTGTGCGAGGAAAGCCAGTGTACTCAGCGCGGCTAAGTACCCCGAACGGTCTAGCACGCCGAGATTGTAGTCTTGCCGAGAATCGACCGAGGTTTCCTGATAGATCCCGCCAACCGACAGGTTTAGATTACCAAACCGCTGCTCAAGGCGCGCCTGCACCTGCAGTTCGTCGGCGAAATATTCAGGCGTGAATGCGGTGCGGACCGTGCGCACGTCGTCAGGCTCGTCGAAGTTCGAGTACCCGTCGCCGTCATCGGGGTAGATGCTGCCAAGTCCGAGGGGGAGGATACCGATCGGAATGCCCTGAATGGCAAAGAGTTCTTGGGAACTCAGTACCGAGGCAAGCGTCGAGTCCGCATTGGTCTTATCGAAATCGAGCCGGGCATTGAGACAGCCCAGAACGCCGGTTGGGTCGCGCTGACAAGCCTGCTTCTGGATGCGCAGCCGATTGTCGTTCTCGCGGAAGTAGTAACCCATGAGATCGATCGTGGTGTCAGGCCCCGGCTCGAAGCGCAGGCTGCCGCGGATCGCGTACATGTCGCGGTCGTCGATCCGGCTGTCGTCGTAGAGGTTGCGGGTGTAGCCGTCGCGGTTGAGATAGAAGCCCGCGAGCCGCACGCCCAGAACGTCGCCGATGGGCAGATTGATCATGCCCTTGGCCTTGATGCTGTTGTAGTTGCCGTATTCGAGCTCCGCCGCGGCGGCGACGCCCGAGAGATCGGGCTTGGCGGTCACGACGTTGACCACGCCCGAGGTCGCGTTGCGGCCGAACAGGGTGCCCTGCGGGCCGCGCAGCACTTCGACCCGCTCGAGATCGAAGTATTCGGTCTCGAACAGGCGTGTGCCGAACAGGGGCGCGCCGTTGGTGTGGATCGCCGTCGCGCTGTCGCAGCTCACGCCGACGCACAGATCGCCGATCCCGCGGATCGTGAAGCTTGCGCCGGTAAAGTTGCTCTTGGTGAACGAGACGTTCGGAAGCGTCAGTTGCAGGTCGCTCGCGTTCTCGATCTGCTGCGCCTCGAGCGCTTCGGCAGTGAACGCGCTGACCGCGATCGGGACTTCCTGAAGACTCTGGTTCTGGCGCTGGGCAGTGACGACGATAACAGGGCCGCCGGTCGCAGCGGCGACGCCTTCATCTGCGTCAGTCTCCTGAGCGTTAACGGGAAATGCGAGCACGCCGGCACAAATGCCGGCAAGCAGGGTAGCCTTGCCCCTCATTCGTCCTCTCCTCTTGTCCAGTCGTCTGATGCGACTTGAACTGCAAGGAAAGTAAATCAGGATGAGCGCTTCTGGCAATAGGGTTGCCCAGTAGAGCCACTCGGCAGCCCGGAAATTTCCGAATACGATTGCATCGCAGAAGCCGCAGAATGCAGCATTCCCCTACGTCAAAACGTCTTGCACAGCACCAGCGGCTCCGTGCGATTTTATTCACCGTTGTTGCACTCGGGAGACTAACGCCCGCCCCAATTCGCGAGAGACTCACAGCAAGGAGGAGGTTTTCGCGATCTGCGTGATGCCGCGTTTGCCGTCGGCGCTCCGGCCCAGTTGCACGATCACGTCGATGACCGAGGCGGCATAAGCGATCGTGTCGGACCGGGTGAGCCCGATGCCGGTCTGCATCACCATAAGCGCCAGCTGCTCGAGCGCCCCGCGCAGCGAGTTGGCGTGAATGGTCGAGAAACTGCCCGGATGGCCGGTATTGATCGCGCGCAGAAAGCTGACGCTCTCGGCGCCGCGCAGTTCGCCGAGCACGATGCGGTCGGGCCGCAAGCGCAGCGCGGCCTGGAGCAGTTCGTTGGCGGTCACCTTGGCTTCGCCCAACTCGCCCTTGACGGCGACCAGGCCGACGCCGTTCTCGCCGGGCAGGCGCAGTTCGGGCGTGTCCTCCACCAGCACTACGCGCTCGTGACGCGGGATCTCGCCAAGCATGGCATTGAGGAAGGTCGTCTTGCCGGTGCTCGTACCGCCCGAGATCAGGATCGTGCTCCGCTGACGGATCGCCTCGCGCAGGAATGCGATCGGCTCGGCCTGAGCGTCGGGCATCGGCGGCTGCTTCGGCGGTGCGAGCGGGCCGGTGTCGTAAGCGTCGAGCGGCAGGTCGAGCCGGCGGTGACGGCGGATCGCCATCGCCCAGTGGCGCCGCGCGGCTGGCGGCCCGCAGAACTGGACGCGCGCGCCGCCCCATTCCTTGACGGGCAGGGTCGCGCCGAGCAGCGGATGTTCGCGATTGATGCCCTGATGGCTGACGCGCGCCACCTGCTCGGCCAGGCGCTGGATCAGCATATCGTCGATGTGCGGCGTCTCGATCCGCTGCATGCCGGGCTCGGCGGCGTCTTCCACCCACACCTCACCCGGACGGTTGACGAGGATCTCGGTCACCGTGTCGCGGTCGAGCCATTCGCGGAACGGTGCCAGATAAGCGTCGAGATAGACGCTGCGCTCCCCGTCGGCTTCGGACTTGAGCGAGTGGATGTCGGCCGCCATCGCCCTGCCCTACTTGACGGTGGGAACTTGCGAGAAGTCGAGGTCGCGCGCGGTGAACACACGGATCGGCTCGCCCTGGCGGACGCGGACCGTCGGACCGATCTGGCTGTCCTGCTGCGCAGCAACGCCCGCTGCCGACTGCCCTGCACCGCCCAGTATGACCGAGGCGCCGCCGCTGCCAATCGCCGAAAGCCCGCCGATGACGGACAGCAGCATCGCCGAACCGAAGCGCCTGAAGAAGTGGCTGTCGACTTCGCCCGCGAGGCCCGTCGTCCCGTCGAACCCGATCGCCGGGGAGCCAAGGTTGACCGACGCACCGTCCGGCCGGATCAGCCGTGTCCAGATCACATAGGCGCGCTTCTGTCCGCCTTGCAGTCCGGACTGATACTGGCCGATCAGACGGCTGCTGCGCGGTACGAGCACGCGCGTGCCGTCGAAACTGCGCACGTCCTGGCTCACCACGGCACGAACATATCCCGGCACGTCGGTGTTAATCGCTGTCTCGAGGACGGCCGGGATGAGCGTGCCCTGAGTGACGGTGGTTTGCGGATTGACCATCGCCTTGGCCTGTGCGGGCGCGCCGCCGACACCGCCGATGCGGCTGGCGAAGTCGGAAGCCGAACTGCCGGTGGCGGCCGCCCCGCCTTCGGCCCCGACAGGCGCGACGGCGCCCGCGGGTGCCGCCACGGCACTTGCATCGAACACGACGGTCGGGCTGGCGTAGGGATTGCCCATCGGCGCGGGCGAGGCGCCGGGGTCCGCCGCAAGGACCGGGGCCGGCGCCGGATCGGGCTGCGCAAGTCCCGCCGGGGCCGGCGCGGGTGCAACGGCCGATGGCGCCGGCTGGGGCGCAGTCTGCTGCACCGGCGCCTGCGGTTGCGCGCCCCCGATGCCTTCCGGCTCTCCCAGGCGGGTCGAATCCATCCCGATGAAGGTCGCGGCGCCGAGCAGGGCCACGATGGCGACACCGGCGGCGAGGCCGAGCGTGTCCGATTTGCCCTTGCGCTGGGTTACCGCGGGGAAGGCGTTGCGACTTGCGAGATCGATGATCTCGGCCGATTCCTGCTCACGCGGGTCGATGTCATTCGCGCTTTCCCCGCTCTTGCGGGCCGGCAGACGCATGGCGAGGCGCACTATCGTTTCTCCCCTGCCTGAGCGAACGCGGCCTGAGCGCGCTCCGGTGAAGGCCGTTCCGGCCCCGTGTTGGTGAGGACGGCGCTGTCATCGCCGGCGCGTAGCACGATCTCGCGCGGGACGCCGTCGACCACGATCGTGTCGCCGCGCACCGTGAAGTTCACTGGGCCTTCGGTCCCCTCGTGGTTCTTGACCAGGATTGCCGGCACCGTGCGTCCGGCGGGCCAGGTTAGGAAAGTCGCGTCACCGTCGTCGTAAGTGCGGGTCGGCAGCAGCCCGGCGTCGCCCTGAGAAGTCCATGCGAAGTTGAGTTCCGCCGGATCGACCACGGCGTAAGGATCGGTCGCCGCCGCGACCTCTACCGCGGTCGGCGCCCCGGCCAGCTTCGGCTCCTCTTCCTTCGGCTCATCCGGGTAGGTGAACTTCAGCACGTAGAGCGGCCTGGCACGCGGACTTGCGACGAGGTCGAACAGATAAGTCCGCTTGTTGGTCACCACCGTCATGTTGGTCGCAGCCGTAGGCGCGAGCGGCTTTACGAACAGGAGATCGGCGCGCTTGTTGGGTGTCACCTGCCAGGCTTCGGAATCGCCGATCGCGACGTTCTCGATCGCCTCGTCTTCGCCAAATTGAATCGTCGCCTGTACCTTGGTCCGGCCCTCGATCTTCACCACCTGGGCGGGATTATACAGCCGCTCGACCAGGCGAGGGTCCTCCGCTGCGGCAGGGGCTGCAACGAGTGCGAGAGCAAGCGCGGGAAAGGCCACGCGGTTCATTTCAACGTCTCCGATGTGCATTTCTGCGGCGCACGAAAGCGGCTGCCGATGCCACTGATGCGCGAAGTCGAGGAGCTGAGCGGCTGCACTTGCGAACCGCCTTGCGTGGCCGAGACGATGCGGGTTTCTCGTCGGGTGGAACCTTGCCCGCCGGGGCCCGGGTCGTTCGCAGCCACGCCCGGCGTGACCGCGCTCACCGCGATGCGGCGCTGCGCCGCCCCGGACGAGGACGCCTGGCCCTGCGCGGCTGCGGCAACGCGCTGTGCAGCAGGCGGCACGGAGGTTCGGTCGCTGTCGGACTGCCGGTCCTCGTCGCTCCGGACGAGGCCGAACACACGCCAACCGGCCACCATCGTTCCCGCTACCTTGAGCGCCATCGCCATCAAGGCCACGTGAACCGCCCCGATCATGAAGAAGGCCACCGCCGCCTGCGGATCGACCATGCCTGGCGTCGCCGAGAGCGCAGCGAGGATCGGGACCGCGAGTTCGAGCATGACGCCGCCGCCCAGCACCGCGAAAAGCGGCGTGAGCGCGAGCAGGACCACGCCCTTGAGCCAACCGGTAAAGAGCCCGCGCGTCCCGTTGAATAGCGCCATGACGACGAAGATCGGACCGAGCGCCACGAGCACGGCCAGCCCGATCCGCGCGGTGACCAGCACGCCCACGGTCCCGAGCAGGAACAGCATCGCCCCGAGCCACAGGATGCCGGCGGGCGAGAACGCGCCTATGTCCTCCTGCCCCTTGGTCGCTTCCTGGACGGCAAGGAAGACGACGTCGATCTTCTGGGCGAAGACCTGCGTGGCCGAGCCTTCCGTTCCGCCGAGCACGGTGGCAAGCCAGTCCGGTGCGGAGAGCGCGAGGTTCCACACGACGCTCTGATATGCGACCCAGCTCGTCGCGAAGGTGACAACCAGGCCCAGCGTGATCATGCGCGGGGTTACCGAACGAACGCCGATGCTCGAGCGGCCCAGCAGGAGAGAGATCGCGAAGAACGCAACGAACAGCGTCAGCGCAATGGTCAGCACCGGGGTGAGCGCACCGCCGGGAGCGAAAAGACGGCCGAACGCCTGCGCAGTGAATTCGCCCGCCGTGCAATCGACCGCCCGCAGCGCCGCTGCGACGCCATTGCCCACCTCGGTGGCGGCCGCCTGGCAGGCGACGCTCATTCGGCAGCCTGGCGGAAGGGCACCACTTCACCCTCCCCCTCGTCATTGAGCGCTGCCGGCCAACCGTGACCGGTGAGAGCGGGATACCATTCGGCCGGCTCATCGCCGACCGCAGCGCGGAGCAGATCGAGCCGGCGGACCGAGCTCTCGCGGCCCGACAGAATGGTCAACACCTCGGGCGCGTTGGAGAGATCGAGGCGCACCACCACGCTTGCATCGGGCTGGCGGACGAGGAAGCAGCGGCTGTGTGCCGGCAGGCTCCGAATGACGGCCAGTTCGTGCGCGGTGAGGCCGAAGCCGTCGCAGTAATCCTCCGGCCGCGCGCGCGAGTTGGGCATGAAGACCATCGTCGCGGTCTGCTCGACCAGCGCGGTCGAAATACGGCTCTCGAGCGCGTCGCGCGCGCTCTGCGTCGCGAAACCGACCAGCGCGTTGCGTTTACGCAGCGTCTTCAGCCAGTCACGGATACGCGCGGCGAAGACCGCATCGTCGAGCGCCTTCCAGCCCTCATCGATCAGGATCATCGTCGGCTGGCCGTCGAGCCGCTCCTCGATCCGGTGGAAGAGGTACATCATGACCGGCGTGCGCAGCTTGGGATTCTCCAGCAATGCGGTCATGTCGAAGCCGAGCACGCGGTTCGAGAGGTCGAGCCGGTCGTCGGGATTGTCGAACAGCCAGCCATGTTCGCCCTGCCCGATCCATGCGGACAGCCGATCGGCGAGGTCGCCGGCCTCCGGGCGCCGCGCACCCGAGAGCAGTTCCTTGAAATGCCGCAGGCGGCGCAGCGAACCGTCGTTGCCATAAGCAGCGTCGACCGCCTGGCTGACGGTGGCCAGCTCCTCCGGCCCTTCGGCATTGAGCAGCACGCCGAGCCAGTCGCGCAGGAAGGCGCGGTTCACCGCTGTGTCGGGGAGCGCGAGCGGATTGAAGCCTGTCGGTTCGCCCGCGCTGATCCGGTCGTAGCGCCCGCCGATCCCGCGCACGAAGAGCTCGGCGCCGCGATCCTTGTCGAACAGGATCGTGCGCGGTTTGAACTTTTGTGCCTGCGCGGCGAGGAAGTTCATCACCACGGTCTTGCCCGAGCCCGACGGGCCGATGACCGAGAAGTTGCCCAGATCGCCGTGGTGGAAATTGAAGAAGAACGGGGTCGAGCTGGTGGTCTGCAGTAGCGTGACCGCCTCGCCCCAGTGATTACCCTGCGCCTGACCCAGCGCCATGCCGTGCAGGCTGCCGAAGCTCGCCATATTGGCCGAGGAGATCATCGCGCGGCGCACGATGTACTGCTCGTTGCCGGGGAACTGCGCCCAGAAGGCCGGTTCGAGATTGGTATCCTCGCGCACCGCGATTGCGCCGGTGTCGGCAAGTGCGGCGGCACAAGCGGCGGTCGCCTCGTCGAGCCGACCGAGATTGCGCTCGCGCACCAGCACGGTCAGGTGATGATCCCCGAAGCCCACCGCTCCGTTGCCGAGCGCATCGCGGGCGGCAAGCATGTCGGCGCGCTCGGCAGCGGCTTCCTCGTCGGCGGAGCGCAGGCGGCGCAGCGCCAGATCCATCCGCTCGCGTGCGGTCTGCCGTTCGGCGGGTGCGTAGCTTTCGGACACGACCATCTCGTAAGGCAGCCGCAGCAAGCCATCGAGCAGGCCGGGCGACGTCGCGTCGGGATAGTCTTTGAGGCTCAGCAGCGCTGCGAAATCGGGCTCGCCCGAGCCGCGCAGTTCCATCGCGTCGAGCCCGAAGCTCGCCCGGCGATAGGGCAGCATGTGGCCGACGTCGCTGTCCTCGTGCGGCCGGCGCACGGGGCGCATCTCGCCGTTATAGAGGGCGGAGAGGAGCTCGAGCAGCTCATTGTTGACCTTCCCCTGCGGCCCCTCGTAGTCGCCGAGAACCGCCGCGCCGTAAGGTTGGAGCGCGGCAACGAGCCCGGTCACCGCCGCCTTGAGCGAACGGATGTCCTTCGGGTCGGCCTCAATCTCCTTACGCCCGCGGCGGTTCCACAAGCGCGCCGCGCGTTCGGCGAGCCCGGCCTTCCCCCTGGCGGGCCGCCGAATCAGCGTGACGAACTGGTCGTTGACGAACAGCGCACCCGAGCCGAGCCGCTCCTTCCATCGCGCATCGATGTGGCGGCTGAGCGGATCGTCGAATTCCGCCTCAAGCTCGATCTCCACCCGGCGCCGGATGACGTGGTGGTACATCACGAACCGCGCATCGAGCGTCGAGCGCAGCATGACCTCACGCGTGGCAGCATGCGCGTTCAGCGCATCGCTATCCTCGGTTTCGAACAGCAGGCCGGGCACCTGAATTGCAGCCATGACCGATCCGTCGCGCAGCAGCATCGTGCCCGCGTCGATCAGGCCGGCATAGGGCAGCCGGTCGCCGGCGCGAGTTTCCCTCGCGCTCCAGGCTGCGGCTCCGATCCACTTGCTCATAACCTTTCGACCCCTTTCAGGTCCGTCACGCGGCGTAGCTGTTGCAGCCCCAGCGCTTCCAGTTCTTCACCCGGGGACACTTCGAAACCTTGGTCATCCACAGGTCGAACACGCGCGGCTCGCGCAGGCACGCGAAATAGCCGATGCCGTGAATGACGGCAGCGGCGGGCAGTGCGAGGAAGCTGCCCGTGATCAGGAACAGCTCGGTCGTCACCGCCGCATTGATGATGAAGAAGTTGTACGTCACACCCGCGAACATCTGCGGCCGGGTAAGCGCACGGTGCACGGGATGGCGGACGAGCTGATCCACCTCAGCCTCCCGCCGCCTGCTGGATGCCGGCGACGATTGAGGCGGCGCCGAACAGGATGAAGCAGCCGATGATCACCGTCGCACCGAAGCGCCAGTTCATGCGGCCGGTCAGCATCAGGAACCCGACCGCCGCGACCGCCATGACCGCGACCGCGGTAGCGACATTGCCGAGCAGCGTCCCCTGGAGCCAGCCCAATGCGGCAACGATCGGCCCGGACCCCTGCGGGTCGGCGGCAGCCTGCGCGTAGGCCGCGGTCGGTGAAAAAAGTGCGGCCAGGGCCGAAAGACGGACGATCGAACGCATGAGTTAGTGAACCTCGCGGGAATGGTTGGAAAGGCGGCCCATGATGGCCGCGATATAAGTCTTGGTCTCTCGAATCTCGGGCACACCGCCGGCGCGCTCGACCCGCCCCGGGCCGGCGTTGTAGGCGGCGAGCGCCTTCTCCAGATCGCCGCCGAAACGGTCGAGCTGCGCGCGCAGGTAGCGGGCGCCGCCCTCGAGATTGGCAAAGGGATCGGCCGGGTCGACGCCGAGTTCGCGCGCCGTGGCCGGCATGAGTTGTGCAAGGCCCCGCGCGCCGACAGGCGAGACCGCGTTCGCGCGCCAGCGGCTTTCCTGCCAGACCAGCGCTTCGATCAGCGCGGGGCTGAGATCAAAGCGGCGGGCGAGCTCCTGCACCTTGACCACATAGAGACCGGGCACGATGGACGCATGCTGCGAAGGCATGGCCACGGCCTCGGCGGGTATGGCGTAGTCTGCGGAAAGTTCGATCGCATCGGCCTCCGCCGCCGCCTGGCCGCCCGCGACCCAGCGCGCGCCGTCAGCGCCAATTTCCATGACGTCCGCCTGCGCGGGCATTGGCATCAAGGCAATGCCCGCCACAAGCGCCAGACATGGCAACCCTTTGAGAATCATCGAACCCTCCGTCCGACCTCCTTGCGCACACTACATGACAAGCTGGTGACAGCAAGTTGCACGCGATCGGACAGAGTGAAGCGGGTTCGCCGGGCTGCCGCTGTCGGCCGGCAAATCGCCCCGCGCGCGGCGGAAGAGCCGCGAATCCCGCCCCCTAACGGCGCCGCGATATCAGCGCATGGTCATCCGGCTGTGGTTCGCAAACTCTCCGCGGTCGAGCATCCGCAGCGCGCGGCGGGCGAGGTCGCGCGAATCGACCCACTCGCCCCCTGCGAGCTCGAGCCGCATCGCGGCGTCGCTGCCGGCAACTTCACGGAACATCTGCCGCGCTTCCTGCACACGCCCCTCGCGCGCGTGCGCGATTCCAAGGTTGATAAGGCGAGCCGGGTCGTCACGGTCGAGCCGGTCGTTCGCCTCGATCCGCTCGATCGCGACTTCGTTGCGCTCGGCCATGAGTTCCTCGGAAGCGACGTCCATCGCGGCACCGCTCTGAGCCAGCATGAGCACTGCGGCTCCAGCTAGAATACTCATTTCTCTTCTCCCAATGCTTCTTCGTACCGGCATGAATTTCTCATACGGCTGCCTCGTCTGCAACATAAATGAAACAATGTCATTGTTATGTAACAAACTCGCTTTTGCGGCAGCCACTCACACCTGTCATAATTGATTATTAAATGTCATATTACCGTCGCATAACTAATAGTATTTTCTGCAAAGAAACTGTCACGGGACGGTCCTACCTCGCGAGTCGCGATCTCGATTTCGCATCTGTCGATTCTTCGGTTTTTTGAGGGGACCGCTCGCTGTGAAAATGCTCCAACGATCCATCATGCTCGGCTGCGGCCTGGTCGTTCTGACCGGCTGCGGCGCCGACGAAATCAGCTCGCCCGGCACGGGCGGCAATGTCATCGTCAACCCGCCGGCGAGCCCGCCGCCCCCACCCCCGCCGCCTCCGCCGCCGCCCGGTACGGTGACACCTGCTGCCGAATGCCCGGACATCAATGATCCGAGCGGGCTTCTGAACGAAGGGACGATAGCCACGCCGACCGGTGAATACCGTGTCTGCGCATTGCCGGCCCAGTTCACCGAGTCCTCCACCCTCCCCTATGTCCAGGGACTGCTCTACCGGCTCAACGGCCGGGTAGATGTCGGGAGCGACGGCGGTCGGGCGCCTGATGACTCGGACGGGGTCAGTGACACCGACGTTACGCTGACCATTGAACCGGGCGCGATACTCTACGCGAGCGGCGCCTCGTTCCTGATGGTCAACCGCGGCAACCAGATCAACGCGGTCGGCACCCCTGAGATGCCGATCATCTTCACCAGTCGCAACAACGTGCTCGGTGAAAACAACGAGAACTCTTCGGGCCAGTGGGGCGGCGTGGTCCTGGCCGGCCGCGCGCCGGTAACCGATTGCACCGTGGCACCCAACGCCGCACCGGGTTCGGTCGACTGCGAACGCAGCGTCGAAGGTTCCGCCCACGCAGCATATTTCGGTGGCGCAACCGACGACGACAGCTCGGGCACGATGCGCTACGTCCAGATCCGCTACTCAGGCTTCGTCTTGTCCGCCAACAATGAACTGCAGTCGCTGACGACCGGCGGCACCGGCACGGGCACCGAACTCAGCCACATCATGAGCTACAACAGCTCCGATGATGGCGTCGAGTTCTTCGGTGGCTATGTCAACGCCAAGAACCTGATCGTGGTGGGTGCGGAAGACGACGCGCTCGACACCGACACCGGCGTTCAGGCGAACTTGCAATATGTGATCGTCGCCAGTCGCGCGAATGCTGGCGATACGATCATCGAGGCCGACACCAGCAACGAAAAGATTGCCGACCGGCCGCAGCAGAACACGCAGATCTCGAACGCGACGTTCGTCTACAACGGGGCAACCCGGGATCAGGCCATCCGCATCCGCGGCGGCACCGATTATGCCATCGTCAATTCGGTACTCGTCGATGCTACCGGGAGCACCCCCTGCATCCGTATCGACGACGCAGAAACGGTAGCTGCCGCGCCGACGTTCAATTCCTTCGTCCTCGACTGTGCGACCGCATTCCGCGACGGCGGCAGCGTGACGGCGGCCCAGACGCAGAGCATCTTCGAAAGCGGTACGAACAACAACGCCGGGTACACCAGCACGCTGACCGGCTTGTTCATCAACGGTTCGAACGAGAACGCCGTCCCGGCTTTCGATCCGACTGCTCTGTCGAGCTTCTTCGACGATGTCGATTACATCGGCGCCGTCCGCAACGCTTCCGACACCTGGTACGCGGGTTGGACGTGCAACTCGGCCACGGCGAACTTCGGCGACAACGTCGGCGATTGCACCTCGCTGCCGGTCTACTCGTCGTAACGAGCAACAGAACGGGGGCGGTCCGCTTTTTCCGGCGGGCCGCCTCCCACGTTTTTCAGGGCCACCGGCCCGCAGCATTTTCTCCGATTTTTTCGAGACGAAGGGGGTCTTCCACCATGTCCACCGGCAAGCAGTTGGCGGGGCTGCTCCTGCTCACCACAGCTCTCACGCTTCCCGGCGTTGCGCTCGCGCAGGGAACGGCTAGCACGCCTGATACCGGCGCAGAGGGCACGCCTCCTGATCCGCAGAACGAGCAGGATGCCGCCGCGGAGCAGGAAGCGGAGATCTCCATCCCCGGTGGCGGCGGCGAGATCATCGTCACCGGCCGCCGCACGCAGGACGTCACCCGCAGCTCGACGCAGGTTGTCTCGGTCCTCACCAGCGAGCAGATCGCGCGCACGGGTGAAGGCGATATCGCCGGCGCGCTGAGCCGCGTGACGGGCCTCTCCATCCAGGGCCAAGGATTCGTCTACGTCCGCGGCTTGGGCGACCGCTACTCGCTCGCTCTCCTCAATGGCCTGCCGCTGCCGAGCCCGCAGCCGCTTAGCCGCGTCGTCCCGCTCGACATCTTCCCAACGGACGTGGTCGCCTCCAGCCTCGTGCAGAAGACCTACTCCGCCAACTTCCCCGGCGAATTCGGCGGCGGTGTGATCAATCTCACCACCCGCGCCATTCCCGATGAGAGCTTCTTCGAGATCAGCGCCGGGATCAGCGGGGACGAGCAGACGACGTTCTCCGGCGGCATCGACCACTATGGGTCGGATTTCGACTGGTTCGGCTTCGACGACGGCACGCGCGACGCGCCGCCGGCCCTGCAGGAGTTCTTCGACAGCGGCCGCCGGATGACCGATCTCGAGGTCGACCAGCAGAAGATCGCCAGGCAGCTCGGCAACCCGAACCTGGTCCTCACCCAGCGGATCGACTCGCTGCCGGTCAACTGGTCTGCCGGACTGACCGCCGGCACCTCCTTCCCCGTCTTTGCCGACGGGGAGTTCGGCGTGATCGCGACGGCCGGGATCAGCAACAAGTGGCGCAACCGCTCCATCATCTCGCAGACCGCGCGGAACGCCGATCTCGATCTGAACACCGATTTCCGCGACTTCGTCACCGACAATCGCATGCTGGTGAACGGTCTTCTGGGCTTCGGCCTGGAGGTCGGCGATCACACCTTCCGCTGGACGAACCTCTACATTCGCGACAGCCTGAAGCAGTCGCGCCTCGCCCTGGGTGAGGACTTCCAGGACGGTGATACGGAGTTCCAGCAGGACACCGCCTGGTACGAACGTCAGCTCATCAACAGCCAGCTCGTGGCCGAGTTGGAGTTCGGCAATCTCGATATCGATCTGCGCGGCGGCTATGCGCAAACGCAGCGCGAGGCGCCTTACGAGTACAGCTTCACCTACGTGCGGACGAACAATGAGAACGATCCGCTTGGCGACCTGTTTGTCAACGTCCTCGATCGCCAACGAGGCAGCGGGTCGGTAGCTTTCTCCGAACTCAAAGAGGATCTGTGGTACGGTGGGATCGACGTCGGCTACCCGATCACCGACTGGCTGCGGCTGACGGCTGGCTACGCGTACACCGATACGAGCCGCTATTCGGAGCGGCGCGAGTTCCTGTTCGATGCAGACACCGGCTTCGAAGACGCCGTAGGCGCCCTGAGGCCGGATCTCCTGCTCGGCGACGCGGTGATCGACTATTACGGCATCGGCCTAATCGAAACGACGCAGTCCGACCCGGCCTTCAAGGCAGGGCTAGAAATCCAGGCCGGCTATGTCCAATCGCGCATCAATCCGCTGGACGGCGTTACGCTCGACCTCGGCGTTCGCTACGAGGACGCGAAGCAGAGTGTGAACCCGGTCGAGGTATTCGCTACGCCGATCAACTCGGGGAGCTCGACGCTTCTGCGGAACGACTACTATCTGCCTGCGGGCACGCTGACCTGGGAAGTGACCGATGCGCTGCAGGCCCGGATCAGCGCCTCGAAGACCATCGCGCGGCCGCAGTTCCGCGAGCTGATCTTCCAGACCTACTACGATCCGGAAACCAACCGCCAGTACAACGGCAACCCGATGCTGGTCGACAGCGAGCTGACCAACTTTGAAGGCCGACTCGAGTACTACTTCGGCAACGGCAGCCGCGCGTCGGTGGCAGGGTTCTACAAGGACATCGAGAATCCGATCGAAGTGTTCTCCGCCTTTTCCGATAACGTGCAGGTCAGCGGCTTCGCCAACGCCCCGAAGGCGCAGCTCTACGGCGCAGAAGCGGAGTTCCAGTACAACCACGACCTCGTCGGATGGGGCGGCTGGTTCGACACGAAGCGCGCGATCGCCGTGGCGAACTACACCTACACCCAGTCGGAGATCAAAGTTACGCCGGGAGACGTGACCTGGGTGTTCCCGAGCGGCGAGCGGCCGGCGACCGACTACTTCCGTGACGGCGTGCCGTTGACGGGCCAGTCGGACCACCTCGTCAACCTGCAGCTCGGCATCGAGGATCTCGACCGCCTGCAGCAGTTCACCTTCCTCCTCTCCTACGCAAGCGAACGGGTGACGGCGCGCGGCACCTCGAACCTTCCCGACATCGTCGAGGATCCAGGCCTGCGGGTGGACTTCGTCTACCGGCAGGAGTTCGATCTCTTCCGCCGTCCGATCGAGCTGAAGCTGGAGGCGCGCAACATCTTCGGGCGCGATCACTTGGAATATCAGTCGAACGGCACCAACCGGATCGAGATCAACAGCTACGAGGTCGGGCAGAGTTTCGCTCTATCGCTTTCGACCGAATTCTGACGGCGACTTTTTAGTCCACCCTACTGGCGGGCCGCCCTCGGGCGGCCCGTTCCTTTTTCGCTCAGGGTGCGTCGAGCACGTAGCCCAGTGAGCGGACGGTACGCAGCAGGCTGTCAGCCCCGGCGGTCTTAAGCGCACGACGCAGGCGGCCGATCCATACGTCCACCGTGCGCTCGTCGATCGGCGGGTCCACTTTGCCGAGCCCGGCGATGAGCTCTCCGCGCGAGAGGACCTGGTTCGGATTCTCAGCAAAGAAGCGCAACAGGCGGAGCTCGTTCGGCCGCAGCGAGATTGGCTTACCGCTCCAGCGCGCCTGTTGCGCCGCCAGATCAATCGCCAGTTCGCCCAGATCGATGCGCTGCGCGTGATGCCGCTTGCGCTGATGCGAATGGAGCGCGAGCACACGGTCGAGCACGGCCGTCCGGTCGAGCGGACCGATCATGTAGTCGTCGGCCCCGGCGCGCAGCGCACGCCGGCGATCCTCCATATCGTCGCTTTCGAGCACCATCGTGACGTGCGCGGCCGCGGTCCGGGGATCGGCGCGCAGGCGGCGGCACATCTCGAGCCCCGCGAGATCGTCCATCACCCAGTCGACGAAAGCCCAGATCGGCCCGTCCACGAGTTGTCGCGGCCCCTCCGGATAGAGGCGCGCGAAAGCAAACCGCGTACCGGCCTGCTCGAAACCTTCGAGCGTCTCTGCAAGCTCGTCGGTCAGGAAGATGTTGATCGCATCCACAGCGGCAAGTCCCCTTGTCGCTTTCGGCTTGCCCCGCGCTTGTGACGGGTTGGTGACAGGGGAATGTCGAACCTCCCGTTCGGAACCGCGGCGGTGACGGCGCGTAGTCGCTACGATGAAAGGCGAACTCGAGCGCTATCCGTTGACTTGCCGGTTCCTGATGGGGCGCCTGCGTCAGGCGATGTCGGACCGCGAGAAGGAAGTTCTCGAAAGCTCGATCACCGACGTGCGCGAATACGATGATGGCCACTGTCTCCTAGCACGCGGTGAAGTGTGTGAACGAAGCACGATGTTGATCGACGGTTTCATCGTGCGGGCAATCCACGAGAACGACCGGCGCTATATCGTCGGGATGCAGGTGCCGGGCGACTTCGTCGACCTCCACGCCTTCGCGCTGAAGCGGCTCGACCACGACGTGGTGACCATCGGGCCGGCCAAAGTCGGCACGGTGATGCACGAGCGCCTCATCGAATTGATGGCCACCGAGCCGCATCTGTCGCGCGTGCTCTGGTTCTCAACGCTGCTCGACGCCGCCCTGCACCGCCAATGGCTGCTCAAGCTCGAGCAGCTCAAGGCCAACCGGCGGGTCGCGCATCTGCTGGCGGAGATCTGGCACCGCCTCGACATGGTGGGCCTTTCCAGGACCGACGGCTTTCGCTCTCCGCTGACCCAGACCGATCTTGCGGACATGAGCGGGACCACGGCGGTGCACATGAACCGCGCGATTGGCGAACTACGCCGGCTCGGGATTGCGGACTTCCGTCGCGGAATACTGAGCTTCGCCGATCGCGCCAAGCTCGAGGAACACGGTGACTTCGATCCGACCTACCTCTATGGTCCGGGGGCGCTGCACATCGGCAATCTTCTGAACACGCAAGAGTGAGATCGAGCTAAATCACATTATAATGTGATCAACCATTGCAAAATCACATGATGCTGTTTAAATGCGGCGCATGACCGAACTCAGCACAGCAGCCATCAAGCAGAAGATCCAGTCCCTTGTCGACGCCGGCAAGATGTCGCGTGCCGGCATCGCGCGCGCGGCGGGCCTGCACGCCAACACCTTGCGCGATTGCAGCGACGCGGGCTGGAATCCGACCGCCGACACGCTGGAGAAGCTGGCCGCGTTCCTCAAGGCGAACGACGATCGCCCCGTGCTCGCCACTATCGAGGAGATCATCGACGAGGCCCGCAACGGGCGCATGTTCGTGCTGGTGGACGACGAGGATCGGGAGAACGAGGGCGATCTGGTGATCCCCGCCCAGATGGCCACGCCCGCCGCGATCAACTTCATGGCGACTCACGGCAAGGGCCTCGTCTGCCTGTCGATGACCAAGGCGCGCTGCGACCAGCTCCGCCTGGAACCGATGAGCCGCAATAACCGGACACGGCACGAAACCGCCTTCACCACCTCGATCGAGGCGCGCGAGGGCGTCACCACCGGGATCAGCGCGGCCGACCGCGCGCGCACGATCAGCGTTGCGATCGACGCGGCGCACGGGCCGGACGATATCGTGACGCCGGGTCATGTCTTCCCCCTCGTCGCCCGCGACGGCGGCGTGCTGGTCCGCGCCGGACATACCGAGGCGGCGGTCGATATCTCGCGCCTCGCCGGGCTCAATCCGTCGGGCGTGATCTGCGAAATCATGAACGACGATGGCACGATGGCGCGGCTCGACGACCTGATTGCCTTCGCCCGCCGTCATGACCTGAAGGTCGGCACGATCCGCGACCTCATCGCCTATCGCCGCAAGCACGATCACATGGTCGAGAAGCGCGCCGAGACTCGTTTCGCCAGCCGCTTCGGCGGCGCGTGGAACGCGATCGGCTTCCACAACAAGGCGACCGGCGACGACACGCTGGCGCTCGTCCTCGGCCGGATCGATCCGGGCAAGCCGACGCTCGTGCGCATGCACCTGCTCAATCCGTTCGCCGATATCTTCGGCGAGGATTCGCCGCGCGGCGGTCTGCTGCAGAAGTCGATGGAGATCATCGCCGCGGAAGGCGCCGGCGTGATCGTCGTGATCAACAAGTCGGCGGGCAAGGACATGACCGCGATCACCCGCCTTCATCGCGGCGAACCGATCGAGCAGGATATCGAGGAGTTCCGCGACTACGGCGTAGGCGCGCAGATCCTCGCCGAATTGGGCGTGCACGATATGGAACTGCTGACCAACTCGCACCACTCGCTGGTGGCCCTCGAAGGCTACGGCCTGTCCATCGTCGGCAACCGTCCGTTCGAGGACTGAACCGGCCGTCGCCCGTCTACATCGACCGGGCGATCAGCATTTTCATGATCTCGTTCGAACCTCCGAAGATGCGGGTCACCCGGCTGTCGCGGAACATCTTCGCGATCGGGTATTCGTTGATGTAGCCCCAGCCGCCATGGAGCTGGAGGCATTTGTCGACGACCTCCCCCTGCAGCTCGGTGAGCCAGTACTTGGCGATCGAGGCGGTGGTGACGTCGAGCTCGCCCTTGAGCAGCTTGGCGATGCAGTCGTTGAGGAAGACCTTGGCCGCCGTGCCGCGCGCCTTGAGGTCGGCGAGCACGAACTGTGTGTTCTGGAAGTCCCAGATCGTCTGCCCGAAGGCCTTGCGCTGCTTGACGTATTCGACCGTACTGTCGAGCGCCTTCTCGATCGTGCTCATCGCGCCGACGGCGATCACAAGCCGCTCCTGCGGCAGCTCGCCCATGAGCTGGTAGAAGCCGCGCCCTTCCTGCCCGCCGAGGACGTTCTCGCCCGGGATGAAGACATCGTCGAAGAACAGCTCGCTGGTATCCGCCGCGTCCATCCCGATCTTGTCGAGCTTCTTGCCTCGCCGAAAACCTTCCGCTCCCTCTGTCTCGAGGCACATCAGGCTGATGCCCTTGGCGCGCTCGTTCGGGTTCGTCTTGGCGACGACGACAATGAAGTTCGCGAGCTGCCCGCTCGAGATGAAGGTCTTCGCGCCGTTGAGGCGGTATCCGTTGCCGTCCTTCACCGCCGTGGTGGCGACGCTCTGCAAGTCCGAGCCCACGCCCGGCTCAGTCATTGCGATGGCCGAGATCAGCTCACCCGAAACGAGCCGCGGCAGCCAGCGCCTCTTCTGCTCCTCCGTCCCGTGGCGGACGACGTAGGGCAAGATGATAACGTTGTGCAGGCTCGCGGCAAATCCGTCGACGCCCTTCTCCGCCTGCTGGTCGAGCACGACCAGATCGTGCCGGAAATCGCCGCCGTGGCCGCCGTACTCGGTCGGCACGGTCATGCCGAGGATTCCTGCTGCGCCTGCTTCGGTCCAGAACTCGCGCTCGACCATGCCGTCTTCGCGCCACTTCTCGACCCGTTTCTCCGGCGCATGCTGCTCGAAGAACTTGCCGACCGCATCCCTGAAGACCGCGATCTCCTCGTCCTGCATGAACTCTGGGTCGGGGACGTCGATAACGGGCATGAAAGTGTTCCTCTCCGGTTCTGTCAGGCGACCGTGCCCGCTTCGCGCAGGGCGGCTATCTCGTTTGCGTCCATGCCCAGCGCGGCGAGGATCGCGTCGCTGTCGTCGCCAGGCATCGGGGCGGATCGGGGCTTGCCCGGGGCGGTCACGGAATAGCGCGGCGCCGGCGCAGGCTGCACGTCGCCGCCGACATCGACGAACGTTTCGCGCGCCAGGTTGTGCGGGTGGCGCGCGGCTTCGCTCATGGTCAGGACCGGGGCGTAGCAGACGTCGGTGTGTTCCAGCAGCGCGTCCCATTCGTCGCGGGTCCTGGTCCTGAACAGCGCGGCGAGCTTGTCCTTGAGCATGCCCCACTTCGCGCGGTCGTGCTGGGCGTCGAAGTCGCGGTCGTCCTCCAGCCCGAGGAGACGGCGCAGCTCCGCATAGAACTGCGGCTCGATGCTGCCGATGGAGACGAACTTGCCGTCGCGGGTCTCGTAGGTGTCGTAGAAGTGCGCGCCGGTATCGAGCATGTTGGCGCCGAGATCTTCCGACCACACGCCCATGTTCTTCATGCCGTGGATCATGGCCATGAGCACTGCGGCACCGTCGGTCATCGCGGCGTCGATCACCTGCCCTTCCCCGCCGCGGGCGACGTTGAGCAGCGCGGAGACCATGCCGAAGGCGAGCATCATCCCCCCGCCCCCGAAATCGCCGACCATGTTGATCGGCGGGGTCGGCTTGCCGCCCGCGCGCCCGTAGTGCGCCAGCGCGCCGGCGAGCGCGATGTAGTTGATGTCGTGCCCGGCGTAGGGAGCATAGGGGCCGGTCTGCCCCCACCCCGTCATGCGGCCATAGACGAGCTTCGGATTGTCCTGCAGCAGCACCTCGGGCCCGAGCCCGAGCCGCTCCATCACACCGGGCCGGAAGCCTTCGATGATCCCGTCCGCGCTCGCACAGAGCTTTCGCGCAAGCGCGACGCCTTCGGCCGTCTTGAGGTTCAGCGCGATCGATTTTCGCCCGCGGGCCAGCACATCGCCCGTCGCCACCGGCTGAGACCCGCCGCGCCCGCCGCTGGCGCGGTCGATACGGACCACCTCCGCGCCGTGATCCGCGAGCATCATACCGCAGAACGGACCTGGTCCGATTCCGGCGAACTCGACGATACGCAGCCCGGAGAGCGGGCCCGCCACGCTACTTGCCCTTCCAGTTCGGCTTGCGCTTCTCGGCGAAGGCAGCCGCGCCTTCGCGCGCGTCCTCGCTGACGAAGACCTGTCCGATCATCGGCCCCTGCCGATCGTAGCGCTCGTCCATCGGCCAGGCGCGGGATTCGCGGATGATCTGCTTGGACAGGCGCACAGCCAGTGGGCCGTTCTCCGCGATCCGGCCCGCCAGTTCGAGCGCGCCGTCGAGCGCCGAACCGTCGACCACGCGGTTGATCAGGCCGAGCTCGTAAGCGCGCGCGGCGTCGATGAAATCGCCGGTCAGCGCCAGCTCCATCGCGATCCGCTCCGGGATCTGATCGGGCAGCATCATCACGCCCCCCGCCCCCGCGACGAGACCGCGCTTCACTTCGGGAATACCGAACTTGGCCTGGCTGCTCGCGACGACCAGATCGCAGGCGATCATCAACTCGAGCCCGCCGGCCAGCGCATAACCCTCCACCGCAGCGATCAGCGGCTTCTTCGGCGGTGCCTGAACAACGCCTCCGAACCCGCGCCCCTCGATCATCGGCGATTCGCCGCGCAGGAAGCCCTTGAGGTCCATCCCCGAGCAGAACGTGCCGCCCGCGCCGGTGAGAATGCCGACCCGCAGGTCGTCCTCCGCGTCGAGCCGGTCCATCGCCGCCGCGATTCCCTCGGCCGCCACCTTGTTCATGGCGTTCTTCGCTTCGGGGCGATTGATCGTGACGATCAGCACGCCATCGCGCACCTCTGTCAGCAGCTCCTCGCTCATCCCATCCACTCCATTTCTTATCGAAACTGTTCTTGTGCCCTTGCTGGCCAAGCTTTACGCATGCGTCAACTGATTTACGGAAAACGGACGGAAGGATTGCTGCAATGGGCGAGGCCTACATCATCGACGCGGTGCGGACCCCGCGGGGTATCGGCAAGGTGGGCAAGGGCGCGCTCGCGCACATGCACCCGCAGCACCTCGCCGCGACGGTGCTCAAGGCCATTGCGGAACGCAATTCGCTCGACACGAAAGACGTCGACGACGTGATCTGGTCGACCAGCACGCAGAAGGGCAAGCAGGGCGGCGACCTGGGCCGGATGGCGGCGCTCGACGCCGGCTACGACATCACGAGCTCGGGCATGACGCTCGACCGCTTCTGCGGCGGCGGGATTACCAGCGTGAACCTCGCCGCGGCGCAGGTGATGAGCGGCATGGCCGATCTCGTCGTCGCCGGCGGGACCGAGATGATGAGCTACACCGCCTCCTCCACGCAGGAGGAAATGCAGGCGGGCATCATGCCGCTGGGCATGGGTTCGGGCAATGAGCGCCTGCGCCAGGTCCACCCGCAGAGCCACCAGGGCGTGTGCGGCGACGCGATCGCGACGATCGAGGGCTTCACCCGCGAGGAGCTCGACGCGCTCGCGCTGCGCAGCCAGAAGAACGCCGCGCGCGCGATCGAGGAAGGCCGGTTCGACAAGTCGCTCGTCACGGTGGTGGACGATCAGGGCAACGTGGTGCTCGAGCGCGAGGAATTCCCCCGTCCGCAGACGACGGCGGAAGGGCTCGCGGAGCTCCAGCCCAGCTTCGCCAAGATCGCGCAGACCCCGCTCGACAAGCAGGGCACGACATTCGCCGGGCTGGTCACGCAGAAGTACCCCGACCTCGAGATCAAGCACTTTCACCACGCGGGCAACAGCTCCGGCGTGGTCGACGGCGCGGCGGCGGTTCTTCTGGCGAGCAAGGACTATGCGCAGAGCCACGGTCTCAAGCCGCGCGCGCGGATCGTCGCCACCGCCAATCAGGGCGACGACCCGACGCTGATGCTCAACGCCCCGGTTCCGGCGGCGAAGAAAGTGCTCGCCAAGGCGGGTTTGACCAAGGATGACATCGACCTGTGGGAGATCAACGAGGCCTTCGCCGTGGTGGCGGCGAAGTTCATCCGCGATCTCGATCTTCCCGAGGACAAGGTGAACGTGAACGGTGGCGCCATCGCGCTCGGCCACCCCATCGGCGCGACCGGATCGATCCTGATCGGCACCGCGCTCGACGAGCTCGAACGCACGGGCGGGCGCTATGCGCTGGTGACGATGTGCGCGGCGGGCGGCATGGCGCCCGCGATCGTGATCGAGCGCGTCGAAGACTTCGTGGACTGAGGGGGCGCACATGGACCTGATCGGCCCCGTCTCGCGCAGCTATATCTCGCAGCGCACCAAGCTGCATTACGCCGACTGGGGCAATCCCGAGGCACCGCCGCTGATCCTGCTCCACGGCGGGCGCGACCACTGCCGGAGCTGGGACTGGACCGCGAAGGCGCTGCGGGGCGACTGGCACGTGATCTGCCCCGACTTGCGCGGCCACGGCGACAGCGGGTGGAGCCGCACCGGCCATTACCAGGTGATGGGCTACGTCTTCGACCTGCTGCAGCTGGTGCTGCTCAACGATCTTACGCCGGTCACGATCGTGGCGCACTCGCTGGGCGGCAACGTCGCGCTGCGCTTCACCGGCCTCTATCCCGACAAAGTGCGCAAGCTCGTCGCGATCGAGGGGCTGGGCTCCTCCCCCGAACGGCAGGCCGAGCGCGAGGCGATGGGACCGGAGAAGATCTGGGGCGACTATTTCGAGAAGAAGCGCGAGGCGGCCGCCCGCCAGCCGCGCCGCTATGCCACGTTCGAGGATGCGCTGAGCCGCATGCACGAGGCGAACAGCTACCTTTCGGCGGAACAGGCGCTCCACCTCACCCAGCACGCGGTGATGCGCAACGAGGACGGCACGTTCAGCTGGAAGTTCGACCCGCACGTCCACGCCTGGCCGCCGGAGGACATGACCTACCGCCAGATGGAAGCGCTGTGGAACCGGATCGAGTGCCCGACCCGCCTGATCTACGGCAACGACAGTTGGGCGTCGAACCCGGCGAGGGACGGGCGCATCGCGCATTTCCGCACCGCCACCGTGACCGACTACGACAACGCCGGCCACTGGGTGCACCACGACCGCTTCGACGACTTCCTGGCGGAACTGCGCGAATTCCTCTGAGCGGCGGAGCATCATGAACCTCAGCCCTTACGACACAGAGGACTTTCCCGAGATCCGCGAAGGCGTGCGGCGGCTCTGCGCGCAGTTTCCCGGCGAATACTGGCGCAAGCTCGACGCGGCGCGCGAATATCCGACCGCATTCGTGAGCGCGCTGACCGAGGCGGGCTATCTCTCGGTCCTGATCCCCGAGGAATACGGCGGCTCCGGCCTCGGCCTGTCCGCGGCGGCAGCGATCCTCGAGACGATCCAGGCGGAAGGGTGCAACGGCGGCGCCTGCCACGCGCAGATGTACATCATGGGCACGATCCTGCGGCACGGGTCGGAGGAGCAGAAGCGCGAATACCTGCCCCGGATTGCCAGCGGCGAGCTGCGCCTCCAGGCCTTCGGCGTCACCGAGCCGACCAGCGGCACCGACACGACCGCGCTGCGCACCACGGCCGTGCGCGAGGGGGACGAATACGTCGTCAATGGACAGAAGATCTGGACCAGCCGCGCCGAGCATTCCGACCTGATGCTGCTGCTCGCGCGCACGACCCCGCGCGAGCAGGTGGCGAAGAAGACCGAGGGGCTTTCGACCTTCATCGTCGACATGCGCGAGGTTGCGGGCCAGTCCCTGACGATCCGGCCGATCCGCACGATGATGAACCACGCGACGACCGAGGTGTTCTTCGACAACATGCGCATTCCGGCGAGCGCGCTGGTGGGGGAGGAAGGCAAGGGCTTCCGCTACATCCTTTCGGGCATGAATGCGGAGCGGACGCTGATCGCCGCCGAATGCGTCGGCGATGCCAAGTGGTTCCTCGCCAAGGCGAGCGACTATGCGAAGGAGCGGCAGGTCTTCGGCCGTCCGATCGGGGCGAACCAGGGCGTATCCTTTCCCATCGCCCGCTCCTACGCCAACATGCGCGCGGCCGAGTTGATGGTGCGCGAGGCGGCGCGGCTCTACGAAGCGGGCAAGCCGATGGGCGCGGAAGCGAACATGGCCAAGATGCTCGCGGCCGACGCCTCGGTCGAGGCGGGCAATGCCTGCATCCAGACGCACGGCGGGTTCGGCTTCGCGGAAGAGTACGACGTGGAGCGCAAGTTCCGCGAGACGCGCCTCTACCAGGTGGCGCCGATCTCGACCAACCTGATCCTTTCCTACCTCGCCGAGCACGTCCTCGGCATGCCGCGCAGCTACTGACCGGCAGGCAGCGTACGAAAAAGGCCGGAGCGGCACCGCCGCCCCGGCCCTTCCGCCGTCCAGAGTTCAGATCGTCAGAAGACGAACCGGGCCGTCACCCGCGCACCGTGGCTGGTGCGGTCCGAAGCGAGCGTGCCGGAGTAGGCCGCGCCGATGGTGAAGGCGCCCGAGGTGTAGTCGAAGCCCGCCTCGACTTCGGCCGAGTCCTTCGGGATCGCCGTGCCGACGACCGAGAACACCGGCCCGCCTGCGGCGAACTGCGAGGACAGCTGCGCCGCGCGGTCGCCGAAGGCATGGTTCCACGCCGCCGAGAGATAGGGCTGGAAGCCCTGCTGGCCGGCGTTGAAGCGGGCCTTCGCACCCAGGCTGAGGAAGGTCGTCTCCTGATCGGCCTTGGCCACTTCGAGCGCGGCACTGCCGCCGGTCTCGGCGAAGGCGTCGCTCTCGGTGCTGACGTGGGCCAGGCGGGCGAACGGCGTGATAGCGGTGGTGCCCGCCATCAGGTCGTAGCCGAGTTCGCCGAACACCTGCAGCGTGGTCGCGTCGCGGTCCGAAGTCAGCGTCTGGCTCAGCGGAGCGCCGGTGACCGACCGGGTGGTCTCCACTTCGTGCCAGGCGTAGGCGATGCCGGCCGCGCCGTGGAAACCGCCCGCCGCGCCGACGGTGGCGTGGGCGGCGAGGTACTTGCTGTCGACACTCGCCGCATCGTTGCGTCCGTCGCGGTTGAAGTCCGACCCGCCGATGCCGCCCGAGAGCGCGACCGCGAAGCGCTCGCCGCCGAAGCCGACGCCGGCCACGAGGCCCTTGTGGTCGGTCTCCATGCCGAAGCTGTCCGTGCTGGCGTCGAAGTCGCCCCAGCCGCCGAAGGCCGAGCCCCAGACGAAGGTGCCGGCGGCCTCGGGTGCGGCCATGCCCAGCAGGGCGCCCCGCAGGTGGCGGCTGTCGTCGGTCAGGCCGGCCAGCGTGCTGGCGTTGATCTCGCCCGACAGGTCACCGAAAGTGGCGCTGGCCGTGGCCGCGTTCTGCATCAGCACCGCTTCGAACAGCGGGTTGTCGATGCCGAGCGCCTGGACCGCGCCGGCCACGCCCACCTGGTTGGCGTTCGCCGCGACGTCCGCGAAGTCGACATCGTTGCGGTAGAGCGAGAGCGTGACTTCGTTGGCGCCGTAGCGGAGCAGCGGATCGAGGAACGCGAGGTCGGTGGTGACCGAACCGAACGTGCCGGTGATCCCTTCCGCACCGGTCAGGATGACGTAGTCGGTGCGGGGCGCGTAGTTGCCCTCTTCGGCGAGAACCGCGACGCCCGCCGTGCTGGCGATCGTCACCTCGCCGGTGGCATCGACCCGGTCGGCCTCGCCCGCGGCATTGACCTCGACTTCGTAGATCGAGCCGGCGGCGAAGTTCAGGTCGCCGGCGACCGTCAGCCGGCCGATCGAGTTGCCGGGCGCGAGCGTGCCGTCATCGCCGATCTCCGTGTCGCCGACCGAGCCGTTTCCGCCCAGCGTGCCGCCGGCGTTGACCGTCACGTGCGAGACGATCGAGCCGTTGACCGCCAGCTTGCCGCCGTTGACTTCAGTGGGCCCCGTATAGGTGTTGGTGCCCGTGAGGTTGAGGATGCCCTCGCCCTGCTTGACGATCCCGCCGAGCCCACCGATCGCGCCGGCGAACTCGGTGTTCTCCTCCTGATTGACCGTGAGCGTCTGCTCGCCGAGTTCGACCGTGGCTTCCTCTTCGCCTTCGAGCCCGCCGACCGTCTGGTCGTTGCCCGTGATGTCGAGGGTGCCGCCGCTGCCGAGGTTGAAGTCGGTGCCGGGATCGATGATTCCGCCGATCCGCACGGCGCCGCCGAAGATGTTGGTGATGCCCTGGAACGCGTAGTCCCCCTCGAAGGTGAGCACCCCTGCGCCGTGCTTATCGAGCACGCCTGAGCCGGAGAAGGCGCCGAGGAAGTCGTAATCGTCGGAGCGGTTGAACACGAAGCGGCCGTCATTGACGATGTCGCCACTGAACGTGCCTTCGGTGCCGCCCGCGCCGAGTTCGAAGAACCCGTCACCCGCGGTCGTGACGTCGCCCTGCAGCGTGCCGGTGAGGACGAGGCCGCCGTTCGAGACGGTCGTGCCGCCGGTGTAGGTCAACGTGTCGGTGTCGACGGTGAACACTGCCTCGCCGATCAGCTCGATCCCGCCGGTGCCGGCGATGGTCAGCGTGTCGAGCTGGGAGACGAGGTCGTCTTCGCTGAAATTGAGGACGAGCAGGCCATCGGTGGTCACGGCGGAGGTAAGGATCGGCGAGCTAAGGCCGTCCTCGCCCAGGTCGACTTCGTTGACCTGGAGCGCGCCTGCCTCGCCGATCGTGACGGTGGCGAATTCACCGACCATTCCCGCCGTCGTCCAGTAGCCCGCGGCGACCTCGAGCGTCTCGAAGCCGATGGAGGCACCGAGCTGCTGCTCTTCGGTCAGTTCGAGGACGTCGCCGTCGAGCACGAGGCTGTCGATGCCCTCGCTGGCATCGACCGCGCCGACGATCTCGCTGCCGGTGCGCAGCGTCACGTGGTCGTCGAAGCCGCCGAGCAGGACCGCCCCGCTTCCGCCGGTGATCGAGCCCGCGTTGTCGAGGACGACCGGGCCGCTGCCGTCGCCCCAGACGCCCAGCTCGCCGCCCGAGATCGTGCCGGTGTTAACCAGCGTCGCATTGCCGAAGTTGCCGAGGATCAGGCCGTGGCTCGCACCGCTGATCGTGCCGCTGTTGTCGACTGTGGCTTCGTCGAAGAAGCCGGCCACGACAGCACCGAAATCGCCCGCGCCGGTGATCGTGCCGCTGTTCGTCAGCGCGGCCACCCGCGTCGCCTCGGTGGGGCTTTCGGCCGCTTCGACGACCACGCCGAGAGTCGCGCCGGTAATGGTCCCGCTATTGGTGAGCGTCCCCGTGTCGGTCGCCAGGATCACCGCGCCGTAGCCGTTGGTGCCGGCAATCGTGCCGCTGTTGGCGATCGTGCCGGTTATGCCGGTCTCGCCCTCGATGCCCTGCGGCTGGATGAGCACGCCGCCCGCGCCTTCGCCGGTGATCGTGCCGGCATTCTCGATCGTGACGTCGCCCGAAAGGATCGCGCCGAAGCGGGTGCCGGTGACCGCGCCGCCCGCGGCGTTGGTCAGCACCGCCGCATAGCCATCAGCCGGCTGCCCTTCGAAGCGGTACATCGAGACGCCGTCAGACAGGGCACTGCCTTCGCCTGTGATCGCGCCGCTGTTGGCGACGGTACCGCCGCCGATCAACCGCACCCCGTCGTTGCTTTCGCCCAGGATCGTGCCGCTGTTGGTCACCTGTGTGCCGACCGCGGCGCCGACGAGTTCGTTCAGGTCCGCATCGAATACGTAAGCGGTGGTGATGCCCGTCCCGGCGCCGGAGATCGTGCCGCTGTTGGTCACGCTCGATTCCGCGGTGGCGATAGTCACTCCGCCGTCGGGAGCCGCATCGAAGCCGTCGTAGGCGCCGTTGCCACGGATCGTGCCGGCATTGACGATCGTCATCGCGCCGTCCGCACCGCCGTAGATTCCCGAGGTGGCGCCTTCGATGACGCCGGTAGCCTCGTTGGTGATCGTGAGGTCGCCGCTCGATCCCTGCATCACGCCTTCGGCGAAGGCGCTGGTGATCGTGCCGCTGTTGGTGAGCGTCGCGCTGGCAAGATCGCTGCCGAAGCCGACGCCGAAGCCGCTGGTATAAGTGCCGCCGAAATCGCCGGTGCCGGTGATCGTGCCGCTGTTGACGGCCGTGGCAGTCAGGTCGCTGCGGTCTTCCTCGCTGTCGAGCACGGTGCCCTGAAGGAAAACGCCGCCCGCAATGCCGGTGATCGCGCCGGCATTCTCCACCGAGCCGCCGCCCGAGAAGATCACGCCGAACCGCTCGCCGTCGATCTCGCCGCCGGCCTGGTTGACGACCGAGGCGCCGAAATCCTCCTTCGCCTGATCGGTGAAGGCGTACATCGATATGCCGTCGGCAAAAGGCTCGCCCTCGCCCGCGATCGTGCCGCTGTTGATGACGGTGCCGCCGCCGATCAGGCGCACGCCGTCGTTGCTTTCGCCAACAATCGTACCGCTGTTGGTCACTTGCGTGCCGACGGCGAGGCCGACGATGTCGCCGATCTCCTCATCGTAGAGATAGGCCGTGGTGATGCCGCTGCCCGCACCTGTGATCGTGCCGCTGTTGGTCACGCTCGACTCTGCGGTGGCGATGGTCACGCCCGCGTCAGGCGGCGCGTCGAAGCCATCGTAAACACCGTTGCCGCGGATCGTGCCGGCGTTGACGATCGTCATCGTGCCGCTGGAGCCGCCGTAGATGCCCGACGTGCCGCCTTCGATCACACCGCCTTCCGCGTTGGTGATGGTGAGGTCGGCGAGCGAGCCCTGGCTGACACCCTCGGCGAAGGCGCTGGTGATCGTGCCGCTGTTGGTCAGCGTCGCGGTGCCGAGATTGCTGCCGAAGCTGACACCCATGCCGCCGGCCATGGTGCCGCCGAAATTGCCGGTACCGCTGATCGTGCCGCTATTGGTCAGCGTGCCGGTCTGTCCTTCGCGCTCCACCCCGTCGAGCGCGTTGCCCTGGATGAACACGCCTTGGCCTTCGCCAGTGATCGTGCCCGCGTTGGTCACCGTGCCGCCGCTCGACAGCGCCGCGCCGGAGCGGACGCCGGAGATCATGCCGCCTTCCTCGTTGATCAGCGCGCCCGTGTAGCCCGCGAGATCCTGATCGTTGTGCGCGAAGATCGAGACGCCATCGGTGCCGCCGAAGGCGTTCTGCGCCAGCCCCTGGATCGTGCCCGAGTTCGTGATCGTGCCGCCGCCGGCAAGGCGAATGCCGTCGTCGTTCTCGCCGGTGATCGTGCCGCTGTTGACGATGGTGGTGTCTGCGATCGTGCCGGTCAGCGTATCGGTTTCCGGGTCGTAGACCGAATAAGTCACCACGCCGAACTGCGCGCCGGAAATCGCGCCGCTGTTGGTGATGGTCGAGCTCGTGCCGGACAGACTGACGCCGCCATCGGGCGGTGCGCTGAAGCCGTCCCCCCTGCCCTCGCCGCGGATGCTGCCCGCATTGGTCAGCGCCACGCCGCGGGTCTCCGCCCGCACGCCTGACGTCTCTCCGGCGATCTCGGCGCCTGCGGCATTCTCGATCTCGAGGGTCGCGTCGGCAGGGGTCGCCGCATAGACGCCTTCGCGCACAGTGCCGCGGACCGTGCCGTGGTTCTCGATCCTGCCGACATCCGCATCGGCGTAGATTCCGACCTCGCCTTCGGCCGTCTCGCCTTCCGCCACCGTGATGACCTGCGGTCCAGGCGCGTCCTGCGCCTGAGCAGCAGGCGTCAGTTGCAGAATGGCGAGGCCCGCGACCGCGCTGGTTGCCAGAAGGTGCGACTTGGATAACTTGGTCATGGCAGGAAATTCCCCTTGAATTCGTGCACGTGTGCGGAAACGCTGCCCGAAGCGCGCTGATGCGCCTCCGCCATTGTGCCCGCTCTGTTCGTTGCGCCCCCGACCGACAGGTGCCGGTCCGTTAAAATTTGTCGCGGTGAGCTAATTCACGCAAACACATGTCGTCTACCCAATGAATTTTAGGGTGATTCGGGGGTTCTGGGGGGAAACCGCGACATGCAAGGTGAAGGGGATTCGAAACGGGGGGCGTTTCACCTGGTGAGGACGTGGATCGTTGCCGCGGTGCTGCTCGCGCTGGCGGCGCTGTCAGGGCCGGCGGCCATGGCGCAGGACCCGCTTCCGACCATCCAGCTCCCGGTCATCCAACTGCACGCCGGCGAGGATGCGCCGGCGATCGCGCCTTACGTCCGTTATACCCGCGACGGGGGCGACATTGCGGCCCGCCCGCCCGCGCTAGTGCTCGCCGCCACGTCGGAGCGGATCGAGGGCCGCGGGGTCCATTTCGGCCCACCCGGCGATCGCACCACGGTCGCGCTCAAAGTCCGCAACGCCGGCGCAGTGGCGGGAAGCTGGATCCTCACCACCGGGCGCGGCTCGCTAAGCCATTTCCGCCTCTACGAGGTGGAGGACGGACGGCTCGAGCTGCTGGTCGACGGCACCGATCCGGAGGCTGCGCGCGAGAACCTGCGGACCTATCAGGCCTTCAGCACCGAACTGGCGCTGGAGCCCGGGCAGGAGAAGACGATCCTGATCGATTTCCTGTCCGAGAACTCCACCTACATGCCGCTGCGGATCGAGACCTACGGCACGTTCTTCAAGGATCGGCGCACGAACATCGCGATGGTGTCGGGCGTGGTCCTCGGCGTTGCCGTGCTGATCTTCCTCAACTTCATGTTCTTCTCAATCACGGGCCACCGCGAGTTCGTGTGGCTGGCCGTGGCGGAGGCGTTCTTCGCGCTCAACACGATCCATTCGGAAGGCTACTTCACGATCTTCTTCCTGCCCGACGCGCCGCTGCTGGGCGTGGCGATCGAGGATTCGATCAAGTGCGCCTTCGCGGTGGCGATGACGCAGTTCGCCCGCAGCTTCGTGCGCACGGCCGAGACGTTCCCGCGGCGCGACCTCGTCCTCAGGACGTTGATCGCCGCCGGGCTCGCGGTGATCGTCCTCCAGGCGGGCCTGGCATTCTACGATCAGGCGTTCCGCGAGGTGCTGCATATCGGCACCTGGTTCATCACCGTCGCCGTCGCGCTGTTCCTGCCGTTCATCGGATTTGCCGCCATGCGCCAGATCGGGCGCCAGTTATGGCCGCTGCTGGTCGGCTGGGGCAGCCTCGCCTTGTTCATCATCTACGCGGCGATCGCGTCGATGGGCGTGTTCAGCTGGCTGCCGGTCAACTGGCACCTCGCCGGCCCCGTCGGGCTGTTCGAGTCCATAATGGTCACCCTGGCGCTGGGGCTCAATCTGAAGAAGATCCGGGCCGCACAGCAGGAAGCGGATGCGAACTACGCCCGGTCGATGGCGGAGCGGCTGGCGATCAGTGAGCGGGCGAAGCAACTGGCCGAAGAAAAGGCCTTCGCGCTCGCGACGGTGAACAGCCAGAACGCGCTGCTTCATGCCTCTGGTCACGACAGCCGACAGGTGATCCTCGCGCTCAACAGCGCGATCGATGTGCTCAAGCGCAGCGACGAGACCGGCGCGCACCGGGAGCTGACCGAGATCCTGCAAAGCTCGTCCAACTACCTGAGCGAAATCGCCTCGACGACCATCTCGGGCGCCGCGATCGTGGGCAACGAGTCGGGCTTCATCGCACTCAGCGCGTTCAAGGGGCAGGCGCTGATCGAGCCGCTGATGATGATGTTCCGGACGCTGTTCGCGGGCAAGAGCCTGACGCTGACCGCCGAGGTGGACGACCACGCGATCATCGTGTCCGATCGGCCGATGCTCATGCGGGCGCTCGCGAACCTGCTGAGCAACAGCTATCACTATACCGAAGCCGGGGGCGCCGCGGTTTCGCTGCGGATTGACGCAGGGCGCGCGGTCATCGAAGTTACCGATACCGGCGTCGGCATGACCCAGGCCATGGTCCGGCAGCTCGCCGACGAGGCCGTGCCCCGCGCACGCGAGGAAGGCGCGGGGCAAGGAACCGGCTCCGGCTTCCGGTCGGCCAGGCGGCTGATCGAGCGACTCTCGGGATCGCTGGAGATCGTCTCGACGAGTCCGGCGGGCACCCGGGTGCAGATTGTCCTGCCCTGCGCCCAGGCCGTGGTCACGCCGTGTACCACGAGCGAGCTCGACGGCGCGCTGCCGGGCTGGCGCGTGCTGGACTTCGATCGGCGGGAGGCGTTCCGTGCCGCGCTCAAGTCGGCCAGGGCCCCGCAGGCGCGGGTCGCAGCGGCGACTTACGACGATACGACGGTCACGCGCGGGCGGCTGAGCGAGACCGTGGGGATGATGCTGATCAAGCCGCTGTGTTGCGAGATGCGCGATCACCCGGCGCTTGCCGCCGTGTCAGAGGAGGTTTAGCTCCTGCGCCCGCTCCACGATCTTGCGGTTGTTCGATACGTCGAGCTTGCGCCGCAGCTCGGCAATATGGAACGAGACCGTCGGCTGTGCGATCGACAGCCGATAGGAGATCTCCTTGTTGCTTTCCCCCTGCGCCAGATAGTGCAGGATCGCCATCTGGCGTGAGGAGAGTGCGACCGGCGCTTCCGTCAGGCGGCTGAGCCCCTCCCGCATCTGCGGGGAGACGTAGACCTCGCCGGCGAGCGCCGCCTCGCAGGCGGCGATGATCTCCTCCGGCGGATCGGCCTTGCTCACCACCCCGCGCGCACCGAGCTTCAGCGCATAGTCGATTTCCTGGAAATGGCTTTCGCCGGTCAGGATGATCACCGTCATGTCGCGCGAACCGACGATCTCGGCGAGGACGTTCACGCCGCGCACGTCGGGCATGTTGAGGTCGAGGATGACGATGTCGACCGGCTGCGACTGGACGAAGGCGCTGGCCGTGGCCCCACGGTCGAGCGCCTCGACGATCTCGTACTTGTCGTGCCGGGAGAACAGCAGGCGCAGACCGCTTTGCGTGATCGGATGGTCGTCGACGACGAGAATAGTGTGCTTGGTGGTCATCGCGGCATCCGCTGTGGCAACTCAGGCGATCTGCCCCGTAAGCCGCGCAAGGCGCAAGCCCCAATAATGCTTGGGTTTAGCCCGTAGCTCTCCGCCGTGGCGCGGCACCGCAAGTGCATTACCAAACAGCAACTCTAATATTTGTTAGAATTCATGGAAGTAGATCTGGCGCAGCCGCCCAACAGTTCGTCCGGCGTGTGGGGAACTTCATCGTCCGGCTGTCATTCCTTTTGGCATGACGCCGAGTGTGGAACCTGCGGACCTCGGTGCTGATCGAACGATCGAGTCGCTGAAGTGCCGCTCATCTCGGCCGCCAGACTACAGGCTGGAAGCCGAACTTCTTGTGCTGCTCGCATCCGCGCTGGCCAACCGGCCGGAGCATGTGGCGCAGGACTTGTGCGATCTGCTGGTCGATACGGACCTGGCTCACACGGCCGGCATTAGCATTCTGGCTGGGAGTGACGACAGGCAGCGGTTTCGCGAGGTCGCGCTGGCGGGGGCGTGGAGCCGTGCACGGGGCGCTCCGTCGCTCGGCGTGCAATCCTGCCACCGGGCGATCATGCAGGACCGGCCGCTCCTGCTCCAACAGCCCGGACTGCACTGCTCGGAGGCGAGCGGCGGCGCGCCAGTGCACGAGGCGCTGCTGGTCCCCTTCCATCATAGCGCGAGGCCGGTGGGCATCATCTGGCTGCTCTCGCACGACGAACGGCGCGAGTTCGACAGCGAGGACCTGCGCCTGATGGGATCCCTCTCCCGCTTCGCGAGCGCCGCATACCGGATGGACGCGATCTCGCGCGAGGAGCGGCAGCACAGCTTCCCGCAAGCCGAGCGCCAGTCGATGGAACGGCAGAAGGTGCTGGTGGCCGAACTGCAGCACCGCGTGCGCAACATGCTCTCGATCGTCCGCTACGTGTTCTCGCGGACCGTCGAGACGAGTGCCGACATCGACGAAGCGTCCATGCACTTCAAGGGCCGGCTCGATGCGCTGGCGCGGACGCAGGTGATCGTCGCGCAGAGCCCCTCGGGTCTGGTCGACCTCGAAGTCATGATCCGCGACGAGCTCCTCAGCGTCGGCCAGGGCGACGGCGCCACGCTGATCATCGACGGGCCCCCCGTCCAGCTCGACACCGTCGCCGCGGAGAACATCGGCCTCGCCATTCACGAGTTGACGATGAACGCCATCAAGTTCGGCGCCCTCAGAGTGCCGGGCGCGACGCTCGATATACGTTGGTCGGTTAACATGGATAAGCGCGCGCGCCCGATCTTGGACTTACGTTGGATCGAAACAGGAGTACCGATCGTGCCAGTGGTGGGACAACGAGACGGATTCGGTAAAGAACTGATCGAAAAGGCACTTCCTTACCGCCTGGGAGCCGAGACGCGGCTCGATATCCATGGCGGCGGAGTGCGATGCTTCATCTCCACGCCAATCGAGACCCGCGGGACCGCGGCCGCCATGGAGGCGCCCGATGCGTGACCGGCTGAAGGGCAAACGCATACTGGTGGTTGAGGACGACTACTTCATCGCCGCCGACCTGACGCGGGCGCTGCAGCGCGACCAGATGATCGTGATCGGTCCGGTCGCCAGCGTGGACGAAGCGAACCAGAGCCTTGCCGATCAGGCGCCGGACGCAGCCATTCTCGACATCGAGCTGGGAAGCAAGACGTCCTACGGGCTGGCCGACCGCCTGATGGAGGAGCGGGTGCCGGTGCTGTTCGTGACCGGCTACGACGGCTGGCACTTGCCGGAACCCTATCTTTCGCAGCCGCGGCTCACTAAGCCGGCGGGCGACAAGGAGCTGATCTCTGCCCTTCAAGAGATGATCCGGAGCGCACCATGCTGAGCCGGACCTACGCCGTCTCGCAGCCCGAACAGACGGCGGTGCGCCGCCTTGGTTCGCTTGCCCGGCTTAGCGAAACGGACCTGCGCAAGATCGCGGATGCCGCGGCCGACGCACGCTATTTCCCCGGGCGGACCGAGATCGTCCGTGAAGGCGCCGAGCCGGCCAGGCCGACCTTGCTGCTGCGCGGCTGGGTCGCGCATCAGCGCATCCTGCCCGACGGCCGCCGGCAGATCGTCGGCTTCACCCTTGCGGGCGAACTCTTCGGGCGGAGCTGGAGCTGCCAGGACTGCGCGCTGACGTCCCAGGTCGCGCTGGACAACGTCGTCCTGTGCACGGCGCCGGAAGCCGAGCCGGGCTCGGGCCTCTCGCTCGCATACGAGAAGGAGCGGCTGGCGCACCGCCTGCAGCTGATCGACAACGTCACCCGGCTCGGGCGCATGGATGCCCGCGAGCGCGTCTGCGACCTGCTGCTCGAGCTTCTCGAACGGCTTCAGCGCTCGGGCGAGGCGGAAGGCAATACGTTCGCGATGCCGCTGACGCAGGAGTGCTTCGCCGACGCGCTGGGGCTTACGCCGGTTCACCTGAACCGCACGCTGCAGGCCTGCCGCAGGAGTGGCGATCTCTCGTGGCGGAGCGGCCGCGTGACGCTGCACGACCCTGCCGCCCTGGCGCGGAACCTTGGCCGCAAGCGCAATCGCCTCCAGCGGGACGCAGGCTGAAGGCGGAGCGATTTACCTTAACTCATGTTATTATTTACGCATAATATTCAGGAGTTTAGATAGACCGTTCTCCTTGCGGGACGAACCTGCCGAAGTCCGAGAAACGAAACCCTCTGCGCCCGTTGATCCCGTGAGAAACAGCGGGAATTCAGGCGATGACTTCACATGGACGGACCCACGGCGCGCTTGCCGCCGGGATAGCGCTTGCGGCGGGCGCGATTGCCCTTGCACTGAAGCAGCAGAACAGGCGGCGGCACCGGGACCACCCGGCGGACGATGCCCCGGGCTTCACCGCCCGGCGCGACTTCGGCCGCTACGAAGTCGTCGGGCGGAGCGTGACGATCGCCCGTCCGCGCACGGAGCTATTCGCCTTTTGGCGCGACTTCAGCAATCTCGCGCAGTTCATGGAGAACCTGATCGAGGTTTCCCCCGCCGGCACCGACGGGCATTCGGTCTGGACCATCCGCGCCCCTGCCGGCAAGTCGGTCCAGGTCGAGACCCGCATCGCCCGGGAAGTGGACGGCGAACTCATCGCGTGGCGCTCGGTCGAAGGCTCCGACATCGACACCGAAGGCCGGGTGACGTTCGAAGACGCGCCAGGCCAGCGCGGCACGCGGGTCGGCCTGATCATCGCCTATGTTCCCCCGATGGGAGAGGCGGGCCGTGCGGCCGCCAAGCTGTTCCGGCGCGAACCGGAGGTTCAGGCGCGGCACGATCTCAAGCGCTTCAAGATGCTGATGGAAACCGGCGAAATCGCCACCTCTGCGCGCCGCAAGGATGCGGCGCGCGCGGCCCAGATGGAGAATGCCTGATGCGAGCGCTGACATGGCACGGCACCAAGGACGTGCGGGTCGAAACGGTCGATGATCCGGAGATCGTCAACCCGCGCGATGCCATCATCAAGGTGTCGAGCACGGCGATCTGCGGATCGGACCTCCATCTCTACGACGGCGTCATTCCCGGAATGATGGCAGGCGACATCCTCGGCCATGAATTCATGGGCGAAGTCGTCGAGACGGGCCCCCGCAGCACCTTGCAGAAGGGGCAGCGCGTGGTGGTGCCTTTCACCATAAGCTGCGGCGGCTGCTTCCACTGCCGGATCGAGCAGTATTCGGCGTGCGAGAACTCCAACCCGGTCGAGAAGCAGGACGCTTCGGCAACGCTCTACGGCCACCCCATGGCGGGCCTGTTCGGATACTCGCATATGACCGGAGGATACTCGGGCGGGCAGGCCGAATACGTCCGCGTGCCGTTCTCCGACGTCGGACCGATCGTGGTGCCCGACCATCTGGAGGACGAGAAGGTCCTGTTCCTGTCCGACATTCTTCCCACCGGATGGATGGCGGCGGAGAATGCGGAGATCCAGCCGGACGATACGGTGGCCGTATGGGGCTGCGGCCCGGTCGGCCTGTTCGCCGTCCAGGCGGCGCTGGCGATGGGCGCCGCGCGGGTGATCGCCATCGATCACTATCCGCAGCGCCTGGAGCTTGCGCACAAGCTCGGCGCGGAGACGATCAATTTCCGCGAAACGCACGTGCGCGAGGCGCTGCTCGAAATGACCGGCGGCATCGGGGTCGACGCCGCGATCGATGCCGTCGGCATGGAAGCCCACGGCTTCGCGATCGACAACGTGATCGACGTGGTGAAGCAGAAGGTCGGCATCGGCGCCGACCGCGCAAGCGTGTTCAAGCAGGCGCTGCTCGCGGTCCGCCCCGGCGGACGCCTCTCGGTCCCGGGCGTCTATGGCGGGATGACCGACAAGTTCCCCCTCGGCGCGCTGATGGAGAAGAGCGTAACGGTCCGCGCCGGCCAGACGCACGTGCAGCGGTACACCGACCGGCTGCTCGCGATGATCGAGGAGGGGGTGATCGATACCACTTTCCTCATCAGCCACACGCTCCCCCTCGAAGAAGCGCCGCGCGGCTATCGCTGCTTCCGCGACGAGCAGAACACCTGGACCAAGGTCGTGCTGAAACCCGGCATGGAAGCGGGGCAGTGAGTCGCAAGGCCGACAAGGTGGCTGGCAACCCGTCGCTCCCCCGACACCGCTCGTCGGATTCCATTCTTTTAATTGAGGCAGTTTAGTGCGCGGTTTTCCTCAAGGTTTCAAATACCTCTCCACCGAGAGGAGCATCCGATGAGACCTTCCCCAGCCGCCTCGCAGGACGTGCCCTGCCTCAGACACCTCGACACGCTCGAGGCCGCGGCCAGGATGATGCGGGATACGGGCGCCAGAGTCCTTCCCGTAACCCAGGACGGCAAGTTCGTCGGCACGATCAGCGACCGCGACATCGTGATCCGCATGGTTGCGGAAGGTCTGGACGGCTGGCTCACCCGCGTCCGCGAATTCATGACCGCGCCCGCGCTGTGCTGCCGCGCGGACGACGATCCCGAGAGCATCCTGCTGGCGATGGTCGACGCGAAGCTCGACACAATCCCGCTGCTCGACGCCCGCGACCGGGTCGTCGGCATGGTCACCGTCGACCAGATCCGACGGGCGCATTCCGTCTTTGCGGACGAGATCGGCAGCCACATCAACGTCATCGCGGCCTGACGCGACCGGGGCACGAATGATCACCTACCGTCTGACATTCCAAGACGACCATCTGGGCGCCGCGAAGTACGTCGAATTCGAGGGACGAAGCCCTGCCGACGCCCTCCCGCACCTGGCCAACGAACGCCCGGGGCGGCGCGCCGAGCTTTCCCGCAGTGGAAACTACATCGCGACCCTGCGCCGCACGGCCACTACCGAAGGACTCTGGATCGTCGACCGGCCGGACGATCCGGTCAGCCGCCGCGCAAGCGAGACGGAATCGCGTTCAATCTGATCCAGTATAGCGCGGCCTCGGCAGGCAGGCGGTAGAAGGGCCGCAGGATTGTTCCTGGCCGACGATGTCCCCCGGGCGAGCCGACGCTCCTCTCACGATCGGTTCGCCGCCTCCCGCTCGGCGGCAAGTTGGCCGCGTTGCCGCCGGGCGGGGTTTCCCTTTCGGAACAGCCGCGCGCGCTTCAGTTGCCGCGATAGATCCGGTCCAGGATGTCAGCCACGGCCACCATATCGCGGCAGCGCTCGTCGAAGCGGTTGTCCGCGGCAAGGCGCTGCGCCCAGTCGATCGCGGCCTTCCCGCCCCAATCGTCGGGCGGCTCCACCAGAGTTTGCGTCCGGGTCCCATCGCGCCGGTATGCGGCAAAGTCGTAGAAGCTGCCGCCCATGTTCTCGACCGCAACCGAACCTTCCGTGCCGAACACGGCAAAACGAATGTCGGCGTCGCGGCCCGCGTGGTGGTTCCACGAGCAGTCCATCCGCGCGACGACGCCGCCAGCGAGTTCGATCGTCGCCATGGCATAATCCTCGACCGCCTCCGGCGACGGCGGGAGCCGTTCGCCGCGCGCGAAGAGGCGGGAGTCGACCGCCTGCACCTCGGGGAAGTCGAACATCCACAGGAGCAGGTCGACGAGGTGAATTCCGAGATCGATCACGCACCCTCCGCCGGAAAGCGCCCGGTCGCGGAACCACGCCTTGTCCGGCCCATAGGCGTTGTGAAAGACCAGCTCGGCCCCGAACAGCCGCCCCAGTTCGCCCGAGCGGACGATCGGCGCAATCGCCTCGACGGCCAGCGTGAAGCGGTAGGAGAAGTCGACCGCCAGCAGCCGGTCCGCCCGACGCGCCGCGTCAACGACGGCGCGCGTTTCCGCGGCGTCGCGGGCGAGCGGCTTCTGGCAGAACACGGCGACGCCGCGTTCAAGCGCTGCGATCGCCTGCTCTGCATGCATCGCGCTTGGCGTCGCGATCACCAGCCCATCAAGTCCCGCATCGAGCAGCGCTTCGAGATCCGGCACGCGCTGCGCGCCAGGGGCGGCGGCTCGGGTTGCGCGGGCGGCCTCCTCGTCCGGCTCGACGAAGGCGACCGGGTCCACCGCGTCTGCCGCGATCAGCGCTCCCATCCGATGCCGGCCGATCCAGCCCGTGCCGAGAAATCCTGTCCGCGGCCGCATCGTCAGTAGAGAATCAGCGCCTTGACGAAGCCCTGCGGCTTGTCGCGCGTGGCGTCGAGCGCTTCGCCCAGCCGTTCCAGCGGGTAGCGATGCGTGAAGAGGTGCGCCGGATCGAGCAGCCCGCCCGCGACCGCCTCGATCGCCCTCTCGATACCTGCTTTCTGCCGGCCGAGATCGCGCTCGTGAGCGTTGACGACGTCTATCCCCTTCCAGTTCCAGGCCTGCATGTCGACCTGCCGCGGCCCGTCCTGATGGTAGCCGGCGATCACGAGCCGGCCGCCCATCCCGACGAGCTCGCCTGCGAGCGTCAGTGTGCGCTGATCGCCGACGCATTCGATGACGCGCGGGCACATCTCGCCGCCGGTCAGTTCGCCGACCCGGTTTGCGACCGCCGCATCGTCGCCCGCCTGCAGCGTGAACTCCGCGCCGAGATCGCGGGCGAGTTGCAGCGATTCCGGCCGGCGCGAGATGGCGATGACGTGCGCTCCGGCCTCGCTGGCGAGACGGGTGAGCACCGCCCCGAGAAAGCCGATGCCGATGATCGCCACGGTCTGGGCGGCGCGAATGTCGCTCCGCTCGAAGATGTTGAATGCGCAGCCGAGCGGCTCGCCCGGGAACGGCATGCCCTCGAGCGCCGGCGGCAGCTTCACCAGCGCATCGGCCGGGGCAATGTCCATCTCGCGGTACGAGCGGTGGGACAGCGTTGCGACCCGATCGCCTGGCAGTAGGCCTTGCACGCCGGGTCCGACGGCGTCGATCACGCCCCAGCCCTCGTGCCCGAGTTCGCCCGGTTCGAGCGGAAACTGTTGCCACTCGGGGCCGGACCATGGGCCCAGGTTCGAGGCGCAGACGCCGCACCCCTCCAGCCGCACGCGGACTTCGCCGGGGCCGGGCACGGGCGCTTCGACCACTTCGACGGACACCTCGCCGGGCCCGCGGACCACCGCCGCCCGGATCGCAGCCGAAGCGCTCATGCCGCGCCGTTCTCCGCGGCGATGAAAACCTCCAGCTCCGACCAGGCGATGTCGTCGGTCATCTGCTCCGGCGGGTGCTTGCAGAAATAGGCTGCCGCCGGGATCACCGGCCCGGCAAGCCCGCGGTCGCTTGCGACCTTGGCGCAGCGGATGAGATCGATCGCGACCCCGGCGGAGTTCGGGCTGTCCTCGACCGAGAGGCGCAGTTCCAGGTTCATCGGCACGCCGCCGAACAGCCGCCCCTCCATCCGCAGGAAGCAGACCTTGTTGTCATTCTGCCAGGCGACGTAGTCGGATGGGCCGACATGGATGTTCTCGTCCGCGATCCGCTGCGCCGCGACCGACTGGACCGCTTCGGTCTTTGAGACTTTCTTCGATGCGAGACGCGTACGCTCGAGCATGTTGAGGAAGTCCGTATTGCCACCGGTGTTGAGCTGGTAGGTCCGCTCCAGCTTGACACCGCGCTTGCGGAAGAGGTCGGTCAGCACGCGGTGCACGATCGTCGCGCCGAGCTGGGCCTTGATATCGTCGCCGATCACCGGGACGCCTGCCGCGCGGAAGCGCTCGGCCCAGTCGGCGTCGCTGGCGATGAAGACGGGGATGTTGTTCACGAAGGCCACCCCCGCCTCGAGCGCGCACTCGGCGTAGAATTCGCTCGCACGTTGCGAACCAACCGGGAGGTAGTTCATCAGGACGTCGGCCTCGCTTTCGCGCAGGGCGTCGACGATCTCGCTCTTGCTGGTCTCCGGCGCGATGGCGACGGTGAAGCCGCGGTCGGCCGGCTGCTCGGTCATGTGCGCGGCCACCCCGTCGAGCACCCGGCCCATCCGGACCCGTGCGCCGCTTTCGGGCACCCGTTCGCAGAACACCGTGGTGCAGTTCGGCTTGGCGAAGATCGCCTCGGACACGTCGCGCCCGACCTTGCGCGCGTCGACGTCCCAGGCGGCGACCACGCGGATGTCCTCAGGCCCGTAGCCGCCGATCTCGCGATGCATGAGCCCCGTGAAATCGTTCGCGCCCGCGCGATAGTGGGAGAGGCCCTGCACGAGCGAACTGGCGCAGTTGCCCACGCCGACCAGTGCAACCTTGATGTCTGCCGGTTCAGGAGCTCGCATGTGCAGCCTCTCTTGTCGCCTCGGGAATGAAATGGCGCGTGCGGCTCTGCGGTTCCGGGGGAGCGTAGCGCTCCACCATGCGGCCGCAGAAGTCGGCGAATTCCTGGGGGTCGCGGGCACAGCTCGTGTGGTGCGCCTCGACCCCGAGATGCTCGGGCGTGAAGCAGAAGGTCACCAGCAGCTCGAACTCGGCCAGCGATTCCATCATCCGGTCGAACCAGTCCTCCCATCCCGGCCGGAAGCTGTCCGCCCACGAAAGCCCGGTGCGCAGCTTGCGCACGCCGAGCTGCCGCATCCAACTCACCGCATCGTCGAGCCGCGGATCCTCGAAATGGAACCACTGCATCAGGCCCATCCTGTCGGCACAGCGGGCGTAATAGTCGAGCGCAGGCTTGGGCGTGCCGTCCTCGCGAATCAGGCCCATGTAGAAATGGCGGTAGTAGCTCGACCCTTCCGCCTCCCGGTGGCGTGTTTCCGCGCCCCAGCTGTGCGGCAGGTCGAACAACGAGTACCAGTAGACGTTGGGCACCCGGTCCAGCAGGAGCTTGGCGGTGGTCTTGAGGCCGAAGATCTGCACTTCCTCCGCCCCGAAGCTGCCGACGCCGACTTCGGTCGCCCAGATCGGCATGTCGGGCACTTCCCGCTCGATCTCCGCGATCTTCTCCGGCCAGGCGTGGATCGGCCACAGATTCCAGTCGAGCGGGAAACCGTGGACCGCAACCACGTCGACATGGTCGAGCACCCCGAGATCGCGGATCCGCCGGAGCCAGGCGGGATCGATCGGCGACATGCCGCCGAGCACCCGCGTCAGCTGCGGATTGACTTGGGCGATCGCTCGCGCCGCACGGATCGCGGTGTCGGCGTAGATCGACCAGTCGGGGTCGAGTTCCAGATTCCAGTGCGACTTGTTGTTGGGTTCGTTCCAGATCATCGCGGCTTCAATCACCGTCGTTCCCCCTTGCCGGATAGACGGCCGCCGGGCCGTATTGCGCGTAAGGCACCTCGGCGACCCGGCAGAGGTAGACCTCCGGCTCGGGCTGCGCCTCGATCGAGAATCCGGACGCGCGCAGCATCGCCTGGCTGCACGCGGCGTTCGGCGCCCACCAGTTCGTCCAGTCCTCGGCAAAGGCATGCTCGATGAAATGGAGCCGCGGATAGGCGGGATTGTCGAAGTAGTCGGGCGGGCGCGTGGTGCCCGGCACATGAAATGGATGATCTCTGGGCACCTGCAGGACCGCGTCGGTGCCTTGCTGCATCGTCTGGAACAGCATGAGATCGCGCGCGACGTGCTCCCGGATCAGGTCGAGCGCCAGCAGCGGGTGCCGGAGATGGTAGAGCACGCCCATGAAGATCACGAGATCGAACCGCTCGCCCAGCTTGCCGACGTCGTAGACCGTCAGCTTGCGGTACTCGATCCCCTCGATCCCGAGCGCCTGGGCCACGAATTCGGCTTGCGCGAGGTAGCGGTCGTCGCTGTCGACGCCGAGCACCCGATCGGCTCCGCGACGCTTCATCTCGATGGCGTAGAAGCCGGCATTGCAGCCTATGTCGAGCACCGACATACCGGCCATGTCCTCCGGCAGAACATGCGCGAAGCGGCGGTACTTGAAGGCCGGATAATCACCGAGGAAGTGATCCTCGGCCGTGTGCACGCCGCCGCCGAGATCGATGTTCTGAAACCAGGGGCCCAGCTCGGCCACGCGCGCCTTCAGGTACGCGGCGCGATCGTCCGCCGCTTCTCTAACCGATGCGCTCAACCGATGCATGGAACTCCCTCGTTGATGCTGCAGACCTTCGCGCCCCACGAGCCGACCTCGAGTCGCGTCACCGAGGCGGGGTCGACCGAGAAGCGCAGGAGATTGTCGAGCGAGAGCCCCAGAACGCCCGCGACGACCGCGCGGATGACGTCGCAATGGGTGACCATGGCGATCACTTCACCCGGTGAGGACCTCGCGCTGTCGCGGACATGGGCTAGCGCGCGATCCTGCACCGCCGCCATGCTTTCCCCGTCGGGCGCCGTCGCGACCGAGCGGGCGGCGTTCCAGTCGCGCCAGCGGGGATCGTCCTCGAGCTCTGCATAAGGGCGCCCTTCCCACTCGCCGAAGTCGACCTCGTCCAGCGCAGGTGCGACGAACATCGGGACTGCGGTTCGCGAGGAGATGATGGCGGCGGTTTCCCGCGCGCGCACGACAGGACTCGTTTCGATCCGGTCCAGCCGCCCCTCGGCCAGATAGCGCGCGATTCCATGAGCTTGCGTGTAGCCGATCGCCGAAAGCGATCCTCCGCGCGATCTTCCGGAAAGCCTGCTGCCCAGGTCCGTGTGAGTCGCATGCCGGATGAGGAGAATCTTGGCCGTCATCGCCGACTCACTTCGGCAGGCAGCTTTGTAGAAGCAACCGTCCACCGTCGGGGGGAGCGACGAGCCGCACGAATAACCCGACGAATCGAAAATATAGCGCTTGGAACAAACAAGCTGTGATTTCATTCGTGATGAAGAAGCTTAATCGTGTGCGAATAACATAGGATAAAACAATCTATAACATGGGTTATCTCTTCTCGCTTTACTTGGAATCTGCAAATGTCTGAGACTGTATTAGTGACCGGTGGCGCCGGGTTCATCGGCAGCGCGGTTGCGCGCGAACTCATCGGCCGGGGTCACAGGGTGAGGGTTCTCGATGCGCTCATCGAACAAGTTCATGCCGACCGTCCCGCAGCGATCGACGGAGTAGAATTCATCCAGGCCGACGTGCGCGATGCCGATGCGGTGTCGCGCGCGCTTCATGGCGTGGACAGCGTGATTCACCTCGCCGCGGAGGTCGGTGTCGGCCAGTCGATGTACGAGATCGCGCGCTATACTTCGGCCAACGACCTCGGAACGGCCGTCCTTCTCGAACGCCTGATCGATCGCCCGGTGCGGCGGATCGTCTCCGCCTCCTCGATGAGCATCTACGGAGAGGGGCTCTACCGGAATGCCGATGGCGATCTGGTGGAGGACGCCGCCCGCGATCTCCGCCGGAGAGACGGCGAGCGCTGGAATCCGGTCGACGGCCAGGGCCGGGCTCTCGCGCCGGTGCCGACGCCGGAGTGGAAGCGCCCGCAGCTTTCCTCGGTCTATGCGCTGAACAAATACGTGCAGGAGCAGTCGACCCATATCGTCGCCCGCGCCTACGGCATCGAGAGCGCCTGCCTGCGCCTGTTCAACGTGTTCGGGCCGGGTCAGGCCCTGTCGAACCCCTACACCGGCGTTCTCGCGATCTTCTCCTCGCGCCTGCTCAACGAACAGCCTCCCCTGATCTTCGAGGATGGCGAGCAACGCCGCGACTTCGTTCATGTACGCGACGTGGCGCGGGCCTTTGCCGATGCACTCTTCGCCCCCGAAGCGGCGGGGCGGACGCTCAACGTCGGCTCGGGCTTCGATCGGTCGATCCGCGAAGTCGCCGAGGCACTCGCCGCCGCCATGGGCCGCCCCAACATTGCGCCGACCATTACCGGCGAAGCGCGCAGCGGCGACATCCGCCATTGCTATTGCGATACCCGGCTCGCGCGCGAGGTGCTCGGCTTCGAGGCGCGCGAGGATTTCGGCGCGGGCCTTGCGGAACTTGCCGAATGGGTCTCGCAGCAGACCGCGCACGACCGCGTCGCGACTGCGCGCGAGGAACTCGCGCTCAGGGGCCTGGTCGCATGATGCCGCCCGCCGCCAGCACGATCCTGGTTACCGGCGGGGCGGGCTTCATCGGCTGCAACCTCGCCGACCGGCTCGCCGAGCGCGGCTATCGCGTGCGGATCCTCGACTCGCTCGCACGGCCTGGTGTCGAAGCCAACCTGGAGTGGCTCGCCGACCGGCACGGCGAGCAGATCGAGCCGATCGTGGGCGACCTGCGGGAGCGGGAGACCGTGACCCGCGCGGTGCGCGACGTTGCAGCGGTGTTCCATTTCGCGGCGCAGGTCGCGGTTACGGCCAGCCTCGACGATCCGCGCGCGGACTTCGACGTGAACCTAGGCGGGACGTTCAACCTGCTCGAGGCGCTGCGTGCGGCGGGCGCGGGAGCCCCCCTGATCTTCGCCTCGACCAACAAGGTCTATGGCAACCTGCCCGATCTGCAGTTCGACCCAAGTCCCGATGGATACGAGCCGACGGACCAGCAGCTTGCGCGGCGCGGGCTCGACGAGACGCGCCCGCTCGACTTCCACACTCCCTACGGCTGTTCAAAGGGCGCGGCGGACCAGTATGTCCTCGACTACGCGCGCAGCTTCGGAATGCGTGCGGCCGTGATCCGCATGAGCTGCATCTATGGTGAGCGGCAGCTCGGGACCGAAGACCAGGGCTGGGTCGCGCACTTCCTGATCCGCGCGATGGAAGGCCGACCGATCACGCTGTTCGGCGATGGCTGGCAGGTCCGCGACATCTGTACGATCGAGGATACCTGCCGAGTGTACCTCGCGGCGCTGGAGCGGATCGACGCGATTTCGGGCCGCGCATTCAACTGGGGCGGCGGACCGGCGAACGCCGTCAGCCTGCGCGGCCTACTCGACGAGATCGGACGGATTCTCGGCCATAAGCCGAAAGTGACGTTCGAGGACTGGCGGGCAGGCGACCAGCGCTGGTTCGTCGCCGATACCCGCGCCATCGATACCGCGCTGCGCCTGCCCGCCCGGACCGACTGGCGCACCGGGGTGCGGAGTCTGGCTCGCTGGCTGGCTGCCGAGCGCGAACCTTCCGCGCGCGTGGTCGAACTCCCGCCGCAGAAAGTGGCGGCGCTTTGACCCCGCCGCACGCCCCGCATGTCCTGATGACGGCCGACGCGGTTGGCGGCGTCTGGCAATACGCCACGGACATGGTGCGGGCGCTGTCGGAATACGGGGTGCAGGTGACGCTCGCCGTGATGGGCCCGTCCCCCGATCCGGAGCAGCGGCAGAAGGTCGCGGATATTCCCGGCGTTGACCTTCTCGACACCGGCCTGCCGCTTGACTGGCTGACGCGCAGCCCGGAGCCGGTGCGCTGTGCGGCGGGCAAGATCGCCGAGCTCGCGCGCGAGATCGATGCCGACGTGGTGCATTGCAATTCGCCGATCCTGGCGGGCGCGGCGCGTTTCCCGGTTCCAGTCGTGGCAGTGGCCCATGGCTGCATCAGCACCTGGTGGCACACGGTGCGCGGCGACGCACTCGACCCCGCGCTCGCCTGGCATCGGGACCTGACCCGCAAGGGTCTGCTGGCCGCCGACGTGGCGGTCGCGCCAAGTGCGGCCTATGCGGAGATCGTTCGGGAAACCTACGAGCTTCCGCGCGCGCCGCGTGCGGTTCACAACGGACGCTATCCCCTGCCCCCGGCGCCTGCTGGCCACGGTGAACACCTGTTTGCACTCACCGTGGGCAGGCTGTGGGACGAAGCAAAGAACATGGCCGTGCTCGACCGCGCTGCCGCGTCGGCCGCGACGCCGGTACTCGCGGTGGGGGCCGTCGAAAGCCCGAGCGGCGAGCGGACCCCGCTTCACTACGTGCAACTTTGCGGGAAGCTCGATGAGCGCGAGCTCGCCGCCCTGCTGGCGCAGCAGCCGATCTTCGTGTCGGCAGCGATCTTCGAGCCCTTCGGCCTCGCCGTGCTGGAGGCGGCGATGGCCGGATGCCCGCTCGTCCTGTCCGACATTCCCACCTTCCGCGAGCTGTGGGACGGCGCGGCGATCTTCGTCGCCCCGGCCGATCACGACGGCTTCGCCGACGCGGTCGACCGTCTGGCGCAGGACGCTGCCGAGCGGACGCGCCTAGGCGAAGCGGCGCGGGCCCGGGCAGCAGACTACACGCCGCAAGCGTCCGCCATGGCGACCGCGGCGCTCTACAGTCCGCTTCTAGAGCGGGGGCGTGCAGCATGAAGATCGTCTATTTCACCCACTCGCTGGTCTCCTGCTGGAACCACGGCAACGCGCACTTCCTGCGCGGCGTCCTCGACGAGTTGCGCCGCCGTGGCCACGAGACGATCGCCTACGAGCCGGAGACGAGCTGGAGCCGGCAGAACCTGCTCCAGGATCATGGCCCTGCAGGCCTTGCGCCGTTCGAGGTGAAGTACCCGGACCTGCAAGCCCACTACTATGCAGAGACCGACGATCTCACGCAGATGACCGACGGGGCCGACCTCGTGATCGTTCACGAATGGAACGAGCCCGATCTGGTTGCGCGCCTCGGCGCTCAGCGCAAGCGGGGCGCGCCGTTCCTCCTGCTGTTCCACGATACGCATCACCGCGCCGTCAGCGCGCCCGAGGAGATGCGCGCTTACGATCTCTCCGGATACGACGGGGTGCTCGCCTTCGGCGAGGCATTGTCGGAAGTCTATCGCGCCTGGGGCTGGGGCGCGCGCGTGTGGACCTGGCACGAGGCGGCCGACATCCACCGCTTCCGCCCGCTCGACCACGAGGAGGAGCGCGACGGTCTCGTCTGGATCGGTAACTGGGGCGACGGGGAGCGAAGCGAGGAGCTGGCCGAGTTCCTGCTGGCGCCCGCGCAGGCGGCCGGGCTCGATCTCGCCATCTACGGGGTGCGCTATCCGAAGGAGGCGGCGCGGACGGTCGCGCGGTATGGCGCGCACTTGCACGGCTGGGCGCCGAACGCGCTGGTGCCGGAGATGTTCGCCCGGCACATGGCGACACTCCACGTGCCGCGCCGCTACTATGCGAAGGTCCTTCCCGGCATTCCCACGATCCGCGTCTTCGAAGCGCTGGCCTGCGGCATTCCGCTCGTGAGCGCGCCGTGGGACGATGCCGAGCAGCTCTTCCGCCCCGGCACCGACTATCTCGTCGCCCACGATGGCGAGCAGATGGCGGCACATCTCGAAGAGCTGGCGTGCAATCGCGAAATGCGCGCCGAGCTCGCGGCCAGCGGACTGGAAACCGTGCGCGCCCGCCACACCTGCGCCCACCGCGCGGACGAACTGCTGACGATCGTCGACGAGCTTTCGCAGCCGCACGCGATGAGGATAACCGCATGAAGATTGCCTTCTACGGATCGAGCCTGCTGTCGTCGTGGTGGAACGGCGCCGCCACTTATTACCGCGGCCTGCTCCACGCGCTGGCGAAGCGCGGCTACGACATCACTTTCTACGAACCCGACGCCTTCGACCGGCAGAGCCATCGCGACATTGAGCCGCCGGACTGGGCGCGCAGCGTGGTATGGCCGGCGGACGCGCAGGGCCTCGCCTCGGTTCTCGAGCAGGCAGCGGATGCCGATATCGTGATCAAGGCGAGCGGCGTCGGCGTCTACGATCCCGAACTGCTGCAAGGCGTGATCGACCATGCGCACCCGCGGGCGACCCGCTGCTTCTGGGACGTCGATGCCGCCGCGACGCTGACCGACATGGGGCGGGACGACGCGCATCCGGTGCGCCGCCTGCTGCCGCAGCTCGACGCGGTGTTCACCTACGGCGGCGGTCCACCTGTGGTGTCCGCCTATCGCGCGCTCGGTGCCGTGCAGTGCATCCCGGTGTACAATGCGCTCGATCCGGCGACGCACCATCCGGTGCCGCCGGTGCCGGCGTTCCGGGCCGACCTCTCGCTGCTGGCCAACCGGTTACCCGACCGCGAGGCGCGGATCGAGGAGTTCTTTCTGCGCCCAGCCATGGCCTTGCCCGAGCGGCGCTTCATCATCGGCGGCAATGGATGGGACGACAAGCCCATGCCCGGCAACGTCGAGCGCAAGGGACACGTCGGCACCTCGCTGCACAATGCCTTCAACTGCACGCCGACGGCCGTGCTCAACGTGGCGCGCGATTCCATGGCCGAGATCGGCTTCTCCCCCGCCACGCGGGTCTTCGAAGCGGCCGGCGCCGGCGCCTGCCTGATCACCGACGCGTGGGAAGGCATCGAGATGTTCCTCGAGCCCGAGCGGGAGGTCCTCGTCGCGCGCGACGGCAAGGATGTCGCCGACCATCTCGAGGCCCTGACGCCCGACAGAGCAAGGGCGATCGGCCAGGCCGCGCTTGCCCGGGTCCTGAGCGAGCACACGTACGACAAACGCGCGGCCGAGGTCGACCGGACCTTCCAGGCCATGCGCGATGCGAAGCGGGAGAAAGCGGCATGAAGCTCGTCGTGCTCGGCCTGAGCCTGTCCTCCTCGTGGGGGAACGGCCACGCCACGACCTACCGCGCGCTTCTCTCCGGAATGGCGGAGCGCGGACACGAGGTGCTGTTCCTCGAGCGCGACAAGCTCTGGTATGCCGATCATCGCGACCTGCCCGATCCCGATTTCTGCCGGCTCGAATACTATGACAGCGTCGAAGAGCTCGAACGCTGGCACGGCGAGGTCGCCGGCGCAGATGCCGTGATGGTCGGTTCCTACGTTCCCGATGGTCCGGCGGTGGGCGATTGGGTCCTGCGGAACGCGCAGGGCGTCACCTGCTTTTACGACATCGACACGCCGGTCACGCTCGCGCAGCTCGAACGCGGCACGTGCGAATTCCTGAGAGTCGACCAGATCGGGCAGTACGACATCTACTTCTCGTTCACCGGCGGCCCGACGCTGAAGCGGATCGAGCGCGATTTCGGGGCGAAGCGCGCGCTCGCACTCCACTGCTCGGTCGATACCGCCCGCTACCGCAAGATCGACGTTCCGAAGCGCTGGGACCTCAGCTATCTCGGCACGTACAGCGCGGACCGCCAGCCGACGCTCGAAAAGCTGCTGCTCGATGTCGCGAGAGCGCGGCCGGAGAAGACTTTCGCCGTCGCGGGCGCGCAGTATCCGCAATCGATCGACTGGCCGGAGAACGTCGAGCGGATCGACCATGTCCCGCCCAGCGATCATCCGGCGTTCTATTCCGCTTCGCGCTTCACGCTCAACGTGACCCGCGCCGACATGATCGCAGCCGGGTGGTCGCCCTCGATCCGGCTGTTCGAAGCCGGTGCCTGCAGCACGGCGGTCATTTCCGACCGATGGGCGGGGATCGAGGAGATCCTCACCCCGGGCGAGGCAATCCTGCTGGCCGACACGACCGAAGACGTGCTCGCCGCGCTGGAACGCGACCCGGAGCCGATCGGAAGGGCCGCGCGGACGCTCGTGATCGACGATCACAGCGGCGCGGCCCGCGCCCGGCAGCTCGAACGCGACCTGCAGGACGCCGCATCTCAAGAACAACAACAACAACAACAACAACAACGCCAGTCGGAAAGGTTGATCGCGCAATGACCAAAGGAGGTGAACTCACACTCGTTGCAGGCGGCGCGGGCTTCATCGGCTCGCACTTGTGCCATGCGCTGCTGAAGAAGGGGAAGAACGTCCTCTGCCTCGACAATCTGCAGACCGCGCGGCGGGAAAATCTTCTCGAGCTCGAAGCCTACGAACGCTTCCGCTTCATCGAGTCCGACATTACCCGCCCCCTGCCCCGCCAGGTGCTGGAGCAGACCGGGCGCATTACGCGGATCTATAACCTCGCCTGCGCCGCCTCGCCCGATCTCTACCAGGCGGACCCCGAACATACGATCCTCACCTGCGTGATGGGCACCAACCGCCTGCTCCACCTGGCGGAGGATTCGGGTGCGCGCTTCCTCCTGACTTCGACCAGCGAAGTCTACGGCGACCCGCACGTGCATCCGCAGCCCGAAAGCTATCGCGGCAATGTGAGCTGCACCGGACCGCGCGCCTGCTATGACGAAGGCAAGCGGGCTGCGGAGACCATGGCGTTCGACTTTGCCCGCGGCGGCCGGGCCGACGTGCGGGTGGCCCGCATCTTCAACACCTACGGGCCGAACATGCGGATGGACGACGGCCGCGTGATCTCCAACTTCATCTGCCAGGCCCTCGCGGGCAAGCCGCTGACGATCTACGGCAACGGCGAGCAGACGCGCAGCTTCTGCTACGTCAGCGACACGGTCGATGGGCTGCTCCGCCTCATGGAGAGCGAGGACGGCGATCTCGGCCCCGTCAATATCGGCAATCCGAGCGAACTGACGATCGCGGAGCTGATCGAGGCGCTGGAGACGGTCATGGGCACGCGCCTCGCCAAAGTGTCGCGGCCGCTGCCGATCGACGATCCGAAGAAGCGGCGGCCCGATATCGAGCGCGCGACAGCCCGCCTTGGCTGGTGCCCGAGAACTCCGCTGGCGAGCGGGCTGGCCGCGACCGTCGCCTGGTTCGAACGCGAGCTGCGCAGCAACCGGACGCCCACGCCCGAGCGTTCGCCGGCGGTCGCCGCGGTGGGCCGGCAACAGGCCCTGTAGTCACGATGTGGAGATGGAGCTCGGGCGCCCATCGGACCCCCGAGCCACCGTCTATCGATCCTCGCCGGCTCCAGCGTTGGGATTGCCTTCGGGCTTCGTCTTCCGCTGCCCCAGCCGCCCCGACCCGTGATAGCCGATTTCGGACTGGCCCCCGTGCGAGAGCGGTCCGTCGGCCACGTGTTCCCGCTCGTCCTCGCTCTTTCCCGAGTGGGGATTGGGATAAGGCGCGGCATCGTCGCTGCCGCCGGTCGCGCCCCGGTCCGCCTGGCTATTGACGCCGTCGGGCGCGCCGCGGCTCTCGCTTCCTTCCGGAACCGCCTGGGTCGGCTTTTTGCTGTCGTCGGTCATGGCCGGGCTCCCTGCTAAAGCCCTTCGGGGAGCCGCTCGCCGCGCCCCACGGCTTGGTGGTCGTAATAGCGGCTGAACTCTTCCTCGTAGCGGCGCGTCAGGAGGTCCTTGCGCTCGGCTGGCAGGTTCTCCGCAAGATCGGGGATCCAGCTATCCTCCTCCTGATAGATGTGCTGCTGAACGGCGCTTTCGATATGGTCGAGCTTCTCGCGCCACTCGTCCCCTTGCGGGTTCAGGTCCCGCAGCTTCGCGAGTTGCACCTTGGTCATGGCATGCTCCTCGTAGGCCATGGCCGCATGGCTCTTCCCGCTGTATTCGGCGACTTCCGGATAGAGCACGGCTTCTTCCGCATTGGCATGGCCGGTCAGGAGCGTGGCTAGCTCCTCCACCGCCCGCGCCGCCGTGTGCGGCTCCGGTGCGTTGCGCGCTTCGCTGAACCGGCTCTCGATCTGCTTGTGCTGATCGACGATCAACCGCACCCATGGCTCGCGCGCGGCAAGCCCTTCGACCTTGCGCCGCGCCTCGGTGCGAGCTTCGTGGGATGCTGCTGGGGTGACGGTGGAGGCAATGCGATCGAGCAGCGACATAGGGGTTCTCCTTCGAAACGTTCGAGCATGCGCCGATCGGCGCGGGTCCCCGTCCAAGTGAGATGATCTGTCCCGAAGAAGGCGCGGCTTCTCAATCACCTAGATTAGAAGGGCCGTCGGAACGCGGCAGCCGGAGGAACCAATCGGGCCGGTCGTTCGCTAATCTGTGAGCAGCACCGGTCGCAGGGAAAAATATAAATCCATCAAGAAGCTAACATAGGTGATACAACCCGCTTCTTAACCTGTGCTTATCCGCTGGCTTCACCGAGGAGGGGCCGCACTTGCTTACCGCACTGTTTCTCAAGGGGCGTCTTCGCCACGACCTCAGCGAGGAAGAGCGGAACGCGCTCGAGAACGCGGTGGCCAGGACGGTCGAGATTCGCCCGCGCATGACGCTGGTGGAGCGCGGCAAGCTGATCCAGCACAGCTACTATCTCGTCGAAGGGACGATGCTCCGGCACATCGACGACCGGAGGGGGGAGCGGCAACTGGTCGGCGTGAACATCCCGGGCGACTTCGTCGACCTTCACGGCTACGCGATGAAGCGCCTCGACCACGATGTCGGGTCGCTGACCCGCGCGACACTTGCGCAGATCTCGCACCGCAAGATCACTGAGTTGATCGACGCCTTCCCCCATCTCGGCCGGGCGCTCTGGTTCTCCACCCTCCTCGACGCGGCCATGCACCGCGAGTGGATCTTCGGGCTCGGCAGGCTCAGTGCCGAAGGGCGGATCGCACACCTGATAGCGGAGCTGATCGAGCGGCTGCGGTTGGTTGGGCTGTACGATGGCAGCGTGCTGCCGATACCGCTGCTGCAGCGCGACTACGCGGAAGCGTGCGGCATAACGCCGGTCCACGCCAACCGCAGCTTCCGCACGCTGCGCGAGCGCGGGGCGCTGCGGCCGTGCGGAGAAGGTCGGCTCGAAATACTCGACGAGGCACTGATCCGGCGGCTGGGCGAATTCGACGGTTCCTACCTCTACGGCACCGGCGAGCTTGCACTGCGCACCCTGCACGACCGCTAGCGTCCGCCGAATCTTCAGCCTTCCTCCGAACCGACGTCCTGCCGCGCCGCTTCCACCGTGGCCGGGGCCGAGAGCGATTCTCCATTGCCGAAGGTGAATTCGACCGTAACCTCGGCGCCGGGCACGACATTCTCGTCGTAGTCGGTCAGGACCGCACGATCGGCTTCGGGGCCGAAGCGCAGCGTCTGCCCCGGCTCGATCTCGACGGTGTCGAGCGGCTTGGGGTCCGGATGCGAGAGGTCGGTCAACTGCGCCTGGCCGCCGTGTTCGACCACCACGTCCGAGAGGAAGATGTTGCGCTCTCCCCGATTGGTGATGTCGAAAAGGACCGCGGCGGGATCGCCTGCCGTGGCCGGCAGCGCGATGCGCGCATCGCCGATGGTGACGATCGAGCCGAAGTCCGCGTCCGGCGGCGGCGGGCCGTCGTCCTGTCGCCCCATCGGCTGGAGCAGCATCCATCCAACGACGATCGCCGCCAGCAGTATCACTATACCGATCACGGTGCGCCGGGTCATCCTGCTTCGCTCCTCACATCGCTGGCACGCATGTATGGACCTCCTGTGCGTTCGATGACGTCAATGGAAAGCGCCGCAGCGGCGTTCCCGGATACGATCGGGAATCCCGGCAAAAACAACATAAGTTAGGTGATTTTATCGCCGCTTGGGGAACTCCGCCTCGGTCGCAGCCATTTTCATCGCGGATGCTCTCCGGTCCGGATGCATCCGCGATGCCGGCTGGGGGAAGATCCATGGAGCATACGAACGAGAGCACTTCGACCGATCGGCGCGGAGGGTGGGCTGCGGTCGCACTTGGCGTCGTTCTGGGCCTCATCGGCCTGGTGCTGGCTGCGGGCGGCATCTGGCTGGTCTCTCTCGGCGGTTCGCCGTACTACCTCATCGCAGGTATCGCCCTTCTCGCCAGCGGCGCCCTGATCGCCCTGCGCAACGTCTTGGGCGTGTGGCTCTACGGCCTGGTTTTCATCGGGACGGTGATCTGGGCCTTCTGGGAGTCCGGCTCGGATCTCTGGGCTCTCGTGCCCCGTGTCGTCGGCCCGGCGGTGCTGATGGTCCTCGTCCTGCTCGTCGCCCCGCTGATGCGCAGGCGTCCGCTGGGCTGGCCCGGCGCGCTGGGGGTTGCCGCCGCATTCGTCGCCGTCATGGCCGTCGGCACCTATGTCGTCGCACGGAACGGCCCTTCCTCCCCCGTTCGTGAGCTGCCCGCCGCGAACTACGCCGCGGGCGGCACGTTCACCGCGCCCGGGGGCGACTGGCTCGCCTATGGCGGCACGCAAGGCGCGCAGCGCTATTCCCCGCTGGCCCAGATCACGCCGGACAATGTCGGCCGGCTTGATCGGGCGTGGGTGGCGCATACGCGGGATCTTCCGGACGACATGAAGGACAACAGCTACGGCGCGGAGACCACGCCGCTGAAGATCGGCGACATGCTCTATCTTTGCTCGGCCAAGAACATCCTCATCGCGCTCGATCCGGCGACCGGCGACGAGCGGTGGCGCTACGATCCGCAGGTCCCCGACGAGTGGATTCCCTACACCGCCGCCTGCCGCGGCGTGGCCTACCACGAAGTCGCAGGCGCGGATGCGGATACGGATGCACCGTGCGCACGGCGGATCATCGAAGGCACGCTCGACGCGCGCCTGATCGCCGTCGATGCGGAGACCGGACGGCCGTGCCAGGACTTCGGCACCAACGGCTCGGTCAGCATCCTGCCGGGCATGGGTCCGGTCGTGCCGGGCATGGTCTCGATCACCTCGCCACCGGTGGTCGTCCGCGGCAACATTGTCACCGGGCATCAGGTGCTCGACGGGCAGAAGCTCGACGCGCCCTCCGGCGTGATCCAGGCGTTCGACGCCGTCACGGGCGAGCTGGCCTGGGCCTGGGACATGACGGCGCCGGACCGCCAGGGCCGCCCCGAGAATGGGGAGATCTACACCCGCGGGACGCCGAACATGTGGACCATGGCCTCTGCCGACGAGGAACTGGGTCTGGTCTACCTGCCGATGGGCAACGCGGCCGGCGATTACTGGAGCAGCGACCGCCTGCCGGCCGAGAACGAGTATGCGACCTCGCTGGTCGCGCTCGATGCCGAGACAGGCCGCCCCGCCTGGCATTTCCAGACCGTGCACAAGGACGTGTGGGACTACGACCTCGGCTCGCAGCCGACGCTCATCGATCTGCCGGGAGGCGTGCCCGCCGTGGTCCTCGCGAGCAAGCAAGGCGACATCTACGTCCTCGACCGCCGCAACGGCAATCTGCTGACGGCTGTGGAGGAACGTCCGGCGCCCGAAGGCGGCGTCGAGCCGGCCGAGCGGTCGCCGACCCAGCCCTACTCGTTGTTCCACACGCTCGCGCGGCCGGAGCTCGACGAGCGCGACATGTGGGGCATGTCGCCGATCGACCAGATGGTCTGCCGCATCCAGTTCCGGCGGGCGTCCTACAAGGGCATGTATACCCCGCCCACCGCGGATCAGCGCTGGGTCCAGTACCCGGGCTATAACGGCGGTTCCGATTGGGGCGGGATCGCGATCGACCCGCGCCGGGGCGTGATCGTCGCCAATTACAACGACATGCCGAACTACAACCGCCTCGTCCCGCGCGAGGAGGCGAACGAGAAGGGCTGGGCTCCCCGCGGCGAGGCGCGCGGCGGGAACATGGGCGGCGGCGCGGAGGGTGCCGGCGATCCGCAGATGGGTGCTCCCTACGCGATCGACGTCAACGCCGGCTGGCGCCTGCCGTTCACGGGGCTGCTGTGCAAGGAGCCCCCCTACGGCGGCATCCGCGCGATCGATCTGCGCACCGGCGAGACGATCTGGGATCGTCCGCTCGGCTCGGCTCGGCGCAACGGGCCGTTCGGCATCCCCTCGATGATGCCGTTCGAGATCGGCACGCCGAACAACGGCGGCAGCGTGGTCACGGCTGGCGGGCTGATCTTCATCGCCGCGACGACCGACAACCTGTTCCGCGCGATCGACATGCGCACCGGCGAGACGTTGTGGCAGGATGTGCTGCCCGCCGGCGGCCAGGCGACGCCAATCACTTACGAGGCGAACGGGCGCCAATACGTGGTCGTCATGGCGGGCGGCCATCACTTCATGGAGACGCCGATCGGGGACGAACTGATCGCCTACGCCCTGCCAGCCGAATAAGAGGTACCTGCGTGCTGATCGGTTACCACGCGTCGCACGAGCAGTTTCCCCCGGAAGAACTCCTCGACTTGGCGCAGGAGGCGGAGCGTGCCGGTTTCGCCGCGGTCATGTCTTCCGATCACTTCAAGCCCTGGAGCGACCTGCAGGGCCAGTCGGGCTTTGCGTGGAGCTGGCTCGGCGCGGCCATGCAGGCGACGAGCGTGCCGTTCGGCACTCTCGCCGTTCCCGGCGGATGGCGTTACCACCCCGCCATAGTGGCGCAGGCGGGGGCGACGTTGTCGAGGCTCTTCCCCGGTCGGCTCGGCTGGCTGGGGCTGGGCAGCGGGGAAGCGCTGAACGAGAGCGTGGTGGGTCAGGGCTGGCCTTCCAAGGAGGAGCGCAACCGCCGCCTCGAAGCGGGCGCGCAGATCATCAGCGCGCTGTGGAACGGCGAGACCGTGTCGCGCGAGCACCCGATTCCTGTCCGGGATGCGCGTCTCTACACCCGGCCTGCCGCTCCGCATCCGCTGCTCGTCGGCGCCGCGCTGAGCGCCGAGACCGCGGAATGGCTGGGCGGGTGGGCCGACGGCCTGATCACGGTGAACATGCCGTCCGAAAAACTGCGGGAGATCGTCGCAGCGTTCCGTCGCGGCGGGGGCGGTGGCAAGCGGCTCGTCCTGCAGATGCACTTGTCGTGGGCCCCGACCGAGGCGGAGGCGCGCGACCTCGCCCTGCGCAACTGGCGATTCAACGTGGTCGAACCCGAGATCGCGGAGAACTGCCCCAGTCCGCAGGGGTTCGAGGAAGCGACGCGCGACCTCGACGCCGACGATCTCGAGGGTCACGTGATCATGTCCTCCGATCCGGACCGGTTCGTCGCAGCGATCGCGGACGTGGCCGACATAGGCTTCGACGAGCTCTACCTCCACAACGTGGGCGGCAACCAGCGTGCTTTCCTCGCTGCGTTCGGCGAGCAGGTCCTTCCCCGGCTGCCGGCCAACATCCGCGACAACTGACAGGAACGAACGAATGTCCGACCCGCAGAACCTCTGGTACAAGGACGCGATCATCTACGGCATCGATGTCGGCCTGTTCCAGGACGGCAATGGCGACGGGATAGGCGACTTTCTCGGGCTCATCGAACGGCTCGACTATATCGAGGACCTCGGCGTCAACTGCGTGTGGCTGATGCCGTTCTTCCGCACGCCCGGACGCGACAACGGCTACGACGTTTCCGACTACTACGCGATCGATCCGGACGTCGGCGACTTCGGGGGCCTGATCGAATTCATCACGCTTGCCAACGAGCGCGGCATCCGCGTGATCCTCGACCTCGTGCTGAACCATACCTCGGACGAGCACCCCTGGTTCGAGAAGGCGCGGAACGATCCCGAGAGCGAGGAGCATGATTTCTACGTGTGGTCCGACGAGCCCGCACCGTCCATGCCCGGAAAGGGGCCGATCTTCCCCGGCGTGGAGGACAGCGTCTGGGCCAAGGACGAGGTGAGCGGGAAGTGGTACTATCACCGCTTCTACAGCTTTCAGCCTGATCTCAATCACACGAACCAGACCCTGCGCGGCGAAATCGACCGCATTCTGCGCTTCTGGCTGAAGTGCGGCGCGAGCGGCTTTCGCGTCGATGCAGCGTCGCACATGGTCGAGGCGAAAGGCCGCGCGGATGCGCCGCTGGAGGCCGGGCACGGCGTCCTGCGGGATATCCGTTCGTTCGTCGACACGACCGCCATCGGCGCCATGCTGATCGGGGAGGCGGACGAGAACCCCGATGAGATCGCCTCCTTCTTCGGAAGCGACGACGAACTGCACGCGCTGCTGAACTTCCTGATGACGAACTATCTGTTCCTGGCCCTGGCGCGGAAGGAGGCGGAGCCGGTCCGTTTTGCACTCGAACTGCTGCCGAAGATCCCGCGCGACTGCCACTGGATCAATTTCCTGCGCAATCTCGACGAGCTCGATCTCGAGCGCCTTTCGAGCGAGCAACGAGAGGAAGTCTTCGCCGCCTTCGCACCCAAGAAGGACATGCAGATCTTCGGACGCGGCATCCGCCGCCGGCTCGCGCCGATGCTGGACGGGGACCTGACGCGGCTGAAGCTCGCCTACAGCCTGTTGTTCGCCTTGCCGGGGTCTCCGGCAATCATCTATGGCGACGAACTCGGCATGGGCGATGACCTCTCCCTCGTCGGCCGGGATGCAGTTCGCACGCCGATGCAATGGTCGGATGCCAGGGGCGCCGGATTCACGCAGGCGAAGCCCGTTCGCGAACCGATCGGCAAAGGGCCGTTCGGGTACAGGAAAGTCAACGCCGCCGTGCAGGATCTCGATTCCGACTCGTTGCTGAACTGGATCCGCAAGCTCACGCGCGCGCGGCGCCGGTGCCGGGAAATCGGCAGCGCCGCGCCGCAGGTCCTGGACAGTGGCCACCGCGCGGTCGTTGCCATCGCCTACAAGCACCGGCGGCGCACGCTGCTGACATTGCACAATCTCGCCGGCGGCAAGGCCCGGGCGGAGATCGACCTTTCCTCGGCGCAGAGCGAAACCGGGCGCATCATCTTCTCTTCGCGCGCGGATGCCGTGGGCGACGCGGTCGAGCGGACACAGGCCTTCGAGCTGGAGCCCTATGGCTGCCGCTGGGCTGCCTTCGAAGGCCCTGTCGCGGCCTGATGCCCGTTCGCGATTTTCTGATCCTGTTCGGGGTCTGCCTAGTTTGGGCCCTGAACGTGGTGGTGAGCAAGTTTGCAGTGGGCCCGTTCGACCTCCCGCCGGTCTTCTTCGCCGCGGTCCGCTCCGCGCTGGTCGCCGCGGTTCTCTTCCCGTGGCTGCGCCCGCTCCCCTCGCCGCTCGGCAAGACGGTCCTGGTCGCGCTGCTCTTGGGCGGGGCGTCGTTCGCGCTGCTGTTCGTCGGCCTGCGAACCGCGACGGCGTCGTCCGCCGCCATCGTGAGCCTTGCGAGCGCGCCCGCCGCCGTGCTGTTCGCGATCGTGCTTCTCGGCGAAACCGTGCGCTGGCGGCGGACGCTGGGGATCATCCTGGCGCTGGCAGGGATCGGGGTCGTGCTCGTCGGTCAGGGGGCGCTGTCGGCGTCCCTCGGCCTGGCATTCGTGGCGGTGTCGGCGCTCGCGGGTGCGCTCGGCAGCGTCATGCTCAAGAAGCTCGATATCGCTCCGCTCCGGCTGCAGGCATGGTCTGGGCTTTCGGGAGTGCTCCTGCTCCTTCCGATCTCGCTGCTGACGGAGTCGGGCCAGGTAACCCGCGCTCTCGACGCCGGCTGGAACTTCGTCGCCGTTCTGCTCTTCTCCGCGCTGGTGGTGTCGGTCGGCGCACACACGGTTTATTTCTGGCTTCTCGGCAAGCATGACGTGAATGTCGTCGCGCCGCTGACGCTGATGAACCCGCTGCTGGCAGTCGCACTCGGCGCCCTGCTCGCGGGCGAACCGCTGACCACCGAGCTGCTGGCCGGCGCGGCGCTTGCGATTGCCGGCGTGCTGGTCATCGTCCTGCGCCCGAGCAGGCGCCTGCCCAAGGATCTGCTGTTCAGGGGCCGCGCCTGACCTCGGTCGCTTCCGCTGCTTTGACATGGGTTTATTTCGCGCACCGGTAGTCGCGCGCGAGCCACGGTTCGCAGCCTCCTCAACTTTGAAGAGGAACGACGAACCGCGCGCGAACGTCTGCCTGCCGAGGAGCACGAACATGGCGACGACCGACACCGACGCAACCCACATCCTGCAGGCCGACCACCGCGAGGTCGAGGACCTGTTTGAGAAGTACGAGAAATCCTCCGGCGTCGATCGCAAGAGGGAAATCGCGCAGAAGATCTGCAACGAACTCAAGATCCACACGATGATCGAGGAGGAGATCTTCTATCCCGCCCTCAAGGGCAAGATAGAGGAGAGCCTGCTCGAGGAAGCCTATGTCGAGCATGACGGCGCCAAGGTGCTCGTCAACGAGATCGCCGACGGCAGCCCGGACGAGGATTTCTACGACGCCAAGGTTTCGGTGCTGAAGGAGCAGATCAAGCACCACGTGCGCGAAGAAGAGAAGATGCAGGGCAACATGTTCCAGCAGGCGCGCGCCGCGGATGTCGATCTCAATGCGCTCGGCGAGCAGATGCTCACCCGCAAGAAGGAACTGAAGGCGCAGGCGGAGACGAGCGGCCTGCCCCCGGCCCAAGCGACCACTCTCGGAGCATCGGCAGCCTAGAGAGCTGGAGATGGCCTCCGAATCTTCCATCGACATCAACGTCGATCCCCAGCTTCAGGAACGGCACTGGTTTCTCAGCCGCATCGTGTGGCTCGTCATGCTCGCGCTGGTGCTCATCGCGATTCTCGGGCTGACAGGGAGCGGTGGGACGCTGTCGCGCCAGCAGGTGGTTCTCGGCTCGGCGGAGTTGGACATTCCGCGGGTCGGCCGCTGGTCCGCAACGGACCATCTGACCGTCAAGGTCGATCAACCGGCATCGAACGGAATGGAAATCCTGCTTCCGGCAAAGTTCGGCGAGATATTCACCGTCGAAGCGGTCAGCCCGCGGCCGTCGTCGGTCACAGCGACGCCGGAAGGCCATCTGTACGCCTTCGAATCGTCGGCCGACCGCGGCGAGCGGAGCGTGGTCTTTTCCATTCGCCCGAGCCAGATCCTGCTGCCGTCGCACATGGGCCGTTTCGAAGTGAACGGCGCGCGGACCGCCGATCTGCCCATTGTGGTCCTGCCTTAGGAGAGCTGCATGGACAGCGTAATCAGAGGCGTCGCGATCTATCTGTTCCTGGTGATCATCATCCGCGCTTCAGGGCGGCGCACCATGGCACAGGCCACCCCCTTCGACTTCGTCCTCCTCCTGATTGTGGCGGAGACGACCCAGCAGGCCCTGCTTGGCGACGACTTTTCGATCACCAACGCCGTGCTCCTGATCGTCACCCTGTTCATGCTCGACATCGGCCTGTCGTACCTCAAGCGCTGGTCGCCCGCCGTATCCAAGGTGATCGACGGCCGGCCGACGTTCCTGATCCACGACGGCAAGATCGACGACCGGGCGCTGAAGAAGACCCGCATGGATACCGCGGACATCATGATGTCCGCACGTGCGCAGCACGGCCTGGAGCGGCTCGACCAGATCAAGCACGCCGTGCTCGAGAACGATGCGGGCATCACGATAATTCCGCGCCCGAGCAAGTGAGGGGACGCCCTCCAGCCCATCAGGGTTCGAGCCGCCGCAGCGCCTTGCCGAGCGGACCGCGCAAGTAGGTGGCAGCCTCGTACAGACGCAGCGAATAACGGGCCCAGCGCAGGTACAGGCCGCGCCAGCCCGACGCGCGTGCAAGGGCGAAGACGCGATGGCTGCCCGCGCTGATCCACTTGCGGCTGCGGTAGACCAGCTTGCGCCGGAGCGGCAGCCCCTCCCCGCCCGGCACGACCCGCTTGCGAAGCGGCAGAGCCGGCGGTGCGGTGCGCAGGCGATAGGCGAGCCCCTCGCGCCGCTGGCGCAGGCCGGCGGCCTGCGTCTCGGCAATGAAGTCGGCGTCGACCTCCTGCAGCGAGAGGCGCCCCTCCCCGATCGCCGCCGAGACGAGCGCCGCGACCTCGGGATGGCGCACGATCATCACGTTGGTGCCGCGTCCGTCGGACGAATACGGTTCCACCCAGGCGTCGCCGAAGGAAACGTCGGCCGTCTCCGCCACCACGTCGTCACAGTAGTTGCAGGCCGAGTTCTGGAAGAAGCCGGCACCCCAGTCGCCGTCTACGAGGTGCCACCAGTCCTGCCACCGGCGAGAGCCATCCGCGAGCGTGAGTTCCGCCGTATACCAGTTGGCCGGCCGGTCGGGGTCCTTGCGGCGATATTCGACCGCGCGCACCTCCCCGAACGGCGCATCCAGTTGCCAGGCGAAGCTCTCGACGAACCGCGCGCTCTTCATGTGCCCGCAAAACAGGCCGAGGGTGAAGGCCACGCGCTCCCGCAGAACCGGATCCTCCGCCCTGAGCAGGTTCACCGCCTTGATGAAACACGGCACCCCCACCACCGCGTAGCGCCCCGGAACAGCGCGCATCTCCGCCAGCACGCGCGAGAGTTCGACCGGGTAGTAGCGGGAACGCGCACCCTCGCGCACTTCCGCCGCCGTGCGCGAGATGCGAAAATCGAAGAAGCGGCCTTCGGCAACTGGGTCCGTCGGTACGACATGCGCCACACCGTCGACGAGGCCTTTTGAGAGCAGCTCCGCGGCGACCCAGCTCACCATTCCGCCGGAGCTCCCGGTCGTGCGAAAGTCCGCCTCGGCGGAGTGGCCCACATAAGCGGCCTCGAAGCGGCCAATCCGCGGGTCGCGAAAGCGTGCGCCGGGAAAGAGGGCATTCGCGATCTCGTCCTCGTCGCGCGCTGTGGGCGAGAACGGGCATATCCGCGAGAAGCCGGCACCGGGTGCCGACGACCATGCGCCCTCCGGCTTGAGCTGCCCGAAGCGGTCCCACTCCATCGTACCGCCGCGCCTTGCACAGGCGCCGCAGCCGATACACAGGCCGGCCTCCGCGACATCCGCGGGGGCGAGCGCCTGCTCAGCCAAGGATCGACCTGACGTAGCGGCCCGAATGCCCGCGCAGTTCCTCGATCCGCGTGCCGATCGCAGGATCGAGTTCGCTGCCGAGCAGCTCCGCGTAGACCGCTTGCGGCGTCTCCTCGCTCACCAGATGGCGCTCCGCCACCAGGGTGCGCGTGAGGTCCCGGACCTTGTTGAAGCGGTATGCCGAAGGCGCGCAGACGAACGGCCGGCGATGATGCAGCGCGAACACGCAGCCGTGGAAGAAGTTGGTGGCGACCGAATCCGCGTGCGCGATCAGGGCGGAGAATTCCTCGGGCCCGGCTTCGATCCGGTGTTCGTCGGCCCAGTCGTTTCGGTAGCCGATGCTCACGATCTTGCGCCCGGCCCGTTCGGCCCAGTCCCTCACGGCGGCGGCGAACCAGTCGGGAAAGCTGTGTCCGTAGACCGCCAGATAGGGCGCCCTGGCGCCGCTGTCCGAGACGGGCGGCGGGGGGAACTGAAGGCAGGGATCGAGCACGAGCTCCGCCTCCCGGTCGAGACCGCTGCGCAGGAGAGCGCGGCTGTTCTCGTCACGCACCGACAGGGCGTCGAACCGGGTCAGCTTGGCCGCCCAGGCAGGGTCGATCCCGTCTTCCGCATCGTGGTTGCCGAAGCTCGCGGCGTAGGACGCGATCCGCCGCGTGTTCAGCCGCTCGCCGAAGAAGATCGGGCGGGAACCGTACCAGGGATGACGGAAGTTCCAGACCTCATCGCTGCCGACCACGACCACATCGTAGGTGCCGGCCTCCTCAGGCCGGTCGAGCGCGAAGCGGCGGGACCGCGGCAGCCCCTCGAACGCCTTCAGGAAGCGGCGAGCCTTGGCCGCATAGCGCGTCAGATCGGCGCAGCGCGTGGGAACCGGAAGCGAGGGCTGCAACGCGCATTGCCATTCGGCCCGCCGCACCGAAGGCGCGTCGTGGTCCATCAGTTCGGCATCGTGGCCCTCCGCACGCAGGCCTTCCACCAGGCAGCGCGCCTGCCAGTAGGAGCCGTAATTGATGCAGCGATGGAAGGTCAGGACCCCGATTTTCATCGCTTGGCTCTCCTTGGCTGCCGGTCTCACACAGTGAAGGAAAGCGCAGCCTCTGCACGCAGTTCCGAGATCGCGGGTTTTCAGGAACGAGGCTTCGGAAGGCTCGTTTCGAAAACCGAGGCCGCGCCTCGATCGAAGGGGCGCCGCACGCTCGCACTGCTTGGCAGACGTCGATCGAGGAACGCTCCCCATGAACCAGACCACACCGCCCGAAACCGTAACGCCGCCGCTGCCGGCCCAGCAGCAACAGGTCCCCGGCACGACCAATGCAATGGACCCGCGGCCCGATCATGGTGAGGAGAGCTATCGCGGCTCCGGGCGGCTCGAAGGCAAGAAGGCCATCATCACCGGCGGCGACAGCGGCATTGGGCGGGCGGTCGCGATCGCCTTCGCCCGCGAGGGTGCGGATGTCCTGATTTCCTATCTCTGCGAGGACGAGGATGCAAAGGAGACCGCCCGCTGGGTCGAGGAAGCGGGCCGCAAGGCCGTGCTCGTGCCGGGCGACATCGCCTCGGCCGATCACTGCCGCGCGATCGCGGACAAGGCCGCGGAACTGTTCGGGCGCATCGACATCCTGGTCAACAACGCCGCCCACCAGATGACTTACGAGAAGGTGGAGGATATTCCCGACGAGGAATGGGAGAAGACCTTCGCGGTCAACATCCACGCGATGTTCTATCTGGTGAAGGCCGCACTGCCGCACATGGGCGAAGGCGGGGCGATCATCAACACGACCTCGATCAACGCGGATATGCCGCGGCCGACGCTGCTTGCCTACGCGACCACCAAAGGCGCCATCCAGAATTTCACCGGCGGCCTCGCCCAGTTGCTCGGCGAGAAGAAGATCAGAGTGAACTGCGTGGCGCCGGGACCGATCTGGACGCCGCTCATTCCCTCTACGATGCCAGTCGAGCAGGTGAAGAACTTCGGCAAAGACACGCCTCTCGGCCGGCCTGCCCAGCCCGCCGAACTGGCGCCCGTCTACGTCATGCTCGCGGCAGACGAGGCGAGCTATGTCTCGGGCGCCACGGTCGGCGTCACCGGCGGGAAGCCCATTCTCTAAGGGACCGCCGCCTGCCCCGGCGGCCGGCCCCGTTCCCAAGCCATGCCGCTGACCGACGCCACCTCGAACCCGCTTTGGGCCAACGCCGCGATATTCCTGGTGGCCGGGATCGTGGTGTGGTTCGCCGGTGTCCGGCTGACCCGCAATCTCGACACGCTCGCCGCACGGCTGCGGATCGATCGGGTCTTCGTCGGGATGCTGCTGCTCGGGGGCATCACCTCGCTGCCGGAGGTAGCGAATGTCGCGACCGCCTCCGTGATGGGGAACCCGGCGCTTGCTGCGAACAATCTGCTCGGCAGCGCGGCGATCAACGTGGTCCTGCTCGCGATCGCGGACGCATGGCTCGGGCGCCATGCGGTGACCGGCATCGTCGCCCGGCCCTCGACGATGATGATGGCGACTCTGTGCATGCTCGTGCTGATCGCCGTCGCGCTGGCGATCACGATCGGCGACGTCGATGTGTTCGGCGTGGGCGTCGGCGCGGGCGGCCTGGCGATCTGCGCGCTGAGCATTGGCTGCTTCCGGCTGGCGACCGGCTACGACGCACGCTCACCGTGGTCGGTCGATATGGACGAGGTCGAACGCGGGGCGGACGACACCGAAGATGCTCCGATCGGCACGGCCGCACTTTGGCTGCGCGTCGCGATCGACGGCAGCCTGATCTTCGCCGCCGGCTACACCCTGTCCCAAACCGGAGACGCGATCGCCGAACAGACCGGCATCGCGAGCGCGCTGGTGGGCTTCGCGCTGATCGGGCTCGCCACGTCGACCCCCGAACTCGCGACCATTCTTACGGCCCTGCGGCTCCATCGGCCCGAGATGGCCTTCGGTCAGGTGCTCGGCACGAACTTCGTCAACCTGTCGCTGATCCTGCTCGGCGACGTGCTATTTGTCGGCGGGCCGCTGATCAACGAGCTGGGCACCTTCGAGGTCGTCTCGGCGCTTCTAGGTGCCGCGCTGATCGGCATCTTCCTGGTCGGCCTTCTCGAACACCGCGACCGTACGGTGCTGAAAATGGGCTACGATTCCGCGGCGGTGATCCTGCTGTTCGGCCTGGGGCTGGGCCTCCTCGCCACACTCTAACCGAACAGCGCAGGGAGCGTGTCGAACAGCGTTGCGAGCGCGGCGATGGCGATCGCCAGACCCGCCGTCGTCCACAACGAGCGAACCCGCCGCGCACGCCAAAGCCACGCGAGCGCGGCCAGCCCGGCGAGCGAAAGCAGCAGCCCGATAATGCGGCCCGGCGCGGCGTCCGGGAAGATCACGCTGGCGGCCCACTTCGCCATGAACTGCGCGGTCCAGATCACCAGTGCGGCGACGACGGCGGTCCAATCGGTGCGGTTGTCGAACTCGGTCATCCCGCCAGCCCCGGTGCCAGCCGCGTCAGGACGGCAAAGCCCAGACCCTGCAGCGCGGCGAAGGCGAGGAAGCGCGAGACGATGTCCATCGTCGTGTTGACCGGCGGCCTGAGCAACCCACGCCCGCTGCGCAGGCCCAGATAGAGCGCCATGATCGCGCCGACGAATACCACGCCGCCCTGGAGCGCGATCATCGCGAACACGGTCGCACCCTGCCCGCTGTTCGTCGGCGCAAGGCCGGCTGCGTTCCACGTCTCGATATCGAGCCAGCAGGCAGCGCCCGCAAGCGCCGCGCTGGTGACGGCCAGCAGCCAGGGTGCCTGGCCGGCAAAGGTGCCTTCCTCGTGCCGCGCAAGCACGCGCCGCCCCACCCACGCGGCGACGAGCGCCAGCAGAAGCAGGGCCATGATCGCACCGGTCGTCAGCAAGGCAGGCGGGGCGATCCACACATCCGGATGGATGCCGTAGAGGTAGAGATAGGCGAAGCCCGCCATCAGCGCGATCATTCCAATCACTGCCATGAGCGAATTCAGCGCCCACCAGCCATGGCTCTTCGGGCCCGGAATCTGGATCGGCACTTCGATGCCGGCGCCGATGTCCGCCGTCCGCTTTCGAACCGGGCGATCGGTCTCCCACAGCCAGCGCAGAGTCGCGAACACGGCGACGGCGCCGCAGGTGAAGCCGAAGGTATAGGCCTGCACGGTCAGCGACAGGAAGAAGCCCGCGGTGAACACCGCCGAGGCGACCGGCCAGGGCGAGGGTCCCGGCATGATCTGCAGATATTCGGGCTCGGCATTGGCGGGCGAGGTGATGATCGTCTCCCGCAGACCGGTCACGGTTCCGGGGAGGAAATAGCGCCCCTCCTCCACATCGCGGCAGAGCTCCGGATTGTCCCACAGCGGCTCGCGGCTGCGGATCACGGGGATCGAACGGACCGAGTAGAGCCCCGTCGGTAGCCAGTCGATCGTGCCCGCATCGTAGACGTTGCCGGCGTCCTTACCGACCGTGAAGCGGAAGCGGCGCGCGAGATCGAAGACGAACAGCGCCACGCCCGCGGCCATCACGAAGGCGCCGACGGTCGAAATTAGGTTCAGCAGGTCGAAACCCCGGTCCGGCAGGTAGGTATAGACGCGCCGCGGCATCCCCATCAGCCCGGTGAGATGCATCGGCAGGAATGCGATGTGGATGCCCGCAAACATCAGCGCGAACACCCACTTCCCGACCCGTTCCGACAGCGCGTTCCGGCTCGTCAGCCCGGCCCAGTGATAGAAGGCGGCGAACATCGGAAACACCATTCCGCCGATCAGGACGTAGTGGAGGTGCGCGACAATGAAGTAGGTGTCGTGCGCCTGCCAGTCGAACGGCACCATCGCCACCATCACGCCGGTCAGTCCGCCCATGGTGAAGACGAGCACGCTGCCGATCACGAACAGCGAAACGGTGTTCCAGCGGATGCGCCCGCTGGCGAGCGTCGCGATCCAGCAGAACACCTGAATGCCAGCCGGCAGGCTGACCGCCATCGAGGCCGCGGAGAAATAGCCGGTGGCGACCCGCGGCATGCCGGTCGCGAACATGTGATGCGCCCAGACACCGAAGCTGATGAAGCCCGTCGCCACAAGCGCCAGCGCATTGAGGCGGTAACCCACGAGGCTCTTCCGCACGACGGTGGTCGCCATCATGCTCATGAGCCCGGCAGCGGGCAGGAAGATAATGTAGACCTCCGGATGACCGAAGAACCAGAACAGGTGCTGCCACAGCAGCGGATCGCCGCCGCGGGTCGGATCGAAGAACGGCCAGTTGAACGCCCGCTCCAGCTCCAGCAGCAGGGTGCACAGGATCACCGACGGGAACGCGAGGATGATCATGAAGGCGAAGACCAGCATCGCCCAGGCGAACATCGGCATGCGGTCGAGCGTCATGCCCGGCGCACGGGTGCGCAGCACGCCGACGATGATCTCGATCGCGCCAGCAATGGCCGAGATCTCGATGAAGCCGATGCCGAGCAGCCAGAAGTCGGCATTGATCCCGGGGGAGAACGCGATCGAGGTGAGCGGCGGGTACATGAACCAGCCGCCGTCGGGCGCGAGGCCGACGAATAGCGAGAGGAAGAACGAGATTCCGCCGATCGCGTAGGCCCAGAAGGCAAAGGCGGAGAGGCGCGGGAACGGAAGGTCGCGCGCGCCGAGCATTTGCGGCAGCAACAGCACCCCGATCGCCTCCACCATCGGCACTGCGAAGAGGAACATCATCACCGTGCCGTGCATGGTGAAGACCTGGTTGTAGGTCTCCATCGGCACGATGTCCTGCAGCGGCGCCGCCAGCTGCACACGCATGACCAGCGCGAGAATGCCGGCGAGGATGAAGAAGAGGAACGCGACCGCGACGTACCAGAAGCCGATGTAGTTGTTGTTGACCTCGGTCAGCAGGCCCCAGCCCGGCGGCACGCGCCAGGCTTTCTCCAGCTTTTCCAGCTCCCCCTCCGGGCGCGGACCGGTCGTGGGAAAGCGGTCGTAGAGCGCGTGGTCGAAGCCGGTTTCGCTCACTTCTGCGCTTCCAGGAAAGCGGCGATATGGCCGAGTTCCTCGGCCGAGAGCCGGTCGTAGCTGGGCATGCGATTGCCCGGCTTGATCGACTGGCTATCGGCGATCCAGCCCATCATCGTGCCGCGGTGGTTGGGCAGGATTCCGGCGCCCAGACTCAGCCGGCTGCCGACGTGGGTGAGGTCGGGGCCGGCGAGGCCGTTCGCCTCCGTCCCCGCGATGCGATGGCAGGCAGCGCAGCCGGTATCGCGGAACAGCGCCCACCCGCGCGCCGGATCGTAGCGTTCGGGAACCTGGGGATCGCGCGCGACCGCCGCCGGCTCTCCGGGCGTCGCGCCGGGTGCGACCGCTCCGGCCTGCCGCGCCGCCTGCGCCGCCAGCCAGCGGTCGTAGTTCGCCGCTTCGTGAACCTCCGTCACGAAGCCCATCAGGGCGTGCGGTCCGCCGCAATATTCGGCGCAGACGCCGCCGAACCTGCCGGTCCGGCTCGCCTCCACCCGCAGTTGATTGATCCGCCCCGGCACCATGTCCATCTTGCCCGACAGGTGCGGTATCCAGATGCTGTGGACGACATCCGCCGAGCGGAGCTCGAGCACCACGGGCCGGTCCAGCGGCAGGTGCAGTTCGTTCGCATCGCGCACGATCACGCGACCGGCCGGATCGAGATATTCCACGCGGAACCACCACATCTCGCCCGTGACCCGCACGCGCGCCTCGCGCCCCGTGATCGGCTCGGTCAGCGATGCGGTGAGCGCCAGTCCCCAGATCAGCAGGCCGGTGAGGACCACGGCTGGAAAGGCGATCCCGCCAATCCACACCGCCTTCTCACCGCCCAGCTTCCTCCGCCAGCGTTCCGGCCCCCTGATCGCGACATAGAGCGCCGCGACTACGATGCCGGTGACCAGCACCCCCATAGCGAACAGCGCCCAGGCCAGCGTCGTGACGCTGCTGGCATAGGGTCCCGCCGGATCGAGTACAGGCGGCGGCCAGCCCCACAGCGCCTCCATAATCCCGGATGCAACGCCCTTATTCATCCTTCATCCCGTAGAGATATGCCGCGACGTCCTGCGCCTCGGCGGGGGTAATCGGCATCGGCGGCATGGTGGAGCCGGGCTTGGTCGCAGGCGCATCGCGGACGAAGGCAGCCAGGTTGCCTGGCGTATTGGGCAGCGCCCCGGCGATCAGCCCCACATCGTCGAAGCCTTCGAGCGAAGGGCCCGCACCCCCACGTGGCCAGTCGACGCCGGGGATCGCATGGCACGACCCGCAGGATACGCGCTCGATCACCGCCTTGCCCCGTTCAGCGGCGTCGGCGGGTAGCGACGTGCGGTCATCGGGCGGCGGCTTGCATGCGGCCACTGTCAGCAAGGCCGCCACCGCGACGTGCCGCACTCTACGAGATCCGATCGTTGCATCGCGCTCCCCCATTAGATTGGGGAACCGTTCACGCCCGGCGCCGGTTCCTGCCCACGATGGGGAGAGTGAAGAACACGACCTTCGCCATGGCCGCGGCAATGCTCTTCACGGGGCTCTCCACGGGCTGCACCGATACTGCGCCCGCCGCTGGCCCCTTCGAGCAGAGCGGCGAACTGATCGCACTGTCCGGCGGCGACGCCGGCGCGGCCAATGCCTGCATCGTCTGCCACGGGATCGAGGGAGAAGGCGACGGCAAGCTGACGCCGCGGCTCGCCGGGCTCGACCCGGGCTATTCCGTCCGCCAGCTCGAACTCTACGAGGCCGGGCAGCGACGGCATGCAGAGATGGAGGCGATCGCGGCACGCCTCTCGTGGGACGCGCGCAATGCCGTCGCGAGCTACTACGCCGACATGGAAGCCCCGCTCGGCCAGGCCGCGAACGCGCCGACCTGCACCACCGCTGCGCGGCAACTCGTCTTTTCGGGGGACCCTACCCGCAGCCTGCCGGCCTGCACCGCATGCCACGGCCGCGATCTCGCCGGCGCAGGTGCTGGCGGACCGCCGCTCGCGTGGCAGACAACCGCTTACAACGAGAGCCAACTGCGCGCCTGGCGCAGCGGCAAACGCTACGGCGATCCCCAAGGGGCGATGGGCGAGGTCAGTCGCCTGTTGCACGAGCGGGAACTTCAAGCTGTGGCGGCGTGTGTTTCGGCCCCGCCGGATGCGAGGGATCGTCGGGAATCTCGGGCAGCATCCCTTCCAGAACGTCGTCCCGATCCCAGAAGTGGTGCTTGATCGCCGCGGCCGCGTGCGCAGGAACGAGCAGCGTCAGCAGGATCACGCCGGCGGCGTGCGCGTCCTCCGCCCAGTCGAGCAGCGACATGCGCCATTCCGGCGTCAGGTCCGCGAAGGGCATCGGCGGCACCTCGATCAACCCGGCCAGCCGGAGCGGCATCGGCGGACCGATCGACGACCACATGATCCATCCGGTCAGCGGGAGGATCACGAACAGGGCATAGAAGATGGCATGCATCGCATGCGCCACCGTGGTCTTCCAGCCCATCCGGTCGGCGGCATTGATCGGGCCAGGCACCATGAGCCGCCAGAGAAGCCGGAGCGCGCCCAGCAGCAGTAACGTCAGGCCGATCTCGCTGTGCAGCCGGTAAGCCTCGATCTTGTCGGCCCCGACCGGATAGCGCTGCATCATCCAGCCCGAGACGAGCTGGAAAATGACCACCGCCGCCATGATCCAGTGGAAGGCGACGCCGACCGGGGTGTAGCGCCCGCGGCTGCGGTAGTCCTCTGCCCACTCGGCGATGGTCTCCCTCACCGAACGGTCTCTGCAACCGGCATGCGAAACAGCTTGCGGAAAAGGATCGCCATCGCCGCCAGCAGATAGATCAGCGAGCCCGGGGCCCACATCACGATGCCACCGATCTGCTGGTCCTCCAGCGGCGTGAAGCCCCAGGGCTGCGTCGTCAGGAGGTGCGGCTCATAGATCGCCCGCGGCACGAACGTCAGCAGCGCGCCGAGCAGCCCCATCAGCACCATCGCCACCAGCAGGCTGGCAACCGCACCGGCGGCGGGCGCACGCGTGAGCTTGGCCCACCAGACGGCGGACGAAAGGGCGATCGAGAGTTGCATCGCCCAGAACAGGCCGTCGTGCGAAAGCGCCCCGGCGTAGAGCGCCGGCGCGTGCCATGCCCAGAACACCAGCGCCTGAACGGCCGTCCATATGGTCAGGGATCCCGACGTGCGCTGCAGGGCTCCGCCCCACAGCATCACCATCAGGGGCGCCGCCACGAACACGAGCGCCAGATGATGCACGACCCGCGCCGTAAACAGCGCCGCGCTCAGCGCGCAGAACGGCGAAACGAAAAGGACGAGAACCGCCAGCACAAGCCCGGCGAAGGCCACATCACGAATCCGGTCCCGGGAGGTGAGCAAGACGTGACCCGCCGTCGCAACGGCTATCGCGGCAAGCAGCCAGGGGTCCCAGTTCCAGCGCGAGGCGAGTTCGGCGGGTGCGGGCGCGGAGCCGCAATAGGTGAGCCAGATCTGCACCCTACCAGCCATCAAGGATCAACCGCCGCCCTCATACGTCTCCCAACGCCGGGCGCGGCACCTGGTTTCGCGAAACATCCTGATGCAGCGCCGGGCCCGCCCTCCTGCGAGGCCGAGCCCGGTCGAAATCCGCATCAGGCGGTCAACTCGAGAGCTGCTCCACCGCGCGCCGGTAGTGCGGCAGCGCCGCGATCAGCATGACGAGGATCAGCGGCAGCGTCACCGCGCCGGTGATCGCGATCGAGTACCGCAGCGCCCCCTGATCGCCGAAACCGAAGTCGGTGATCGCGGCGATCACGCTTGCGCCCAGGCCCATGCCAAGCAGGTTGACCGCCAGCAGCGCGATCGCCGTGACCTGCCCGCGAAGCTGGTTCGGCGTCACGTCCTGGATCGCCGCGAGCATCACCCCTTGCGAGGCCTGCCCGATCAGTGTTCCCAGCGCCATCATCGCCAAGGCCAGCGTGGCGGTGGGCATCAGCGGGGCGAGGATCAGCGGAAAGCCCTTCAGCAGCGTCGAGAACAGCACGATGCGCATGTTCGCGTCCGCGCGGCCCGAATGCATCAACCGGCCCGAGAGCCAGCCGCCGAACAGCGTCCCGATCGTGCCGAACACCAGCATGACCCCGCCGTAGTAGATGCCAACCTCGCCCGGGCTCATCGCATAAGTCCGGATCAGGAAAGTCGGGAACCACAGCGCCGTGCCGATGGCGAGCAGTGCGATCAAGCCGAGCGACCCGATCAGCGAACCGAACAGAACCTTACGCTGCATGACATAGTCGAAACCCTCGCGCAGCGTGCTCTGTTGTGCCAGTTCCTTCGCGAGTTCCTGGCGTGGCGGTTCGCGGATGAGGAGCATTGCCGCCGCAACGAGTATGCCGGGCGCGGCGACGCACAGGAACACGGCTTGCCACGGCTCGAAATCGCCGAGCAGCGGCAGAATGAGCCCGCCCTGATCGGTGAAGTGGGTGATCAGCCAGCCGCCGATCAGCAGCGCCAGTCCTCCACCGATCGGATAGCCGATCGCATAGAAGCTGATCGCCAGCGCTCGTCGCTTTCGTTCGAAGTAGTCGCTGATCAGCGAATAAGCGGTCGGGCTCAGCGTCGCCTCGCCCACGCCCACGCCGACGCGGGCGATGAACAACCCGACGAAGCTGCTCGCGAAGCCGCACATCGCGGTCATCAGCGACCAGAACAGCACGCCCCAGAAGATCAGCACCGAGCGCCGCTTCGCGCGATCGACGTAACGGCCGATGGGCAATGCGGCCATCGAATAGAGGATCGAGAAGGCGAAGCCCTGCAGCAGCCCCATCTCAAAATCGGACAGGCCGAGATCCCTCTGGATCGGCTCGACCATTAAGGTCAGCACGCGAGCGTCGATCGCACTGAAGCAATAGCCCACGAACAGAATCGCAACGACCAGCCAGCGGAAGGCGCCGCCCCGACGAGGAGATGCGCCGTCGCCCGCCGACAGCGTTGGTGACGCGGCTACCATGCTGAAGGCGGGTCCTGCCGAGCGAGAATCTGCTCGGTCCGGACGGCGATCATCTTGTCGCCGTCCGGATTGTCAGGGATCAGCCAGAACCGCCCCGACCTGACGCCGGCGAGAGCGAATTCGGCAACTTCCTCCGGCTCGGTCAGCTTCATTTGCAGACCGGTCGTCTTCAACAGATCGTCCATCGTGCGGTAGGCGACCTTCTTCTGATCTTCATTGTCGACATACTGCGCCGGTCGCACTTCGCCCGACGCCAGAATTCCGGTGTTCACCGTGTGCGGCCCGGGGAACAGGATCGCAGCCCGCAGCTTGCCGCCTTCGCGCAGCAACTGCTGATGCAGCACTTCGGAAATGCTCGTCACCGCCGCCTTGGTCGCCGCGTAGATCGGCGTATTGGGCAACGAGCGGAGCCCGCCGTTGGTGGAAGAGGTGTTGATTACCACCCCCTCCTCACCGGCAGCGAGCATCCGCGGCACGAAGGCGGCAATCCCGTGCACCACGCCGAGGACGTTGACGTCGAGCCCCCAGCGCCAGTCGCTCATGGGAATGTCCCACATCTTCTTGGCCGCCTCGCCCAGGCCCACCCCTGCATTGTTGAACAGCAGGTGGACGGTCGGGAACTCGGCGAAGACCTTCTCCGCCAGCGCACGGACATCTTCTTCACGGGTGACATCGCATGCGATGCCGAGCACGCGGCCGCTGCCGGCACCCTCGATCGCGCTGCGGGTCGCCTCGATCCGCCCCGGATCGATGTCGACGATCACGACATGCGCGCCCTGCTCCGCAAGCTGCGTGCAGATGCACTTGCCGACGCCGCTCGCCCCGCCGGTAACGACCGCTACGCGGCCCGAGAAATCCTGCATCAGGCCGCCTTTCGCTGGCCGAGTTCGATGCCGGCGTTGCGCGGCTCGTCCATCCGGCCGACCCAGTGCGGCGCGATCCATTCGCCCGGCACCGTGCGCAAGAGCTGCCCGCCCGTCGCCGTGCCGCCTTCGACGTACTGCATGTCCACGAGCTTACGCACCGGAATGTCGGCGAGCGGATCCCACGGCGATTCACGCAGCGTGATCGTGCCGTTCATCGCACGGCGTTCGGTGTATTTGCGCTGCCAGTTGAGGCGCGTGAGGAACACGTCGCCGTCGAACTCGCCCGGCGTGCTGATAGAGGGCAGGCCCTTGTAGCAGAAGATGTGTTCCTCGAACTCGAGTGGCTGGTCGATCTTGTCGCCGATCGTGCCCTCGATCTCGAAGTAGGGGACGCCGTGGCGCGTGCAGGTAGCGCGGATGCGGTCGCCGTCGCGCTCGAAGTGAGTCTCGGCGATCTTCTTCGGCTCGCCGTAGCGTTCGCGGCCCGAAGTGACGACGCTCTCGCCCTCCATTGCCATGTGGAAGCAGTAGGCGCCCGGAGCGCCTTCGTGCGCGCAGGGAACGGTGACGGTGAGCGCGCCGATCTCGATCGTTTCGTCCTCGCTCCGGTGCATCGCCACGTGGACCATCTGCAGCCAGATCTCCGGCCGCTCCAGCGCCTCCAGCGGGCGCGGCAGCAAGGCGTCGATCACTTCCCGATCAGTCTCGTAGGTCGCGCGGATGCCATACACGGTGTTGCGCAGCATGCCGGCCCCACGGTTATCGCTCGGACCCTCGACATAGCGGAGCCTGGACATAAGACTTCTCCTCTCTCGTTCGTTCTTTTCGAAAATTTTTGGCCGCGCCCGGCCGCCGCGCCTATTCGGCGGCGACGCTCAGCCGGCCGCCTTCCGGACCTTCGGCATAGAACTGCTCGAAGTACCGGCGGAAGCGCAGGATCGGGCCATCTCCGTCGCACAGGTAGGGCTGCGCGCGGTGGATCTTGTGCTCCCAGATCGGAATGTCGCCTTCGACACCCTTCTGGCCGCAAGTGTTGGCGATCGCTTCCTGCACCACCTTCTCCTCCATCGAGCCGGGCTCGACTTTCGGATGGGTGAAGCAGAAGCGCAGTTCGACGTCGTCCGCCTCGACCGGGGTGGCGAGAACCAGCAGGCTCAGCTCGACCAGACCCTTGAGGCGCGTGAACTTCTGGCCCGCGCCGTTCTGCACCGTCTCGACCGAGTAAGGCACTTCCTTGACCTCGCCCGAAGGCAGCGGGATCGTGCGGTGGCCGTGCACGAACGAATGGCGGCGCACGCCCTCGTACTTCGTCTCCCCCTCCGGCACGGCATCCATCGAATGAACGTAGGCGAAGTGGGCAACGTCGACCCCGTTTTCGGCGATTTCCTGCGGATTGCTGGCAAAGCGCCACTCACGCTTGGTCGGCTCGGCCCACTCTGGGTCGACGAATTCGGGGTAATCGAGCACGTCGAACTCGGGCGCGACGTCATCAGGGTGGTACCATGCCCAGATCACGCCGGAATTTTCGGTCACGGGATAGGATTGCGCCAGCGGCTCGCGCTTGGCCCGCGGCGGGAAGGCCTTGGCGTAAGGGATCTTCGAGCAGAACCCGTCTGGCCGGAACTGCCAGGCATGAAACGGGCAGCGGATCGAGTCCCCTTCGACCCGTCCGCCGTAGCCGAGGTGCGCGCCGAGATGCGGGCAGTAGGCGTCGAGCAGCCCGGCCTCGCCCTGTTCGTTGCGGAACAGCACCAGATCACGGCCGAAATAGCGGAGCGGCTTCACGTCGCCTACGGCGAGGTCCGACGAATAGCCCACGCAGAACCAGCCGAACGGGATGGGCATGGGGAAACGATCCACCTGGGGCACGATCACTAATCCTCTCTTCTCCGGCGTTGCTGCCCCATGGGGGAGCTCACCTGTCTGTTCGTTGGATGGCAGAATAACCGCTGGGCTCCGGCGGGGAAGGCTTCGGTCGCGCACTCTTCGTGCATGTGAGCGAACAATCGCGCCGACGAAGTCAGTAACGCGCCGCCAGCTTGGCTGCGAGCGACGGGCGAACCTTCTCGCGGTTCACGTAGCGCACGAGAAAATCGATGAAGGCGCGGGTCGAGGCGGCCATGATCCCCGGCGAGTAGACGACCCAGCACTCACGGTCGAAATAGGCCCAGTCCTCCTCCAGCGCGAGCACCGTGCCGTCGGCCAGCCCCTGCCGCATGATGGTGACCGGAAGGCTCGCGATTCCGATCCCCTGCCGCACCGCGCTGCGCAGCGAGATCCCGCTGTTGCTGCGCCAGCGCGGCGAGACCTTGACCTCTACATCGTCGTTGAACCGCATGGTCGCAGTAAGGTCGGTCAGGCAGTCGTGGTTGCGCAAGTCGGCCGGCTTCGACGGCCAGCCCTTGCGCTCGACATAGTCGGGCGAGGCGCAGAGACAGTACGACAAATAACCGAACATGCGGGCTCGCAGGCTCGAGCTGGGCAGATTGCCGTAGCGGATGACGACGTCGTACTGCTCCTGCGAGATCTCGTTCTCGTCGAGATAGGCGATCGCCTCGATCACGACGGCCGGGTTCTCGCGGCTGAATTCCGCCAGCATCATCGACATGAAGTCGGAGCCGAAGATGTCGCTGAGGCCGACGCGCAGGCGCCCGACCGGCTCCGAACTGTAGCGCGCGACCCGGCGCTCCACTTGTTCGAGCCGGTCCTGAAGTTCGGAGCATTCGGCGTAGAAGCTCTTGCCTGCACCCGTCAGCGACAGCCGCCGGGTGGTGCGCACGAGAAGCTGCACGCCCAGGCGCTGCTCGAGCTCCTGCACGGTCTTGCTGACGAAGGATTTGGAGACGCCGAGCTTCTCGCCGGCAGCGGTGAAGCTGCCGTGGCGGACGACCGCCAGAAATTCCTCGATGCCGCGCCAGTTGGACATGCGTTCTCCCGTGCGGCGACGCTTAGCATCGCCGCACGGGAAAACAATCGGTCCGGATTTGGTGGGCAGCTCGGCTTACTCGGCCGCTTCCTTGATGAATGCCTCGCGCCTGGGGCCGATCTTCGCGGCGATGTCCCACAACGCCTTCTCGTCGAGATCGTAGACCTCGAGCGCGTTGGTGCCGAGCATCTTCTGGATGTCCACGTCGGGCAGGCCGCCGAGGCTGGCGAACATCTTGTCGGCAGTGTTCGGCCAGGTGCCTTCGGGGTGCGGATAGTCGGTGCCCCAGAGGATCCGGTCGATACCGATGTCGTAATACGACTGCGTCGTCTCCTCGTCCGGCAGCGCGGAGCAGCCGACCCACACGTTGCGCGCGAAGTACTCGCTCGGCTTCATGCTCATGTTGGCGTAGTAGTCGCCGAGCTTGCCACTCGTGTGCTTGGCCGAGGCGCGAATGTCCATGAGCTGCATGATCCAGGGGAACCAGAACTCGCCGCCGGCTTCGGTGAAGCAGACCTTGAGCTTCGGATACTCCTCAAACACGCCGCCGAAGGTCATGCCCCAGAGCGGGCGGGTCATCCAGAAGGCGAACTCGCACAGATAGGTGCCAATCCAGCCCGGCTGAGTGGTGTCGTAACCCGGCGCAGCGCCCGAGTGGAAGTGCAGTGGGAGGTTCATCTCCTCCAGCATCGCCCACACCTTGTGGTACTTGGTGTGGTTGTACATGTCGAAGCCTTCGGTGAAGGCCGGGAAGAACACGCCCTTCAAGCCGTTCTCGGCCGCCCAGCGGATCTCCTTCATCGTCTCGTCGAGATCATAGAGCGCGGGAATCACGGCGAGGCCGATGCGGCGATGCGGGTCGTCCTGGCAGAATTCGGCAAGCCAGCGGTTGTGAGCACGCGCACCTGCCCACTGGAGCTCGGCCCGGTCGGCGCTGGGGCGCAGCCCGATGTCGGCCCCGAACGGCGGCGCGTTGCGCTCCGTGATGCCGTCGGGGAACAGGACCTCGGCCGCGACACCGTCGCCGTCGAGAATGCGGTTGCGGATCGTCCCGTCCCACGCACCTTCGAGGCCATCGCCGACCTTGGCGCGCCACTTGTTGTTGAAGTCGTCGATCAGGAAGCGCTTCTCGTGCTCCTCACGCGCCTTGATCTCCTTCTGCACGGTCTCATCGAACAGCTCGTGATACTTGCTGTCGAGATATTCGCGGTAGCGCTCCGGCGGCAGGCCTACGTGTCCGTCGGAGGAAATTACCAAGTAGCGATCCATTTGATCCGTCTCCACAATCCGTGCCGCGCCTCGGCGGGCGCACACATTCGAAATCAGACAGAGAGGATAAGGCCCCGCACGGCCCGCGATAAAGCGCCCTGCAGCAAACTGTTTATCGCTCGCGAAAGACAATGGGGCCCGCGATCAGCATGCCGGCACCCAGCACCAGCAACCCGATCGCGAGGGCGAACGGCGCCCCCGCCCAGCCCTCGTAAGCGGCCGCGGCGACCACCGGTGGGAGCATGATCGAAGCTCCGGCGATGAACGACGTCGCAGAGGCGATCGCCACCTGTTCGGCATCGGTGCCGCCCAGCGACGCCGCAGCGCTGAACCCCGGCCGCGCCTGGCCGTAGCCGAAACAGGCGACGACGAATCCGGCCGATGCGGCCAGTTCGCTCGAATCGAGAAGCGCGATCAGGTTGCCCACGAGCGACAATGCGGTCCCGATCAGCATCATCCGCATCGGCACCGGCCGCATGATCCGCGGAAGGCCCCACTGCGCCGCCAGCGCCATCGCCGCACCCAGTGTCATCGTCAGGCCGATCCGGTCCTGCGCCACGAGCGGGCCTGCCTCCACCCGGTCCAGCATGACGAAGCCGATCGTGTAGAGGTTGATCGCCTGCGCGCTGCAGAGCAGCAGCCCGAAGCTGAGCGCCGGCCCGCTTCCCCGCCCGCGCCAGACGGCGAGAATCGAGTTGTCCGACCCGGTGCGCGTCTGCGACGGCGCCGCGGCATCCGCTCCGCGCGGAAGGAAGACGTAGGTCCCCGACAGCGCCAGGGCGCCGAGCACGGCGAACAGCACCATCGGCCCGGTGAGGCCGAAGGGCTCCACGATCGCGAATGGCGCGACCGCCGGCCCGACGATCGTGCCGAGACTCAGCGCCCCGGCCAGCCCGGTGAGCACGCGCGTGCGCTGCTCACCGGAGGTCGCATGCGCGATCAGCGACTGGGTCGCGATCGCCGAGGCGGAGCCTAGAAAACCGAACACTGCGCGCAGGACGAAGAAGCCGAGAAAGCATGCGAACGGCGTGATCAGTCCGGCAAGCCCGAACGCGACCGCGCCGCCGCAGCCCGCCATCGACAGCAGAAAGCCGACCAGCCCCGCACGGATGTAGCGGTTCGGCCCCGCGCCTGCGACATGGCGGGTCCAGAACGGTGAACTCACCGCCCAGGTCAGCGCCGACAGCGAGAACACGCTCGCGACGAGATAGTCGGGCATGCCCACCGCCCGCCCGATCGTCGGCATGACCGAGACCAGCCCGATATTGCCGATCGCCGTCAGGAAAGTGACGACGCCGAGAAAAGCGAAGACGTGCCGCCCACGCGTGAACGACACGTCTTCCAACGTCAGCTCCTCTGCCGGATCAGAACTTGACGCGTGCTTCGACGCCGGCCGACAGCGGCTCGCCGAACTGCCCGACGGTGAGGACGGACAGGTTGATGGCGCTGACGAGATATTCCTTGTCGGTCAGGTTCTTGCCCCAGGCCGCCACTTCCAGCGTCGAGCCGTTGCCGAGCTCGATATCGGTCAGCGCAATCCGCGCGTTCAGCAGTCCATAGGAGGGCATCTGAGAAAGTGGATCGGACACGATGCTGGAGTACTGCGACGAACGCCACGAGTAGTTCGCGCTCGTCTCCAGCGTCGCGAAGCCGAGGTCGGCCTGATGCACCGCACCGAGCTGCCAGTTCCACTTCGGCACGCGCGAGAGGACGTAGCTGTCGGTCACGTCGGTCCCATCGGGCAGGACGAAGTCGGTATAGCGCGCATCGACATAGCCGCCACCGAAGTTGATCGTCAGCGAATCGGTCGGACGCAGCGCGCCGTCGATCTCGAAGCCCGTGAACTGGGCCTCACCCGCGTTGATGATGTTCGTGGTGACCAGCGTCGGCACGAACACACCGGCCTGGAAGTCCTTGTAGATCGAGTGATAGACCGCCGCATTCAGCTGCACGCGCCCGTTCCATCCGGCGTACTTGAGACCGGCTTCGTACGAGGTCAGGTTCTCCGGATCATACGGCGTCAGGAACGCCGCATTGGTCGCCGCGGTATCGTTGATGCCGCCGCTCTTGAAGCCGCTGGCATAGCGCGCATAGACCGAGAAGCTCGGCTGTATCTTGTACAGGATGTTGAATTCAGGCGTGAACTTCTTCCACGTCCCGCTGTTGGTCAGAGGAATAAGGTCGGTGTAGCCGATACCGCCGGCCCCCGGCCGTGCGCCTGCCGCAGGCTGGCCGCTGCGGGTGACCGGATTGCCGTTTTCGTCGCGCACGAACACGCCGGAACTAGGGCTCGCCGGATCGGTCGCGTAGGCCGTGTTCGCCAGCAGCAGTTCGTAAGCCGACTTCTCCTCGTGGCTGTAGCGCGCGCCGGCCGACACCGTCAGCCGCCCGTCGAGCGCCGAGGGCGTCCAGGCAAGCTGACCGTAGCCCGCGTAGGACTTGCTTTCGCCGCCCCGCTGCGAAACGTCGAACACCTCGTCACGGCCGAACTGGAAGTTCCAGCGCGGATTGAACACGTCGTAGTTGTCGTCGAGGTAGAAAAACCCGAGCGTGTACTTGAAGTCGCCGAGGGTGCCGAGTGCCTGCACTTCCTGCGTGAACTGCTCGTAATCGTTGTTGAGCGTGAAGCGCATCAGGTCGATCGGCGTACCGTCGAAGTCGCTCATGGAGCGGGTCTTCGCCGTCCGCCGCGCGGTGATGGACTTCAGCGTGAGATCGCCCAGACCCGGCTCCCACTGGAGCGTGAGCGCGTGGCCGGTGGTCTCGAAGTCGCTCTGCAGCGCACTGTTGGAACCGGTCGTGCGGGTCCGCCCGTCCACGACGTAGGGCGCCAGCAGAGGGTTGAGGAACGCAGCCGACCCCGCTCCCGTCACCGCCAGCAGGGCAAGCTGGCTCGGCGTGCCCTTGCTGTTGGAAATGTCGTAACTGTAGAGCGCGCTGAAGCTGTCCGCCGGCTGCCACTGCAGGTCGACCCGGCCGGCCCACAGATCCTGCTCGCCGAAATTGTCGCCCGTGGCGGAGTTGCGATAGTATCCGCCGTACTGCTTGGTCACGCCGCTCAGCTTGAGGCTGAAACCGGCGACCTCGGGCAGATCGACCACCACCTTGCCGACGAAATTGTCATAGGTCCCGTAGCTGGTCGATACCTGTCCGCCGAACTCGCCGCTCGGCTTCTGGGTGATGAGGTTCACCGCGCCGCCAATCGTGTTCTTGCCGTAGAGCGTTCCTTGCGGGCCGCGCAGAACCTCGACCCGCTCGAGATCGACGATGTCGAATGCGGCGCCAGTCGACTTCCCGATCGGTACGCCGTCGATGTAGAGGCCCACCGGCTGGTCGCGCGCGAGACTGGTGTCTGCCGAGGGGGAGAGGCCGCGAATGGTGATCAGCGGGCCGTAGGTATTGCCGATCGTCTCGTTGATCTGGATGTTCGGCACGACGGTCGCGATGTCGCTGACCGTGCGGACCTGTGCGCGGTCGAGCGCGGCCTGATTGACCGCGCTGACCGAGATCGGAACGTCGACCAGCCGTTCCTCGCGGCGCTGCGCGGTGACCACGATCTCGTTGCTGCCGGCGGCTGCAGGCGCGCTCGTGGTTTCCGCTTCCTCCGGCGCGGCTGCCGTGTCCTGGGCCGCCGCGAGCGCGGGTGAGCATGCGAGTGCCGATGCCGCGAGCATCAGCGCCGTCTTCGTGCGTTTCATGAAAACCTCTCCCTTATCGTGCACGCATTGGCGCGCAGCTTTTGTCGATGACGATAGTCGGCCACACACGATGATTAAGCCGGACAGCGTGGCCACACTGTCCTTGAAGGTGGCGAATGCCGGGACCGGCGCGAGTGGAAGGAGGCTAGCCATCGCGCAGCGCCTCCTTCGTCACTTTGCCCGAGGCGTTGTGCGGCAGGCCCTCGACGAAGGCGAAGGCGCGCGGGACCTTGTAGTTCGCCATGCGCCCGCGCGCCCATTCGGCCAACTCGCTCTCCGGCAGTGTCTGCCCCGGGCGAAGCACGACGAAGGCCTTGCCGACCTCGCCCATGCGCTCGTCGGGCGCGCCGATCACCGCTGCCTGCGCGATCGCCGGATGTTCGGCGAGCAGGTGCTCCACTTCCGCCGGGTAGACGTTGAACCCGCCCGAGATGAACATGTCCTTCTTGCGGTCGGTGATCCGCAGATACCCTTCGGTGCCGAGCCAGCCGATGTCGCCGGTGGAGAGCCATCCGTCGGGATCGATCGCCTCGGCGGTCGCCTGCGGATCGTCGAGATAGCCGAGCATGACGCCGTAGCCGCGCACCTGGACTTCGCCCGCCTCGCCCTGTGCGACGGGCTTCCCCTCGTCGTCGACGATTCGCAGTTCGAGCCCCGGCAGCGCGCGGCCGCAGCTTTCCGCGACCAGCGCCGCATCGTCGCCGCGGCGGCAGGAGGTGATCGTCGCACATTCGGTCATGCCGTAAGCGGTGACGGTGTCGACCAGACCGAGCTCGCTGCGCATGCGGCGAACCAGTTCGGGCGGGACGCTGGCCGCGCCGGTCGCCGCGCCGCGCAGTGAGGAGGTGTCGAAGTCCCTCTCCGCCTTCGCCGCCAGCAGCGACTGGTAGATCGTCGGCGGGCCGGGCAGGAACGAGATGCGCTCGCGCTCGATCAGTTCGATCACGCGCGGAATGTCGAAGGTCGCCAGCGGATAGATCGGCGCGCCGGCGATCAGCGCCGCGACCCAGCCGGCCTTGAAACCGAAGCTGTGGAAGAACGGATTGATGATGAGGTAATGGTCGTCGCTCGTCAGCCCCATCTGGCGGCCCCAGTCCGCGAACATCGGTACGATCCGGTCGTGGGTCGAGACGACGCCCTTGGGCGCCCCGGTCGTGCCGCTGGTGAACATGATGTCGGAGACATGTGCCGCGGTCAGCCGGCTCAGCGCCGCGTCGATCTGCGGATCGTCCGCGCCGTTCCCTCCGGCGACGAACGCCCGCCAGTCGGAATCGAGCAGCACCGTCCGCTCCAGCGCGGGAAGGTCCTCGCCCGCCAGCAGCGCCGGATAGTCGGTGCCGAGGAAGTCGCCGCAGGTGATGAGCACTTTGGCCGAGGTGCGCCGCAGCATCTCCCCCGCCTCACGCCCCTTGAGGCGGGTGTTGAGCGGTACAATTGCAGCGCCGGTCGTCATCGCCCCGACCGCGGCGACGATCCAGTCGCGGCCGTTGGGCGCCCAGATCGCGACCCGGTCCCCCTCGCCCACGCCGCTCGCGAGCATGGCCGACGCAGCGGCGCGGCATTCCCGCTCGAGGTCGGCGAAGGACCAGCGCACCTCCCCTTCGACGAGCGCGGTGCGCGAGCCCCAGGTCCGCGCGGCCGCGGCAACGAGATGCGGAACGGTCGGAGGCAGCGGATCGATCATCCGGCGCCCCCTTCTTCCGGATAATAGCGGCTGATCGTGTCGATCGTGCAGGCGGGCCGGTCGCCGCCTTCGATCTCCACCGTCACGCGCACGGTCGACTGGACCGCGCCCTTGATCTCCTCGACCTTCAGGATCTCGCCGCTGGCCCGGATGCGGCTGCCGACCCGCACCGAGGCCAGATAGCGCAGCCGGTCGGCCCCGACGTTCACCGCATGGGTGAAGCCGCGCACCTCGATCAGCTCGGGCAGGAAGTGGTTGACCAGCGACACCGTGAGATAGCCGTGCGCGATCGTCCCGCCGAAGGGGCCCGCCTTCGCGCGCTCGACGTCGACGTGGATCCACTGGTGATCGCCGGTCACCTCGGCGAAGGCGTCGACCCGGTCCTGCTCGATTGCAAGCCACGCGGTGGGGCCCAGCCGGGTGCCCTCGCTGCCGAGCAGGTCGGCAGGGCGGGCGAAGATCCGCGGCTCGCTCATGCGCGCTGGCTCGACACGGGGACGACCTCGCCGGTCATGTAGCTGGCGAGGTCGGAGGCGAGGAACAGCATGACGTTGGCGACTTCCCACACCTCGGCGGGGCGCCCGAAAGCCTCGCGCGCGGACAGTTCGGCGAGCAATTCGTCGCTGGTCACTTTGGCGAGGAAGGCGTGCATCGCAATCGAGGGCGCGACGGCATTGATCCGCACGCCGTGCTCGGCCGCCTCGAGCGCGGAGCAGCGGGTGAAGGCCATGACCCCCGCCTTTGCGGCTGCGTAATGCGCCTGCCCCTTCTGCGCCCGCCAGCCGAGAACCGAGGCATTGTTGACGACCGCTCCGGCCTTGCGCGCGTACATTCCGGGGAGGAACGTGCGCGTCATGCGGAAGACCGAATTGAGCGTGACGTCGAGCACGCGGTGCCACTCGTCGTCGGTCAAGTCGACGACGGCGGTCTCCCCGCCGAGGCCCGCGTTGTTGATCAGCACGTCGACCGCGCCCAGCTCTGCCTCGGCCGCATCGCGCAGCGCGTCGACTTGCGCCTGATCGGTTACGTCGCAGACGAACGCCGCGGGCCGCTCGCTTCCCGTCTCGTCGGCGATCCGCCCCGCCGCTTCGCCGAGGCGCCGCTCGTGCCAGTCGCTGATCATGACCCGCGCGCCTTCCTCGACCGCGCGCTTCGCCACCGCATAGCCGATGCCCGTGCCAGCGGCGGCCGTGACGAGCACGGTCTTGCCGGCAAGGAGGTTGCGCCCGGGCGGGTAGGTCGGCGTCAGGCTCATGCGTTTCCTCTCGGCTCGCGCGGCAGGCCGAGCCCGCGCTCGGCGATCAGGTTGCGCTGGATCTGGTTGGTGCCGCCGTAGATCGTGTCGGCGCGCGAATAGAGATAGAGATTGGTGAGCAGCGGCCAGCCCTCGGCATCAGCCGGCGCGATCTCGCCCTCTTGCCCGAGCACGTCCATCGCCAGCTCGCCCAGCGCCCGGCGCCAGCTCGCCCATTGGATCTTGTACGTCAGCGCCGCGCCTGCCAGTGCGCCGCCCTTCCCGTCCGCCAGCATGCGAAGCGCGCCGTAGCGCATCAGCCGCAGGCCGATCTCCGCCTCCGCGAGCCGCTGGCGGAACACCGGGTCGGCCGTCTTGCCGTTGCGCCTGGCCGCGGCGATCACCGCGTCCAGCTCATTGCGAAACTGCATCTGCTGGCCGAGGGTCGAGATGCCCCGTTCGAACGAGAGCAGCGTGGTGGAAACCTTCCACCCCTCTCCCTCGGCGCCGACCATGTTCTCGACCGGGCAGCGGGCGCCATCGAAGAACACCTCGTTGAACTCGGCCTCACCGTTGATCTGGCGGATCGGGCGGATCTCGATGCCCGGCTGATCGAGGTCGACGAGCAGGAAGCTCAGTCCCTCGCGCCCGCTGGTCCCGTCTTCGGTCCTTGCGAGCACGAAGATCATGTCGGCGAACTGGGCGAGGCTGGTCCAGATCTTCTGTCCCTCGATGACCCATTCGCCGCCGTCGCGCCGTGCGCGAGTGCGGATGGCGGCAAGGTCGGAGCCGGCGCCGGGTTCGGAATAGCCCTGGCACCAGATCGCGGTGCCTTCGGCGATCGCCGGCAGGAAACGCGCCTTCTGCTCGGAACTGCCGAGCGCGAGCAGCGTCGGCCCGAGCAGTTCGACGCCCATATGGTTGAGCCGGTTCGGCGCCCCGGCACGGGCATATTCCTCCGCGAAGATGACCTGCTCGTTGAGCGTCGCATCGCGCCCGCCCCAGGCGATCGGCCAGCCGATGCACGAATAGCGATGCTCGGCCAGCCGCCGCTCCCACGCCTTCCGGCGCTCGGGCTTGTCGACCAGGTTCGCGATCCCGCGGATGTCGGCGAACTCGCCGCTCATCTGGTCTTCGAACCAGCTCGCGCATTCGCGGCGGAACGCCTCTTCCATGTCGGAGAACCCCAGCTTCATGCCGCTTCGTCCAGCATGATCCGCGCAACGCGCTCGCGGTGATGCTGCCCGTCGCCGAGCATGTTCGCGATGGCGCGCGCGCGCTTGAAGAACAGGTGCGCGTCGTGCTCCCAGGTGAAACCGATGCCGCCGTGGAGCTGGATCATGTCGCCCGCGACCCGCAGATAAGTATCCGCGCAGAAGCTCTTGGCGGCATGGAGCGCAAGCGCACCGGTCTCGTGCCCTTCGTCGAGCGCGCAGGCAGCCCACCATACGGCGGAGCGCGCCTGCTCGATCTCGACCGCGCGGTCTGCCAGACGGTGCTTGTAGGCCTGGAACGAACCCACCGCGCGGCCGAACTGTTCGCGCTCCTTGGCGAACGCGATGGTCCTGTCGAGCGCCTCCTGCGCACCGCCGAGCGCTTCGGCGGCGAGGCAGAGCACGCCGGCCGCGCGGGCCGCCTCGCAGGGCTCCGTTCCGCTGGGGAGCGGATCGCCGGCGGATGCGTGAACCCGCGCGAGCGGGCGGGTCTCATCAAGCGACTTCATCGGCTCGACCGTGGCCGCGCCCGCATCGATCAGATCCGCGCCGTCTTCGCCGAGCAGGAGGAGCAGATCGCACTGCGCCCCGTGCGGCACGAGCATGCCCTCGCCCCCTCGCTCGCCCGCCGCGACGACACGGTCCCCCGCCATCATCGCGGGAAGGTGCATGGCGATCGCCGCCCGATCTTCGCTTGCGAGCAGGGCAGCGGTCGCCATCGCATGCCCCAGCAGCGGGATCGCGGCCAGGGTGCGGCCGGCTTCCTCGGCGACCACCGCCAGCTCGACATGGCCGAGCCCGGCGCCGCCGAGGTCCTCGGGCACCATGAGGCCGCCGAAGCCGAGTTCGCGGCAATAGGCGCGCCAGAGATCGCGATCGATGCCGTGCGCCATGGCGGCGCGCGTGCGTTCGCTCGTGGCATTCTCGGTGAAGAACGCCGTCGCTGTCTCGGCGATCATCTGTTGCTGTTCGTCGAGCGCGAAAGCCATCTCAGGTGCCCCAGACCTTGCGGGGCGGCACGCGTTCGGCGAGCAGCCGATCCACCGCTTCGCCCACCTCGCCCGGCGCCCACCGCGCGCCTTTGTCGACGAACGGCCCTTCGCGCCAGCCGTCTTCGAGCATGATCTTGCCGCCCTCGAGCTCGAACACGCAGCCGGTCACCTTCGCGCTATGCGCGCTGCCGAGCCAGACGACCGCGGGCGCGACATTGGCCGGGTCCATGGTGTCGAAGGCGTCGCCCTCGGTCGCCATCGTCTCGGCGAAGGCCTGCTCGGTCATGCGCGTCCGCGCGGCAGGCGCCAGCGCATTGGCGGTAATGCCGTAGCGGCCGAGCTCGGCCGCCTGGACCAGCGTGAGCGTGGCGATCCCGCCCTTGGCGGTCGAATAGGCGGCCTGCGCGATCGAGCCCTGCAGCCCCGCGCCACTGGTCGTGTTGATGATCCGCGCATCGGGCGCTTCGCCCGCCTTGGCCTTGCCGCGCCAGTAATCGACCGCATGGCGGCTGACGCAGAAGTGCCCGCGCAGATGCACGTGCATCGTCGCGTCCCATTCGTCGAGCGTGGCGGAGACGAACATCCGGTCGCGGACGATCCCGGCGTTGTTGACCACCACGTGGAGGTCGCCGAACTCGCGCACCGCGGTCTCGACGATCCGCCCGGCCGCGTCCCAGTCGGTCACGTCGTCGTAGTTGGCGACGGCCTGCCCGCCGCTCCGAACAATTTCCCCGACCACCGCGTCGGCAGCCGACGTGTCGCGCCCTTCGCCGCCCAGCGAGGCGCCGATGTCGTTGACGACGACATTGGCCCCCTCGGCGGCGAAGGCCAGCGCATAGGCGCGGCCCAGCCCGCGCGCCGCGCCGGTAATGATCACAGTCCTGCCTTCGCAGATCCCCATTCGTCAAAGCCTCTCGATTATCGTGACGTTGGCCTGCCCGCCGCCCTCGCACATGGTCTGCAGGCCGTAGCGGCCGCCGGTGCGCTCCAGCGCGCCGAGCAGCGTGGTCATCAGCCGCGCGCCCGTGCCGCCCAGCGGATGGCCGAGCGCGATCGCGCCGCCCTGGACGTTGACCTTCTCGTGCGGAATGCCGAGCTCCTGCATCCACGCCATCGGGATGCTGGCGAAGGCCTCGTTGCATTCGAACAGGTCGATGTCCGCGACCGTCATCCCTGCCTTCTGCAGCGCATGCTTCGTCGCCGGGATCGGCGCGGTGAGCATCCACACCGGATCGTCCGCGCGAACCGAGATGTGGTGGATGCGCGCGCGCGGCGTGAGGGCGTGGTCCTTCACCGCCTGCTCGGAGGCGATCAGCAGCGCGGCCGCGCCGTCGCAGTTCTGGCTCGCGACCCCCGCGGTGACGCGCCCGCCTTCCTGCACCGGATTGAGCGCGGCGAGCCCTTCCAGCGTCGTGTTCGGGCGGATCGTCTCGTCACGGTCGAGCCCTTCCAGCGGCGCCACCTCGGCATCGAACCAGCCGTTGTCCCACGCCGCCTGTGCGCGCTCGTGGCTGGCGAGCGCGAACCGCTCCATCGCCTCGCGCGAGATGTTCCACTTCCCGGCGATCATCTCGGCAGAGTTGATCTGGTTGAGAATGCCGTCGCCGTAACGCTCGACCCAGCCGCGCGCGGTGTTGAACGGATTGTCGAAGCCGTACGGCTGGCCGGCGAACATCGCGGCGGAGATCGGGATCGCGTTCATCGCCTGGCTGCCACCCGCGACGACGAGATCCTGCGTGCCGCTCATGACGCCCTGGGCGGCGAAATGCACCGCCTGCTGGCTCGAGCCGCACTGGCGGTCGACCGTCGTGCCTGGCACGTGCTGGGGCAGGCCGGCGACGAGCCATGCCGTGCGTCCGATGTCCCCGGCCTGCGGGCCGATCGTGTCGCAGCAGCCCCATACGCAATCGTCGACCGCGTTCGCGTCGATGCCCGTCCGCTCGACCAGCACGCGCAGCGGGTGCGCGGCGAGATCGGCCGGATGCACTTGCGCCAGCGAGCCCTTCTTGCGCCCGATCGGGGTGCGCACCGCATCGATGATATAGGCTTCGGCCATCGGCTCCTCAGGCGAATGTGTACTGCGGGCCGAGGGGGTGCGCGCCGCCGAGCGCGGCGTCCTCGATCCGGTGATAGTGGAAATTGCGGTCGCCCCATGCCCCGGCGAGCGCCCATGCGCGCTTCATCCAGAAATGGAGATCGACCTCGTAGGTATAGCCCATCGCGCCATGCACCTGGATCGCGCTTTCGGCTGCGAGGTAGGCGGCATCGGTCGCGGCATATTTGGCGTGGCTGACGTGCAGCGGTGCGCTGGTCAGCCCGTCGTCCATCGCCTGCGCCGCGCGCCACAGCACCGGGCGCACGAATTCGAGCGCAACGGCGACGTCGGCCAGCTTGTGCTTGATCGCCTGGAACCCGCCGATCGCATGGCCGAACTGCTCGCGCACCTGTGCATAGGCGACCGCCTGGTCGAGCATGGCCTCGGCCAGCCCGACGAGCTGCGCCGCGCTCATCAGCGCGCCGAGATCGAGCAGCAGGGGATCGTCGCCGGCGTCCTCGGGCGCGGCGACGAGGTTGCGCAGCGGGTCGACACTCGCGAGTTCCTCTCCTTCCCCGTCGGCGACCCACGGGTTCACCGCGTGCGGCAGGGCGACGAGCTTCTCGCCCGCCGCGATCACGGCGAGGTCATCGGTTTCGCCGCGCGCGATCAGCCACGGAACCGCGACGAGCGCTGTGTCGACCAGCGGCTCGGCCAGGCAGGCGCGGCCGCACTCGCGAGCGATCAGGGCGCCGCCGAGCAGCGTCATGCCGAGCCCGCCCTCGCTCTCGGGCACGAGCAGTCCGGTCAGGCCCATTTCGACGAGGCCCTGCCAGATGCGCAGATCGCGGTTGCCGCCGGCGTCGAGCCGCCGCAGCACGTCCGGTCCATGGGTGCCGGCAAGGTATTCCCGCACGGCCTCGGCCAGTTCGACGCTTTCCGGTGGAAGTCTGAAATCCATCAGCCCGCTCCCACGCGCGGCAGGCCGAGCAGGCGCTCGGCGGTGATGTTGCGCTGGATCTCGTTCGAGCCTGCATAGATCGGGCCGGAGAGCGAGAAGATGTAGCCCTCGAGCCACTCGTTCGCGCTGCCGTCGGGCAGGGTCTGCAGTTCGGCGGCGGGTCCGAGCAGGTGCATCGCCGCGCGGTGCATCGCGCGGTCGAGTTCGGACCAGAAGATCTTGTTCAGGCTCGCCTCGGCCCCGATTGAGCCGCCGGCCATGATCCGCGCCGCCACCTGATAGGTGTTGTAGGCATAGGCCTGCGCACCCATCCACAGCCGCACGACCTCCTCGCGCAGCCCCGGCGAGGCGCGGTCCGCCGTCTCGCGCAGCAGGGCCATCAGCCGCGCGGCGGTCGCCTGGAAGCGGCCGGGGGAGCGCAGCATCAGCCCGCGCTCGAAGCCCGCGGTCGCCATCGCCACCTTCCAGCCCTCGCCTTCGCCGGCGATCCGGTTCTCCACGGGCACGCGGACTTCATCGAAGAAGAGTTCGGCAAATCCCGGGTCGCCGTGAAGCTGGCGGATCGGGCGTCGGGTAATGCCGGGCGCGTTCAAGTCGAACAGCAGGAACGAGAGACCCTTGTGCCGCTGGCTCCCTTCCTCGGTGCGGAACAGGCCGAAGCCCCAGTCGGCAAAGCTCGCGCGGCTCGACCAGGTCTTCTGCCCGTTGATGACGTAGTGATCGCCGTCGCGCCAGGCGGTGGTCTTGATCGCCGCCATGTCGCTGCCCGCGCCGGGCTCCGACCACGCCTGCGCCCAGATCACCTCGCCCCTCGCCATCGGCGGCAGGAAGCGCGCCTTCTGCTCGTCCGAACCGAATTCCATGATCGTCGGGCCGAGCAGGAAGATGCCGTTCTGGTTCGCCCGCAGTGGCGCGCCGGCGGCCCAGTATTCTTCCTCGAAGATCAGCCACTCGATCAGATCGAGCCCGCGCCCGCCGTATTCGCTCGGCCAGGTCACCATGCCCCAGTTGCCGCTCGCCAACTCGCGCTCCCACGCGACGTGCTGGTCGAATCCTTCCTTGCGCTCGAGCGTGACCAGCCGCTCGGCCGGGACATGCGCGGCAAGCCACTCGCGCACCTCCTGCCGGAAAGCCTGTTGCTGCGTGGTGTAGGCGATATCCATCAGAACTTCGCCGCCCCGCCGGTCTCGACGAACGCGTCGCGCGACCGCTGGCTGTCCTCGTGCATGTACATTTCCAGGGTGAAACCCTGCTCCCAGCGGTAGCCGCGGTCGACGTCGCGCTCCTCGAGGCCGTTGAGTGCCTCCTTGGCTACCGTCAGTGCCTTTCTGCTCTTCGCTGCAATCGTGGCGCAAAACGCGCGTGCATCGGCTCTAAGATCCTCGCATGGCACGATTTTCTCGATCGCGCCGAGCCGCCAGGCCTCTTCCGCGGGAATTTTGCCGCCGGTGAAGAACGCCGCCCGCACCTTGTGCAGCGGCAACATCCGCGACAGATGGCTCGCCCCGCCCATCGCCCCCCGGTCGATCTCGGGCAGTGAGAAATAGGCGTCCTCGGCGGCGATGATCGTGTCCGAAGCGCCGCAAATTCCGATGCCGCCGCCGATCACGAAGCCGTGCACCGCGCTCACCACCGGGATCTCGGCCGATCGAACGGCCTTGAAAGTCAGATAGTTACCGCGGTTGAGATCGCTGATGCGCTCGGGATGCGCCTGCATCTCCTTGATGTCCACGCCCCCGCAGAAGCCCCGCCCCTCGGCGCGGATCAGGATGCAGTGCACGTCCTGCCGCACGGCCAGGGAACCGATAATGCCCGGCAGCTTGAGCCAGGTCGCGGAATCGAACGCATTGACCGGCGGCACGTCGAACACGATTTCAGCAATGCGATCTTCCACGGACCAGCCAATCGGCATCACGCGGCTCCCTTGATTGCGGCCGAGCGGCCGGTGAGCGCCGCGATCCGCTCGCGCGCTTCGGTTTCGATCCGGGCGAGAAGCTCAGCGCAAGTCGGCAGATCGTCGAGCCGGCCGGCGACTTGGCCCGAAGCCATCAGACCATTGATCGCATCGCCTTCGACCACGGCCTTCTGCAGCAGCACGGGCGCGGCGGCGGCGAGCATGGCTTCGGGGAAGGACTTGCCCCCCTCGCTCCGCATTGCGCGAGCGCTGGCGAGCAACTCACCCCAGCTTGCACCCGTGGCGCGCTTCATGGCTAAGGCGGCGGTGAGGCCGCGGCTCCATTTGCCCAGAACGCCGCCGCTCTCGATGCGGTCAAGCACGGGATTGCGGATCATGCGCTGCGGAATGCCGTCGATCCGGTCGGTGACGAAGATGTCGCCGGTCCCCGCGCGCGTATAGGCGACCTTCACGGCATCGGGCACCGGGCTGTCGGCGGTCATCATGAAGCGCGACCCCATGGCGATGCCGCTCGCTCCCCACGCCAGTGCCGCTGCCAGACCGCGCCCGTCGGCGAAGCCGCCCGCAGCGGCGACCGGCACGTTCACCGCGTCGAGCACCTGTGGCAGCAACACGGTGGTCGCCACCGAGCCGGTATGGCCTCCGCCTTCGCCGCCCTGAACGGTGATCGCACGGCAGCCCAGCGCAACCATCTTCTCGGCATGCTTCACCGCGCCGACGGTCGGCATGCAGACGATCCCGGCCTCGTTGAAGCGCGCGATCATCCCGGCATCGGGCCCACGCCCGAAGCTCACCGCGCCCACGCGCTCGCTGTTCGCAAGGATCACCTCGACGATCTCGCGCGCGCCGGGCTGGAAGCTGTGGAAGTTGACCCCGAACCGGTGCGGCGTGAGCCTGGCCGTCTCCGCGATCTCTTCTGCCAGCTCGGCCGGCTTCATCACCGCGCCCGCCAGGAACCCGAACGCCCCTGCGTTGCTGCTCGCCGCCACGAGCCGCGGCGTTGCGATCCAGCCCATCGCGGTCTGCACCACCGGAAGGCGGCACCGGAGAAGATCGGTCAGCGGAGTGGCGAGCGGATCGGCCAAGCGTCAGTCCTCGCCCGTCTGCCGCTTGTTCTTCTCGGCCATTGTCTTGCCATCGAACCCGGCGATGTAGTCACCCTTGACCAACGTGTTGTTGGCGTGGGCGAAGTGGTGATAGCCGAAGGCCGCGTCGATCCCGGCGTTCTTGCCCGCAAGCGTCTCCATGTGGTTGCAGGCCTGCTTGGCGAGCTGGAGCGCCAGCCGCGGCTGCTCGGCGATGCGGCCGGCGATGCGCGCGACCTCCGCCTCGAGTTCGGGCCGCGCCACCACGCGATTGATCATGCCCATCTCGTAGGCCCGCTGCGCGCCCATGCGCTCGCCCAGGAACAGGAATTCCTTGGCCACGCGCACGTTTAGCTCATGGCAATGGGCGAAGTACTCCAGCCCCGGAAAGCCCATCTGCAGCACCGGATCCTGGAAGAAGGCGTCGTCGGACGCGACGATCAGGTCGCAGACCCAGGCGAGCATCAGACCGCCCGCGATGCAGCCGCCGTGGACCTGCGCAATCGTCGGTTTGGGAATGTCCCGCCACCGCTTGCACATGCCGAGGTATTGTTCCTGCTCGCGGATATAGGCCTTCTCGGCCCCGGCCTTGTTGGCATGATCGTACCACATCAACCGCCGGTCGACGGTCACGTGGAAGTCGCGCCCGGGGGAGCCGATGTCGTGCCCAGCGCAGAAATGCTTCGCGTCGGACTTGAGCACGATCACCTTGACCGCGTCATCGTCGACCGCGCGGCGGAACGCGTCGTCGAGCGCATAGGTCATCTGGCTGTTCTGGACGTTGTGATAGCGCGGGCGATTGAGCGTCACGCGCGCGATCCCGCCGGCAGCCTCGTAGAGCACCGGCTCATCGGTCTCGTAGTCGTGCTCGCTGGGGGTCGGCGGTTCGAGGCCATCGCCGGTGGGGTCGGTCATTGCAGGCGTCCTTCCGCGGGCGGATTGTCCTTGAGCACCCGCGAACGGATGCCGCGCGGATCGAGCCGGGCGATCAGCGCGAGTTGATCTTCGCCCGGCAACACCGTCTCGCCCTCGACCGCGTCGATCAGCTCGAAGCCCGTCGCCTCCTGCACCTCGGCGAAGCCGACGCCCGGATGGAGCGAGATCACGCGGATCGCATGATCGGAGCCGCCGAAATCCATCACGCACAGATTGGTGACGATGCGGCGCAGGTCGATGCCGGTGTAATTCCCGCCCGGTATCCGCCGCGCCGGATTGTACCCGGGGCTCGACACGCGGTCGACCTCGCCCGGCACGAATACGCGCGTCGAGTGGGCCGGAATGAACATCGAGTTCGGGTGATAGATGCCGTTGCCGGGGAAGCCCCGCGCGCCCAGCATCTGCACCTTGGGCCGCGTATGCGTACCGCCCAGCGCCGAAAGGTTGGTCTGCCCGAACCGGTCGATCTGGGTTGGGGTCACCATCGCGTGCCGCCGCCCGCTCCACACCGCGCTGTCGAAGAAGCGCGAGAACGGCAGGTATCCGGCCGGCATGGGGCGTTCGTCACCCGTCGCGCCGAGCGGCACCGGCTGTTCGACCAGGAACGCCTCGCCGTCGGTCATCAGCAGGCCCGGCGAGTGAGTCAGCTTGGCCAGGCCCGCGCCGAGGCGGGGGATCGGCCCGATGCCGGTGGCGATGATCTCGCGGCTCGTGCGGAACGCTTCCGCACAGGCGACGATGCACAGTTCTGCCAGCGTAATGCTCATCAGAACACCGGCAGCGGAAGCGCCGCTACTCCCTCTTGCCCGCCGACCGAGGCGAGATAATCGGCCTCGCTGGCGCCCACCGTCCATTCGGCGACCGCGCTCCAGTCGCCCGGATCCTTCGCGGCGGCGGCATATTTCTTCAGCCAGCCCATGTCCCACCCGTAGGAAGGCGGCATGGTCGTCGGATGCGCCCCCCCGGGCGTCTCGGCGACGCCGGTCACGAAGCACCGTTCGAACAGGTTGGCCCTGACGTCCTGCGGGTAGGAAACCTCCATCGCGTCGACCAACTCCTCGCAGGAGACGAAACATTCGGCCGCCGCCTTGGCGAACCATTCGTCGTAATAGGTGTCGGGCCCGAGCGCCTGCACGTTGCCCCGCCGGTCCGCCCGGTGGACGTGGATCAGGGCGGCGTCGAGCTTCAGCGCGGGCATGGCGACCAGGACCTCGCCGTCGCCGTAGGGCGAGGTGACCGTCCTGAGCTCGCCCACCTCGACGAGATCCGTCCCGAGCCCCACCCGCGTCGGCAGAAACGGCACCGAGTACGCCGCGGCCTTGAGGCCCCACTGGAACATGCCTTCGTCGAGTTCGAGCACTTCGATCGCGCCGCCCTCGCGGCTCTTGCGGAACCAGGGCTCGAGCGGAATCTCGTCGAGCGACACGAAGGCGAAGATGAGCTTTCTGACCTTGCCCGCCGCGCACAGCATGCCGACTTCGGGGCCGCCGTACGAAACCAGGGTCAGGTCGGTGAGGTCCGAACGCAGGATCTCGCGCACCAGCGCCATCGGCTTGCGCCTTGGGCCCCAGCCGCCGATCCCCAGCGTCATGCCGCTCCGCAACCGGGAGACCACCGCAGCGGCGTCCATCGTCTTGTCAATCGTCGGCATGGCCGGTCGTTCGATCCTCACTTCCCGGACCGACAGATGCGGCTGAGGGCGACCGGCCGATACCCCCATTTGGTGACGGCGGCTTGCGGTGCCCGGGGATAGGCTCCAGATGAGGCCAGAGAGGATGGAAACCACGGCATGAGCGAACGCGTCGCATTGATCAGCGGAGGAACGCGCGGCATCGGACGCGCGATTGCCGAACGGCTGCTCACCGACGGATGGCAGGTCGCCGTCTGCGCGCGCCGTGCGCCCGCGGAGCCGGTAGCCGCCGGAGGAAGGGAAGCGCTGTTCCTGCCGACCGACGTGCGCGATCCCGGCGCCGTCGAAGCGCTCGTGGCGACGACAACGCAGCGGCTCGGGCGCCTAGACCTGCTGGTCAACAACGCCGGGGGCACGCCGGCGGCGCCGGTCGCCAACTCCTCGCCCGAACTGCTCGAGAAAGTGATTGCCCTCAATCTGGTCGCGCCGCTCGTCCTCGCACGTGCAGCCTATGGCGCCTTGCGCAATGCGGGCGGTCTAGTGGTCAACATCGCCAGCATCTCAGGCCTGCGCGCGGCGCCCGGCACGGTTGCTTACGGCGCGGCCAAGGCCGGGCTGATCAGCGCGACCAAGGGGCTGGCGATGGAATGGGGGCCAGACGTTCGGGTCAACGCGATCGTGATCGGCCTGGTCGAGAATCCCGATCAGGTCGAGCATTACGGCGGCGCGGAAGGCGTTGCGCGACTCGGCGCCACGCTGCCGATGAAGCGCATGGCGCGCGGGCACGACGTTGCCGCCTGCGTGGCCTGGCTCGCCTCGCCCGAGGCCGCCTACGTCTCCGGCGCGGCGATCGAGCTGCACGGCGGGGGCGAGGTCCCCGCGTTTCTCGCCCTCGCACAGGACGGTGGCGGATGACGGCGCGGGCAAAGGCCGAAACCATGGCACTCGATCCCGAGCTGCTGGCAACGCTCTATCGCGGCCCGATCGAGCTCGAACCCTGGCGCGCCTTCCTGCGCGCCCTGGCGGAGACGGCAGGGTGCGACAACGCGGCGATCTCGCTCCAGCTCAGCCGCAAGGGCCTCGCCTCGGTCACGCTGTGGGCGGAACCCCCGGCGGTCGATCCGGTAGTGGCGCGCACGATCCACTCGCGCCAGGCGGCACTCGGCGACCTCGACCCCATGAGCAACGCCCTGAAGCGCACTGGCGAGATCCTCCTGCTCGAGGAAGTCGCTCCGCGCGAAGGGCTTGAGCGCGACGAGTTCTACCTGGAGATCATGAAGCCTTACGGCATCGCGCAGGCGCTCGGCATGTATGTCGCGGAGCCCGGTGGGATCGAGTGCAACCTCGGGCTGGTCGCGCATTCGGAGAGCTTCCGTTTCACCGCCCGGCACAAGGCACTGATGGCCGCGCTGCGGCCGCATGTGCAGATCGCACTGGAGCTGTTCTCGCGCATCCAGCGCGACGAGAGCCAAATCGGCGTGCTCACCTCCACGCTCGACCGCCTCACCATCGCGACCTTCATCCTCGACGGCCGCGGCCGCGTGCTGCGGATGAACAAGGCGGCGGAGGCGAAGATCGATCGCGGAGAGACCTTCCGTCTCGCGGACCGGCACCTGGCGGTGGGCGGGCGGACGGACTCGCGCAAGTTCGAGCGGATCGTGAAGGAGGCGCTGCTGAGCCGGATCGAGAGCACGGGCGCCGGTCTCGTCCGTGCCTTCCGCTGCGCCGATCCGGCCAACGAGGGCCTGGGCATTCTCGTGCGCGCGATCGAGCGGGAACGTGCGGCGCCGATCGACGCCAGCCCCGGCGCGATCGTCTATGCGACCGATCCGGCGCCCGGCGCCACGTTCGAGCAGTTGATAGCCGCGCTGTTCGATCTATCGCCGTCCGAAGCCGGCCTCGCCGCCCTGCTCACGCAAGGGTTCTCGCTGACCGAAGCGGCCGAGGAACTGGGCCTGACCGAAAGCACCGTGCGCTCCTACTCGAAGCGGATTTTCGCCAAAGTCGGCGTCAGCCGCCAGACCGAGCTGGTCCGCCTGATCCTGCGCAGCGTCGCCATTCTCGGCTGATCGTGGAGCGAGGCGTCAGCGCTCCGAATAAGCGATGGTCGTCAACAGCGCGACTTCGCTCCTGCGCGAGTCCAGCCGCGAATGCTGCACAACAATCGGTACATCCGCTTCGACGACCGAGGCGTAGTCGGTGTCGCGCGGAACGGGTTCGGGATCCTCGAGATCGTTGAAGCGCAGGTGCAGCGTTCGCCGGGGAGGAACCGTGACCCGGTAGGGTCCCGCGGGATCGCGGTCAGTGAAATATAGTGTGATTTCGACCCTCGCCTCCCGGTCGCCGGCGTTCAGGATGCAGGCGGTTTCATGGGAAACGAGCGCAGGATCGTCGAAACTGCTCTCGCCCGGGATGTAACCTTCCGCAATGGCCCAGCGGGTGCGCCCGATCTCCGGCATGACGGCCTCCTCAAACAATCTGCCAACGACTGGTTACGCGTTCACGTTCCGTGAGTTGATCGCTGCGCCATCTACCGCCGGCGATGGCTGCGCATGGCGAAGCTCGAGGTGATGCGCGAGACCCCCGGCAGGCGGGAGAGGACGTCACGGTGGAACTCACCGTAATCGTCGATCCCGGCAATCTGGACGCGCAGGATATAGTCGCCGTTGCCGGTCATCAGATACCACTCCTGAACCTCCGGATGGCGGCGCAGGGCGGCTTCGAAGCGGACCAGATATTCCTCGGTCTGCCGCTCCAGTTCGATTTCGACGATGGCGATCGTCCCCTCGTTCGGCCCCGTGCCGGAGACGATCGCGGTGTAGCCCCGGATCACACCGGACGCTTCGAGCAGCTTCACGCGCCGCAGGCATGCGGACGGCGACAGGCCGACCTCTGCGGCTAGCGCGCTGTTGGTGATCCGCGCGTCGAGTCGCAGGCGGTTGAGGATCCGGCAGTCGGCGTGGTCGAGAGCTTTCATGCAGAATGTTCCATCATTTGGCAGATCATGCCGTCCATACGGCAGTTTATAGCGCTTAATATACCAGATTGGCGAAACGTTGAGCAGGATATGCAGTATTCCCGCCGGAGGAGCCGGGAATGCCATCACCAATCACCATCGACGCATTCTCGAGCCGGTTGAGCGTCGATCTCGACGCCATCCGCGCCAATTACCGCACGATTGCCGGGCGTATTGCACCGGCGCGCTGCGGTGCCGTCGTCAAGGCGAACGCCTACGGCCTGGGCGTGGCGATGGTTGGCCCGGCGCTGTATCGGGAGGGCTGCCGCAGGTTCTTCGTCGCGCAGCTTTGCGAGGCGGGCCCGCTCGCGCAGGTTCTCGGCAGTGATGCCGAGATCATCATCCTCAACGGCATCGATCCGGGAAGCGAGGCACGTTGCGCCGAGCCCGGTTTCGTGCCGGTTCTGAATTCCGCGACGCAGGTCGAACGCTGGCGCACCCTTGCCCGCGCAAAAGGCCGACCGCTTCCGGCAGCGCTGCAAGTCGACAGCGGCATGTCGCGCCTCGGCCTGCCACCCGTCGAGGCGATCGATCTGGCGAGTCATCCGGCATTCGCGCGCGAAGTCGATCTTCGCCTCGTCATGAGCCATCTCGCCTGTGCCGACGAACCGGCGCGCGCCGCCAACGCGGAGCAGCTCGCGCGCTTTCGCGCGGTCCACGCGCATTTTCCCGGCGTTCCGGCATCGATTGCGAACAGCGGTGGCGCATTCCTCGGCGGTGAGTTTCACGGCGACCTCGCGCGTCCAGGTGTCGCCCTGTTCGGAGTCGATCCGGGCCCTCTTGCCGAGGGACTGCGGCCCGTCGTCCGGCTCGATGCGCGCATCCTCCAGATCCGCACGATCGAGGCGGGTACCGGCGTCGGCTACGGCTTCGAGCACATCGCGGCGGCGCGGCAGCGGCTGGCGACGATCGCCATCGGTTATGCGGACGGCTGGCCGCGCTGTCTCGGCGGCGTCGGCGCTGCCTGGCACGGCGGCATGCGGCTTCCGATCGTCGGACGCGTATCGATGGACAGCACGACCGTCGACATCAGCGCGCTGCCCGAGGAAGCATTGCACGAGGGCGACTTCGTCGAGCTGATCGGCCCTTCGCAGTCCCTCGATCAAGTTGCGCGCGATGCGGGGACGATCGCCTACGAAATTCTGACGCAGTTGGGCGCGCGGCATGCGCGCATCTATCTCGAAAGTGGCGCCGCACGGGTGCGGGCGCCAGGGGACCATCGATGAGAGTGATCGTTCTGGGCGCCGGCGTGGTCGGCGTGACGTCGGCCTACTACCTGACCGAGGCCGGGCACGAGGTCGTGCTGATCGACCGCCAGCCGGGGCCGGCGCTGGAAACCAGCTTCGCCAATGCAGGCGAGATCTCGCCTGGCTACGCCTCCCCCTGGGCGGCACCCGGCATTCCGGTGAAGGCGCTGCGCTGGCTGCTCATGAAGCACGCTCCGCTGATCCTGCAGCCGCAGCTCGACATGGCCATGCTGCGCTGGGTCATGGCGATGCTGCGCAACTGCACGACCGCGCGCTATGCGCTCAACAAGAGCCGCATGGTCCGTCTTGCCGAGTTCAGCCGGGACGAGCTGATCGCGCTGCGCGGCAAGCTCGGCCTGGACTACGATCAGCGTTCGCTGGGGACGCTTCAGCTCTTCCGCACGCAGAAGCAACTCGATGCGAGCGTGAGCGACATTGCCGTGCTGGAGCAGTACGGGGTCGCATACGAGTTGCTCAACCGCGACGGCTGCGTCGGCGCCGAACCGGGTCTTTCCGTCTCGCGTGAGCGCTTCATGGGCGGCCTGCGCCTGCCGGGCGACGAGACAGGCGACTGCCACGTGTTCACCCGCCTGCTTGCCGAGCGGCTTCCAGGCATGGGCGTGGACATGCAGTACGGCACGACGATCGAGGCTCTGGAGCGGGATGGCGACCGCGTTACGGGCGTCCGCACCGAGCGCGGTGTTGTACACGGCGATGCCTATGTCGTCGCCCTCGCCAGCCATTCGCCCGCGCTGCTGCGCCCGCTCGGTCTCCGTCTGCCGGTCTATCCGGTAAAGGGCTATTCGATCACGCTGCCCGTGGCCGACGCGGCGCGCGCGCCGGTCTCGACCCTGCTCGACGAGAGCTACAAGATCGCGATCACCCGGCTCGGCGACCGCATCCGGGTCGGCGGAATGGCCGAACTCGCGGGCTTCGACCGCGCGCTGCACCCGCGGCGCGAGGCGACCTTGCGCCATTCGCTCAACGACCTGTTTCCCGGTGCCGCGGCCAACGAAGCTCCTTCAAACTTCTGGAGCGGGCTGCGCCCGATGACGCCCGACAGCACGCCTGTCGTGGGCGCAACACCCGTGCCGAACCTGTTCCTCAACACCGGCCACGGCACGCTGGGCTGGACTATGGCCTGTGGGTCGGGCCGCGTGATCTCGGCCGTGGTGGGCGGTGAGACCCCGCCGATCGACCCCGACGGGCTCGGCCTCTCCCGCTACGGCCGCTGATCGCGGACTGCCGCCGCAAGAGTCGCGGCAGCGCCATTCCGAACCAGCTCCCCGAGCCAGCCGGCGATCTCGTCCGCCGCAGGGCTTCCGGCGAGCGCCGGCGGAAAGATTGCCTCGATTGCCAACAGACGGCGCGCCGCGTCGTCAGGATCGGCAGCGGCAGCCCAGATCGCGGCGGTGCGATCGGCGAGCGGATCGTCGACCGCGTGGCGGGTACCATCGTCGCAGCGCCCCGCCTGCCAGCGCATCCAGGCAGCGATCGCGAGGCTCGTCATCGGCGAGGCGAGCCCCCTGTCCTGCCGCGCGACGAGCGAGGCGACCAGTCGCTGCGGCAGCTTCTGGGATCCGTCCATCGCAATCTGGCGGGTCCGGTGCCCGAGCGCGGCGTTGGCGAAGCGCGCCATGAGCGCCCGGCGATAAGCGGCAATGTCGAGCTCCGCGGGCGGCGCGAGCGTGGCCTCAGCCTCATCCCACAGCGCCTCGACGAAGGCAGAGCCCGTGTCGGTCATCACGAACGGATCGACGAACTCGATCCCCGCCAGCGCACCGAGATAGGCGATCCCCGAATGCGCGCCGTTGAGGAGGCGGAGCTTGGCCGTCTCCCAGGGCGCGACATCGGCAGTCACCTGAACGCCCACCGCTTCAAAGTCGGGCCGCTCGCCTGCGAAACGGTCTTCGATCACCCACTGCGTGAACGGCTCGGTCTTGACCATCGCGCGGTCGAGCAGCCCGGTCCGGGCAGCCAGCCGCTCGATGTCCGCCGCGTCGGTCGCCGGCACGATGCGGTCGACCATGGTCTGCGGAAAGGCGCCCTTCTCGGCAATCCAATCGCGGAGCACCGGGTCGCGGCGTCCGGCCATGGCGAGCACCGCTGCCTCGAGCCGCCGGCCGTTCTCGGGAAGATTATCGCACGAGATCGCCGTGAAGGGCGCCAGCCCTCGCTCCCGTCGCAGGGCGAGAGCGGCGACGAGGAACCCCGGCGCCGTTTTCGGAGCGTGAAGAACGGCAAGGTCCGAAGCCAAGTCGCTGTCCGCCTCGATCAGTGCGCCGGTCGCCGGATCGAGCTTGTAGCCCTTCTCGGTCACCGTCAGGGTCACGAGATGGGTTTCTGGTGCCGCTAGCGCCTTGACGAGTTCAGAGGGATTCTCAGGCGCCAGGAGCACGTCCGCGACTGCGCCGATGACGCGCACCCGCTCCTCGGCCCCGTCGCGCACGACGAGGCTGTAGAGCCCGTCCTGCGGCGCCATGGCATCGCGTGTCGCCGGCGAGCGAAACGAAGCGGCGCGGACGCCCCACCGCATGTCGCCGCGCCCGAGGAGATCGTCGAAGACCGCAGCCTGATGAGCGCGGTGGAAGGCGCCGATGCCGAGGTGAACGACACCCCTCCGCATGGCGGCGCGATCGTACGCCGGCCGTTCGACGTCGCCCGGCAGGTGCTCGACCGTGGACTCGCCCAGGCGCAAGGTCATGCCAGCCTCACCGGTCCGAAACCAGCGCCTCGATAAGGCGGCTCATGTTGGCGATATAGGTCGCGGTCGAAATGCCGATGACGAGCGTGTCGGTGGTGTAGGGCGAAGTATCGGTCGCATCGCCCACGTGGGTCGACCGGAAGTCGCCGGGCGCCGGTTCGGCAGGGCCGTCACCCCGGTAGGGGTTGCTCGTCGCCCGAAGCGGCGTGGGCCACCAGCCGTCCTCGTTCAGCGTGCGGACGAGATCGTCGGGCTCGGCCCCGCCCTGCGCGTTGAGATCGGAGCCGGTTTCGAGATCCACCACGAAATAGCGCGGAAGCGGTGTCTTCCCTGTCGCGCGAAGCGGCGAACCGCGGACGGCCTCCTCCGGCGGCAGGGCCTTCAGCGCCTCATACTCCCGCCGCAGCGCCGCAACATCGATTGCGCGATAGGCCGAATAGTGACCGAGCGGCGCTTCGGGGCTGTAATCCCAGTAATATTCCCCGTTCACGACATTCGAGCCGCGGCGGTGGACATAGATCGGCCGGTTGGTGCCGAGTTCGATGAAGGTCGGGAAATGGCGGTCGCCGCTTCCCTGCCCTTCCGGCAGGCGCACCGACTCCAGCCAGTCCAGCGCCTCCGGAATGCGGGCGAGGAACTTGGTCTCGCCGGTCATGCGATAGAAGTCCATGAGCTGCCGCACATTGGCCGCCGTCGTGCCCGTGTGGAGCGCGTTGGGTTCGTAAGTGCGCGCAGCCGCAGGCTTCAGATCGAGCGTATATTGCAGCGCCCAACCCGGCTGCGGCGCCCCGAGCTGCGTCACCACGAAGGCGTTCATCGCCCGGATGACCGGCTCCACCACGCGCGGGTCCCCGAGCGTCTGGTGAACCATGAGCAGGAACTTGATGTTCTCCGCCGCCACGTCGTCGTTGAACGTGATGTAGCGGGCGTATTCGGGATACTCGGGGTCGTATGGCCAGCGTTGGGGCCAGCCGCCGATCGGATACTGGCTCTCCAGAACGAATCCGATCGCCTTGTCGAGCGCCGGGCGGTATTTCGGGTCCAGCTTCTCGACGTAGAGGCGCAGGAGGAACTGCATCGCTTCCGATGTGCCGGCGTCGTCGAAGGTCGCGTTGTCGGCGTAGTGCTGGAATTCCTCCATCCGCCAGGCATTCCGGCCGACCGTCTCGTACCAGTGACGGGTCGAAGCAGGGCCGGCGAAATCGATGAAGTAGTTCCAACCGCCGCTCCGGTGCTGGCCCCAGATCAGCGCCGCGGCAGCCTTCTCCGCCGCCTGGTAATAGTATTCGTCGCCGGTGGCATGATAGGCGTCGAGGAACAGGTTCCCCATGGTCGCGGTGCCCGGCGGCTGCACCCAGATCATGCTCGGTTTCGCCTCGAGCTCGCCCCAGCGGCGGGACATATCAGGCAGGTAAGACCAGACATAGCCGCCGTTGGTCGCAGCCTCTTCGACCATGAACCGGGTCGCGCGCTTCATGGTCTGCTCGATCTCGTCGCGGCTCTGCGCCTGCGCCTGCGGCACGGCGGTCAGGATCAGCGCGAGCGCGCAGAACAGACGATAGATCATGCCCACAGCCCCTGCCCTTGGCCCCAGCGGTGAAAGAGGTGCTCCCAGCCCTCGACCGTCTTGCCTTCGGCCAGGCGCAGGCCGAAGCCGTGGCCGCCGTCGGCGTAGAGATGCGTCTCGGTGGCGATGCCCCGCTCGCGTAGCGCGGCGCGGAGCATCAGGGTGTTCTCGACGACCACCGAGTCGTCGTCTTCCGCGTGGAGGAGGAAAGCGGGCGGGGCGTCGGCGGGCACGTTGAAGCTGGGCGTATGGGCCCGCTCGAGTTCCGGAGATGCCCCTTCCCCGATCAGGTTCTTGCGCGATCCGGCATGAGCCGTGGGAGCGGTCATGGAGATGACCGGATAGATCGGCGCTGCGGCATCCGGGCGGGCGGAGAGGGTGTCGGCAGCATCGACGGCGTCGTAGACGCCGGCGTCAAAGCGGGTCATCAGATCGGCACACAAGTGGCCCCCGGCGGAAAAGCCCATCGCCGCCACGCGCTTCGGATCGAGACCGTAAGCATCGGCACGATGCCGGATCAGGCGCATGGCGCGCTGCGCATCCGACAGGGCCACGTTCGGTCCCGCGGCCCAGCCTTCGTGCGGAAGCCTGTAGAAGAGAACGAATACAGTGATGCCGCGCCCGTTCAGCCAACGGGCCATCTCGTAGCCTTCCTTATCGATCACCACCCAGCTGTAGCCGCCGCCGGGCGTAATCATCACCGCAGCGCCGTTCGGGCGTTCCGGGCGGAAGACGGCGAGGCGTGGTCGGTTGATGCCGAAGACGTAGCGGTCGTTGAACGCCGGGTCGGTGCTCCGTTCCTTCACCGTCTCCACCGGCAGCGTCTCGGGCGCCCCCGGCGCGCCCGTCGGCCACAGATCGATCGTCTCCGTAGGGTCGGGAAAAGTCAGATGAGGCGAAGCGAGCGTTGCGGGGGCAGCGGTCTGGCCCGCTGCGCGCGACGCCAGGCCCAGCGCCACGCCGCCCATCAAGGCGGTTCTGCGATCGAACCTCATGCCAGTGCCTCATAGGTGAAATTGGAGAACCGCCCTTCGCCGCTTCCGGCAACGTAGAGCGCCGGGCGAAGGCTGAGGAAGTCGTATGCGACGTTGTGATGATAGCCGGAGACTTCCATCTGCACGTCGAACTTCTGCCAGCTTCGCCCGCCGTCCTGGCTGGTGTGGATGGTGAGGATATTGCGGTCGTTGGTCAGCCGAATCCGCATCCGATTCACCGGTGCCGCGCCCTTGTCGCGCTGGCCGGGTATGGCGCCGCGCGCGCGCTGCAGGCCGTAGCGGTGCATCATCAGCCCCTTCTCCCCGAAACCGAGCCCGGCATAGAGCCGCCGGTTGTAGAACAGGAGCAGCCCCGCTTCGGCGCCCGGATCTACCTCGACATCCGCCTCGATGCGATAGCGCTGGTCGCCGTTGACGAACGACAGCGGTGAACAATCACTTGGCGTGCTCCCCTTGCCGCGCATGTGGAGCACGCCGTTCGCCCGGCGGAGGCGCTGCACCTCGTTGGGCGCGGGGTCGTAGAAGCTCCACTGGACGCCGAACTTGTCGGCCGTGAAATCGTCGCTGAGCGGCATCCCGTGCTGCTGGTCGGCGAGATCAATCGGCTTTTTGATCGGCTCCGACAGATCGCCGCCAATCGGCTTTATCCAGCCGTCCTCGGCCCATTCGACCGGTTCCAGCAAGGCCTGCCGGCCGAGCGTCCAGTAGCCGTTCTCGTAGCCGTGATAGATCATCCACCACTGGCCGCCCGGCCCTTCGAACAGCGTCGCATGGCCGCGCGACCACCATTTCTCGCGCGCGCTCTTCGTGCGGATCTGCGGGTTGTTCGGCGCATGCTCCCAAGGGCCGTGAATGGAACGCGAGCGCGCCATGATGACCATATGTCCGGTCGGCGGCCCCGCCGTGCCGCCCACGGCCGTGGTCATGTAATAGTAGTCGCCGCGCCGGGTGATCTTGGGTCCCTCGGGCGCGAACGTCTCGACCACCCACTCCTCCGGATAGCGCCAGGGGTCGTAGACATGCTCGACCTCGCCCACGACCGAAAGGCCGTCGGGCGCCAGCCGCACGCGGTCGCCGCCGGAGAGGAACAGCCAGCGGCTGCCGTCCTCGCCCACGGCATGGCCGGGATCGATATGATCGGGGAGTTTCAGGTCGATCGGGTCGGACCACGGCCCTTCGATCCGCTCCGCGTGGATGACGTAGATCGATTTGTAATCGGGGAACCGCGCCGGGATGTAGAGGAAGTAGCGGCCGTCGTGCTTGACCAGCTCGGGCGCCCAGACGGAACCGATCGGCTTCGTGAGCGCGGCCGTCACCGGCTGCCAGTTCACCAGATCGAGGCTGTGCCAGATGACGAGGCCCGGATAAGCATCGAAGCTGGAGAAAGTGAGATAGTAATCGTCCCCATCCCGCAGGATGGTCGGATCCGGATGGTCGCCGGCGAATACCGGATTGAGGAACCGTCCGTCGCCGAGGTCCGCCTTGCGTTGCCCTTCGAAGCCCTTGCCCCAAGCCATGTGCGCATAGGGGTCGAGCGCGGACGTCGCGCGTGAGCCCTGCGCCAGGGCCCGGCCCGGCAGGAGGTGGAGGATACCGGCGGCTGCGACCGCCTTCAGGCCGGTCCTTCGATCGAACATGCTGGAGAAACCTCCTTGCAAGAAAGAAGTGGCCGGCCGCACCGATCGTGCGAGCCGGCCAAGGGGGAGTTACCTGACGAAGCGCATCACAGCTTGAAGCGCACGCCTGCCATGATCACCCGGCCGAAGTGATTGTTCTCGTAGTTCCGGCGCGCGAAATCGTCGGTCCAGCGATACCGGTAGTCGTCGGTAAGATTGGTGCCGTCGAGCGACACTTCGATCTGGTCGGTAACCTGGTACCTGATGGCGGCGTCGAGGTTGAGCGAGCTGCCGAACCCTTCGAAGATGTTGCTGTTGCCGCTCGTGCCGGTGAGATAGCCGCCGCGATAGGCAGCCGACACGCGGATCGAGAGCTTGCCGTCGTCATAGTAGACGGTGCCGTTCGCCGACTTCTTCGACAGCCCGAGAAGCGGGCGAGTGTAGACGTCACCGCTAACCGTGTAATCGACCTCGCTGTCGATCAGGGTGACGTTGCCGAGCACGCCGAAGTGGCGCAGCATGCTCGAGTCCGAGAACACCGAGAACGGCAGATTAAGGCCGAATTCGACGCCCTTGAGGCTTGCCCCCGGCCCGTTCCCGGTCGTCCTGAACTCGAATTCGCGGTCCGGGTCCGTGCCATTGACGATCGCGTCGTAAACCGGCGTTCCGGGTGTCAGCAGCGACGTCGGCAAGCCGCTGTCGGCCCAGGTACCCTCGGTCGACGTGCCCAGCGGGAAGCTCACGATGTCCTTTGCGAACAGTGCGACGGACGCGAGCGCGCCGGGAGCGAAGTACCACTCGAGCGCCACGTCGTAATTGGTCGCGCGATAGGGGTCGATGTAGGGATTGCCCGAAGAGATGCGGTAGTTGAACTGATCGACCGAGCCGCCCGGCGTGAGCGATCCCAGGCTCGGCCGGGTCATCACCTTGGCGATGGCACTGCGCAGGATCAGGTTGTCGGCGGGGAAGATATTGACGTTCATCGCCGGCAGCCAGTCGTCGTAACTGCGCTCGACCGTCAGATAGGTGCCGCTGAGGAAACCCCCTGACGTCTGGTCGGTCTTGGCGTAACGGACGCCAGCGTTACCCGTCACACGCATGCCGAACAGCGAGGTTTCGTAGTTCGCCTGCAGCCAACCGCCCTTCACTTCTTCCGTGACATCGCGTTGCTCGCCCTGCTGCAGCACGCGTTCGCGGCCGTACAGGTCGATGAAGTCGGTCGCGGCGTCGAGATTGGGGACCACCCAGCTATTGGTGTTGCCCGATGGCTGACCCGCGTCGCCAAGATCGAAGATTTCCGCCAGATCGCCGGTCACCGGCGCACCGGTGGCACCCGGCGCGCAGTCGAACTCCTGACAGTAGACGCCGTCGCGACGGTATCCGATCGTGTCGAAATCGAACCGGCGGTAGAACGCGCCGCTGGCGAGTTGGAAGCCGTCGGCCACGTCCCACTCCAGGTCGAGCGCAATCGTGCGGAACTTGTTGGTGAGGAACGACGGCCGGTCGCGGAACTCGGCGAATTCAAACGCTGCAGGATCGTCGATCCCCGGGCCGAAGACCAGGAGCGGCGACTTCATGTCGCTGTAGTCGTAGGTGTAACCGTCCGCCCGGTCGTCGAACATCAGCGAGGTTTCGATCGGAATGTCCGCATCCGACCGGGAGAAGCCGCCCCGCAGCGTACCCCTGAACCCATCGCTGAACTCGTGATCGATATTGGCCGAGATCTGATAGAACTCGGTCTCGCTCTCGCGGTGGTAACGTTCCGTGCGGACGTAGGCGTTGTCCAGCTCGGCCGATATGATGTTGTTGTCGCCGTCGATCACGTAGTTCGAAATGTCGATGGTGTCTTCTTCGCTGCGGAGAAGCACCTCACCCCAGAACTCGTCGCGATCTTCCTTGAAGTTCGAATAGAGGCCGTCGATCGAGATATTGGTGCGGTCGGTCGGCTGGAACTGGATTGAGGCGGTGGCACCCAGGCGTTCGCGGTCGTGGTCCACCAGGCCGTAACGCGGAATGCGCGGGTGGAAGGCATCGGCGACCTCCGCGCACTCGCCGGTCGGATTGTCGAGGTCGCATGCGACGCCGTTGACCGAACGGAACGGATCCTGCGCCCAGCGCACCGAGTTGTTGCCGAGTTCCGAGGTCTTGTACTTCGAATAGGCGACCGATGCGGACACGCCGAACGTCTCGGCGTCGTTGGTCCAGCCGATCAGCCCGGCGAGGCGCGGGCCGACATTGTCGTTGAGGTCGTTGTAGCGTGCCTGCGCCGATGCGGTCAGCGTCAGGCCGGCGCCGTAGCTGATGGGATTGCCGGTGTTGAGATCCACGACGGCGCCCAGCGAACCCTCGTCGAGCGAGGCCGAAGCGGTCTTGTGCACAACGATCGAATTGAACAGCTCGGACGCGAAGACGTTGAAATCGAACGCGCGGTCGCGGTTGGCGGACGCGCCGTCGGTCGACGTCGCGATCGTCTCCATGCCGTTGACCCGAACGCGGGTGAACTGCGCGCCGAGACCGCGCACGGTGATCGCACGCCCCTCGCCGGCGTCGCGCTCGATGGCGACACCCGGAATGCGCTGCAGCGACTCGGCGAGGTTCTGATCGGGGAACTTGGCGATGTCCTCTGCCACGATGACGTCGATCGCGGAAACCGATTCGCGCTTCATGTCGAGCGCGGCATCGAGCGAGGCGCGGAAGCCGCTTACGACGATTACGTTGCCTTCCTCCCCGATCGCCTCCTCGGCGACCGCTTCATCCGCGGCCCCGCTGGTGGGGCTTGGGGATGTATCGGTCTCCTGCGCGCTTGCCGCGGTCGGCAGCGCGGCGGCCGCCAAGACAAAAAACGAAGTGGCCCCCATAAGCCGCGTCAGCGTGAGCTTCCGCCGCTCGATGTTCTGATCCTTGCGCATTCCTCTCTCCCTTGTCCTTTTCGCCCATGGAGGCGAATAAAACCGTATGACACCGGTGTCTAAGCCAGACGACGGCATGGCTGGGGAGAACGAACTCTGGAGTTGAGGCAATGACGGCGCCCCTTCACTCTCTCCCGCCGATGCTGTGCTTATCCGCTCAGTCATCATCCCGGTTGTAAGATGTAAGTAACCGGTGTCATAAGACTGCGCCCGGCGCGAGACGCTGTCAAGACCGGTGATTGGGAGAGAGATGATGATGCGTGTTCTGCTGCCCCTTCTGCTGCTGATTGTGGCCTCGCCGCTACGCGCGGAAGCCTTTCCGGACGCGGCCGGGTGGGCCGCGGTGACCGAGGGCGGACGCGGCGGCGCGATCATACGGGTCACCAATCTCGATGCCGACGGGCCCGGCTCGCTCAAGGCGGCGCTGGAGGCGCCCGGCCCGCGAATCGTGGTGTTCGAGGTCGGCGGCGTGATCGATCTCGGCCTCACCACCATAAATGTCGACGAGCCTTACCTTACGATTGCCGGACAGACCGCCCCGTCCCCCGGAATCACCGTCGTTCGGGGCGGCTTCGACATTCGCACGCACGACGTCATCGTTCGCCACATCCGCATCCGCTCCGGCGTATCCGGAAAGTCGCAACGGAGCGACTGGGAAGCCGACGGCATTTCCACTGTCGCCGCCCGCAATGTGATCGTCGACCATTGCTCCATCACCTGGGCCGTAGACGAGAACCTGTCCGCCTCCGGCCCCCGTTTTACCGGCGAGACGGTGGAGGAATGGCGCGCGGGAACCTCACGGAATATTACGTTCTCCTACAACATCCTCGCCGAAGGTCTCGCCCATGCCAGCCATCCGAAGGGAGAGCACAGCAAGGGCTCGTTGATCCACGACAACGCGACCGGCATCCTCATCTACCGCAATCTCTATGCCCACAATTACGAGCGCAACCCGATGCTGAAGGGCGGCGCGCAAGCGGCGGTGGTGAATAACTTCATCTTCAATCCGGGCACGCAGGCTATCCATTACAACCTGATGGATCTGGAGTGGGGCGACCACCCGCACCAGGCCGGTGAACTCTCGGCCGTCGGCAATGTCCTGCGCGCCGGTTTCTCCACGCGCGACGACATCACTTTCCTGGCGATCGGCGGCGTCGGCGACCTGCACTACTACGGGCGAGATAATGTCGCGGTCGGCCGACTGGGCGAGCCGCTGCCGATGTTCGGCCGCTACACCACCAGCCCCGCGAAGATCGTCGAAACCGACGAGCCGCCCATCTGGCCCGAAGCGCTCGACGTGCTCCCGGCGAATCAGGTGGAAACGCATGTCCTGCGATATGCCGGCGCCCGTCCGTGGGACCGCGATGCGCATGACATCCGCGTGATATTCGATGTCGCCGAAGGCCGCGGAGAGATCATCGACAGCGAGGAGGAAGTTGGCGGCTATCCGGTGGTCGAACCCACCCGCGCGCCCTTCGTCGCGGCGGAGTGGAACCTCGATACGATGGAACCAAAGTCCGGGCGCTATCCCGGCCAGAAGGACGATTTCGTCCAGCAGCCGACCAGCACGCGCGACCGGCTGATGCGGCAGCAGGAGGGGAACTGGCGATGAAGGCAATGGCGGCACGAATCGTCGGCGCGCTCGCGTTGGTCCTCGCCCTCGCGTCCAATCCCGCGGCGGCGTGGGCAGCGCCGAAGGTCCTGCTGTTCAGCCAAACGACCGGCTATCGCCATGCCTCGATCGAACCCGCCATCGTCGCGATTCGGTCGCTCGCCGAACGAGAAGGCTTCGACCTCGTCGCTTCGGAAGATCCGGCGGTTTTCGAGGGGGACGGACTGGACGGCTTTGCCGCGATCATCCTGCTCAGCACCACGACCGATCGGAAGGACCCTGCGTCCGAATGGCTCGTCGGCCCGCGCCGCGCCGGATTGCAGGCGTTCGTTCGCGGCGGCGGCGGTGTGGTCGGCATCCATGCCGCGGCCGATTCGCACGCGCACTGGCCCTGGTACCGGCGGATGATCGGCGCGCAGTTCACCCGCCATCCGGAAGGAACCCCGACGGCCGACCTCCACCGCACCGATGCCGATCACCCGGCCGCCCGCGTACTTCCCGAAAGCTTTCGGCACACGGACGAGTATTACCTGTTCGAAGACTTCGACCCGACAGTTACCCTCCTCGCCACGTTCGATCCCGCGTCGATCGGCGAGGCGGCGGTCAATCCCAAGCCGGTCGCCTGGGCGCACCGTTTCGAGGGCGGCCGCGTCTTCTACACCGCGATGGGGCACACGCCTGAAAGCTATTCCGAGCCGCTGTTCCTTGCGCACCTCGCCGCCGGCCTGCGCTGGGCGGCCGGCCTGCCGCAGCCGGCCGCGAACGGCGTCGTGATCGACGAAAGGCAGGTCGTCCGGCAGGAGCCGCCGCCGCACGGCGCCATCGGCATGAGCACCGCCTACAGGATCAGCGACGCCGCACCGCAGCGGACGATGGAGTTCCGCAAGCGCGTGCTCCATCCTGGTGCCGCGATCGGCACCCACCCGATCAACCATGACGAAGTCTACTACGTGCTCTCGGGCGAAGGCGAGCTCGAGAGCGACGGAAAGACACGGCGCCTTGGGCCGGGAATGGCAGCCTACCTCTACGCCGATGCGGAAGTCGGCATTCGGCAAGTCGGACCCGAGCCGCTGGAGCTCATCATTTCCTACCCGCTGCCCGCGCGAACGGACGACTAGGTCCCCGGCTGGATATAGGGGACCCGGCCGAAGAGCTCGCGCTCCCACTGGCGCGGGTCGTTGGCCACGCGGACCTCTGTGCCGAACAGCATCGTCTCGCGGTCCGGCAAGGTATGGACCGGCCATTCCGGTATGCCGCCATGGTTCGGATCGCCCCCGCGCGCGAGGGCGACGAAGGAGTCCATCATCTTCCCGCTTAGCGCCCGCGCGTCCGGACCGGTGCCGGTGATCGATCCGTCCGCGTCGAGCGTGCCGAAGACGAGCGGAATATCGATCGTGTGCGGCGCGCCCCGGCGCGGCTCGACCGGTGACTGATAGTCCACGCGATAGACCCAAGTCGGGGTGCCGGCCCGCGCACGCTCGTCCGCCTCGATCACCTGCCCGCGCCAACTCCGCCCAGTGGTCGTGGCGGCGTAGAAGACCTGCTCGGGCATGTACGCGGGATAGCGTTCGCGGAACTGCGCCACGACCCATTCGGGATGAATGTCGATCCGCAGCTCGGGCGCCATGCGCTCGGCGATGTTCGACCAGTCGAGGCCGGCGATCTTCGGCCCGTCCGGATCGATGAAAGCACGGGTCTCGTCGAGCGTGTTGCCGAGGATCATCGGGATGTGATTCGACTGCGGATTGGCGTCGGGCCAGAACGGGTGCCGGATGAGCCATTTCATATCGAGCACCGGGCCGAAGTAAACGCCGCCGCCGAGGACCGGATCGGTCGCGTCCAGCCCCTCTACCAGCGCTTCGGTCGGCATGGTGAGCAGACGACCGAGGTCCGCTTCGGGAACGCCGATATCCGCCAGGAAGGAACGGGTGCGGGCGGTCGCGTTCAGCGGGCCGGAGGCGGTGACCTGCTGCCCGCTCATCGTGGCTGCGCTGTGGAACAGGCCCTTGGCCGCGGGCATGCCCATCATCGTCGCGATCTTGGCGCCGCCGCCCGACTGGCCGAACACCATGACCCGGCCGGGATCGCCGCCGAAGTTCGCGATATTGTCGCGGATCCACTCCAGCGCGAGGATCTGGTCGAGCTGGCCGGCATTGCCGCTGTCCGGAAAGCGCGGGTCCAGGCGCGAGAGGTAGAGGTATCCGAAGGCGTTGAGGCGGTGGTTCAGCGTGACCACCACGGCGTCGCCGTGCGAGGCGAGATGGTGGCCGTAGTTCAGCGGATCGACCACGCTGCCCGACGAATAAGCCCCGCCATGGATGTAGACCATCACCGGCCGCTTAGCGCGCGTGTCCGGCCCGGGCGTCCAGATATTGAGGAACAGGCAATCCTCGCTGGTCGAGGCGTAGCGGTCGCTCCGCTGCGGGCAGGACGGCGCGAACGAGGTCGCATCGGCGATACCGCTCCACGGGTCGGGCGCGCGCGGCGCCTGGAAGCGATGCGGCCGCGTGTCCTGCCCGTAGCGCAGGCCGCGAAACACATGGAGGCCGTCCTCAACGGTGCCGCGCACGCGGCCCTTGGTCGTGGAGACGACGCTGGTGGACCCCTGCGCGGCATAGGCGGCGCCCGGCAGCGATAGGGCAGCGGCCGCCAAGGCCGAGCTGCCGAGGAAACGACGGCGGTCGATCTGTTTCATCATGCGAACCTGTTCACCAGATTTTCGAGATATTCCTGCCGGCCGGAGGGAGGCCGCCGGTCGCTGCCGGACTGCAGCGCGTGGTCGGAAAGATCGGCGAGGCTCAGCTCGGTCAGCGCCTTGCGCCCGAACTCGCCCCGCCAACCGGCATAGCGGTCCTCGACGAATTGCTCGAGCCGCCCGTCCTCGATGATCGCCGCGGCATTGAGCAGCGCGCGGGCGAGAACGTCGATGCCGCCGATATGGCCGTGGAACAGGTCGACCGGATCGACCGACTGACGGCGCAACTTCGCGTCGAAGTTGAAGCCGCCGGTGGTGAAGCCGCCGCCTTTCAGGATCTCGAGCAGGGCCAGCGTGAGCCCCGGCACGTCGTTCGGAAACTGGTCGGTATCCCAGCCGTTCTGCGGATCGCCGCGATTGATGTCGATCGACCCGAAAATGCCGAGCGCCATCGCGGTGGCGATCTCGTGCTCGAAGCTGTTGCCGGCGAGCGTGGCGTGATTGGCCTCGATATTGACCCGGACCTCGTCGACGAGCCCGTAGCGTTCGAGAAACCCGTACACGGTCGCCGTGTCGCGGTCGTACTGATGCTTGGTCGGCTCGTGCGGCTTGGGCTCGATCAGGATCGTGCCGGAAAAGCCGATCTTGTGCTTGTGCTCGACCACGAGGTTCAGGAACCGGCCGAGCTGATCCATCTCCTGCCGAAGATCGGTGTTGAGGATCGTGTCGTAGCCTTCGCGCCCGCCCCACAGCACGTAGTTCGCGCCGCCGAGCCGGTGCGTCGCTTCCAGCATCTCGCGCACCTGGAACGCGGCCCAGGCGAAGATTTCGGGATCGGGGCTGGTCGCCCCGCCCGCCGCATAGCGCGGGTGCGAGAAGAGATTGGCCGTGCCCCACAGCAGCTTCACCCCGCCCGTTCCCATTCGGCGCGCCATCTGCTCGACGATGTCGGACAGGTTGCGGTGATGCTCCTCCGGCGTCGCGGCGGTCGCCATCGCGTCGACGTCGTGGAAGCAGAAGAACGGCGCGCCCAGCCGCTCGAAGAAATCGAACGCGTTATCGAGCTTCAGCGCTGCGCGCTCGGGCGTGCATATCTCGCCGGGCATCCATGGCCGGTCGAACGTGCCCGCCCCGAAGATGTCGGCGCCGGGCCAGGCAAAGCTGTGCCAATAGCAGACCGCCAGCCGAAGGTGCTCGGCCATCGTCTTGCCCAGCACCAGCCGGTCCCGGTCGTAATGGCGGAAGGCGAGCATGTTGTCGCTGTCCATGCCTTCGTAGGCGATCGGGGCGATGTCTGCGAAAATCCGGTCGGTCATGGGGGGCCTCGAAAGTGGGGTTGGAGGGCGAGGTAGAGCGCGCGGAAGCGCTGCTGGCGTTCGGCGAAATGAGCGGCGCGGCCCGCGTCGGGCTCTTCTACGCCGGTGACGGCGGGAGGCGGGATCACGGCGTCCGCGTGCCCTTCCACGCAGAGCCGGGCGAGGCGCGCGGCGCCGAAGGCCGGCCCGACCGCGCCCGCTTCCCTGAACACGAGCGGCCGATCGAGCGCCGCGGCAATGATTGCGCCCCAGAACGAGGAACGCGATCCGCCGCCCGCCATGGTGATCGTCTCCGGCGACGAACCGGCAGCGACGATCGTATCCAGCCCGTCGCGCAGGCCCATGGCGACGCCTTCGAGCACGGAAAGAGCAAGCTCCGGAGCGCCGGTGGTTGCGGTCATGCCGAAGAAGACGCCTTGCGCGTGCGGATCTGCGTGCGGTGTCCGTTCACCGCTGAGATAGGGCAGGAAGATCGGCAGCGAGCGATCCGCGCGCGCCTGTTCCGCGGCCGCGAGGAGTGCCGGCACGTCGTCCAGACCGAGCAGCGCCGCCGCCCAATCCAGGCATGCGGCGGCGCTCAGCATGACCGACATCTGGTGCCAGCGTCCGGGCAGGGCATGGCAGAAGGCGTGCAGGCCATTGTCGGGCGCAGCGCGTAGCTGGTCGGTCGCGACGAAGCACACGCCCGAGGTGCCGAGCGAGAGGAAGCAGTCGCCGGGATCGACGACGCCGAGTCCGACCGCGGCGGCGGCATTGTCGCCCCCACCCGCCGCGACAGGCACTTCGTCCATCCCCCAGCGGGCGGCGACGGCTTGCCGCAGCGTTCCGGTCGCCTCCGGCCCTTCGTGCAGGCGGGGCATCGCGTCCACGCCAACACCAGTGGCGGCGAGCATCGCCGGCGACCATGTCCGCGCCTCGACATCGAGCCACAGCGTTCCGCTGGCATCCGACACGTCGGTGGCCTTCTCGCCCGTCATCTGCAGGCGGACGTAGTCCTTGGGCAGCAGCACGGTGCGGGTTCGTGCGAACAGGTCTGGCTGGTGTTCGCGCACCCAGAGGAGCTTCGGCGCCGTGAACCCGGCCATCGCGGCATTGCCCGTGATGCGGCGCGTCCGGGGCTCCCTCTCTTCAAGCAAGCCGCATTCGGCGCCCGAGCGGCCATCGTTCCACAGGATGGCGGGGCGGAGCGGCCGGTCTGCGTCATCGAGCAAAGTGGCGCCGTGCATCTGGCCCGCCAGACCAACTGCGCGGACGGCGCGCCGGTCCGCGGCCGGCAACGACAGGACCGCGGCCTCGGCCGCCCGCCACCAGTCGTCCGGGTCCTGCTCGGACATCAGCGGTCCGGGCCGGGAGACCTGCAAGGGCGCCGATCCTTCGCCGCGCAGCCGCCCCTCTCCATCGAGGAGAACGGCCTTCACGGCCGAAGTGCCAATGTCGATCCCGAGGTACATCAGTGGCGCTCTTCCGCCTTCCACAGCACGCCCATCTCCTCGAGCGTCCGCCCCTTGGTCTCGGGCAGCATCTTCCAGACGAAGAGCGCGGCGAGCACCGACATCGTGCCGTAAAGCCAGTAGGCGAAGCCGTGGTTGAACATCGCCACCAGCGTCGGATCGCCATCGAGGACCTTGAAGGACCACGAGACGAGGAAGTTGGAAATCCACTGCGCGGTGACGGCAAGCGCCATCGCCTGCCCCTTCACCGGGTTGGGGAAGATCTCGGCCAGCAGGACCCAGACCACCGGCCCCCAACTCAGCGCAAAGCCGGCGATATAGACCAGCATCGCGAGAAGCGCGCCCAGGCCGAGGCTGTCGACGTAGAACAGCGTCCCGAGCGTCCCCATCGAAAGCGCCATGACCACCGCGCCGGTGATCATCAGCGGCTTGCGGCCCCAGCGGTCGACGGTGAGCATGGCGATCACCGTGAAGCCGAGATTGACCGCGCCGACGGCGACCGTCTGCAACAGGGCGGTATCGGTCGACGCGCCCATGCTCTTGAAGATGAAAGGGGCGTAGTAAAGGACCACGTTGATCCCCACGAACTGCTGAAACATCGACAGCAGCAGGCCAACCGCGATCAGCGCCGCGCCGTAGGAGAACAGCGGCCGGCGCGGGACCACCAGCGACTGGCGGATCTCGTCGAGCAAGCCGGGGCGGCGGAGCCCGAGCGAATGGAGCACCGTCACCGCGCCTTCCTCGTCCCCCTTCTGGACCAGCCAGCGCGGGCTTTCCGGAATGAAGAAGAGCATGCCGAAGAACAGCACGGCAGGAATGCACTCCGACGCGAACATCAGCCGCCAGCCGGTCGACAGCACCCATTGCTCGTCGCCCTGCCGAGCAATGCCCCAGTTGACGAAATAGACGACCAGCATGCCGCCGATGATGGCGAGCTGCTGCCAGGTGACGAGCTGTCCGCGCCGCTCCGATGGCGCGATCTCGGCAATGTACATGGGCGAGATCATCGAGGCGAGCCCGACCCCGATCCCGCCCAATATGCGATAGACGTTGAACAGGGTGAGCGCATTCGGCCCCATCGATCCGGGCGCGCCGAAGCCGATCTCGGGCCATGCCGATCCCACCGCGGAGAGGAAGAACAATACGGCTGCGAGGATCAGCGACCGGCGGCGGCCGAACCGCGTCGCCAGCATGCCTGCCAAGGCAGCGCCGATGACCGTGCCGATTAGGGCGCTCGCGACGGTGAACCCGGCCAGACTGTCGCCGGCATTCGGCGAAAGGCTGCGCGGATCGATGAAGTTGACCTCGATCGCCTCGATCGCGCCGGAAATGACCGCCGTGTCATATCCGAACAGCAGGCCGCCCAGTGTCGCGGTCAGCACCGCGAAGGTGATGGAGCCGCTCTTTTCTGCCACCTTCTGGTGCATCCATTTCCTCCCGAGGGCCGCTTTTGCGGCTCCTTGTGCTTATCGGCGGACGTCGAATCCTCCGCTCAGGAACGCGTCGATATCCTTCTGGCCGAACACGCTCGCATCGCCCGGAAGGCTGTGCTTCAGGCAAGTAAGCGCGAGGCCTGTGTGCGCGGCGCCGTCGATGTCCTGCCCCGTCCGCAGGGCGTGGAGCACGCCCGCCGTGAAGGCATCGCCCGCCCCGATCCGGTCGACGATTCCCGCCACGCTCACCTCTTCGGTCTGCGCCGCGCCGTCCCGCGCATCGATGCGCGCGGAGAGGCGGTGGTGATCGACATTGTCGAGATGCCGCGCGGTCGATGCGATGAGCTGGAGCTGCGGGAAGGCCTCGAAGGCTGCTTCTGCCGCCTCGCGCCGCCTGTCGGGGCCGTCGCCGTCGAACTTCTCGCCCAACAGGAGCGAAATGTCGCGGTGATTGCCGAACAGGATGTCGGCCTTCGAGATCAGCCGGGTCAGCGTTCCCCTGGGGTCGCTGTCCCATGCTTCCCAGAGCCGCGCGCGATAATTGCCGTCGAACGAGATCGGCACGCCCCGCGCCTGGGCAGCCTCGGCCGCGCTCAGGGCCGCCTCGGTGCCTTTGTGTCCCAGAGCAGGAGTGATGCCCGAGAGGTGCAGGCGATCCGCGCCCGCGAGTAGCCGATCCCAGTCCCAGGCATCCGGCGGTGTCTCCGCAAAGGCGGAGCCCGCTCGGTCGTAGATGACGTCCGTCGCGCGGAGGCCCGCGCCCGTCGTGACGAAGTAAAGACCCATGCGCCCCTCGCGGCGCTGAATGCCGCGGGTGTCGACACCCAGGCCGCGAAGCGCGCGGACCGGTGCGTCGCCGAGCGGGGTCGGCGGCACCGCGCTCACCATCGCGCTGTCGTGGCCGAGGCAGGCGAGCGCGGTCGCCACGTTGGCTTCCGCGCCTGCCGTCCAGACGTCGAACTTCGGCGTCTGGAGCAGCAGCTCCCGCCCCGGTGGCGAGAGGCGCAGCATGATCTCGCCGAAGGCGACGAAGCGGCCCATCGCGGTCAGCGCGCCAGCCAGCCGCCGTCGACGGCGAGCACGTGCCCCTGCACGTAGTCGGCCGCGGAGGAGGCGAGGAACACCGCCGCGCCGCCGAGATCGGACGGATCGCCCCAGCGCCCCGAAGGGATACGCTCGAGGATCTGCCGGTTGCGGCCCTCGTCCGCCTGCAGGGCCGCGGTGTTGTTGGTCGCGATATAGCCAGGCGCGATGGCGTTCACGTTGACCCCCTTGCCCGCCCACTCGTTGGCGAGCAGCTTCGTGAGTCCCGCGACGCCGCTCTTCGAAGCGGTATAGCTCGGCACCCGAATGCCGCCCTGGAAGCTCAGCATCGATGCGATGTTGATGATCTTGCCCCCGCCCTGCCCGATCATGTGCCGACCGGCGGCCTGACAGAGGAAGAACACCGACTTGAGGTTGGTATCGACGACCGCGTCCCAGTCCTCTTCCGTGAAGTCGACCGCGTCCGCACGCCGGATAATGCCGGCGTTGTTGACGAGGATGTCGAGCCCGCCGAGTTCGGCCAGCGTGCGGTCCACCACCTCCTGCACCGGTTCGATGGTGGAGAGATCGGCGCGGATCAGGGCGGCCCTGCGCCCCAGCGCGCGGATCTTCTCGGCCGTCTCGTCGGCACTGGAGCGGCCGACCAGCGCCACGTCGGCCCCGGCCTCGGCCAGGGCTATGGCGATGCCCTGGCCGATGCCGGTGTTGGCGCCGGTCACTACTGCGGTTTTTCCGCTGAGGTCGAACATGGCGGTCACTGGAGCTGGCAGATGTCGAGGACGTTCATGTCGGTGTAGTCCTGGTTCTCACCAGCCATGGCCCAGATGAAGGCGTAGGCTTTGGTGCCCGCGCCCATGTGGATCGACCAGGGCGGGGAGATCACCGCCTCGTCGTTCTGCATCACGATGTGCCGGGTCGCCTCGCCCTCGCCCATGAAATGCATGACGCGATCGTTCTCGACATCGTCGAGTTCGAAGTAGAAGTAGATCTCCGAACGCCGCTCGTGGATGTGCGGCGGCATGGTGTTCCAGACGCTGCCGGGCTTCAGCACCGTCAGGCCCATCACGAGCTGCGCGCTCTCGCACACGCCCGGAATAACGAGCTGATAGATGGTGCGCTCGTTCGATTCCTCGAGGCTCCCGCGGTCCAGCGCATTGGCCTCGGCGATCGAGAGCTTGCGGGTCTGGAACGCCTTGTGCGCGGGGCAGGAGGCGAGGTAGAACTTCGCGCCCTGGCTGGAGAACGTCACGTCCTTCGCGCCCATGGTGACGTAGAGGCAATCCTTGTTGCCGAGGGTGAAGCTCTCGCCGTCCACGGTCACCGTGCCTTCGACCTTGCCGACGTTGACGACGGCGAGCTCGCGCCGCTCCAGGAACGGGTGCCCGGCGGCGGACGGCGGCTCCGTTTGGTTGGGCAGCTTCACCGCGCTCGAACCCACCAGCACGCCGCCGATCACGAAGCGGTCGGCATGCGTGTAGTTGAGGACGCACTCGCCCTCCGTGAACAGGTTCTGGATCAGGTAGCGCTCGCGCAACTCGTCATTGGAAACGCACTCCATCATGTCGGGATGGGTGGCGTAGTAAGTTCGTTCAAACATATCCTTCTCCTGTTCAGGCGGCTTGCGCGCGCGGCTCGTCGAGCCGGTAGGCGCGCTTGGCAAGACCATAACTAAGTTCGTGGGCGAGTTCCGCCGCTTCCCAGTCCTCGATCCGGTGTTCGGCGACGAGGCGGGCGAGGAAGGCGCAGTCGACGCGGCGGGCGACATCGTGACGCGCGGGGATCGACAGGAAGGCGCGGGTGTCGTCGTTGAAGCCGACCGTGTTGTAGAAGCCGGCGGTCTCGGTCGTCATCTCCCGGAATCGGCGCATGCCCTCCGGGCTGTCGTGAAACCACCAGGCCGGTCCCAGCTTGAGGCAGGGATAGTGGCCGGCCAGCGGGGCAAGCTCACGCGCATAACTGCTCTCGTCCAGCGTGAAGAGGATGACCGACAGGCCGGGCTCATCGCCGAACCGGTCGAGCAGCGGCTTGAGCGCGCGGACATAGTCGGTGCGAGCAGGAATGTCGGCGCCCTTGTCGCGGCCGTACGCCTGGTGGAGCCAGCGGTTGTGGTTGCGGAAGGCGCCGGGATGGATCTGCATGACCATGCCGTCCTCGACGCTCATCGCCGCCATCTCGGTCAGCATTTGTGCGCGGAACAGCTCGGCATCCTCCGCGCTCCATGTGCCAGCCACGACGCGAGCGAACAGCGCTTCCTTGTCCGCCTCCTGCAAGTCGGCGGTCAGCGCGGTCGGATGGCCGTGGTCGGTCGCGGTCGCGCCGGCCGCGCGGAAATCCGCCCGCCGTTTGCGATGCGCGGCGAGATAGCCGGTCCAGCTATGGACGTCCTCACCCGTCAACTCTCCGAAGCGAGCGAATGCGCTCCCGAAATCCTCGTGCTCGGGATCGATCACCGCGTCGGGGCGATAGGTGGTTATCACCTGTCCGCCCCAGCCCGAGGCACGGATCGCGGCGTGATGATCGAGATCGTCCTGCGGCCCCTCTGTCGTAGCGAGCCACTCGATGCCGAAGCGGTCGAAAAGCGCGCGCGGCCGGAACGCCGGCGTTGCAAGCGCCTCCGTGATCCGGTCGTAATACTGGTCCGCCGTGGCGGCCTCCAGGCGCACGTCGATGCCGAACACGTCTGCGAACACGTGATCCAACCACAGCCGCGACGGCGTGCCGCGGAAGAGGTGATAGTGAGAGGCGAAGAGCCGCCACGCCGCACGCGGATCGGCGGCGGAAGGGCCGGTCTTGCTCGAAACGCCGAGCGCCTCCAGCGACACGCCCTGGCTGTAGAGCATCCGGTACAGGTAGTGGTCCGGCGCAAGCAGTAGTTCGGTCGGATTCGTCCACGCGGCATCGGCCGCGAACCAGGCGGGATCGGTATGGCCGTGCGGGCTGACGATGGGCAGCGCACGCACCTCTTCATAGAGCGCCCGCGCGACGGAGCGCACACCCGGTTCGGCCGGGAGCAGGCGATCGGGATCGAGATTGAGGGGCCGCGTCATTCCTGTCCTTCTCGGGCGGCAATCGATGTCGCCTTGTCGCTTTGGTAACCGGTGTCAAACTGCGATGCAAGGGTGCCGTTGCGCGCGTTCAAGAACGGAGTTAAGGCCGCGGCGGTGCAACCGAGGCCCGCCGGACGAGACTGGAAAGAAAGAACGAGGGTTCTGCCGCCGCCTTGGCACGGTCGCTGGCGTTGCCGACGAGTTTCAATGCGGCCGAACGGGCCATCGGAATGATCGGCCAGCGGACCGTGGTGAGCGGCGGCCAGATGTGCGCGGCAATGGCCGTGTCGTCGAAGCCGATGACCGACAGGTTCTCCGGCACGGACAGGCCGCGCTGGTTGGCAGCGTGCACGACGCCAGCGGCCATCTCGTCGTTCGAAGCGAAGATGGCGGTCGGCGGCGGCCCGAGATCCAGCAGCCGGTTGGCGGCCGCGATGCCCGATTCGAAGGTGTAGTTGCCCTCCGCGATGAAGTTTCTCGGCAGTTCGATGCCTGCCGCCTCGATCGCCTGTTCGAAACCCGCGCGGCGCTCGGCGGCCGAGCGGAACCCGCGCGGCCCCTCAATGAGGGCGATGAGACTGTGACCCTGGTCAATCAGATAAGCGGTAGCCTCGCGGACGGCCTCGCGGTCGTTCGACGCGACGAGGTGCTCGGGATCGTCGAGTTGCGCCGAGCCCATACGTACGTAGCGGCAGCCGAGCTCCTCGCACAGTTCCGCCAGCACGTCGTTCTCCGAGATCGGCGGCAGCAGCAGCACGCCGAACAGCCGCTGGCGGCTGAGGAAGGCCCGCACGTCCTCGAGCATGAGCGGCGAGCGGCGATCGACGGGTCGCACGACGAGTTCGAACTCGGTCCCCTGCAGGGCCTCCAATATGCCCTGCTGGACGTTCAGAACCGTCTGCGCGTTCGGGTTGTCGTGAATGAGGCCGATGAGGAAGTTGCGGCGGAGCGCCAGGGCCCGCGCCTGCGGATTGGGGACGTAGCCGAGTTCCGCGATCACCCGCTCCACACGCTCGCGCGTCTCGCTGTTGAGAAGGGTGGAGCGGTTGATGACGCGGCTCACCGTCTTCTTCGATACGCCGGCAAGGCGCGCCACGTCGTTGATCGTCGGCTTGGCGGCCCGTTTCGCCGTCGACGATGCTCTGTCCTGTTCCGCCAACGCCGTTCCCTCTCTTCTCGACCCGCATAACCACTCCTCTCTCGCCCGCCAAGGTATGGCTCTTGCGAGGGATCGAGGGCGCGCATACACTGACACCGGTTTCCAAGTATGCAAGCTCCATTCGCCCCTATCGCAGACATGCCTCCGCTGCTGCACCTTCACCCACGCGACGACGTCGCGGTGGCCCTGCGGCCGATTGCGGCCGGTGACGCGTTATCTGCGGGCGGGCGGAGCGTCGTCGCGACAGAGGCCGTGCCGCACGGTCACAAGATCTCGCTGACGCAGCTTGCGCCGGGCATGGACGTTTACAAGTTCGGCTGGCCGATCGGGCGTGCGACGGCGGACATCGCGCCTGGTGCACACGTCCACACACACAACGTCGAAACCCGGCTCAAGGGCGTGGAAGGCTACGCATACGATCCATCGCAGCGGGAACCACTGCCGACCGCCAATGCTGCTGAGTTCCTCGGCTATCGGCGGGCGGATGGCCGGGTGGGCACCCGTAATGAGATCTGGATTCTGCCCACGGTCGGCTGTGTCGGCCGCACCGCAGAGCGGATCGCCGGCATCGCCTCGGCACGCCACGACGGGGCAGTCGACGGCATCCACGCCTTCCCGCATCCGCACGGCTGTTCGCAGCTCGGCAGCGATCTCGAAAGCACCCGCGCGCTCCTCGCCGCGCTCGCCTGCCATCCCAACGCCGGCGGCGTGCTGCTGGTCGGGCTCGGCTGCGAGTCGAATCAAATGGACGATCTCGTCGCCGCGATACCGGAGCCGCTGCGCGGCCGCGTTCGCACGCTCCGGGCGCAGCGGGTAGAAGACGAGGTCGAGGAAGGCCTCGCGCTGGTGGACGAACTGGTCAGCGAGGCCTCGCATGCCGAGCGGCGTCCGGCACCCTTCGGCGAGCTCGTCCTCGGCCTCAAGTGCGGGGGTTCGGACGGGTTCAGCGGCCTTACCGCCAACCCGCTCGTCGGTCGTATGGCGGACGTGGTGGTCGGGTCGGGCGGATCGGCAATCCTGACCGAAATCCCGGAAATCTTCGGGGCCGAGCACCTGCTGATGGCCCGCGCGCGCGATACCGAGGTGTTCGGCCGCATCGTCGCGCTGGTGAACGACTTCAAGCGCTACTTCCTCGAAAGCGGGCAACCGGTTTCCGAGAACCCCTCTCCGGGTAATCTCGCCGGCGGGATCACCACACTGGAGGAAAAATCGCTCGGCGCCGTGCAGAAAGCCGGCCAGTCGCCGGTCGGCGACGTGCTCCGCTACGGCGAGCGGGTGCGGCGGCGAGGGCTGACCCTGCTCGAAGCGCCGGGAAACGACGCGGTCTCCTCGACCGCGCTCGCAGCCGCGGGTGCGACCCTGATCCTGTTCACGACCGGTCGCGGCACGCCGCTCGGCTTTCTGGCCCCGACGGTGAAGATCGCATCGAACTCCGAGCTGGCGGCGCGTAAGCCGCGATGGATCGATTTCGATGCAGGAGTGGTGCTGACAAGCGGCCTCAATGCGGCTGCGGCCGCGCTGCTCGGCCGGATGCTCGCGCTCGCTTCGGGCGAACCAACTGCGTCCGAACGGAACGACGAGCGCGAGATCGCGATCTGGAAGCGCGGCGTAACGCTCTGAGCGTGTGCCGACCCCAGGTTCATCCCGCACCGTATGCAGTCCGAACAGCGAAAAACGCGAAGCACTGTTGCTTATGACACCGGTTTCCAATATCAAATGGATGAAGATCTTCAGGGGTTTGACGTGACGGTGGTGAACGAAGATGCCGCGGCCATTGCCAGCCGCTTTCTCGCGGCGCGGCGGACAGCGGACGGCCTGGCCGATTATCCCGGCACGCTTCCCGATACGCTCGCCGCGGCGTACGCGGTCCAGGATCGCGCCATTGCCGAATGGCAGCACCCGATCATCGGCTGGAAAGTCGGCCGGATCATGCCCCCGCTAAGTGATCGCCTTCAGGCTGACCGCCTCGCCGGGCCGATTTTTCTCAGTCGGGACGATAGCCAGGACATGCCGATCTTCGCCCGGGGGTTCGCCGCGGGCGAGGCCGAGTTCCTGCTGCGCATCGGCGCAGCGCCCGCGGCCGGGAAGAAGACCTTCACGTTGGAGGAAGCGGCGGATCTCATCGATGCCGTGCATGTCGGCCTTGAGATCGCGAGCTCTCCGCTAGGCGCGATCAACGAGATCGGGCCGATGGCGGTCATATCGGACTTCGGCAACAACAACGGCTTGGTGATCGGGTCCGCCATTCCGAACTGGCGCAACAGCGGCTTCGAGGAGTGGGAGGTCCGCACACTCATCGACGGCCAGGAAGTCGGAACCGGCCGAGCCTCCTCTTTCCCCGATGGAGCGATCGGCTCCGCGCGTTTCCTGTTCGAGCTCCTGGCCGAGCGCGGGATCGCTCTCACGCGCGGCCAATGGATCTCGAGCGGCGCCGTGACCGGCGTCCACGACGCCCGCCCCGGCCAGACGGTCGAGGGGCGGTTCAATGGCTATTCCGTCGAGTGCCGGCTGGTCGAAGCACGGCCGGAGTAGTATCCCGGCGATGAGCCGCCGATGGCCGGCCGCTCTCGCCTAGTGCTTCCATTCACGGGTCAGGAGATCGGCGCTCTCGCCATCCCATTTCACCTCGATCTTACGGCCCTGCGGATCGTTGCCCTCGGGCCCGTATAGCTCGTAAATGACGACGCCGTCGGCTTGCACGCTCTCGATGATGCGGGTGGGTGCAAACGCGCCGTCATGGCCGGTCAGCGCCTGGCGGACCGGCAGCGGCGTCTCCGCCAATGCGATGTCGCGCTGGGTCTCGACCACGCGCCATTGGCCGCCCTCCTGCACGATGTCGAACTCGATCTCGGTTCCGTCGGGCAGCGTCCCGCCGATGTCGTAGTACGAGCGCCCGTCCCGCGTTTCGGCTTCCGCCTCACGGATGGTGAACCCCTCGCGCTCGGCATTCGCCGCGGCGAGAACCTCGGCGGGGACGTCCTCCACAGGCACGTCACGCTTGCCGGACGTCGTTACCGTCGCTGGATCCGAGGGCGATTCCGACGGGCCGGAACAGGCAGCGACAGCGGACAGCAGCAGGATCGAATATGCGCGGGTCATCGCCGTCTCCTCACTTGAAATAATTCGGCAGCGTCATCGAGAGTTCTGGGATGTAGGTGATCAACAGCAGTGCGAGGACGAGCGCGCCGTAGAACGGCCAGATCGTCTTCACCGCCCGTTCGACGGGGATCTTGCCGATCGCCGAGCTCACGAACAGGACCGAACCCACGGGTGGTGTCACCAGTCCGATGCCGAGGTTCAGCATCAGGATGATCCCGAAATGCACCGGATCGATGCCCAGCGGCATCAGGATCGGCAGGAAAATCGGCGTCGTGATCACGATCAGCGGCGCCATGTCCATGAAGGTCCCGAGCAGGAGCAGGATGACATTGATGATGAGGAGGATCAGGATCGGGTTGTCGGTTATGAAGCCGATCAGGTTTGCGAGCTCAGCAGGGACTTCGAGAATCGCCAGCGCGAACCCGAAGCCCGTGGCCGAGGCGATGATAAGGAGCACCATCGCAGTCGTCTTCACTGACTGAATGGCCGCCGCCATGAACTCCGCCAGCCCCAGCGTCCGGTAGACCAGAGCGCCGACAAGAATGGTGTAGATGACCGCGATCGCGGAGCTCTCCGTCGCGGTGAAGATGCCGCTCAGGATGCCGCCCATGATGATGATCGCCGTCAGCAGGCCCGGCAGCGCGTAAAGCGTCGCGCGCAGGAATGGCCGCCAGCCCGGGAAGACACCGCGCGGATAACCCCTCCGGCGCGCCACGACATAAGTAGCGATCATGAGCAGGAGGCCGGTGAGGACGCCCGGAATGACACCCGCGAGAAACAGATCGCCGATGGAAACTCCGGTGCCCGAAGCCGCCGCATAGATGATCATGTTGTGCGAGGGCGGGATCAGCAGCCCGACGATCGCGCCGGTCGCCGTCACGTTCACTGCATAGTCGGCGTCGTAACCCTTTTCCTTCATCAGCGGAACGAGCGTGGAGCCCATGGCGGAGGCGCAGGCGATGGCAGAGCCGGAGACTGCGCCGAACAGCATCGATGCGCCGACGTTCACCTGCCCCAGTCCGCCGCGCGTGCGGCCGAACGTCGCCTCGGCCACCTGTACCAGCCGGGTCGCTATCCCCGCGCGGTACATGAGGTCCCCGGCGAAGATGAAGAAGGGAATGGCCATGAGGCTGAACACGCTGATCCCCGCGGCCATTCGCTGAAACACGACGACCAGCGGAAGGTCGATGGCGAGGAACGCCGCGATCGTCGCGCCGAGGAGGGCGAAAGCAACCGGTACGCCGATCAGCAGCAGCACCAGCAGCGTGAGGAAGAGGACCGCTAGCTCCACTGGCCGTCCTCCACATCCGCGCTCTCTTCGCCGGTACTGTCCTCGATGATCAGTTCCACCGCGAAGAAAGCCATCAAGGCGCCCGACAGCGGCAGCGGCAGGTAGGCGACCCCCCGCGGCAGCCCCAGCGTAGGGATCACGTGACTCCACGTCCGCGCCACCAGTTCACCGCCCCAGACGAGAAGGGCGATACCGCTCAGGCCCACGATCACGTGCGCCAGCAGGCGCAGCACGCGCCGGCGCGACGGCCGCAGCGCCGATTGCACGGCTACGATACGGATGTGGAAGCCCTCGCGAACGCCGGCAGCGGCGGCGAAGAACACGTACCAGATCATGAGAACCAGAGCTGCCTGCTCGGCCCACGAGGGGCTATCGTTCAGCACGAACCGCCCGAACACCTGCCAGCCGATGATCGCGGTCATCGCGATCAGCCCCACTGCGCCGGCACGAAGCAGGGCGGCGCTGGCCGCGCGGTTCATGCGCTTCAATCCGTCAAGCATTGCCATCCCCCATCGCCAGCGCCGCGCGCATGACTTCCCTCTGCGCGTCGCTCCTGACGAAACTCTCCCATACCGGGCGCATCTTCTGCCGGAAGGGTCCGGGATCGACTTCATTCACCCGGACGCCATCCGCGATCAGCGTCTCCTCTGCAGCGGCAACCCGAGCGTCCCACAGGCCGCGCATGTAGGGCACCGACTCTCGCGCACTCTCCATCACGATCTCCCGGTCCGCGGCAGCGAGGTTGTCCCAACTCACCTTCGACATCAGCAGAACTTCTGGTGCCATGACGTGGCGCGTGAGGCTGTAGTAGGGCGCGGCTTCGTAGTGCCGCCCGCTCTCGTAGGAGGGCCAGTTGTTCTCTGCCCCGTCGATCACGCCCTGGACGAGGCCCTGGTAAACCTCGCCAATGTCCATCGGCGTCGGGTCGGCGCCGAGATTGCGGATCATCGCCACGTAGAGATCGGAATTCTGGACTCTGATCTTCATGCCGTTCATGTCCGCCGGCCGCTCGATCGGGCCTCTCGTGTTGTAGAAGGAACGCGCACCAGAATCGTAGAAACAGAGGCCGACCATCCCGTGCGGCACGAGCGAGGCGAGCACCCGCTCCCCGGGCCTCGCGTCCAGCACGCGCCGCAGATGCGCTTCGCTATCGAACAGGAACGGCAGCGAAAAGATTGTGGTGAGGGGTTCGATCGAGTTGAGCGGCGCAAGATTGACACGGTTGAAATCGAGGCCGCCGAAGCTGGTGATCTCCAGCGTATCGCGCTCCGCGCCGAGCTGGCCGCTGGGAAAGAGCTTGATCCGAAGCCTGCCGCCGCTGCGCTGCTCCACGAGATCGCCGAAGTACCGGAACGCCCGTACCGTCGGGTAATCGGCAGGATGGGTATCGGTGCCGAACAGCGTCGATCGCCCGCCACTGCCGCACCCCGCGAGTCCCGCGGCAAGCGCCCCGCCGACGAACATGCGCCGACTGACTCTCAACACTTGGCCCCGCGGCCGGAAACCTTGCACGCGCTTGCGCCCACGACCCTCACCTCTCCCAACTTGCCGCATCTTGTGGCGGCCACTTGGGTCAGGTTTTGCACATTATGACACCGGTTACCAGAGGGAATTTTATGCGTTGGTTAGAGGGAGTGCGGGCTACGGCTGGCTGGCCGCCAGCTACTATCCAGTTGAATGCATGTAAGGACGACGGCGCGTGCAGCGCTCCGCTCGGCGGTGGTGAAGTAGGACCGAGTGGTCCGCCCATGCGCGCCGAGGGTCGCAAGATCACCGAGCCTAGCTCAACCTGGCTAGCCGGGATTTTCGGCGAGCACGGTCCACTTGGCCTCGCCCGCGCTGTTCTCGATCATGGCCTCGACGAAGGCCATCGTCCGCAGACCGTCGTCGATCCCGGGGAACCAGGCCGCCTCGCCAGGCCGCGGCGGATTCGCGGCGCCTGCGCGCAAGGCGCGGCCGAAGCTGCGGTAGAGGTTGGCGAAGGCTTCGATATAACCCTCTGGGTGACCTGCCGGGACGCGCAGGCGCGCCATGGTCGAAGCGTCGAGACCGGGACCACCCGCGCGGATGATCTCTGCCGGGCGGTCGAGCCAGCGTAGCGTCAGCGTGTTCGGCTCCATCTGCGACCAGTCGAGGCCGCCCTTCTCGCCGTGGATGCGCAGGCGCAGCCCGTTTTCGTCACCCGCCGCCACCTGGCTGGCCTTGAGCACGCCGCGCGTACCGCCTTCGAAGCGCAGCAGCGCCGCCACGTCGTCGTCGAGACGGCGGCCCGGCACATGCGTGGTCAGGTCCGCGCTCAGGTGCTCGACCTTCAGGCCGGACACATGCTCGGCGAGTTGAAACGCGTGCGTGCCGATGTCACCCAGGCAGCCGCCCAGCCCGGCCCGTGCCGGGTCGGTGCGCCACTCGGCCTGCTTGTTGCCGTCGCGGTCGATCGGCTCGCTCAGCCAGCCTTGCGAGTACTCAACCTGCACCAGGCGGATCGCACCGAAATCGCCGCGCGCGACGCGCACGCGCGCTTCCTCGACCAACGGATAGCCGCTGTAGGTGAAGGCGAGGCCGTAGAGCTTGCCGCGGCGTGCGACGGCTTCGGCGATCGCCCGCGCTTCGGCGAGGTTCAGTGCCATCGGCTTTTCGGACATGACGTGAAAACCGGCATCGAGCGCGGCGATCGCCATCGGGGCGTGCAGATGGTTCGGCGTTACGATCGCCAGCGCTTCCATCCGCTGGTCCTCCGGCAGCGCCGCCTCGGCCGCGAGCAGCGCGTCGAGGGTGGCATAGGCCCGCGCCGGATCAAGGCCGAGCGCGTCGGCGCTTCGCAGGTTGCGTTCGGCGTCGCTGCTGAATGCGCCGCAGACCAGCGAAAACTCGCCATCAAGAGCTGCCGCCATCCGGTGCACCGCGCCGATGAAAGCGCCCTCGCCGCCCCCGGCCATGCCATAGCGAATTTTCGGCTGCGCGCTCATCCCATTCTCCACTTTCTTAATTCCGAAAAATGATTGCATAATTCGTTTGTGAACGGTTACATGCCTCTTCCGGCTGTTTCCAGACGGGAGAGGATAAATGAAGTTTCTTATGGGCCTCCCTCCGGTGGCCGCCATTTTGATCGCCCTGGCGCTGATGCCTTCCACTCAGGTGCGGGCGGATCCTGCCCCCAATGCCGGAGCCCAGGCCTTCGCCGCCTGCCGTGCCTGTCATACTCTGAACGCGGGCGGCAAGAGCACAATGGGCCCCAATCTTCACGGCCTGTTCGGCCGGCAGGCAGGTTCCGTGCCCGGATTCAACTATAGTCCGGCGCTCAAGGCGTCGAAGATTCGCTGGGACGAGAAGACCCTCAACGAGTATCTGGCCGCGCCGACCAAGAAGGTTCCGGGCACGCGGATGTTCGTCAAGGTTGCCGATCCGGCCCGCCGTGCTGCACTGATCGACTATCTCAAGGCCGAAACGGCCAAGTGATTCGGAAGGGGGCGGCGGCATGAAGGGCCCGGCAGTTTTTCTCGCGCAGTTCATGAGCGACTCCGCGCCGTTCGACACACTGCCTTCCGCCGCCCGCTGGATGGCCGAAGCTGGCTATGTCGGCATTCAGGTTCCGACCACCGACAGCCGCTGCATCGACTTGCGCCTGGCAGCCGAAAGCCAGGACTACTGCGACGAACTCGCCGGCACCTGCCGGGAGGCGGGGGTCGAGATCACGGAACTCTCGACTCATCTGCAAGGCCAACTGGTCGCGGTTCATCCGGCCTATGACGTGGCATTCGATGGCTTCGCGCCCGAGGCGGTGCGAGGGAAGCCGGCGGAACGGCAAGCATGGGCGGTCGAACAACTCCATCTCGCGGCCAAGGCGAGCCGGCGGCTGGGGCTCAAGGCGCACGCGACGTTCTCGGGCGCGCTGGCCTGGCCCTATCTCTATCCCTGGCCGCAGCGCCCCGCGGGGTTGGTCGAAGAGGCATTCGCCGAACTCGCCAAGCGCTGGCGGCCGATCCTCGATGCGTTCGAGGAAGAGGGCGTCGATCTCGCCTACGAGATCCATCCCGGCGAGGACCTGCACGATGGCGTCACGTTCGAACGCTTCCTCGCGGCGGTGGACAACCACCCGCGCGCCAACATTCTCTACGATCCCAGTCATTACGTGCTGCAGGCGCTCGATTATCTCGAGTTCATCGACATCTATCACGAGCGCATCCGGATGTTCCACGTCAAGGATGCCGAACTCAATCCGAACGGGCGCTCGGGCGTCTATGGGGGCTACCAGGACTGGGTGAACCGACCGGGCCGCTTCCGCTCGCTCGGCGACGGGCAGGTGGATTTCTCGGGCATTTTCTCGAAGCTGACGCAGTACGGCTATGACGGCTGGGCGGTGCTGGAATGGGAGTGCTGCCTGAAGCACCCCGAGGACGGCGCCCGCGAAGGCGCGCCGTTCATCGCCGCGCACATGATCCGCCAGCCCGAACGCGCGTTCGACGATTTCGCCGCAGGCAGCGATCCCGCGCTCAATCGCGCGCTGTTGGGACTGGATTGAGCACCCGGCCGCACGTCCGGAACGATAAAAGAAGAAAGGGAGGGAGCGCCAGATGGCCGCGACGTTGAATAAGGGAAGGCTGTTCTGGCTGGGCGTCCTCGCCCTGTTCACTGCCGCATCGAGCCTCGCGATCCGCGGCGCGATCGCCAGCGGGCTCAAGGCCGAGTGGATCGATCCCATCGCTCCGCTGCAGGCGGGCGAACTGCTCGCCGCCGCCCTGGGCGCGGCGTTCCTCAGCTTCGCGATCACCCTGTTCGTCGCGAGCGCCCTGCTGGACCAGATCGGGATGAAGGGGTGCCTGCTGGGTGCAGGCTTGTGCTTCCTCGTCGGCCCGCTGCTGATCATCACTGCCGGCGATATCGCGACCGGCATGACCGTCTATACTCTGGTCTGGCTTGGCATGCTCCTCAGCGGCATCGGCTGGGGGCTGACCGAGGCGGCGATCAACCCACTGACGGCGCAGCTTTATCCCGAAGACACGACGCACCGACTCAACGTGCTGCATGCCTGGTTTCCCGGCGGGATCATCGTCGGCGGGCTGGCTGGATTCTTTCTCTCCGCCACCCTGCCGTGGCAAGGCATCATGGCGCTGGTGATGATCCCGGCGGTGGCAACCGTCGCGATCGCGGCGACCACGACTTTCCCGCCTCCGCTGCGCAGTGAAAGCGGCGTGACGTTCGGTGAGATGGTGAGCGAGGTGTTCCGCCGCCCCAGCTTCTTCATCTGGTTCGGCGCTATGTTCCTGACCGCCGCGTCCGAGCTCGCGCCCGGCCAGTGGATCGACGTCGCCCTTTCGAACCGCGTCGGCATGCGCGGCATCCTGCTGCTGGTTTACGTCAATGCGTTGATGTTCGTGTTCCGCCATTTCGCCGGCCGGCTGGCCAACAAGATCTCCAATCCGGGCCTGCTCTGGGTATCCAGTCTGCTCGCCGCGATCGGGCTGTTCATGCTGAGCCAGGCGCAGTCGCCGGCCGCGGCGATCCTCGCCTCGACCGTATGGGGGCTGGGCGTGTGCGTGATGTGGCCGACGATGCTCGCCTCGGTCGCCGAGCGTTATCCGCGCGGGGGATCGTGGGCCCTCGGGCTGGTCGGATCCGCGGGTGCCCTCGCCAGCTTCTTCGTCCTCCCCCGGCTGGGCGCGATGTTCGACGAGGCCAAGATCGAATTCGCTGGCGGCCCCGAGGCTTTCGCGCGGCTGACCGGCGCGGCGAAGCTCGCGGTGGAGGACGCGGCGGCATCGGTCTCGTTCCAGCGGCTGGCGATCCTGCCGGTGATCCTCCTGGCGGTGTTCGGCTTCATCTGGCTGCGCGAGCGCGGCAAGTCGCGGGCCATGCTCGCGGGTGAGGCGGCGTGAGCCTGTCGCGCCGCACGGTGCTGGTCGGTAGTGCAGCCACGGCCGCGGCCGCGGCAACAATGGGCAGTGGCGCCTCGGCGCAAAACGCTGCTCGGTTCTCGCTCGGCTACGCGCCGCATGAAGGGAGCTTCAAGAGCCGCGGCAACCGGCTCGAGCAGATCGCCTATGCGGCCGATATGGGCTTCACCGCCTGGGAAGACAACGAGGCGGCGGGCCGTTCGGTCGCCGAACAGACCGCTATGGCGCGCGCGCTGCAGCAGCGCGGCATGACCATGGGCGTGTTCGTCGCGAGCATGCCCCGGTGGAGCGATTTCCGCCCGGTCCTCGGCGCCGACGACGATAGCGACCGGCAGGCCTTCCTCGCCGACATCCGCGTGTCGGTAGATGTTGCGAAGCGGCTCAATGCGAAGTGGATGACGGTCGTCCCCGGCTTCCTCGAACGCAAGCTGCCGGTGGAGATTCAGACCGGCCGGATCGTCGACACCATGCGCCGCGCGGCCGAGATCGTCGAGCCGCACGGGCTCGTCATGGTGATGGAGCCACTGAACACGCTGGTGAACCACCCGGGCGTGTTCCTGCGGACCATTCCGCAGGGCTTCGCCGTCGCCAGAGGCACGGATAGCCCGGCAGTGAAGGTCCTCGCCGATCTCTACCACGAGCAGATCCAAGCCGGGAATCTGATCAACACGATGGCGACCTGCTGGGACGAGATCGCCTACATTCAGTTCGGCGACAATCCGGGGCGCAACGAGCCCGGCACCGGCGAGATCAACTATCGCAACGTCGTCCGCTGGCTGCGCGCGAAGAGGTTCGCGGGCGTGATTGGCATGGAACACGGCAATTCGATCGAAGGCCGCGCGGGGGAGGAGCGGCTGGTCGCCGCCTACCGAGCGATCGACGCGGCATGAGGAGGAAACGAGTGAGGCATTTCAATATGGCGACGGCGATCGCTGTCGCGACATTGGCGGGAGGCGCCGTCATGGCGCAGGACAAACCGGGCTTTCGCGACACGCCGCTGCTGCCCGACGGCAAGTGGAAGGTGCATGACGCCGACCGGCCCCACCCCGACGTCGTGACGCCGGGCGCCACGCCGGGCGCGCCGCCGTCCGACGCGATTGTGCTGTTCGACGGCAGCTCGCTCGACGCGTGGGAGCCGACCGGCCAACCGTGGCATCTCGCAAACGGCGTGATGACCGTGCCCGCACGCGAAGAGGGGGAGGAGGCGAGCACGCTCGTCAGCAAGCAGAGCTTCGGCGACGTTCAGCTCCACCTCGAATTCCGCTCCCCCAACCCTCCGCAGAAGAACTCGCAGGACCGGGGCAACAGCGGCGTGTGGTTCATGGAACGCTACGAGGTCCAGATCCTCGACGGCTATGACAACCCGACTTATGCCGACGGCACGGTGGGCGCGATCTACGGATGGAAGCCGCCGCTGGTGAACGCCTCGCGCAAGCCGGGCGAATGGCAGAGCTACGACATCGTCTTCGAACGGCCGCGCTTCGCCGCCGACGGGTCGGTCGAGCGGCCCGCCTACGTCACGGTGTTCCTGAACGGCGTGCTGGTGCAGAACCGCCAGCCGTTCCTCGGCTCAACCATATGGCGCGATGTCGGAAAGTACGAAGCGCATGCCGATGCCGCGCCGATCCAGCTTCAGGATCACGATTCGCCGGTATCGTTCCGCAATATCTGGGTCCGGCCGCTGCCCGAGGCGGCGCTGAGCCATGACGCGATGGGAGACCACCAGTGATCGATCGCAGAGACGCCCTTGCGGGCATCGTCGCCATGTTCGGCGCCACCCTGTTCGCGCCCATCGCGCGCGCGGCCTCGGTCCAGGTCGCAGTGATCGACACCGGCCCTCCGAGTAGCGAGGTCTTCACCGCCGGACAGCGCGCGCTGGTGAGCGCGCTGAGCGAGCGGGTGATCCCCACCACCGACACGCCGGGCGCGATCGCGGCGGAAGTGCCGCAGTTCATCGAGAAGCTGCTCGCCGACTGGGCCCGGCCGGAGGACAAGCAGCCGATCCTCGCAGGGCTCGGCGCGATCGAGACGCGCAGCCGGCGCGACTACAAGGTCGCCGCTGCGGACGCGACGCCCGAGCAGCAGGACGCCTTGCTGACGCTGGCGATGAACGATCAGCTTCCCGGCGGTGCGGACTTCTTCGACAAGTTCCGCCAGCTCGTGATCACCGGCTACTACACGTCGGAGATCGGCATCACGCAGGAGCGTGAATACCTCCCCGTCCCGGGCAAGTACGACGGCGCCTACCCTTACGCCAACGTCACCAAGGTCTTTTCGTCATGAGGGCGAGCAGACGGCAGATGCTCGCCGGCAGCGCGGCTCTCGCAGCCGCCTTCGCCGCCGGCCCACTCGTCGCCCGGGGCGCCCCGGCGGGACGGAAGATCGGCCTCCAGCTCTACACCGTGCGCGAGTTGTTCGCGCCCGATCCGATCGGCACGCTCGAGAAGGTGGCCGCGATCGGCTACCGCGAGGTCGAATATGGCGGCGGCGGGTACGAGGCGATGGACCACGCGGCGCTGCGCAAGGCGATGGACCGGCTCGGCCTCACTGCCCCCTCGATCCACGTCGGCTACGATGCGCTCGCGGGCAAGTTCGATGAAACGGTGGCCATGGCCCGCACACTGGGCGCCGACACGATCATCGTGCCGTGGATGGAGGAGAAGTTCCTCGAAGCCGCCGCCTGGCGCGGCGCAGTCGCCGACTTCAACCGCTTTGCCGAGCGGCTCAAGGCGGTGGGCCTGGGTTTCGCCTACCACAACCACGACTTCGAGTTCACGCACAAGGACGGCGATCGGACTCTGTTCGACGTTCTCGTTGCGGAGGGCGATCCCGAACTCCTCGGCATCGAGCTCGACCTGTTCTGGGCGATCAAGGCCGGACAGGACGCGAAGGAACTGATCCGCCGCCTTCCGGGCCGGATCTACGCCTATCACGTGAAGGACATGACTGCCGACGGCGCGATGACCAGCGTCGGCAAGGGCGTGATCGACTTTGCCGACATCTTCACGCTGAACGAGGTCGCGGGCGTCCAGCATCTCTACGTCGAGAACGATCAGTCGCCGGCGCCCTACCTGCCGGACATCACCACCAGTTTCACCACGCTGAGCCGCCTCGGCGCCTGAACCGATTACGCAAGGAACATTTCTCATGGCAGCGACGGACCAATTCGACGCAATCGTCATCGGCTCGGGCGTCAGCGGCGGCTGGGCCGCGAAGGAGCTCACCGAGAAAGGGCTGCGCGTGCTGATGCTCGACCGCGGCGTGATGGTCGAGCATGGCGCGGACTATACCTACGACGGCGCCCCTCCCTACGAGATTCCGGCCCGCAACATGATGCCCAGGCCGCTGGTGAAGAGCGACTACTTCATCGCCACGCACGGCTATGTCTCGCCCAGCAACCAGAAGTTCTACAACAACGACCGCCTCAACCCCTACGCCTACGACGAGGGCGAGAAGTTCTACTGGATCCGCCCCGGCGCGGTCGGCGGCAAGTCTCTTATCTGGGGCCGCTGGTCGTTCCGCTGGGGACCCGAGGACTTCGAGGCGAACAAGCGCGAGAACATCGGCGGCGAATGGCCGATCGGCTATGACGACCTCGCGCCCTGGTACGACTATGTCGAGAACTACGTCGGCGTCTCGGGCTCGCGCGAGAACCTGCCGCAACTGCCCGACAGCCAGTTCCAGCCGCCGATCCCGATGAATGTCGCGGAAAAGTGGGTGAAGGAACGGCTCGAGGCGTCCTCGCCGGGGCGCAAGCTGATCCACACGCGCCTCTCCAACATGACCGAAGACAAGCCGGAGCAGGGCCGCAGCAAGTGCCAGTTCCGGGCCCAGTGCGGCCGCGGCTGCTCGTTCGGGGCCTATTTCTCGACCCAGGCGGTGACGCTTCCCGCGGCGCGCGCGACCGGGCTGCTGACGCTGCGGTCGGACGCGGTGGTCAGCAATCTCGAATACGATCCCGCGACCAAGCGCGTCACCGGCGTGCGCGTGGTCGATGCGAAGACGAAGCAGGCGGAGATCATCCCCGCGCGGCTGGTCTTCCTCTGCGCCTCGGCGATGGCCTCAACGCAGATTCTGATGAACTCGCGGATCCCCGGGACCGGCCGCAGTCATTTCGACAACAGCGGCACCCTCGGCCGCTACGTGATGGACCACATCTTCCGGGTCGACATCTCGGGCGATATCCCGGGCATGACCGAATATATCGAATACGGCCGGCGCCCGGGCGGGGTCTACATCCCCCGCTTCCGCAACGTCGGCGGCGAGGAGGGCATCGGCTTCCTGCGCGGCTACGGCTACCAGGGCAGCGCCTATCGCAGCCCGCTGCCGCCCGAAGGGTTCGGTGCTTCGATGAAACACGGCATGCGCGGCTATGGGCCGTGGAGGTTCGGCATGGGCGCGTTCGGTGAATGCCTGCCCTACGAAGACAACCACGTCGCGCTCCACCCGGACAAGGTCGACCGCTTCGGGATACCCCTGATGCGCTTCAACGTGACCTTCCGCGACAACGAGCTCAAGATGATGAGCGACGCGCGGACCGAGGGCGAGAGGATGCTGCGCGCCGCGGGCTTGACCAATGTGAAGAGCAACCGGCGCGAGCACGTTCCCGGCGATGCGATCCACGAAATGGGCGGCGCGCGTATGGGCGCCGATCCGCGCCAGTCGGTCCTCAACAAGTGGAGCCAGGCGCACGACGCGGCCAACCTTTTCGTGACCGACGGCGCGCAGATGGCCTCGATCTCTTGCGTGAACCCCTCGCTGACCTTCATGGCGATGACCGCGCGTGCGGCCGACTACGCGGTCAAGCAATTGAAGGTCGGCGCGATCTAGCGGCGGACGTGTCATGGGCTCACGGGCAAACGGCCGCCATCGTCCGCTTCTGTGGGCCGCCCCGCTCCTGGCCGCCGGCGCGTGCCAGGCACAGGAGCCGGCGGACCGCCTGCCCACCGCTTTGCGCGACGTAACCGCGACCCATCTGCCGCAGGCGCCCGACCTGCATGCGCTCGACATCGCGCTCGCCGACTTCGACGGCGACGGCGATCTCGATGCGGCGCTCGCGGTCGAGGGCGACGTCAACCGGCTCTACCTCAACGATGGACACGGCCGCTTCGCCTGGGCCCAAGGCGCCTTCGGCCAGCGTCCGCACGACACCGAACACGTGCGCGCGGCCGACTTCGACCGCGACGGCCATATGGACGTCGTTTTCGTCGCCGAGGACGACCGCACGCACCAGTTGTTCCTCGGCAGCGGCGACGGGCGCTTCGTGGATGCGAGCGATCGGCTACCGGCGAAGAGCGAGGGCAACGGCCTCGCGGTGGGCGATGTCAACGGCGACGGCCTGCCCGACATCGTCGTCGGCAATTCGGGCGAGGAGGAAGGCGGCCGGAACTTCCTGTGGCTGAACGATCCCGATCGTCCGGGCCGGTTCGAGGATCGCACCGCAACGCACTTGCCGGCGATCGGCAACCGGGCGCAGGGCATCGCTCTCGCCGATCTCGACGGCGACGGCGATCTCGACATGGCGGTTGCGACCGAAGCGCCCCCGACGCGGCTGCTCGTCAACGACGGCACCGGCCGCTTCGCCGAAGCATCGGCCCGGCTCGACCAGGTCACGCCGCTCGAGACGCGCGAGGTCCACGTGTTCGATGCCAACGGCGACGGACGGCCGGACATCCTGCTGCTCAATCTCACCAGCAATGCCGGAGAGTGGGAGAAAGACCCGCAGGCGCGGCTGCTGGTGCAGGACGAATCCGGGCGCTTCGCCGATGAGACGACAGAGCGCCTGCCGCCCAATCGCTTCTCGAGCTGGGGCGGCGCCGTCATGGACTTCAACGGCGACGGCCATTCCGACCTGATCGTCGGCGCCATTGCGGTCCCCGGCTTCGATCCCCTCCAGGTGCGCGCCTACGCCAATGACGGCGAGGGCCGGTTCCACGACGCCACGGCCGCGACCATCCCGGGCACGACCGTCGGCCGAAGCTGGAGCATGGCCGTAGGCGACGTGAACAGCGACGGCGCGGACGACCTCTTCATCGGCGGCTGGGGCACACAGGCCCGCCTGCTCCTCGGACGCCCCGCGTCGGCGGGGAACGAGTAACGCAGCTCGGTCGGTACGATCGCGACGTTGGCTGAAGCTTTCAGGAAGCCGAAGCAGCTGTGCCGCAAAATGGGTGGCGGAGCGGGAGGGATTCGAACCCTCGATACGGGGTTGCCGTATACACACTTTCCAGGCGTGCGCCTTCGACCACTCGGCCACCGCTCCGTATGCCTGTTCTTGGCAGACGCGCGCACCTAGCGGGGGATCGGGGCGGGCGCAAGACGTAGGCGTCGCACGGGGCGGAGCGGATGTGGCATGCCGCGTCAAAAGCGCTCCCGGGCGGCGCGGAGTTGTGGTAAGCAGGATGCAGGTGGCGGCGCTGCGCGGATCGGCATTCCCTGCGAACGCTGCCCCCAGGAGCCCCTTTCCGCCCCCCAAAACGCGTGGAAAGGGGCTTTTGCTTGGGGCCGGCGGCTGGCAAGCTCGCCCGATGAGGACCACCGCCATCGCGCTCGGCGCCGCCGCGCTCGCACTCGCCCTTCCCGCAGCCGCGCAGAACGAGACCGACGCGCCGCCCAGCCCTGGCGACATCATCGCCGCGGCATCGGCGTCGGAGTGGATCGCCATCGCGCCCGAAGACCTGCTGGTGATGACGCTCGCGCCCAAGGCGGACGGCGATCCGCGGGAGGTCGTCATTCAACTCATGCCACCGCCCTTCAGCCAGGGGTGGGTGGAGAACATCCGCACCCTCGCCCGCGCTGAGTGGTACGACGGTATCGCCGTGACCCGCGTGCAGGACAACTACGTCGTCCAGTGGGGCGATCCGAACGGGGAGGACGAAGCCAGAGCGAAGCCCTTGCCCAAGGGTTTGTCCTCCACCAGCGAGACGGAGTATCTGTCCAAGCGGCGCAGGAGTGAGACGACCTGGCTCAAGACTGCTACCGAATCCTATGCGCCGCACCACGGCTTCTTCGCAGGCTGGCCGATCGCCTGGAATGCCGGCAACGCCTGGCCCGTCCACTGCTACGGCATGGTCGGGGTCGGGCGCGGGATGTCGCCCGACACGGGATCGGGCGCGGAGCTCTACACAGTGGTCGGCCATGCGCCGCGCCATCTCGACCGCAATATCGCGCTCGTCGGGCGCGTGGTGGAGGGGATCGAGCACCTCTCCAGCCTGCCCCGCGGCACCGGGCCACTCGGCTTCTACGAGGATCCGGCGCAGAACGTGCCGATCGTCTCGATCCGCGTCGCGGGCGACTTGCCGGAAGGCGAGCGGCCACGGTTCGAGTATCTTTCGACCGAGGGCGAAACTTTCGCGCGCTACGCGGACGCCCGCGCCAACCGGCGCGATCCGTTCTTCATCGTGCCCGCGGGCGGCGCGGACATCTGCAATATTCCGGTGCCGGTGCGGCGGGTGGCGGAGGCCCGCTAGAGCCGCTGCATCAGTTCGATGCGGTTGCCGAATGGATCGGCGATGTCGCCGCGGACGTAGCCCTCGAGCGGCTTGCCCGGCGCGAAAGACACCCCGGCCGCTTCGAGCCGGGCGGCAAAGCGCTCGAGATCGTCCACCAGCAACGCCGGATGCGCCTTGCGGGCCGGGCGGAACTCGCGCTCGACTCCGAGATGGATGTTCGCGCCGCCGCCCACGAACCAGCAGCCCCCGCTCGCCGCGAGATACGCGGGCTTGGGCACTTCCTCCAGGCCGAGCACGCCGGCGTAGAAGGTGCGTGCCACAGGCTCCTCCCCCGCCGGCATGGAGACCTGCACGTGGTCGATGCCGATCACGTGTCCCATCAGATCCGCTCCGCCTGGGCGACGGCGTCGCTGGCGCGCAGCGCGCTGATGATGCGGGTAAGGTGCGCAAGGTCGTGCACCTCGAGATCGAGCTCGTAGGTCTGGAACGGGCTGTCGCGCTGCGTCTGGTCGAGCGCGACGACGTTGGCGAGGTTCTGCGCGAAGATCGCCGCCATGTCCGCCAGCGTCCCGGGCCGGTCGTAGAGGATCACCCGCAGCCGCCCGACCGCACCCTGCGAGCGCTTGCCCCATGACAGGTCGAGCCAGTCCGAATCGATTCCGCTCGCCAACTCGAAGCAGTCGATCGCGTGAACCTCCACCCCTTCGCCCGGCTTGCGCAGGCCGACGATGCGGTCGCCCGGAACCGGATGGCAGCACTTGGCAAGCTGGAAGCCGACGCCGGGGGTGAGGCCGCGGATGGAGATGACCCGCTCCCTCGCCGGCCACTCGGCATCCGCGATCTGGGCGGTGGAGCCGGGCACGAGCGCCTCCATTACCTCACGATCGTCGACCTTGGCCGCGCCGATCGCGTACATCAGGTCTTCCTCGTCCTCCAGCTCCAGCCGGGCGACGGCATCGCGGATCGCCTTCTTGCCGATCTTGGCCGGAACGCGCGCCGCGATCTCGTCGAACAGCTTGCGGCCGATCTCGGCCACTTCGGCCCGTTCCTTGAGGCGCACGGCGCGGCGGACCGCTGCGCGCGCCTTGCCGGTGACGACGAAGCCGAGCCACGAGAGTTGCGGCTCGGCATTCTTGCTCTTGATGATCTCGACCACGTCGCCGTTCTCGAGTTGCGTGCGCAGCGGCACGTGCCGGCCGTTGATCTTGGCGCCGACTGTCTGCGCGCCGAGATCCGTGTGGACCGCGAAGGCGAAGTCGACCGGGGTCGCGCCGATCGGAAGCTGGAACAGCGAACCCTTGGGCGTGAACGCGAAGATGCGATCCTGATAGATCGCCATGCGCGTATGCTCGAGCAGTTCCTCGGCGTCGTGGCTGGCGTCGACGATCTCGATCAGGTCGCGCAGCCAGCCGACTTGCCCGTCGGGCCGGTCCGCCTGCTTGTAGGCCCAGTGCGCGGCGAGGCCGAACTCGTTGGTGCGGTGCATCTCGCGCGTGCGGATCTGCACTTCCACGCGCATCGAGTTCTCGTAGATCAGCGAGGTGTGGATCGAGCGGTAGCCGTTGGTCTTGGGCGTCGAGATGTAGTCCTTGAACCGGCCGGGAATGAACTGCCAGGTCGTGTGGAGCACGCCGATCGCGGCGTAGCAGTCCGCCTCGCTCTCGCAGATCACGCGGAAGGCCATGATGTCGCTCACCTGCTCGAACGGCATGTGGCGCTCGGCCATCTTGCGCCAGATCGAATAGGGATGCTTCTCCCGGCCCGAGACTTCGACCTTGAGCCCGGCTTCGGCAAGCGCCTGCTTGATCGCCAGCGCGATCGCATCGACCTGCCCGCCGCCCTGCTTGCGGATCTCCTCCAGCCGACCGGTGATCGTCCGGTAGGCTTCGGGCTCGAGCTGCTCGAAGGCAAGGAGCTGCATTTCGCGCATGTATTCGTACATGCCCACCCGCTCCGCCAGCGGAGCGTAGATATCCATCGTCTCGCGCGCGATTCGGCGGCGCTTCTCCGGACTTTTGATAAAATGGAGCGTGCGCATGTTGTGCAGCCGGTCGCCGAGCTTGACCAGCAGCACGCGGATGTCCTCGCTCATCGCCAGCAGGAACTTGCGCAGGTTCTCGGCCGCGCGCTCGTTCTCGGGCATCGCCTCGATCTTGGATAGCTTGGTGACGCCGTCGACCAGCCGCGCGACATCGGGGCCGAAATGTTCCTCGACGTCCTCGATCGTCGCCAGCGTATCCTCCACCGTGTCGTGGAGCAAAGCGGTGACGATCGTCTCCTGATCGAGCTGGAGATCGGTCATCAACCCGGCGACCTCGACCGGATGGCTGAAATAGGGATCGCCGCTGGCCCGCTTCTGTGTGCCGTGCTTCTGCACGGTGTAGACATAGGCGCGGTTGAGCAACGCCTCGTCGGCGTCGGGGTCGTACTCCTTGACCCGTTCCACAAGTTCGTACTGGCGCAGCATCGCAGCGACGATGTGAGGATTACGCGTGTCGCCGCAAGTGTTTTCGCGAAGTTTGGGAAACTTGCACCGCGCGCAACTGCTGTTTCCCCGAATGGCGATATACGGCGCGGTAGATCTCGGCTAGGCTCTCAGCCGCGATGTTGCAGGACCTCGACGCCATCCTCCTCGCGCGGATCCAGTTCGCCTTTACGGTGAGCTTCCACTTCTTTTTTCCGGCTTTCTCAATCGGGCTCGCGAGCTATCTCGCGGTGCTGGAGGGGCTGTGGCTCAAGACGGGCGAGCAGCGCTACCACGACCTGTTCAAGTACTGGCTGAAGATCTTCGCCGTCACTTTCGCAATGGGCGTCGTCTCCGGCATCGTGCTGTCCTACCAGTTCGGGACGAACTGGGCGGTCTTCTCGGACCGCGCCGGGCCGGTGATCGGGCCGCTGATGGCCTACGAAGTGCTGACCGCCTTCTTCCTCGAGGCGGGGTTCCTCGGCGTCATGCTGTTCGGGATGGAGAAGGTCGGGCGCAAGCTGCACTTCGCGGCGACCTGCATGGTCGCGCTCGGCACCTTCGTCTCGGCCTTCTGGATCCTCAGCGTCAACTCGTGGATGCAGACGCCGACCGGGTTCGTGATGGGGGCCAACGGCCAGTTCCTGCCGGGCGAGAGCTGGTGGGACATCGTCTTCAACCCGAGCTTCCCCTACCGCCTCGTACACACGGTGATCGCGGCCTACCTGACCACGGCCTTCGTCGTGGGCGGGGTCGGCGCCTGGCATCTGCTCAAGGACCGCACCAATCCCCACGCGCGGACGATGTTCTCGATGGCGATGTGGATGGCCGCGATCGTTGCGCCGATCCAGATCCTCGCAGGCGATCTGCATGGGCTCAACACGCTCGAGCATCAGCCGGCCAAGGTCATGGCGATGGAGGGGCATTTCGAAAGCCACCCCGATGGCGCGCCGCTGATCCTGTTCGGCATCCCCGACAGCGAGGAGGAGACTGTCCACTACGCGGTCGAGATTCCCAAGGCCTCCTCGCTGATCCTCAAGCATGACCTGAACGCCCCCCTCGCCGGGCTCGACACGATCCCCGAGGAGGACCGGCCGCCGGTCGGCGTCGTGTTCTGGTCGTTCCGGGTAATGGTCGGGATCGGGCTGGCGATGCTCGGGATCGGTATGTGGAGCCTGCTCGCGCGGGCGCGCCGCAAGCTCTACGACTGGCGCTGGCTTCACCGCGCGGCGTTGGTCATGGGCCCGTCGGGCTTCGCCGCGGTGCTCGCCGGATGGATCACCACCGAGGTCGGGCGCCAGCCGTGGACGATCTACGGTCTGCTGCGCACCGCCGACAGCGCCAGCCCGCTCGACGCGCCGGCCGTGGCGACCTCGCTCGTCGCGTTCATCGTCGTCTACTTCGCGGTGTTCGGGGCTGGCACCTGGTATATCCTCAGGCTGATGAGCAAGTCGCCGATGCCTGGCGAACGCGGGGTCAAACACGGGGAGAAAGGGCCGATCCGCACTTCCGGCATCACCCCGGGGCCGACGCAGAATCCGGGGCGGCGTGAGACCATTCCGGACGGACAGGACGAGGCATGATCGATCTCTCGCTCATCTGGGCCTTCATCATCGCCTTCGCGGTGTTCGCCTACGTCGTGATGGATGGATTCGATCTCGGCATCGGCATCCTCTTCCCGAGCTTCAGCGTCGGCGAGGAGCGCGACAGCGCGATGAACTCGATCGCGCCGGTGTGGGACGGGAACGAGACCTGGCTGGTGCTCGGCGGCGGCGGGTTGATGGCGGCCTTTCCCCTCGCTTACGCGATCGTCCTTCCTGCGACCTACCCGCTGATCATCGCGATGCTTCTGGGCCTCGTGTTCCGCGGCGTGGCGTTCGAGTTCCGCTGGCGCGATCCCGCGCATCGCCCGCTGTGGGATCTCGCCTTCACGGTCGGCTCGTTCGTCGCCGCGCTGAGCCAGGGCATGGTGCTCGGCGCGCTGCTGCAGGGGGTCGATGTGGCGGGCCGCGCCTATGCCGGAAGCTGGTGGGATTGGCTGACGCCCTATACGTTGCTGACCGGCCTCGGCACGGTCGCCGGCTATGCGCTGCTCGGCAGCACCTGGCTGATCTGGAAGCTCGAGGGGCCGGCGCAGGACCATGCCCGGCGGATGGCCGTCCGCGCCGCAATCGCCACGCTGGCGCTGCTGGCGGCGGTCAGTGTCTATACCGTATTCCTCGAGGGGCAGTATTTCGACCGCTGGTTTTCGATGCCGAGCGTGCTGTTCGCCGCCAACGTCCCGCTGCTGACCGCGATCATCGCCTTCCTGCTGTTCCGCGGCCTGGCGAAAGGCTGGGAAGCCGCGCCGTTCTGGCTCTCGCTGGCGTTGTTCTTCCTCGGCATGGCGGGGCTCGGCGTATCGATGTTCCCCTATATTGTGCCCAATCAGGTGACGATCTGGGACGCGGCCGCGCCCGAGAGCAGCCAGATTTTCATGCTGATCGGGGTCGGCATCACAATGCCACTGATCATCGCCTACACCGGCTGGGCCTACTGGGTCTTCCGCGGCAAGGTCGGCCACGAAGGTTACCACTGATGGACGAGATCGGTCGCAGCGCCGATCGGCGGCCGCTGTGGCAGCGACTCGCCTGGCTCGCCGCGATCTGGATCGCCAGCGTGGCGATGCTCGGCGTGGTGGCTTGGATCCTGAGGCTGTGGATCGCCTGACGAGGGGTGCGGTCCTGATGCCCCGCCACCCTCTCCCGTAATCCTCCGCCATCATCCTCCGCCATCATTCCAGCGCACGCTGAGTGACGGGAAATGGGTGACGGCACCGAATTTGGCCGTCACTCCTTCCAGCCGACCACCTTGTCCACGCTCCCGCGGGTCACGGCGTGATAGCTGGGGCGGGTCTTGGCGTAGATGCGCTGGGCGATCGGCTGGCCCCATTCGCCTTCCTCCATCAGCGTGGCGAAGAGGGGGCGGACGAACTTGGCGCGGCCGACTTCGGCGAGAAACGCCTCGGCCTTGGGCACCGCGGGCTCGTAACGGTTGGCAAGCGCCAGTTCGAGCCACAGGAACAGCTCCTCGTTGTTGCCCGTGCCCGAGAGCCCGAGCTGCCGGTCGAGCTGCGCGAGCTCTTCCGCTGAAAGTTGCTGCGGCAGCTTCTGCAGGAAGCGCTGCCGCTCGGCCGAGCTCCATCCGCGCCACACGCCCGCCGTCGGAATCGCGCGGTTCGCGCCATAGGCGGCCGCGGCCGCGTCGACCGTCGCGAACGCCGCCGGATCGGGCCGCGCGACATTGGCGGGCAGACCCGGCTCGTAAATCCATTCGCGCAGCCGCAACCGCTCGGCCTCAGGCTCACTGCCGGCGAGATTCTTGCGCATGTCCTCGTGGATCATCGCCGAGGTCGCCGGCTCGAAGGCGTGGTTGTCGAACCACTGGCGCAGCCAGGCATCGAAGCGCTCGCGCCCGACCTCGCGCTCGAGCGTGCGCAGGAAGGCCGCGCCCTTGTCGTAGACGATCGCGCTGCCCGCGCTGTCGGTGCCGTCGGGCTGGTGCAGCGCCGTGCCCGGGGCATCGGCGCCGACTTCGGCCAGCGTCTCCTCGATCGCGGCGAAGCTCAGCGCGGCTTCCTGCTCGGCGCGCTTCTCGCCGTAGATCTCCTCGATGATGCGGTTCTCGAAATAGGAGGTCACCCCTTCGTTGAGCCAGCTGTCGGCCCAGACCGCGTTGGTGACGAGATTGCCCGACCACGAATGGGCCAGCTCGTGTGCGACGAGGCCCGTCAGGCTGCGGTCCCCGGCGATGAAGGTCGGCGTAAGGAAAGTCATGACCGGATTTTCCATCCCGCCGAAGGGGAAGGCCGGCGGCAGGACGATCATATCGTAGCGGCCCCAGCGGTAGGGGCCGTAGAGCGCCTCGGCTTCCTCCACCATATCCTCGGTGTCGGCGACTTCCCAATGCGCGCGGTCGAGCACTTCCGGCTCGGCCCAGACGCCGGTACGCGGGCCGATCGCGCGGAAGTCGATGTCGCCTGCGGCAATGGCGATCAGGTAAGGCGCGACTGGCTTGTCCATCAGGAAGCGGAACGCGCGGCGGCCGTTACCGAGGTCTTGCGGCTCGCCCTGGAGAATGCCCGACATGACCACGTCGAGCGGCTTCGGCGCAGTGATCCGCGCTTCCCAGGTCTGGCGGATACCCGGGCTGTCCTGCGTCGGAATCCAGCTCCGGTTGTGAATTGCCTGGCCCTGGCTGAACAGGAACGGATGCTCGCCGCCCGCGGTCTGCTCGGGATCGAGCCACTGGAGCGCGCTCGCCTGCGGGTTCGCGGTGTAGGCGATCGTGACCCGGCGCGCGTTCCCGATCGTGATCGTCAGCGGCGCGCCCTTGCCTTCCACGCGCTCGCCGACTTCGAAGTCCAGCTCATTGCCGCGCGCGTCGGTGACGCGGCTGACCTGCAGCCCGTCGCTGTCGAGCACGATCTGCGAGGCATCGGGCCGCGCGAGGATGTCGAGCGTGGCCGTGCCGCCGACGCTGTCACGTTCGAAATCGAGCGCGAGATCGAGCGCCACATGGGTCACCCGTGCGACCTGCGGCTGCGCGAAGGTCGCGCTGTCCACCGCGTCGGGCGTGGTCAGGATCGGCGCGACCATGCGCTCGGCCGGGGCGGCCGGCGGCTGCGCCTCCATCGTCGTGCAGGCAGTGGTGGCAAGAAGCAGCGAAAGCGCGGCGGCGATGGGGCGCATGGGTCTCTCCCGGATTGCGGTTATCAGGTTCGCATATCGGCGCAGGCGGGTGGTGCCAAGCGCCGGACTGAAGTTCAGCTCCACACCGCTTCGGGCGGCAGGCTCATCAGAATGGCGTCGATGTTGCCCCCGGTCTTGAGGCCGAACAGCGTGCCGCGGTCGTAGACGAGGTTGAACTCGGCATAGCGGCCGCGCCATTCGAGCTGGCGACGCTTGTCCTCGGGTGTGAACTCCGCACCCATCCGGCGGCGGACGATGGCCGGAAACACCTCGAGGAAGGCACTGCCCACGTCCTGCGTGAAGATAAAGTTGCGCTCCCACGCGGCTTCGTCGGCGCATTCGAGGTGATCGTAGAAGATGCCGCCCACCCCGCGGTGGACGCCGCGGTGGGGAATGAAGAAATAGTCGTCGGCCCACTTCTTGAAGCGTTCGTAGTAGGTCGGATTGTGACGCGCGCAGACCGCGCGGAAGGCGGCGTGGAATGCTTCGGTGTCGTCGTCGTAGGGGATCGGCGGGTTGAGGTCCGCGCCGCCGCCGAACCAGGCCTTTGCGGTCGTCAGGAAGCGCGTGTTCATGTGCACCGCCGGCACGTGCGGGTTCGCCATGTGGGCGACGAGGCTGATGCCGGTTGCGGTGAACTCCGGGTTTTCCTCCGCGCCGTGGATCGTGCGGGCGAACTCGGGCGCGAAGCGGCCGTGGACGGTCGAGACGTTGACCCCGACCTTCTCGAACACCTTGCCCTTCATCACTCCGCGGACGCCGCCACCGGGCTCCGCGTTGCCCTCTTCCTCCCGCTGCCACGGGATGTACTCGAACGCCGCGTCGGAGCCCGCCTCGCGCTCGATCGCTTCGAACTCGCCGCAGATGCGGTCGCGCAGGTCCTCGAACCAGTTTTTCGCGCGGGCGGTGTGGGGTTGCCAGTCGGTCATGGTGCGAATCCCTTGCCAACCCCGATCCCCTACGGCAAGAGCGGTCCATGGTTCCCCTTTCGTTCGCTGGCGAGGAGTTCGTCCTCACGCAAGGCCGCGCGCTCTATTGGCCGCGCGAGCGTGCGCTGCTGGTCGCGGACCTGCATCTCGAGAAGGCGAGCTTCTACGCGCGCCACGGGCAGATGCTGCCGCCCTACGACAGCCGCGAGACGCTGGAGCGGGTCGCGCTGGCAATCCGCGAGACCGGGGCGCGGCGCGTCTACACGCTGGGCGACAACTTCCACGACAGCCACGGCAGCACGCGGCTGGAGGATCATGCGGCGGGCATGCTCGCCGCGCTCACGCGGGCGACCGACTGGGTGTGGATCACCGGCAACCATGATCCGGCGATGGAAGCGCGCAGCGGCGGGACGATCGCCAAGGAACTCGAGCTGGCCGGGATCGTCCTGCGCCACCAGGCTCGTGCGGGAGAGACGCGGCCCGAGCTGTCGGGCCACTATCACCCGCGGCTCCAGGTCACCGTGCGCGAGCGCCACATCCGGCGCCCCTGCGCGGTGGTGGCGAGCGGCGAAGGAAGCGGCGGACGCATGATCCTACCGGCCTTCGGCGCACTGACCGGCGGGATGAACGCGGCCGACCCGGTGATCCGGGAGGCGATGCAGCCCGCCGCGCGGATCGACGCCGTGCTGCCTCTGGCCGGGAAGCTCGCACAGTTCCCGCTGTGGCGTGCCGCGGCATAATGGAAACACCGGAACGCAGACGAGAGGCGCTCGCGCAGGGCCTCTAGCGAATCCCTGCGATTCCGCCTACATGGGGCGCCACTGACAACGGCAAACAGGAGACCGCCCCATAGCCCGTCCCCCCCGGCGCACATTGCAACCGCCCGTAAAGAGCGGCCCGCGCTTTGATAACATGATCCAGTCCGACAAGGTTCGCGTCATCGATGAGAATGGCGAAAACCTCGGCGTGATGTACACCCGCGAAGCGATCGAACAGGCGGCCGAAGTCGGCCTGAACCTGGTCGAGGTTTCCCCCAACGCCGATCCGCCGGTCTGCAAGTTCCTCGACGTCGGCAAGTACCGCTACGAGGCGCAGAAGAAGGCAAACGCCGCGCGCAAGACGCAAAAGACGCAGGAAATCAAAGAGATAAAGATGCGTCCGAACATCGACGATCACGACTATGACGTGAAGATGCGCAACGTGAACAAGTTCATCGAGCACGGCGACAAGGTGAAGGTCACCCTGCGCTTCCGCGGGCGCGAAATGGCGCACCAGCAGCTCGGCATGGACTTGCTGCGGCGTGTGCAGGACGACGTCGAAGAGATCGCGAAGGTCGAGGCCTACCCGCGTCTCGAAGGCCGCCAGATGCTGATGGTGCTGGCGCCCAGATAAACCGGCGCCTCGCCGCTACTCAACCCAGAAATCGAGAATCGTGAAGCGCGCGGGCCCGGTGGCGAATACGCCGTGGCCGCGCCCTCCGCTGGACCCGAGGACGAACCCGACGCGCGAGGCGTCTTCCAGCGCCCGCGCGAAGGCTTCGGGCGCGCTGTTCCGATTGGCGCCCTGCACAGCGGTCCAGTTCGCATCGAGCGGCACGCTGACCTCGTGCGTGCCGGGCGTGAGCGGTCCCATGGTCGCGGCCGGCGCATACCAGCGATAGGTCGCGTAGCGTCCCTTCGCCGTCCAGTTGTCGCCGCCGCGCTGGAAATAGAGCGACAGTGTCGCTTTCTTCTGCGGGCTCTCCTCCGGCACGATACGCACTCCTCGTTCGCCTTCGATGCGGTAGCGCAGCACGATTCGGCGCGCGCCGGCGAGCGAGCCGGTCGGCACCGTCACGTAGTGCACGTGCCCCTCGCGGGGCGTCGGCCAGGGGATATCGAAGAAGGTCTCGCCGCCCTCATACGTCGCGTAGCGCGGCATGCCGGGCGAATGGCTCCGGCCGCGCAGGATCGGCCCGATCTGCCATTCCGAGGCACGCTCCTGGGCCGATCGCGCGGCGGAGGGTTCGGGAATGGAGAGCGCGGCCAGCGGAACGGCGGCGAAAAGGGCGGTGGCGATTGCAGCACGGATCATCCCCGAGACGTGCCACAAAGTGGTTTAGCGGCACCTGAACTGCCGGTTCGGGGTGGCGACAGGCATTTCGGTAGCGCGGCTCCTGGTGTACCCTCCGGCTGGTCGAAGACGCAGCCTCTGGGGAGACACATGCAACCCAATTCCGTCATGCTCGTTGCCGGTATCGTGCTCGCTCTTGCGGGATGCGGGCAGACGAACGGCGATAACGAAACCTCCGCGGGCGAGGTCATAGCGCCGGAATCGCCCATTCCGTCCCCGACGACCGATGCGCCCGGCGAGAGCGAAACCGGGACCGTTCTGCCGGATGTCGGTGCGGCCCCGCTGGTGCCGGAGGCCGAGAAGGGCGAGCCTGGCGCGCGGAAGGTTCTGCTCGCCTTCGCGCGGGCGATCGAGTTCGAGGATTTCGACCAGGCCTACGCCATGCTGGGAGAGGCGGCGCGGGACAGGATCGGCCATGCCGACTTCACCGCGATGTTCGAGGGCCTAGGCGAGATCACCGTTGCCGTGCCCATGGGGCAAATGGAGGGTGCCGCCGGCTCGCTCTACTACCAGGTTCCGACCACGATCACGGGCAGCAAGGGCGGCAAGCTGACCGGCACCACCGTGCTGCGCAGGGTCAACGACGTCCCCGGCGCGACCGCGGAGCAACTGCGCTGGCATATCGATTCGTTCACGGTGGAGCCGGGCTGAGGAGGAACGCTCGGACGAGTTGAAAACCCGCCGGCACGGCGATAATTGCAAGGCATCGCGGCACCGGGCGGAGATGCGTTCCTGCGGAGGTTAGGAACGGGCGCCGCCGGCCAGCCATCCGAGCTCCTGCCTTCCTGGGAGCGTGATGCAAAGGAAGGAGCGCCTCCATGCCGGACGCTATCGATTCCACCGACAAGCCGACCCCGCGCCGCAATCCCAAGCCCGAAGTGACCAAGATCGACGGGCGCCGGCTCAAGCCGAGCACGCTGATGATGGGCCACGGCTACGAACCCTCGCTCTCCGAAGGCTCGCTGAAGCCGCCGATCTTCCTCACCAGCACTTTCGCGTTCGAGAACGCGGCGGCCGGCAAGCGCCACTTCGAAGGCATCACCGGTCTGCGCCCCGGCGGCGCGGAAGGCCTCGTCTATTCGCGCTTCAACGGACCCAACCAGGAGATCCTCGAGGACCGGCTGAGCATCTGGGACGGGGCGGAGGACGCGCTGTCGTTCTCCAGCGGGATGACCGCGATCTGCATCCTGATGCTCGCCTATGTCTCGGCGGGCGACGTAATCGTCCATTCGGGCCCGCTATACGCCGCGAGCGAGGGCTTCGTCGCCAAGGTGCTGGCCAAGTTCGGAGTGACTTACGTCGACTTCCCCGCCGGTGCGACACGCGAGGAGCTCGACGCGGTGATCGCCAAGGCCAAGGCGCAGGCCGACGAGCAGGGCGGCAAGGTCGCGATGATCTATCTCGAAAGCCCGGGCAATCCGACCAATGCGCTGGTCGATGTGGAGGCGGTGCGCGACGCGCGCGACGCGGCGCTCGACAAGGACGTGACGCCGATCGCGATCGACAACACCTTCCTCGGCCCGCTGTGGCAGCGCCCGCTCGACAATGGGGCGGACATCGTCGCTTATTCGCTGACCAAGTACGTCGGCGGTCACTCGGACCTCGTCGCGGGCAGCGTTGCCGGCGCCAAGAAGTGGATGGATCCGGTCCGCGCGCTCCGCAACACAATGGGCGGCATTGCCGACCCGAACACCGCGTGGATGCTGCTGCGCTCGCTGGAGACGGTCGAACTTCGCATGCAGCGTGCGGGCGAGAACGCGGCCAAGGTCTGCGAATACCTGCGCGGCCATTCCAAGGTCGAGCGGCTCGGCTATCTCGGCTTCATCGAGGATGCGCGGCAGAAGGACATCTACGATCGGCACTGCACCGGCGCGGGATCGACTTTCTCGGTCTTCATCAAAGGGGGCGAGGCCGAGTGCTTCCGCTTCCTCGACGCGCTCAAGGTCGCCAAGCTCGCCGTCAGCCTCGGCGGCACGGAGACGCTGGCGAGCCATCCCGCCTCGATGACGCACCTTTCCGTGCCCGGGCCGCGCAGGGCGACGCTTGGCATTACCGACAATCTGGTGCGCATCTCGGTCGGCATCGAAGATCCGGACGATCTGATCTCCGATTTCGAGCAGGCGCTCGAACAGGTCTGACGCGCGGATGAAGGTCGGGTTTCTCGCCTGTGCCGGCACGCTGCCGGACGCCGGACCGCGGCGCGGCGACGCCTTCGAGCACGATCTCGAAGTCGCCGCACTGCGCCCGGCGCTGGCCGCGCGCGGGCTGGAGCTGGTCGAGATCGACTGGCGTGCGCCGCTGGAGCAGTTCGCCGATCTCGGCTGCGTGCTGCTCGGCACCGCCTGGGACTACCAGGACCGCGCGGCCGAATTCGTCGCGCGGCTCGATGCGCTGACCGCGCGCGGAATCCGGGTCTGCAATCCGCCCGACGTGGTGCGCTGGAACATCGACAAGAGCTATCTCGCGGAACTCGCCGGCCGCAGCGCCGCGACAGTGCCGACGCTGTGGCACGATGACGTCGGACGGGCTGAGGTCGAGGCGGCGATGGCGCACTTCGGCGCCGACCGCGTGGTGGTGAAGCGCCGCGTCGGCGCAGGCGGCGAAGGCCAGCACAGCTTCACACGTGGGACGCTGCCCGAAGCAGGCTGGCGCATGGGCCGCGCGGCGATGATCCAGCCCTTCCTGCCCGCGATCCTCGAGGAGGGCGAGTTCACCTTCGTCTTCGTCGACGGCCACTTCTCGCACGGAGTCAACAAGCGCGCCGCGACGGGCGAGTATCGCATCCAGTCGATCTTCGGGGGGCACGAGGCGGGCTACGATCCGGCACCCGCCGATCTCGCCACCGCCGAAGCGGTGATGGCCGCTCTGCCCTTCGCCGACCTGCTCTATGCGCGGATCGACATGGTCCGGCTGCCCGGCGGCGAACTCGCGGTGATGGAGGCAGAACTGATCGAGCCCTACCTCTATCCTGAGCAGGGTCCCGACTTGGGGGATCGGCTGGCCGATGCGCTGGCGCGGTGGTTAACGGTTCCGGCGGCGTAGGGCGGAGCAGTTAAGCCATCATCCCAGCGGTCGCCGGGATGACGGAGAGGCGTATACCGCCCTACCCCTTCCACTCGCGCCGCTCTTCCGCCTGGCGGAGGACCTCGTAGGCTACCTGCAGCGCCTGGAACTGCCTTGCAGCCTCGGCGTCGCCCGGTTTGACGTCGGGATGCACTTCCTTCGCGCGGTTGCGGTAGGCCTTCTTCACCGCCGGGAAATCGGCATCGCTTTCCAGCCCGAGCAGGTCGAGCGCGCGCATCTCGTCGGCGGAGCGTGACCCGTCGCCGCTGCCGGTCCAACCGTAGTGCTGTGCCTCGGCATAGCCGGCGCTTTCCGCCCGCTCGGCCTTGGCGCGCGCTTCCTTCTCGGCCTTGTCGAGGCCTTCGAAATAGTCCCACTTCGAATTGTATTCGGCCGCGTGGCGCTGGCAGAAATACCAGCGGTCGGGGCTGTTGGGGGCCTTGGGCGCCGGGCAGTCGCCGGCTTCCTCGCACCCGTGCCGGTCGCACAGGCGCACGGTCACCGCTTCACGCGACGTGCCGTAGCTGCGCCAGCGGGGAAAGCCCCAGTCAAGCGATCGGCGGGCGCGGCTCACGCGAAGCCTCGTAAAGTCGTTGGTCCGGCTGACATCGGCCCTAGTCTAGGGATCGTTGCCCGCGCTGGAAAGGCGCGCGACAAAGGTTCGGTCAGAAATGTTGCACTGCAACATAGCGTTCATGTTTGTGCTGTATGGACCGTGCGACGGAATTGCCGAAAGAACATGAGATGAGCAGACAGCTTACATTTTCCGCGACGGTGTGCACGCTGACGCTGGCGTTGTTCGCGCTCGTCGCGGGACAGGGCGGCATGATCGATGGCCTCACGCCCACGGCGCAGATCGCGCCGCTCACCATCGGTACCGCGATCGAGTGATCGAAATCGGCGCGCCCCCGGCGATACGGGGGCGCGCCACGTTTCATCAGTTGACGACTACGCTCACCGCACGGCGGTTCTGCGCCCACGCCGCTTCGTTCGAGCCGAGCGCGACCGGGCGTTCCTTGCCGTAGCTGACCGTGCGGATGCGATTGGTCGCCACGCCCAGGCTGACGAGGTAGTTTTTCGCCGCGTTGGCGCGCCGCTCACCCAGCGCGAGGTTGTATTCGCGCGTACCGCGTTCGTCGGCATGGCCTTCGACCGTGATCGTGATGTTCGGATACTGCGCCAGGTACTGCGCCTGCGTCTGCAGCGCGGCCATGTCCGCACTGTCGACGTTGTAGCGGTCGGTATCGAAGTAGATCACGTTCTGACCGTTCACCGCATTCTCGAAATGCTCCTGCGTGCCCAGGACGGGCCCGGTCGGGCCGGTCGGCGTCGGGGCGGAGGTCGTCGGGGCCGGCTCGGGCGGAAGCGATTCCGGCGGCTCCTTCTTGCACGCAGCCAGAGCCACGGTTCCTGCGAGAAGAGCGACGGTTGCAAAGCGTAGTTTCATGGACGTTTCCTCAAAAGCCAAGACGAAGGGTGCGACCCAAGCGACAAATCACAAATGCATTCAAGGCAGAATCGGTCCCCAGGCGGGGTCCGACGCATCCACCGGCGTCGGCAGACGCCGCAGGTTCCGACCGGTGAGATCGACCTGCCAGAGCGAGGCCTTGCCCGATCCGCGTTCCGTACGGAAGAACTGAATGATCCGGCCGTTCGGGCTCCAGGTCGGCGCCTCGTCCTGCCAGCCGTCGGTCAGCGTGCGCATGTTACGGCCGCTCGGGCTCATCACCGCGATGTTGAAGTCGCCGGCGATGCGGGTGAAGGCGATCTGGTCGCCGCGCGGGCTCCATTCGGGCGTCGCCGCCCGCCCGCCGAAGAACGAGATCCGGCGCTGGTTCGAACCGTCCGCGTTCATGACGTAGATCTGCTGCCCGCCGGACCGGTCGCTTTCGAACACGATCTGGCTGCCGTCCGGCGAATAGGATCCGCCGATGTCGATGCCCGGCGCATCGGTCAGCCGCACGCTCTGCCCGCCCCCGGCCGGAACGCGGTAGATGTCGGTGTTGCCGGCGACCGCCATCGAATAGAGGATATAGCGGCCATCGGGGCTCCAGCGCGGCGCGATGGTCGGGTTCCCGCTTTCGGTCACGAGCGTCTGCCGGCCGGTGCCGATGTCGTAGACGTAGATCCGGGGATTGCCGTCCACGTAAGAGAGGTAGAGCAGCTTGCTGTAGTCGGGCGAGAAGCGCGGCGTCAGCGCGGTGGAGCGCCCGGTGGTGATGAACCGGTGGTTCGCACCGTCCGAATCCATGATCGCGAGCCGCTTGACCCGGTTATCCTTGGGGCCGGTCTCCGCGATGTAGGCGATGCGGCTGTCGAAGAAGGGATCCTCGCCGGACAGACGCGAATAGACGAGATCGGAGCACTTGTGCGCCGCCCGGCGCCACTCGGCTGGCTCGACCACCCACCCTTCGCGCACGAGCTCACTCTTGAGCGCCATGTCGTAGAGGTAGCAGCCGACGATCAGCTTGTTGTCGGCTCGCGCACGGACATAGCCGTGCACCAGCATCTCGGCGCCGCGGCTCGACCAGGTCGGCCAGTTCGGCGCAGTGATCTGCGGGTAAGTCGGCTGTGGCAGCGAATCGGGGCCGACCGGCTTGAACAGCCCGTTGTTCTTGAGGTCGTTGAAGACCACGCGGGCCAGTTCCTTGCCGAGCGCCGCGGTGCCCGACGAATTGGCCGGCGTCGGCGTGTCGCGATCGGTCGCGAAACCGGGAATCGCGATGCCGAGGTCCTGCCACTCGCTTTCGTCGGTGACGGTGAAGGTCAAGCCGCCTTCCTGCTGTTCGATCGTCTCGACTTCGCCCACGGTGGGAACGGGTGCGCCAAGATCGCCCGCCGAAGCAGGCGGCGGCGCCTCCTGCGCTGCGGCAGGCGCGGCAAAGAGGGCGAGAGTCAGAAGGGCTAGGATCGGTTTCATTGCGAAAGGTTCCTGTCGAATCTGGCGCCGTCGATCGACTTCCAGGCGTTGTAATACTCGGGCGGCAGGTCGAACGGCGCCGCCAGTTGGACCGCGCGGACGGCGCGTTCGGCGTGGAGCGCGGCCTGCGGCCGGTTGGCCGGCGTGATGCCCGACTGGTCCACTACGCGCGGCGCGCCCGAAAGGCTCCCGTCCTCGTTGAGGCGGAACGAGAGGATGGACACCAGCTTGTCGGCGTCAACGCCTTGCGGGGCGGACCAGTGCGGCTTGATCTGGCGGATGATCGCCTGGATGATCGAAGCCTTCGCGCTCGCGCCGATCTGGCTTGCGGGAATGCGCGTTTCCTCTGTCGTGGTGCTCGAGCCCGATCCGGCGAGAAAGTCGCTGCCGACACGGCTGCCGCCGCTGCGCTCGGTGCGTCGCTGTTCGGGCTGGCTTGTGCGGCGCGGCGTCGGCTCGCGGCGCGGCTCCGCCTCGCGGCGCGGGGCGGTCGTCGCGCGCGGACGCGGGCGCTCGGGCGGCGCAGGCCGTTCGACTTCGGCCGGGCGTGGAGGTTCGATTACCGCCGGCGCGGGCGCGGGCTCTTCGCTCAGCGTCGGGGCGATCGCCGCGCGGCTCTCGGCCACGAGTTCGGGCGCTTCGGCGACCGGGCCCACATCCTCTGCAAGGCTCACCGTCATCCGTTCGGGAATTTCCGGCGGATCCGCCGCCCGCGGCTGGAACAGCAACACCGCCACCAGGGCGACGTGCAGCACCACGGCAACGCCGAGGCCCAGCCTCTCTTCACGGGATAGAGCGATGTCTGCCATCAAGGTCTCCGGCTATGGAGCCGAAACTGAACCGTGCGTGACCAGTTGGATCTGGTTGAATCCCGCGCGGTTCAATTCGCCCATGACCGCCATGACGCGGCCGTAGTCGAGCGACCGGTCCGCGCGCAGCGTCACTTGCGGCGGATTGCCGTCCGCTCCCGGTGCGATGTTCGCCAGCCTGTCCGGCAATTCGCCCGGCGCGAGCGCGGCTTGGTCGAGATAGATCGTGCCGTCGCCGACGATCGAAACGGTGATCTGCTCGGGCTCCTGCGGCAGCGCGTTGGCGCGGCTGTCGGGCAGGTCGACGGGTACGCCGGCGGTCAGCATCGGCGCGGTAACCATGAAAATGATCAGCAGCACCAGCATGACGTCGACCAGCGGAGTGACGTTGATCTCCGCCATCGGCGTGCGGCGGCTGCCGCGTCCGCGCTTGCCGGAACGGGCGAGACCCATCGCCATTACAACCGCTCCAGTTCGCGGCTCAGGCTGGCGTGGAAGCGGTCGGCGAAGCGCTGCAGCCGCGCCTCGAACGCGTTCACCGCGTGGCTGAAGCGGTTATAGGCGATGACTGCGGGGATGGCGGCGAACAGGCCGATCGCGGTGGCGAACAGCGCCTCGGAAATGCCCGGTGCGACGACCGCGAGCGAGCTCGATTCCTGCGCACCGATCTGGAAGAAGCTGTTCATGATGCCCCAGACGGTACCGAACAGGCCCACGAAGGGCGCGACCGAGCCCACGGTGGCGAGGAAGTTGAGGCGTGCGGCGAGTTCGTCCGCCTCCTCCGCGACCTGGCCTTCCATCGCCAGCGCGACACGCTCGCGCAGACCTTCGCGGTCCTTGACCCCGCCCTTCGTCGAGCGGCGCCATTCGGACATGCCGGCCCCGGCGATCCGCGCGATGGGAATGTTCCGCTTGGCGTGCTGCTGCATGAAGCCGTCGAAATCGTCCGTCCGCCAGAAGTCCGCCTCAAACGCGGCAGCGCGGCGGCGGATCCCGCCCATCCGCATGCTGAACGAAACGATGATCATCCAGGTCCAGATGCTCGCTGCGAGCAGCCCGACCATGACGAGCTGGACGACGATATCGGCATCGAGGAACAATTGGACCGGGTCGAGCCGGTTCGGCGTCGCCGCCATGAGTTGCGTCAGGATCATAGAGTTTCTTCTTCGATGGGGAGGAGGGGTTTGAAAGCTTCACGCCAAGCGGGCGGCTGCCGGCGCGGGCGCCCGTCGGGCGCGACGAAGCCGACTCTCAGTTCCGCCTCGGTAAGGAGTTCGTCGCCACGCAGCGCGCGCTGATGCATCCGGCAGCTTGCCGAGCGCATCTCGGTGCAGCGCGTTTCGATCACAACATCGTCGTCGAGCCGCGCGGGGCGGAGATAGCGGATCGACAGATCGGCAACCGCATAGGCGCCCTCGCCCGTCTCGACCGCGGCGCGCTGGTCGATCCCGAGCAGCCGCAGCAGGTCGGACCGGGCCCGCTCGAACCAGCGCAGATAGTTCGCATGATAGGTCACGCCGGAAAGGTCCGTATCCTCGTAATAGACGCGCACGGCGTAGAGATGGCGCGTGCCATCGATCAGGCCGCCGGGGGGGACAGGACGCGTGGTCATGATCGCGGGGGCCTTAGCTGATCGCCGAGTCGCCAAGCAACTGAAACTGCCAGTCGTGGCTATTTCGCGATCATCCGCCCGAGCGGCTCGCCGCCGAACAGATGGACATGGAGGTGCGGCACTTCCTGCCCGCCATGCTGCCCGAGATTGGCCAGCAGGCGGTATCCCGGCTCGACCAGCCCCTTCTCGCGCGCGATCCTGCCGACGGCGCGGACGAAGCCGGCGATCTCTTCCGCACTCGCCTGCGCGGAGAAATCGTCCCAGCTCACATAGCGGCCCTTGGGGATCACCAGCGTGTGGACCTTGGCCTGCGGATTGATGTCCTCGAATGCGTAAGCCCACTCGTCCTCGTAGATCTTGGTCGAGGGGATCTCGCCGCGCAGGATCTTCGCGAAAATGTTGTCGTCGTCGTAGGGCTGCGTCGCGTCGATCGGCATCACTCGCTCCTTGAAGCCTTCTCATCCAGTCCCGAAACGCCCTCGCGCCGGTCGAGCTCCGTCAGCACTTCCGCGAGCGGGATGTCCTTGGCGGAGAGCAGGACCATGAGGTGGAAAATCAGATCGGCCGCTTCACCGACCAGCTCCTCGCGCTCGCCGGCCAGCGCGGCCACGGCGGCTTCGACCGCCTCCTCGCCCACCTTGCGCGCGATCACCGGCAGGCCGCGGGCATGGAGCTGTGCAACGTAGCTCGACTGCGGATCGGCCTTTCGGCGCTCGGCGATGATGTCTTCGAGGCGCGAGAGCGTGTCCATGCGCCGCCTCATGCGGACGGCGCGCGGCGCGGTCAATCCTTGTCGGGCGCCTTGCGCTTTGCCGCCATGCGCCGGCCGATCACGAGGCCGGCGAGGCCGAGCCCGAACAGCGCGAGGCTCGATGGCTCGGGCAGCGGCGTTCCCGCCGCTTGGGCGGGAGCGGCGATGCAAAGGAGAAGGATCGGGAGTGCTCGCATGGTCCTGTTCGCCTGACGCCGAATTTGTCTCGGTCGCAAGCCAAGCTTCATCGCCGTCCCGGATTGGTACTTGCAGAAGGGACCGAATTAACCGCGTGCCGGCAGGCCGGCGGCGCGCAATGCGTCGTGCGCCTCGGCGATCGTGTGCGTACCGAAGTGGAAGATCGAGGCGGCCAGAACCGCGCTCGCGCGCCCTTCGGTGACACCTTCGACCAGATGCTGCAATGTGCCCACACCGCCGCTGGCGACCACCGGCACGGGCACGGCATCGGCAATCGCGCGGGTCAGCGCGAGGTCGTAACCGGCCTGGGTGCCGTCGCCATCCATCGAGGTGACGAGCAATTCGCCCGCGCCGAGTTCCGCCAGCCGGACCGCGTGCGCGACCGCGTCTATTCCGGTCGCCCGGCGCCCGCCGTGGGTGAAGACCTCCCACTTCCCCTCGCCTACACGGCGTGCGTCGACCGAAGCGACACAGCACTGGCTGCCGAAGCGGGCCGCGATCTCTCCCACCACTTCGGGCCGCGTCACGGCCGCGCTGTTGACCGCGACCTTGTCCGCCCCCGCGAGCAGCAGCGCGCGCGCATCCTCGGCGGTGCGCACCCCGCCGCCGACGGTGAAAGGCATGAAGCACACCGCCGCCGTGCGCCGCACGATGTCGAGCAGCGTGCCGCGCCCTTCGTGGCTGGCCGAGATGTCGAGGAAGCACAGCTCGTCCGCCCCGGCGGCGTCGTAGGCCTGCGCCTGCTCGACCGGGTCCCCGGCGTCCTTGAGATCGACGAAGTTGACGCCCTTGACCACACGGCCATCGGCCACGTCGAGACAGGGGATGACGCGAATGCGGACGGTCACGTCCGCGCCGCCATGGCAATCGCCGTCGCCAGATCGAGCCGCCCGTCGTAAAGCGCGCGGCCGGTGATCACACCCTCGATCCCCCCACTTCCTTCAAGGCTCTTCGCGTGGAGCGCGAGGAGGTGGATGTCGTCGAGTCCCTTCACCCCGCCGCTGGCGATGACCGGGATATCGACCCGGCGCGCAAGGTCGACCGTCGCATCGATGTTGCAGCCCTTGAGCAGCCCGTCGCGCCCGATGTCGGTGAACAGCACGCTGGCGACGCCTGCATCCTCGAACCGGCGCGCAAGATCGGCCACCGGCACGTCGGACACTTCGGCCCAGCCTTCGGTCGCGACCATGCCGTCCTTCGCATCGACCGCCACGACGATCCCGCCCTCGAACTCGCGCGCCATGTCCTTGACGAACTGCGGATTCTTGAGCGCCGCGGTGCCCATCACGATCCGCGCGACGCCGAGATCGAACCAGCCCTCCACCGCTTCTCGCGTACGGATGCCGCCGCCAAGCTGGACGTAGCCGGGGAAAGCCGCGACGATCGCCTCGACCGCCTCGCGGTTCTCTGCCTTGCCGGCGAACGAGCCGTCGAGGTCGACGACGTGCAGATGCTCTGCCCCGGCCTCCGCAAACAGCAGGGCCTGCGCCGCGGGATCGTCGCCATAGACCGTGGCGCGCGCCATATCGCCTTCGGCAAGGCGTACGACCTGGCCACCCTTGAGGTCGATAGCGGGAAAAACGATCATGGGCGCCACTCCAGAAAGCGATCGAGCAACGCGAGGCCGTAAGCCTGGCTCTTCTCAGGGTGGAACTGCACGCCCAGCACGTTGTCGCGTGCGATCGCGGCGACGAGCCCGCCGCCATGGTCGGTCATTGCAGCGATATCAGCGGGGTTCTCCGCCGCGAAGTGGAAGGAGTGGAGGAAGTAGGCCTCGCCCGCCTCGAGCACCGGGCCCGCGTGGGCGGTGAGCGCGACGTCGTTCCAGCCCATGTGCGGCACCTTGACCGCCGGGTCGGTCCGTTCGATCGCGCGCACGTCACCGGCGATCCAGCCGAGACCCGGCGTCGTGCCGTGCTCCAGCCCCCGGTCGGCGAGCAGTTGCATGCCGACGCAGACGCCGAGGAACGGCGCACCGCCGACCTCGACCCGCTCTTCCATCGCCTCGATCAGCCCCGGGATCGCCCGCAATCCTTCCGCACAGGCGCGGAACGAGCCGACGCCGGGGAGGACGATACGGTCCGCCGTGCGCACCGTATCGGGATCGGCGGTTACGTCCACCGAGGCGCCGACCGTGCGGAGCGCGTTTTCGACCGAGTGGAGATTGCCGGCGCCGTAATCGATCAGCGCGGTCCTCTCAGCCACCGAGCATGCCCTTCGTGCTCGGCACGGTGCCGCCCTTGCGCGGATCGATCTCCACCGCCTGGCGCATGGCGCGAGCGAATCCCTTGTAGATCGCTTCGCAGATATGATGGTTGTTGCTGCCGTAGAGCAGCTCGACATGGAGCGTGATCCCGGCCGCCTGGGCGACCGAATGGAACCAGTGCTCGATCAACTCGGTGTCCCATTCGCCGAGCCGCGTCTGCGAGAAGCCTGCGCGCCAGACGAGATAGGGCCGCCCGGAAATATCCAGCGCGACCCGCGCCAGCGTCTCGTCCATCGGCGAGTAGGCCTGGCCGTAGCGGCCGATCCCGCCTTTGTCGCCGAGCGCCTCGGCGAGCGCCTGCCCGAGCGCGATCGCGCTGTCTTCAGTCGTGTGGTGCTGGTCAACGTGCAGGTCGCCCGCGACCCTCATCGTCACGTCGATCAGCGAGTGGCGGGAGAACTGCTCGACCATGTGGTCGAGGAATCCGATCCCTGTCGACACCGCATAGGTGCCGGTCCCGTCGAGGTTGACCTCGACTTCGATCGCGGTTTCCGCGGTCTTTCGCTCGATCCTGCCGGTGCGCATAGGTGCGGCGCTATACGCAAGGCTGGGCACGGCGCAAGCATTGGCGCTTGACCGGCGCGCGAAGCGGCTTCACCAAGCGGGCATATGAGCGACGATACGCCCGATAGCCTGATCCCCTACGACGAGATCGTGCAGGAAGCGCTGCGCGCCGTGGTCGGCCGCGTGCTCGGCGAGATCGAGGGGACAGGCGGCGACCTGCCTGGAAACCACCACTTCTACATCACCTTCAAGACCCACGCGCCGGGCGTTGCGATCCCCGCCCACCTGCGCGAGCGGTTTCCGGACGAGATGACGATCGTGCTCCAGAACAAGTTCTGGGACCTGAAAGTGCGGGAAGACGGCTTCAGCGTCGGCCTCAGCTTCAATCAGGTTCCGTCCAAGCTGGAAATCCCCTTCGCCGCGATCACCGCCTTCGTCGACCCTGCGGTCGATTTCGGGCTGCAGTTCCAGGCCAGCGTCGCCGACATGGCGCCCGAGGCGCACGACGATGCGGAGAACGATGCGCCGGAACACGGCGAAGGCCCGGTCGTTTCCGAGGATGAAGACGGCTCCAACGTCGTCACGGTCGATTTCGGCCGCAAGAAGTAATCCGGCCGGCCTTGCGCCCGCCGCGGATCGAGGGGCGAACGATGGCGAAATCCAAAGGTAAGACCGGAACCGGTATGTCTTCCAAGGTCGCAAGGGCGACGAGGAAGATGACGCCCGCGGACCGCGAAGTCGCGGGCCCCAGCCCCAATCCCGCGACCAACCTGCTGATCCATGACATCCTGCTGCGCAGCGGCGGCAGGGTTCTCCGTCTCGGGCTCGAGAAAGGCCTGCTGCGCAATCGCTACGGCAAGTCGACCGCCAAGGAGATCGTGGAAAATCGCTCCATGGTGCAGACACTCGCGTCCTACGCCGTCGCACGTGTGGCGACACGCTCGGTGCCGGGCGCGATCGTGGTCGGCGGCGGCATACTGGCGAAGGCACTGCTCGACCGCCGCCAGTCGCGCCGCGCGGCAAAGCGCGAGGGCGACAGGAAGCTGCGGGCGAAGGCACAGCAGGAATAGCCTCGCGCGGCACCGCCACCGCGGGGCTTGATTTCGCGCGGTCGCTCGGCGCATGAGCGCGCATGGCCGACCAGGACACTCTTCACCGCCGCGGACTGATGTTCATCCTCTCCTCGCCCTCGGGCGCGGGCAAGACCACGATCTCGCGCATGCTGCTCGAGGCCGACGACGAGATCTGCCTCTCGGTCTCGGCGACCACGCGGCCCAAGCGCCCCGGCGAGATCGACGGGGTGCACTACCACTTCGTCGACGATGCCGAGTTCGACCGGATGATCGAGGAAGACGATTTCTACGAGTGGGCCCCGGTGTTCGGCTACCGCTACGGCACGCCCAAGGGGCATATCCGCGCCGGGCTGAAAGAAGGGCAGGACTTCCTGTTCGACATCGACTGGCAGGGCACCCAGCAGCTCTACCAGAAGGACGAGCAGGACGTGGCGCGGGTGTTCATCCTGCCGCCCAGCCTCGATGAACTGCACCGCCGGCTTCAGAACCGCGGCACCGACAGCAAGGACGTGATCGACGGCCGCATGGAACGCGCCCGCGCCGAGATCAGCCACTGGGACGGCTACGACTACGTCGTGGTCAACGACGATGTGCAGGTCTGCTTCGAGAAAGTCCGCGCGATCCTCCAGGCCGAACGCATGAAACGCGCGCGCCAGACGGGCCTAATCGGCTTCGTCAGGGAACTGATGAGCTGAAACCCTCCCCGCTTTCGGGGAGGATCGATTTCACGCCGGCTCGGCGAAGTGCGTCGGCAGGTGCGCGTTGACGATGCCGCCGTCGACGGTCAGCGTCTCGCCGATCGTGTAGTCGCCCGCGCGGCTCGCGAGATAGACGGCGGTGCCCCCCATGTCGAACTTGTCGCCGACCCGCTTGCTGGGAATCCCCGCAGCCGACTTCTCCTCCTGATCGCGCGCGGCGCGGTTCATGCTGGAGGGGAAAGCGCCCGGCGCGAGGCTGGTGACGTAGATGTGGTCCTTCACCAGCCGTGCTGCCATGCGGCGCGTGAGGTGGATCAGGGCCGCCTTGGACGCCTGGTAGGAGTAGGTCTCCCACGGGTTCACCCGCTGCCCGTCGACCGAGGTGATGTTGATCACCTTGGCGGGCCGCTCCGGGCTCGCTGCCGCCGTGAGCAGCTTGTGAAGCTTCTGCGTCAGGAAGAACGGCGTCTTGACGTTGAGGTCCATGACCTTGTCCCAGCCGCTTTCCGGGAACTCGATATAGTCCGCGCCCCATGCGGCGCCGGCGTTGTTGACCAGAATGTCCAGCCGGCTCTCGCGGGCGGAGACCTCCTCGACCAGCGCCTCGATCCCCTCCATCGTCGAGATGTCGCCCTGGATGCCGACGACTTTCTCGCCAAGTTCCTGGCAGGTCGCCTCGATCTCGTCGATCTTGCGCGCGGTGATGTAGACCCGCTCGATCCCGGCGGCGAGGAAGCCCTCGACGATCATCCGCCCGATCCCGCGGCTGCCGCCGGTGACGAGCGCGATCCGGCCTTCGAGGCTGAAGAGGTCGTTGAGGGTCATGCAGTTTCTCCAGTTGCCCCTCCCGCCTGCGGGAGGGGAGCGAGACTTGGCGGCGCCCAAGCGGCGCCTAGTCGCAGCGGGGTGGGCCTGTCGGCCCATACCCACCCCCAGCCCCTCCCGCAGGCGGGAGGGGAGAATATCAATAGCCGCTCATCTCCGCCACGCGCCCGGCGTGGTAGTAGACGTCGCCCATGAACTCGGCGAGTGCGCGGTCGCGCTTCATGTAGAGGCCGATGTCGTACTCGTCGGTCATGCCGATGCCGCCGTGCATCTGCACGCCTTCCTTGACCGCGAGGCCCGCCGCCTTGCCGACCTTGGCCTTGGCGACCGAGGCCATCAGGTCCGCCTTCTCGCTTCCGGCATCAAGGAGCTGCTGCGCCTTGATCGTGACGGCGCGGGCGATCTCGACTTCGGAATAGAGATGCGCGGCGCGGTGCTGGAGCGCCTGGAACTCGCCGATCAGCTTTCCAAACTGCTTGCGCTGCTTGAGGTAATCGACCGTCATGTCCATCGCCCCGCGCGCGACACCGACGCCTTCGGCCGCCGCGCCGACACGGCCGGCCATCAGCACCTTGTTCAGGACCTCGCGCCCGCCATCCACTTCGCCGATCACGGCGTCCCCGTCGAGTTCGACATTGTCGAAGGTGGTGTGCGTCGCCATCGAGCTGTCGACGAGGCGCACGGCATCGTGGCTCATGCCTGCGACGTCCTTCGGCACGGCGAACAGCGTGATGCCTTCCGCGTCGTCCTCCGCCCCGGACGTACGCGCGGCGACGACGATCATGTCCGCGCTGCCGCCGTAGACGACGAAGTCCTTGCGGCCCGACAGGCGGAAGCCGTTGCCCGACTTCTCGGCCCGGGTCCTGATCCGCTCCGGCCGGTGCTTGGCGCCCTCGTCGATCGCGACCGCGAACACGCTCTCGCCCGAGACGAGCCCCGGCAGCCAGCGCCCGCGCACGTCGTCGCTGCCATGCTGGAGCGCAGTGCCGGCGAGCACTGCGCTCGTCAGGAAAGGCGACGGCGTGAGGTTGCGGCCGATCTCCTCGAGCACGATTCCCGCCTCGACATGGCCCATGCCGAGCCCGCCGTCATCCTCGCCCACGAGGATCCCGGTGAAGCCCATTTCAGCGAACTGCTTCCACAGTGCATGGCCGAAGCCGTCCTTGCAATTGCGGTCGCGCCAATGGCGGAGCTGCTTCGCGATCGCGCCTTCCTCGGCCATGAACTGGCCGACGGTGTCGGAAAGCATCGCCTGATCGTCGGTGTGGTAGAGTGGCATTCGAACTCCCTCTCCCCTTCAGGGGAGAGGGCCGGGGAGAGGGGAACTCCCCCGGCCCTCAATAATGACAATTCCGATGGGGGCGCGATGCCCCCTCTCCCAACCCTCTCCCCTGAAGGGGAGAGGGCTTTTTACGCCCCCGGCAGTTCCAGGATGCGCTTGGAAATGACGTTGAGCATCACCTCGCTGGTGCCGCCCTCGATCGAATTGGCCTTGGTCCGCAGCCAGCTTCGCGCGGGCTTGCCGCCGTCGGTATCCTCGCTCTCCCACTCAAGCGCAGTGGAGCCGCCTGCGGCCATGATGAGTTCGTGGCGGCGCTTGTTCAGCTCGGTGCCGGCGTACTTCATCATGTTCGGCTGCGCGGGGTGTGCCTTGCCGACCTTGACCTCGTCGAGGAACTTCTCGCCCATGGCGGAGAAGGCGAGCGCGTCGACGTCGAACATCGCCAGCTCGGCGCGCAGAACCGGATCGAGCGCGCCGGTCTGGCGCTTGAGCATCGCACCGATCCCCGCACCGCGTTCCGAGCTGTCCGCGCCCGAGATCATCTCCCGCTCGTGACCCAGCAGGTATTTGGCGACGTCCCACCCGCGGTTGATCTCGCCGACGAACTGGTCCTTCGGCACCTTCACGTCGTCGAAGAAGGTCTCGCAGAACGGGCTGTTGCCGCTGATCAGCAGGATCGGCTTGGTCGAGACCCCGGGCGTTTCCATGTCGAACAGCATGAAGGTGATGCCGCGGTACTTGTCGTTCTTGTCGGTGCGGACGAGGCAGAAAATCCAGTCGGCCTTGTCGGCGTAGCTGGTCCAAATCTTTTGGCCGTTGACGACCCAGTGATCGCCCTTGTCCTCGCCGAACGTCTGCAGCGAGACGAGATCGCTGCCCGATCCCGGCTCCGAATAGCCTTGGCACCAGCGGATTTCGCCGCCGGCGATCTCGTTGAGATACTTCTTCTTCTGCTCTTCAGTGCCGAAGTGGAGCAAGGCCGGGCCGAGCATCCAGATGCCGAAGCTGGAGAGCGGCGGACGCGCGCCGATCCGCGCCATTTCCTCGCGCAGGACCTTGGCCTCGGCCGGCGAGAGGCCGGCGCCGCCGTATTCCTTGGGCCAGGCGGGGACGGTGTAGCCCTTGTCGCGGCACGCCTCGAACCAGGCTTTCTGCGCGTCGTTCTTGAAGGTGGCGTTGCGGCCGCCCCAGTAGACGTCCTCGTCGTCGCGGACGGGCTCGCGCATTTCGCGCGGGCAGTTGGCCTCCAGCCAGGCACGCGTTTCCGCGCGGAACGTGTCGAGATCAGACATGGAATCAGGCTCCTCTCGGGAAGATCGCGGCGGTGCTCGAACGCCGCCGGTTTACGTGCAGGTTAAGGTGATTCGGCCCGCCGCCGCAAGCGCGAACATGTTTTTGCGCGATGCCGTAGCGTCACCACGAGCGCGTTGACGGGGCTTTACGTTCCCGTAAGCTGCGCGCGAATTTCCGGGAGGAGAGGCCCGCATGCGAATCTCTGGCAGAACGGCGGCCGCGAGCGGCCCTGTGTATCATATCCCCGCGACGCACCCGTTCGCGTGCGCGTCCACAGGCCGCCGATGACGGCGCCTGCCCACACGGGTCCGCTGCCGCTGCGGATCAAGCTCGCCAATGGATTCGGGTCGATCGCCTTCGGGGTGAAGGACAACGGCTTTTCCGTCTTCCTGCTCACCTTCTACAATCTCGTGCTGGGGATGGAGGCGTGGCTGGTCAGCCTCGCCCTGGTCATCGCGCTGGTCGTCGATGCCTTCGTCGACCCGTTGCTCGGCAACCTGTCGGACCGGACCTATACCCGCTGGGGCAGGCGTCTGCCGTGGCTCTATCTCGCTGCGATCCCGCTCGGGATCGCCTGGTACGTCCTGTGGTCGCCGCCGGTGGATGGGCCGCCGAGTTTCACGCTTCTCCTCGGCATGGCGGTGCTGATCCGGCTCCTGCTCTCGGCCTGCGAGGTTCCGTCGGTGGCGCTGGTGCCGGAGCTGACGCGCGATTACGACGAGCGCACGACGCTGTTCCGCTATCGCTACCTGTTCGGCTGGACCGGGGGGCTGGGGCTGCTGTTCCTGACCTACAGCGTTTTCCTGAGCGACGGCCTGCTCGATCGGGAGGGATACGAGACGTACGGCCTCGTCGGGGCGATCACCATCGTCGCGGCGACGCTGATCTCCGCACTCGGGCAGCACAAGTTCATAGCGCGCTATCCCGAGACCAAACCGCCGCCGTTCAGCCTGAAGACCGCGTTCGACGAGATCATCGAATCGTTCTCCGAACGCGCGTTCCTGATCTTCGCCCTGGGGGCCGTCGCGGCATACATTACCCAGGGCATGACCTTCGCGCTGTCCAACTACCTGTTCTATTTCGTGTGGGAGTTCACCGAAAGCGCGCTGGCGATCTATCCCTTCGTGCTGCTCGCAAGCGTGGTGGTCGCATTCCTCACACTGGGCACGCTCCACAGGAGGTTCGGCAAGATCAGGGTGGCGGCCGTCACCACCGTGCTGGCGATGATCTTCTGGCTCATCCCCTACGGCCTGCGCCTCCTTGGTCTATGGCCCGAGGTCGGCAGCACCGCTTCGACGGCGCTGCTCTTCGCCTTCGTCCTGGCGAGCAACAGCCTGAGCGTCATGGTGCTCATCTCGGCCTCCTCGATGGTCGCCGAAATCGTCGAGGCGTTTCAGGAGCGGACCGGGCGCCGCGCGGAAGCGGCGTTCTATTCCGGTAACTGGTTCGTCCAGAAATGCGCCACCGGCGTCGGCATCCTGCTGGCGGGCCTGATCATCTCGATCTCCGGCCTGCCCACCGACGCTACGCCCGGCGCGGTCGCGGCGCCGATCATCGACAGCGTCATCGTGCAATACTGCATCATGATCGCGCTTCTGGGCACGTTCTCCGCCTGGTGGCTGGCGCGGTTCCCGATCGACCGTGCCGATCACGAAGCGCGCCTCGCCACACTGGACGCAGCGGCCCGCGGCGACATCGACGCGAGCGGCACGGCGCCCTGACAGATTGCGGCTTGGCGGGGCCATGCGGCTCTGCCAGTTTCGCCGTGAAACGGAATCGAGAGACACGAAAGAGGATTGAGCGGACCATGAACTTCGAACCCACCGAACGGCAGCAATACTGGCGCGATCGCGTACGCGACTTCATCGAAGCCAATGTCCGCCCGAACGTCGGCACCTACGCCGAACAGGATGCGCAGGGCGACCGCTGGAAAGTCATCCCGATCGTCGAGGACATGAAGGCCAAGGCCAAGGCGCAGGGCATCTGGAACCTCTTCATGCCGCCGCAGGGCCAACTCAGCCACGTCGACGACACATTCGAATTCGACGGGCCGGGCCTGACCAATCTCGAATACGCGCTCTGCGCCGAGGAGATGGGCCGCATCGGATGGGCGAGCGAGGTGTTCAACTGCTCCGCTCCGGACACCGGGAATATGGAAGTGTTCCACCGATACGGCACCCGCGAGCAGAAGGAGCAGTGGTTGGGGCCGCTGATGCAGGGCGAGATCCGCTCCGCCTTCCTGATGACCGAGCCGCAGGTCGCCAGTTCGGATGCGACCAATATCGAGACCCGCATCGAGCGTGACGGCGATCACTACGTCATCAACGGGCGCAAGTGGTGGTCGTCCGGCGCGGGCGATCCGCGGTGCAAGATCGCGATCGTCATGGGCAAGACCGATGTCGGCGCCCAACGGCACCAGCAGCAGTCGATGATCGTCATGCCGCTCGATGCCGAAGGCGTCACGATCGAGCGCCACCTGCCCGTCTTCGGCTACGACGACGCGCCGCACGGCCATATGGAGATCGCGCTGAAGGACGTGCGCGTCCCGGCCGAGAACCTGCTGCTCGGCGAAGGGCGCGGGTTCGAGATCGCGCAGGGCCGCCTCGGCCCGGGCCGCATCCATCACTGCATGCGCACGATCGGCGTCGCCGAGGAAGCACTGGCGAAGATGTGCCGCCGCCTGCAGGAGCGCGAGGCGTTCGGCAAGCCGATCTACAAGCATTCCGTGTGGGAGGAACGGGTCGCCCGCGCGCGGATCGACATCGACATGACTCGCCTGCTCTGCCTCAAGGCGGCGGACATGATGGACAAGGTCGGCAACAAGTCCGCCAAGCAGGAAATCGCGATGATCAAGGTCCAGGCGCCGAACATGGCGCTGCAGATCATCGACGATGCGATCCAGGCGCACGGCGGCGGCGGCGTGTCGGAGGACTTTGGGCTCGCGAAAGCCTACGCGCACCAGCGCACCCTGCGCCTCGCCGACGGGCCGGACGAGGTCCATGCCCGATCGATCGCGCGGATGGAGTTCGCCAAGCACGCGCCGCAGCCGGGCAGCGACACGATGAGCTCGGGCGATATCGGGGCGACGCGCTGATGGCCAAGGCAGCACTTCTCGAACAGCCCGGCAACGGCCTCGTCATCGGCGAGATCGAACTGGCCGAGCCGCTCCCGCACGAGGTTCTGATCGACACCAAGGCCTGCGGCCTGTGCCATTCGGACCTCCACTTCATCGACGGTGCCTATCCGCATCCGCTGCCCTGCGTTCCCGGGCATGAGGCGGCCGGCGTGGTGCGCGCGGTCGGAAGCGAGGTCAGGACGGTGAAGCCGGGCGATCACGTCGTCACCTGCCTCTCCGCCTTCTGCGGGCACTGCGAGTTCTGCGTCACCGGCCGCATGGCGCTCTGCCTCGGCGGCGACACGCGCCGCGCGCCGACCGACGCGCCGCGCATCACGCGGGCTGGCGGCTCTGGCACGGTCAACCAGATGCTCAACCTCTCGGCGTTCAGCGAGCAGATGCTGATCCACGAGCATGCCTGCGTCGCGATCGACAAGGACATGCCGCTCGACCGCGCGGCGGTGATCGGCTGCGCCGTCACCACGGGCGCGGGCGCGATCTTCAATGCCTGCAAGGTCGTGCCGGGCGAGACGGTGGCGGTGATCGGCTGCGGCGGCGTAGGGCTCGCCACGGTCAACGCCGCGCGGATCGCCGGCGCGGGCCGGGTGATCGCGGTCGACCCCCTGCCCGAGAAACGCGAGCTCGCCAAAGTGCTCGGCGCGACCCACACCGTCGATGCGCTGGCGGACAACGCGGTGGAGGAGATCGTGCGCATTTCGAACGGCGGCGTCGATCACGCGATCGAGGCGGTCGGGCGGCAGGCGAGCGCCGACCTCGCGGTCAAAGTCCTGCGCCGCGGCGGCACCGCGACGATCCTGGGCATGATGCCGCTCGACTGCAAGGTCGGCCTTGGCGCGATGGACCTGCTTTCGGGCAAGAAACTGCAGGGCGCGATCATGGGGATGAACCACTTCCCGGTCGATCTGCCGCGGCTCGTCGACTTCTACATGCGCGGCCTGCTCGATCTCGACACGATCATCGCCGAGCGCATTCCGCTTGAGGCGATCAACGAAGGCTTCGACAAGATGCGCGCCGGCCACAGCGCGCGCAGCGTGGTGGTGTTCGACTGATCATATGACCGAGATCGACTACGAAAAGGAAATGGTCGGCACCGTCGCGGTGCCCGATCGCGACAAGCTCGACGAGGGGGCGCTGACCGCCTGGATGAAGGCCAACGTCGAGGGTTTCGAGGGGCCCTTGACGTTGGCCAAGTTCAAGGGCGGGCAGTCGAACCCGACCTACCGCGTCGACACGCCGCGCGCGTCCTACGTCCTCCGGCGCCAGCCGTTCGGCAAGCTGCTGCCGAGCGCCCACGCGGTCGACCGTGAATACCGCGTGATGGCCGCGCTCCACCCGACCGGCTTTCCCGTGCCCCGTCCCTACGGCCTGTGCGAGGCCCCCGAGGTGATCGGGTCGAAGTTCTTCGTCATGAGCCTCGCTGACGGTCGGAGCTTGTGGAACGGCGCGCTGCCGAACAATACGCCCGGCGAGCGCCGCGAGATCTATCACGCGATGATCGACACGATGGCGGACCTCCACCTGAAGGATCCGGACGCCATCGGTCTATCCGATTTCGGCAAGCCGACCGACTACTGCGCGCGCCAGATCGCGCGCTGGACCAAGCAGTATCGCCTCTCCGAAACCGAGACGATCCCGGAGATGGACCGGCTGATCGAATGGCTGCCCGAGACGATCCCGCCGCAGCACGAATCGAGCGTCGTTCACGGCGATTACCGCCTCGACAACATGATCTTCGCGAGCGACGAGAACCGCGTGCTCGCAGTGCTCGACTGGGAGCTGTCGACGCTCGGCGATCCGATCGCCGACTTCGCCTATCTCATGCTCAACTGGTACAACCCGACCGATGGACGCGCGGGGCTTCTCGGGCTCGATCTGGAGGCGCTGGGCATTCCCATGGTGGAGGAAGCGGTGGAGCGCTATGTCGCGCGCACCGGCTATCCGGTGCCGCCGATGGACTGGTACTTCGCCTACAACCTGTTCCGCCTCGCCGGCATCATGCAGGGCATCAAGAAGCGCGTGATCGACGGCACCGCCTCCTCCGCTCATGCCAAGCAGATGTCGGAGCGCGTGAAGCCGCTTGTCGAGCGCGCCTATCAGTTCGCGCAAGCGGCGGGGCTAGATTAGCTTTCTTGCCGCCCCGGCCCTGCCGGGCTAGCAGCCGGGCGCCTTTATCAACCGACCGGAGCGCCGCATGTCAGCCGAACTCGAAACCGCCATCGAAGCCGCATGGGAGAACCGCGCCGAAGTCGGTCCGCATTCGGCCGAGATCCGCGAGCAGGTCGAAGCGGCGATCGAGCTGATCGACAGCGGCCAGGCGCGCGTCGCCGAGCCGGACGGCCAAGGGGGCTGGAAGGTCAACCAGTGGCTCAAGAAGGCCGTGCTCCTCTCGTTCCGCCTGCGCGACAATGCGGTGATCGAGGGCGCAGTCGGCGCCCCCGCCTACGACAAGGTGCCGAGCAAGTTCGCCGGATGGGACGATGCGCGCTTCGCCGCCGCCGGCTTCCGCGTCGTGCCCGGCGCGATCGTGCGCCGCGGCAGCCATATCGGCAAGGGTGTCGTGCTGATGCCGAGCTTCGTCAACATCGGCGCCCACGTTGGCGACGGCACGATGATCGACACCTGGGCCTCGGTCGGTAGCTGCGCGCAAGTGGGCAGGAACTGCCACATCTCCGCCGGCGCCGGGATCGGCGGCGTGCTCGAGCCGCTGCAGGCCAACCCGACGATCATCGGCGACAACTGCTTCATCGGCGCCCGCTCCGAGATCGTCGAGGGCGTGGTCGTCGGCGAAGGCAGCGTGGTCGCGATGGGCGTGTTCATCACCCAGTCGACCAAGATCGTCGACCGCGCGACCGGCGCGATCACCCGCGGCGAGATCCCGCCTTACTCGGTGGTCGTGCCCGGCACGCTGCCCGATCCGAACGGCGGCCCCTCGCTCGCCTGCGCCGTGATCGTGAAGACGGTCGATGCGCGGACCCGCGAGAAAACCGGAATCAACGAGCTTCTGCGCGACTGAGCCGCCCGCCCCGACAGGAACATTGGCGCTCGCCAGACGTAGTTTCTTCCGAACCACAACGGGTCGGGCAACAGTCTGCGGGAGCGAGAGCAATGGAACGTCGGGGCGACGAAGTTCACGTGAACGAAACCGAAGCGAGCGGCGGCTCCAAGGAAGGAGTCGTGCGCTGGGTGCTGATCGTCGGCACGTTTCTGGCGATCGCCTTCCTCACCATCATCTGGGTCACCGGTGCGCTGACGCAGGACGAGGTGGAAAGCCAGGGAACGGTGGAAGGTCGGATCGAGGCTACCCAGCCCGATACCGGAACCGACAGCATCGTGGACGACCGGGTGGACGAGATCGACGCGCCCGAAGGCGGCAACAGCCCTGCCGACGAACCGGGCCGGGTCGGAACCTGAGCGCCTGAAGCTATAGACCGGAAAGGAGTCGCAAGATGCCCGCCAAGTCGAAAGCACAGCAGAAAGCCGCCGGCGCGGCCCTCTCCGCCAAGCGCGGAGACACCAAGGTTTCCGAACTCAAGGGCGCATCGAAAGGCATGTACGATTCGATGAGCGAGAGCGAACTCGAGGAACTGGCGGACACGGATCGCAAGGGCTTGCCCGAGAAGAAGTCCGACGACTGAGCGAAGCCACACGCCGTCATCCCAGCGAAAGCTGGGATCGCTCTCCTCCAGGTCGGACATTGCGGCACCCGATCCCAGCTTTCGCTGGGATGACGTGGGTAGAGGTCAGCGCCCGCGCCTTCAGCTCACCGGCGTCTCGATAGGCGGCCGATCCGCCTGCGCTGCAGCCACCGCTTCGGCCGCGCGCATCACGCGCAGGACATTGCGCATCGAGATCTTCTCTAGATCCTCCTGGCTGTAGCCGCGCCGGGCGAGTTCCACGAACAGCGCCGGATAGCCGGAGACGTCCTCCATCCCGACAGGCCCCGTATCCATGCCGTCGTAATCGCCGCCGACGCCGATGTGGTCGATCCCGGCCACTTTGCGGATATGGTCGATATGATCGGCCATGTCGGAAATCGTCGCCTTCGGCTCGGGATTGGCACGCTCCCATTCGGCAAGTGCGGCTTCGGCCTTGTCGGGCTGCCCCTGCCATAGCGTCGAGAGGCGCGCGTCCTCCGCCTGCTGGCGGGCGTACCACTGGCGCGCCTCCTCGCTGACGTAGCCGGGCAGCGCCACGACCATGACCACGCCGCCATTCTCGGGCAGCCGCCGGAGCACGCTGTCGGGCACGTTGCGCGCATGGCCGTTGATCATCCGCGCGCCCGAATGGCTGAAGATCACCGGCGCGACCGCCACGTCGAGCGCGTCCTGCATGGTCTGCTCGCTGACATGGCTGAGATCGACCAGCATGCCCAGACGGTTCATCTCGCGCACCACGTTGCGGCCAAAATCGGTGAGGCCGCCGTGTTCCGGGGCATCGGTCGCGGAATCGGCCCATGACAGGTTCCGCGAATGCGTCAGCGTCATGTAGCGCGCGCCGAGCGCGTACATCTGGCGCAGCACGGCTAGGCTCGACCCGATCGAATACCCGCCCTCCATGCCGAGCAGCGAGGCGATTTTGCCCCCGGCGACGGCCGCCTCGACATCGTCGGCGGTCAGCGCCAGCGCGAGATCGCCCGGATAGCGGTCGATCAGCCGCCGGGTCACGTCGATCTGCTCGATCGTCGCCTGGACCGCCTCGGGCTCCTCGAGCGCCGCCGAGACGTAGACCGACCAGAACTGCGCCCCGACCTTGCCCTCGCGCAACCGGTTGAGGTCGGTGTGCATCGTGCGCTGCTCGGCGTGCTCGGGGCCGGTATCGGTGGTGTCGACGAAATCGAAGTCGCCGATCATGTTCCCCCAGCGCCCGCGAAGCTGGATCGGCACGTCGTTGTGCCCATCGAACACCGGCGCCGCATCAAGCGCCGCCTCGGCCACCGCCTCGGGCAATTGCGCCGCAAGGCTCGATGCCGCCAGCAGCGCGGCGGCGGACAGCAGATAGGCAACCTTCATTACGACCCCCTGAGCTTCTCGGCGAGCGCCATCGCGGCTGCCGGAGCGCGTTCCTTCGCGCCGTTGATCATGAAAGCAAAAACATCCCCTCCCGCTTCTCGGGTTGCCGGTTCGCCGGCGTAGGGAAGATCCTGCGGCGCCTGCCCCTGGGCCCAGGCCCGGCACATGGCCGCTATCCGGTCGAGTCCATTCTCGTCGTAGCCGGTGGGGCATTCGGAGCGCATCTTCTGACATCGCAGATAGGCGAAGTCAGCCGTACGGTCGGCAATCTCGGCCCGGCCCTGGTCTTCCGACCAGACGACCGCGGCCGAAGCGGCGCGCGCCAAGTCCACGAATTCCGCGCAGGCGAAGCTCTCGTGCCCCACCTCGATCGCATGCCGGAGCCGCACGCCCTCGTGCTCGGCGGGCAGCAGGGCGAGGAAGGCGCGTATCTCGTCGGGGTCGAAGCGCTTGGTCTTGGCCAATTGCCAGAGCAGCGGGCCGAGCTTGTCGCCCAGTTCCACGATCCCCTGTCCGACGAACTTGGCGACGGATTCGCCCGCTTCCGACAAGTCCCGGCGATTGGTGACGAAACGCGATCCCTTGAGCGCGAACACGAAGCCATCGGGCGTCTCGTCGCGCCACTTGGCGAAGCTCTCGGGCTTCTGCAGGCGGTAGAACGTGCCGTTGATCTCGATCGCCCCGACCCGCTGCGAGGCATAGGCGAGTTCATCGGCCTGGCGCAGCCCCTCTGGATAGAAGGTTCCCCCACGCCAATCGGGGTAGGTCCAGCCGCCGATTCCAGTCCGGATCGTCATTCCATTCCCCATGCCAGACGAACGGGTTCGGCCAATCCGCCGGTGGAAAGCTGTGTGCCGGCGGCACGGCGGACCAGCCACCGCACCGCCGGCGAGGTAAGATTAGGTGAGGTGCTTGGAAACCGCAGCCGTCATCTTGAACATCGAGATCTGATCCTTCCCGATCACCGCGCCGAGCTTGGCATCGGGATTGATCATCCGCTTGTCCTTGGAATCCTGAAGACCGTTGGCCTTGATGTAGTCCCACACCTTCGAGGTGACCTGAGCGCGGGTCATCGGCCCCTTGCCCACGACATTCTCGAGATCCGATGAGAGGTTCACCGGCTTCTGCAGTGCATTGTTCTTGCCAGCCATCTTAGGTCCTTTCCTGTTCTTGGCTTGTTGCAGGTTACACGAAATCGTCGTCCCAGGGCTCGCCCCCGGCATCCTCTGACTGGCGCTTGTACTTGCCCGTCAGCACGGCTGCCGCAACCACATGACCCTCCATTGCCGCGACCAGTTCGTCCCGCCCTGCACCAGGCATGAGCGTGAGCGGCAGGTCCAGCGCGAAGAGCTGAAATACGTAACGGTGCGCGCCGTCCTCGCGCGGCGGCTCCGGCAGGAGCCACTCGGAATTGCGGTGCGCGTTCTTGCCCACGCGCGGCGGCACCTCGCCCTCGAGCAGCTTGCCGCGCTGGCCGGCGATGCCCCACACCAGCCAGTGGCACGGCGCCTCGTCTCCCGGCGCGTCGGCATCCTCGACCACCAGCGCGAGTTCCATCGTGCCGGGCGGCGGCGCGGTCCACTCGAGGGGCGGGGCCACGGCATCTTCCTCGTCGGCGGTGAAGGAAGGATCGAGTTCGCCCCCGTCCATGAAAGCCGGGCTCGACAGCGTGAACCCGCCGCGCCCGAGCCCGCGCTCGTCGACGAGGCGCGCGATCGTCAGCTTTCCGTCACCTGCACCCGAGCCTTCGATCGCTTCGGCTAGCCAGGTAGGGGCGGCATTCGACATCTGGGCTCCTGTTGTCATCGGCGGGGCAATCTAGGGCGAATGTGCCCCACCCGCGAGGGCGGCATAGGGCAAAAGGAGGGTTTTCCACCGATCAGACGCCCTTTTCGCCGCATTTCGGCCTGAAAATCATGCATTTTCGCGCCACGGCCCCGTCGTTCTTGCCTGCGGCGGCACACCGCGGCATCCTCCGCGCGCGGTCGAGACCCGAAATCGGGCAGGCCAAGGGCAGAATCGGGAGGGGATATCGTGGACAGAGGTCGCACCGCGCTCAGCATCGTACTGGCAGCATCGCTCGCCGCCTGCGGCGGCGGAGGAAGCAATTCGGGGGGCAACAATAGTGGCGGAACGCCGATCGGCGGGACGCCGACGCCCAGCCCGACCTCCTCCGCATGTTCGCTCTCCGCCCGGCAGGACTTCGTGCGCGCCGTGCTAGACGAATGGTACCTGTTCCCCGATCTGCTGAGCACGAACGTCAACAAGAGCAGCTACAACGATCTGCAATCCTACATCGACGCGCTGGTCGCCCCGGCCCGGGCGGAGGCGAAGGATCGCTACTTCACCTACATCACCTCGATCGCGGAAGAGGAAGCGTTCTACGAATCCGGATCGAGCGCAGGCTTCGGTGTGCGGCTCGGCTATGACACGTCGAGCAACCGCGTGTTCGTGATCGAGGGGTTCGAGGACGGCCCCGGCCTGCCTCAAGGCCTGGATCGCGGCGTCGAACTGCTGGCGGTGGGCGCCAGCGCCTCCTCGATGCAGAGCATCTCGACATTGATGGCGAGCGGAGGGCCACAGGCCGTCATCAACGCTCTCGGTCCTTCCGACCCCGGCCTGCAGCGCGTCTTCCGCATTCGCGAGACCAACGGCACCGAGCGGCAGATCACCGTGACCAAGGCCGAGTTTCCGCTCGATCCGGTGTCCGACCGCTACGGTGCGAAGATCATCGACGACGGGGGAAAGAAGGTCGGCTACCTCAATCTGCGGACCTTCATCGATCCGGCCGATCCCGATCTGCGCGCCGCGTTCGAGGACTTCCGCGTGCAGGGCGTGACCGAGATCATTGTCGACTTCCGCTACAACGGCGGCGGGCTGGTCGCGATCGCCGAGCTGATGGGCGATCTGATGGGGCGCGCCCATGTCGGTGACGTCTTCAGCCACACGACCCTGCGCCCATCAAAGTCGGACAGGAACGAGACCGACCTGTTCGGCAGCCAGGCGCAGGCCATCGCCCCGACCAAGATCGCCTTCATCGGCACCGGCGGCACGGCGTCGGCCAGCGAGCTCGTGACCAACGCCTTCGTGCCCTACCTCGGCACGAACATGGCGCTGGTCGGAACCAACACCTACGGCAAGCCGGTGGGGCAATACGGGTTCGACAAGGAAGAGTGCGACGACCGCCTCCGCGTGGTCACTTTCAAGACCGAGAACGCCGATCATCAGGGCGAATACTTCACCGGCCTGGCGGACGTGGTGCCGGTTACCTGCCGCGCCAGCGACGACATATTTACCCAGCTCGGCGACCCGAACGAAGCCTCGGTCGCGCAGGCGCTCGCATTCCTGCGCGGCGGCGCGGCGGTGTGCAGCCCGATCAGCGGGACCGACGCGACGGCGATGCGCCGGGACCCGACGGCCCGGCCGATCACCTCGCGCCGCGAAGTGCTCCAGCCGCAGGCTCCGACGCCGGCGCAGCGCGAAGTGCCGGGCCTGTTCTGATCCGGCGGCGGCCGCTGCCGCGTTGCCTCGCGATCGGACGCGTGGCATGATTGCCGGCATGGCGCGCGCCTACACCACTTTCGCCGCGTTCTGGCCGTTCTACCTGCGCGAGCATTCGAAGCCGAGCACGCGGGCGCTGCATTACGTCGGCACGACGCTGGTCGTGATGATCGCGGCGTTTGCGGTTTTCACCGGGCGCTGGTGGTGGCTGCTCGCACTGCCGGTGGCCGGATATTTCTTCGCCTGGGTCGCGCACTTCGGAGTCGAGAAGAACCGCCCCGCGACCTTCACCTACCCGCTGTGGAGCCTCGCGGCGGACTTCCGGATGTGGTGGCTCTGGCTGACCGGCCGGCTCGGGCCGGAGCTCGAAAAGGCCGGGGTTACGGGTGCTCGGGCCCGGTAAAGGGCGTCTTTTCGGTCCAGGCGCAGCCGCTGCGCTGCTCCTCCCCGACCTCCAGCGTCACCGTGAACGGGTAGGTGCGGTCGCTCATCCCGTCCGAGCATTCGCCCGGCGTTATCGCCATATCGAACGACTGCCCTTCGAGCGTACCCGAGTAGCCGAGGCCGTTGTTGCCCGCGAACCGCTCGACCGTGATCGTCACGCCGTCGACGTTCTCGGGCGTCGAATAAGTCAGCGTGCTGCCGGCCACTTTGCCGCCCCAGAACGGCTCGGTGCCGGTGAACTGCACGGTCTCCTCCGGCCCGATGGCGGAGAAGGCCTCCCCCGCGGTGTCGCGGGTGGTGCCGTTCGGCCCCTCCGGCCCGGCTTGGCAGGCGGCAAGCGGGAGAGCGAGAGCGGCGGCGAGAAGAAGCGGACGGGTCATCCGCCCTGACTATACCCGAAGACCGGCGATTGCCAGCACCCGCGGCTCACGCCTCGGCGCCGGAACCGGTGCGCGCGCGGCGGATTGATCGGGTGGATCATCATTACGAAGAGGGACATCACCATGAAGCTTGCCGCATACGCCGCGCTCCCGCTCGCGCTTGCGACGCTGGCCGCCTGCGATTCGCAGGCCGAGCGCGAGGCCGACCAGGTGGAGGATCAGGTCGAACAGCAGGCCGAGGCCAGCGCGGTTGCCGCCGGCAACGCGGTGGCGGCGCTCGGCCTGACCGAAGCGCAACTGCTCGAAGCCGACCTCGTTACCGCCGACGGCACCGATCTCGGCGACATCGAGCAGGTGCGCCGCGATTCGGCCGGCGCGGTCGAAGGCTTGCTGGTCGAGATCGAGGACAGCAATCCGGACCGCTACGTCGTGGTGCCGGTTGACGGCCTGACCCCCAAGACCACGGGCGACGACGTCGACCTTTCGACAACGATGACGGCCGCTCAGCTCGCCGACTTGCCCGATGCCGACATGGGCCAACCTGGCGCCGCCGCGACCGGAGCGGCCACCACGCCGGCACAGTAGACGCGGCCGAGCCCCGGGGCGCGGCGTTCCGCCCGCCCCGACCGGCAGGAGAACGCCGATGGCGGAAAAATGGTCGCAGGACGTTACCGAGCATTCGGACGCGCTCGATCTGGAGGAAGGCGTCTTCACCAAGGACGATCCGAAGGAAGTCGCGCACTCGCTCAAGCGCTCGGCCGAACGGAGCAAGCGGCGCAAGGCTGACCCTTACGCATCGGCGATGTCGATGCTGACGTTCTACATCAACCGCGCCGGCAAGGGGCTCGACGCGAAACAGAAGCAAGCGCTCGAGGATGCGAAGGACGAGCTGCGCAAGCTGTTCGGGCGGGAGCCCGAGGGCGGTTGAGCGGAGGGAGCGTGGCGCAGGAAACCTGGCTCGGCTGGAAGCTCGACCGGTCCGACCGGGCCGACCTGCTCGCGCGCTTTCCGCCGCGCTATGCGGAAACCGTCGCTGACCACATCACCTTCGGCCGTGCGGAGGGCGCGCCTCCCCTTCCCGATACCGATCGCGCGAGGATCGTCGGCCGGGCGGACGACGACGCCGGCGTCGAGGCGATGGTGGTGCAACTGGCGGGGACGACCGACCGTCCGACCGGCGGGACTTACCACGTCACCTGGTCGCTCGCCGATGGCCGCGAAGCGCACGAGAGCAACGATGTGATCGCCGCACGAGGGTGGGAGCCGGTGGAAGATGCGCCGGAACTGCGCATCGAGGCGGCACGCTGGCCCTCGTAGACGGGCCGCGGCGCCAGATCGAGGAGTGGGGAAGCGGCTAGAACTCGGGCGCGACGTCGAGCGCCTCTTGCTCGCGGCGGGCGGCTTTCTGCTGCTCGACCTTGGCGCGCTCTTCGGCCACCGCCCGGGCCTGATTCGCGAGTGAGCGCCAGGTGGCTTCGGAGCGGCGAGCGCGTTCGCGCACGTTCTCGAGCACCGCGACCTTGGCCTCGGCGGCGGATTCATTCGCGCGTGCATCGTAGAATTCGAACGTCTGGCTCATCGGCGGTCCACCCGGTTGAAGGAAATGAGGCGATGCCGCCGGGCGCGCCGCAAAGAGGGCGCGCCCGGCGAACGGATCAATCGGCGGCGGAAAGGTTGATCGCGCTTTCCTTGCCGTTGCGACCGCGCTCGAGCTCGTAGTTGAGGCGCTGGTCCTTATCGAGCGTCTGCATGCCCGCCGCCTGCACGGCGGAGATGTGCACGAAGCTGTCGCCCGAACCGTCGTCGGGCTGGATGAAACCGTAGCCCTTGTCGGTGTTGAAGAATTTTACGGTGCCAGTCTTGGCCATGAGTGTTCCTTTCAAAGAACGATGTTGTCCGCGGGCTAAGGTGCCGTTGGGGTCGTGCGTCGGGTCGTCAAATGAAAGGAAGTCGTCGTCTGGTTTGCGCCGGGGCCTCAAGGGCAAGCGGCGGTCGTCAAAAGCCGAAGTCCGTCGCAATTTTCGACGTCAGCGGCGTCCTTATAGCACGGCCCGCCCCAAACACCTAATCGCGGGCCCTCCGGCTCCCCTCTTCGCCGTCGGCGACCTTGCGGATCATCCGGACGGGACAGGTGCGGGGGCCGAAGGTCGGGTCGGGGATGACGAGATCGACGTCGATCCCGCGGCAGATCTGCCCGATCCCGCGGTCGCGCAGCCCGATGCGCCAGGAGAAGTCGAGATCCGGACAGCCGCCGAAGGTTTCGAACAGGTATGTGTCGCGCGCGCCGACGTCGACGTAGATCTGCTCCGCCCCGTTCTCCGCATCGGGGGCGTCGCGGTAGCCGGTGACCGAGCGGGCGAAGAAGCACTCGCGGCCTTCGGATGCGGCGGCGGTGGATGCGCCGGGCGCAGTGTCGTCCACCGGGGCGCAGGCGGCGAGCGCTGCGGACAGGGCGATCAGGGCTGAAAAGGGCTTAATCACAGGCGCCTCCTTCTCCGACAGATGCACTTGATAGACGGTGCCGTCCCCGCCGCGCCTTGATCGGGCGCGGTTATCGCGCGTCTGCTCGATTACTCTATGCACGATTGATCGCTTCAATCAATCGACCGCCAGCCTTACCTCTCCCTTCATGTCCCACGATCTGACCAAGACCCTGAGCTTCCTCGCCCTCCATCTCGGGGTGGGCTTCACGGTGGCCTATCTGTTCACCGGCTCGCTCGCGCTGGCGGGCGGGATCGCGCTGGTCGAGCCGCTGGTGAACGCGGTCGTGTTCTTCTTCCACGAGCGCGTCTGGAACCGTGCGGGGAGCGGCGGCGCGAGCATGCTCGACGCCGTGCTCCACCGCCACGGAGCAGGTGCGGCCTAGCCGGCCGAGAGGCCGCGCGCGTGATCGAGGTGCCCCTCGACCACCGTGGCCGTCTCGCCCGCAAAGCTGGTGAGCGCTTCCGGCCCGCCGCTGCCCGCGTAGCCCTGCAGCAACGCCAGCGCCTTCTCGTGCGCGGCGACCTGCTGCTGCTTGTAGACCGCGTCGAACTGATCCCCGGCCTGGCGCAGCTCGTCGAGCTGGGCCTGCTGGTCCGCGGTGAGCTTGGGCGCGACGTTCAGCGCCGGCTCCGCCTCGGCCGCGGCGGACTTCAGGTTGTTGCTCGAGGTCGTGTGATCCTCGATCATCATCGCCGCGAAGTCCTTGACCGCCTGCGAGGAGCCCATCTCCTGGGCCAGCCTGGCGGACTCGATCTCGAACATGTCGCTGGCCGCGGCCATGTCGACGAATTCCTGCGGGCTGGCGGGCATGGCGGCCTGGCCGGCGGGCGGGGTCGCGGCGTCGGCATTGGCGGTGTCGTTCACGGCCATGTCGGCGTTGGGGTCGGTCGTCGTCTCGTCGGCGGCATCGCCGCAGGCGGTCAGGGTAAGCGCGCCGGCGAGCGCGAGGAATGCAGTGTGCGTCTTCATCTCGATCCTCCTTCTCCAGAGTCGGGGATCAATCCGGAGCGCAGGGGGATGTTCCGCCCGAAAAGAGGAATTTTTCATCCTGCAGCAAGGTTTTAACCTGCGTTAGGAACCGCGCTCCAGCAGGTCGTCGGTGACCTCCATCAGCAGCAGCGGCTCGTCCGCGGTGTCGGCGATGGCGTCCACGAAGGCGGCGCGGGTTGCGGGATCGTCGTAGACCATCTTCGCATCGTAGGCCGCCTGCCAGGTCGCGCGGTCGGGCCATTCGGCGACACCGACGAAGCGGTGCTCCCGCTCGTCCCAGTGGAGGCGCGAGCCGAGGGAGCCGTACTTCTCGGTGATGAGCTCGGTCCCGCGGCGCCAGGCGGCGCGGAACTGCTCTTCCTTCCCCGAATGGACCTTCCACCAGTAGGCGGCGACGAACATGGCAGTCTCCTCTCGCCCCTCTCCAACCCGCGCGGCGGGCGGGGCGTTCCGGCGGCGAGGCGACGGGGTGTTGACACATGTGACACGATCCCCGGGCCCAGTGTCACCTTGCGGCGAAACCTGTCACCTTGCGCGGCCCCGGCCTGTCACCTTGCGCCATCCCCGAGCCGCTCCCGCGCCGCCGCCCGCCGCACGTGGCCGGCGCGCTGGGCGAGGTCCCAGCCTTGCGCGAAGCGGCCGCCGGCCCGGGCGCGCAGGCGGTAGGCAGACTGGCGGCTCATCCCGACCATGCGCGCGGCCCCCGCCACGCTCTCGCCCGAGGCGAGCAGGTCGAGGAAGGCGATCGCCTTGCGCGGGGTCCAGCGGTAGTCGGAATTGGCGCGGCGGCCCGAACGGGAAGCGGCGCGAGAGCCGGCGCGAGAGCCGGCGCGAGAGCCGGCGCGGGGCGCAGCGGCGGCGGGCGGAGGGATCGAATCGTGCGTCATCGGGTATTCTAAGGCACAAGTGCCGGCGTGTAGGAAAGTCTTTTTCGGCCCGCGCGCCCGCGCTATCCCGATCCGCAGAAGGAGTGACCGATGGCCGATCCCGTTTCCCTCGACCCGCCGCTCAAGGGCCAGTGCCTGTGCGGCGCCGTGACCATCCGCCTAGAGCGCGCGAAGCCGGGCGTCGACGTGTGCCACTGCGACATGTGCCGGCAATGGACGGGCGGGCCGCTGTTCTCGCTGCACGGGGTGACGAAGGACGACTTCACGCTGGAGGGCGAAGGCGCGGTGCGCAGCTACCGCTCGTCCGAATGGGCCGAGCGCGCGAGCTGCACCGAATGCGGCAGCAACCTGTGGTACCGCTTCGTCCCCGCCGGCACGTTCTCGTTCACCGCCGGGCTGTTCGCGCTGCCCGCGGACTGGGGGATCGACGAGCAGATCTTCGTCGACGAGATGCCGCCTTATGCCGAACTCGCGGCCCAGGGCACCCGGAAGACCGGCGCCGAAGTCATGGCCGAGGCCAAGCAAGGCGGATACGACATCGGCTGAACCCGCCCGCCCCGCAGCGGAGCTTTCCGGCCCCGGCACGCAAAAAAGGGGCCGGCGGCGCCAGCTTGCGCTGGTGCCACGGCCCCCTCTGGTGGCCCTCCCCCCGCCAGGGGAGAGGGCTATCACTCGCTGCGGGTTAGCCCGCCTGCGAGAGGTTGATGGCGCTTTCCTTGCCGTTACGGCCATGCTCAACGTCGTAGTTGAGGCGCTGGTCCTTATCGAGCGACTGCATACCGGCCGCCTGAACGGCAGTGATGTGCACGAAGCTGTCGGCCGAGCCGTCGTCGGGCTGGATGAAGCCATAGCCCTTGTCGAGGTTGAAGAATTTTACGGTGCCAACTTTGGCCATGATGTTTCCTTTCAAGAAACGTGTTGCCCGCTGGCGAAATTGCCGTTGGGCCGTGCGTCAAATCGTCAAATGAAAGGAAGTCGTCGTCTGGTTTGCGCCGGGGGCTCTTAGAGCAAGCGGCGGTCGTCAAAAGCGAAGTCCGTCGCAAAATTCGACGTCAGCAAGGGCCTTGTAACACAACGCTGCCGAATCACCTAATTATTTGGGGGCAGGCCCGAAAGGAGAGACGAAATGGACCAGTTTACCGGCGGCTGCTTGTGCGGCGACGTCCGGCTCGCGGCGACCGGGCGCCCCTACCGAGTCGGTCTCTGCCATTGCCTCGATTGCCGCCGCCATCACGGCGCGCCGTTCTTCGCCGCGGCGATCTTTCCCGAGGATGCGGTGACGATCGAGGGCGAGACCCGCGACTGGCAGGGGCGGCACTTCTGCCAACGCTGCGGCTCCTCCGTCTTCGCCAGCTTCGAGGACGAGATCGAAGTCCACCTCGGCACCCTCGATGCGCCCGGGCAGTTCACCCCGACCTACGAAAGCTGGACGATCCGCCGCGAGCCCTGGCTGCCGCCGGTCCCGGGCGCCAGGCAGTACGCACGCGACCGCGAGAGCGGAACCCGGTTCGAGGACTAGGCGGGCGCGCTCTTCGCCAGGGTGCGGACGATTTCATGCAAGGTGTTGGCGCAAAGGGCGTATCCTCGCGCGCAGGGGCATGCCGCCCCGATTGGAAAAGACCATGGCCAAGGGCCAACGCAAGTCGAACAAGGAAATCCGAAAACCCAAGGCGGACAAGGGACCGAAGCAGAATGCCTCCAATCCCAGCCTCAAGCCGGGCGGGATCAAGGGGCTGGAGAATATGAAGAACGGCTGACGCGCGGCCAGCCACCTCGAGTCACGCCTTGCCGCCCTGATCGCCGCTCTCGCGCCCCTGCTTGCGGGCGTGGGCCGCGATCGCTTCGTCGAGTTCGGCGATCCGGCGGCGTTCGGGGGTGTCCCTGGCCAGCCCCTTGAGCCGGCAGGTCGCCCACAGCGCCTTGCGCTCTGACTGCATCGCCTTGAGATAGAGATCGGCCATCGGAGCCTCCTTTCGCGGCGCCTATGGGCGCGGCGGCGGCGAATGGCCAGTGCCGGCGCGGCGGACGGAGGGGGCGGCGCGGGCGAATGACTTTGCGCGGCCGGGCCGCTAGAGCGCCTTGCGACCATGGACAGCGACCGCACGCCCCTCACCATCCTCGTCGATGCCGACGCCTGCCCGGTGAAGGAGGAGATCTACCGCGTCGCCGCGCGCTTCAAGGCGCAGGTCGTGGTGGTCAGCAACGCGCCCTTCCGCGTGCCGCAGGGCCCGCTGGTCCGCCGCGTGGTGGTGTCGGACGCGTTCGACGCGGCGGACGACTGGATCGCGGAAGAGGCGGCGCGCACGGCCCCGCAATGCGTGGTGGTGACGGGCGACATCCTGCTGGCCGAGCGCTGCCTGAAAGCGGGCGCGAGGGTCCTCGCCCACAACGGCAAGCCGTTCGACGCCGCCAGCATCGGCACCGCCATCGCCACCCGCGCGATCATGGCCGACCTGCGCGCCGGGATGGACGGTATCGGCGGCGGCCCGGCGCCGTTCGCCAAGGCGGACCGCTCGCGGTTCCTGCAGGCGCTGGACCGGGTGCTGGTGGAGCTGGCGAGGAACGACCTCAGTCGATGATCTCGGCCCCGCCCTCGGCCTCCATCCGCGCAAGGGCGGCCTTCATCTCCGCCAGCCGCTCGGGCGGATGCGGCTCCCACTGCTCGACCTCGCCGACAATGCGGAGCGGCTCGCGCGAGCGGTAGGACTCGGTCGGGTTGCCGGGGAAGCGTTTATCCGTGAGGTTCGGATCGTCCTCGAACGCACCGGTCGGCTCGACCATATAGATGCGCTCCCGGCCCTCGCCCTTCGCCAGCTCACAGCCCCAGACCGCCGCGTCGAGCGTGCCGGAGAAGTAGATCCACGACAGCTTGCGGTCGGCGTAGTTCGAGGTGAAGCCGGGCGCGAGCAGGTCGCCCGGCGCGAGATCGGCGCGGGTGCCGTGGTAGAAGGGGCCGGTGGCGTCTTTGGCGTAGGTCATGACAAAAGGTCTAGACGGAGAAGGCATGGAGGGCGAGCGCCGCCAGGTCCCGCGGTCTGTGGATAAGTGACGCGCCATTCTGAACCTGCTACGTTCCCGGAGGCCTCATATAGCTCAGAAGTATGCGCCGCATGCAGTTCAATATATAACTGAAATATAATGTTTTTTATCTGAGAGCGTTGATAGAGAGTTGAGTGTATGTCAGCAGCACACTCCTAGACGCACCTTTTCACGTCTTATTATGGTCATCTGTCGCATGATCTGCTATTGAAAGTGCCCTCGCGATGGGGGTCACTCGAATGGGAAAGAAGCCTACTTTAAAAACAGTCCTTTACGCCGGAGAAGCTGAGGTCGCCAGCTCAACCGATTCGCAGATTTGGCTGGACGCTATGGCCGCGATCACTGGGGATCGTGTTCCCGCGGGAGGCCAAAGCGCGCACAAAGACCGTGACGGTGCTGGCTCAAGTAAGCGCCCGGAGGGCCATGGCTCTGGGGCTGTTGGCAAGTTTGCGACGGAGCTTGGGGTCGAGGAAGCCGAGCTTATGGGTGCGGCCAGCCCCTCTGCTGACGCACCTTACATCCACCTCGATCACAAGTACTGGGAGGCTCTCAAACAGAACACCCCGCCTAGAGGTGTTGGATCGGTTCCTGGAGTCGTGCTTGCTGCAACGCTCCTGCTGCTTTGGAACCGGCATTCCAACTTCGGAAAGGTAAGCGGCGCCATGTGTGATGAGGTCTTGCGCACAATTGGGCATGAAGAGCGGAATCGAGCTCGATCCCTTCGTGGTTGCGAGTGGATTCAGGTCAGAGACGAGGGACTACGGCTCAATCCAGCCTCAGTTCCGTCGGCCATAAAGCTGGCTAAGGCATATGTGACGCGGACATCCCAGTGATGGATGTCGGCTTCGTCTCGCGGGTCGCTTCCAGCAGCCTTGCAGAGCTTGATCGAGCTGTTGCCGTCCTCTTCGTGATGCAACAATCGGCTGACTTTGTCTCTGCCACGGCGTCCGACTTGGCTGCCACACTAGAATCTGGAGGTTGCGCGCGGATCAATCGGACTCGCCTCAAGACGCGTCTCTCAGGTGACCCGCGGACGATTAGGTCAGGAAGCGGCCATCGTATCCACCCGCGACGGTTGGACGACGTAGCCCGTCTGGTGGCGCCGATGAGGGGGCCTGCAAGACCGGAACCGCTAAAGACTTTCTTGGACGCAGGGCTTTTTGAGAACTGCCCGGGATATGTCCGCAACATCGTCGAACAGATCAACGTTACCTATGCTAACGCCTGTTTTGATTGCACTGCGGTAATGGTCCGCCGCTTGTTTGAAACCATGCTTGTCGACTGCTTTGAAAAGCAGAACGCGCTGGCCGATATTACCGACGCAAACGGAAACCTGTTTCAGCTCTCAAAACTGATCAAAAAGTTGGAGTCAACCACCACCTTCTCGGTTAGCAGGCAGACGAAGCAGGCCGCTCCGCATCTGAAGGACGTTGGAGATTGGTCGGCGCATAATCGCCGTCATCGAGCGAGGCAAACTGACCTAGATGGAGTCATCAAGCACCTTCGAGCTGCCTCAAGCGATTTGCTACATTTGTCTGGGCAAGATGGTGGGTGAGAGCGCAAAAATAGAGGCTGACAACGGTATTGCTCCGCCGTGTCAGGGTCGAGCGACAGGTTGAACTGGTCGCGCCAGCGGAATTCGAAGAAGGTCGCCTCGCTACTGTATTGTCGGGCCGTGACCGTTGGCTCGCAGGATTTCCAGAAGATCTTGCACGGACAGCCCCTTCCGCTGGGCTACGGCGATCGGGTGATCCTCGTCGACCACAAGCAGACGCGGCCTTTGCCGGCCTGAGCGCTGACATACGTCTACTGCGACAGGGGTATCGGCGAGGTGAGGCTTGAGGCTGTTGCACAGCCAGCCGAACCACGGCCCCGTGTCTTCGTACTCTCCGCTGTCGAAGCCTTCGATATACTTCTCGAAGTTCTCGCGGCTGAGCGACGACCAGCAGCCGAACCCCCAGGAGTGGTCCAGGCCGTGGACGGGAAACTCCAGCACGCAGCGGACGAGGAAATGCTCACCATCGAGCACGCAAAAATCCTCGGAGAGGAAGTCGCCGTCCCTCCGTAGCGCAGAGTTGGGTTCATAGCTCGCGCCGTGGCTCCAGGGATCAGGATGATCCGCCGCCAAATCGGTTACACCATGGAACCACTCCCCGCAGCAGGAGCACTGCCAATCGCCCTGCAACATCTGCAGTGTCAGCAAATCCTCACGGTCCGGTAGATCGGGTGGCGATTTACGCCCGAACAAGCGACGGAAGATCATTTGGCCGGCACGTAAAGATCACCACCTTCGCGATATTTTTCCGCCATGTCCTGCATCCCCTCCTCGGCCTCATCGACCGGCGCCGTCCCCGCTAGGTAGCTATCCGAATTCTGCTTCGCCGCAAAATCCCGCACCTCCTGCGTGATCTTCATCGAGCAGAACTTCGGCCCGCACATCGAGCAGAAGTGCGCCGTCTTGGCGCCTTCCGCGGGGAGGGTCTGGTCGTGGTATTGCTCGGCGGTGTCGGGGTCGAGGCTGAGGTTGAACTGGTCGCGCCAGCGGAACTCGAAGCGGGCCTTGCTGAGCGCGTCGTCGCGGACCTTGGCGGCGGGGTGGCCCTTGGCGAGGTCGGCGGCGTGGGCGGCGAGCTTGTAGGTGACGACGCCGACCTTCACGTCGTCGCGGTCGGGCAGGCCGAGGTGCTCCTTGGGCGTGACGTAGCAGAGCATCGCCGTGCCGTACCAGCCGATCTGCGCCGCGCCGATGCCGCTGGTGATGTGGTCGTAGCCCGGGGCGATGTCGGTGACGAGCGGGCCGAGGGTGTAGAACGGCGCCTCGCCGCAGGCCTCGAGCTGCTTGTCCATGTTCTCCTTGATCTTGTGCATCGGCACGTGGCCGGGGCCCTCGATCATCACCTGGACGTCTTGCGCCCAGGCCTTCTTCGTCAGCTCGCCGAGGGTGTAGAGCTCGGCGAACTGGGCCTCGTCGTTGGCGTCGGCGATGCAGCCGGGGCGCAGGCCGTCACCCAGCGAATAGGCGATGTCGTAGGCCTTCATGATCTCGGTGATCTCGTCGAAGCGTTCGTAGAGGAACGATTCCTTGTGATGCGCGAGGCACCACTTGGCCATGATCGAGCCGCCGCGGCTGACGATGCCGGTGACGCGCTTCGCGGTCATCGGGACGTAGGGCAGGCGCACGCCGGCGTGGATGGTGAAGTAGTCGACGCCCTGCTCGGCCTGCTCGATCAGCGTGTCGCGGAAGATCTCCCAGGTGAGATCCTCGGCCACGCCGCCGACTTTCTCCAGCGCCTGGTAGATGGGCACGGTGCCGATGGGGACGGGGCTGTTGCGGATGATCCATTCGCGGGTGTCGTGAATGTTCCGGCCGGTGGAGAGGTCCATGACGGTGTCGGCGCCCCAGCGGATCGACCAGACCATCTTGTCGACTTCGGAGGCGACGTCGCTGGCGACGGCGGAGTTGCCGATATTGGCGTTGATCTTGACCAGGAAGTTGCGGCCGATGGCCATCGGCTCGGCTTCCGGGTGGTTGACGTTGGAAGGGATGATCGCGCGGCCGCGGGCGACCTCGTCGCGGACGAATTCGGGGGTGACGTAGTCGGGGATTTCGGCGCCCCAGTCCTGACCGTCGCGTTCCTGGCGGAGCATCCCGCGGCCGAGGTTCTCACGTTCGGCGACGTATTCCATCTCGGGCGTGATGATGCCGCGGCGCGCGTAATGCATCTGGCTGATGTTGCCGCCTGCCTTGGCGCGCAGGGGCCTACGCAGCGCGGTGGGGAACGGGGGCACGCCGCCGGAGCGGTCGGGGCCGAGCTGGCCGTTGTCCTCCGGCTTCACCTCGCGCGGTTCGTATTCCTCGATATCGCCGCGTTCGAGCTGCCATTCGCGGCGCAGCGCGGGGAGACCCTGGCGGATATCGATCTGCGCCTCGGGGTCGGTGTAGGGGCCCGATGTATCGTAGACCCGCACCGGTTCCTCGCCGCCCTCGAGCGCGATCTCGCGCATGGCGACGCGGCGCGGGCCGACGTGGACCTTCTTCGAACCGCGGATCGGGCCGGTGGTGACGCCGATTTCGAACTGGGAATTGATGTCGGCCATGGAAACTCGCTCTCCGTTCAATCGGAGCGAGGCCACGGATTCCTGGAGCGAAAGCCGTTCCCTCCCTCCGCCCGTATTACCGGGATCAGGTTCGACGGGTCGCGGCATATTCCGCTCTCAACCTGCGTTCGCGCGTCAGGCTCCCCGGGGATGCGGCGCAACCTAGGCGATCGGTCGCAGCCCGTCCAGCCGTGCGTGCAGGTCATCGAATCCGCGAGGAACGGAGTGGGCCCGCACGCATTGTGTGACCGAGCGACCGGAGGGTTGCGTCTTCGTCCACCCTTCCGGCCTCTGTTCTCAGGAGCCATGGCAGAATGAAGATCGCACAGATCGCACCCTTGATGGAAAGCGTGCCGCCCAAGCTCTATGGCGGTACCGAACGTATCGTAGCCTACATCACCGAAGAACTCGTGCGGCAGGGCCACGAGGTCACGCTGTTCGCGAGCGCCGACTCGAAGACCTCGGCCGAGCTCGTCCCCATTTGCGAGACGGCCCTGCGGCTCGACCCGCAAGTGCGCGATCCGCTCCCCCACCACCTCGCCCTGCTCGACGAGGTTCAGAGGCGGGCGGCGGAGTTCGACGTCCTCCATTTCCATATCGACCTGGTCCACGGTCCGCTGGTCAGGACCCTGGGCGTTCCCACGGTGACGACGCTGCACGGCCGGCTCGACCTGCCCGACCTGCAGCCCTATTATCGAACCTTCGGCGACTTGCCGCTGGTGTCGATCTCGAACGACCAGCGGCGGCCGCTGCCGCCGGTCAACTGGGCGGGAACGGTCCACCACGGCCTTCCCCGCGACGTGCTGGCGCCGACCTTCGCGCCGAAGGGGGACTACCTCGCCTTCCTCGGCCGGATCTCGCCCGAGAAGCGGCCCGACCGGGCCATCGCGATTGCCGCGGCGGCGGGCATGAAGCTCAAGATCGCGGCCAAGATCGACAAGGCGGACCAGCTCTACTGGGACGAGGTGATCGCCCCCATGGTCCGCGCCTACCCCGATATCGAATTCGTCGGCGAAATCGGCGAGGCGCAGAAGGTCGAGTTCCTCGGCAACGCGCGCGCGCTGCTGTTTCCGATCGACTGGCCCGAACCGTTCGGCCTGGTCATGATCGAGGCGATGGCCTGCGCGACCCCGACGATCGCCTTCCGCTGCGGCTCCGTCCCCGAAGTGATCGACGAAGGCGAATCGGGCTTCATCGTCGACAACGTCGAGGAAGCGGTCGAAGCGGTCGCCCAGCTCGATCACCTCGACCGGAGACGCGTGCGCCAGACGTTCAACCGCCGTTTTACGGCCGAGCGCATGGTCGACGACTATCTCGCGATCTATCGGCAGCTTGCCGGCATGCCGGCCGAGATCGCGCCCATGCGCCTCGGCGCGGACAAGGTCGATTTGCCGATCATGGCCTGATCGGCGAAAACACACGAACCAAGTAACGGGAGTGATTACGGGATGGACGCATCTGCGACCCCCCGCGGGGTGGACGCTACCATCGAGGACGAGGACGCGGGCGCGAGCCCCGAACGGTTCGCGATACCAGCCGCCGCCTCGCTGCACGAGCGGCGCCCACGCACGTTGAAGCACGGCGACACATTCGCCGTGTTCGACCACAGCGGCGATGCGATCGCCGGCCCCGGCAGCCCCGAGGGCATCTATCACCGGGACACCCGGCACCTGTCGCACCTGCACCTCACGCTCAGCGGAGCGCGGCCGATCCTGCTGAGCTCATCGCTGCGTGACGACAACATCGCGCTCCTCTGCGATCTCAGCAATCCGGACCTGTCCGACGAGCACGGGAAGACAGTGCTCAGCAACGACCTGATCCACATCCGCCGCGTGCGGTTCCTGTGGCAGGGCGCAATGTACGAACGCCTGACCGTCGGAAACTACGACAGCGTAGCGCACAGCCTGTCGCTCGAGCTCTATTTCGAAAGCGACTTCGCCGACCTGTTCGAGGTGCGCGGCAGCAAGCGCGAGCGGCGCGGGACGCTCCACGAGCCGACGGTCGAACCCGACCGGGTTCGGCTGGCCTACGACGGGCTCGACGGCGTCCATCGGGCAACCGTCATCCGCTTCGAGCCCGAGCCGTACTCGATCGCCGCCAACCGGGCGCAGTTCCGCCTCGACCTCGAACCGCGTTCGCGCAAGACGCTGATCGTGCGGATAAGCTGCGGCGAGGTCGAGGAAGGCGCATCGCTCCGCCGCGAGCTGATCCGCGCCTATCGCAGCGCCCGCCGGAACCTGCGTAATTCCTCCTCCCGCGCCGCTTCGATCCTGTCGTCGAACGAGGTGTTCAACCGCTCGGCCCAGCGTTCCGTGGCGGACACCTATATGCTGATCACGGAGACGCCGTATGGGCCCTATCCCTACGCCGGCATCCCGTGGTTCAGCACGGTCTTCGGGCGCGACGCGCTGATCACCGCGCTCGAGACGATGTGGCTCGATCCCGAGATCGCCCGCGGCGTGCTGCGCTATCTCGCGGTGCACCAGGCCCGCGAGTTCGACCCGGTCGCCGATGCCGAGCCGGGAAAGATCCTGCACGAAGTCCGCCAGGGGGAAATGGCGGAACTGGGCGAGGTTCCGTTCCGCCACTATTACGGCAGCATCGATTCCACGCCGCTGTTCGTGATGACCGCCGGCGCCTATCTCGAGCGGACGGGCGATACCGCGCTGCTCGAGACGCTATGGCCGAATATCGAGGCGGCGCTGAACTGGATCGAACAGCACGGCGACCGGGATGGCGACGGTTATGTCGAATACGGCCGCCATACGGACGAAGGCCTGATCAATCAGGGCTGGAAGGACAGCCACGATTCGATCTTCCACGCGGACGGATCGCTCGCGGCCGGTCCCATCGCCCTCGCCGAAGTGCAGGCCTACGTCTACGGCGCCTGGCAGGCTGCCGCGAGCATACTGTCGAGCCTCGGCAATATCGAGGGCGCGGCAGTCTACCGCATGAAGGCGGAGGCGCTGCGCGACCGTTTCGACCGCGACTTCTTCGACGAGGAGCTGGGCACTTACGTCCTTGCGCTCGACGGACGCAAACAGCCGTGCCGGGTCAAGTCGTCGAACGCGGGCCACGTGCTGTTCACCGGCCTGGCCTTCCCCGAGCGCGCGCTGCAGACGGCGCGCACCCTGATGGAACCGGCATCGTTCTCCGGCTGGGGCATCCGCACGATCGCCGCGGGGCAGCCGCGCTACAACCCGATGAGCTATCACAACGGATCGATCTGGCCGCACGAGAACGCGATCATTGCCGCCGGGCTGTCGCGTTACGGCTTCCGCAGAGAGGCCACGGCGGTGTTCGAAGGGCTGTTCGCCGCCTCGACTTACGTCGACCTGCGGCGCCTGCCGGAGCTGTTCTGCGGTTTCGCCCGCCGGCCGGCGCAGGGCCCCACGTTCTATCCGGTGTCGTGCATTCCGCAGGCCTGGGCGGCGGCGGCGCCGCTGTTCCTGATCCAGTCGAGCCTAGGCCTGTCGCTGGACGGCGCCGTAGGACAGATCGCGTTCGACGAACCCCATCTCCCCGAATTCCTCGATGATGTCCTTCTGCGCAATCTGACCGTCGGCGAAGGCCGCGCGGACATCATGCTGCACCGGTCGGGGAACAAGGTGTTGGTCGATGTCCGCAAGCGCGAAGGCGACGTGCGGGTGATCACGCGGGTCTGAAAGCGCCGGCCGCCCCGCTGGTGTGGGGCGGCCGGCGCCGGATCTTGCGTCAGGCCCCGCCCGCGGCGATCCAGTCGTCGATCTTCTTCTCCAGCACCGGCAGCGGCAGCGGGCCGGTCCCGAGCACCTGGGCGTGGAATGCCTTGATGTCGAACTTGTCGCCCAGCGCGGTTTCGGCCTTCTCACGCAGTTCCTGGATCTTGAGCGCGCCGATCTTGTAGGCGAGCGCCTGGCTCGGGATGGCGATGTAGCGCTCGACCTCGGCCACGACTTCGGTGCGGGTCATGCCCGAATTCTCGAGCATGAATGCGATCGCCTGGTCGCGGGTCCAGCCCTTGGCGTGGATGCCGCTATCGACCACCAGCCGCATGGCGCGGAGTTGTTCGTCCTGCAGCGTGCCGTAGCGGTTCCAGGGATCGTCGAAGAAGCCCATCTCGTAGCCGAGCGTCTCGGCATAGAGCCCCCAGCCCTCGCTGTAGGCGGTATAGCCACCGAAGCGCATGAAGGCGGGCAGCGCCTGGTTCTCCTGCGCAAGGCTGATCTGGAAGTGATGCCCCGGCGCGCCCTCGTGCAGGTAGAGCGTGACGTTGCCGGTCGTCAGCCGGCTCGGCAGGTCGTAGGCATTGAAGTAGAACGTGCCGGGGCGCGAACCGTCGGGGGCGCCGGGCATGTACGATCCGCCGGCTTCGAACTTCTCGCGGAACGGCTCGTAGGGTTTGATCTCGAGCGGGGTCTTGGGGACGAGCGAGAAGTAGTCGCCGATCTTCGTGTCGACCTGCTTGCCGATGTCGTAATAGCTCTGCGTCAGCGCCTCGCGGCTCTCCGGCTTGAACTGCGGATCGGTGCGGACGTGGTCGAAGAATTCGTTGAGCGTTCCTTCGAAGCCGACTTCGGCCTTGATCTGCTCCATCCCGGTCTTGATCCGCTCGACCTCGCTGAGGCCGAGGTTGTGGACGTAGTCGGCGGTCAGCGGCAGCGTGGTCGTGCTCTCGATCATGTGCTCGTAGAGCTTGGCCCCGCCCTTCATCTGGCTGAGGCCGACGCTGTCGCGCGCCTGCGGGAGGTATTCGTCGCGCAAGTAGTCGCGCAGGCGCGTGTGGACGGCGTCGATCGCCTCGACCGAGGTGCGGTACTCCTCGGTCAGCCGCGCCTTGTCGGCATCGGAGATCCCCTCGGGGAACATCGTGACCGGCCCCCAGAGCGGCGATTCCTCGAGCGGCATGGCGAGCTGGGTATCGAGCTGCTCGATCACATTGCCGATGGTCAGCTTGGTCTCGTAGACGCCGGCCGCCTGGCCTTCGCGGAACTTGGCGATCGAGCGGTCGATCAGCTCCACGTATTCGGCGTGGCGCTTGAGGTTGTTCTCGTAGTCCTCCAGCGTCTTGAACGGCGCCGCGCCCTGCCCGCTGGCGAAGGTCGGGTAGAACGTGTGGAAGCCGGAGAAGTGGTTGATCGGCCGCGTCTCGGTGAGCGCGAGAATCTCCGGCGTGTAGCCCTTGAGCGTTTCCTGCTGGTTGTACGCGAACACGTCGTAGGCGATGCGGTCGGTTTCGCTCAGCCCCGCACGGTCGATCTGCCCCAGTGCGGCTAGGTTCTCGCGCGCATGGGCGACGGTCTGCGCGTTGTACTCGTCGGTCAGGAAGCCGCCGATCCGGTCGGCGTAGCGCATGTCGCCGCGGAACAGCGCGAAGATCGGGTTGAGCTTGAGATGCTTTTCGTCCGCCGCCGCGAACAGCGCGAAGAGCCGGTCGTGCTCCGACTGGGCATTGCTCGCGGCAGGTGCGGGCGGCGTATCGCTCTGGGCGGAGGCCGGTGCGGCAGGCACGGCGGCGGCGAGCGAAAGCGCGGTGGTCGCGGCGAGCGCGAGGCGAAGCTTGGTCATGCGAGATCTCCCCTGAATCATTCTATGTGGCCAGCGTTAGGACGGCCGCGCCGTGGTGGCGGGCGCGCTTCGATGAGCGGGGCCCGCCGGTCGACGAGCGGTTATTCGATGACCCGGCCGCGGACCATGACCCAGTCGACGTTCTCGAGCACGGTCGCGTCCTCCAGCGGGTTGCCGGCGACTGCGATGATGTCGGCCGAGTAGCCGGGCGCGAGGCGGCCAATCTCGTTTTCCATCTCGAGCACTTCGGCGGCCACGGTGGTCGCGCTGGCGAGCGCCTCGCGGCTCGACATGCCCTGGCCCATCATCAGGCGGAATTCCTGCGCGTTGCGGCCGTGCTCGAACACGCCCGAGTCGGTGCCGAAGGCGATCGTCACCCCGGCATCGCGCGCCTTGCCCATGAAGACCTTGGCGGCCTCGGCCACGGCGCGGACCTTCTCCTCCACCACCGGAGTGTAGGTGCCGGTGCCGAGCCGTTCGGAAATGCCCTGGAACGCCATCAGCGTGGGCACGAGCACGGTGCCGTTTTCCTTCATCGCCCGAATCGCGCCGTCGTCGAGGTAGGTTCCGTGCTCGATCGTATCGATGCCCGCCACGCTCGCCGCCTCGATCCCGCGCGCGCCGTGGGCGTGGGCCATGACCTTGAGGCCGAGCGAGTGCGCGGTGTCCGCGATCGCCTCCATCTCCTCGCTGGTGAAGTGCGCGCCGAGGCCGCGGCCCTGCTGGCTGAGCACCCCGCCGGTGGCGGTGATCTTGATCCAGTCGGCCCCGTTCTGGCTGGCGCGGCGGACTTTCTCCGCGCATTCGACCGCGCCGGTGCAGGCGTAGCCGGAGGCGAGGATCTGGTTGATTTCCGGCCGGAAGCCGGTGACGTCGCCGTGCCCGCCAACGATCGCGAGCGCCGGGCCGGCGGCGACGATCCGGGGACCGGTGATCATGCCTTCCTCCGTCCCGCGGCGCAGCGAGAAGCCGGAGTGCTGGCTGCTCCCCGCCTCGCGCACCGTGGTGAAGCCGGCGAGCGCGGTCAGCCGCGCGTTCTTGGCGCCGACGACCACGCCCCACTCTTCGGGCTCGACCGCTTCCTTCCAGAAGTCGCCGCCCGGGTCGCCGGTGAGATGGACGTGGAGGTCGATCAGGCCCGGCAGCACGGTCTTGTCGGTCAGCGCAACGACTTCGGCCCCGGCGGGCGCCGGCTGGATGCCGTCGGCGATCGAGACGATGCGGCCGTCGGTCACCGTGATGGTGGACGGGCCGCGCGGCTCGCTCGCGGCATCGGTGACGACGGCGCCTGCATGGATCACGACGGTCTCGGCCAGCGCGGGCGTGGCGACCAGCGCACCGGCGGCGGCAAGCAGGGCTTTGATTTTCATATGGCGTCCTCTCCCTTTCCCGGCCTGATGCCCGCCCACGCGCCCGGGCGCAAGAGCGGCACGGCCTGCCGTTGCCCTCGGCGCGAGAGACTGTATGACCGGGGGCAGCCGGTTTCAGTTGAAAGGAATTTCCCCGCATGCCCCGCAAGCTGCTTGCCCTTGCCGCCCTGCTCGGTTCCGCCTCGATCGCCGCCACCGCCGCCGCGCGGCCGATGACGCCCGAGGACGTGGCGAAGATGGAGAGCCTGGGCGAGTTGACGGTCTCGCCCGACGGAAGCCGCGTCGCCTTCACCACCGCGCGCCTGCCCGACGTGACCGAAGGTGAGGAGAACGGGACGACCAAGCAGCAGCTCAAGCTCGCCTATGGCCCCGACAGCGTGCGCGCCTTCCTGCCCGCCGACATGAACGTATCGACCGTCCGCTTCTCGCCCGACGGAACGATGATCAGCTTCCTCTACACCGCCGAGGACGAGAAGCGCGCGGTCTGGGGAATGCCGGTCGACGGCGGCGGGCACCGCAAGCTGGCCGAAGTCGCCGAGGCCGACGTGCGCGACTACGCCTGGTCGCCCGACGGCACGATGCTCTACCTGCTCGCCGCAGCCGCGCCCGACGAGGCGCTCGACAAGCGCAAGGAAGCCGGGTTCGACGCGGTCGTCTACGAAGAGGAAGCCAAGCTCAACCGCCTGTTCGCAGCGCGCGTCGGCGCGGAGCCCGACGCGGCACCGAAGGCAATTGCCGTGCCGGGTCACGTCAGCGCGATCCAGGTCGCGCCGGGCGGCAAGACCGCGATCGTCGAAAGCGCGCCCTCCCCGCGGGTCGACGACAGCTACACCTCCAAGCGGGTGCACGTGATCGACCTCGCCAGCGGGCGCGTGATCGAAGTGGTCGAAACGCCGGGCAAGCTGGGCGACGTCGAGATTTCGCCTGACGGCCGGCGCATCGCGCTGATCGCCGGGGTCGACGCGCACGATCCGGCGACGACCACGCTGCACCTCGCAGACGTCGCGACCGGCGAATACCGCGCGCTCAACGCGGGGGCTGCCGAGGCGGCGAACGATGCCGAATTCCTGCCCGACGGGCGGCTGGCGGCGATCGTCGACATGGGCACGCAGAGCGTGCTGCGCATCTATTCGGCCGACGGAGCGCTGCTGGAGGAGCACGACCCGGGCGCGCTGATCCTCAGCGATCTGGAAGTCGGCGGAGGCACGATCGCGGTCGAGGCGCATTCACCCGAGCATCCGCCCGAGCTGTTCGTGGTGACCGACGGCCGGTTCACCCGCTGGACCCGGCACAACCCGTGGCTGGCCGAGATCGACATGGGCGAACAGCGCACCTTCACCTACACCGCGCGCGACGGGCAGGCGATCGAAGGCGTGCTGATCGAGCCGGTCGGCGGCCCCGCGCGCGGCGGATCGCCGGTGATCTTCGACGTCCACGGCGGGCCCGAAGCGCACGAAACGAACGGCTGGCAGACGCATTACAGTTCGCCCGGCCAGGTCGCGGCGGGCCAGGGCTACGCGGTGTTCATCCCGAACTACCGCGGGTCGACCGGCTACGGCGTCGCCTTCGCCAAGCAGCACCAGGCCGACTATGCGGGCAAGGAGTTCGACGACCTCGTCGACGGCAAGCGCGCGCTGGTCGAAGCCGGGATTGCCGATCCCGACCGGGTGGGCATCACCGGCGGCTCCTACGGCGGGTTCGCCACCGCCTGGGGCTCGACCTACTACTCGCAGGAATTCGCTGCGGGGGTCATGTTCGTCGGTATTTCCAACAACATCAGCAAGTTCGGCACGACCGACATTCCCAACGAGATGTACCTCGTACACGAGCGCAAGTGGCCGTGGGAGGAATGGGATCACCTGCTCGAACGCAGCCCGATCTATCACGTCGACAAGGCGGAGACCCCGCTGCTGATCATGCACGGCGACAGCGACACGCGCGTCTCGCCGACGCAGAGCTATGAGCTCTACCGCCACATCAAGACGCGCAAGCCCGACACGCCGGTGCGGCTGGTGCTCTATCCGGGCGAAGGCCACGGCAACTCAAAGGCCGCCGCGCGCTACGACTACAACGTGCGGATGATGGAGTGGTTCGACACCTACCTGAAGACCGGCGACCGCGACGCCCCGCTCCCCGCCCCGCGGCCGGAGCTGGCGATCGAGGCGGCGGAGAAGTGACGGAAGGGGCGCGGTTTCGGCCGCGCCCCTTTTCCCTTCGTTTAGAACGTGTAGCCGACGCCGAGGGCGGCGAAGAACTGGTCCGCGTCGCCGCGCAGGCTGGTGTACGGCGTGCGCTTGGCATCGCCGAGCATGCGTGAATATCCACCGACGCCGAACAGCGAGATACCGCCGTTCGCGAGATTGCCGTCGAGATCCACTGCCAGCAGCGCCGTCGCGCCCGCCTTGGTGAAGCCGCCCTCCGCCTGATAGAGCGGCAGACCGCTGGCAGCGCTCTGCGTGGGCGAAACCGAGTAGTAGTAATCGGCATAGCTGTCGTCGACGTACTCGGCGCTGAGCGCGAGCGCGCCGGCCAAGCCGCGGCTGAGCGGAGTGAAGTAGGATACGCCGGGGCTCATCACCATGCCCTCGTGCGCGCCGGCCACGTCCCATCGCGCGTCGAGATTGAACGAGAGGCTGTCGTAGGGATTGAGCACGCCCGGGATGCTGATCCCCGCGCTCGGCCCGATCTCGATCGCGCGATCGAGTTCGCCCGCAGCCTCGACCACCGGGTCCTTGATCTTGTCGGCGCGATTGGAGTTGAGGCCCACCGCCACGCCCAGATCGAAGGCCACACCTTCGTCCGGATCCGGGATGAAGTCGAGCGCCACGCCGCCGCCGCGCGGGCTGATACCGACGGGCCCGATCTGCCCCATGACCATGGGCACCGGGAAGATCACGTAGTCGTCCGACCCGTCGTAGCTCGGCGCGTACACCGCGCCTGCACCCACGGTCACCCAGTCGCCGTCGTAGACGGTAGTCTGCTCCGAGGGCGGCGGCCCCTCGCTCTCCTCCGCCAGGGCCGGGCAGGCGAGCACGGCAAGCGCGCCGCCTGCGGCCAGAAATGTGATTCTCATTGTAATGCAAATCCCCGCTATCGTTGAAGTTGCAACGTGCAACCGTGCGGCGCGTTCCTAGGGCCTTACGCCGCGCCCTGCCACTGCCGCACCGCTCGGCGCCGGTGCGTGGTCGGCGGACGCGGCGATTGCCCGGCTTGCGAAAGCGCCGTAGGCCAAGGGCATGAGCGGGCGCAGGGTGGACATTGCGATCGTCGGCGGCGGGCTCGCCGGGGGGCTGATCGCGCTGGCGCTGCATCGCCGGGATCCCGGCATGCCGGTGCTGCTGATCGAGCAGGGCGAGGTGCTGGGCGGCAACCACCGGTGGAGCTGGTTCGCCAGCGATCTCGACGCGGAGGGCGCGGCGCTGCTCGCACGGTTCCGCACGACTGCCTGGGACGGCTACGAGGTGCGCTTTCCCGCCTACGTGCGCGCACTGCGCACGCGGTACAGCTCGCTTTCCTCCGCCGAGTTCGACGCCGGGCTGCGGCGGGAGCTGCCCGAGGGTGCGATGCTGAGCGGGCGTGCGGTCGCGGCGCTCGATGCCGAGGGCGTGACACTGGCGAGCGGCGAGCGGATCGCGGCGCGCGCGGTGATCGACTGCCGCGGCTTCGTGCCCGGCGCGCAGCTGTGCGGCGGGTGGCAGGTCTTCATGGGCCGCCATCTGCGCACCGCGCGGCCCCACGGGATTGCCCGCCCGATCGTGATGGATGCCACGGTCGAACAGCGCGGCGGCTACCGCTTCGTCTACGTCCTCCCGCTCGGCGCCGACGAGCTGTTTGTCGAGGATACCTATTATCAGGACAGGCCCGAGCTCGACCGCGGCGCGCTGTCCTCCCGCATCGACCGCTATTGCCTGCAGCACGGGTTCGAGGGCGAGATCCTCGGCGGCGAGACCGGTGTGCTGCCGGTGATCACCGGGGGCGACTTCGCCGCCTGGCAGCGCGAGGCGGCCGTGGCGGGCGTCGCGCGCGCCGGGGGGCGCGGCGGGTTCCTCCATCCGCTGACGAGCTACACGCTGCCCTTTGCGGTCGAGACCGCGCTTGCCGTGGCCGCGGAGGCGCGGCTGCCGGGCGACCAGCTCGCCGCCCTGATCGACGCCCGCGCGCGGCGTCTGTGGCGCCGCACGCGCTTCTACCGCCGCCTCGGTTCGATGCTGTTCGGAGCCGCCCGGCCGGAGGCACGCTACCGCGTGTTCGAGCGCTTCTACCGCCTGCCCGAGGGGCTGGTCGAGCGCTTCTACGCCGCCCGGTCGACCGCGGCCGACAAGGCGCGCGTGCTGCTCGGCCGTCCGCCGGTTCCGGTGAGCCGTGCAATAGCCGCGCTTGCACGCAGGGGTGCGCCGCTGCAAGGTCCCCGCAGATGAGCGAATCCGAAACCCAGCCCTCGTTCCTTCCGGAGCTTTCCGGGGAAGAGATGCAGGCCGCGCCCGCCCCGATGGGAAGCAAGCGCGCCTGCGTGATCGGGTCGGGCTTTGGCGGGCTGGCGCTCGCCATCCGGCTGCAGTCGGCGGGGATCGCGACCACCGTGGTCGAGGCGCGTGACAAGCCCGGGGGGCGCGCCTACGTGTGGGAGCGCGAGGGCTTCACGTTCGATGCCGGGCCGACCGTCATTACCGATCCGGCCAGCCTGCGCGAGCTGTGGACGCTGTCGGGCCACGACATGGCCGAAGACGTCGAGCTGCTGAAGGTTGCCCCCTTCTACCGCCTCAACTGGCCCGACGGGGTGACCTTCGACTATTCGAACGACGAGGCGAGCCTCAACGCCGAGATCGCCAAGGTCAATGCCGCCGACGTCGCCGGCTACCAGGAATTTCTCGCCTATTCGGCAGGCGTCTATCGCGACGGCTACCAGCGGTTCGGCGCCGTGCCGTTCCTCGACTTCAAGTCGATGCTCAAGGCCGCGCCGACGCTGATCCAGCACCAGGCCTGGCGCTCGGTCTATTCGATGGTCTCGCGCTTCATCGAGGACGAGAAGCTGCGCGAGGCGTTCAGCTTCCACACCCTGCTGGTCGGCGGCAATCCGATGACCGCGAGCGCGATCTACGCCCTGATCCACAAGCTGGAGAAGGACGGCGGCGTGTGGTGGGCGCGCGGCGGCACCAACCGGCTCGTCGCGGGCATGGTGCGGCACTTCGAGCGGCTCGGCGGGACCGTGCGGCTCGGCGATGCGGTCACCCGCGTGCACACGATCGGCAACCGCGCGACCGAGGTCGAGACGGGCTGCGGCTGGCGCGAGAGCTTCGACGCGGTGGCCAGCAATGCCGATGTGATGCACACCTACCGCGACCTGCTGCGCCGCACCCGGCGCGGCGCGCACTATGCCCGCAAGCTCGCGCGCAAGCGGTTCTCGCCGAGCCTGTTCGTGGTCCACTTCGGGCTCGAGGGGACCTGGCCGGGCATCCCGCACCACACGATCCTGTTCGGTCCGCGCTACCGCGGTCTGCTGGCCGACATCTACGAGCACGGCGTGCTGCCGGCGGACTTCTCGATCTATCTCCACCACCCGACTGTGACCGACCCGGGCCTCGCGCCGCCGGGCCGCTCGACCTTCTACGCGCTGATCCCGGTGGCGCATCTCGGCAAGCTGGCGATAGACTGGGAGCAGATGGGCCCGGTGCTGGAGAAGCGCGTGCTCGATGAAGTGGGGCGGCGGCTGATCCCCGACATCCACGACCGGATCGTGACCAAGTTCCACTACGCCCCGCGCGATTTCGCGCTCGATCTCAATGCGCACCTCGGCAGCGCCTTCAGCCTCGAGCCGATCCTGACTCAGAGCGCATATTTCCGCGCCCACAACCGCGACGACGAGATCGGCAACTTCTACCTCGTCGGCGCCGGCACTCACCCGGGCGCCGGCATCCCCGGCGTCGTCGCGAGCGCCAAGGCCACGGCGGGACTGATGATCGGAGACCTGGCCGGATGATCCTCCGGCAGCCGTCTCGCCGGCAGGGATAGAGTGCCTGCGTGAATCATTGCCCAATGGGCCGCGCCGGGCCAAAGAGCGCGGCATGAACCGCCTTGCCGTCTATTGCGGGTCCGCGACGCCCGCCGATCCGCGTTACATCGAGCTGGCCCGTGAGGTCGGGCGCACCTTGGCGGAGCGGGGGATCGGGGTCGTCTATGGCGGCGGGCGGCTCGGGCTGATGGGAGCGGTGGCGAGCGGGGCGCTCGATGCCGGGGGCGAGGTTATCGGAGTGATCCCCGATGCGCTCGCCGGCAGCGAAGTGGCCAATACCGACTGCACCGAGCTCCACACCGTCACCGGCATGCACGAGCGCAAGCAGCGCTTCACCGACCTTTCCGACGGGTTCGTCACCATCCCGGGCGGCGTCGGAACGATGGACGAGCTGTGGGAAGCGGTGAGCTGGGCGCAGCTCGGCTATCACACCAAACCCGTGGGCCTGCTCAACGCCTTCGGGTTCTACGACCATCTGATCGTATTCAACCGGCACATGGCCGAAGTGGGCTTCGTCCGGCCCGCGCATCAGGGTATCGTCATCGCCGAACCGACTCTGCCCGCGCTGCTGGACCGGATGGCCGCTTACCGACCGCACACCCCGATCTTCCAGATGAAGGCGAGCGACCTGTGATCGCGGCGCGCCCCCGATCCTCCCTCCTCTTCAGAGGAGGGGCAGCGAGACTTGGCGAACCGGAGGTGAGCCTAGTCGCAGCGGGGTGGTGCTGCGGCGCCTGCGATGCTCGCTCCGCTCGCCACCACCCCCCATCCCCCTCCTCTGAAGAGGAGGGGGCGATATGAGCCGCCCACGCCGGGTCGTGCCGCGGATGCTGGCGCCGTCGCGCATCCTGCGGACGACGCCGGCGCAGGCCGGCGGTGGGCGCGAGCGCTGGTCGCTCGTGGAGCACGCCTACGACGCGATCGCCGAAGGATCGCAGAGCTTCGCCACCGCCAGCGAACTGTTCGACCGCGCCACGCGCGAGCGGGTCTGGCTGCTCTATGCCTGGTGCCGGCGGTGCGACGATCTTGCCGACGGGCAGGACCACGGCGGCGAGCCGGGCGACCATGCCGACGCCGACAAGCGCCTGCGCGCAATTCGCCTGCTGACCGAGCGCGCTTTCGAAGGCCTGCCCACGGCCGACCCGGCGTTCGACGCCTTCGGCCTCGTCGCGCGCGAATGCGGGCTGACGCGCGAGATGGCCGAGGACGTCATCATGGGCTTCGAGCTCGACGCGGCCGGCTGGCGTCCGCGCACGGAGCGCGACCTTGCTCGCTACTGCTACCACGTCGCGGGTGCGGTCGGCGTGATGATGGCGGTGGTCATGGGTGTGCCGAAGGACGATTCGGAAATGCTCGACCGCGCCTGCGACCTCGGCATTGCCTTCCAGCTCGCCAATATCGCCCGCGACATCGGCGAGGACGACGCGGCCGACCGCTGCTACCTGCCGATCGAGTGGTTGGTCGAGGAGGACATCGAGCCGGGCCAGCACGTGAAGCCGCACCACCGCGGCGAACTTGCCGACATGGCCGCGCGGCTGGTCGCGCTGATGGAACAGCACGAGGCGGCCGCGAAGCTCGGCACCACGCGCCTGCCGTTCCGCAGCCGCTGGGCCGTGCTCGCCGCCGCGCGCATCTACGGGGCGATCGGGCGCGAGGTTCGCGCACGCGGCCGGGCGGCCTGGGATCACCGCGTGGTGATCTCGCGCTGGGAAAAGACGAAGCACGTCCTCGGCGCCTTCTGGGAAGCGCTGCGCAACCGCCCGCAGCCGCCCGAGGCCATGCCGGAGTGGACCCGCGGCGATATCCTGATCGACGTCCGCATGGCCGGCCCGATCGCCAAGCCTCCGATGCATCCCCTGCCGGATGAGTGAAAGTCCTCCCCGGATCGGGGAGGGGGACCGCCCCGGCGCGAGCCGGGGTGGTGGAGGGGGCCTGCGGGTCGTCGATGGCCAGCCGATTCGGCGCATAAAGCGCGCGCGAGCCCTTCGCCGACAGATGAGCTTGCCCGAAGTCCTGCTGTGGCAGGAATTGCGCAAGCGGCCGGGCGGGTTTCGCTTTCGTCGCCAGGTTCCCTTCGATCCCTATGTCGCCGACTTCGCCTGCCTCTCCGCGCGCCTCATCATCGAAGTCGATGGCGCCTCGCACGAGAGGGGGAACGCGCCGAAGCGAGACTTGCGGCGCGACGCAGTTCTGGCGCAACAGGGTATGCGGACCCTGAGAATTCCAGCACGCGATGTGCTGAATGATGTGGAGATTTGCGTGACTGCCATTGTCGCTGCCTGCCGCGAGGCCGGGCCCCCTCCACCATCCGCCGAGGCGGATGGTCCCCCTCCCCGGTCCGGGGAGGAACTATGATCACCAAGCTTCTGATCGCCAATCGCGGCGAGATCGCCTGCCGCATCATCCGCACCGCGCGCGATATGGGAATCGCCACCGTGGCGGTCTACTCCGATGCCGACGCCCGCGCGCTGCATGTCCGTCAGGCTGACGAGGCGGTCCATATCGGCCCTTCGCCCGCGGCCGAGAGCTACCTCGTCGGCGAGAAGATCATCACGGCCGCGCAGCAGACCGGGGCGCAGGCGGTCCATCCCGGCTATGGCTTCCTGTCCGAGAATGCCGATTTCGCGCAGGCGGTGATCGACGCGGGGCTGATCTGGGTCGGGCCGAAGCCGCAGAGCATTCGCGCGATGGGTCTCAAGGACGCGGCGAAGAAGCTGATGCGCGCCGCCGGCGTTCCGGTGACGCCCGGTTACGAGGGCGAGGACCAGTCGGTCGAACGGCTCACGAAAGAGGCCGATGCGATCGGCTATCCGGTGCTGATCAAGGCCGTCGCCGGCGGCGGCGGCAAGGGCATGCGCAAGGTCGATGTCGCGGGCGAGTTCGAAGCAGCACTCGAATCCTGCCGGCGGGAGGCCAAGGCGAGCTTCGGCAACACGCAAGTCCTGCTGGAGAAGTGGATCACCTCCCCCCGCCATATCGAGGTGCAGGTGTTCGGCGACAGCCACGGCAATGTCGTCCACCTGTTCGAGCGCGACTGCTCCTTGCAGCGGCGGCACCAGAAAGTGATCGAGGAAGCCCCGGCGCCGGGCATGGACGAGGCGACACGCGAGGCGATCTGCGACGCCGCGGTTCGCGCGGCGAAGGCGGTCGACTACGAAGGCGCGGGCACGATCGAGTTCATCGCCGATGCCAGCGAGGGCCTGCGCGCGACCCACATCTTCTTCATGGAGATGAACACCCGCCTGCAGGTCGAACATCCGGTGACCGAGGAGATCACCGGCGTCGATCTGGTCGAATGGCAATTACGGGTCGCGAGCGGGGAGCCGGTGCCGCTCCGCCAAGAGGAACTGCGCATCGACGGGCACGCGATCGAAGCGCGGCTCTACGCCGAGGACCCTTCGAGCGGGTTCCTGCCTAGCACCGGGCCGCTGGAGCACCTCGACTTCGGGCCGGCCGATCGCGTCGAGACGGGAGTGGAGGAAGGCGGCGCGGTGTCGCCGTTCTACGACCCGATGATCGCCAAGCTGGTCTGCTACGGCGCTGACCGGGAGGAAGCGATCGACGCCCTGCTGGAGGCGGTGAACGGGACCGAAGTCTGGCCCGTGCGCACCAATGCGGGGTTCCTGGGCCGGGCGCTCGACAGCCGGGCCTTTCGCGCGGGCGAACTCGATACCGGGTTCATCGCTGCGGCGGGGGACGATCTCATCCCCTCGGCCGAACCGAGCGACGCGGTGTGGCACGTCGCGGCCCGCCTCGCGACCGACGACGCATTCGACCAGCCGCTCGCCGGTTTCCGTCTCAACGCGCCGCCCCGCGCTTCGGTCGCACTTGTGAGCGGGGGCGAAACGCGCCTTGTCGACCTGGAGACCGCGCACGCCGGCACGGTGTCGGTCGAAGACGATGTGCCGTCTTTCGATGGCCCCGATGCGGATGAGGGCCCGGTCGTCACCGGCTACCTGGACGGCGAGGAGATCGTCACCTTCGCTTCCGGCATGGCCTATCGCTTCTCACTCGCGGCGCGCGGCACCGGCCACGCTTCGGCCAGCGACGGGGCGATCGTCGCGCCGATGCCGGGCAAGGTGATCGCGGTCGATGTGGCGCAAGGGGACACCGTCACCGCCGGTCAGCGGTTGATGGTGCTGGAGGCGATGAAGATGGAGCACGCCCTCACCGCGCCGTTCGACGGCACCGTGACGGAGCTCGCCGCCAGCACAGGCGCGCAAGTCCAGGTCGAGGCGCTGCTGGCGGTGGTGGAGCCGGTGGGAGAGTAAGTCCCCCTTCGCACTTTCCCGTCATCCCAGCGTAAGCTGGGATCGTTCTCCGCCAGGTCGGACTTTGTGGCACGCGATCCCAGCTTTCGCTGGGATGACGGCGGGAGTGGTAGCGGGGCCGCTGAAGTGCCCACCTCCCCTCCTCTTCAGAGGAGGGGGCTTGCAGTGCAGGTCAATCGTCGTCCGCCACGGGAGGGCCGAACAGTTCGCCTTTTTCGCTGAACAGCACGAAGCCCAGCGTCAGCACCGCTGTCACCAGCAGTGCGAGGGCCAGCGGGCGGGCCGTGCCATCGTAGGCGAAGCCGATCACCGCGCCCAGCGCCGCGCCGCTGGTCATGCGCAGGAAGCCCTGTGCCGAGGAGGCGGCACCCGCGATGTGGCGGAAGGGCTGGAGCGCGATCGAACCGAAGTTCGCGCCGATGAAGCCGAGCAGGCTCATGTTCGCAGCCATCAGCGGCACGAAAGTCCACAGCGATTCGTCCGGCTGGCTGGCGAACCAGAGCTGCAGCGCGGCGACCGCGATGAACACGAACAGCGCCGCATGGCTCACCCGGCGCGCGCCGAAACGCTCGACGATGCGCGAGTTCGACCAGTTCGAAACCGCCATGCAAGCGGCGCAGATGGCGAAGATCAGCGGGAAGCTGTCGCCCGCGCCGAAGGCCTCGCCGATGAGCTGCTGGCTCGAGTTGATGAAGCCGAACAGGCCGCCGAACACCAGCGCGCTGCCGAGCGTGTAGCCGATCGTCTCTCGCAGGGTGACCGCGCTCGCCATGTTGCGCAGGATCGGGCGCAGGCGGATTTCCTGCCGGTCGCGGGCATGCAGCGTCTCGGGCAGGCGCCAGTGGACCCACGCCGTCATGAGGATGGCAGCAGCGGCCATCACGGCAAAGATCCAGCGCCAGTCGCCGAACAGCTCAATCACGCCTTGCCCGATGCTCGGTGCGATCGCCGGCACGAGCAGGAAGATGACGAAGATCAGGCTCATCATCCGCGCCATGCGATCGCCGCCCACGCGGTCGCGGATGATCGCCGGCGGCAGTGCGACGATGCCGGCGGCGGAGAAGCCCTGCACCGCGCGCAGCGCGACCAGCGCTTCGAACGAGGTGGCAAGCGCGCAGGCGATCGAGAACACGATATAGGCGCCGAGCGCGACGAACAGCACCGGCCGCCGCCCGAAGCGGTCGGCGAAGCTGCCGGGCACGAGCGTGCCGAGACCGGTTGCGAGCAGATAGGCGCCGACTACGAACTGCCGGCTGTTGCCCGTAATCCCAAGATCGACCGCGAGATCGTCAAGCGCGGGCAGGATCGCGTCGATGCCGAAAGCGTTGAGCGCCATCAGCAGCGCCATCATCCAGATCAGCTCGCGCTCGCCGATCGGCGGGCGTTTCGCCAGGCTGGAGGGCCGGCGGACCTCGCCTTCGTCGTCGGACCAGGTTTCATTTCGCATCTGCACAATATCGCCTTTGCGACGAACGGTTCCGCTTTGCAACCGGGGGGATTATCCTGATCCGCGATGGACGATCCGGCATACGAGGAGGAAGAGACCGACGAGGCGCAGGGTCTGCGCAAGATCATCCATGTCGACATGGATGCCTTCTTCGCCAGCGTCGAGCAGCGCGATCATCCCGAGCTGCGCGGCAAGCCGGTGGCGGTCGGCGGATCGGGCGGGCGCGGGGTGGTCGCGGCGGCGAGCTACGAATCGAGGCGGTTCGGCGTGCGCAGCGCGATGCCCTCGGTCACCGCCAAGCGGCTGTGCCCGGACCTGATCTTCGTCCGCGCGCGGTTCGAGGTCTACAAGGAGGTGTCGCAAGCGATCCGCGCGATCTTCCGCCACTACACCCCGCATGTCGAACCGCTGAGCCTCGACGAAGCCTACCTCGACGTGACCGACGATATCCGCGGGATCGGCTCGGCCACGCGCATCGCGCAGCTGATCCGCCAGCGGATCCGCGAGGAGACGCACCTCACCGCGAGCGCCGGCGTCTCGTACAACAAGTTCCTCGCCAAGCTCGCGAGCGACCAGAACAAGCCCGACGGGCTGTGCGTGATCCGGCCCGGCGAGGGCGCGGCGTTCGTCGCCGGGCTGCCGGTGCGCCGGTTCCACGGGATCGGCCCGAAGGGCGCGGAGAAGATGGCGCGGCTCGGGATCGCGACCGGCGCCGATCTCGCGGCCAGGGACATCGCCTTCCTGCGCGCCAACTTCGGCAGCTTCGCCGACTACCTCTACCGCGCGGCGCGAGGTATCGATCTCAGGCCCGTGCGCGCCAACCGCATCCGCAAGTCGGTCGGCGGCGAGCGGACGTACGGCGAGGACATCTCGAGTGGCCATGCCCTGCGCGAGGCGCTCGACAATATCGTCGACATTGTGTGGGACAGCATCGAACGCACCGGGGCGAAGGGCCGCACGGTCACGCTGAAAATGAAATACACCGATTTCCAGATCGTCAGCCGGGCACGAAGCCTGCCCCGCAACGTGGCCGACAAGGGCGAATTCGCGCGTCTCGGGCACGAGCTGCTCGAAGCGCTGCTGCCGCTGCCGCTGCCGATCCGGCTGATGGGATTGACGCTGTCCAACCTCGAGCAGGCCGGAAACGCGCAGGAGCGGCCGCGCGACGAGGCGCAGCTCTCGCTGCTGCTATGACCGCTCGCGCCAGAGCGCGAGCCGGCGGCGCGTGCGTTCGCCGAGCGGCTCGGGTAGCGAGTGTGGCGGAAACAGCCGCGCCTCGATGATCTCGCGCATGTCCGGCCGCGGCGTGCCCGAGACACGTGCGGCAAAGACGTGGACCCTGTGGAGCGCGCCGTGGAGCACGTCGTCCTGCACGCAGAGGAGCGTCATCGCATGGGCCTCGCACCCGGTCTCCTCGCGCAATTCGCGCCGCGCCGCGGCTTCCGGATCCTCGCCGCGGCGGAGGCCGCCGGTGGGGAAGCACCAGCCCCCCGTTCCGTAGCTCTGACGGACCAGCAGCAGCCGTCCCTCGATGTCGCTGGCGACGACGATGCAGCCATTCACTCGCGGCCGCGCCAGCTTCCACCAGACCTTCCGCACCGCGTGAGCCAAACGATAGGCCCTGCGGTGCAGCGAAGCCGGAATCAGACGAAGCACGTGACCGGCTGGATCGCTGCCGAGAGCAGGCGCGCGACCGGCAGGTCGTGCTCGCCGCGCATGGCCGCTTCGAACACCGCCCGCTTGTCGTCCCCCCGGATCACGAACAACAGCTCGTCGCTGGCGAGCAGCGCGGGTATGGTCAGCGTGACGCGGTCGAACGGCGCCTCGGGCGGCAGCGGGTCGGGTGTCAGCCGGCGGATCGGCGCCGGATCGTCCACTTGCGGGTCGGTGTTGAGGAAGAGCGAGGCGATGTGCCCGTCAGCCCCCATGCCGAGCCAGGCGAGCGCGAAACGGGGCACCTGCTCCATCTCGGTCAGCGTCACCACTTCGGCGCCGAGCGGTTCGAGCGCGGCGCGGATGCGGCCGGTGTTGCTCGCCGGATGATCCTCGGGGACGATCCGGTCGTCCCCCGGCCAGACGAGCAGCCGGGCCCAGTCGATCGGCGCGTCGGCGAGCCGCTCGAGGATCGGGAACGGCGTCGATCCGCCGGGCATGGTGATCGCCGCGGACCCGTGGGTTTCGGCCAGTGCGCGCTCGATCCGCCCGCCCAGCCACTCGGCAATCCGCGCGTCGTCCGCGCCTTCGATCAGAGTTACGTTCGCCATGCCCGCTGCATAGCAAGAAACCCGCGGCGACCAAGCATCGCCGCGGGTTTTGCGCTTGTGAATACGAGTGCGCTTACTTGAGCGTCTGGGTGAGGAACCAGATGCGTTCCTCGGCCTCGTCGATCCAGTCGTCGACGATCCCGCTGGTCGCATTGTCGCCGGCTTCCTCGGCCGCGTCCTTGACGTCGCCCAGGCGCGTGTGGAGCTTGCGGTTGTCGTCGCGCAGTTCCTTGACCATCGCGTCGGCATCGAGCGTCGCATCGTCCTGGTCGGAGACCTGCGTCGCCTTGGCGATCGAGCCGATCGAGGTCAGTGTCACCTCGCCGTTCTTGCGCACGCGCTCGCCGATCAGGTCGACCGTGCCGACGAGCTGCGCGGCCTGCTCGTCGAACAGGAGGTGAAGGTCGCGAAAGCGGGGACCCGCCACGTGCCAGTGGAAGTTCTTGGTCTTGACGTAGAGCGCCAGCGTATCCGCCAGCGCGCCGTTCAGCGCATCGACTAGCGCCTTTTTGGAATTGTCGCCCTTCTTGGCCATGGTCCGTCCCTTCTTTTTTGCGGAGAATGGTTCGTCTATCGAACGCGACGGGCGCGGATCGGTTTCACCGCTTTCGGGGGTTTTACTGATCGCCTCGGTCGATCACGACACAATCCCACGCGCGGAAAGCCCGATGAACAGTGCGAGCGCTAGCGTCACCGCCGCAAGCGCGAGCCGGATGGCGCGCAGCGGCATGCGGTGCACCAGCGCCGCGCCCGCCGCCCAGGCCGCCGCGAGCGCGAGCGCCCCGCCGAGCGCTCCGCCGATCCCGGCCAGTACCGGCGCTCCCGTCGCCGCTGCGATCGCGAAGACGAGGAAGCGCGCCCCGTCGCCGAACTGCTTGGCCACCAGCACGATCACGATCGCCGCGAGGGATCGGGTCGGTTCCTCCGGCGCGGCATAGCGCGCGGGCCAGGCGAGTTCGATTGCGGCGAAGAGCAGTGCGATCGCAACCAACATGGTCTTCGCCGCATCGGGCAGCAGTCCGGAGATCACCTGCCCCGCAAGCGCCATCGCCAGCGCCGATAGCGCCGCGCTGACCACCGCCGCCGCCAAGACCCCCGCACCCCGCCGGGAGGCGCTGGAGAAATGCGCGACGATCAATTGGTCCCTGCTGCCGATCGTGCCCAGCAGCACCGCGACGAATGCGAAGAACAGCGAAGGCATCGCGCGGGATCATGCGGGCGGAGCGCTGCGGGGACAAGCGGCTATTTTTTGGTGGCGATCGGGGAGAGGGTTCGCACAGGGCGCTCCCCCCTTCCCGTCATCCCAGCGAAAGCTGGGATCGCTACCCGCCCCAGGTCGGACTTCGCTGCACGCGATCCCAGCTTTCGCTGGGATGACGGAATGGAGAAGAAGCGCGGTGATCTCTAAGCCACCCACGGCCCCTGAATCGCGAAGGTCTTTGCCGGGCTGTAAGCGTTGACGAACAGGGTGCGGCCGTCGGGCGAGAAGCAGGCACCAGCCCATTCGGTCTGTTCGTGGAGGAAGGCGAGCGGATAGGCGGCGCCTTCGGGCGTGATCCCGCGCAGGTGGTTCTCGACAACGTCGGTGTACTGGTCCTCGCACACCACCAAGTGGCCGTTGGGCCCCACGGTCAGATTATCGCCGTAGTTGAACTGGTCGGGGCTGGTCGATTCGAAGAACAGTTGCAGCCGGTCGGCCTGCCCGCCGCGGCCGGGGATGAGACGGAAGATCTGGCCGAGCTTGGCCGCGCCGCCACTTGTGCAGCAGAAGTAGAGCTCGCCGTCACCCATGTGGATGCCCTCGCCGCGAGCGAACAGCGCCGCGCCCGCAGCCGCGCCGCGCTGGCGCAGATCGTCCTCCGGCGCTTCGACGTTGTCGAGATCGACCCAGCGCACCTCGGCCCAGGCATCGACCGGCATCGGCGCGCCCTGCCAGTTGCGCGTGTCCGCCGGCGCATCGACGATTGCGAGCGCCTGGAGCTTTCCGCCTTCGGCCAGCTTGCCCGGCGTGTTCGGGATGAAGCGATAGAGCAGGCTGTCGTCGCGATCCTCGGTCTGGTAGACGATCCCGGTCGCCGGATCGACACAGGCGGCCTCGTGATTGAAGCGGCCCATCGCCTTCAGCGGCACGGGATCGACCAGTCCGGGCGCGGACGCGGGCACTTCGAACGTCCAGCCGTGGTCCTGGTTGATCCGCCCGTCGGCGCGCACCGGCGCTTCCTCGCAGGTCAGCCAGCTTCCCCAAGGCGTCACCCCGCCCGCGCAGTTGCGGATCGTGCCGGCGAGCGAGCGATACTCCTTCTCGACCGCCAGCGTTTCGGCATCGAGCACCAGCGTGGTCGTTCCACCGGGCAGCGGGATGAGGCTGCGCGCCACAGTGTCGAACGCCGGGCCCGCGACGCCGCCGCCGTCCTTGCCGGGCACGAGCTCGTGATTGCGAACCAGAGCGATCTTGCCGCCGCCGAGATCGAAGCAGCCCATGCCGTCGGCCGCGTCGGGCACGGTGAATCCATCGCTCATCGCGTCGCCCAGCTTCGAGAGCACGCGGTAGGAGAACCCTTCCGGCAGGTCGATCAGCCCCGCCGGGTCCGGCCGCAGCGGGCCGTAGCCGGCAGTGCGCGAGGCGCCCGCCATGGTGGTCGAACAGCCGCTCGCCGCCAGCGCGGCAAAGGCGCTGCCGGTGGCGGCGAGGAATGTGCGGCGGTCGGCGGTGAGCGATGCAGGCATGTGCGGATCCCTGAAGAGTTACGTGGCCCCGATGCGATAGCAGCGTGACGCAGGGATGACAGGCCACATTTGCGGCCGCGAATTGGGTTCCGGCGCGGAAAACGCCTCCTTACGGCTGACTGGAGGCTCCGTCTGGCGCGCAATAATTCCGGTCCGGCGCTAACGGGTATACCTTTCGCGGCGAAACCGGGAGGGGGCACCCCCTATGGAGCCGCGCGACAATGCCTGTCTCGATGCGTTAAGCTGGTTCGAGAGTCTTGCCCGCCTGTCCGCCTGGACGGCGGCCGAAGCTCCGATCGAGAACGTCCTGCGCCTGTCGTATCATCTCGCCGCGCTCGCGCCGCCGCCGTTCGGCGCAATCGCGGCCTGCACGCTGGACGAAAGCGCGTTCGACAAGCTGCTCGAGCGCCAGGCCTTTGAAGCCGCGGCTGCCGCGCTGATCGGGACGGCGCTGTCCTGCGAAATCGTCTCGCGCGGTGGGGGCTCCGCGACGGGACGCGTCTGGCTGGAGGGCGACACGGATGAGAGCCTCGCCAGTTCGGACATGCCCGCCATGGCGCTCGTGCGCGCCTGGCTCGCCTTCATGCTGAGCCTGAATCAGGCGACCGGCAGTTCCCACAAGTCCGCGTAGATCCCGATCCGCACCGCGTCGGACGTCGATCGGGCATCGAGCTTGCGCATCACGTTCTTGCGATAGATCTCGACCGTCCGCGGGCTGAGGTCGAGCTCGGCGGCGATCTGCTTGTTCGAATTGCCGTTCAGCAGCGAGACGAGCACGTCGTGCTCGCGCCCCGTGAGCTGCCCCACCGAGGCCTTCGCCTGGGCCCGGGCGAGTTCGATCTGTCGCCTGCGGTCACCTTCCTCGCCTAACCGCCGCAACGTTTCGTCGAGCAGCGCGGGCTCGAACGGCCAGCGCAGATAGTCGAGCGCGCCTTCGCGCATCGCCCGCACGACCTGCTCCGGCTGGGGCGCCTCGCAGTAGATCGCGACCGGATAGTAGCGCCCCTTGCCACGCAGGCTGGCGAAGAATTCGGAGAACCCGTCCCGCTCCGCCTGGTCGGCCATCAGCACAGCTCCGCTGGACGGCAGGATGCGCAGGAACTCGCTGATATCCTCGTAGATTTCGGCATGGAGCCTGCGCGCCAACAGCTCGCGCGAGATCTCGGCACGCCGGCGCGTGTCGAAGTCGATCACATGCACGGGCAGACCGCCCGCGACCCCGGTCACATCCATGGCCGGCACCCGTCCGAACAGCGCCGCGCCTCGCGCGTGCAGCAGTCAATCGGTGCAAGGCCGATGCGGGAATTCTGCGCCCCCAAGCTCAATCAAACCCCCCGGTCAGCCGGGGCGGCGTTAACTTAATGGCAAGGGTTCTGCAAACGTTAAAATGTGTTTCGCGGAGCCGTTCAGCCCTCCGCCGCGGGCGACTGTGCTGCGCCGCGCAGGGCGGCCTCGATCTCGAGGAAATCCTGCCGCACCGAAGCGAGCAGATCGGCGTTGAAATCGGTCACGCTGCCCAACACCGCCTGCCGCGCCGCGCCGTAGACCTGCAGCAGCGCTTCGGCCAGCGGAGCCTTGCGGTCCACACCCATTTCCAGCGCGGTGATCGCGGTCAGCGCGCGGGTCAATGCCTTGCTGCGCAGCATGGGATCGCCGCGTTCCTGCGCGAACAGGGCGGAGCCGAGGCCCGCGATCGCCTGCTCGAGGCAGAGCTGCACGAGCGCCGCAGAATCGCCGCCGTGCACCCGCGCGTCGAGTGAGCTGCGGCGGTAGGCCTCGTGCGGATCGGTGAGCGCCAGCATCGCCTCAGTCCTTCCCGGCATTCCATGCGTCGATCTGCGACTGAAGGAACGACAGCGTCGATTGCGAGGCGGCAATGCGCGAGTCCGCCTTGGCGAAACGCGCGACCATGTTGGCGCGCAGGGTTTCCTGCTGGTCGGCCAGCTTCGCGGCCGCTTCCGAAAGGTCGGTCGACTGCGACTGATAGCGCGCGATCGACCCGGCAAGCGAACCCGGATCGCCGGTGCGCGAAGCCTGGCGCGAGATCCGGTCGACGGTCGCATAGATGCCGTAGAGGCCGGTGGTGAACATCGCGGCGACGCCGCCCGGGTCGCGCGCCAGCGTCGCATCGAGGCGCGCGGTGTCGAGCCGGAAGGTGCCGTCGCGCTGGATCGCGAGGCCGAGATCGGCCAGCGTGCGCGGGGCGCCCTCGGGCGCGTTGGGCATGATCTCCATGCCCGAGAGCTCCGACAGCGTGCGCTTGAGCGCGCGGGCGCCCGGATCGCGCGCGAGGTCGCCGCTCATCGGATCGGTCGCGGTGTAGAGCTCGCTCACCACTTCGTTGAGGGCGTTGACGATGTCCTGCATCGCCGAGGAGATCGTGCCGACCGGGCTGGGAAAGCCGATCGTGGTCGGCGCGCCGGCATTGGTGCCGGTCAGCGTGAGTGCCAGCCCGGGCGCCACCGCTCCGACGTCGTTGCTGGCGCTGGTCATGGCGATGCCGTCGAGCTTGAACTGGGCATCGGCGGAGGCGGCGAGCAGCCGGGCCGGATCGCCACCGGCGGCCGGATCCCACGCCAGCGCCGCCAGCCCTTCCTCGCCCACGGTCTCGGCCGCCTCGACGATGAAGCCGCTCTTCGCGCCCTCGGCTCCCTTGATCACGAGCTGCGCACCCTGCGGGCCCTGCGCGACGTAGGCGCCCACCCCGGCATTCTTGGCGTTGATCGCATTGGCAATTTCGGTGAGCGTCGAGCCGCTGGCGATGTCGACGGTCACCGCCGTCTGCTCGGCATCGGCCGTGAAGCCCGTGCCGTCGGTCGTGCCGAAGCGGAAGGTCAGCGACCCCGCCCCGACCGCCGCGGCCGGGTCGGCCATGGCGGGGCCCACCAGCGTCTGTCCCCGCGCGAGCGCGAGCACTTCGAGGCTGTAGGAGCCGGAGCCGGTCGTGCCCGGCGGGCTGGTTGCCGTGGCGACGGCCGAGTTGCCGATCTGCGGCTTGACCGCGAGGTCGCCCGCACGGACCCGGTCGCCCAGCGCGCTCGCCAGCATGGCCAGTGTGTTCTTGAGCGAAGACGCGGCGGAGATCTGCCGCTCGAGCTCCTCGCTCCTGGTGCTCAGCCGGTCGTTGCGCAGGGCGAACTGCGCGTCGGCGAGGTCGCTCGCCAACTTGACCATATCGATCCCGCTACCTGCTCCGAGACCGGCGATGATGGACGACATTTCGCTCATGACGGTGAGAACGGCTCCTGCAGGCGCGGGTTAAGAGGCAGCTTCCACAATAGCCCTCTCCCCTTCAGGGGAGAGGGTTGGGAGAGGGGGAGTCGCACAACGGCTTTTATCTGGCACACCCCCTCTCAACTCCGGCTAGCGAGCAAGCTCGCAAGCCTGCGTATCTCTCCCCTAAAGGGGAGAGAGCTTTGTCAGGATGCAACGCGGCCGTCGGCATCGAAGCGCAGCTCCACCGGCACTTCGACCGCCGGCGCGGGCCGCGCCTCGCCGCGCTTGAGCGAGAGCACGAAGGCCAGGACGGAGGCGATCGCGGCATAGAGCTCCTCGCGGATCGTCTGGTTCTCGCGCGTGGTGTAGTAGACGGAGCGCGCGAGCTGCGGATATTCGAGCAGCGGCACGCCGTATTCGCGCGCCAGCTCCTTCATCGCCGCTGCCTTGTCGCCGCGCCCCTTGGCGAGCACGATCGGCGCGGCCGCCTTGTCGGGATCGTAGACCATCGCGACCGCGAAGTGCGTCGGGTTGGTAAGCACGAACTGCGCCTCACGCATCGAATGCGCCACGCCCCCGGCCGCGATATCGCGCTGGCGCTGGCGGCGGTGCGCGCGCGCCTCCGGCGAGCCTTCGGCCTGCTTGTGCTCGTCGCGCATTTCCTGGTGGCTCATCTTGAGCCGCTGATTGCGGCGCAGCCACTGGATCGGCGCGTCGATCAGCGCGATCACGATCAACCCGCCGGCGAGCGCGATCAGCAGCGAGGTCACCGCGCCCCAGGCAGCGGTGAGCTGCTGCGACAGGTTGCCGCCGCCGAGCCCTATGATCGTCTCCAGCCAGCTCCGCCCCCAGGCCCAGGCGATCGCGCCGAGCAGCGCGACCTTGAGAATGCCCTTGCCCATCTCGATCCAGCCGGTCGGGCCGAACATGCGCTTGAGCCCGGCGAGCGGATTGATGCGCGAGCCCTTGAAGGCGAGGTTCTCGTTCACCCAGCGCCCTTCCCCGCCGAAGCCGAGCTGAGTGATCAGCGCCAGCGCGATCATTGGCACGGCGATCGTGAGGATCGGCGGCAGGGCGACGAACAGGCTGACCGTCATCATGCGGCCGGGCTGGAAATCGGTCATGTCGCGGCGGTCGAACACCAGGCTCTCGCGCACGATCTGGCTCATCTCGTCGAGCAGCCAGGGCCCCGCGAATATCAGCCAGGCGGCGCCGAACAGGATCCCGACCGCCGTGGTCGCCTCGCGCGAGCGCAGGACATCGCCCTTGCGCGCGGCGTCGCGCTTGCGCTTCTCGGTCGGCGCGAAAGTCTTTTCGCCGGCGGTCTCGCTCATTGCACCAGCACCCGTTCGGTCTGGCCGAGCGCCATTTCGGCAATGTCGCCGAACTGCTCGTAGATCATCGGCGCGGCGATGATCAGCGCCGCGATCCCCGCCAGCACGCCGGCCGGCAGGCCGAGCGCGAAGAGGTTGAGCGAGGGGGCCGACCGGCTGAGCACGCCGGTCAGCATCTGCACCAGCAGCAGCACCAGCGTGACCGGCAGCGCGATGCGCACCGCGGTCTCGAACATGGCGCCGGCGAAGCTCGCGACTTGCGCGAAGCCGTCGGCGCCCAGCCAGGTCTGGCCCGGCGGGAAGGCGCGATAGCTTTCGACCAGCAGCGCGATCCAGTGCAGGTGCGCGCCAAGCGCAAGGAAGATCAGGATCAGGACGATCGTGAAATACTGGCCGAACGCGGTCGTCTGCCCGCCCCCGTTCGGATCGGCCGCCATGGCCATGCTCATGCCCATCGCCCCCCCGATCACTTCGGCGGCGATCACGGGCGCGGCGAAGGCGATCTGGAGCACGAAGCCGAGCGTCAGCCCGACCGCCACTTCGCCCGCGACGGCGAGCAGGCCGGCGGCGGAAAACAGCGCCTCGGGCGGGGTCACAGCGGGCAGCCAGACGGCAACGAAAATCGCCAGCGCCCCGGTCATGCAGACGCGCACCGTCATCGGGACCGATGCCGCGCCGAAGATCGGTGCGGCGAGCAGGGCGGCGCCGATGCGCGTCATCAGGAACACGACGCGCCAGAAGTCCTGCTCGATCGCGCCGAGGCCGAAATCGAGTGCGATCACTTCCCGATCCTGGCGATTTCCATGAAGATTTCCTGCATGAAGTCGCCCAGCAGCGCCATCATCGAGGCGCCGAAGAGGACCAGCACGAGCGCCACCGCGGCGAGCTTGGGCACGAAAGTCAGCGTCTGTTCGTTGACCGAGGTGGCCGCCTGAATCAGGCCGACGACGAGGCCGATGGCGAGGCTCGCCAGCAGCACGGGCGCGGCGACCAGCGCGGTGATCCACAGCATGCGGTCCGCCAGCGCGAGGAGAATGGGAAGCTCGTCCACGGTCAGGCGAAACTCGAGGCGAGCGAGCCCATCAGCAGCGCCCATCCGTCGACGAGGACGAACAGCAGCAGCTTGAACGGCAGCGAGACGAGCATCGGGCTCATCATCATCATGCCCAGGCTCATCAGCACGCTGGAGACGACGAGGTCGATCACCAGGAACGGCAGGAACAGCATGAAGCCGATCTGGAACGCGGTCTTGAGCTCGCTGGTGACAAAGGCCGGCAGCAGGATCGAGAACGGCACCTCGGCCGTGCTGGCGAATTTCGGCGCGTTGGCGATATCGGCGAACATCTGCAGGTCGCGCTCGCGCGTCTGGCGGATCATGAAGGCGTGGAACTGGTCGCCGGCGACTTCGATCGCCTCTTCGGCGTTCATCTGCCCGGCCGCGTACGGCGCGATCGCGGCGTCGTTCACGCGCTCCAGCGTGGGCGCCATGACGAACAGCGAAAGGAACAGCGACAGCCCGATCAGAACCTGGTTGGGCGGCGACTGCTGCAGGCCGAGCGCCTGGCGCAGGATCGCGAGCACGACGATGATCCGCGTGAAGCTGGTCATCATCAGGATCAGCGCCGGCAGGATCGTCAGCAGCCCCATGACGAGGAGCAACTGGAGCGACATGCTCAGCGGCTCTCCGCCCGCGCCGCCGAGTTCGCCGAACGCGCGGTCGAGCGCGCCGGGCACGGCGGCCTGCGCCTTGGCCGCAGCGGGAATGGCGAGCGCGGCAAGCGCGCCCAGAATGGCCGCCAGCCGCTTCACGCGGCGTCCTCCACCGCCGGGCGGGCCGGCGCTTCGGCAAGCCGCGTCAGGCCCGCGCGCGAGGTCGAGACGAGGATCTCGCGTCCGTGGAACTCGATCACGGCGAGGCGCATGGTCGGCGAGAGCATGGTCGTCTCGACGATCCGCACCGCCTTCGTCCCGCCCTGCGGCGCGCCGAACTTGCCCTGCATCCGCTGGGCCAGCTTCAGGGTGCCCCAGATCATCAGGCCGATCAGCGGCAGTAGGACCAGCAGCTTGACGACGTACCAGAACATCAGGCGGCGCCTTCCGCCTGCTTGGCACCGGACTTGGTGGTGACCTCGATCGGCGGCGCGCGCCGTTCGCGGGGCGCCGCGGCGGGCTGGTTGGCGCCGACCAGTTCGAGGATGCGCAGGCCGAAGCGGTTGCCCTCGGCCACGACTTCGCCCTTGGCGATCAGCTTGCCGTTGACCAGCACGTCGAGCGGCTCGTCGGTCAGGCGGTCGAGCATGACCACGCTTTCCTCCGCCAGGTCGAGGACTTCGCGCAGGTTCATCTGCGCGCGGCCGAGCTCGACCGTGAGGCGGACGTCGATGTCCTGAATCAGGCCGAAGCCGGGAGTTGCATCGGTCATCGGGTTTCCTTTCCGGTGAAAGTCTGGGTGATCTGGAGCGCGACCTGGTCGTCGACTTCGCCGACGGTGCCGCGGGCGATGACGATCTCGCCCACCTGCAGCGGCACGTTGCGCGCGACCATGATCGGAAGAACGGTGCCCGGCTGGATCGCGGCCAGGCGGTGGAGCGGCATTTCCATGTCGACCAGCCGCGCGCTGGCGGCGAGCGGCAGGTCGGCAAACGGCGCCTCGTGGATGCCCGGCTTGCGGCGCGAGACCGGCGCGCGGGGCGCCGAGGCACGCTTGGGCAGGAGCGAAGAAAGCGCGGCGGTCTCGAGTGCGAGCACGATGTGCCAGGTGCGCCCGCGGGTCGCGACCTCGAGCGTCAGCGCGGTCAGCTCCGCATCGGGCGCGAAGGGCGCGCGAAGCTCGGCCGGCGAGGAACTGTCGGTGCGGAATTCGAGACCACCGAGCTCGCCCGCCATCGCGGCGAGGACCTGGCGTTCGAACCGCTGCGACAGCAGCCGTGCGGTGTGCGGCAGCTCGGCCGGCAGACGCTCGCCGATCTCGCCCGTGCCGCCGAAAGTGCGGTCGAGCTGTTCGAGGATCGCGCGCCCGTCGAGCGCGAGGAACAGGGCATGCCCGGCCATGCCGAAGCGGTGGCGGCTCGGGGCGATCAGCGGCGCGCAGTGGCCCGTCAGTTCCGCCCCCGCGAGCGCCTGCGCGCCGAGCGAGGCGACGCGCGTCTCGGCATCGTTGGCCACGGCGGCGACGCTGGCGCGCAGGGCGCCGCACAGGCGGGCGGCGAACCGTTCGAACTCGGGACCGAGCTCGACCGGCGCCTCGCGCCCGCGCAGCAGCACGCCCGCGTGGGTCGCAGGACGGCGACCCGCCTTGGGAGAAGCGCGGCGCGTCATTGGACGATGAAGGTCCGGAAGTAGACGTTGTCGACCCCGCCGAAGCCTTCCTGCTCGACGAGCACGGCGTTGACCGCGTCGGTCAGGCGCTTCTGCAGGTCCTTCTTGCCCGCGCTGGTCATCACCGTTTCCTCGGGCGTGTCGGCAAGCTCGACGAGGATGCGCGAGCGGATCGCGAGCTGGTGCTCGTCGAGCCACATCAGCACGCGCCCGTCGCGACGGGTCGAGGCGGCGAGGCTCACCTGGATGAGGCCGTCGCTGTTCTTGAGGTTCGAAGTGAAGTCCTCGGCGAAGCTGAAATAGGCAGTGCGGTACTTGTTGCCGCCTTCGCCGTGGACGACGTCGGTTTTGCCGGTGGAGCCCTTCGGCGCGGGCGGTGCGTAGGGGTCTTTCTCTCCCTTGAGCACGAACTGCGGCCCGGCTTCCGTGGCATTCGCGCCGGCCATCTGGATCACGCCGGTCGACATCAGGCCGAACACCGTGCCCCCGGCCGCACCGGCGACGAGCACACCCACCAGCAGCAGCTTGAGCACGCCCCTGCCCTTGGCCGGCTTGTCCTGGTTGTCCTTCTTGTCACTCATTCCTTGGTCCTCGAATTGGATGCGTTGGCCGGGTCAGGCGTAGATCGCGGAGCCGTCGCCGCGGCGAGCGCCCTGCCCGGAGGTGTCGGTGTCGGCGCGGCGGCGGCCTTCGTGCCGCTCACGGTGCGGTGGATTGCCTTCGGCAGAGCCGCCGTCGCGGTCGGCAAGCGATCCGCCGCGGGCGGACGCATTGCCGCCGCTCTGCGCGTTCTGCTGGCTGCCCGGCGCGCTTCCGTCGCCCTGCGTGAAGGCCGGCCGGTCCGCCACGGCAGCGGCGACCGCGCGGTGCGCCTCGGGATCGGCCGCGGCGATCTGGACGCCGAGCTGGCCGTCGCGCCGCTGGTCGAAGCGAAGCGAGAGCTCGCCGAATTCGGCATGGTCGAGCGCCAGCGTCGCGCCCTTGCCCGCCATCGCCTCGCGCGCCGAGGCGAGGCTGTCGACGATCCGACTGAGCTCGCGCGCGATGCCGGTCTCGACCGCGGGTTTGTCGGCAGTGAAGGACGGCGCGGCGTCGCTCGCGGCGCCGGCTGGGGTGGCAGCGGCAAGGGCCGCGGGCTGCACCGGTGCCGGCGTTTGGACCGAAGCGGGTTCGGCGACGATCCTGCTCGGCGCCTTCACGGCCGGCTCGGCCGCAGGGCGATCGCCGGCGGCCGGGTCGCGCCCGCGCTCGGCCGAAGCGCCGGCGGGCTGGAACTTGGCGGCGAGCTCGACCGCGGGCTTGTCCGCAGCGAGCGCCGGATCGCGCGGCGCGGCGGCCGTCTCGCCCGTTGCGGGCAGCGGCGCGACTTGGATCGCGACGGCAGGTGTCGCCGGCTTGGCGGCCTCGCCCTCTGCCTGCGCGGGGAGCGGAAGACCAGCAGGAAGCTGGGGCACGAACGGGAGTGCGGACGCGGCGGTTGCGGGCGCGGAGGCGTGCCCTGCCTTGGCCACCGGCTCGCCAGCCGCCGGCTGCACGACCTGCGGCGGCGTCAGCGCCAGCGTGGTCAGAGCAGCCTCGGCGGCACCGGCATTCTCCGCCGCTTCCGGCAAAGCCTCGGCATCGGCCGGCAAGATCTTGCCGGTTCCGGCAATGTCCGGCAGCGCGATGACCGGAACGGCCTCGCCCTCGTCTTCGACGGCTATCTCTGGTGTCTCGGAAGTCGGCTCCTCGGCCTGCCCGCCCTGCACAGCGGCGCCGAGGGCGGAGAGCAGGCGCGAGAACGCGCCTTGCACGCCCGCTTCGCCGCCTGTCGCCGGTGCGGCCGCGCCGAGGTCGAGCACCGAGGGCGCCTTGGACTGGGAAAGAAGCTGAGAAATCATTGGCCTGCCGTGTGCGATTGAACGCACACGTTTATTCAAGATGCGTGCCAGTTTTCCTCGCGCCGTTCCTCGCGCCGATGGGTTCGCGCTTCTCGACCTTTTCGTGGATCGCGCGGGCGAGATCGCGGCGCCCTTCCTCCGCCTTCTGCAGACGGCGCTCGGCGACCGCGAGATCGGCCAGCCGGTCGTCCGCCTCGCGCCGGGCGTGTTCGGCCTGCAATGCGGCGGTCGCGCCGAGATCGCGGAGATGGCTGCCAAGCACGGTGGCGCTGCGCAAGTCGGCGCCGTCGCGCGAGGTGTCGCGCAGGGCATAGACCTGCGCCAGCGTGCGCGTGCGTTCGGAAAGCTGTTCGAGCTTCTGCCGCACCGCTTCGGCCCGGTGCGCTTCGGCCGCGGCCTGGCGCTGCTCGGCCGAGCGCAGCCGCTCGATCAGGCGCGCGCGGCGCAGGCGCCCCCTGTCGCCAGTCATCGTCACTGGTCATTGCCGATCAGCTGCCGGAGCTGCACGGTGGCCTCGTCCAGCGAAACGCGCTCGGCCACGTCCTGCTTGAGGAATTCGGCGATCTGGGGGTGGAGCGCGATGCCGCGGTCGACCAGCGGATCGGCCCCGGGGCGGTAGGCACCCATCAGCAGCAGGTCGCGGTTGCTCTCGTAGGCCGAAACGAGCGCGCGCAGGCTGCGCGCGAGCAGGTTCTGCTGCGGGCTCGCGACGTCGCTCATCACGCGGCTGAGCGAAGCGCCGACGTCGATCGCCGGATATTGCCCCCGCTGTGCGAGATCGCGCGAGAGCACGACGTGGCCGTCGAGGATCGAGCGGGCCGTGTCCACCACCGGATCGTTCTGGTCGTCGCCGTCGGCGAGCACGGTGTAGATCCCGGTGATCGAGCCGCCGCTTTCGGCCGAATTGCCCGCCCGCTCGACCAGCTTGGTGATCGTCGACAGCGCCGAAGGCGGATAGCCGCGCGCTGCGCCGGGCTCGCCGAGCAGTATCCCGATCTCGCGCGCCGCATGGGCGATGCGGGTCAGGCTGTCCTGGATCAGCAGCACGCGCAGGCCCTGCGCGCGGAAATATTCGGCGAGCGAGGTCGCCAGCAGCGCGCCGCGCAGCCGCAGGTTCGCGGCATGGTCGGCAGGAACGGCGACGACTGCCGTGCGCGCGGCCGCCTCGCCCTGCATGTGCCGTTCGACGAAGTCGGAGACCTCGCGCGCGCGCTCGCCGATCAGGCCGACCACGACCACGTCGGCTTCCGCGCCGTGCGCGATCATGTCGATCAGCACCGACTTGCCGACGCCCGAGCCGGCCATGATGCCGACGCGCTGGCCGATGCCGAAGGTGGTCAGCGCGTTGATCGCGCGAATGCCGGTGTCGAACGGCTCGCGCACGCTCGCGCGGTCGAGCGCGCCGGTGCGCTTGCCGCCCGCGGGCCATTCCGCGCGCGAGCGCAGCGGCGGGCCGCCGTCGATCGGGCGGCCGAGGCCGTCGACCGCGCGGCCGAGAAAGGCCGGGCCGACCGGCAGCATGCCTGGCCGCCCTTCCGGCCGCACGGGCACGCCGGGACGCAGCAGCACGCTGTCGCCGAGCATCATCATCATCGTGCGTCCGTTGCGGAAGCCGATCGCCTCGGCGGTGAGCGTCGCGCCCTTGCCGTCGTCGATCCGGCACAGGCCGCCGATGGGCACCGAAAGGCCGCTGACCTCGATCAGCCCGCCGTCGCAGGCCGCGATCCGGCCGAAGCGGCGCGGGTGCAGGTCGACCGGCGGCATGGCGAGTTCGCCGAGCACCGTGTCCAGCTCGCTCAGCACTCGCGGAAGGCCTCTTCGAGGATGCGGCGCCATTGCGACGGCCCGTCCTCGATCCCGCCGTCCTCGGTTTCGATCCGCAAGCCCCCGCGCTCGACCGAGGGGTCGGGCGCGGCGACGAGATCGGCCGGCAGCCGGCTTTCGACCAGCGCCAGATCGTCGGGGTGAAGCAACACGCGGCGTTCGTCCTGCGCACGCTGGAGCATGGCGGTGGCCTTGCCGATCCGCGCGACGAGGCCGTCCTCGTCGAGCGCGAGCGGCAGTATCGCGTCCTCGCACAACGCCAGCACCGTGAGCCGCAGACGCTCGCGCAAGGCGGCGGCGCTTTCGGCGTCGAAGCGGGCGAAGGCGAGCTCGATCGCGTGCCGCCGGGCATCGCGTTCGCGTTCCTCCTCGCGGGCGCGGGCTTCCGCCTGCGCCGCGCCTTCGGCGAATCCCCGCTCGTAGGCTTCCGCCACGGGATCGGGCTCGGGCTCGGCCGCCGCTACCGCCTCGGAGGCAACGACGAACAGGGGCGAAAAGCGCGGATCGCGCGAAAAACCGCCGCTGCCGCGCAGCCGCTCCAGCGGGAGGCAGGCCTTAGACATAGTCGTCGTCCGCCCCGCCGACCACGATCGTTCCGTCGGCCGCGAGCCGCTTGGCGGTCGCGATGATCGCCTTCTGCGCTGCTTCCACGTCGGCGCGCTTGATCCGGCCGCGTTCCTCGATCTCGTCGCGCAGACCGTCCGCCGCGCGGCTCGACATGGCGCCGAAGAAGACCTCGCGCTGCGCTTCCTCGAGGCCCTTGAGCGCGTCGATCAGCACTTCGCTCTCGATCTCGCGCAGGAGCTGCCCGATCGTCTGGGTGTCGAGGTCGAGCAAGTGCTCGAACTTGAACATCTCGCTCTCGATGTCGCGGGCGAGCTGCTTGTCGAGCTTGTTGAGGCCCGGGATGACGCGCTTCTCCATGCTGCGTGCGGCGCTGTTCATGATCTCCGCCGCCTCGCGCACGCCGCCCATGGTCAGTTTCCTGATCCCGTGAGTGCCGGCGATCTTCGTGGCCAGGGTTTCCTCCAGGATCGCGATCGCCTCGGGCGAGACCGGCCCCAGGCTGGCGATCCGGTGGACGACCGGGGTGTGCAGGTCCTCCGGCAGACCGGCGAGCACCGCCGCGGCGGTCGCGGGTTCGAGCTGGACGAGCAGCACGGCGATCGCCTGCGGATGCTCGTCCTGAATCAGCGGGATCAGCACGTCGGGCTCGAGCCACTGGGCGATCTCGAGCGCCGGGTTGCGCGGCGCGTTCTCGGGCGGGGCGACGCGGCGCATGATGCTGTCCGCCTTCACTTCGCCGAGCGCGCCGGTCATGATCCGGCGCACGTTATCGATCCGGCCGTGCGCGGTGATGCCCGACTGGCTGGCGGAATTGGCGAAGCTGGCGATCGCATCGGCGATCGCCGTCGGCCCGATGTCGCCCAACTCGCACATCTTGGCGCCGAGCCTGCGCAGTTCCTCGGGCGAGAGGCCGGCGAGCAGCCTCGCCGCCTCTTCCTCGCCGAGCAGCATGACCATGACCGCGGCGCGGTCGGCTCCGTCGAATTCGATCGGGGCGGCCATCACGCCACGCCTTCGGTGCTGCGCGTCTCGCTGAGCATGCGGCGCAGCGCCTGGAGCGCGTCGTCCGGCTGCTCGCGCGCGATGCGCTGGGCGAGTTCGATCTGCGCGGAAAGCTCCTCGCGGTCGGGCTCGTCGTTCATCGCGATCAGCGCGGGCCGGCGGCCGGCGGGGAGCACGGTCATTTCACCTTCCGCCTCCTCGCCTTCCTCATCCCTGCGGCCGGTCAGCGCGCGGACGATCGGCCGGGCAACGAACAGCAGGACGAGAACAACGCAGATCAGCGCCACCAGATTGCGCACGACCATCGCGAACCACGGCGTTTCCCAGAACGGCGGTTCCTCGGCCACGGGCGGGTCGAACGGGCGGACGATGACCGCCACCGTGTCGCCCCGCGCCGTATCGGCGCCGACGGCCGCCGCGACGAGGTCCTCGAACTTCTTGATGTCGGCGGGCCTGGCGCCCTGCAGCACGTCCTGGTTGATCGCGACCGCAACCGACAGGCGCTTCACGCTCCCCGGCGCGACGTTCGACACGGCGACCTCGCGGCCGAGCTCGTACGTGCGGGTCGCGCTGCTTTCGCCCACTTCGGGCGCCGCACCGGCGGCGGGTCCACCCTCCGGTGCGCCTTCGACCGCTTTGGGCGCCGGCGGGGGGGTGTTCGACAGCACGCCGGGCACGCCGACCGCGGCGCCGGGACCGGCCATGGTCGAGGTCTGGGTCGTCTCGCGGCGCACCGCGCCGTCCTTGTCGTAGCTCTCGCGGGCCGAGGTCACCTCGTTCATGTCGAGCGCGACCTGGATCTCGCTGGAGAAGTTCTCGGCCCCGATCATCGGCGCGAGCAGTTGGTCGACCTGCGAGCGCAGCTTCGCCTCCATCCGCGTCTGCAGCTCCAGCCGGTCGGATTCGCCGCCAGCGGGGTCCGACAGCAGGCGGCCGTGCTGGTCGACTATGCGCACCGCGTCGATCGACAGGCCCGGCACCGAAGCGGCGACGAGGTTGGCGATCGCGGTGACCTGCGATTCGGAAAGCTGCCGCCCTCGCGCCAGCCGCAGCATGACCGAGGCGGTCGGCGGCAGATTGTCGCGCACGAAGACCGAGCGCTCGGCCTGCGCGAGATGGACGCGGACCGATTCCACGCCGTCGATCTCGCGGATCGTCAGCATCAGGTCGCGTTCCTGCGCGGCGCGCAGCCGGTCGCCTTCGAGTGTGCGGCTGGCGCCCATCGGCAGCGCATCGATCAGGTCCTGCCCGGTCTCGGGCGTGGCGAGCGCGCCGTCGGAGGCGACGACCATGCGCGCGCGGTAGAGATCGTCCGCACCCACGGTGAGCGCGCCGGTGGCATTGTCGATCGTGTAGCCGATCGATGCGGCTTCGAGAGCGCTGACCACGCCGGCGCGATCGGCGTCGCCGAGCGAGCTGTAGAGCATCCGCTGCGGCGCCGGCGCGAGCGCGGCCCAGAGCAGCGCTGCCACTCCCACGGCGGAAAGCCCGGCGAACCAGGGCAGCGCCTTCCTCACCGCGGGCTGCGCCACGAAAGCGGCGGCGCGGTCCTTGAACGAACCGGCGCCCCTTGCGCGAAGCGGCGCAAGGAGCGACCCGGAGGAAGCACTCGTGGGAACGAGGTCGCTCATCTAATCAAACCCCCATCCGCATGATGTCCTGATAGGCGGACAACAGCTTGTTCCGGACTTGCAGCGTGGCTTCGAAAGCGATCCCGGCTTCCTGGCGCGCGAGCATGACTTTGGCGATGTCGGTCACTTCGCCGCGCTCGTAGCCTGCGGCGAGCTCGGAGGACTTGCTCTGTGCCGCGTTGACACCGTCGAGTGCCGTTCTGAGCGTGTCGGCAAAGCCCCCGCCCGCCGGCTCGCTCGGAGCCGCCGCGCCCGTGTCTGCGGCGCCTTTCGCCTGCTGGAGTTCCTGCAGAACGCTCGATCGTTCCAGGATCTGCTGGCGCAATGCCATGATCTGCTGGACCGATCCCGCGCCCCCGATGCCGCCCACGCCGCTCATCGACGGCCTCCGACGGCCAGACCGGCTTCGCGGAAGGATGCCAGGCGATAACGCAGCGTACGTTCGCTGATGCCGAGCTGGCGCGCGGCCTCGGCTCGCTTGCCGCCGCATGCGTCGAGCGTTTCCATGATCGCGCGCGCTTCGGAAAGCTGCACCACCTTGGAGAGCTTGGCCCCCGCGCCCGCTGCGTCGAGATCCGCCTGCGGGGCCGGTTCGGCCGTCCGCTCGACCAGCCGAGCGGGTCGGTCGAACACGATATGCTGCGTGCCGATTGCCGTCTCGCCGCCGGCGAGCACCAGCGCGCGGCGCATGACGTTCTCCAGCTCGCGGATATTGCCGGGCCAGCCGTGCTGCTTGAGCATGGCAACGGCCCCGTCGGTAAGCCAGGGAACCTGCTGCCCCTGCGGCGCGTGGCGCAGCAGCATGGCGAAGGCCAGCGGCACGATGTCGTTTGGCCGCTCGCGCAGCGCCGACAGCGTCATGGGAAATACGTTGAGGCGGTAGAACAAGTCGGCACGGAAGCGGCCTTCCTCGACCTCCAGCGGCAGGTCGCGGTTGGCGCAGGCGATGATCCGCACGTCGACCTTGACCGGCGTGGTCGCGCCCACCGGCACGACTTCGCTTTCCTGCAAGGCACGCAGCAGCTTGGCCTGGAGCGAGAGCGGCATCTCGGCGATCTCGTCGAGCAGCAGCGTGCCGCCTTCCGCCGCGCGGAAGAAGCCCTCGCCTGCCGCACTGGCGCCGGTGAACGCGCCCTTCTGGTGACCGAATAGCAGCGCTTCCAGCATCGTCTCGGGAATAGCCGCGCAGTTGACCGCCACAAAGGGCTTGCCCTGCCGCTGGCTGCGGTTGTGGATGAATTGCGAGAGCACTTCCTTGCCGGTGCCGGTCGGCCCGTTGATGAGCACCGGAATGTCGGTCCCCGCCAGCCGGTCCGCCAGCGCCAGTACGGAAAGCGATTCCGGATCGGCCGCGACCGGCCCCCCACCGGCCGCGGCCAGCGCGACGAGCGCGCCGAAAGTCGATTCCGACACCGGATCGGCATAAGTCAGCCGTGCACCGGTTCCCATCCGCTGGATCGCGGGCACGTCCGCCCGCGCCAGTGCAATCACGCCGGGCAACTCGCGCAGCCCGCTTTCGGCGGCGTCGGCGAGGTGTACGACCTGCCGGGGAAAGAGCGAGGATGCGATCCCCGCGAACTTGCCCGCCAGCGAAACGTGAGCCTTTTCGAACCCTTGGGTCCGTTCGATCGATCCCACTTTTCAGCCCCCTGCTGATTAACCATCCGTCCGCGGCCCTATTGGCGCCGGTAAGGGGAAATTTCGCTTAATGGTTAACAGCGGAACATCCTTAAGTAGAAATACTTAGATCGAGGAAGCGGGGCGTGCGCGGAGTCGTCATCCGGCCCCTCCGTCGTTCCAGCGAAAGCCGGGATCGCGTGCGGCAAAGGCCGACCTGGCGGGGAGCGATGCCATCGTGGACTGGGATGATGGAAGCTCTCCAGACCCGTGCGGAGCCACGAAAATCCGCCCTCCCCCTAAAACTTCCGGGCGGATTGCCGGTCTGGGTTCAAGCTGCCGCCCAAGACGGGGTCTCGGGGCAGCCCTTGAAGAGCATTGTGGGAGTTTGAACAATGTCCGTTATCAATACGAATATCAGCGCGCTCAAGGCTGCCAACGCCTCGGCCGCTGCCAACAAGGCGCTCGGTTCGGCGATGGAACGCCTGTCGACCGGCAACCGTATCAACAGTGCGAAGGATGACGCCGCCGGCCTCGCCATCGCGACGTCGATGACCTCGCAGATCCGTGGCATGAGCCAGGGCATCCGTAATGCGAACGACGGCATCTCGATGGCGCAGACCGCGGAAGGCGGCCTGAACGAAGTCACCAACATGCTGCAGCGCATCCGCGAGCTGGCCGTGCAGTCGTCCTCGGGCACCTATCAGGCCTCCGACCGCGCCAACCTGCAGGCGGAAGTCACCGAGCTCAAGTCGCAGATCGACGCCGTCGTCGCGAACAGCGAGTTCAACGGGGTCAAGCTGTTCGACGCCAGCACCGCGACCGTCACGATCCAGGCTGGTGCCGAAGCCACCGACACGATCGACCTGGCGATGGCCGACCTTTCGGGTCTCACGGCCGCCGCCTTCGACGTCGGCACCGACGCCGCTTCCGCGACCACGGCGATCGCCACGGCCGACGCGCAGCTCGAAGCGATCTCGACCGCCCGCGCCACGCTGGGTGCCGGCCAGAGCCGCCTGGAATCGGCGGTCAACACGCTGACCAACAACGTGACCAACCTGTCCGACGCGCGCTCGCGCATTCAGGACACCGACTACTCGGCCGAAACGACTGCGCTGGCGAAGGCGCAGATCCTCAGCCAGGCTTCGACCGCGATGCTGTCGCAGGCGAACCAGAGCCAGCAGAACGTTCTTTCGCTGCTGCGTTAATCGTCAGAACATCTCTGGCTTTTGGAGGGCCCGGCGCTGTCACCAGCGCCGGCCCCTTTCTTTGTTGTGCGGGGTCCGCCTTTATGCCCGGCTTGCGCGAACGCTCAGCCAGCGATCGCCGGGCCTTCCGATGCAGCGACGTACCTCCCCGACGATCCACCCGGCATACGTCAGCGCGGACCGCAGGGCAGGCTCGCGCCAGTACGTTTCAGCGTAGCGCCGAGGCGTCGCAACGCTGCCGTGTGTGGACACGTCCTCGCCATCGCCCAGTCTGACCGAGGCGTGCAATGGCCCCTCGGCCCGCGTCGCCTCGGCAAGCCGTCCGAGCACTGCGCCGAAATCCTCGCGCGCGATGTGGATCAGGCTGGCGCAGGCCCAGACCCCGTCGTACCGCGTGCCAGGGCGGTGAGGGTCGGCGAGATCGTTGGTCAGCGGGTCCAACAGGTCGGCTTCGAAGCCGCTGTCGCGAAGCAGTTCGACGAACCCCTTCGAAACGTCGGTGCGCCGGACGCTGATCCCTCGCTTCTCCAGTTCAAGGGCATCTCGTCCGCCGCCGCTTCCGATCTCCAGCACTCTGCCGGAACCGCCCAGATCGGCTACAAACGCGTCGATCTCCGTCGCGACCCATCGGGGCATCGCCGCAGCCTCGGCAGCGTACTGGGCCGCGGCAGCGTCATAGGACCGTACGGTGTCGCGATCGGTGCTCATTTTCCAGCGCTCCCAAGACAACGATTGCGACCAGCGAAAGAACATCGGTTCGCTGCATCCTCGTGTTCGACGGTTGGTCAGATGAACGATCTTGCTAGTGCCATAGGACATTCGGTCGGATGACAGAAGCGCCGCCGGTGCGGCCGGCGTGGAGGATCAGCCAAAGGGCGCTGGCGGACTTTACCCGCTGGCGTACCGCATCGGCCGCGCAATCCGAGTCACCCGGTCACGCATCCGGGGTCGCCGCCGGAGAATTTTGTGTGGGTGCGCTGGGTGCATCCCGCCTCTTACGTCGTCCCAACGAAAGCTGGGATGACGTAAGAGGGCGAACAGCAGAGGTGCGGAGGAACTCGCCTTGCCTCGTCTCCGGATCCGCAACCCCTACTCCATCAGCAGGATCGACATCCGCCGGTTGCGCGGGTCCTGCGGGTTGTCGGCGACCAGCGGTTCGCGGTCGGCGACACCTTCGATGCGGCGGAAGCGGGTTTCGCCGATACCGCCGCGCATCAGCGCCTGGCGGGTGGCTTCGGCACGGCCGGCGGAGAGCGACCAGTTGTTGGCCGCCGCGCCGCTCTTCCATGGCAGGGCATCGGTGTGCCCGCGGATCGTCAGGTCGCCCGGTTCGGGGCGCACCGCTTCGGCGATCACCTTCATCAGCTTCGCTGCATCGGCCGTGAGAACGGTCGTGCCAAGCACGAACATCGAGAAATCGGCATCGTCGACCAGATCGATCCGCACGCCCTCGATCGTCTCCACCATGCGCACCTGGCGCATCAGGCGGCGCAGGCGCTGGTCGTCGGCGACGTCCTCCTGCACGCGCTCGCGCATGCGCTTGACCCGATCGATGCTTTCCTTCGGCCCGCCCGAGACATCGCGCGGGATGGTGATCGGCCGGCTGCCGGTCTGCGCCGCACGGTGCGGATAGTTGTCCGGATCGACCAGCGAAGCGCCGCCGAGCAGCCCATTGGAGCCGGCGCTCTTCTCCCGCAGCTTGACCAGCGTCGGGGTGAAATAGTCGGCGATCCCCTTGCGCTGCGCCTCGGTCGTCGACCCAAGCAGCCACAGCAGCAGGAAGAACGCCATCATCGCAGTTACGAAGTCGGCGTAGGCGACTTTCCACGCGCCGCCGTGATGGACCGCCTCCTGGACCACGGTGACTTTCTTGACGATGATCGGCGGCGGCGGATCGTTGCGCCCTGCGCGGCTCGCCATCCTACCGTCCCCGCAGGCTGTCGAGCAGCTCCGAGAGGCCAGGCCGGAACGCATGGCCGAGGCCCGAGCGGGCGCTTTCGACCACCAGCGGCTGCGGATAGCCGTTGAGCGAGGCGATGATCACCTGCTTGACCGCGTGGAAGATCTGCTCATCCTGATCGATGATCTGCTTGAGCCGCGAGGCCAGCGGGCCGACCACGCCGTACGCAAGCAGCACGCCGAGGAAGGTCCCGACCAGCGCCGAGCCGATCATCCCGCCGAGCACCGCCGGCGGCTGGTCGATTGAGCCCATGGTCTTCACCACCCCGAGCACGGCGGCGACGATGCCGAGCGCCGGCAGTGCGTCGGCGAGCGACTGCAGCGCGTGCTGCGGCTCGCGCATGTCGTGGAAATGCGTCTTCATCGCGTTATCCATCACATCCTCCACCGCGTGCGTCTCCAGCGTCCCGGAGGAGACGACGATCAGCGTCAGCGTGTCGCAGATCAGCGCAGTCAGCGGCTGGTTGGCGAGCAGGTTCGGGTACTCGGCGAAGAGTTCGGATTCCTGCGGGGTCTCGACATGGCTTTCGAGCGCGACCGGCCCTTCGGTGCGCAGCAGCTTCATCAGCTTGGTGGTCAGCGCGATCGCGTCGATATGGTCCTGCCGCGAATGGCGCGGGCCCTTGAATATCTTCACGAACGAGCGGCCGATCGCCTTCAGCTCGTGCATCGAGTTGCCGGCAATCATCGCCCCAACCGCCGCGCCGCCGATGATCATCATCTCGTGCGGCACGGCCTCCATCACGGGGCCGAGCGCGCCGCCGGTGAGGGCGAATCCGCCGAACACCATGACGAGCAGGACGACGATACCGATTGCAGCGTTCATGTCGTGGAAACCCTTGTTCTTCTTATCAGCGCATCATGTCGAACAGCGACAGGCCGGCGAGCCGCACGAAGCTCGCCTGGCTCGCCTCGAGCACGGTCGTCACTTCCTGCAGCCGAGTCATGGTGACCGCGAGGTCGGCCCCGCCGATCGCCTTCTGCTCGTCGGCGACCAGTTCGGAATTGGCCACCCGGCGCTCGTCCATCACCTCGATCCAGCCGAGCCGTGCGCCGACCACCGTCTGCGCGGTGGTGATCTTGTCGAGCCCGGCGGCCAGCCCGTCGAGCGCCACCCCGGTCGGCCCGGTCGGGTCGCCGCCGCTCTTGAGCGCGGTCGCGAGGTCGCCCAGTACCGCGAACAGGTCCGTCGGCACGCCGCCAGCCTCGAACGCGAATACTTCCGGGCCCGTCAGCGAGGGAACGACCGACTGCCCGTCACCGAGGTCTACCGCATCTTTCGCCGCAGTGCCGACATAGGCGGCCGTCCCGCCGCTATCCTGATAGGCGCTCCCCGCAGCCTGCCCGCCGAACAGTGCGTGCCCGGCGCTGTTGCGGCCGTTCGCGATCTGCAGCACGGCCTGGCGCAGGCTCTCGACTTCGCCGCCGATCGCCGCGCGCTGCTCGGCGCTCAATGTCTCGGTCGCGGCCTGGGTCACGAGCTCCTTGGCGCGGATCACCAGCGTGGCGAGCGAGCCGAGCGCGTCGTCGGTCATCTTGAGGTCGGTCGAGGCGAGGTCGGAACTGCGCTGGTCGATCTGGGCCAGCCGCTCGCCGCGCGCCAGCGTGCGCAGCCGCGCGGCGGCGACCGGATCGTCGGACGAGCGCGACAGGCGTTCGCCGGTGCCCATCTGCTCCTGCAGCTTCTCGGCCTCGGCGCGCAGCGTGCCCACCTGGCGGGTCGCGCGCTCGTAGAAAGCGGACGTGCTGAGATTGATCATCGCGGCCTCACCTCAGTTGCAACAGGGACTGGAAGATATCGCTCGCGACTTGCATTGCCCGGCCCGAGGCCTGGAAGGCTTGCTGGAAGCGCATCAGGTTGGCGGCTTCGGTGTCGAGATCGACCCCGGCCTGCTGCTCGAGCGAGATCCGCGCCGACGATGCGATCGCGTCGAGCGCATCGCGTGTCACCGTCTTGCCCGCGACGGCGCTCGACACGTCGAACAGCAGCGCATTGGCCGAGCCGGCGACGCCGCCGCCTTCCAGCGCTTGCCGCAGCGCGGCAAGATTCGACCCGTCGTTGCTGCCCGCGGGCGCACCGGCCGGCGCGGTGGCGATCCCGCCGCTGTCGGTCATGACGACTTTGATCCCGCCAGCGCCGGTGCCGGCGAAGATCGGCTGGCCGGCCGTGCCGTCCAGCCCGACGCCGCTCGCCTGCGCGGCATTGACCGCGCTCGCGATCCCGTCGGCCAGCGCATCGAGCCGGCCGCGCACCTGCGCTGCCGATTCGAGCGCCAGCGCGGCCCCCGCCAGCGCACCGCCCGTGGGCTGCACGGCCGTACCGCCAACCGCGAACCCGATCGTGCCATCGGCCGCCGTCGCCATGGAAATCGGGGTGAAGTCCCCGCCGTTCACCAGCGTCGCGCCACCGGTGGTCACGGTAACCGCGCCGTCGGGCGCGAAGCTGGTGGTGATGTCGGCGATGCCGCTCATCTGCTCGAGCAGCGAATCGCGCTGGTCGAGCAGGGTCGCGCGGTCGCTGCTGCCCTCGCCCGCGCGCGACAGGCGCAGGTTCACGCGCGCGATCTCCTGACCGAGCACGTTCGCCTCTTCGGTCGCGGCGCTGGCGTTGAAGCGCAGCCCCTCGCCCGCGGCGCCGAGCGAATCGACCGCGATGTTGAACTTGTTCGCCAGCGTGTCGGCGCCGGCAAGGACGGCGGAGCGCAGCGAGGAATTGGTCGGGTCGGAGGCGAGCTGCTGCAGCGCCGCCTCGAACTCGACGATCGAATCGTAGAGGCCCGACTGCTCGATCGCGGACTCGATGTTCTCCAGCCCGCCGAGTTCGGCGTCGGCACGCGCGAGATCGCTCCCCGTGCGGCGCACTTCAGCCTGGCGGAACAGGTCGGCGTTGCGATGGATGCCCGAAACGCGCGCGCCCGACAGCGAGATGTCGCCGATGCGGAGCTGCCCGCCCGAGGCGGACACTTCCTCCATCCGCACGCTGCGCCGGACGTAACCGTCGCTCGAGGCATTGGCGATGTTCTGCGCCGTCACGTCGAGCGCTGCCCGCGCCGCGCGCGCACCGCTGGCGGCGATCGAGAGGAGATCGGATGCCATGCGTCAGTTCCCCCCCGGCTCGACGAAGCGCGCAAGCTGCGCCTCGATCGTGGTCGCGAGGCCGAGCGCGCCGGTGCTCGCGGCGAGCTCCGCGAAACGTGCGTCGCGCATCTCGTGGAACGTCTCGTCGCTGTTGCCGCCGAACAGCTCGTCACCGCCGAAATCGGTGTTGCGGGCGGCGGCGAGCATCTGGCGCACGAAGATCGCCTCGAACTGCCGTGCGGCCTCGGCCAGCCGTTCGCGCTCGCTACCGCCGGGGGCGGTCGCGGAGACGATCGGCGGGTTGGTGCCGGCGAGCGTGATCGGGCCCGTCATATCACCACCATCTCGGCCTTGAGCGAGCCGGCCTGCTTGAGCGCCTCGAGGATCGCGACGAGGTCGGACGGCGAGAGGCCAAGCATGTTGAGCCCGTCGACCAGCTCGGCCAGCGAGGCCCCCGGTTCGAGCAGGGAGACGCGGTTGCCCTCTTCGTAGACCTCGATGTCGCTGTCCTGCTCGAACGCGGTCTCGCCGTCGCTGAACGGGGCGGGTTGGACCACGGTCGGGTTCTCGTCGATCCGCACGACCAGGCTGCCGTGGCTGATCGCCGCAGGCGCGAGCCGCACCGCGCTGGAGATGACGACGGTGCCGGTGCGGCTGTTGACGATCACTTTCGCCGAGGCTTCCGCCGGGTCGATGTCGAGCATGCCGATCTCGGCCATGATCCCGGCGCGCGCATTGGCGCCGTAGGGCAGCCGCAGCGCCAGAGTCACCCCGTCCTCCACCATCGCCATGCCCGGGTAGCGCGCGTTGATCGCGTCGCGCACCCGCGTGGCCGTGAGAAAGTCCGCCTGGTTGAGATTCCAGCGCAGGATGTCGGCATTCTCGAAGCCGGTGGCGACCGCGCGTTCGACGCTCGCGCCGTCCGGGATCCGGCCGACCGTCGGCACGTTGACCGTCAGCTTCGATCCGTCGCGCCCCGACACGCCGAGCCCGCCGACGGCGAGGTTGCCCTGCGCCATGGCGTAGATCTGCCCGTCGGCGCCGTGGAGCGCGGTCAGGATCAGCGATCCGCCGCGCAGCGACTTGGCCTTGCCGATGGTCGACACCGTCACGTCGATCCGCTGGCCCGGCTTGGAGAAGGCGGGCAGCTCCGCCGTCACGATCACCGCGGCGGCGTTCTTGAGCGCGGGATTGGCGCCGGGCGGCAGTTGCAGCCCGAACCGGTCGGACACACCGCGCATGGCGTGGGTGACATAAGCGAAGTTGTCGTCGCCCGTGCCGTCGAGCCCGACGACGATGCCATAGCCGGTCAGCTGGTTGGAGCGGACCGACTGGAACGTGCCGAGATCGCGCACGCGCTCCGCCTGCGCGGGCGCTGCGAGGCAGGTGAACAGGGCCGCAAGGCCGAGGATGATGGTCCTGAACATGGCAACCCTCCCCTAGAACGGCGTCACGATGTTGAAGAATTTCGACAGCCAGCCTTCGCGGCTGGCGCGCTGGACGGCGCCCTCGCCGGCGTAGGTGATCCGCGCATCGGCGATCCGCGGGGATGCGATGCGGTTGTAAGGATCGATGTCCGACAAGCGGATGATGCCCGAAAGCTGCACCCATTCCTCGCCTTGGCTGAGCTGCATGACCTTCTCGCCGCGGACGAGCGCGGTCCCGTTGGGGCGCACTTCGGCGATGGTCACGGTGATATCCCCCCTGAAGCTGCTCGTCTGGGAAGCATCCCCCTGCCCATTGAACGACGAGGAGCCGCCGGAATTAAGGACACCCGGATCGAACGAGAACGGACCGGCGCTCGGCGGAGAGAGCGAGATGCCCCCGTCGCGCTGGGTGTTCGAGCTGGCCGACTTCGAGGTCTGGGTGCGTTCCGTCAGGATCACCGTCACGAGGTCGCCCACACGGCTCGCGCGCTGGCCGTTGTAGAGCGGCGCGAAGCCGCTGGTCGGCTGGAAGATCGCGCCATTCGCCGGCGCCGCGGCCATCGGCGGCGGTGGCGGCAGCGCAGCGTGGAAGCCGGCAGTGCGCTCGGCCCCGCAGGCCGCCAGAGCAAAGGCCGATCCGGCGACGAGTGCGGTGCGGAAGAGGGTGCGGTTCATTGGGGTGCTCACAATGTCTGGTTGGCGTTGCGGAGCATCTCGTCGACGGCGGAGACCATCTTCGAGCTGATCTCGTAGGCGCGCTGGCATTCGATCATGTCGACCAGCTCCTCGACGATGTTGACGTTCGAAGCTTCGAGCATGCCCTGACGGATATTGCCGCGCCCCATCTCCCCGCCGGCCGCGAGCTGGACGGCGCCGCTGGCGGCGGTTTCGACCAGGAAGTTATCGCCGATCGCCCGCAGCCCGCCCGGGTTGGCGAAGGCCGCGACCTGGAGCTGGCCGAGCTCGGCCGGCTCGGCGTCGCCGGGGACGACGGCGGTGACGATCCCGTCGGGCGAAACCGCGATCGAGGTCGCGCCTTCGGGAATGGTGATCGCCGGCTGGACGATATAGCCCTGCTGGGTGACGAGCTGCCCTTCGGCCGAACGAGTGAAATTGCCCGCACGGGTATAGCCGAGCTCGCCGCCCGGTAGCTCGACCTGGAAGTAGCCGTCGCCATCGAGCGCGAGGTCGAGCGCGTTGTTGGTGGTGTTGAGCGCGCCCTGGGACACGATCTGGCTGGTCGACTGGACGGTAACGCCGGTGCCGAGGTTGAGCCCGGTGGCATAGGCCGTCTCGCCCGAGGAACGCTGCCCCGCGACCCGCGCGTCCTGATAGGCGAGCGTGGCGAAATTGGCGCGGTCCTTCTTGAACCCGGTGGTGCCGACGTTCGCGAGGTTGTTGGCGATCACGCGCATGCGCGAGTCCTGCGCCTCGAGCCCCGTACGGGCGACCTGGAGAGCGGAAGTAGGCATTGTGCTGTCCCTTTCGTCAGCGAATTCGTCAGCGTGTTCGTCAGCTCAGGCGCATGAGCTGCGCGCCGCCTTCGTCGCACTCGCGTGCGGTGGCGATCAGCTTGCTGCGCATGTCGAAGAGGCGCTGCGCCTGGATCATGTCGACCAGCACCTCGGTAGGCTTCACGTTGGACTGCTCGAGCGCGCCGGTGATCACGGTCGCCTGCGCATCGGCGGGCAGGATGCCACCGCCCTCCACTCGGAATAGGCCGTCGAGCCCCTTGGCGATCGGGCTGCCCTGCCATCCGGCGAGCTTGATCTGCCCGATCTCGATCGGCGGCTGATCGGGCGCGGCCGGATCGGCGACGCTGACCACCCCGTCGGGCGCGATCGTCGGATTGGTGCCGAGCGGCACGGTGATCGGCCCGGCTTCGCCGAGCACCGGCAGCCCTTCGCCGTTCACGATCACGCCGGTCGGCGAGATCGAGAGATCGCCCCGCCGGGTATAGGCCTCCGTCCCGTCCGCCGCCTGGACCGCCAGCAGCGCCTCGCCCTCGATATAGATGTCGAGGCCGTTGCCGGTCCGCGTCATCTCGCCCGCTTCCATCACCGCCCCGCGAACCTCGGCACGCTGCATGGCGCGCACGTCCAGGACCTGGCCGTCGACGGTGACGGGGCGTTGGTCGAGCAGTTCCGCGCGAAAGCCTACCGTGTTGGCGTTCGCCATGTTGCTGGCGATCACCCGCTGGCGGTCCATCGAAGCGTTCATGCCCGACAGGGCGGTATAGATCAGGCGGTCCATCGGATCAGGTCCTCAGGTTGATGACCGTTTGCGAGATCTGGGTCGCGGTATCGATCGCCTTGGCATTCGCCTGGAAGTTGCGCTGCGCGGTGATCAGGCCGACGAGTTCCTCGGCAATGTCCACGTTGGAGCGCTCGACCGCGCCCGAGAGCAGCGAGCCGTACTGGCCGGTGCCCGGCGAGCCGTACTTGGCCTCACCCGAAAGGCCGGTCGATTCCCAGTTGGACGAGCCAATCTGCTTGAGCCCGGTCGGGGTGATGAACGAGGCGAGCGCGATGCTGCCGACCGCCTCGACCGAACCATCGGCGTAGGAGGCCGAGACGACCCCGTCCTCGCCGATCACCACGCCCACGAACTCGGCGCCCGCGGCATTGGTCGCGGCGACTTGTGCGTCGGCCGGATTATTCGAGGTGATGACCCCGTCGGCGTCGGTCGGGAAGATCTGCAGGCGGTTGACGCCGCCGTCGGTGATGAAGCCGTTCTCGTCGGTCCCGAACGCACCGTTGCGGGTATAGACCGTTTTGCCGCTTTCCGCCGATTTCATGGCGAAGAAGCCGTCGCCGGTGATCGCCACGTCGAGCGCGCCGCCGGTCTGCTCGATCGGGCCGAGCGCGAAGTTCTGCGTGATCGCCTCCAGCGTCGCACCGATGCCTTTGACCATCCGCGGATTGGTCTGGGCCGATCCGGCGACGATATCGGCGAACTGGGTGCTGCCCTTCTTGAAACCGTTGGTTTCGACGTTGGCGATGTTGTGGGCGATGACGCCCAGGTCCGTCTGGGCGTTCTTCATCCCATTCAGCGAAGTGTAGAAAGACATGGGTTCGTACTCCTGTGCGTCATTCGGTAGGGTTGGCGGCCGCCTGTGCGGCCGCGAGAGCATCGAGCTTCTCGGAGATCTGCTGCAGCGTGGCGTTCATCTCGGTGATCCCGGAGAGCGACGAGAATTGCGCCATCTGCGCCAGCATCTCCTTGTTATCGACCGGGTCGAACGGGTCCTGCTGCTGGACCTGCACGGTCAGCAGGCGGAGGAAATCGGCCTGGCCGAGCGTCGCGTAGTCGCGCCCGGTCGTGGCGGTGCCCGCCGTGGTTTGCGCGGCGCCGGAAGTCGCTGTTACGGTCATTTCATCCTCATCGTGTCGAGCATCAGTTGCTTGGCGGTGGAGAGCGCCTCGACCATGTTCTGGTACTGGCGCGAGGCTTCGAGCATCTCGACCATCTCGGCGTTCTCATCGACCGGGCTGGCCCAGACGTCGCCGTTCGCGTCGGCCAGCGGATGGCCCGGCTCGTGCCGGCGGACCGGTGCGACGTCGGCGCGATAGACGCCGTCGACGCGCACCGTGCTCATGCCGGTCGCAGTGTCGAGGTGCTCCGCGAAGACCGGGCGCAGCGGGCGATAGGCCTGCTCCTCGCTGGCGGCGACGCTGCCCGCGTTGGCGAGGTTGGAAGCCGCCGCGTTCATCCGCACGAGCTGTGCAGACATGGCGCGCTGGCCGAGGTCGAAGAGAGTCATCGGGCCCGGCATCGTCACTCGCCCTTGATCGCGCGCGTGAGGGTCTCGACCCGTCCGCGCAGGAACCCGAGGGTCGCGGTATAGGCGACGGCGTTCTCGGCGAAGGCGGTCTGCTCGGTCGCCATCTCGACCGTGTTACCGTCGAGGCTGGGCATCGTCGGGACGCGGTAACGGGTCGCTGAACCGACCGCCTGCTCGCCTTCCGCGCCGCCCAGACGGGCTTCGAGCGCGGCGGCGAAATCGACGTCGCGCGCTTTGTACCCGGGCGTCGCCGCATTGGCGATGTTCGATCCGAGCATGCCCATGCGCTGCGCCCTGATCTCCAGCGCCGCGCCGTGAATGCCGAATAGGCCGTTGCTCATGACAGTCCTCCAGACGTGTTCGGGCCTGGTGGAGCAAAGAGCGTGCCAACTCCCCGCGATCAGGACGTTTGCCGGAAAACGCAGGCGGGTGGCGGCAAGCGTTTGCCGGAAGCGGCAAATGTCCGCCGCGGGCTAAATCCCGCGCCGGCAAGGGCGTTCTTTCGTGGCAAGGAGATCCACGTGGACATCATGCAATTGCTCGATCCGCTTTCTGCAGCGATCGTATTGGGCGGAACGCTCGCAGCGACCCTGCTGCGCTGCGGCTGGCGCGACGCGCGCGCGGCGCTGCGCGCGCTGGCCCGGCTCGCTGGCCGCCCGTTCGACAGCGCGCGGGTCCGCGCCGAACTCGCCGCCCAGGTGCAGGAGATCGGGGAGGACGGCATCTTCCGGGCCGAGGCGCACTATTTCGGCGATGGCGAGTTCGACACGCTGAGCGAAGCGCTGATCCGCCACCGCTCGGTCGAGGCGCTGCACGAGGGGCATGCCCACTACCGCGCCGGGCGCCAGACGGCCGCCGACACGGCCGCGCGGGTGCTGGGCGAGGCGGCTGAACTGGCGCCCGTGCTCGGCCTCGCGGGAACGCTGGTCGCCCTCGGGGGCTTCGCGGCGGAGGCCGACGCCGACTATGCCCGCTCGATCGGCACCGCTGTCATCACCACGCTCTACGGCCTCGTACTGGCGAATTTCGCCTTCGCCCCGCTGGCGGCGGCAGTGGGGCGGCGCGCGCACGCCGAGGAACGCGAGCGGCAGGAGCTGGTCGACTGGCTCGCCGCCGCGGTCGAGCGCTCAATCCCGCTGCGGACCGACGAGGCGGCGGACAAGGTGGCCGCATGATCCTCTCGAACGCCCGCGCCGGTTGGCAGACGACGCTCGCCGATCTCGCGCTGATCCTGTTCATGGTTACGGCCGCCGCGATGGCGGAGAGGCCGGAGCCGGACGATCCGGCCGAGGCCGGCAGCCCCGTTCCGGCACATGGTGAACCCATCGCAATCTACCGCGCGGCGCCGGGCGCGCCGCCGCTGCGGGACTGGCTCGCCCAACAGCCGCACGACGCGCGGCAGAACCTCACCATCATCGCCCACTATGTCGCCGGCGGCAACGCCGAGGCCGCCGCTGCGGCGGTCGCTTTCGCCCGCGAGGCGGGGGGGGACGGATACAGCGCCCGGATCGTGGTCGAGCCGGGACAAGCAAGCGAGCTGATCGCGGTGCTCGACTTCGACGGCCGCACATCTGGCACAGGGATTGCAGAGACACCGGCACGCCCGGCGCCCCGCGCGCCGCAGGAGAAGTGACATCGGAAGGTGACATCATGCGATTGATCCCAGCAACAATCCTCGTCGCCGCGCTCGGCATCGCCGCGCCGGCGCTGGCCGCCGGCTTCCACGACCTCGCCAGCATCGACCGCGAGGTCGCCCGCTTTACCGGCGCCCCGCAAGGCACCGATGGCGGCGCGCGCCTGCCGGTCGACCGGCGGCTCAAGCTGACCCAGTGTCCGATGCCGCTCGCGTTCGAATGGTACGGCAGCGCCAACAGCACGGTGCTCGTGCGTTGCCCGGTGGCGGGCGGCTGGCGGCTGTTCGTGCCGGTCACGGCCGGGCAGGCTGCGGCCAAGGCCGAACCGGTGATTGCCCGAGGCGAGGCGGTCTCGATCGCCGTGCAGGGCAGCGGTTTCACCGTGTCCCGTCAGGGCGAGGCGCTCGAGGGCGGCGCGGTCGGAGAATGGATCCGCGTCCGCCCCGCGGGCGACAAGCGCAATACGATCCGCGCGCGGGTGATCCAGCCCGGCCGGGTCGGCGTCGAACTGCCCTAGAAACGTCAGAGCGGACCGCCCGAACGGCAAATTCTCGCCGGGCGCCTTAAACTCCCCCATCCCCCGCCGTCCTAGGTTCCGGTACACGAACGGAGCGAACCGATGGACCGGATCGACATGCACGGGCCGAACGGCATCCTGCGCAGCCTGCGGGCGAAGGGCACTGCGCCCGTTTCGCACGGCGAGCGCGCGCGGCCGGCCGGCACGGACGCCGATCAGGCCGCCGGGGTCGCCCTAACCGGCGTCGGCCTTGCCGGCACCGAAGCGCCCGTCGACCGCGAGCGCGTGACCGAACTTCGCCAGGCGATCGAGCAGGGCCGCTACCGGCTCGATCCGCGCAAGACCGCCGACGCGATGATCGCCGCGGGCTTCATGCTGAGGAACGAGCGATGACCACCGACAGCCCCCTTCGCCCCACTCTGCACGATGCACTCCGGCAAATGCTTGCCCTTCTCGAAAGCGAGCGGCAGGCGCTTGCCGCCCTCGACCTCGATTCCATCCTCACCTGCTCCGACGGCAAGCTGGAGCTGTGCGAAACGATCGAGCGCGAGACCCACGGTACGCCAAATGGTGCCCCGCTGGACGAGGAATGCCGCGGTCTGCTCGACGCCGTCGCGCGACTGAACGAGATTAACCGCAAGATCCGCAACCTGATCGCCGCCAACGTCGATGCCCGCCTGGGCTCGCTCACCGGCCGCATCAGCCTCTACGGTGCGGGCCGCCCCTCGGTGGCGCGGGAGATGCCTTACTACGCCTGACGCCGCTATTGGCACACCTCTTGCTTAAACCCTGGCGAGTACAACCAAGCCGGGGATTACCTTGTCAGGGGTCACACCAGTCCAGCGCAGCGCAGCGCCGCCCGACGGCGTGCAGGCATCGATCGCTCGCGCATCGGCCGCGACCGGCGCCGATTTCGACTACCTGCTGGCGCAGGCGAAGATCGAGTCGAATCTCGACAGCAATGCCCGGGCGCGCACATCGAGCGCATCGGGGCTCTACCAGTTCATCTCCTCGACCTGGCTCGAGACGCTAGACCGCCACGGCAAGACCCACGGGCTCGGCTGGGCGGAGGCTGCGATCGTTCAGGAAGGCGGCCGCGCAAAAGTCGGCGACGCCGGAATGCGCGCGCAGATCATGGCGCTGCGCTTCGATCCCGAAGTCTCCTCCCTGATGGCGGCCGAGCTCGCGCGCGACAACGCGGGCGAACTCTCCGGCTTTCTGGGCCGTGAGCCGGACCATGCCGAGCTCTACCTCGCGCATTTCCTCGGCGCGGGCGGCGCCAAGAGCTTCCTCGGCGCACTGCAGGACAACCCGCTCATGTCCGCCGCCGCACTGTTCCCCAAGCCTGCGCAGGCCAACCCCGCGATCTTCTATCAGGGCGGGCGCGCGCGTTCGGTCGGCGAAGTCATGGACCTGGTGCGCGGCAAAATCGAAGGCGCCAAGCGGGGCGGCGCCATCGCGCCGGCATCGGGCGCCGGCTATCTGCCCACGACGCCCGCCGCCGCCTTCACACAGGCGCGCAGCACCTTCGCCTCCGAGCCCGCCCGGTCTGCGCCGCGGCCCTCGATGGCGGAGACTCTGCAGACGACCTTCGGCGGCACCGACGGCCTCGGTAGCCGCGCCGCGCAGCACGTGGGTGAAGCCTACGGCAAGTTCAGGGCCTTCGGGCTGTGACCTGGCGCTCCTTCCTCGCGCCGTCGATGGCGCTGCCGGTCGGCATCCTGACGATCATCGTGCTGATGGTCGTGCCGATCCCGCCGGCGATGCTCGACTTGTTCTTCGTGCTCAACATCGCGCTGTCGGTCGCGGTGCTGATGGCGGCGATGAATGCGGAAAAGCCGCTCGACTTCTCGTCCTTCCCTTCCGTCCTGCTGTTCGCGACGCTGCTGCGCCTGGCGCTAAACGTCGCCTCGACCCGCGTCGTGCTGATGAACGGGCACGAGGGCGAGGCCGCGGCGGGCAAGGTGATCGAGGCGTTCGGCGCCTTCCTGATCGGTGGCAGCTTCGCCGTCGGCCTGTTCGTCTTCATGATCCTGATGATCATCAACCTGGTCGTCGTGACCAAGGGCGCGGGGCGCGTGTCGGAAGTCTCGGCGCGCTTCACGCTCGACGCCCTCCCCGGCAAGCAGATGGCTATCGACTCCGATCTCGCCGCCGGGCTTATGACGCCGGAGGAAGCCAAGGCCCGCCGCCGCGAGATCGCGACAGAGGCGGACTTCTACGGCTCGATGGACGGCGCCAGCAAGTTCGTGAAGGGCGACGCGATCGCGGCGCTGCTGATCCTGCTGGTCAACATCGTCGCCGGCTTCGTGCTCGGCATGGCCACGCACGGCCTGTCGGCGAGCGAGGCGGGCGAGCTCTACGTGACGCTGGCCGTCGGCGACGCACTCGTCGCCTCGATCCCCGCCCTGCTGCTGTCGATCGCCGCGGCGGTGATCGTGACCCGCGTTTCGGACAGCCGTGACCTGACCGGACAGATCGGCGGCCAGCTTGCCGAGCCGGGCATCTGGCTGCCGGTCGGCTGCATCCTCGCGGCCATGGGCATGATCCCGGCCATGCCGCAGTCGGTCTTCCTGCCACTCGCCGCCGGCGCCTTCGCGCTCTGGCGCGCGCTCAGGCGGCGCAAGGCCTTCGTGCCCGTCGAAGAAGCGGAACCCGCGCCCGACGCGAGGCGGATCGCGATCGAGGACATCTCCGAACAGGCGCTGGTGACGATCGAGCTCGGCTTCGGGCTGGTTCATCTCGCCGATGACAGGCGCGGCGCACCGCTCGTCGCGCGGCTCACCGGCCTGCGGCGGCAACTGTGCCAATCGTTCGGCTTCATCGTCCCGCAGTTTCGTATCAAGGACAGCTTCGACCTGCCGCCCGACCGCTACCGCGTGACGCTGGGCGGCGCGCCGCTCGGCGCGGGCCAGCTCCGCCCCGATCGGATGCTGGCGATCGACACCGGCGAGGCCGGCCAGCTCGCACTGCTGCCGGGCGAGGCGACCCGGGACCCGAGCTTCGGCTGCCCGGCCGTGTGGATAGACGCTGCAACGCGCGATCTCGCCGTGGCCGAGGGTTATCTCGTGGTCGACGCCGAAAGCGTCATCGCCACGCACGTCAACCAGTTGCTCTCCGCGCGGCCGCAGGACCTGCTCGGCCCCGATCAGGTGCGCGAGTTGCTCGACATGGTGCGCGAGCGCAACGCGCAGATGGTCGAGACAATCACGCCGCAGCCGCTCTCGCTCGCCGCCGTCACGCGCCTACTGCGCGCGCTGCTCGCCGACGGCATTTCGCTCGCGCATCCGCTGCCGATCCTCGGCAGCCTGTCGCAGGCGGCGCAGCAGACGACCGATCACGACCGCCTGATCGATATGCTGCGTGCCGATCTCGGCCCGATGCTGGTCGGCAGCCTGTGCGCGCCCGACGAGCGCCTGCCGGTCATCACTCTCGCTGCCGAGCTGGAGGAGATGGTCGTCGGCGGGTTGCAGGATCCGGCAAGTGGCACCGTCGTGATCGAGCCCGATCTCGCCCGCTCGATCGGCGAACGCATCGCCACGATCCTGACCGCCCGTCCGCCGGGCGCCAGCAAGCCCGCGCTGATCGTCCAGCCGCGCGCCCGCCGCCCGCTAGCCGGCCTGCTGCGCCTGCGCGCGCCCGGCTGCGCGGTCCTTTCGATCAACGAACTGCCCGTCGCACAGCCGATCGACGTCATCGCAGTCGTCGGCGGCGACGAGCAGGCGCAGACTCCCCAGCCGGCGCCGGACATGGACAGGGAGCCCTTGGCCGCATGAGGTACGACCATTCCGAGTTCGCGGTGGCGGAGGCCTATCGCGGCAATGTCGGCGACCGGGTGACCCGGTTCCTGCCGATGGTGCGCAAGCTGGCCTGGCACCTGTCGGGTAGCGGCGGCCCGACCGTCGACGTCGAGGACCTGATGCAGGCTGGCCTCGTCGCGCTGACCGAATGCGCGCAGAAGCACGATTCGCCAAGTGAGGACGGCTTTGCCGCCTATGCCAAGCTGCGCGTGCGCGGCGCGATGGTCGATCTGCTGCGCAGCGCCTCGCCCGATCCACGAGGCGCGCGCGCCAAGCGGCGGATGATCGAGGACAAGAAGGCGAAGCTCCACACTGCGCTGGGGCGCGAGCCCTCTTCAGCCGAACTTGCAGAGGCGTTCGACATGACCGTAGCCGACTTCGTCCAGTTCGAAAGCGATCTTGCGGAGACCCGGCTCAACTCCCTCGACGAATGCTATTCGGAAACGAATACCGCTTTCGCCTCGAGCGAGCCGGATGCGGAGCGGCAGGTACTGCAGCAGGAGGACCGCGAGAACCTGATTGCGGCAATCGCCTCCCTCGGCGAGCGGCACCAGCTCGTGATTCAGCTCTACTTCGTCGAGGAGCTCAACCTGTCCGAGATTGCCGATGTGCTCGGCGTCAGCGTGCCGCGCGTCCACCAGCTCAAGGCCGCCGCCCTCGCGCAGATGCGCAAGGCGATGGCGGACGATTGATCCCAGCAGGCATTGACAAGCCGTGGCTCCGCGCCGCATCTGCGGCGTCAGACGGTGCCGCACGCGCTTCACGCACGCGCGGCTAAGAGGGAAGCCGGTGAGACGCCGGCGCTGTGCCCGCAACTGTAAGTGGGGAGCCCCGAGCCATCACGTCACTGGAAATCGCTTCCGCAACGGAAGCGATTGTCGGGAAGGCGGCTCAGGGGCGACGATCCGCAAGTCAGGAAACCTGCCGTCGCGTCGTTCGTCCGGGGAGCCGGGTCAGCTCAGTCGGACGGGAAACGCGTTTTCCCGCAGAAGCGACAGCAATCGGCCGGGTCTCCGGCGCCGGGGCGAGCAGCCCTGGCGGGCCACGACTGTCCAGAGCGAAGCGGGGTTCCGAGCCCTCCCCCGCGAGCTTGAGCGATTCGGGAAATCCGCCATGCGCAACGCAGCGGAATGCACGAGACGAGGCGGCCGACTGGCGGCCGGCGCGATAGCGTTTGCGCTCCTCCTGACCGCATGCGCCCCGGCGCACGAACCCGATGCCGGCGGCGGCGAGCCGCAGCGCATCGTCAGCCTCGACTATTGCGCCGATCAGTACGTGCTCCGCTTCGCCGACCGCGACGCGATCGTCGCGCTTTCGCCCTACGCCGGGGACCGCTTCTCCTACATGCGCGCCGAGGCGGAGGGGCTGCCGACGGTGCGGCCGCGCACCGCCGATATTCTCGCGCTCCAGCCCGATCTCGTCGTCCGCTCCTTCGGCGGAGGCGCCGACGTAGTGCCGTTCCTCGAGGAACTGGGCGTGCCGGTGGTCCAGATCGGTTTCCCGCAGACGATCGCCGAAGTGCGCGGCGAAGTCCTGCGCGTTGGCAGCGCGCTCGGCGCGGAAGCCGAAGCGCAGCGGGTGGCCGCCGACATGGACCGCCGCCTCGCCGCCTTACCCGAGCCCCCTGAGAAAGCTCGCACCGCGCTCTACATGACGCCGGGGGGCATGACCTCAGGGGAGGGAACGCTGGTCCACGAGATCCTGCGCACCGCGGGCCTCGCCAATTTCCAGGACCGGCCCGGCTGGAACACGCTGCCGCTCGAGCGGCTCGCCTACGAGCACCCCGACGTGGTCGCCGCGGCCTTCTACGAAGGCGTCGAGAGCCAGGCCGACAGCTGGAGCGCCGCGCGCCATCCGGTCGCCCGGGCGCAGCTCGAGAACCGGCCCGTCGTGCCGCTCGAAGGCGCCTGGACGAGCTGCGGCGGCTGGTTTCTGATCGACGCGATCGAGGCTCTGTCGCACGCCGCCCGCGGAGAAATGCCATGACCGCCCGCGCGAACGCTCTTCTCGCTGTTGCGCTGATCGGCGCGATCCTGCTCGCTCTGCTGCTCGGCTCGGTGCCGCTATCGCCCGCGCGGGTGCTCAGCGCCATCGGCCTGCAAGGGAGCGCCGGGGATACGCTCGTGGTCTGGCAAATCCGCATGCCCCGCGCGCTCGCCGCCGCTGTGGTCGGCGCGGCACTGGGGATGAGCGGCGCGGCCTTGCAGGGCCTGCTGCGCAACCCACTCGCCGAACCGGGCATCCTCGGTGTCTCGGCCACCGCAGCGCTGTTCGCGACGTTCGTGCTGTTCTTCGGCCTCGCCGGGGCCGGACCGCTGATCCTGCCGCTGGCCGCAATCGCCGGGGCGCTGGCGGCGACACTGGTGGTCGCTCTTGCGGCGCTGCGGACCCGCTCGGCAGTGACGCTGATCCTCGTCGGGATCGGTCTGTCGAGCTTCTCCGCCGCGCTGATGGCACTGCTGATGAACCTCGCGCCCAATCCCTTCACGCTGGCCGACATGATCAACTGGACGCTCGGCACAGTCGCCAATCGCAGCTTCGCCGATCTCGCCTATGCCGCGCCGTTCCTTGCGATCGGGGCCGCGATCCTGCTCGCCACCCGCCGGGGCCTCGCCGCGCTGGCGCTGGGCGAAGAGGCGGCCGAGGGGGTCGGGCTCGATCTCAGGCGACAGCGGCTCGCGGTGATCCTCGGCGCGGGACTGGCCACCGGCGCGGCGGTCTCGCTCGCGGGGGCGATCGGCTTCGTCGGCATCGTCGCGCCGCATCTGGTCCGGCCCTTCGTCGGCTACGACCCGGCGCGCCTGCTGGTGCCCTCGGCCCTGCTCGGCGCACTGGTCCTGGTCCTCGCCGATATCGGCGTGCGGCTCCTGCCGACCGACTCCGAGCTGCGATTGGGCGTTGTCGCTGCGTTGATCGGAGCGCCGATCTTCGTCTGGATCGCCGCCCACGGGAGGCTCGTGCGATGAGCGTGCTCGAAGCCTGCGGACTCACCTATCGCGCCGAGGGACGGCCGCTGGTCGAGGGTGCCAGTTTCCGGCTCCAGCCGGGCGAGCTGACCATGCTGATCGGCCCCAACGGCTCGGGCAAGTCGACCCTGTTGCGGCTCGCGCTCGGCCTACTCGCACCCGACGCCGGCGAGGCGCTGATCGACGGCGCCGGCGTCCGCGGTCTTTCGCCGATGGCTCGCGCGCGCAAGGCGGCCTACCTGCCGCAGACCCGCCCGCTCGCCTGGCCCATGCCGGTGCGCGACGTGATCGCGCTCGGCCGCTTCGCCTATGGCGCGGCGCCCGGCCAGCTCTCGGCGGAAGATGCGGCGGCGGTCGCGCGCGCGATCGCAGCCTGCCGCCTCGCCGGGTTCGAGAGCCGCGCCGCCGACACGCTCTCGGGCGGCGAACTGGCGCGGGCTCACCTCGCGCGCGCACTCGCGGCGGAAACCCCGCTGCTGATCGCGGACGAGCCGGTCGCCGCGCTCGACCCACGCTACCAGCACGAGGTCGCGCAGCTCTTCGCCGATGCCGCGCACGAGGGACGCGCCGTGCTCACGGTGGTACACGACCTCACACTGGCCGCGCGCTATGCGGACCGGCTGATCTGGATGAACGAAGGCCGGATTGTCGCCGACGGCAGCGTCGGCGAAACGATGACGGCGGAGCGGCTCGCCGCGGTGTTCGGCATCGAGGCCGAAGTCGCGCCGAACGGGTCACGCGTTTCGCTGACCATCGCCGGCCCCGCGCGCTGACCGCGCGTTACTTGCCCGCTTCGCGCTCGACCTCGCGCCAGCCGATGTCGCGGCGGCAAAAGCCTGTCGGGAAGTCGATAGCGTCGATCGCCCGGTAGGCCTCCGCCTGCGCCGCGCTGACGTCGGCGCCGCACGCCGTCACGTTGAGCACCCGCCCGCCGCTGGCGACCAGCCTGTCCCCCTCCAGCCGGGTGCCGGCGTGGAAGACCTTGGCGCCTTGCGCTTCGGCAGCGCCAAGATCGATCGCCCCGCCCTTCTCGGGCGCGCCGGGATAACCGTTGGCGGCCATCACGACCGTCAGCGCCGCCATCTCCGAGCGCTTGACCGGCGGCTGCGTGGCGAGGCTGCTGGTGGCGCAGGCGAGCATCAGTTCGCCCAGATCGCTCTCCAGCCGCATCATCAGCACCTGGCATTCGGGATCGCCGAAGCGGCAGTTGTATTCGATCAGCTTGGGCCCATCCTCGGTCAGCATGAGGCCGGCGTAGAGCACGCCCGAATAGGGCATGCCCTCGTCCGCCATAGTCTTCACCGTCGGGGCGATGATGCGCTTGAGCACTTCGCCATGCATCGCGGGCGTCAGGACCTTGGCCGGGCTATAGGCGCCCATGCCCCCCGTGTTGGGGCCGGTGTCCCCATCGCCGACGCGCTTGTGATCCTGCGCCGTGCCGAACGGCAGGATCGTCGCGCCGTCGGTCAGGGCGAAGAAGCTCGCTTCCTCCCCTTCCATGAATTCCTCGATCACGACTTCGGCGCCGGCCTCCCCGAACTGACCGCCGAACATGTCGGCGAGCGCGGCCTCGGCTTCCGCGCGGTCCTGCGCGATCACCACGCCCTTGCCCGCGGCGAGCCCGTCGGCCTTGAGCACGTAAGGCGCCTCGAACCGGCCGAGTGCGGCTTTTGCTTCGTCGAGCGACGTCGTGCGGACGTAACCGGCGGTCGGTATCCCCGCGCGCTCGCATAGATCCTTGGTGAAGCCCTTGCTTCCCTCGAGCTGGGCGGCGGCTTTCGAGGGACCGAACACCGCGACCCCTTCGCCGCGGAGCGAATCGGCCAGCCCGTCGACCAGCGGTGCCTCCGGCCCGATCACGACCAGACCGATGCGCTTGTCTTCGCAGAAGGTGATCACCGCCGCGTGATCGGCGGCATCGAGCGCGACGCATTCCGCATGATCGGCGATCCCGGGGTTGCCGTGCGCGGCATAGAACTTATCCTCGGGTCGCGAGAGCAGGCGGGATTGCGCCAGCTTCCACGCCAGCGCATGTTCGCGCCCGCCCGAGCCCAGCAGAAGGATGTTCATGGCCGCTCCAGATTTCGACGATGGTGGCAGTAACGGCGGGCTCGTAGCGCGCGAGCGGCAAGGGGACAACGCCGCGCCGCTTTCGATCACGGAAATATCCAACCTGCTCAAGCGCACGGTCGAGGACCGGTTCGGCTTCGTGCGGCTGCGCGGCGAGCTTTCCGGCGTGAAGCGCGCCGCCTCGGGCCACGTCTACTGCTGTCTCAAGGATGAAGGCGCGGTGCTCGATGGGGTCATGTGGCGCACGACCGCGCAGCGCCTCTCCTTCGTACCGGAAGATGGGCTGGAAGTCGTCGCGAGCGGCAAGCTGACGACGTATCCCGGGCGCTCGAAATACCAGATCGTCATCGACAGCCTGGAGATCGCCGGCGAAGGCGCGCTGCTCGCGCTGCTGGAGAAGACGCGCCAACGCCTCGCGGCGGAAGGCCTCTTCGCGGCCGAGCGCAAGCGTGCGCTGCCGTTCCTGCCGCGCACGATCGGCGTGGTCACCAGCCCGACCGGCGCGGTGATCCGCGACATCCTCCACCGCCTGGCGGACCGCTTTCCGAGCCACGTCGTCGTCTGGCCGGTGCTGGTGCAGGGCCAGGGCTCGGCCGAGCAGGTCGCCGCCGCGGTGCACGGGTTCGGCGCGCTGCCGCAAGGCGGGGCAGTGCCGCGCCCCGACCTCCTGATCGTCGCGCGCGGGGGCGGCTCGATCGAGGACTTGTGGAGTTTCAACGAGGAGGTCGTGGTCCGCGCGATCGCCGAGAGCCCGATCCCGGTCATCTCCGCCGTCGGGCACGAGACCGACACGACGCTCGCCGATCACGCTGCCGACCGGCGCGCGCCGACGCCGACCGCAGCCGCCGAAATGGCGGTGCCGGTGCGCGGCGAACTGGCGGCAACCGTCGCCGACTTCGCCGCCCGCAAGCGCCGGGCGATCCTGCGTCCGGTGGCGATCGGCCGGGAGCGGCTGGAAGCGCGAGCGCAGCGCCTGCCGAGGCCCGAGGCGCTGCTCCAGCCGCAGGCGCAGAAGCTCGACGAACTGGCCGAGCGGTTGCGCCGCGGGCTCAAGGACCGCGCTGCGCAGGCGCGCGAGCGGCTGCAGGCCGATGCGGCGCGGCTCTCACCCGCCAGCCTGCGGCACAGGACCGACCGCGCGCGGGACCGGCTGGACGCGAGCCGGCTCACGCCCCTGATCGCAACCGCGCGCCTCCAGCGCGAGCGTGAGCGTTTTGCCGCGCTTGAACGCCTGCACGCATCGCTCAACCCGAAAGCGCCGCTCGCGCGGGGATTCGTGCTGGTGAAAGATGCAGGCGGCGAGCTCGTGCGCTCGCGCAGCGCAGCGGCTGCCCAGGCCCGGCTCGAGATCGAGTTTGCCGACGGCGCGCTGGGCGTCGTCCCCGCCGGTTCAGCACCGGGCAACCCGCCGCCGCGCAAGGTGTCCAAACGCTCTGCCGGCGCGCCGCCGCGGCAGGACGATTTGTTCGATCTCAAATGACTTGCTAGGGCGATGGCCATGTTGATGAATTCCGGCAGCAACGGCGAGGCGAAGCTCGCTTACGGCCCCAACGCGTTTCGCGTGATGCGGCCCGGGCAGCACGTGTTCTGCGCAGTGACGGGCGAGGCTATTCCTCTGGAGGAGTTGCGCTACTGGAGCGTCGACCGGCAGGAGCCCTATGCCAGCGCCGAGATCGCCACGCGCCGTCTGAACAAAGGCGAATGAGCCGCGCAGCCTTTACCATTCGCGCACTGACCGGCGCAGGCGCTGCAGCCGCGCTTGCAAGCTGCATCCCTTCGCCGCAGGTCCCGGACGCCGTGGTCCAGCCGATCCCGACGCCTGTCCCGAGCCCGACGCCAAGTCCGATGCCCCGCCCCACTCCCGCGCCGCTGCCCGGCCCGACGACCTTCCTCTTCCAGGGCGAGACGACGCAGGGCGGCTGGATCCGCGGGCAGGCACCGGCCGGAACGGTCTCCGCGCGGCTCGGCGAGCAGGAGCTTGCGCTCGATGCGGAGGGCCGCTTCTTCGCCGCCTTCGACCGCGACGCGGGGCCGTCGGCCAAGCTCGTCGCCACCCTTTCCGACGGACGCATGATCGAGAGCCCGATCGCGGTCAGCCCGCGAGACTGGAATATCGAACACGTGAACGTTGCGCGCAGGTCCGGCGGACCGAGCGAGGCGTTCATGAAGATCCGGCGGCCGGAGCTCGAACAGATCTACGCGGCGCGCGAGATCGAATCCAACATCGACGGCTGGCGGCAGGATTTTATCTGGCCCGCAACGGGCCGCATCTCCGGCCGCTTCGGCTCCCAGCGGGTGTATCGCGGGGAGCCCGGCGCCTACCACTCGGGGCTCGACATCGCGACCGGCGAGAGCGGCACGCCGTTCGTCGCGCCCGCCGACGGGGTGGTCGTGCTTGCGCCGGAAAAGCCTTTCAGCCTCGAGGGCAACCTGCTCATCATCGATCACGGCCAGGGGCTCAACAGCGCCTTCCTCCACCTCTCCCGGATCACCGTGAAGGAAGGGCAGGTCGTCCGCCGGCGGCAGCACATCGGCAATATCGGCGCCAGCGGACGCGCAACCGGACCGCATCTGCACTGGAGCCTCAAGTGGCGCGACGCGCGTCTGGACCCGCTGCTTTTCCTCGGCCCGATGCCGTGACCGCTTGACCGGCCGACGAGGAACGGCGACCCGCACGGCCATGCGCCGCCCCACGCGAATCCGGCTCCTCGCGATCCTCGCGGTCGTGGTGCTCGCAGCGCCCGGCACATGGCTGCGCACAGTGCCGGTGCAGGACTTGCGGCCCATCCTCGAAATCACACCCGTCGAGGTCGACCGGGGCCACATTGGCGAATTCGCGATCGAGGGAGTGTGGGAACTGCGCAGCGCGAACAGCCACTTCGGCGGCTATTCCGCCTTGCTTGCGCTGCCGGACGGGCGCCTTCTCGCCGCCAGCGACCGCGGGCGTTTCCTGCGCTTCGCCCCGCCCGGCGCCGCCCCGCAGCCGCCCGAATTCGGCGCGATCGGCGGTGAGGCTACCGAGAACAAGCACGCCGTGGACGCCGAAGCGCTGGCCAGCGACCCGGCCGCGGACCGCATCTGGGTCGCATACGAAGGGCGCAATTCGATCGTCCGCTTCGGCCCGGAGTTAGTCGAGGGCGAATCGGTCTCCCCGCCCGCCATGCGCCGGTGGTCGAGCAACGGCGGACCGGAGGCGTTGGCGCGGCTGCCCGACGGACGTTTTCTGGTTCTGCAGGAAGGGCGGCCCGACTGGTCGGAGCAGTACCAGGAGGCGCTGCTGTTCCCGAGCGATCCGGTGGAAGGCGCCCCGCCGGTCGAATTCCGCTACGCACCGCCGGCTGGCTACCGCCCGGTCGATGTCACGCCCCTGCCCGACGGCCGGGTGCTGATTCTCCACCGAGCGGTCACGCTCGGGCTCCCCTATGCCTTTGCCGTGCGCATCGCCGTGGCCAATCCGGATGCGATCCACGCCGGCGAGGTCTGGCGCGGGCGCGAGATCGGCGCGATCGCCGCCCCGCTGCCGGCCGACAACTTCGAAGGGATCGCGGCCGTCCCACGCGCAGACGGATCGGTGACCGTCTGGCTCATCAGCGACGACAACAACGCCGTCCTCCAGCGCACGCTGCTCTACCGCCTGCGCTGGACACCCTGAAGCCGGACACAGCGAAAGGGCGCGCGAATCGCTTCGCACGCCCTTTTCGAGATCCTGTTCGCGGGAGCGCCCGCAGGCGCCCGTCCGAATCAGACGGCTGCTTGAGTCTTCTTGAGCTCGCGCTTCACCTTGAGCGCGCGCGCGCTGAGCTTCTCGTCACGGGTCTTGAGCAGCCAGTTGTCGAGGCCGCCGTTGTGCTCAACCGAGCGCAGGCCGTGCGTCGAGACGCGGAACTTGAAGCTGCGGTCCAGCTTCTCGCTCATCAGCGTGACGTGCTGCAGGTTCGGCAGGAAGACACGCTTGGTCTTGTTGTTGGCGTGGCTCACGTTGTGGCCGACCTGGCGGCCCTTGCCGGTCAGTTCGCAGATGCGCGACATGGGAAAATCTCTCGTTCGTGATCTGATGGGACTAGAGGCCATAGCCGTCCCGGAAAGCGGCGCGCTTAGCGGGGCTCATGCGAATCGTCAAGCGCGTTGCACCCTGCGCGGGGTGCCGCTAGCCCCGGACGCCATGAGCCGCTGGCCGATCCCCGATCCCATGCAACGCGCATTAGCCCTCGCGCAAGAGGCCGCCGATGCCGGCGAAGTGCCGATCGGCTCTGTCGTCGTGCGGGACGGCGCGATCATCGGCGAGGGGCGCAACGCCCCGCGCGCGGCGCACGACCCGACCGCCCATGCCGAGATCGCGGCGATCCGCGCCGCCGCCTCCGCACTCGGCGACGAGCGCCTGACAGGCTGCGAGTTGTGGGTCACGCTGGAGCCCTGCGCCATGTGTGCCGGCGCGATCGTCCATGCCCGCATCGCCCGCCTCTACTACGCCGCGCCCGATCCCAAGGGCGGCGCCGTCGAACACGGCGCGCGCGTGTTCGACCATCCACAGAGCCTGCACCGGCCGGAGGTCTACTCCGGCATGGGCGAAGCCGAAGCGGCAGAGCTGCTGCGCGCCTTCTTCCGCGAAAGACGGTAGTCGGCGGATTCTACAACCCGCGCCACACCTTCACCGGCGCCGCGTCTTTCGCCCCATACCGCCGCGCATCGCACTTCGTCGGCCGGAAGTCCTTGCCATAGCAGAGCCGCAACTCCTCCAGCCAACCTCGTCCGTCGAGATGCACCCCCACCGCGTCCGCCCGCCAGCCGCGGTTGGCGAGCAGGAAATGCTCGCGGATCGTGCCCGCCGTCAGCCCCTCCTGCCGCGAGAGCCGGTCCATGTCGGGAAAGCGCAGGCTGTCCCACAGGATGCGCGTGACCTTGAAGTAGGTCTCGGGCCTGGCGACCATACAACTGCCGTGCTTGGCCCACTGCCGCGCCGCGAGCGATGCGGAGGGCATCATGCACAGGTTCCGCCGCACCTCGGCCGGCGACGCGCGACGCGCGGTCGGGCACCACTGCGGCCAGGTGCCGCGCCCCTCGGGCCACAACCCGTGGACCACGAACCCGAAGCGGCCATTGCGGCCCGAGCACTGCATCCGCTGCGCCGCCCGCCCCTCGCGCCCCTTGCAGAACTCCGGCGACCACGACAGTGCCAGCGTGTATCCCCGCACCGGCACCTGCCGCGCCGGCCCCTCCCGCGCGACATCGGGCACGGAGACAGCTCGGGGCACCTGGCACTGGTAGGCCTGGGCGTGCGCAGCGCTGCCTGCGCCGAGCACACCGAGCGCTAGGAGTGCCGCAACCCTCACAACGGCGTGAAGTCGAGCCCGATGTCCGCCGCGGGCGCGCTCTGAGTGAGGCGGCCGACGGAGACGTAGTCGACGCCCGTCGCGGCCATGGCGGCGATGGTCGTCAGGTCGATGCCGCCGCTCGCCTCGGTCGGGACGCGGCCGGCGACTATGGCAACCGCCTCGCGCAGCGTCGCGGGGTCCATGTTGTCGAGCAGCAGATGGTGTGCGCCGGCCTCCAGCGCGGGCTCGATCTGGTCCAATCGGTCGATCTCGCAGATGATCGTCGCGACCCCGGCCTCGCGCGCGCGGCGCACGGCCTCGGCCACGCCGCCGGCGACGAGGACGTGGTTGTCCTTGATCATCGCCGCATCCCACAGGCCCATGCGGTGGTTCTGCGCCCCGCCCATGCGGACTGCGTACTTCTCGAGATGGCGCAGGCCGGGGATCGTCTTGCGCGTGTCGAGCAGCACGCAGTCCGCATCGCCCATCGCGTCGACATAGGCGCGCGTCATCGTCGCAATGCCGGAGAGGTGCTGCACCGTGTTGAGCGCGCTGCGCTCCGCAGTGAGCATGGCCCGCGCCTTGCCCGAGAGGCGCATCAGGTCGGTCCCGGCAGGTACCCGGGCGCCCTCCTCCGCCAGCACCTCGATCTCCATCTCGGGATCGAGCACGCGGAAGAAGGCCGCGGCGATCGGCAGCCCCGCGACCACGATCGCATCGCGCGTGTCCATCGCACCGGAAAAGCGCGCCTCGGCCGGGATGACGCTCTCGCTGGTAACGTCGCGCCCGCCACCGGGCAGCCCCTCGCCCAGATCCTCGGCCAGCGTCTCGCGCACGAAGCGGGCCAAGTCGAAGCCTTCGATCTGGAACGTCATGCCTTCTCCATCCTAACTCGCCCGCTCGTTACGAACCGACGCCGCCGAAGGCCAGACATTCCGCCCCTGACGGCACGCGAAAGAGGCCGACGCCTGCCTCCGGAGAGGCGAGACGCCGGCCCAGTGTCCCTCGGGGAGAGGGAGATGTGCTAGAACCCCTTGGTCACGCTGAAGCCGATGATGCGCGGATCGAGAGTGAAGACGTTGGTCGTCAACGCCGTGTCGTCGCTGTTGGTGAAGAAGTCGGTGATCGGCGCATCGTTGAACACGTTCTTCACATAAAGCTGGAAGGCGAGCTGCGATTCCGGGCGCTCGAGCGTCACCGCGAGATTCAAGTTGTCCCACGCCTTCAGCCGGTCGTATTCGGTGTTGTAGACCCGCGCATAGCTCTTCGCCTGCCGGTAGTAGTCTCCGCGGAAGGTCAGCTCCCAGTCGTCGTCTTCGAGGAAGAAGGTGTACTGGGCGCCGAGGTTCATCGTCCAGCGCGGGGCATTGGGCAGCTCGTTGCCGGACAAGTCGGCATAGAACCCGCGCCCGCCGTTCGGCGCGCCGCTGCCGCCGTCGGCGATGTTGAGGCCCACCGTGTCCGGATTGTAGGCGGCGAAGGGATCGTAGGTGAACCCGAAGAAGGCCCAGTACGGCAGTTGTCCGGGAGGGGCGTCCGGATTGAAATTGCCGATCCGGTTCGATCCCGGGCAGAGCGCCGACAGCGCCAGCTGTTCCAATCCGGTTTGCGCTGCCAGGATTTGCTCCACGAACTCGGTCGGCGCGATGCAGTTTGACGGCACCTGAAGCCAGGGACGGAGCAGCATCCAGTCCTCGTTGCCCTGGGTGCGGTTCATCACGTCGATCGACTGCGCGCCGTCGGCGAGCTTGGTCTGCAGGTAGCCGAAGTTGGCATCCAACCTGAAGTTTCGCGAGGGGCGCCAGGCCGCTTCGAACTCGAGCCCCCAGGTCGTCGCATCGAAGTTCTCGTTGTAGGCGATCCGGTCCACGATCTGCGAGATCTGATAGTCGTCATAATCGTAGTAGAACGCCGTCGCATTGAGGATCAGCCGGCCATCGGCGAAGGTGTTCTTCATGCCGATCTCGAACGCGTTGAGGAACTCGGGGCGGAACGTCTGCGGCAGCGGCTGATACTGCACCACGTCTGGATTGAAATCGACGCGCGGCGGATTGGTCCCCCCGCCCTTGTACCCGCGCGCGAACGACGCATAGATCAGCGTATCGTCGGTGAAACCTAGCACCGGCTGCCAGTCGAGCACCGCCCGCCCGGTGAACTCGCCCCACTTTTGCTCGATGTCCGGCAGCGCGGGATAGCCGCTGTTCACTCGTCCGCCCGTTGTGCCTCCGGGGAAATCCGTTTCGGTGCCGCCCCCCAGCAGCAACTGGCTGGGGATCTGGGTCGATGTCTTCTTGTCGCGCGTATAGCGAAGGCCGAGCGTCAACTTGAGGTCGTCGGCAATGTTCCAGTACAACTCACCGAATGCGGCCCAGCTCTTGGTCCGGACCCCGTTCTGGCTGAGGAAGTAGTTGTGGCCCTGATTGTTCAAGCTGCCGATAGGATTGCGGTCGACGTAAACGCATTCGCGCTCCTCGACACCGAGCTCGCATGGCAGCGTTGCGTTCTGCCCAGAAGCGGGATGGCCAAATGGCGGGACACTACTATAGAACCAGTCCGCGATAAGGGTGAACATGTTGTTGAAAACATAGTAATTGTCTTGCGTTTTGAAATCGAGATAATTCGCGCCAACGTTGAAGTTTACGGGACCGTCAAAATCGGATTGCAGCCGAATTTCCTGCGACCACTGGCGATTGCGCGACTGGCTTAGGTCTGCCGAAACCATGCGATCCGAACATCCCAGCTGCGGATCGCAGAAGATGCCGCCCGGCGTCGGACCTGGGTATGTCTCGGTGTCCAGTGGTATGCCGCGGCCGGTGACTAGCGGCTGCGTCGAATCGTTGAACAGCGGGGCAGAAACGAAGCGGTTGTAGTCTTGAGTCGAGAAGTAGCGATCCCGCGAATAGGTCGTCTGCGATACCAGCGTCAGGCCGTCTGACGGTTCGAACTCGAGGTTGAGCTGCACGACGTCGTTCTTGGCGCGGAACTTCGGGTCATAGCTGGTCGCGATCTCGCGCAGGTCGCGCGATTGCGTCAAACCCTCATACGGATCGCCGCTGTTGGTGACGTACACCGGCGGGCCCCTGGTGCCATCAGGAAGAACCGAGCGCCCGAGAGAGATGCCGGTCGGCACGGTTAGATAGACGAGGCTGTCGCCATTCGGCACGCCGTAGGCGCCGTCGTCGTAAAGCGATCCTGGCAGGCACCCCTGGCTCATGCGTCCACGCAGCACCGGATCGGTGATCGCGATGTCGCCGACCATCTCGGGCCCCGGGTCGGTGTGGCAAAGCTGCTTGCCGGTGCGCGAGCGGTTGTCGTCTTCCTCGAAATGTTGCCAGATGACGTTGGCGCGGAAGCGGTCGCTCGGTTCCCATTCGGCGATCGCGCGGGTCGACCACAGGTCGCGGCCGTTCACGCGCTGCTGGGTGAAGGTGTTGTAATCGAACCCGTCGCGCTTGGTCCACTGGCCGGCCACGCGCACGCCGAAGGTATCGCCCAGCGGCACGTTGAGCATGCCGTTCAGCCGGCGGGTGGAATAGCTGCCCACCTCGGCCTTGACCGAGCCTTCCAGTTCATCGGTCGGCAGCGCCGGGATCAGGTTGACCACGCCCGCCGTGGCGTTGCGGCCGTAGAGCGTGCCCTGTGGCCCGCGCAGAACCTCGATCCGCGCCATGTCGAAGAATTCCGACTCGAACAATCGGTTGCGCGCCAGCGCGGTGTTGTTGAAGCTGACCGCGACCGCGGGATCGCTCGCCGCCGAGATCGCCTTGGTCCCGACCCCGCGGATCGAGAAGTTGTACATGCTGAAATTGCTTTTGGAGAAGTTGACGTTGGGCACGGCGCGCAGCAGTTCGGCGCCGGTTTCGATCTTGTAGTCGTCGAGCCCCTCGCCGGAAATCGCGGTGACGGCGATCGGCACGTCCTGGATCGATTCCTCGCGCTTCTGCGCGGTGACAATGATCACCTCCTGGCGGTGGGGCGCCGCTTCCGGCGCGGCGCTCGCCGACGGGCTCGGGGCCGATGCCGGAGCGGGCGCCAGCGCGTAGGTGCTGTCGTCGCTCGAAACGATCCGCAGGCCCGCATCGGCGGCGATGCGGCGGATCGCCTGGTCGACCGTCATGGCGCCTTTCAGCGCACGGATCGACTTGCCCCGGACCGCCGCCGCGCTGACCAGGATCTGCACTTCGGCCTGTGCCGCCACCGCCGGGATGCCAGTCGCCGCCGGCTGGGCCGGCACGTCGAAGGTTCTCGTCTGCGCCGTGGCCGGCGTGGCCACGGCAACCGCGCAGACAGCCGCCGAAGCCGCAAGAGCGCCGCGAAGATCGCGATACCGCATGTAATCCCTCCCATGTCATCGCCCGTTGTTCGGGTCCCATGACTACGATGCATCACGTAGGCTTTTCCGTTTCTGCCGCGGCCCTTTCTGTCACTTTCGCGACAGCACGATCCGGTCGGGCCCGGCCTCGACACGGGCGTCGAGCAGCGCCGCCGCCGCGTGGGCGAAGGCCTCGGGTTCGTTGGTGCGGAAGCGGCCGATCATCTTCTCCTGCCCCAGCGCCGGGTCGGCGATCTCCAGCTTGACCGCGTTGTAGCGATTGAACGCGGCAGCGGCCTCCGCCACCGTGTCGCCTTCGAAGACGAGCTGACCCGTGCGCCACGAAAGCGAGCGGTCGATCTCTTCACCGGTGGCGACCACCTGCGGCGCGCCGGGCGTCTTGCCGACGAACGTGCGCATGCCGGCGGAGACGCGGCGGAGCGCCCCCGCCTCCCCGTCGCGCCAGACCTCGACGGTGCCTTCGGTGACCTGAACCTCGACCCCGCCGCCCGTGCGGTGCACGGCGAAGGCAGTGCCGACGGCCTTCACCCGCACCTCGCCGGCTTCGACCACGAATGGCCGCGTCCGGTCCTTGGCGACTTGGAACCAGACCTCGCCCCGTGCCAGCTCGATCTCGCGCACCTCGGGGGTGAGTGTGACGTCCAGCGTCGTCTGGGTGTTGACCGCCGCAAGCGAGCCATCCTCCAGCGGCACGCGCCTGATCTCGCCGAGCGCGGTCTCGATCCGCTGCGACGGAGGCTGGAGGATCTCCGGTAGGAACAGACCAGCCGCGAGGCTTGCCGCAATGGCAGCACCGGCGCCCCAGAGGACCCGTCGGCGCGGCAGTGCGCGTCCGCGATCGGCGTGGGACAGGTCCGCCTGGGCCTCACCCTCTAGCGCTTCCGGGACGGCCTCTTGCGCCGGAGCCTGGCCGGCGCTCAGAACGCTCGCCCGGTCGAGCATGCGCCACGCCGCCTGCGCGCGAAAATAGGCGCCGCGCCGGCGTTCGTCCCCGGCGAGCCAGGCCTCCAGTTCGGCACGCGCGGCCGCGCCGCCGCCTTCGCGGTCGATGCGGGCGACCCATTCGGCCGCGCGATCAGAGATCGCCTGTGCTGTCTCGCGCTCGCTCATCTCGTGCCATTTCCGTCAATGCCTGCTCGGCGTTCCGCTCCCCCTCCGCGATCGCTTGCAGAATCAGTTTGAGACCCTTGCCGACGTCGTTCTCCACCACGTGCTCGGTCACGCCCAGCCGGCGGGCCACCTCGCGCTGCGGCAAGCCTTCGATCTTGCGCAGCTCGAATATCCTCCGGCATCGCTCGGGCAGTCCTTCGATCAGCCGCCGCACACGCTCCAGCTCGCGGCGGCCGCCCGCCACCCGCTCCGGCGAGGGCTCATCCAGAACGATGTTCAGGTTATCGATTTCCGTAACCGAATCGATCCGCACCACGCGCGCGCGCCTGAGCTGCATGAGGACGATGTGGCGCGCGGTGGTGAAAAAATAGGCGCGGCCGCTACGGATATGGCCGATCTCGTCGAGCCGCGCGATCTGGCAATAGGCTTCCTGCACGACGTCCTCGATATCGGCGGGATCGAGCGTGCGGCGAAGCCAGGCGCGCACGTCGCTCTCGTGGGGAAGGATCTCGCTCCCCACCCAGTCCATGATCCTCTCGCGGCTCTGCCTGCTCACGGCGCGCTGCTACACCCCCCATTCCAGGCACGATGCACGGCGGACGGGCTTCCGTATCGGCGGGCGAAAAATTTGTCAGTCCGCTGCCGTGGCAGGCCGTTCCCAGCCCTCGCGGTAACGAGCGAACCAGGCGAGGATGGCCGAGGCCTTGGCGGCCGACTGCGAGGGGCGCGCGGCAATACCGCCGTGGCTGGCGCCGGGCACCTTCACCAGCGCGGTCGGCACTCCGCGCAGGCGCAGCGCGGTATAGTATTGCTCGGATTCGCTGACCGGCGTGCGGTAGTCCTCGCTGCCGACCACGACCAGCGTCGGCGTCTCGACGTTGCCGACCAGCGAGAGCGGCGAAAGGCGCCAGTAGGTCTCGTGATCCTCCCACGGCTGGGCGCCGAGCCAGTAGCGTCCGAAGAAGGCCGGACCGTCGGCGGTGAGCGCCTGCGTCGTCCAGTTGATCACGGGCTTCTGCGTCGCCGCCGCCTTGAAGCGGTGGGTATTGCCGACGATCCAGCTCGTCAGCACGCCGCCGCCCGAGCCGCCGGTGACGAACAGCGCGTCGGGATCGGCAATGCCGAGCGCGATCGCCCGGTCGACGATGCTCATAAGGTCGAAGTAGTCGTTGCCCGGATAGGCCTTGTCGATCTCGTTCGCGAAAGCCTCGCCATAACTCGTCGAACCGCGCGGATTGGCCGAGAGCACGGCGTAGCCTGCTGCGGCATAGAGCTGGTTGTCGGTCGAGAAATGCGGGCCGTAGGCCGCGAAGGGTCCGCCGTGGATCTCCAGGATCAGCGGCACCCGCTGCCCCTCGACATAGCCGGGCGGCAGGGTCAGCCAGCCATCGATCTCCAGGCCATCATGGCTCGATGCGGCCGTGATCTTGCGCACTTCGCCGAGCGCCTTCACTTCGCGCAGCGAACGGTTGAGGTCGGTCAGCATGCGCGCCTCCCCGCCGCGGGCGATCTGCACTTCGGCCGGGCGCGTGGCGGTTCCGCCGGTGAAGGCGATGCTGTCGTCCGCGGCGACCGAGAAGCTGCCGCCGGTATAGGGCCGGTCGAACCCGCCGCCCGACAGCCCGCCGATCACCTCGCGGATCGAGCCGTCGAGGCCGACGCGCGCGACCTTGGTCTCGCCCCGCTCGTCGTACTGGACGTAGATGCCGCGGCCGTCGGCATCCCAAGCGATACTGGCGGCGCTGAAATCCCGGTCGGCAGTCAGGTTGCGGCGGCCCGAACCGTCGCGGTTCATGACGTAGAGATTGGTGTTCTCGTACGCGCGCAGGGCATCGTCGAAGCCGAGATAGGCGATCAGCTTCCCATCGGGCGAGGCGAGTGGGCTGCCGTCGGGGCCATCGCGGTCGGTCAGCCGGGTGAGGCCGCCGGTCGCCACGTCGAGCGCGTAGATTTCGCCCTCCAGCGGATCGGTCTGCCAGTCGGCACTGCGGTTGGCGCCGAAGTAGAGCGTTCTGCCATCCGGCGACCAGCTCAGCGGCCCGCCGTCGTGGTAACGGCCGAAGGTGAGCTGGCGCGGCGCACCGCCCGTTGCCGGAACGATGAAGACCTTCTCGAACCCCGGCTCGATGTAACCCTGCCCGTCCGCGCGGTAGGTGAGGAGGTCGTGAACCTCGAGCGGCTCGGCCCATTCGGCGCCTTCGGGCTTGTTCGCGGGGGCGGCGCCGAGCTTCGGCCCCTCCTGCTTTACCAGCATCGTATAGGCGATCGAGCGGCCGTCGGGCGACCAGGTCACGTTCGACGGGCTCGTCGGCAGGCCCGTGAGGCGCACCGCCTCCCCGCCCTCCATCCAGCGCACCCATAGCTGGGGACTGCCGCCCTCGGTCGAGGCATAGGCGAGGCGGTCACCGCCAGGCGACCAGCGAGGGGAGAAGGCATCGCCCCCGCGCCCGGCGATCGGCACTTCCTCCCCGGTGCGGGTGTCGATCAGCCAGATCGTGCTCAGCGCGCGGTCGGACATGATGTCGTTCGAGCGGCGGACATAGGCGATATGGCGCCCGTCAGGGCTGATCTGCGGATCGGCGGCGATGGCGAGGTCGAACAGGTCAGCGCCGGTGAAGCGCCGCTCGGGCCCGCTGCGGTCCATGCCGATGGCGGAACCCGACATGGCCGTGTCGGGGCGCTGCTCTGCCGAGCTCTCCGGAGCGGGGGATTCTTGCGGCGCCTGCTGATCCTGATCCTGCGCCAGCCCGGCTTGCGCCTGAAACACCAGAAGGCTCGCGCCCAGAATCGCCAGTTTCCGCATCGTGGAAGTCCCCTCGTCCAATCCCTGAACGCAGGACCCTAGCGGCACCGAAGCGGCTTGTCAGCGCACCAACAGCACCGGCGCCTTCACCGTGCGGATCATCGCGGTCGTCGTGCTGCCGACGATCATGGTCCTGATCGGCGAATGGCCGTAGGCGCCCATCATCAGCAGCGCTCCGTCGATGCCGGCGACGATTTCCCCGATCGCCTGCTCCGCTTTGCCGCGTTCGACCAGCGTCTGCACGGATCGCCCGCCGGCGATCGACGCAGCCGCGCGTTCGAGCTCGCCCCGGTCGCCCTCGCCGCGCGCCTCGGCCATGACCATGGTCACCGGCAGCGCGGCGAACAACGGCGAGTTCGCCAAGCGCTCCAGCGCGCGCCCGGCGGCGGGGCTGCCGTCGTAGGCAAGCACCACGTGCCGCGGTTCATGAAATGCGCGAGCGGCGACCAGCACCGGCTTGCTGCTCGCGCGCACGACGCGCTCGATCTTCGATCCGATATGGTCGCTCGCGAACTCGTGGCTCGCGCCCCGCTTACCGATGACCACGACCCGTGCCGCTTCCTCGCGCTCGATGATCGTCTCCACGATTCCGCCATGGCGGTGGAGCGGGACGACGTTCGGCACGCCCGCCTCCCGCAGCAGCGCCTCGCCCGTGGCGAGGAGTGCGCGCCCCTTCTCGATCTCCGCCCGCGCATCGGCTTCGGCCAGACGGACGAGCTCTTCCATCAGCTCGCTCTTGACCCCGAGCCCGATCGAACCGGACAGGTCGCGCCGCGCGGTGACCGGATCGCTCCGCTGCACGACGTGGAGCAGCTCGACCGGCAGTTCCAGCCGCGCCGCGGCCCACGCGGCAAGGCGGCAAACGCTTTCGGTGTAGGCGGACGCATCGATCGCCGCGAGCACCCGTTCCATCGCGTTCTCTCCCATCAGTGCCCTCCAGAATGCGCTTCGGCGCCCGGCTTGTCATGCACGGCGTAACGCTCGATCATCGCCGCGCTGGCCGGGTTGAGCCCGACGACCTCGACTGCGGTACCCTCGCGCCGGAACTTGAGGATCGCCTTGTCGAGCGTGCCGACCGCGGAAATGTCCCAGAAGTGCGCCCGGCCCACGTCGATCACCACGCGGTCGACCACTTCCTTGTAATCGAACGCCGAGACGAAACTGTCGGACGAGGCGAAGAACACCTGCCCCTCGACGCGGTAGGTGCGGGTCGCGCCATCGGCCGAGAGCTCGCTCTCGACCGTGAACAGCCGCTTGACCTTGCTCGCGAAGAACAGGCCCGAGAGGATCACGCCCGCGAGCACGCCCTGCGCGAGGTCGTGGGTCCACACAACCACCGCGACGGTGACCACCATGACCACAGAGGACTGCCAGGGATGGTGGCGGATGTCGCGGATCGAGCGCCATGAGAAGGTGCCGATCGATACCATGATCATCACGGCGACCAGCGCGGCCATCGGGATCCGCGCCACCAGCGGGCCGAGCACGACGATCAGGAACAGCAGGAACGAGCCGGCGACGAAGGTCGAAAGCCGCGTCTCGCCGCCCGACTTCACATTGATCACCGACTGGCCGATCATCGCGCAGCCACCCATCCCGCCGAGGAAGCCGGTGAAGAAGTTGGCAATGCCCTGCCCCTTCATCTCGCGCTGCTTGTCCGAACCGGTGTCGGTCAGATCGTCGACGATCTGCGCGGTCAGCATCGATTCGAGCAGGCCGACGGCGGCCATGGTCGCCGAATAGGGGAAGATGATCTGCAGCGTCTCGAGCGTGAAAGGCACGTCCGGAAACAGCCACTGCGGAAGCGAGGAGGGCAACTCGCCCATGTCGCCCACGGTGCGCACGTCGAACCCGGCGTAATAGACCACGGCCGTCAGGATCACGATGGCGACCAGCGGTGAGGGCACGGCACGGGTCAGGCGCGGGAACAGGTAGATGATCGCAAGGCCTGCCGCGACGAACCCGTAAGTGGCCATCGGCACGCCGATCAGTTCGGGGAGCTGCGCCATGAAAATCAGGATCGCGAGCGCGTTGACAAAGCCGGTGATCACCGAACGCGAGACGTACTGCATCAGCAGGTGCAGCCGCAGGTATCCGGCCGCGATCTGAATCACGCCCATCAGGATCGTCGCAGCGAACAGGTAATCGAGCCCGTGCTCGCGGATCAGCGGCGTGACGAGCACGGCAACGGCGGCGGTCGCGGCGGAGATCATACCGGGGCGTCCGCCGACGAGCGCTATGATTACCGCGATCGAGAACGAGGCGTAGAGCCCCACGCGCGGGTCGACCCCAGCAATGATCGAGAAGCCGATCGCTTCGGGGATCAGCGCAAGCGCGACGACGATGCCGGCGAGAATGTCGCGCCGGGGATTGGAGAGCCACTCGCGCTTGAACGCGGGAATATCGATCATCTTGAAACTTCGTCCGACACACGGTGACCGGCGGGCGCAGGCGCGATGCTGGTGCGATCACGATGCGCGGCAATGAAAGCCGGTCTGGAAAGTTGTCCCGGGGATAGGCGCCGGGCCGAGCCACCCGGCAGCGCCGGGTCCGGTGGAACGCGGCTTTTAGGCAGCGAACGATCGCGCTGCAAGTGCGAAGAACTCGCCGGGAATTCAGCGCCAGCCGTTCGCTTGCGCCTCCGCTTCCGCCGCGGCGTCGAGAGCCGGGCCCTGCGCCATGTCCTGCGCGCGGCTCAGCAGGGCTGCTTCGCTCGCCCCCGCCATGCGATATTCGGTCGAGGCGCTGGCGCTGCCCTCGCCGAGCGCTTCGAGGCGCCAGCCCTGCTGGTCGCGGCAGGCGATCCCCCCGCCGCCTTCACCGCTGAAAACGCGGCAGACGTCGCCGCCCTGCGCGCGGAAGCTGAGCAATATGCGCGTGTCCGCGCCGGGCGCCTGTTCGGCCACGAGCCGCGTATCGAGAACGCCCGCGAGCTGCGGGTCGGCGTAAGGCGCACCGTCGTCGCCGCTCCCCGGTAGGAGCACCACCAGCGCGAGCGACGCGGCGAGCGCCGGCCCGACGATCCACCCCCAACGCGGGATAGTGCGGCGCGCCGCGCGCCGTTCCTTGGCTTCGGCGAAATTGACGACCTCGGCCTCCTGCGGCTGCGCCAGCAGGGCGGCCAAGCGGTCCGGCACCGGCGCCGCGGCGACCGGTGCGTAATGGTCAGCCAGCTGCGCACGGAGAGCGCGGTGCGCCTCGACCTCGCCCGCCAGCGCGGGATCGGCGGCGACGGCGGCAGCGACCTGCGCCGCGCGCTCGCCGGTCAGTTCGCCGTCTGCGAAAGCCGCCAGTTCCTCTCTGGTCACGGTCATTGCGCTTCTCCCAGCATCGCCATCAGCGCGTCGCGCCCGCGCACCAGGCGCGAGTTGAGCGTGCCGACCGGGCAGCCGACGATCTCCGCTGCTTCCTTGTAGGCATAGCCTTCGACCATCACGAGCAGCACCGCCTCGCGCTGGTCGGACGGCAGCTTCTGCATCGCCCGGTCGACATAGGACAGCTCGACCGCGGCTTCCTGCGCGCCGTCGCCGCCCTGCCCCACGCCGGCTTCCTCGTCCACGAAGGTCTGCCTGCGGCGGCTCCCCGCGCGGCCCTCGTCGATCCAGATGTTGCGCATGATCCTGTACATCCAACTGTCGAGGCGCGTACCCTCCTGCCACTTGGACCGGTTGGCGAGCGCGCGTTCGAGCGACATCTGGCAGAGGTCGTCGCCGTCCGCAGGATTGCCCGCCAGCCCGGCAGCGAAACGGCGCAGCCGGGGCAGCAGGTCCAGCAAGTCCTGTTCGAACTTCGTGCTCAGTGCCTCTGCCTTCCACGGATTAAACGGATCACGACATGCGTTTCATCCATGCTTAATCGCTTTCGCGAGACAAGGGACAGCCGATGCGCCGAATTTTCCTCATTTCCGCCGCCTGCGCCCTGATCGCCGCGCCCGTGTCCGCGCAGATCGCGCTGCCGGGCGTGCAGGTGCCGGACATCGGCGGGGCGCTCGACACCACCACCGACGTGCTCGACCGCACGACGCGCGATCTGCGCGGTACGGTCGAGGATCTCGCGCGCGACCGGCTCCGGACCATCGACCGGCTCGTACGGCGGCACGGCGACGTGATCGAGCGGGACGCCCGCGGCGCGCCCGCCCGGAGGGGAGAGATTCTGGTGATGGATGCCTCGGCCAAGGCGCTGGCGGCCGGTGAAGCGGCGGGTTTCGGGGTCCTCTCGCAAGAGGAGATCGAAGGCCTCGGCTTCGTGGTCGTCAGGCTGCAGGTACCCGAGGGGATGGATCTCGCCGAAGCCGAGGGCGCGTTGGCGCGGCTGATGCCGGAGGCGAGCGTCGCGCCGGACAATCTGCACTTCCAGTCGGGCGCCGCCCCCCGCCCCGTCAGCGCTCCGCCCCTCCCGCTCGCCGCCGCGACCGCGACGAGCGGCGGGGCGCCGGTCGGCATGATCGATGGCGCCCCGGGCAAGGCCGTGCCGGTCGCCGCGATCCGCGGCTTCGCGAAAGGCGCGCCCTACCCCAGCAACCACGGCAGCGCGATCGCCTCGCTGCTCGTCCATGCCGGAGCGGGCCCGATCCGGGTCGCCGACGTCTACGGCACCGACGACGCGGGGGGCAACGCGCTGGCCATGGCCAAGGGGCTCGGTTGGCTGGTCGGCGCGGGCTCGAAAGTGGTGACGATCAGCCTCGTCGGCCCGCGAAATCCGGTTCTCGAACGTGCGATCGGCGTGGCGCAGCGCAAGGGGGTGGTCGTGGTCGCGGCGGTGGGCAATGGCGGCCCGGCGGCACCGCCTGCCTATCCCGCGTCCTACGATGGCGTGGTCGCAGTGACCGGGGTCGACGGCCGGCGCCGCGCGCTGATCGAGGCGGGCCGCGCGCTCCATCTGGATTATTCGGCGCCCGGCGCCGACATCCACGGCATTGATGCCGATGGCGACCGCGTGCGCCTGCGCGGCACCTCGTTCGCGACCCCGCTCGTCGCGGGCCGCACGGCTCTAGCGATCGGGCGAGGCCGCGCCTGGCGCGCCGCGCTCGACGCGCAGGCGGAGGACCTTGGCCGCAAGGGGGCGGACGAGACCTATGGCCGCGGCCTGATCTGCGGCTCCTGCGAGGGCGTGCCGAAAAAATCTCGCGACTGATGGATTAAGCGCCGCACGGCACCCGTTTCCCTTTCAAGCGAACGCATCCTCCCGCGTTCGCCGGAAAGAAAGGGATATGCCATGAAGAACCTTCTTCTCGCAGCTTCGGCTCTCACACTGTTCGCCGCGCCCGCGCACGCGCAGCTCCTCGGCGGCAGCGGAGGCGCGCTCGGCGGCCTCGGCGGCACCGTGAACGGCGCGATCAACTCCACCGTCCGCACGTCGACCGACTCGATCCGCACGACCACCCGCAGCACCGTGCGCGGCGACGCCCGAACCCGCGGCGAGCAGCGCGTCGATCATCGCTCGGGCGAGATCTCGGTCGACCGCTCGCTCGACGCCAGTGTCGATGGCGCGGCCTCTCAGCTTCTGAACGGCCCGGCGGGTTCGGCGAACGGCAACGCCTCGGCCTCGGGCAGCGCCTCGGGCTCGCTTGGCGCCGATGCGCAGCTCGTCGGCACCGACGCGGTTCGCGGCCTCGCGGCGCAGGGCGTCACTACGGCGGCTGACGGCGTCGCCACGGTCCGCGGCAGCGCCGCCGGTGCGGCGAGTGCGGCAGGCAATCTCGCCGCGTCGGCCAGCGGCAGCGGCTCGGCTGCGGGTTCGGCGGCCGGATCGGGCGCGGCCGGTCTCGGCTCCAGCATGCTGGCTGCTGCCGGCAGCGCGGCCGCGGCAGCCGACGGCGCCTTCTCCGTCACCCCCGGAATGCCGGTCGTGACGCCGGACGGCGCGCAGCTCGGCACGGTCAGCGAAGTGGTCGCCGACCAGCAGGGCCGCGTGCAGCAGGCGCTCGTCGCCACGCCAGATGGAACCGCCGCCATCTCCGCCGCCGACCTCAGCGCCAGCGGCGACGCCCTGATCGCCGGCACCGGCACCGTCTCCGCCGCCGGCGAAGGCGCAACCAGCTCCGCAACGCAGGGTGATACGTCCCCCCGTTAACCGTCCTTGCCTTGCGAACCGGAGGGGCGGCCGAGCGAGAACTCGGCCGCCCTCTTTTTTGTCGTGCTGGCAGCGCTGCCGCTAGTCCCGAGGCGAGCTGTCGATCCGCGGTATCCCGATCGATGCCGGATCGCCAATATCGATCGGCACCAGACCGAAATGCATCCGCCAGGGCGCCGTCGGATCGTTGCCGAACATGGTGTACCAGTAGCGCCCCTCCTTGTCCCGGAACGGCGTGCCATGCCCGCCATGGGGCGCCCCCATCCGCCGCTGGCTGTAGGGGCCGAACAGGGTCTTCGACGTGCCGTACATCATATCGTAGGTGCCGTGCGTGCGCAGCGGCCCGTGCCATTCGGCGCCGGTGAGGAAGTAGACGCCGTTCACCTTGATCAGCGCGTTGCCTTCGTAACCGACGTGATCGCCGTCGGTGTCGACGAGCTGCCGCACCGGTCCCTCGAACCCGTCGCGCGCGGCATTGAGCTTGCCGATGTTGCCGCCGCCCCACAGGAAGTAGAGGCCGTCCTCGTCCTCGAACGGGAAGCCGTCGATGCCGTCTACGAAATAGCCGTCGGTCACGTTCTCGTACGGACCGGCAGCGGTGCCGCTGGTCGAGCGGTAGAGCCAGGTCTTTCCGCCGACTCCCCGCTCCATGACCGAGAAGGCGAGGTAGTAGGTCCGGTCGGCTTCGACCCAGCGGATCTCGGGCGCCCAGAGCTCGGCGACGCGGCCGCCGAAGTCGTAGCCCATGTCCTGCCACTGCCAGACGGAGCCGCGATCCTCCCAGGTCTCGAGGTCCTGCGAGCGCCAGAGCTTCACTCCGCCCTCCGGCCGGTGATAGCCATAGCCGTTGAGCGTGCCGACGAGATAGTAATAGCCGTCGTGGCCGAGCGTGACCGAGGGATCGCGCATCGTCTCGCTGGCGACGAGCGGGCTGCGCGCGGCGACGGCGCTGTCCTCGGTCAGTATCGATGCCGCCTGGCGCAGCCGCCCGTCGGGCGCCGTTTCGAGCGGGACGAGACCGACCTGTTCGCAGAACAGCGCGAAATCGTCGTCGCATTCGGGATTGTAGCTCGCCGCGAGGCGCCCGTCGTCGAGCGTCACGATCGAGCTTTGCCCGGCATGGGGGACCGCCAGCATCCGCATCGAAAAGGGGCCATAGGGCGTCGGCGCGGAGGCGAGGAAGAGGTCGTCGGTCGCCGTACGCAGCCGGCCGGTGACTTCGCTCGCGGCCAGCCAGTAGCGGCCGCCATGCTTGAACATCGTCACGCCACTGCGCCCGACGTGGGTGCGCACGGGCCAGTCCTTGCCCTCCGGCGGTGCCTCGGCGAACAGCGCCTGATCGGGTTTCAGGAAGCGCGGCGCCTCGGCGAGCCGCGATAGATCAGGCGCGAGCTTCGCGATCCAGCCGCCGCCCCACAGCAGGTAGTGCGTGCCGTCGTCGACCAACAGCGAGACGTCGCTTGCGCCGTCGATCAGGCATGGGCTCGCGGCGAACGCGCCGTCGGGGGCGGCGACCTTGCCCGCGGCCACGCGTGCGCAGCCCGTCTTGTCTGCGAAGGCGAGATAGAGGGCGTCGCCCCCCACCGTGACCGACGGCGCCAGATAGCGCTCGGACGTGTCACCGGCGCGGATGCCGTGGCCCGAGATCTTCGCCGGTCCATGCGCGGTCCAGTCGCGGCCGTTGCTGGACGTCCATAACGACACGCCGTGGCGCGGGCCGGTGCGGAGCGTCGTTCCGGTCAGGAACCAGCGCCCATCCTCCGCCCGGGCAATCGAGGCGTCGCCGAGCGCGCGGTCGGAGAAGATCGGCTCGACCGGGCGCGCATCCGGGCCGGGCATCACGGTCGCGTTGCGGTCCATCGACGGGTGGTCGAGGAAGATATCGTCGGCAACGACGGGCTTGGCTGCGTCCTGCGCGGCGAGCGGCACCGAGAGCATAACGGCGGCAAGCACCGGCGCGACCCAGTGTATCCTCACTGCCCGCTCCCCTTGCGCAGGTCGCGCGGGTTGACCGATTTGGGCTTCGGCTGCGCATCGAGGATCGCGGCCAGCCGCGCCTCCACGTCGGGCATGGTCCCGGCCAGATTGCGCGTCTCGCCCGGATCGGCCTTCAGGTCGTAGAATTCGACGTCGACCTGGCCCGTCTTCTCATGCGTCCAGCGGACTAGCCGATAGCGTTCCGTCCGGATCGCCTGCCCGATGCGATCGGGACGGTTGAAGCTGTGATAGGCGAAATTCTCGAGCTGCGCGGGCCGGCCGAGCAGCACCGGCACCATGCTCTCGCCGTCGACGTGCTGCGCACCGCCCGGCATCGAAATGCCCGCAAGCTCGAGCAGCGTGGGATAGAGATCGACCGTCTCGACCACGTGATCCGGCGCCTGCGCCGCACCGCCGGTTCCCGGCCCGGCGAGGATCATCGCCTGGCGGACCGCCTGCTCGTAATTGGTGTGCTTGGTCCACAGGCCGTGGTCGCCCAGATGATACCCGTGATCGCCCCACAGCACGACTATTGTGTCGTCCCGCAGCCCCTCGGCCTCGAGCGCGTCGAGCAGATAGCCGATCTGCGCGTCGACGTAGCTGACCCCGGCATAATAGCCGTGCATCAGGCGCCGCTTCAGCGCCTCAGGGTAGTCCTTGCCCAGTCCTTCGGGGACCGGCTTGTACGCCACGATCTCGCCGCCCACCTTGCCTGCGAACTGCGGCGCGCCGTCGGGCAGAACCTCATGTTCGGGCAAAGGCAGGCGCTGCGGATCGTAGAGGTCCCAGTACTTCTTCGGCACCGAGAACGGGAGGTGCGGGCGTGCGAACCCGACGGCGACGAAGAAAGGCGCGTCCGCATCCCGGAGCCGGGCAAGCCGGCCGGCGGCGTATCGGGCGACGCGGCCGTCGGCATAGGCATCGTCCGGGACATCCGGCGCCTCGAACGCCGCGCCGCGCGGCAGCGTGGCGGCATAGGCCCAGACGTCCTGCCCCTGGGGGACCGGAACCTCGTAGAACAGCGCCTCCTCGCGGGTCGGCTGGCCGCCGGTGCTTTCGCGCAGCAGGTATTCGACCACCTTGTCCTTGTGCGGCGCGATCGACCAACTCGCGGGATCGTCGTCCGACCCGTGGCCGACGTGAAAGACCTTGCCGATCGCTTCGGTGTGATACCCGGCCTGCTTGAACCGCTCGGGCAGGGTCACTGCGTTCGGAATGTAGTCGCGCAGGTCCATCCCGAAGTCATAGATGCCGGTCGAAGTCGAGCGCGTACCCGTCATCAGGTTGATCCGGCTCGGCGCGCAGACGGCCTGATTGGCGTAGGCTCGTTCGAACCGCGTGCCGCGCGCCGCGAGCGCATCGATATTCGGGCTGATGGCATAGGGATCGCCGAACGCACCGAGGGCGGGCTTGAGATCGTCGACCAGGATGAAAAGGACGTTCGGACGTTCCTCCGCCTCTGCCGAGGGGGATGCCGCCGCCTGAGGTGGTGTGGTCTGAGCGCAGCCCGTGAGAGCCGTGGCAGCCATCAGCCCGAGCGTGCGCCTTGCCCACTTACGGATATGCATCAATTCTCTCTCCCGAAATTCCATCATTCCCCACCTGCCGACATGTCAGCGGCGGCCCTCACCGGCCTCGTAGACGAGACGGAAGCCGACGTTGGAGGCGCCCATGCCGGGGTCGCGGCCGGTGCGAGCGGCGGGGCGGTAGCGGCGGCAGTAGTTGGGGGCGCAGAGATAGCTGCCGCCCTTGATGACGCGGGGAACCAGTCCCGGCTGAGCCGGATCGTAGGCGGCGTTCTCGCTCGGACCCTTGGGGTTCTCCGCCGGAGCCTCCGGGTCGTGACCGGGGGCGTAGAAGTCCGACGTCATCTCCCACACGTTTCCGACCATATCGTAGAGCCCGTGGGCATTCGGCGCGTAACAGCCGACCGGCGCAATGCGGTCGAAGCCATCGTCGCCCGCGTTGTGGACGGGAAACACGCCCTGCCAGCTGTTCGCCTCCGCAGGCTGCTCGGTGCTGGGCGCTGCGCCGGCGCGGGCGGCATACTCCCATTCCGCCTCGGTCGGCAAACGGCCGCCGCGCCAACGGGCGTAGGCCGCCATGTCGTCATAGGCGAGATGCACCACCGGCTCGTCCGCGTGGTAGTCGGGCCCGGCAGGACCATAGGGCTTGCGCCAGTTCGCACCCGGCACATACTCCCACCAATCCGCATATTGCGTGGACGGGTTGTCGGGCGGCGTGAACACCGCCGATCCCGGCTCCAGCATATGAGGTGGAATCTGGTCGAGAGGCACGCCGAACAGCGCGGGGTCGACCGGTTCTTCGGCAATCGTGTGATAGCCGGTCGCCTCGACGAATGCCGCGAACTGGCGATTGGTGACTTCGTGGCGATCGATGCGGAAGCCGCTGACCGTCACTTCGCGCACCGGCCCTTCTTCGGGATAGACGTCGTTCTGCCCCATCACGAACGTGCCGCCGGGGAGGCCGACGGGTTCATCGGACGGGGTGGTGCAGGTCCGCTCCGCCGCGGCAGCGGGGCGCGGCTCGCTGCCGGCGGGCGCCGGCTCGTCACAACCGCCGATCAGCAGTAGCGCGATCAGGGACAGCCGCCCGCCGAACGGTGCCGATCGCGCATGTCGAGAGCATGTAATCACCATGACTGCCAGGCGGTCGGAAACCGCCTCAGTTCGGGAATGCCTTGACCAGCGCATCGTACTGCGCGCGGCTGATCGGCAGCATCGAGCCGTGCCGGGCACCCGGGGTCATCTCGTAGCGGTTCCACTCGGGAATCCCCGAATTGCCCGAGACCTGATACCAGGGCCCTTCCAGCCGCGGCGCCATCGAGAGGCCGTAGCTGGTCCCTGCATATTGTTCGTAGTAGAGATACCAGTCCTCACCGTCCGGCGAGCGGATGAGCGTCGGCGCCTCGCGGAAATTGGGGCTCAGCGGCGGGCCCGGCTCGGGGAACGGGCCGGTGAGCGTGGGGCCGCAAGTGATGCGGACCGTCTTGCCCGTGGTCCAGTTGTACGAGGGGTAGCGCTCGTCCTTGACGATGGCGCAATAACCGCCCGCCGGGTTCGGCTGCATGATCGTATCGATCGTGGCCATGTCCCAGGTGAAGAGCCGCTTCGGCGGCGCGGTGAAGGTCTTGAGATCCCTTGAGAGCGTGTAGAGCGTGCGCTGGCTCGCCCAGTAGCGCTCCGGATCCTCGTCGCTGCCGGGCACGTTCGGGGTGTGCCACATCAGCAGGAACTGGCCGGACGGTTTGTCGAAGAACAGCTTGGGCGCGCCGATCCGCTGGAGCGCATGCGGATGGTTCTTCACCTTCGACAGATCGGGCTGATAGGTGCCGAACGGCTCCCAACGGATCAGATCGTCGGACACCCAGAAGCGGATCAGAGGATCGTCGTCGCTCTTGTTGCCGACGAGGTAATAGCGCCCGTCCGGCCCCTGCGCGATCGAGGCGTGGCCGTGGTAGTCGGAGGAGACCGGCTTTCCCTTGTTGAGGAAGGTCCAGTGCAACCCGTCCGTGCTGACCGAATAATAGAGCGTGCCGTAGTCGCCCTTCATCATATGCGCGAAGAGATACGCCTTCTCGGACTCGGCGGCGGGCTTCGCCTCTTCCGCGGCCTGCGCGAGCGCTTGCCCCGCTCCGAGCACGAACAGCATCGGCGCGAGCGCGCGCAGAATCCCCTTCACCATCGATGTCACGCTAGCCTCCTCCCAGACACTTCGAGCTGATGCGGAAGTGCCGCATTCTCGGAATGGCGGAAGAGTATCATTAATCTGATAAATAACAACCCGGCATGTGCGGGATCAGGTCGCGCCTTCAGGCTTTGCGGCCGCGACGAAGCGTGCAGCGCGTTCCCGGATCTCGGGGAGAGTCACGCCCGGCGCGTAGAGCGCCGACCCGATGCCGAAGCCGGACGCGCCGGCCGCTTTCCAGGGATCCATTCCCTCGGGCGTAACGCCTCCCACCACCAGCACCGGCAGCGACGGCGGCAGCACCGCCCGCTGCGCCTTCAGCACTTTGGGCGAGGCCGCCTCGGCGGGGAACAGCTTGAGCGCATGCGCTCCCGCCCGAGCGGCTGCGAAGGCTTCGCTGGGCGTGAAGTAGCCGGGCAGCGAGACGAGGCCTGCTTCGACCGTGGCGGTGATCACCGAAAGGTCCGTATTGGGGGATACGATCAGCTCGCCGCCAGCGTCGCGCACCCGGGAGACTTGGTCCGGGCCGGTCACGGTCCCTGCCCCCACCATCGCGGCGCCATCGAGTCGGCGGGCGAGCCGCGCGACGCTGTCGAACGGATCGGGCGAGTTGAGCGGCACTTCGATCAGCGTGAATCCGGCCTCTGCCAGAGCCTCGCCCACGCCCTCGACCTCGTCGGGCTGGACGCCGCGCAGGATCGCAACGAGGGGGCATTTCGCAAAAGCGTTCCGGAATCTCGTATCCACACTCATTCCACCAAATCCCAAATTAGCCGGATGCCCGCGACGAATGCGGCGTGGCTGTCGACGATCGTGGCCTCGCCGCCGAACGCGGCGACCGCGCGCGCGTAGAGCCGGCCGAGCTCTGGCCCGGCGAGGATGAAGGGGCTCGCGCCCGCGGCATGCGCGGCGACGTCCGCACCGATCAGCAAGCCGCTGGCGTAGGACGCCGATTCCTCGCGCGGCCGCTTGCGCAGCAGCACGTCGGCCCGTACGCCGAACAAGTGCGCCAGCAGGTCGGGCGAACGCGCCCGCTCGACACCGGCGAGGAAAGCCGCATCGTCTTCAGCCGCACGGTCGATCTGGCCGGCGAGCAGGCTGTGATCTTTCAGGAGGGCGAACATCTCGCCGGTGATGGCGGTGGTGAAACGGGTGATCCCGCCGTCGGCGACATGAGCCCATTTGCAGTGAGTGCCGGGCTGCGCGAGGAGCGCGGTCGAGGGTACCTGTCCGGCCGCCACGGCGCCGAGGAACTGCACTTCCTCGCCGCGCATGGTGTCTGCACGGCCCTCGCCTTCGAACGAAAGCCCGGGAACGATCGCGGTGCGGCCCGGCTCGACCCAGCGCAGCGCCGCGGCCAGATCCTCGACCCGGGCCGGGCACGGAACATATCCCGCATCCGCCCATCCCCGATCCGAGCCGACCATGCCCGCGCACAGCATCGGCAGGTCGCCGAGCCGCTGCCGGATCGCCGCCGCCTCGCCCACAAACCCGTCGCGTCCGACCTTGACGACCCCTTGGTCGTCCCGTTCGGTGTGCTCCACCGCGCCGTCCTCGCCGATGACGAACACGCGTCGGTTGGTGGTGCCCCAGTCGACCGCGAGGAAGCGCCCCTTCATCGCCGGCCGCTCACCACCAGGTCGCGTAGAGCGCGAGGAGGATAGCGATCACCCCGAAGGCGGCGGCGTTGAAGCCCGCCGTCGTGCGGTAGCTGATCCCCGTCGTGGTAATCCGGTCGCGTCCGGCGGCGCCCGGAATGGCGAGCGACAGGACGACGGCCAGTGCAAGCGCGATGAGGAACACCAGGCCCATCCGGTTCATGAACGGGAAGTCCGGCATGAACTCCTTGAAGGCATAGGACAGCACCACCGATGCGATCGCTGCGGCGATCGCGCCAGCCTCGCTCGCCCGCTTCCAGAACAGGCCGAGCAGGAAGATCACGGTGATCCCGGGCGTGAAGAAGCCCGAGAATTCCTGGATGAACTGGAATGCCTGGTCCGACCCGCCGAGCAGCGGACGCGCCGTGAGCAGCGCGATGACCGTGGCCGCGGCGGCGGCGATCCGGCCGACCAGGACCAGGTGCTTCTCGTTCGCGGCGCGCAGGCTTTCGTCCTCGGCCGGCGGATAGGGCGCGTGCCCTGCCGCATCGGGATCGCCCGCCACGCGCTCCTCGTCCTCCGCACGCGTCGCGACGCGGCGGTACTTTGCATAGAGATCGAGCGTGAAGATCGTGGCGATCGAGTTGATCTTGGACGCAGTCGAAGCGACGACGGCGGCCATCAGCGCGGCGAACACCAGGCCGAGCAGACCCGGCGGCAGATAATGCATCATCGTCGGATAGGCCTCGTCCGCCGGGTCGAGCCCGGGCGCGAGGATGACCGCAGCGAGGCCCGGCAACACGACCACCGCGGGCATCAGCAGCTTGAGGAAGGCGGCGAACACGACGCCCTTCTGCGCTTCGCCCAGGCTGCGGGCGGCGAGCGCACGCTGGATGATGTACTGGTTGAAGCCCCAGTAGCTGAGGTTGGCGATCCACATGCCGCCGACGAGCACCGCGATCCCCGGCAGTTCCTGATAGCCGATCTCGCCCGGTTCGAGGATCATGTTGAACTTCTCGGGCGCTTGGTCGAGCAAGGCGGTGAAGCCGACCCACACGCCCTGTCCTCCGCCGACTTCGTTGAGCGTCAGGCCGGAGATGATAAGTCCGCCGAGCACCAGCAGCGTCACCTGGACGATGTCGGTCAGCGCCACGGCCTTGAGACCGCCGTAGAGCTGGTAGAGGAGCGCAAAGCCGCCCAGCGCATAGAGCGCCACGTCCTGGTCGACGCCGGCGACCTTGTTGACCGCGATCGAGCCGAGCCAGACGATCGAGGTGAGATTCACGAAAATGTAGAGCGCGATCCAGAAGATCGCCATCAAAGTACGGATCGTCGGCCCATACCGCTGTTCCAGGAACTGCGGCATCGTGTAGATTTCGTTCTTGAGGAAGATCGGCAGGAAGTACTTGCCGACGATCAGCAGCGTCAGCGCCGCCATCCATTCGTAGGAGGCGATCGCCAGCCCCAGCCGGTAACCCGCGCCGGACATGCCGACGATCTGCTCGGCCGAGATATTGGCCGCGATCAGCGAGGCGCCGATCGCCCACCAGGGCAGATCCTTGGACGCGAGGAAATAGTCGGAGCTGTTCTTGGCGTGCCCGCCCTTCTCGCGCGACACCCATTGCGCCAGACCGAAAATGCCGATCGCGTAGATAACCACCACGACCGCATCGATGGTTGCCAGATCCAAACTCGCCTCCCGTCCCGAACTCTTGTGTTCTGCCGCGCCCATACGATAATGCGCCCAGCAGCAGGTGGTCTATTTATATGATCTATAGGACTTGTCCAGCGGCCACGTGCCTGCCTATATGCGGTGCAATGGACCGGGACATTATGAGGAGGATAGCGGCCTGATGACGGCGATGGATCCGGCAGAAGTGCGCACGCAGCTTGGCCGCAACCTTACCTACGGCATGCTCGATACCCTCGGGCGCGCCATCGTCATCGGCAGCTATCAGGACCGCGTATTCCCGACCGAGGCCGAACTGGCCAAGGAATACGGCGTGAGCCGCTCGGTCACGCGCGAGGCGGTGAAGATGCTGACGGCCAAGGGGCTGCTGAGCGCCCGCCCGCGGCAGGGCACGATCATCCAGCCGGCCACATCGTGGAACCTGTTCGATACCGACGTGCTGCGCTGGCTGCTCGAACGCAAGTTCTCGGTCGAGCTGCTGCGGCACTTCAACCAGCTTCGCGTCGCGATCGAACCCGAAGCGGCGGCGCTTGCGGCCACATATGCGGAGCCGTCCGACCTCGAGGCGATCGATGCCGGGCTCAAGCGGATGCGCGCGGCCGAACAGGGGAACGACGATACGCTCGATGCCGACATCGCTTTCCACGTCGCCGTGCTGCGCGCCTCCGCCAACCCGTTCTACGCGCAGTTCCGCGACGTCGTCTCGACCGCGCTGCGGACCTCGATCCGCTTCACCAACCGGATCAAGGGCCGCTCCGCCAGCGTCGACGATCACGCCGCCGTCCGCGACGCGATCGCGGCGCGCAAGCCCGATGCCGCGCGCAAGGCGATGAAGCGGCTGATCGGCGACGTGCTCGAACTCATCGAAACCGCCGACGACGAGCCGGAGCGGCTGGCCGACTGATCGGCCCTTCGGTCACTCGCTGGCGCCCGGCGGCGCGAGCGCAGTATCGCCGGCGGCAGGCTCCCCGAATACGGGCGCACCCTCGCTGTCCCATTCGAACCGCTGAATCCGCGGCGACCGCTTGCTCGTGCATTGCATGTCCGGCCCGGGATTGGCGTGATAGATGATCCAGTTCTCGCGGCCGTCAGCGGCCGTGAAGAAGCCGTTGTGCCCCGGCGCATAGACGCCGTTCTCCGGTGACTTTCGGAAGACCGGCTCCGGCGACTTGGTCCAGGCGGACGGATCGAGCGGGTCGCTTCCCGCAGGCGCCGAGAGCAGGCCGAGGGCATAGTCGTCGGACCAGCAGGCGCTGGCCGAATAGCTGAGGAACAAGTCGCCGTCCGGGCCGAGCAGGAACTCGGGACCTTCGAGGATCTGGCGCCCGCCCTGCTTTTCCCAGGCGTGTTCCGGGCGAGCGATTATCGCCTCCTCACCCTCCAGCGTCCACGGGTCCGCCATGCGCGCGATCGCGAGCACGCTATCCGGCCCCACGTAGGGTGAGTAGACGAAGTAGCGCTCGCCCTCGTACACGAAGGTCGTGCCGTCGATGCCGCTGTAGCGGGTGTTCACCTGCCCCCGGTCGATCCAGGCGCCGGTGGTCGGATCCTCCGCGCCGTTCTCCAGCACGAACACGCCGCGATGCGCGTCGTTGTCCTGCCCGCTCGCGGCCGCCGTGTAGTAGACGTACCACTTGCCGTCGATGCGGTGCAGCTCCGGCGCCCAGATCGAAATCGCGTTGGGGCCGGTCGCGGGCGGGCGCCAGATCACCGTGGGCGATGCTTCGGCGAGCCGGGCCATGTCGCGCGTCTTGCGCATCTCCAGCCGGTCTCCGCTGGTGTGCATGTAGTAGAACACGCCCTCGTGTTCGGTCACCCAGGGATCGGGGCCGGAAGGCAGGAGGGGATTGGTGAACGTGCGGGGCGCGGCGGTCGCGCAGGCCGCGAGCAGCCCGCAGGCCGCGATGGTCAGCCACCTGGCGCGGCGCTTCTTCGGATCGGACATCGGCGGTTCCTCCGGCAAAGAAATGGGCGGCACGGCGGCCGCCCAAGGGAGAGAAAGGGTGCCGCCGGACGAACCGGCGGCAGTTCAGGAAATCGGGAAGCCGCGGCGTCAGAACTTCACGCGGACGCTGGCCCCGTAGAACGTGTCGTCGACACGGATGTCGTGCGGGTACTGCGGGATGTCGAAGTAGCTGAGGTACTTGCCCTTCAGCACGTTCACCCCTTCGAAGTTGACCGTGATGTTCTCCGTCACGTCGTAGCCGATCGAGAAATCGAGACGGCCGTTCGGACGCACGTAGTTGAAGTAGATCTGCTGCTCCGGAACCAGGAGCTGCGTGAACGTGCCATCGTAGTAGCGATCGCGCCAGTTGTAGGCGACGCGAGCGTGCAATCCGTACTTTTCGTACAGGGCGCCCACATTGTAGGCGTGCTTCGACACTCCGCCCAGCGCCTCGCCCTGAAGCAGGTCGCCTTCGGTCAGAACCTCTGTATCGGCGTAGGTGTAGTTCGCGAACACGCCGAAGCCGTCAAACCCGTCCGGCAGGAAGTCCAGGAAGTACTGACCGCCGACTTCGAAGCCCTGCAGCCTCGATGAACCAAGGTTGCGCGGGCGATTGATGTCGTAGGTGATCCCGTCGATCACTTCCTCGGCGACGTTCCGGGCCACGCGGTCCTTGATGTCGCGGTAATAGACGCCTGCCGCGATATAGGAGCCGCGACCGAAGTAATATTCGATCGTAGCGTCGTAGGAATCGGCCACCTGCGGCCTCAGGTTCGGATTGCCGCCGGTGCCGCTCGGGCGGATGTTCGCGTTCGACGGGATGGAATAAGTGAGGCCCGGATTGAGATCGGCGAACAACGGCTGAGCGATCGTCTTCGCGTAGCTGGCGCGGAGCTGAAGCTCGGGCGTCAGCTGGACACGGATGCTGGCGTTGGGCAGGAACTTCTTGCTCGACGAGGTCGCTTTCACCGGCGTGAGCACGCCCACGCCATCCTCGGTCACCACCCCGGTCCCCAGGATAGTGCGGTCGGTGATGACATAGCGCCCGCCAATCAGGCCATCGACAGGGATGGTTCCGACGTCGAATGCATATCGACCCTGCAGATAAAGCGCCATCGTCGCTTCGTCCGCGTCGAAGCTGCGCGTCGGGCTGTCCTCCGGATCGCCCGCGGGCCCGCCATAGAGAGCGCGCAGCACATCGGTATTCTCACGCAGGAAGTCGGGATCCGGCGTGATCCAGTGCTGTCCGCCATTGATGACCGGGATCGTCGCCGGCGATTCGATCAGGAAGCCTGCGGGCAGGCCCGAGTTCGCGACCAGCCGGTCGGCCATGTTCGATGCCGGCGGCCCGCCTGCAAGATTGCCGCGGAAGGTCGCGTTGCGGTCGGCATAGCGCACGCCGAACTGGACCTCGTCGAGGAACGAGCCGACCTCGTACGAGCCGTCGAACATTGCCTGCGTAATCGTGCTGTTCGAGCGCCTGTAGTCCTGGAACAGGCTGTTGATGAACATGAAGCCGTCCGGATCGCCGACGGGGTTGCCGACCATGTCGGTCGTCCCATGGCGATCGTCGTTAATGTCGACGTTGACCTGTTCGATCCGCTTGCCGATGTCGACGATCGTCGTCCGGTTGTTGGTCTTGCTCTGGAAGCGCGAAAGATCGAGCCGCAGGTTCCATGGGCCGTCGGTGATCTTGACACCGCCGGCGAACAGATACTGATCGGTCTTGTCACGCTTGGCCTGGGTGCTGGTGTTGCCGGGCACGTTGTTGAACGTCGCCGAGCTGCCGATGCAGAGATCCTGGATGTCGGCCGCGTTGGGGTCACGGAAGCCAGCCGGGTTGACCGGTGCCTGGAAGCAGAGATCGGTCGCCTCGACGTTGCTGATGCTCTCCGCCCCGAAGATGTCGGAGAAAATGAAGAACGTGCCGAACTTCGCGCGGTAGCCCGAGTAGAGACCGTCCAGGTAGAACTCGACGGTGTCGTTCGGACGCCACTGGAACGCCGCGTTGACCTGGGGCCGCTGATACTTGCCGGTGTCGGTCAGTCCGCCGACGCAGGTCGGCAGAACCACGCCGTCGCCGCCCGGAGGGCCGTTGCTCCCCGAGCGCGGATCGCAGTTGAACGAGATCGGCCGGTTGAAGCTGTTGTCGGAGTAGGACAGATTGATGAGCGCGCCCATCTCGCCGTCGCCTGCGTCCCAGCGGCCGCCGATCAAGATGCCGCCGTTGTAGCTCAGCTCGTCGGCGTTCTCGCCGTAGGTTGCGCGGCCGAGCGCGCTGACCGTCAGGCCCTTGTCGAGGTCGAAGGGCTTGCGCAGCCGCAGGTCGATATTGCCGGCAATGCCGCCTTCGATCTTCTCGGCCGAGTTCGACTTGTAGACGTCTGCCCGCGCCAGGGCCTCTGCCGGCAGGTCCTGGAAGGCGAAGCCGCGCCCGACGCCGGTGAAAATCTCGCGACCGTCGAGCGTGGTGATGATGTCGCCGATGCCGCGGATCAGCGGATTGACGATCTCGTTGTTGAAACCGTTGACCACCTGCACGCCAGGCACGCGCTGAAGCGCCGCAGCGGTCGTCGTGTCCGGGAACTTGCCGATGTCCTCGGCGACGATGGAATCAACCACCATGTCCGAGTTCCGCTTGATCTCGGCCGCACGGCTGAGACTGGCGCGGATGCCGGTGACGACGATGAGATCTTCCTCGCTGTCGGCCGGAAGGCCGGCGGAAGCGTCGACCGATTGAGAGCTGGACTGAGGCTGAGCAGCGTCTTGCGCGAAAGCCGTTCCCGACCACGCGATCGCAAGCAGCGAAGCCGAACGGAGGATGCCCTTGGACCAAATCATGATGTTCTCCCCATACCGCGTGGCGGTGTCCCGGTTTTCCGGTGTTGCGCCAATCGTAACGCGGCTGAAATAGTCTTACAAGTAGTATTTGTAGTATAATTGACGGCGGGCGCAGGTCACCTGCCCCGCCGCCTCGACCGACCTCAGTCTGCGGCGCTGATCGCCGGCTGCGTCGGAGTTGGAGGCACGACACCCTTGGGCGCCGCGGCGAGCCGCTTGATCAGATCGACCTCGGCCTGCCTATAAGGCGTGCCGTCCGTGTGAAGCACGTCGTGGAACCAGATCGTCGGTTCGTCATACGTGTACGGCTTCTTCCAGCTGTCCCACGGCAGGCGGGTCTGCGATTCCCCGTCGACGAAGCCCCAGTTGTACATCGCGATGTTGAGGCGCTTGGCGATCGGCAGCGATCCGTCGAAGGTCGAGCCGTTGCCACGGGCCATGTACTCGGTGCACAGGACCGGCCGGCCGTAGCTCAGCATCTGCTGCGCTCGCTGCTCGAACTGCTCGGGCCAGTTGTAGTCGTGGAAGCTCATCACGTCGGATTCGGCGAGCTGGATCTTCTCGACCGCGTCGCGCTTCTCCATCCGGTGCCAGTCTTCGCCGATCCACAGGCCGCTGGTCAGCGGCTGGGTGGGGTCGGCGCTGCGCGCCCATTCGAAGACGTCGTCGAGCAGCCCCGCGACCATTTCCTTCTTGTTCGGCGTGGGCTCGTAATTGCCGCCGCCCTCGTTGTTCGGCTCGTTCCAGACGTCCCATGCCAGGATGCGCTCGTCGTTGGCGAAATGCCCGACGATATCCTTCACGTAGCCTTCCAGCTTGTGATGCTGGCTCTTGTCCGCAAGCCGCTCCGCACCGGGCGCCTGGACCCAGCCCGAGTTGTGAACACCCGGAATCGGCGGGTGCTGCGCACCGGCGACCGGATGGGGATCCCAGCAGCTGTCGAACAGCACGAACATCGGCCGGATGCCGTGCTTGGCGGCGATGGTCAGGAACTGGTCCATCCGCTGCTTGAGCCCCTCGGGATCGTTCTCCCACAGCAGGTTGTGGAGGTAGACCCGCATGGTGTTCATGCCGAGATCCGCCGCCCAGCCGAGCTCCTTGTCGATCGTCGCGGGATCGAAGGTTTCGGCCTGCCACATGTCGAGCTGGTTGATCGCAGTCGCCGGATTGTAGTTCGCGCCGACGAGCCACGGCTGCTCTTCGTACCAGTCGTTGGCTTCCTGCTTGGTCCACATCTCGCGTGCCTGCGCGGGCGCGGTCATTGCGACGACCGAAACGGCCGCGAAGAACAGGGTCATCGAACGCTTCATTGAAACCTCCCGTATTGTTCTGTGCAGCGCGGGTATCAGCGCGCCGCTTTGGCCTGCCCGCTCGACAGGCGGTAAATCATGACGTTGCGATAGGTCTCGCCCGGCTCGAGCCGCCCGGATCCGAACGTCGGCTGGTTGGGCGTGTCGGGGAAGAGCTGCGGCTCGAGCACGATGGTATCGCCCTGGCGGTAGATGCCCTTCGACTTGCCCGCGATCGTGCCGTCGAGGAAGTTGCCCGAGTAGAATTGCAGACCCGGCTGGTTGGACCAGAGCTCGAAGCTGCGGCCCGAAACCGGCTCCTCGACCCGCGCCATCAGGCGCGGCTCGGCTGACACGGTTTTCGCGATGACGAAGTTGTGATCGTAGCCGCGGCCGTAGACGATCTGCTGATCGCTTGCGTCGCGGACGCGCTCGCCCACCGCATGCGGTTCGCGGAAATCGAACACCGTGCCGTCCACCCGGCGGAATTCACCGGTGGGGATCAGCGTCTCGTCGACCGGGGTATAGTGATCCGCCGGAATGGTGAGCACGTGGCCCATGGCACTGCCCGCACCTTCGCCGAGCAGGTTCCAGTAGGCGTGATTGCTGATGTTGACGATCGTCGGCTCGTCGGTCGTTGCGCGATACTCGATCGTCAGCGCATTCGCTTCATCGAGCGAGTAAATCGCGAACACGGTCAGTTCGCCCGGATAGCCCTGATCGCCGTCGGGGCTGACATAACGCAGGGTGACTTTGGCGGCCGGCCCGTCTTCCACCGAGACGACCTCCCATAGCACCTTGTCGAACCCTGCTGTGCCGCCGTGTAGCGAATTGGGGCCGTTGTTGACCGGCGTCTCGTACGTCTTGCCGTCGAGCGTGAAGCGCCCCTTGGCGATCCGGTTCGCGAAGCGGCCGACGGTCGCGCCGAAGTATTCGGGCTTGGTCAGATAGCCTTCGAGCGTAGGATAGCCGAGCTGGACATCCGCCTTCTCGCCGTTGCGGTCGGGCATGATCAGCGACTGGAGCGTCGCGCCCAGGCTGATCACGGTCGCCGACACACCCTGGCCGTTCGACAGAGTCACCGCAGTGACCTGGCGCCCGTCAGGCAGCGTGCCGAAGCTTTCCTGCGATGCGGTCGCGGCGAGTGCTGCATTCGGCATGCCCATCGCGATCGCCGCCGCCGCAAGCGCGGCTGCCTTTGCCTTAAGCGTCATCTTCTCCCTCCTGATGCGAACCGTAACAACGGCCTTCTATCGAGTAAAGCAGTTTAATATGATAAATGCACTAACCGGCGTATTTGTGAGGCGCAAAGCCGCGCCGCCCGGTTTCGACTTCGAACAGGGCACCCCCGTGCTCCTCCGTTACGCCGTCCGCAGCGGAGGTGACGAACATCCGGTCGAGCGCGTGGCCGGCGAAGGCGCAGCTCGTGATCTGCGATGCAGGCAGCTCGACCGCTTCGTCGGGCCGACCATCTGGCGAGAAGCGCAGCACCCGCGACGCGCCCCAGCACGCGACCCAGAGGCCGCCATCGCTGTCGAAGGTCATGCCGTCGGGCGTTCCCCATCCGCTCTCGAATTCGACGAACAGCTCCCGCTCGCCCAGCACGCCCTCGGCGTCCACGGGGAAGCGATAAATCAGGCCGAGCCCGCTGTCGGTATGATAGATCCAGTCGCCATCCGGCGCGATCGCGGGGCCGTTGGCGATGCGATAACCGCTGTCGACCCGCGCAACGCTGCGGTCCGGATCGAGCCTATAGAATGCGCCGTCCGGCCGGTCAGCGGTTACCGGCATGGTCCCCGCCCAAATACGCCCGTCCGCGTCGGCCTTCGCGTCGTTCAGCCGGTTGTCGGGCATATGCGGCTCCGGATCGACGATCGGGTTCACCTGCAGCGGATCGAGCGAAAGTTCGGCAAACCCGTTTTGCAGGCCCGCGATGAAGCCGGGCCGCTCGCGCCGCTCGATCACCCAGCCGATCATTTCGGGAACCGGCCATTCCTCGACTGCACCATCGTCCAGCGACAGGCGGTTGAGCCGTCGCCCGAGAATGTCGACCCAGAACAGCGAATTGGCGCCAGGCGACCACAGCGGCCCTTCGCCCAACTGGTCGCGGCGTGCGCGGTCGATGACGCGAAGGCGGGTCAATGGCTGTCGCGCGGCATGCCCTTGGCCGCGATCCGCTGATACTTGACCGCCGGCTCGAGCACGGCGCCCCCGTCGAACTGACCCACGATACCGCGCTGAATCTCCTGCCACGGAGTCTGTGAATCCACGATGCCATAGCCGCCAGCCGCTTCCAGTGCGGTTCGGCGGCGGGTCAGTTCGAGATCGTCGACGAGCATGTTCACCTCGCGCCGTTTCAGGTCGACTCGAATGATGTCGCCTGTTTGGAGAAGCGCAATACCGCCCCCCGCCGCCGCTTCGGGCGAGGCGTTGAGGATCGACGGTGAGCCGGACGTGCCGGACTGGCGTCCGTCGCCGATACACGGCAGCGCTTCCACGCCGGCACGGATCAATGACGCCGGCGGCCGCATGTTCACCACCTCGGCACCGCCGGGAAACCCGATCGGGCCGGTGCCGCGAATGACCATGATCGTCCGATCGTCGAGGCCAAGCGCAGGATCGTCGATCTTCGCATGGTAGTCCTCCGGGCCGTCGAACACGACCGCGCGCGCTTCGAAAGCGTCAGGATCGTCCGGATCAGACAAATAGTGCGCCCGGAACCAGTCCGAGATGACGCTGGTCTTCATCACCGCGGTATCGAACAGGTTGCCGCGCAGCACCGTGAGGCCCGCCGCCGGCTTGAGCGGCGCTGCGAAGCGGCGGATGACCCGTTCGTCTTCAGGCTCGGCGTCGCAGTTGTTCTCCGCGATCGTGCGACCATTGGCCGTCAGCGCCTCGCCGAAGATCAGGTCGGCCCTGAGCAATTCGCCGATCACTGCGGGCACGCCGCCCGCGCGGTAGAAATCTTCGCCGAGATATTCACCCGCCGGCTGCAGATTGACCAGCAGCGGGATCTCGGCCCCGTGCCGCTCCCAGTCGTCGAGCGACAGCTCGACCCCGACGTGCCGGGCGATCGCGTTCAGGTGGATCGGCGCGTTGGTCGACCCGCCCAGCGCCGAGTTGACGCGGATCGCGTTGAGGAAGGCCTCGCGCGTGAGGATGTCCGACGGCTTGCGGTCCGCGGCAACCATCTCGACCGCGCGCCGCCCCGTTTCCCAAGCACACTGCTGCCGATCCCGATGGGGCGCCGGAATCGCTGCCGAGCCGGGAAGCGCCATACCCAGCGCCTCGGTCAGCGAGTTCATCGTCGTCGCCGTACCCATCGTGTTGCAGAAGCCGGTCGACGGGGCCGAGGACGCGACCAGCTTGATGAAACCCTTGTAGTCGATCTCGCCCGCGGCGAGCATCTCGCGCGCCTTCCAGATGATCGTGCCCGAACCGACGCGCTCGCCCTTGTGCCAGCCATTGAGCATCGGTCCGACCGAAAGCGCGATCGCCGGAATGTCCACGGTCGCGGCAGCCATCAGGCAGGCCGGCGTGGTCTTGTCGCAGCCGATCGTCAGCACCACGCCGTCGATCGGATAGCCGTGGAGAACCTCGACCAGGCTCAGATAAGCCAGATTGCGATCGAGCCCGGCCGTCGGACGCTTGCCGGTTTCCTGAATGGGATGGACCGGAAACTCCAGCGGAATGCCGCCGGCGTCGCGGATCCCTTCCTTCACCCGCTCCGCCAATACGACGTGATGGCGGTTGCACGGCGTCAGATCGCTGCCCGTCTGGGCAATGCCGATGATCGGGCGATCCGACTGCAGTTCTTCGAGCGAGAGTCCGTAGTTCAGATAACGCTCGATATAGAGCGCCGTCATGTCGGGATTTTCCGGATTGTCGAACCACGCGCGGGAACGAAGACGCGGGCGATCTTCACCTGCGCTCATTGCGGCGCCGTCCGCTGAAATCCGTGTCCGAGCCAGGTCATTCCCCCTCCAATCGATCGGCCGCGTCGGATACGCCAGCCGGTATGCACCCGGGTTGATTACCAAGCCGGTTTGAATTTATAAAGCGTATATATCCGATAAATCAGGGAAGGAAAGAACCGATGCGGAACGACGGCGATGGGGGAGCGCCCATACGGCTGGCGCTCGTCGGCATCGGCAAGATCGCACGGGATCAACATATCCCCGCGCTGCAGACCAACGGATCGTTCGACCTGGTGGCGGCAGTTAGCAGAAGCGGCGGAATTGAGAACCTCCCCTGCTTCACCGACATCGGCGACCTGCTCGAGAGCGGCCTCGAAGTGGATGCGGTATCGCTCGCGACGCCGCCTCAGGGCCGCCACGCGATCGCCAGCGCCGCGCTGAACGCGGGGCTTCACGTCATGCTGGAGAAGCCGCCAGCCGCCACGGTGAGCGAGGTTGCCGATCTTGCAGCACGCGCGCGCGCTGCCGGTGTGGCGCTCTTCGCGACATGGCATTCGCGGGAGGCGGCCTCGGTCGACGCGGCGCGCGACTGGCTGGTGGGCAAGACGCTCCATTCTGCGAGAATTGATTGGCGGGAAGACATCCGCGTCTGGCATCCGGGGCAGGAATGGATTCTCCAGCCCGGCGGGCTCGGCGTGTTCGATCCGGGCATCAATGCCCTGTCGATCGCGACCGCCATCCTTTCGGAACCCCTGCTGCTCCAGTCGGCACGGCTCGAATTTCCCGCCAACCGCCAGGCGCCGATCGCCGCCCAGCTTTCGCTTCGCAGCGGCGGTGCACCGGTCGAGGCCGCGTTCGACTTTCTGCAAACGGGTCCGCAATCGTGGGACATCGTGCTGGAGACCGATTCCGGCCGTCTCGTCCTGTCGGACGGCGGCCAGCGGCTCGCGATCGACGGCGCCGAAGTCTCGGCCGGCGCCAACGAGGAGTATCCGCGTCTCTATCGCCGCTTCGCCTCGCTCGTTCGGGAAAGTGCCAGCGACGTCGACCTCGCCCCCCTGCAACTCGTCGCCGACGCATTCCTCCTTGGCGAGCGCAGCGAGGCGTCCCCGTTCAGCTTCTGACTTTATCCCGGCGCCCGCTGCAAGTACGAGCGGACGGATGGGGAGACTTTCAGCAACGCGGATCGTAGCCGCAGCGGCGGCGGCTCTGACGCTGGCGGCCTGTGCGGGTGGCAATTTCAGGCCCGTGAGCGACAGCCCGGTGAGGATTGGCCAGCCTTACACGATACGCGGCACGACTTACACGCCAGCCGCCGCGCCTTCTTACGACGCGCTGGGATATGCGAGCTGGTACGGGAGCGAGTCCGGCAACCGCACGGCCAATGGCGAGCGCTTCCGCCCCGACTGGATCACCGGGGCCCACACCACCCTCCCCCTGCCCAGCTATGTCGAGGTGACGGCGCTCGACACCGGCCGCCGGATCATCGTGCGAATCAACGATCGCGGTCCGTTCGCGCACGGCAACCGCATCATCGATCTGTCACGCGGCGCTGCCGAGGAACTCGGCATCAAGGCGCGGGGCATTGCGCCCGTCCGCGTGCGCCGCGTCGAACCTTCGGAGAAGGATCGTGAGCGCCTTCGCGAAGGCAAGCCCGCTCGCGCACTGAAACCGGTGCCGCAGCAGGAGTTGCAGCAGCTTCGGGCACGCCTGTCGAGTTGGGGCCGCTAAGCGGAAAGCCCCGCCTTCTTCCGTCCCTCCGACACGCCGAGATGCCCCGACCGCACGTCGAAGCGGAACTGGAGGGCCGGCTGTGTGTTGAATGCACACCGGAACGCCGGATTGCTCGCTTTTTCCGATACAAGGTTGAGAGGAATTCCGATGAGACGCACTAATATTGTTCTCGCTGCAGTCGGTGCCATTGTCCTCGCCGGTTGCGCGACGGAAGAGCCCCCCGCGCCGCCGCCACCGCCGCCGCTGCCGCCGGGTGCGGTCGCCGGTTCGGTAGCCGCGGACCGGGACGGCGACGGCATTATCGACGGTTACTACACGGCGGATGGGGTCTATCACCCCAACTACGTCCCGCCGCCCCCGCCGCCGCCTCCGCCGCCGAGTTCGACCGGTGAACGCGGGTAAAGGATAGAGCCGCAGCACAATGACTTTCCGCCAGTTCGTCCGTGGCCTCACGCCGGCTGCGTTGCTCAGCGTGTCCATGGTCGCTTTCGGGTCCGTTCCTGCGCATGCAGCAACCGAGGCAGCACAGCCGGCTCTGTCGCAGGACGCAGTACTGACCGACGCCATCGCGGACGCGGCTGGCGGAAAGATCAAGAAGTTCTACCGGGCACGTGACTACCGCCCGCTCTGGATCGAAGATGGCCTGATCGGCCGCGATGCGCAGGTCCTCCTGCGCTATCTCGACGACGCCGATCTCGACGGCCTCAAGGCCTCCCGATATGACCCCGACGAGTTGCGGGAAGACATCGCCAGCGCCGACACCGGCGATGTGGACGAACTCGCTGCCGCCGAAGTGGCGCTGTCGAAAGCGCTGGTCCGCTACATCCAGGACATGCGCGAGACCCGCGACGTCGGCATGACGTTTGTCGGCGATGGCTTGGAGCCGCCGGAGCTTGACGACGATGCGATCCTGAAAGTCGCCGCGAGGAAGGATTTCAGCAGCTATCTCGCGGGCATGGCGTGGATGAGCCCGCACTATGCGCGCATGCGCGAGTTGCTGCGCGCCGCACACGCGAACGGGTCGAGCGATCGCGTCGTCGACACGCTGCGCCTGAACCTGGAGCGCGCGCGGGTCCTGCCGTCTGCGGACGTCCGTCATATCGTGGTCGACGCTGCTTCCGCCCGGCTCTGGTATTACCAGAACGGCAGGGAGGTTGGCTCGATGCGGGTGGTCGTCGGCGCTCCCGAGACACAGACGCCGATGCTCGCCGGCTATATCAACTACGCGATTCTCAATCCCTACTGGAACGTCCCCGACTACCTCGCGCGCGACAACGTGGCGAAGAAGGTCCTGGCGGGACGTTCGCTCAAATCCATGCACATGGAAGTGCTCTCGGACTGGGGTCCGGACGCCCGGGTCGTCGATCCCGAGACGGTCGACTGGCATGCGGTCGCGGCCGGTCAGCAGGCTCTCAGGGTCCGCGAGTTGCCGGGGCCGTGGAACTCGATGGGGAAGGTCAAGTTCCTCTTCCCCAATGACGAGGGCATCTACCTCCACGACACGCCGGCGCGGGACCTGCTCCGCAGGAACGACCGCCACCTCAGCAACGGTTGCATCCGGCTGGAGAAGGCGAACGAGCTCGGCCAATGGATGCTCGGCAAGCGCCTAAAAGCCGACGGCGACGAACCCGAACAGCCCGTCCCGCTGGCCGCCCCCGTCCCGGTCTATCTGACCTACCTGACCGCCACGAGCACGAAAAAGGGCCTAGCGCTACTCGACGACGTGTACGGGCGGGATACGTAACGCGCTGACGGCTGGACGCGGATGTCCGGCCATGCCTGGCCGGACGCTTGGGCCTCCTGACGATATCGACTGCTTGCGCCGCGGCGCCGAGCGAAGGATAGGCGAGCCATGCCTCGGCCGGATCCATTCCATCTGATTCTCGCCAACAATCTGGTGCAGAACGTCGTCAATTTCACCGTCTGGTTCGCCCTGGTGTTCTGGGCGTTCCTGGAAACGCGCTCGGTGTTCGTCACCGGCATGATCGGCGGCATCTACCTGGTGTTCACCGCCGGCTTCGCGATCTGGTTCGGCAGCCTGGTCGATCATCACCGCAAGAAGCGGATCATGCTCGCCTCGAGCGCCGGGTCGTTCGTTCTCTATGCCGGCTCGCTCACCGCCTACGTGCTGGCGCCCGAAGGCGCGCTGGGACGGGTCGACGGTGCGCCGCTCTGGGGCTTCATACTCCTCGTGATGCTGGCCGTGATCTGCGGAAACATCCGCATGATCGCGCTGCCGACGCTGGTCACTGCATTGGTCGAGGAGGACAGGCGCGACAAGGCGAACGGGCTGGTCGGCATGGTGACCGGGATCGGGTTCCTGCTGACGTCCGGCATCAGCGGCTTTCTCGTCGCCTGGGACGGGATACGCGGCACGCTGGTGCTGGCGATCGCCTTCACCGCGCTGGTCTTCCTGCATCTCCTGACGGTACGTATCGACGATCCCGAACCGGCCTCGTCTGCGCCTGGCGGGCGCAAGCACGTGGACCTGAAGGGCACGATCAGCGTCGTCGCCGCGGTGCCGGGGCTGTTCGCGCTGATCTTCTTCGCCACCTTCAACAACTTCCTCGGCGGCGTGTTCATGGCGCTGATGGACGCCTACGGCCTGTCGCTGATGGAGGTTCAGGCCTGGGGCATCCTGTGGGCAGTCGCCTCGTGCTCGTTCATCGTCAGCGGCCTGACCATCGCCCGAACCGGCCTCGGAAAGAACCCGCTGCGCACGCTGCTGCTGGTCAACCTGATGGTCTGGACGGTGGCGAGCGTGTTCACCATCCAGTCCTCGATCGTGCTGCTTGCAGTGGGCTGCGTGATCTGGCTGTTCCTCGGCCCCTACGCCGAGGCTGCCGAACATACGACGCTGCAGAAGGTCGTGCCTTACGAGCGGCAGGGGCGGGTGTTCGGCTTCGCGCAGTCGGTGGAGCAATCCGCCGCGCCGCTGACGGCGTTTCTGATCGGTCCGCTCACCCAGTTCCTGGCGATCCCGTTCATGACCACCGGTGCAGGCGCCGAGGCGATCGGAGACTGGTACGGCACGGGGCCGGAGCGCGGCATGGCCCTGGTATTCAGCGCAACCGGCGTGCTCGGCATCGTGATGACGCTGATCGCGTTCAATTCCCGGCAGTACCGCCAGTTGTCAGCCACTTATGCAGGCACGACGAACGAAAGCGCCGCCCCGGCTCACTCCGCCGAAGGAATAGTGGAGAGCTTCTCGACCCTAGCTGCGGCAGACGGCGCCGAGCCACCACACGTTCCGCCGGGAAGAGGGAGTTGATCCGGCCGACGCGGTCGTCCTCGCGCGGTGATTCGCACCTCGCCGTTTGCCACACGGCACATGATCCTCTCCGTAAGATGTGCCTTACTGCCGACCGATCCCTTCAGCGGCGCTTGGGAAGCTTTGCTGTTGGACGTGTCTGAGTGACTGCTTTCTAAAGCGGATGAACTCCCGGCTCCTGCGGAACGGTGGCAAGCGTTGCGACCTTGATCTTGGCACCGCCCGAGGTGGTGACCCTGTCCAAGCCCACGACGTCGGTACGCCACTCATCCTTGCCGATGGTGAAGAGCTGATAGCCGCGGCGATCGCTCAGCAATTGGGTGTGTGGATTGTCGGCGAGGACGTTCTCCCATCCTCTTGGGACATCCGAACCGTCGCCGCCCGAGGAGATCGAGGTCGCGACATACTCCGTCGCCGCAGCCGGGCCGTCGAGATTGTCCTCATGCATTGGGACTACGCCCGCATGGTGCTTGTGCACATCGCCGGTGGCCACCACGACGTTGGTGAGGCCTTTCTCGCCGATGGCATCCACCACCCGCGCCCGCGCATCGGAATAACCGCTCCACGAATCGAAATTGTGCCGGCCGTCGGCTCGGTTCTCGGGGTAGAGGAAGGGCATCATCATGACTTGCTGCGCGAGCAGGTTCCAGCCGAAGTCAGCGCTCATGCCCTCCTTCAGCCACGCTTCCTGCTCCGCGCCCAGCATCTGCGATGGCACGACGTCTCCCGAGGGAAGGCAGTGCTCCGTGTTCTGGAGCCCGCAGCGCTGGTCTGTGCGATGCTGACGAGTATCGAGCAGGTGGATACGGAGGAGCCGACCGTAATCGAGCCGCCGGTGCATGCGCAGCCCGCCGCGCGCGGGAAACTGCGCCCGCCGGACGGGCATATTTTCGTACCACGCCTGCATCGCGGCGTAGCGGCGCAGCAGGAACATCTCGGGCGGGGTGCCTTGCTCGTCCCACGTGTCCACCCAGTTATTGTCGACCTCGTGGTCATCCCAGGTGGGCAGGAAGGCAGCCGCGGCATGGGCGGCCTGGAGATCGGGGTCCATCTTGTATTGGGCGTAGCGGCGGCGATAGTCGTCGAGCGAGTAGATCTCGTCACCGACATGGCTGCGGAAGCAGGTACGCTCACCGTCTTCGCCTTTCGGGCAAACGCGGCCGGCCACATGCTCGTAGATGTAATCGCCATAGTGGAACACCGCGTCGAGATCGGGTTCTTCACTCAAGTGACGGTAGGCCGTGAAGTAGCCGCTTTCGTAGTTCTGGCACCCGGCGACACCGATGCGCAGCTGATCCACCGGAGCACCCGCCGCCGGAGCTGATCGAACCGTTCCGACGGGGCTCGTCTCGCCGCCCACGAGAAAACGGTACCAGTAGGGCCGGCCTGGCTGGAGACCGCCAACCTCGGCGTGGACCGAATGGCCGAGCTCGGGCCGGGCCATTTCCTCGCCCGAGTGGACGATGCGGGTAAAGCGCTCGTCTTCGGCAACCTGCCACTGCACCGGCACCGCCTTCATGGGCATACCGCTGCCCCGCTCGAGCGGATTGGGTGCGAGCCGCGTCCACAGGACGAAGCCGTCAGGATGAGGATCGCCGGACGCCACGCCGAGCTTGAAGGGATACCCCGCAAGCGACTGGCCGAAGACCGGCCGCGACGCGAGCCCGGTGAATATGGCGAGCGAACCTGCCGCCTTGATCAGATTGCGGCGATCCAGCGGCATCGTCCCGACCCTCACTGTGCGGCCTCGCCCGTGGGCGTGCCGAACCTTTCGTGGAAGCCGCCAAGTTCGATGGTGAACTCCTCGCGCGCCAGATAGTCCGCGTCCGGCAGGTGCGCCTGCTTGTCGTGCGCCTTGTACCATGCGCTGTACTCGGGAAGTTCCGATGCGAATTTCCCGTAATGCGTGGAGTAGGTACGGACTTCGATGCGCGGGCGGTCCGTATCCAGGTGGAACTTCAGCAGCCGCAGCCAGCCGTCGCCTACCTGAGCGCTTTCCGCGCCCTTGCTTCGCGCTGTCTGCCCGCGCCCCTGATAATCGGCCATCATCTGATAGACTGCGTTGCCCGCCCGGTTCGTCTCGACGCTGAAGCCCTGGCCGCCGACATGGCCGCTCAGGACCAGGAAGATCTGGTCGTGCCGGCTGACGAACTCCTCCCAGATCATCTCCGGATCGTTATCGAGCGGGTCGAGCGTGCTGCTCAGCGGATTGGAGTTCATGTTGTGCGTGCCGTCGCGCCCCAGATAATCGTGGGTGGTCAGGATGGTCGGCAGATCCGGAAAGCGGCCGATCACCTCGGTTGCCCAGGCCAGCGAGGCGTCCGGGGCGTGGTACTGCAGGCCGATGTGGAGGAAGCGGCATCCACCCGCGGTGAAGACCTGCGCGCTGTCCGCGCCGTCGTCGTGAAAGCCGACATACCAGGGCTGGTCGGCGAAGAACTTGGACCTGTCGGAAAATGCGGACTGAAACCCTGTCAGGCCGCCGACATGGCGCACCCCTTGCTTCTTGATCTCCGGTTGGGGCGGATGTGCCGGGTCGGTCCACAGAGCGTCATAGTCGTGGTTGCCCGGCACCACCGAGAACGGCAGCTTGCCCGCGATGAGTTCAAACGCCTGAACGGCGGCGGGGATTTCGAACGATCTGGTATGGACCTTGGGCGACCTGGCGACTTCGGACCCGCCGTTGGGCATCCATTCGAAGCCGCGCGCGGCATGGCCCGGGTCCATCCATCCGGAATAGTGTTGCCAGACATCGCCCACGTGCGTGGCGAACACGATGTCACCGCCCGTGCTTCTGGCGTTCTCAGCCACCCAGCGCATCTGCTGGTAGAATTGGTCGACCCCGTCGATCGGAAAGCCGGACCATTTCTGGTGCCGGTAATCCACGTAGTTCTGCGTGTCGGGAATCATCGCGACGGTGAACGCGCCGCAATCGCCTTCTCGGTAGTCGGCAGCGTAGGCGGCGGCGGGAAGGGCGGCCGCGACCAGAAGGACGGCTCCAAACTTGGCCAGAGCTCGACAGATCGTCATGCGCAACGCTCCTTCTCGTGATGCACCGGGTTTTGGCTCATTTGCTGGCGTAGGGACCGAACGCGGCCTTCACGTGCTGTTCCTCGTCACCATCGTCGAGTACGAAGACGCGGTAGCTTGCCCCGCCGGGCGCCACGCGGATGACGACGTGCCCTTGCGTGCTCGCCGCGTCCTCGATGCCATAGGTCGTCTTGAAGGTGGCCGGGGAGACATTGGTGACGAACACGTCGCGCGGGCCGGGCCAGGTCGCCTGGGACGTCATGCGCTTGTAGGTGTTCACCGCCGGATGCCCCTCCGCTCGCGATCCGATCACGATCACCCGCGGGCGCAGAATTCCCAGGAAGGCGGCGCTGTTCGCATCCCAGCTCCCGTGATGATTGGCCTTCATCGCGTCGACCGGGCCGCTCGCTTGCGCCGCGGGTGTTTCGACGTTCTTCCACGCGTCGGCGGAGGAGAGCGTCTCATCGCCGGCGGCCGACAAGTCGCCGCCAGTGAAATAGTCGAACTTTCCGTAGGTGACGCGAAAGGCGATGCTGAGCTTGTTCTCGATCGGATAGTCGCCTTGAGAAAGGCTCTCGATCGGCGGAAAGAGCTCGCGCTTTTCGTAGCCGAGACCGGCCCAGACGGCGCCATTGGCCATCAGGTTGCGCACCTCGAACTGCGGATAGGCGTCAGGCCGGCGCAGCAGTTCGATCTGGTCGTTGCGCCCCGGCTCGAACCGTTCGACCTCGACGCCGCGGTTGTTTGTCTGCCAGTCGAGGAACTCGCGGTAGTTCGCGACCGTGCGGCTCTTCAGCGGCTTCGGATAGGCGTAGTCGGGCCAGCCTCGATCGATGATCTTGCCGATCGGCAGGTGCTCGGCGATTTCGGTGATCCCGCTCAACTGGTAATCGCCCTGTTCCGAGTGCGGTGAATCGTCGACGATCGCGCCCATGTGATCGCCGTGAAAGTGCGACAGAAGGGCGCAATCGATCCTGCGCGAGGATGGCGGTAGCGCGCGCTCGACATACCGCGCGACCCATTCACCGGGCGGGCGCGAGGCGTCGGGCTTGGTCGGAAGCGAGAATGGCGGCTTTTCGATCGTCTTGCCGCTGGCGTCGACCAGCAGGCTGGTGCCGTCCGGAAAAACGAGGAACGAAGCCTCACCCCGGCCGGTGTTGATATGGTGAATGTCGAGCTCGCCCTCGCTCCAGGCGGGGAGGGGTTGCCCCACCTCGGACCCTGCGGGCGCGGTTTGCGCCTCCGCAGGGCCAGTCGGCAGGAAGCCGAGCGCCAGGATACAGAGCATCAGCGGTTTGATTGCCATGACTCTTCCCGCAGGCCTGCGCGGTGTGGCTAGAAACGCGCCCTGACGCCGATCGTCCCGGACGTGCCGTTGTTGACGTAGATCGCGCTATGGTCGCCCAGCGCGCCGCTCTCCGCCAGACTGCCGGGCACCATCACGTTGAGTGGCCTCGTCAGCAGGTTCCGGACCGAGAAGAACGCCTCGAACGTCCGGCTGATCTGATACGCCCCGGAAAGGCTCACATCGAGGCGCTCCGCGAACCATGACGGCGTGGTGCTTCGGTACTTGTCGCCCGTCCAGATGCCGTTGACGTAGAGCCGCACCGGCCCCTTCTTATAGGAGAATGAGAGCGTGCCGACTTTGTCCGCGACCCGGACGATCGGCTCCTCCGGCTTGTTGTACATGAACGATCCGCGCACGGAGAGGCCGTCCAGCGGCGACGGCAGCCATGTCATCGCGTGGTTGAACTCGATCTCCACGCCGCGGATGTTGACCGCGTCGCCGCTCACCGTGTCGGTCGTGATGAAGGTGTAATCTTCGTAGAGAGGATTGGTATTCCCGAACTCCTCGGCGGTCAGTTCCTGCTCCTGGAACAGACCCTTGACCTTGTTCTGATAGAAATTGACGGCGATCATGCCGACCGGCTCGAAGTATTGGGCGACGCGAACGGAAAAATTGTCCGAGATGGCGGGCTCGAGATTGGGGTTGGGGGCCCTGACGATCATGTCCTCTTCGTTGACCCGCCAAACGCCCGCGAGAACCGCCACTTCGGGCCGTGTGATCGTGCGGCTGTAGCCCAGATGGACTTCGGTATTGTCCGCCGGAAGATATTTGAGGGAGGCGCTGGGAAAGAACTGGTCGTAATTGCCCTTGCGATCGATCATCGGCCGCGTGAGATACTGATATTGCAGCCCTTCGATCGTTGTCGCCCGATCCGTCGAACCCGAGACGACATAGCCTGCGGCTTCGACCTCGGCCGGCGTAAGCGGGTCGAATTCGCGCGCCATGGTGTCCGTCCTTTCCCATCGGACGCCTGCGCGGACTTTCAGGTTCGGAGCGACATCGGCCGTGCCCATGACGTAAGCCGCGGTCGTCTTCTCCTCGAAGTGCCGCTTGTTGGCGACGTTGGCGTTGTACCACTGCGTCGCCGTTTGCGTGTGCTGCCAGTGCCCCGGATTGTCGAGGAACATCTGCCCGAGCTTGTAGGGGCTCGGCATGTAGAACAAATCCGAGCCTGAAATAGTCGCGATCGTGGCGCCGGTGTCGCCATAGGAAAGCTGGTTCGAGCTCTGCACCGCGCGGAGCAGTTCCTCGTTGCTCAGCGGCCCCACGTATTCGTAGAGATTGTTGTCGCTCGTATTGTCGAAGTCGTAGACCGCATTCCGGATCTTGAAACCGGTCTTGAAGACCACCGGCACCGAACCGAGGTCGGTCATCCAAGCCAGGTTCGCGGCGCCGCCCAGGTACTTTACAGAGGCGAAGCTCCCATTGCCGCTGCGGATGGTCGGCGTGCCCGACAGGTTGAACGACGCCGGATCACGCCAGTCCGGACCGCTGACCTGGCGAATGTCCCAATCCTGGTGGACGAGATTGTCGCGCCGCATCGAGAAATTGCCTTGCGACCGTATGTCGGTCGTGAACCCCGCGACAGCACCCTTCCTGAGCGGATCGTATTCGCTGGTGGATTTGGAGTACGAGAAATTGCCGTCGATCGTGAGCGTGTCGGTCTGATACTCGAAGCTCGGCGTCAGGTTCTGGCCCTCGTTGATCTTGTAGGTCGAGGTATTGCTGATCTCGTAGGAATAGGCGTCCGCGGGATGCAGCGTGGTGAAGTCGAGGGTCGGATCCCCGTCCACTCCCAGCGAGCGAGCGCCGGTGGTGAATCGCGGTATAGATGAATCCTGCCAGACGGTGCTGCGGTTGTAGGACGACTTCAGCGACAGGATGAGATTGTCGGTCGCCTTGAAGTCGAGGTTGAGAGCAGCAGCGAAGCGCGAGGTCTGGCGCGGCGCCATCTGCAATTGCTGGACCGTGATGGCGAGGGGCTCGGGGCTGACGTCGGTCGGGTTGTAGTTGCGGCTCGACGTGAGCTGCTCGCGCTCGATATAGGTGTTGGTCTGGCTCACACTCGCGACCACGCCGAGCCGCCTGTCGAAGAAGACGTCGGAATATTCGATCAGGCCGTTGGGCAGGAACTTCTTCCCGTCGTGCCCGCCTTCGCCGGGGCCGGCATCGCTCTTGCCGTCCCACATGTTTGCATGCGTGGCGCCGCTCACCTGAACCTGGATCCGCCGCCCGCGGCGATCAAACGCGCGCTTGGTGCGGATGTTGATCGTGCCGGCCGGCGAGTTGGCGTCAACGTCGGCGCTGGTTGTCTTGGAGATCTCGATCGAGTCGATCCCCGCCAGCGACAGACCCTCGAAGCTGGCCGCGCGCGAGGTATCGGCCCCGTTGTTCGCGTCCGCGGAAGCAAGGCCGACGCCGTCCAGCGTAACCCCGGTCATGGACGCCGGCAGACCGCGAAGCTGAACGTTGACGGCAGAGCCCGTCGTGCCATCCGTGTCCACGCCGGTCATGTACTTGATGAACTCGGCCGGGTTGCCGTCGGCGATGTCGCCGTAGGATTCGACCGACAGGTTGTTCTTGATGTCCATCGACTGGCGCTGATCCATGATGGCGCGCGCATCGCCTTCCAGGACGCCGGCGGCGGTGACGACGATCTCCTGACCGGCGCCGGTCTGCTCCCGCGTGGAATGCGTCAGCTCGACATCGTGTCGCAGGGCCTGACCGGAACGTACTTCGATGGTGGAAATCAGATCGCGATAGCCGGTGTAGCTGACCGTGACCTCGACCTGCCCCGCCGGGATGCCGGAAATGCGGTACTCACCACGCTCGGTGGAGGTGGTCGTCCGCCTGTGCCCATCGGCCGCCACGACGCGAATGATTGCATTGCGGAGATACTCGCCGGTCGCGGGATCGAGCACTTGCCCCTCGATCACACCCTGGCCAAGCGTCTGCGCCTGCGCCGACGAGGTATCCATTCGGCGGGCGCTCGAAGGCGGAATCGATGGATCCTGCGTTCGCGACGCGGCGCGCAGGATCACGACGCCGCCCTCGTACGACGCCACTTCCAGCCCGCTGCCGTCAAGCAGCCTTCTCAGCGCTGCCTGCGGATTCATGGCGCCTGCGATGCGGCGAGACTTGAGATGCTCAAAGCCGGTCGCCGGTGCCACGATCTGCAATCCGGTCTGGCGCCCGAACGCCGAGATCGCGGCGGGCAGGCTCTGCGCCGGAATGTCGAACGTCACGGCTTGGGCCATTGCCGGCGACGAAGCTGCCACTGCCGCGACGGCAACGCCGCAGCTCAAAACGGACCTCAAGTACATTATCGCGCCCCTGAATTATTGTTTGAGCGATTGCGGTTCGGAGGCTGGATGATGGGGGGCGCTGTTTCCGCCATTGCGGCGAGGAAAAATCTTTCAGCGAGTCAGCGGCTGTCGAGGCGCATGCCCTCCGCGGTGGGAGTCGCCTGAATTCCGAGGCTGAGTGCGGCCGCTCTTGCGAAGCCCAGCGGATCGCTGGTCGAATAGACGCCCGTCACCTTCATCGCACCGACGGCCTGATCGGCGATCATGATCCGGCGGTCGGAGTAGCGCGCATATTCGGCCGCCGCCTGGGCCAATGTCATGCCGTGGAGATCGATGATCCCGCGACGCCAGCCGACCGAACGTTCGAGAGCCGCGTGCGACACATGTTCGGTCCGAACGTCACCACCCGGGAACACCCGAAGGCGCTCGCCGCGCCTCAACCGATACGGGTGAAGCCCGCTCCCTGCGTCGACCTCTACATGGCCCTCGAGAACCGCGACTTCCACTGAGCCGTCATCGAAGCGCCGCATCGAGAAGCTGGTGCCCAGCACGCGAACCCGCACGTCGCCGGCATGGACCACGAAGGGGCGGTTCGGGTCCCGTGAGACGTCGAACAGTGCCTCTCCTCTCACCAGATCCACCTGGCGGAGCCGTTCCTCGAGACGGGGTTCTATGTGGCTGTCGGTATTAAGCGTGATGGCCGAGCCTTCGGTCAGGGCGATGCGGCGCGTGTCTCCCTTGGCCGTCACCACGGCCGTGCCGGTGGAGAACATTCCGACCCCCACTGCCGCGGCAATCGATGCTGCCACAGCCGCGCCGCCTGCGAACAGGAAGTGCCTGCGGTGGAGTGCCGGCGACGGCGGGCGTACTTCCTCGAAATCTTCGGGCGAGAAGCCGGGCCCTAGGGCCGCAGCCCGGTCGAAATGGGCGTTGACCGCCAGCGCGCGTGCATAGGCACCCAGCCGGCGGGTGTCGGCGCCCAGCCATTTCTCCAGCGCGGCCTGCTCGTCGAAGGATAGCTTGCCCCGATCGACCCGGGCGGCCCAGGATGCTGCAGCGCTTTCAATTTCCGAGGCGGATTCCGGATGCTTCAGGTGTGGCGCGTTCGTCTTCACATGCTTTTGATGCCGCGATGCGGGAATTTCCGCCATAGGCGATTGCACTTGCCAGAAGACGCACCGCCTTCCCCATGTGCTTTTCTACCGTGCTTTCCGAAATGCCCATACGGTGGGCGACCTCTCGCTGGGAAAGCTCGTGAACCTTGCGAAGCGTAAAAACCTCGCGGCATTTGGGCGGCAGCGTCGCTATGAAAGTGGCGATGCGTTCCAGTTCCTGCCTGCCGGCGGCGATTGCATCTGGTCCGGGGGCATCGCAAGGAACCTCGAGACTCTCCACGTCCGTCAGCGTGCTGAACGAAACGATCTGCGATCGGCGCAACGCCATCAGCACGACGGACTTTGCCACTTCGAACAGATAGGTTCGCGGATTGCGAATGTGGCCGACGCAGCCGAGCCCCACCATGATGGCATACGATTCCTGGACGACGTCATCGACGTCGAGACCCACGAGGGGACGACGCGAAAGCCAAGTACGCAGCTCACCTTCGTGCGGCAGAATCCAGCGCGCAAGCCACTGCGTACGTTCGTGGGAGGGCACAGTCATGCGGCGCGCCTAAGAGCGGCATGTTACACCTCAAGTGCAGATGCATGACAGCAATCCTCACGAAGCCTGCGGAAGCTCTACGAGAGAGGCGCCTGACTTCCTTTCCGGTCTGCTCGAGCAACTTGTACTGGCGGGTGCAGCAATGCCCTGACCGAAGGCAACGACGATCTGCCTACCGCGCCGTGAATGACAACTCCGGGTTCGAAGCTGTCGGATCGCCTTGATCGAGCGACCCTCGCATCCGCTTTGCCGCACACGGCATTGGTAGAGGTGCGGCAGAAGCACCGCTTGCGGCGCATTTGTCCTCTCGCATGAAGCGGACTCCCCTGTTCGATTGGCGCACTTGGTTCGGACGGAGGGAAGCCAAATGAGCAGAGCGGTTCTGGTCGCGGGTCTTGCACTATCGCTCGCGAGTTGCGGGGGCGATCCGGCAGAGACCTCCCGGGAAGCTGCAGGCGATCAGCCGGGGCTGGCGATCCTCGCCGAATACGGCGGGCCGGACGGAGGTTACGATTACCTCTCCGTCGATAGCGATGCCCGCCGCCTGTTCGCGGCGCGCGAGTTCGGCGTCATGACCGTCGATCTCGATACCGGGAAGGTGACCGACCGGCTGATCGAAGCCAACGACGTCTCCGCCGTCCTGCCGATCGTCGGCACGAACGAGATGCTCAGCACCGTCTACGGCGATAACCAGGCCGTGCTGTTCGATCGCAGCACGGGCGACGAGATCGCGCGGATCGCCGTCGGCGAGAAGCCGGATGCGGCGGCCTACGATCCCGACAGCGGACTGGCCTTCGTCATGAATGCAGGCGGCAACAGCATCTCGCTCATCGACGTCGCCGATCGCGCGCCCGTCGGCACGATTGCCGTGGGCGGCAAGCCCGAGGCCGGCGTGATCGACGGCAAGGGCCATCTGTTCGTCAATATCGAGGATACGGCCGAGATCGCGGTGATCGACATCGCCGCTCGGAAGGTCGCCCGCCGCCTGGCACTCCCCGGCTGCGTGGAGCCGACCGGCATCGCCTACGACGCGCTTAGCGGCATCCTGATTTCCGCCTGTCACAACGGGGTTGCCAAGCTGATCGACGCCGGTTCGGGCGCGGACAAGGGAACCGTGCAGGTCGGGCAGAATGCCGACGGCGCCATCTTCGATCCGAACACACGCCTGGCTTACGTACCGGCCAAGGAAGGCACCCTGACGCTCTTCCGGCTCGCCGAAACCGGCGCCGCTGGCGCGCCCACCAGCGTCCCGACGCGCTACGGCGCGCGCACCGCGGTGCTCGATCCGGCGACGGGCCGGGTCTACCTCTCGACGGCGGACTTCACCCGGGGCACCGGGGACGAAGACGTCGCCACACCCGGTACCTTCCGCATTCTGGAGCTCGGCACCAAATGAAGCACGCCCTCCCCCTTCTCCTCGCCGGCGGCCTGATCGTCGGCACGCCCGCTTCCGCAGAGACGATCCTGGTGTGTCCTGAGGGATCACGGTCGGAAGGTTGCGCCTTCACCGGGAACGACGCTGTCCAGGAGGCGGTCGATCGCGCCGCGGATGGTGACGTGATCCGGCTCGCGCCGGGCCGCTACGTCCCCTCCTCGTACCGTGATGTACCCTTCGAGGACATTGTGGCGCGCGGCTACGTCGTCATACGCGAGAAACGGCTCACGATCGAAGGGAGCGACGGGACCGTTCTCGACGGGAAGGAAGGCATTCCGGCGATCGCCTTCGTTCTCGAGAATGCCGACGTCACCATTCGCAACCTGGAGATAAACGACTTCCGCTGGGGCGAGGAGGAAGACGATATCTACGACGGACACGGCATCTTAGCGATCGACAGCCGCGTGCAAGCCTCGGACATCGTCATGCGCGGCATCGTCAAGATGGCGCTCACGGGACGCGGACGGACGCTCATCGACGCATCTGCGCTCCGGCTGCTCGACGGTCATCTCGGGATCTGGCTCGAAGAGGCTGCGCATGCTCACGTACGCGACAGCGTCATCGCCGGTGGGGATTCGGCGGGTATCGGGACCTACGATGACAGCACGCTCCATCTGTTCAACTCGGTGGTGGCCAACAATACCGACGACGGCGTCTATGCGGCGGACAGCTCCACGATCCTGGTCGTTCGCTCGGTCATCACCGGAAATGCGCCCTACGGGATCAATGCCGAGGCGAAGGGCCGCGTGACGGTGCGTGAGAGCGCCATGCACGCCAATGCCGCGCCCGCAAACGCTGCGCTCGGGCCAGACCAATTCGTGATCGGCGAGGACGTCCTGCAGGTCGACCCGATTCTGGACGCGCAGTGGCTTCCTCAGCCAGGATCGCCGCTGCTGGCTCCGGACGGATCGGGGCAACCGATCGGCCTCACGGGTGAGCGGCCGTGATCCGGGCATGCGCTTCGCTCGGTCTGCTGGGCCTGCTGCTGGCGACGCCGGCTCAGGCGGAGCAATATTGGACCAGCACACGCATCACCCAGATCGGGGCCGTCGCGGAGGATCTCGATTACCCGCACTATAGCGACGTGATCTACATCGGTGTCGCGGATCGCGAGTGGCTTCCAGAGACCTGCCGCAAGATGCCGGGCCTGCTTGCGCGGGCCGGCGATACGGCCCTCCTCCTGCTGGCCAAGGCAGCATTCGAACACGGCCGCCCCGTCGTCATCAAGGCGGACGATGAGGGCAAGATCGGCGAATATTGCCGGTTCTTTCAGATCACCGACGAAGCGCCGTGAGCGCCGAGTTCCGCAAGATCGCGCCCGCAGAGACAGATCGAAAAGAGAGAGATACGTGATGATCTTCAGGACGCCCGCACTGGCTTTGGGGCTTCTCGCTGCCGCGATGGCGGCTCCCGGGACCGCGCAGGATCAAAGCACACCAGGCGTTCAGGACGAGCTGGTGATGACGCTCAACGACGGGGTCGACGATCCCGATGCGCTGAAGTTCGACTGGCCGATGCTCTCCATCGGTACCGGGCAGTACGAAGCCGGTCCCACCGGCGTCACCGTCATCCGTTTCGGCCGCAAGGTGCACGGCGCGGTGGACGTGCGCGGCGGCGGACCGGGCACGGTCAACGCGCCCTATCTGGATCTCGGCTACGTCCAGCCCGAACTCGACGCCGTCGTCCTCGCCGGCGGATCCTGGTACGGGCTCGAGGCGGTCACCGCCGTCAATACCGCGATGAAGGACGACGGCTATCGCGGCGGCCACTGGAACAATGTGGGTCTCGCCGTCGGCTCTATCATCTACGATTTCGGCGGACGCCGGTTGAACGAGATCTATCCGGACAAGCGCCTGGCGCAGGCAGCCTATCGCGCGGCCAGGCCTGGAATCTTTCCCGTCGGGCCTTACGGCGCCGGGCGCTCGGCCATGACGGGCGGCCTGTTCGGGTGCAATGCGAGGTCCGGCCAGGGCGCCGCGTTCCGCCAGATCGGCGACGTGAAGATCGCCGTCTTCACAGTCGTCAATGCGCTGGGCGTTGTCACAGATCGCGACGGCAAGGTGGTAGCCTGCCACGCAGGCGCTGGCTGGCCGCAGGATCTGGCTGCGCATGAGCTGCTCAACGCCTCCCCCGCAAGCCTCGGACCTGACTGGAACGGCGAGCGTGCCGCCGAGCCGGAGCGCAAGAACACCACCATCAGCCTCGTCGTCACCAACCGGTCAATGTCGAGCGCCGAGCTCAAGCGCCTTGCCGTTCAGGTGCACACCTCCATGGCCCGGGGCATTCAGCCGTTTGCGACCGAGCTCGACGGCGACGTACTTTACGCCGTCTCGACGGGAGAAGTGGAGGCGGGGCCCGGCGATGGCCTCGTCACGGCGGAGATCGGCGCCGTCGCATCGGAGCTCATGTGGGATGCCATTTTGAGCAGCGTCCCCGAACAACCCTCCGCCCCGCCTCCGCTGCAATCCCGGGGCAACGCTTCCGATCTGCAGGGCTTCGTCGGCACCTACCGCTTCAGCCCGGTCGCATCGCTGGAAGTGACGACCGAAGGCGGCCGTCTCTTCGGCCGGGCTACCGGCGAGCGCGACATCTTCGCCATTCGCAAGGACGAATCGGTGGAGCTCCTGCCGTCGGGATCGAACCTGTTCGTGATCCCGGGTCGCTATCCCTTCAGCATTCGCTTCGAAGGCAATAAGGCCATCGTCAATGCCGGACGCTGGCAGCAGATCGGCACGCGTCCCTGACCGCCAGCCGACCCGCGGCGGAACGGGGCCGGCTCAGATAGCGCGCTCCATGTAGTGTGCCGTGCCGCCGTAGCTGGCCAGCGAGCGCTCGACTTGCGCATCGCGAACCACGTCGAAGCCCTGCGTCCGCCAGAACTCGGCGGAGTTTCCCACTGCCACGAGGGAGAGGGTTGCCAATCCGCGCGCCCTTGCGGTCGTGACGGCCGAGGTCACTGCCTCGATGGCCAGACCCTTTCCTCGCGCCTGCGGCGCCAGTGCGAGATCGTGGATGTAGTAAGTATCCGCTGGCTGGGGGAGCTCTCCCAACGGCGTATCGAGTGCAGGCGGTGCCTTCCGCACCCAGGGATGCGAAATAAGGTATCCCATAGCCTCGTCACGATCCACGAGCAGGCGGCACCCGTCGGGGAACAGCGCCAGCCGCTCCGCGAACACGTGCTCCTCTTCCGGGTAATCCAGATGGACGCACGCCGCGATCCGGACCACCTCGGGCAGGTCCTCCGACGTCATGGTTCGCCATCGCACTTGCTGAAGTTCGCCGCTCATATCTTCCGTCTAGCGACCCGGCGCATTCATCGCGCCGAGCCTTTCCCGCTTCTAACATACGGTGCGAGATCGCCCACGTGGTGCAAACGAGGCACCACCCTATGCTATTTTAGCATCTGCAACACGCTGGCCCCTGTCATATCCTCGCAAAAAATCACGCAATGCGAGTGGGGGAAGTTATGAGTGGAAAATACGGGTTCATCTGCACGGCGTCGGTCCTGGCGCTCGCGCAAGCAGCCCCCGCGTTCGCCCAGTCGGAGGACAATCCGGACGCGCTGAACGAGATCATCGTCACGGCGCAGAAGCGCGAGCAAACCCTTATCGAGGTGCCGATGGCCGTCTCGGTGGTCGGAGGCGAGGAGCTCAGCGACCGCGGGATCGAGGACGTCCAGGATCTTTCTTTCGCCGTGCCGGGCCTAACCATGCGCGAGGATGGGCCCGGCAGCTACACGATCTTCCTACGCGGCCTTGCCAACCAGTCGGGATCGGGTGCGCTCGTTACCCAATATCTCGATGAAGCGCCGCTGTCCCTGAGCGGCTACGACCAACTCAGCCCCATCGCCCTCGACCTCGCGCGCGTGGAAGTCCTTAAGGGGCCGCAGGGCACCCTCTACGGGCAAGGCTCGGCCGGCGGCACCATCCGCTACATCACCAACGATCCCGACCCGACACAAGTCGAGGGCCGCGCCGAGGGCAAGGTCTACTCTGTTGCGCAGGGCGAGATGGGCGGCGGGGTCACCGGCGTGATCAACCTGCCGCTGATCCGCGACGAACTCGCGCTTCGCGTCGCCGGCAAATACGAGTCCGGCGGCGGCTGGATCGACCAGCCGGAAGCGGGGATCAAGGACGGCAACGGCACCGAACTCTTCAATCTCCGCGCCAAGCTTCGCTGGTCGCCGAGCGACGCGTTCGAAGCGACGGGCATGGTGCAGATCCACCGGGCGGACACCCGTCTCGGCCTCGGCTTCGAGGAGCCCGACCGCACCGTCGACATCGGCCCCGACCGCAGCAAGGTGATGATCCCGAAGGAATTCGACTTCACCCTCTACAATCTCGAGCTGCGCTACGACCTGGGCTTCGCGGAACTCGTCAGCGCGACCACTTATGTGGAGCACGACCACCAGTACCCGTTCACCTACATTCCCCGCCCCGGCAACTACTCCTACGGGATCGTGGAAGGGAACGACGACCGCTGGATCGATGCGGACCAGTTCAGCCAGGAACTGCGGCTTTCCTCCGGCGAGGGGCCCTTCCAGTGGACCCTCGGCGCCTTCTACACCAAGGGCGACCGGACCATGCGCGCCGATTATGAGTACGCCTATGCGGCCGAGGGCGACCTCTATTCGGGCGGCGGCGTCCTCATCGATGATCTGTACTATCTCAACGCCTCAAGCTCCGAGACGATTTCCGTCTTCGCCGATGGCGGCTACGATATTACCGATCGGCTGACCATCGGCGCCGGCATCCGCTATTTCCGGGACGAGCAGACCAGCCTCATCACGTACGTGCCCGATACCGGCACCACGCTGGAGGCGACCTTCGACTCCATCGATCCGCGGGTCTACCTGAGCTATCGCTACGCGGACCAAGCGAACTTCTATGCCAGCTTCGCCAAGGGGTTCCGCAGCGGCGGGTTCAACTCCGAGCCGTTCGATCCCTACGATCCGGAAAAGATCTACACCTACGAGATCGGCACCAAGGGTGCGGCTCTCGACGGGCGGCTCCAGTTCGAGCTGGCGGCGTTCTACACCGAATACAAGGACATGATCCGCCGCCGTTTAACCGAGGTGAACGGCGCGTTCCTCGGCGAATCGAGCAATATCGGCAAGGTCGAGGTCAAGGGGCTCGAGCTCGGGCTGGCGACGCGGCCGGTCACCGGCCTCACGCTGTCGGCGACGGGCGCCTACATCGACAGCGAGATCGTCGAAACCGATGCGGCCGACCAGGTCAACATTCCGGGCGATCCGACCGACTATACGCCGGAGCTGAGCTTCACGCTGGGCGCCAATTACGACTTCGAGTGGGCGGCTTCGGTCCCCGGCTTCGTCCGCATCGACTACAACTACCGCGATGCCGTGACCTACATCGACCGGTCGAGCTTCCTGCCGAGCGCCCTGCCCCAGAGGTCCGACAGCATCGGCCTGCTCAACGCCCGCTTCGGAGGGACGGTGCACGGGTTCGACGTGGAGCTGTTCGCGGAGAACATCACCAACGAGAACAAGGCGATCGACCCCTACCAGGGATGGGCCAACTCCAACCGCACCCGCCCGCGGGTGATCGGGATCGAGGTCGGCTACTCCTTCTAATTCCCTCCGCCGAACTCATCGTGGGCCGGAATCTCAGGGGTTCCGGCCCCTTTTTTGTCCGCAGATTGGGTCGGCGGCGGAATTCCTGAAGGAGGTGGGAAACCCGGCCCCTCAATGCGGCCGGACCGCGCGCGCTGCCCTGCTCGCCGCCGGTCACACGACGTAAGCCCCGCACGCGGGGCTACGCTTCTATCACCGGAAGCTCAGCCTGGTGCGCGGGGGTTCAGCTTCATCGCCTGCAGCAGCCGCGTCTTGAAGACGAAGAGCAGCAACGCGCCGACCCCGACGACAGCGGCGTGAATCAGCCAGAACGCCGAGGGCGAGACCGTCTCGTAGAACCTGCCGAGCCAGCCGCTGGCGATCCCGCCGGCGAAGATAGCGAGGTAGTAGGATCCGACCATCATCGCGTTCACAGCAGGCGGCGCCGCCCGCGAGGTTAGCGCGAGTGCGATCGGGCCGACATAGAGGAACGACCATGCGCAGATGAAGTGGAAGACCACCGGCCACACGAGGGCCACGGTCCCCCCGCCGGACAGCAGCTCGCCGACGGACAGCCAGATCATGGCTGCAGCGAAGACGAGACAGCCGATCGCGATCTTCGGAAGATCGCCCGGTTCTGCCGAACGCCGCGCCTGAAAGCGCCAGAACCACAGCACGGCTGGCGCGAAGATCAGCACGGCCAGCGAATCCAGCGACTGGAACCAGGTGACGGGCACTGTCAGGCCCAGAATCTCGCGGTCGACCCGGGCGCGGATCCAGAGAGGATATGTGTTCCAGACCTGGCTCTGCGCCGTCCAGAACAGCGCGGTAATGGCGAGCATCACGAAGATCGCGGCGATGATACGCCAGTCGCCCGGCGCGAGCCGCGGCCGTTCGCTCGCACCCTTCCCGATCCTTTCGGGCGGGAGCCAGTGCGCACCGCGCAGGTAGATGACGATCCCGACCAGCATGCCGATGCCGGCCGCGCCGAAGCCGTAGTGCCAGCCGTAGAGTTCGCCCAGCGTGCCGCATACGAGCGGCGCCACGAACGCGCCAATGTTGATCGCCAGGACGTAGAGCGAAAACGCGGTATCGCGCCGCGGGTCGTCCTTGGAGTAAAGATCGCCCACCTGGGCGGCGAGGTTCCCCTTCAACAGGCCAGCCCCCAGGATCAGCGCCGAGAGCGCTGGGAGAAACAGGTTCTCGAACGCCATCAGGAAATGGCCGACCGCCATCAAGGCGCCGCCGAGCAGGACGGCACGGCGCCGGCCGATCCAGCGATCGCCCAGAAGACCGCCAAGCACCGGCATGAAATAGATCAGCCCGACGTAGAGGCCGAACACCTGCGTCGCGAGCGCCTGGATGCTGAGCGGCCCGAACACCGCCTCTACGCCCGTCCTGAAGCCTGCGAATCCGGCCACGCCGCCGATGTTCTCCGGCTGGAACAGGTAAGTCGCCATGTAGAGGACGAGAAGCGCCTGCATCCCGTAGAACGAGAAGCGCTCCCATGCCTCGGTGAAGACGATGAAGGCGAGGCCGCGCGGATGCCCCAGAAACAGCTTGTCCGCCGATCCTGCGTTCCCCCCGTCTCCGTTTAAACGCGCGATCGTCTGCGTGGTTACGCCGTCTGCTGCCTGCACCCTTGATCTCCCGCCGGTCCGGCGAAGCCCATCGTCATTGATGCGCCCACGCCGGTTCCCAATCGATTCCGTTGAAGTCGCGCCCGGTTTCCCAGAAGAACGGCTCGCGCTCGCGCGGGTGGTTGCCGATCTGGTTCATCGTGACGGAGTCGTAGAGCCGCCCGTTCGCGAGCGTGTATCGCACGCTGTTGGAGTTGCGGATGTCCTCGAGCGGATTGCGGTCGAGCACCAGCAGGTCCGCCAGCTTGCCCGGCGCTATGGTTCCGATCTGGCCGTCGAGGCCGAGCGTCCTGGCGCCGTTGATGGTGGCGGTGCGCAGAACCCGGTGGTTCGACATGCCCCCTTCGACCAGCAGCCACATCTCCCAATGAAGCGCGAGGCCGGTGACCTGGCCGTGCGATCCTGCGTTGATCACCACGCCCGCGTCGTCGAGCGCCTTCATCGACCGTGCAGCGGCGCGGAAGCCGATGTCGTAGAGCTCGTCCGCCGCGTGAATGGTGGTCATGCCGCGCACGTGCGGCGGTGCGCCGTAGGGCGCGCCGAGCGGGCTGTAGCCGCTGGTCGTCAACTGGACGAAACGGCGCGCCTTCGGATCCTCCCAGGCGCGGGTGTGCTGGTAGAGGTAGTTCTCCCCCATCAGCTCTCCGAACAGCACGATCAGCGTCGGCGTCTGCGCGACCTCCGACGCCGCCATGAGCTGGACGACGTCGTCGTAGATGTTCTCCAGCGGCATGTTGTGCTGCAGGTTCGTATGACCGTCGAGGATCATGGTGATGTTGTTGTAGAAGTGGCTCTCGCCCTCCACATCGACCATGACCCCGGCCTCGCGGCCGGCGGCGAGGATCTGCTGGCGCTGCCGGCGCATCGGCTGACGGTAGCTCTTGACGATGGCGCCGCCGAGCGCCTTCTTGCGCGCCATCAGCGCATCGGCATCTGCCTGGCTCTCGATCGGAATGTAGACCTTGTCGACCTTTCCGGTCCGTCCATAGGCCACCATTCCGGAATCGATCGCGCGCGGACCGGTCATCATCCCGGCCATCGCCATCTCGCGCGTGGCATAGGTCGCGAGTTCCGAGGTGTAGGGATCGTAGTTGGTCGTCACCCCGTACGCCAGATCGGCATACTGGGTCGGCTGCTTCTCAGGGGTGAGACCGGACGAGCTGTAATAGCAATTGTCCACATGGCCGTGCATGTCGACGAGGCCCGGCATCACGGTCTTGCCGCTGATGTCGATAACCCTGGCATCGGCCGGCACGTCGATCGACGCGGCGGGCCCAACGGCCTGGATCCGGTTCCCGCGCACGACCACCGTGCCGCGCTCGATCACCTCGCCGCCGTGCATGGTGATGATGCGCCCGTTGACGAACGCCAGGGCGCCGCTCGGCACGTCCGCTTCTGCGGTCAGCTCGATCTCGGCGTGGACCACGGGCGAGGCGCCCGAGACCGCGCTTCGATAGATGGTCGGGCCAAGCGCCCAGAGCACCGCGCTCGAATCCGGTGCCCAGGTCAGTTCGTAGCCCCCGAGGCGCCCGAGCGGCTTCGCCCCCTCGGGGGTAATCTCGACCGGGTCCGCGCCCGGCGCAAACGGCTTCAGATAATATTGCTGCTCGTGACGGAAGGCGATCCACTTGAGATCCGGGCTCACCTTCAGCTCGTTCACATCGGCGTGCGACGCGCGCGCATGGATGCGGCGGTCACTTCCGTCGAGCCCAAGGCTTTCGACCTGCGAGACCAGATCATGGCCGGCATAGCTTTCGGTGGTGAACCAGATGCGCGCGCCGTCGGGCGAGAACGCCGCCTCGATGGCCGGCGCACCGACGTAGTGAGACGGCCCTCCGCCAACATCCGTCCAGTAGATGCCCGGACGCGCCCGATGGCCGCCGAGGCAACGATCGCCTTCCGCAATGATGTAGAGGATGCGCTTGCCGTCGGGCGAGAATGCCGGAGCACGCAGGATTCCCGCGCTCTCCACGAGCGTGCGTATTTCTCCGCCGGCATTGCGCACCTTGAGCGTGCCGCCCCGATCATCCTTCCAATCGACGAACGCGACCTGCTTGCCGTCGGGCGAATAGGCCGGATCGAATTCGGGCAGATCTCCCGCCGTGAGACGGGCCGGCGCGCCGCCGGCGGGCTGGCTCCAGATCCTGCCGAGCGCGTTGAAGCTCAGGCGATCGTCACCGGGAGCCCAGGCAAGCTGGCGAATGATCCGGGCGCGGAACTCCTCCGGCGCGAGGTCCTGCGTCACGCGCGGGGGGGCGGTGAGGCGATGAGTGGCCGATGCCGTGAAGGGAATCTCTTCCGTGTCGCCGGTCTCGGTGTCGAGCCGGAGTATCTTGCCGCCCGCCCAGATCGCGAGATGGCGATTGTCGGGGAACCAGTCGTACTGGGGATAATAGATGCCCTGCCCCAGGAAATCCGCCTGATCGTCACGGTCGAGACCGGCGAATACCGGCCACTGCTCGCGCGTTTCCAGATCGTAGAGGAAGAGCACGGTGTCCGTCTTGACGCGCCTCAGGAAGGCGAGCTTGCGGCCGTCGGGCGAAACTGCGGGGGTAGTGGCGCTGCCGAATCCCTTCACCAGTTCCTCGACCGAACCGGTGCGAAGATCGCGCCGCTTGACCGCGTAGTTGATGTGGTTCGCATCGACATAGACGACCGACGCCGTCGGGGCGGATACCTTCTCGGTGTAGTACAACCAGCGGCCGTCTCGCCCGAACGTCGGTTCGTGCACGTTCTCGCCGTTCGCCGGTGCGGCGACGAGCTGCGTGTCGTCGCCCGTGGCGACGTCGTAGAGACGAATCTCGGACGCGTGCAGCTTGTCCGCGCTGTCGAACATCCGCGCCGCAGCGACGCTCTTCCCATCGACGCTCCAGGCCGGGCCGGTGACGGCGAGCGTCGTCTCGCGTGAGATCTGGCGAGCGTCCGATCCATCAATGCGCGAGGTCCAGATGTTGTCCGCGCCATCCTCGTCGCTGAGGTACAGCAGCCTCGTGCCATCGGGGCTGAAACGGGGGCTGCGCTGCATCGCAGGGCCGCCATGGACGAGCTGCGCCCAGCCGCCACCGGCGGGCATGACATAGATGTCGTTGAGGAGATCGAAGGCGATCGTCTTCCCGTCGGGACTGACGTCGACGCTCATCCAGGTGCCCTCGGAGACTGTAATGTTCACGTCCCGGTGGGGCAGGCTGGCGGGCGGCGACGGCTCGGCGGCCACGGGCACGCTGGACGTATAGGGAGCAAGCGTCAGGGCGAGCACCAGCCCCAACCAGGCAACTTTCATTCTTCCCCTCCCCACAAGCACCCTCGCCCTTTCGATCAGCGGTCGCGCAGGGAAATGCAACACAGGGCCCCCGGCGCAGACAGGCGCGTTCGAAGCATACCCTGTTGCGGCGAAGTCACCACCGCCACCCTCATTCGCATCTGGCGTGATGCGGGTGGACGCCCACTCTGTACCCGTCCGAACCGAGGGGGATGAAGCACAATGGCGGCAGTCCGCACAAGCGCCCGGCGGGTGCACAAGTACCTGAGCCTCGCCGCGGCGGTCTTCTGGCTGCTTCAGGCTCTCAGCGGCATTGCGATCTCGTTCCGGGCGGAGCTGGACGACTGGTGGCTGAGCGGCGTTCCCACCGAAACCCGCGTCGAAAGGCTGGGCGAGAGGATCGAGGCGGTCGAGCGCGGCGGACTGGACGTCAGCGGCATGTGGGCGACCGGAGGCATCCCCGGCCAGTACGACATCTACGCCGCGGCGCCCGGCGGCGACCGAACCATTCGCGTGAACGGCGGGGGCGAAGTGTTGCGCGACAGGCCCGATCACGAGAAATTTTCCGACGGCGCCGTGTTCGAGACGCTGACGCTATTCCACAAGTCGCTCCTGCTCGGGAGTACGGGCGCGGTACTGATCGGAATCAGCGGTCTGCTGCTCTTCAGCAACATCGTGCTCGGGCTTACTGCGGCCTGGCCTGCGAGAAACTTACGGCGCGCGCTGACCACCCAGCCTCGCGGGCCGAGCTCGGCCCGCATCGCGGGCTGGCACCGACTGCTGGGCCTGTGGGTGGGCGTGCCCGCGGCGCTCATGGTCGCAGCGGGTATCCAGCTTGCTTTTCTGGACACGATCGAGGGCGCAGTCGGGGGCGGCCTCGCCGACCCGGCGGCAAGCCTCTCCGGCCCAGTTGCCGTTACACCAGGCGAGGCGATGGCGCGCGCCCTCGCCCGTTACCCTGGCGCAGAACTCACGGCGCTCTCGATGCCCGGCGAGGACGCGCCCTGGTACCGGATCAGATTGCGAGCGGCTGGCGAGATCCCTCGTCAGTTCGGAGCGACCACCGTGTGGGTGTCCTCCGTCGATGGCACTATTCTCGGCGACCATGACGCGCGAACGAGCAGGCCTGCGCGCCGGCTGATCGAGTGGCTCTATCCCATTCACACAGGCCAGATCGGCGCCGTCCCCGGCCGCCTTCTCAATCTCGCGATCGGATGCTGGCTCGTAACGATGATCTTCCTCGGCGTGCTCAGTTGGCAGCGGCGCGCCAGGCGTGTCAGCGAAAGCCGGCGCTCAGGCGCAGACCGATGACCAGCGCGTCGTCGAGAGCCGGATTCCAGCCGGGATTGCGCACGTACTGAATATCGGGCTGAATAGTCACTACCGGCGTCAGCGCATGAACGTAGCTGAGTTCGAAGTTCGTCTCGGCCCGCTGGGCCCTGTCGCCGCTGATCGCTGCGGCATCGATCGCCGGATCGCCGAGCCGCGCATGCGCAATGGCGAAGCCGATGCCCCGGTCCTCGGTGCCGTAGCGAACCCCACCGCCCAGGTAGGTCCCGACCGGGAGGACGTCCTCATTGGCAATGCCGACCCGAACCCATGATTCGAGCTTTTCGCCGGTGTGTGCCGTTGCGAGCGTCGTCTCCATGGCGGCGTAAGCGCCACGACTGCGCCACCGATCGCCGGCCGCGTCGTCCGGGTGCAGGAGGTCGGGGGAAGCGGCGCTATATGCCCAGAGGCCGGCGTAGGCTCGCACACTTTCGAACCGATGCTCGGCCTCGGCAATCAACAGCAACCCATCTTCGCCCGGGAATGGCACGACGGTCTTCTTCGGGTTCGCAGGGTCGCCGGCGACTGCGTTGAAAGCCCCCACCCTCGCTCCCCAGCGTTCGGCTTCGAAGCCATAGACGACCGCGGTGGTCGTGGTCGGGAAGATGGAGGGACCGTTCGCTCCCGACTGCGACAGCTCGGGGCCGATGCCATGCGAGCTGTTGAGAAACATGCTCCCGACCTGCTGCATGTCGAACTCGCGATTGAGATCGATCAACCCCGCCTTGATGCGATGCCGCCCCCCCTCCACTCCCAGTTGCAGCCAGGCTTCAATTGGGCGAATTCCGGGCACGGCCTCGATGTTGCTGACGACCTGCCCGTCGCCCACGACGTTCTCCGAAAATCCATCGCCATCGACGAATTGCACTTCGACAAAACCGGAGATTTCGAGCGGACCGCTGCGCAAATCGTTCACACCGGCGGCAACGCTCGCCAGCCCGAGCAAACGGCTGTCACGGCGCTGCCCTCCTGACTGGTTAGCCAGCGCATCGATCGTAATCGCACCCTCGACAAAGGTCCGAGGATTCTCCGAGGCAGCGATCGGCGAAGCCATCGCTGTTCCGCTTGCCGCCAGCGCCGAGCCCAGCATCGCGTGAGCACGCCGGAATCGGGAGAACCAATGCTCGGCCATGTGTTGCATGTCAGCCATCGGGGGCACGTTGGACCATAGGTGCACGTACGTCGCCAGATGCCAAGGTCGGAGGGTGTGGTGCAGATGCAGCACCGCCACGCATTCGGGTTGCCCCCCTTGACCCGTCCGTCGCAGCACCGAATGATAGGCAATTCACTCTCGCGAATGCATCGAAGGATTTGAATGGCGGACGATCAGCCCCTGGTTCCAAGATCCGACAATCCGCCTTCGCGGAAAGCCCTGCCCCCGTTCGAAGCGCTGCGGGCCTTCGACGCCGTTGCACGGTTGGGCGGCGTCAGGCGGGCGGCACAATGGCTTGACCGTGATCACGCCGTGATCAGCCGCCATCTCCGCGCGATCGAGTCCTGGGCCGGCGTGCAACTGGTGGAGCGCACGCCGTACGGCATTGCCCTCACCGAGCGGGGCCGCAACTATCACGGTCGGGTGTCCTTCGCGATGGACATGCTGGCTCACGCCACGCTCGATCTGATGAGCGAGGGCCATCACCGGCGGCTTCACATCTGGAGCACCTCGGGCTTCGCGCTGCACTGGCTCTCGAGCCGACTGGAGCAGTTCGAGCGGCGCAACAACGATGCCGACATCGTCCTGCGTCCCACCGACCATAGTCCGGACTTCGCCGCCCACGAGGCTGACGTCGACGTTCGCTTTCACGCGACCTACGAAGCGGAGCCGGAACTGCTGCCGCAACTCAGGCGCCAAATTCTGGTGGAGGCCCCCATCATTGCGGTTGCCAGTCCGAGCTATCTAGGCAGCACCCAAACTCCGAAGACGCCCGCGGACCTCCTCCAGCACCGGCTGCTTCACGAAGACAGCTTCCAGACCTGGGCCAAATGGCTCGCCTCCTATGGCGTGGAAGACAGCTCCGGCCTCACCGGAGCGCGGCTGTGGGAGGGGCATCTCACGCTGGACGCAGCGCGGCACGGGCGAGGCATCGCGCTTGCCAATCCGGTGACGGCCGGCGCCGATCTTCAATCAGGAGCCCTGATCGACATCGGAAAAGACAATCCGCATTTCGCGCCGCGCCTCGGCCGCTATACGCTCTATGCCCGTCGCGACCGCTGGAATGATCCGTTGCTCAGGCGGTTCAGGCAGTGGGTCACCTCCGCCCTGACGGCCGATTATCCGGCGCTGAAATCCGCCGCCTGATCGATCACCGCAGCGCCTCGACAGCCGAATTGAAGAAGTGGTTGTCGAGTATCGCTTCGGCGAACTTTGGCTTCGACCGCGAACTGAGCACCGTCAGCACCACACGCTCGGCAGGATTGACGTAGATGTACTGCCCGAAGATCCCGCGGGCGCTGAACGCGCCGTCGGCGAACGATCCTTCGGCATTGGGGACCGGCCACCACATGTACCCGTAGTTCAGGGGCTCGCCGCCTGCTTCGCGCGGCACCGTGGACTCCTCGATCCAACCCGTAGGCAGCACCTGCTCGTCCTCGATCCGGCCGCCGTTCATGGCGAAGAGGCCGAGCCGTGCATAGTCGCGGAGGGTGGCGCAGATGCCACTGCCGGCGACTTCGAGTCCGTCCGGCGCTTCGAGCCACCATTCGGCGTTGGCGTCCATACCGAGCCGCGACCAGAGCTTTTCCGAAAGATAGTCCGCGAGCCACCGCCCCGTCGCTGCCTTGACCAGCGCCCCCACGACATGGGTTTCGCCGGTGCTGTAGTTCCAGCGCGTGCCAGGCTCCGCGATGCGCGGGAGGCTCGCCATGTACTTCAGAATCGTGTCCGGCTGCTGCCCAACCTGTAGGGCAAGCATGTGGCGCCGGTGTGAGTTGGCGTCGGTATGGGTGTCGTCCCATTCGACACCCGAGGTCATCTGCATCAAGTGGCGGATCGAGACCCCGTCATAACCGCTTCCCCGCAACTCGGGCAGGTAGTCGGTCAGAGGATCGTCAACACTGCCGATGAACCCGTCGCGGATGGCAATACCGATCAGGAGCGTGCTCACGGACTTCGCCATCGACATGGACATCCACCGCGTGCTGGCGTCGGCCCCGAGTTCGTAGCGCTCGTGAACGACCTTCCCGTCCTTCAGCATGAGCAGGCCGACGAGCCGGTTGCGCGAGACGTAGTCGTAGAGATCGAACTCTTGTTCGCCAGCCCTGACGGGGAAATCCTCGACGGTGTCGGCCCTCTGCGGCAAGTCGCGGATCGGACCGTTGCCACGCGAGATACGCCGGCAGGGGAACACCCGGTGCGTGTTGCGGAACAGGTGCACCTGCTCGCCAGGCATCAGTTTCCCCGCATAAGCCTGCTCGATCGAAGCCAGGGGCTGCTCGCTTCCATCGGCACTCGCGATTACTTCCCCCAACGCTTCACACTCCCCGGCTTTCATGATCCATGCCTGTGAGGTCTATCGAAGGACGGAGGGATGATCCGGTGCGAAAGCTATCCTTGGCCGGTGAGATCGAGTCACCACTACTCGGCTACCCTCGGTGCCTCCTCCGCACCGGCGAGCGCGCATTCGGCATCTGTCTGCGCGCGCGCCCGCGGACATGATGAGAGCAAGCGATCGGGAGAGATGAATTATGGACGACGAACGCCGCCTCTACGCGCCCAAAGCCTACATCGCGGACGATCCGCGGCAGATCGTGCGCGACCACCCCTTCGCGCTTCTCGTCACGACTGGCGAGAGCGGTCCTTGGGCGACCTCGGTCCCCATCTATTTCGAGAGCGAGGATCCGGCAGAAATGCGGCTGATCGGGCACATGGCCCGACACAATCCACATGCGCGGGCGCTTCGGGCCGGAAAGCCCGCGCTGGCGGTGTTTGCCGGACCGCACGCTTATGTTTCGGCTGCCTGGTATCAAGAACGTCCGACGGTGCCGACCTGGAACTATGTCACCGCGCATGTCCGGGGAACACTCAATCCCATCGATGACGACGACACGCAGTTGCGACTGCTCGATCGTGTGACCGAGATGGTCGAGCGGGGACACAGCTCCCCCTGGACGATGGCGCAGGCGCCGGAAGGCCGTGTCGACGCGCTCCTGCCCCACATACGGTCGTTCCGCATCGACATCGGCAGCATCGAAGGCGTCACCAAGCTGAGCCAGACCCATCCGGCCGGCGACCGCGCGAGGGTGATCGACGCGCTCGAAGCCCGCGGCTGGTTCGGCGATCAGGAGATTGCGGCCCTCATGCGTGAGAACGAACAGGCAGCCCAGGAGACGTGATCCGGCGGTGCGCCCCGCGCACCGGCACTGGCGATTTAATCATCTGATGCCTCCCACCCGAGCGGCATACCCCGAACCGGAACCGAAGGAATGGGAGTTCGAGATGGAGCAGATTACCACCACCACCGCCGAATGGCAGGCGCTGGACCGTGAGCACCATCTGCATCCATTCACCGATCCCAAAGTGCTTGGCGAACAAGGCGTTCGCGTCTTCACCCACGCGGATGGCTGCTACATCTGGGACAGCGACGGCAACAAGATTCTCGATACTATGGCCGGCCTGTGGTGCGTGAATGTCGGCTATGGCCGTCAGGAACTTGTCGACGCCGCATCGAAGCAGATGGCGACGCTGCCGTACTACAACACCTTCTTCTCCAGCTCGACGCCGACCCAGATCCGGCTCGCCCGCCGCCTTTCGGAGCTGACTCCGGCGGGGCTCGACTACTTCTTCTTCGCCAACTCGGGTTCCGAGGCCAACGACACGATCATCAGGCTCGTGCGCCATTTCTGGGAAGTTCAGGGCCAACCGAGCAAGAACGTCTTCATCGGCCGCACCCTCGGCTATCACGGCAGCACGCTTGCCGCGACGAGCCTGGGCGGCATGGCCCCGATGCATGCGATGGGTCAGTCGCTCCTGCCCGGCTTCGAGCATATCATGGAGCCGCACTGGTACCGGCACGGCCAGGGCAAGACGCCAGAGGAATTCGGCCTCGAAGCGGCGCGCGCACTCGAGACCAAGATTCTGGAACTGGGTGCCGAGAACGTCGCCGCCTTCGTCGCGGAACCGGTGCAGGGTGCCGGCGGCGTGATCGATCCGCCCTCCACCTACTGGCCCGAGATCCAGCGTATCTGCAGGAAATACGACATCCTGCTGGTGGCGGACGAGGTGATCTGCGGGTTCGGCCGCACGGGCAACTGGTTCGGATCGGACACGTACGGCATCGAACCAGACCTGATGCCGATGGCGAAGGGTCTTTCGTCGGGTTACCTTCCAATCGCCGCGGTCGCTATGAACAAGCGCGTGAGCGACGCCATCAACGGCGGCGGCGTGATATCGCACGGCTACACGTATTCGGGGCACCCGGTGTCCTGCGCGGTCGCGCTCGCCAATATCGACATCATCGAGCGTGAAGGCCTGATCGAGAAGGTGCGCGAGGAGACCGCACCCTATTTCCGGAGCTCCTTACAGCAACTGGCGGACTCCCACCCAATCGTCGGCGAGCTGCGCGGCGTCAGCCTGATCGCCGGTCTCCAACTGGTGCGCGACAAGGCCAGCCGCGAGTTCTTCGCGGCTACCGAGCAGCCGGCGATCGAATGCCGGGAGCACTGCATCGGGGAGAACCTCATCCTCCGCGCCGTGGGCCACACGATGGTCGCTTGTCCGCCGCTCACGATCGGACGCTCCGAAATCGACGAGATGATCGAGAAGACCAAGATCGGCCTCGACAAGACGGCAGCGGCCCACGGCCTTTTGTAACGGGAGGCCGGGCGATGAATGTGATGACCAACATGGACCGGGGGAAGGATGCGGACCTCCTCGCCCGGATCGCGCCGGGGAACAACATCACGGCTCGTTTCCCGGTCAGCAATCCGGCCACCGGCGCGCATATCGCGGATGTGGCGGACATGGATGCCGAAGACGCCGCCCGGGCGGTGGCCAAGGCCAAGGAGGCGCTTCCCGCCTGGGCAGCGAAAACGGCAAAGGAACGCGCCGCGATCCTGCGCCGCTGGCACGACCTCATCCTCGACAACCAGGAGGCGCTCGCCACCCTGCTCACTCGAGAACAGGGTAAGCCGATCGCAGAGGCGATGGGCGAGATCGTCTATGGGGCGAGCTTCGTCGAGTGGTTCGCCGAGGAAGGCAAGCGCGCCTACGGCGACGTCATTCCCACCAACGCGCCGGGCCGCCGCCTGCTCGTGCTGCGTCAACCGGTCGGTGTGGTCGGGGCCATCACGCCGTGGAACTTCCCGGTCGGCATGGTGACGCGCAAGGTCGCGCCCGCGCTTGCGGCGGGCTGCACTATCGTCCTGAAGCCGGCCGAGGATACCCCTTTGAGCGCACTGGCATTGGCGGCGCTCGCACGGGACGCCGACTTTCCCGAAGGTGTGCTCGAGGTGGTCACCGCCGCCCGAGCGGAATCCGTTGCCCGGGTGCTGACGGACAGCCCCGATGTCCGCAAGCTATCTTTCACCGGGTCCACGCGGGTCGGCAAGCTGCTGATGGCGCAATGCGCGGGGACGGTGAAGAAGCTCTCGCTCGAGCTGGGCGGGAATGCGCCGTTTATCGTCTTCGACGATGCCGACATCGACGCGGCGGTTGCGGGCGCGATCCAGTCGAAATTCCGCAACGCCGGGCAAACCTGCGTCTGCGCCAATCGCCTCTTCGTTCAGTCCGGCGTCGCCGACGAGTTCACGGCCCGTTTCGCAGCCGCGGTCGAAGCCTTGGCGGTGGGAGAGGGTTTGGCGGGCGGAAACGCGATCGGTCCGCTGATCAATTCGGCAGCGGTAGCGAAAGTGGACGGGCTCGTGCGCGACGCTCTTGCGAAGGGGGCGCAGTGCGTGCTCGGCGGCGGGGGACACGCCCTCGGCGGCAATTTCTACGCGCCCACGATCCTGACCGGCATCGATTCCTCGATGGAGATCGCCAGTGCGGAGATCTTCGGGCCGGTCGCGCCGGTCATGCCGTTCGAGACGGAGGAGGAGGTCGTCGCACGGGCGAACGACACGCCCTACGGGCTCGCCGCCTATTTCTGGACTCGCGACCTCGGGCGCGCGTGGCGCGTGGCGGAGCAGCTCGAATACGGGATGATCGGCCTCAACGAAGGGATCATTTCGAGCGAAGCCGCACCCTTCGGCGGGGTCAAGGAATCGGGCATCGGCCGCGAAGGTTCGAAGTACGGTTTGGATGAGTTCCTCGAGCTCAAATACTTCACGATGGGCGGCCTTTCCGCACGGTAGCGACCAGCGAACCGCCCGCCGGTTGCGCTCTCTCGACACCTTTTGAGGCGCAGGCGTCGTCTGCAAGGCGCGACAAACGAAAGGAAGCAAGCATGCGACTGAAACTCGCCGCCGCTCTGCTCGCAACGACGTTCGTGACCGCTCCGGTCCTGGCGCGGAGCGAGGCCGACAAGGACGCGCGCATAACGGAACTGGAAGCGCACCTAGAGGCACAGGAGGTGCGCATCCGGCAGCTCGAGGAGCGGCTTCTGACGGCTGTCGAAGGAGGACGGTCGCTGGCCGAAGCCTCGGCCATTCCCCGAACCCGCGCCTCAGCGGTACCGGCCGCAAACGGGGCTTCCCAAGCCCCTCGCCTCGCCGCCGCCGCTCCGACAGCGCCCGCCGCTTCTTCGGCACTGAGCGTCTCGGGCGACTTGCGCCTGCGTTACGAACACAACGGAAGCGACAACGACGCGCCCGGCGATGGCCGGGGTGTCCTCCGCGCCCGCGTGCGCGCCGCGTATCAGGTCAACGACTGGCTCGAGCTCGGCGGTCAGCTGGTCACCGGCAGTCAGGACGACCCGAACACGACCGACGTGACGCTGGGGAATTTCGACGACGATCTCGAAGTCAGCCTGGATCAGGCTTATGCGCATATCACCCGCGGCGGCTTGGACATCTGGGGCGGCAAGATTCCCCAGGTGTTTCGCCGGACCGACCTCGTCTGGGACGGCGATGTAAGCCCGCAGGGCATTGCCGCGCGGTACCGAGTTCCCCTTTCATCCGCCGTCTCGCTCGGCGCGACCGGTATCTACTTCCCCATCGACCGTTCGGTAACCGGCCCGGACAGCACGATGACGGGGGGCCAGATCGAACTCGCTGCCGGTGGCTCCATGTGGTCGGGAGCGCTCGCCGCCGCCTACTACGACTATCGGCTCGGGAGCGTTGCCACGGCCGATGCGGGCGACTTTCGGGGCAACTTGCTCGGCCCGGACGGCCGCTATCTGTCGGACTTCGATCTCATCGACGTGATCGCCGAAGTCAGCGTTCGGCCCTTGGGCGCACGCTGGCCGATCTCCGTCACCGCGGACTATGTGAAGAACCTCGGCGCCTCGACCGCCGCCGACAGCGGCTACAGCGTCGCGCTCGCGCTCGGCAGATCGAGCGAGGCCGGTGACTGGCGGTTCGGTTACGGCTACTCTCAGGCCGAAGCCGACGCGGTCTTTGCCGCATTCTCGCAGGACAATATCAATCTCGCGACGAACTACCGGCTGCACTCGCTCACCGCCGACTACGTCTATCGCAAGGACCTGATCCTCAACGCGACGCTCTATCTCTACCGTCCCGACGACCCGCTCTATGCCGGAACCGAAGATCCGGACGACTGGCTCTCACGGCTGCGGCTGAACGCTCTCTTCACGTTTTGACGCGGGCCGGCACGGCGCGGCCCAGCCGAGAGCGCGGATGGCCGTGCCGTGCTCATCCAGCACCGGCGGTCCGAGATCGCCTCGCGGCGGAGAAGCCGAGAGGCGCACCGGGCAGGCAACGCCGGGGACCAGGCCCAGAGCGGCGTGCGGCATATCCTTCCGAATTTCCCGAGCCTGCACATGCGGATCGGCGAAGACGTCGCCGATCGTATTGACAGGACCCGCCGGAATGCCCGCAGCGCGCAGTGCGTCGATCCATTCGTCGGCGGTGCGACGCCGGAATTCCGCCTCGAGCATGGGGATCAGCTTGTCGCGGCCGGCTACGCGCCCGGCATTGGTCGCATACGCAGGGTCACGGCCGAGGTCCTCACGCCCGAGGAGTATACAAAGCTGCCCGAACTGCGCGTCGTTCCCCACCGCCAGCGCGATCGTCCGCGTCGAGGTTTCGAACGCCTGGTAAGGAACGATGCTGGGATGAGCGTTGCCGTGCCTCTGCGGGTCACAGCCCGCGGCAAGATAGCCCGCAGCTTGATTGGCGAGTGCGGCCACTTGAACGTCGAGGAGCGACGTCTCGACCCATTGGCCTCGCCCTGTGTTCGACCGCTGGTGGAGCGCCGCCAGAATGCCGTTACAGGCGTAGAGGCCCGTCAGAATGTCAGTCAGCGCCACCCCTGCCTTCATCGGCGGCCCGCCCAGCTCGCCGGTAAGGCTCATGAGGCCGCCCATCGCCTGGATGATGAAGTCGTATCCGGGCAGGCTTGCATAGGGCCCGTCCTGTCCAAAACCCGAGATCGAGCAATAGACGAGGCGCGGATTGCGCGCCGACAGCACGGCGTAGTCCAGGCCATATCGGGCCAGCGCGCCCACTTTGAAGTTCTCGACCAGCACGTCGGCCTCGTCGGCCAGAGAGGCAACGAGCGCTGCGCCGTCCGCGTCGCTGATATCCACCGCGAGCGATCGTTTGCCGCGGTTGGCGCAGGTGAAGTAGGCCGCCTCGCGGCTGTCCTCCCCGTGCGTGAACCACGGCGGCCCCCATCCCCGAGTGTCATCCCCCGTGCCGGGTCGCTCAATCTTGATCACGTCCGCGCCGAGATCTGCCAAAAGCTGCGTCGCCCAGGGGCCGGCAAGGACGCGGCTGAGATCGAGGACGCGAACGCCCTCGAGCGCCCGCGCGGGTGCGGTGTTCTCAGGCAAAGGCGGCGAGCCCCGTCTGCGCCCGACCGAGGATCAGCGCATGGATGTCGTGGGTCCCCTCGTAGGTATTGACCGCTTCCAGGTTGCAGGCGTGGCGCATCACGTGAAACTCGTCCGAAATCCCGTTCCCGCCGTGGATATCGCGCGCTTCCCGCGCAATGACCAGCGCCTTGCCGCAACTGTTGCGCTTGACGATGGAGATGTTCGCAACCGGACAGCGCCCTTCGTCCAGCAGCCGCCCCACGCGCAGGCAGGCCTGCAGGCCGAGCGTGATCTCCACCTGCATTTCGACGAGCTTGCGCTGGATGAGCTGGGCCGCCGCCAGCGGGCGGCCGAATTGAACGCGATCGAGGGCGTACTGGCGCGCGGCGTGCCAGCAGAACTCCGCTGCGCCCAGCGCCCCCCAGGAAATCCCGTAACGCGCCTTGTTGAGGCAGCCGAACGGCCCGCCCAGTCCTTGCGCATTCGGAAGAAGTGCGGTCTCGGGAACGAAGACGTCGTCGAGGACGATCTCTCCGGTCACGGAGGCCCGCAAGGCCAGCTTGCCCTCGATCTTCGGCGCGGAGTAACCGCTGGCTCCCGCTTCGACGATGAAGCCGCGGATCACTCCGTCCAGCTTCGCCCAGACGACCGCAAGGTCGGCGATGGGGCTGTTGGTGATCCACATCTTGCCGCCGTTGAGGCGATAGCCGCCGTCCACCCGGTCGGCGCGCGTGCGCATCCCGTCCGGATCGGAGCCGTGATCGGGTTCGGTCAGTCCGAAGCAACCGATCAGGCGCCCCGACGCGAGCTCGGGCAGGTACCTGGAGCGCTGAGCATCGTCTCCGTATGCGTAGATCGGGTGCATGACGAGCGACGACTGGACACTCATCGCAGAGCGATAGCCCGAGTCCACGCGCTCGACTTCGCGCGCGACGAGCCCATAGGCCACGTGCCCCGCCTCTGCGCCACCGTAAGCTTCGGGCAGAGTGGCACCGAGGAGTCCGAGCGCGCCCATTTCGGTCATGATCTCCCGGTCGAAGCTCTCATGACGCGCGGCGAGCAGGACACGCGGCATCAATGATGATTGACAGTAATCACGTGCCGTGTCGCGGATCAGACGTTCCTCATCGGTGATCTGCGATTCCAGATCGAATGGGTCGTCCCATTGGAACCCCGCCAACTCCGCCATTATCATCGCTCCTGTCGCAACATCCTTCCCGGACAGAAAGCCTAAGGATACGAGGAAGAGAAAGCGAAATCTTGCGATAACATCATGTTCAGTGGTAATGATCTCTCATGGAGCCACTCGACACCACGCCGCGGCGGCAGATCCCGCAGATGCACGAGCTCGTGGCGTTCGAGGCGGCTGCGCGGCACATGAGCTTCACAGGCGCAGCAGCGGAGCTGAACCTGACGCAGGGCGCGGTCAGCCGCGCAGTCGCGGCGCTAGAGCAGCGCCTGCGCACGCCATTGTTCAAGCGCGTCCGCCAGCGGGTGGTGCTGACGCCGGTGGGCCGCGATTATCAGGATCAGGTACGAGCGCTGCTCGGACAGCTCAATGCCGCCACCCGTCAGGCCATGTCCGCGAGTTCGGTCGAACAGACGCTCCATGTCGCGACCCTGCCCACGTTCGGCATCCACTGGCTGGCACCGCGGCTGCCGCTCTTTCAGGCGATGCGACCGCATGTAACCGTCAACCTCGCGTCACGACTGCGCCCTTTCTCGTTCGAAGCCGAGCCATTCGACCTCGCGATCCACCATGGAGAGTCGGCGTGGCCCGGCGGAACGCTGAGGCGGCTCATGCACGAGACGATGGTCCCGATGTGCAGCCCCGAATACCGGCACTCCAATGCGATTGCTTCACCGGCCGACCTCGATCGCGCAACCTTGATTCACCTCAGGACACGCCCGGCGGCATGGGCCGAATGGCACATGAAAGCAGGTCTTCCGGGAGACGGCGCCTTTCGCGGCCCGGTCTATGACCAGTTCGGCATGGCGGTCGCCAGTGCCGCAGCAGGTCTCGGAGTGGCGCTCCTCCCGGAAATGTTCGCGGCGGAGCAGATCGAGGAGGGAAAGCTGATCACGCTTTTCGATCTCGAGGTGAGCACGGGAAGCGCCTACTACGTCGTTCTCCCGGAAGCCGGTCACAAGTCCGCCGCGTCCGACTTCGCGGATTGGCTCGCCGCCCAGCTTACCGGCTGAATTCCCACCGACGGTGAGGGCGAAGCACCGCCGCCTACGCAGTTGGCACCGTCACTCGAGGCAATCGGCTTCTTATCCTTCCGCCAACCGCAGGGAGGATGCTGACATGACCATCATATTGGCCGCAACTTTGTTGGCGGGGCTTCAGGCAGCGCCGGGTGTCGTTACCCCGGGTATGATCGCGGCGCCTGCCGCGACCATCGAAGCACCCGTAGAGGCCATGCTCCACGCAATCTCCGCGCGTGATCCGGCCGCCCTGGAGCAGACGCTGGCGACCAGCGTGGAGCCGGAGATCGTCTACTACTGGGGCGAAACCGTCTCGGGGCGCGAGGCGATCGCTCAATGGCACCGCGAATGGTTCGCCGAGCCGGGATGGGCCATCGTGCCCGGCCCCGTCGGTCACAGCCTGGGGGGCGAGCGGCTGGCGACCGTTGCCGCGCCCGTCCGCTACATAAAGACAGCGGAGAGGCAGTTCGTGATCCTGATCAGCTATACCCTGTTGAAGGAAGCGGAAGGTTGGAGAATAGCCCGCATCCAGCAAACGCTGCTGGAAGGGCCGGACGCCGCGGACTAGCCGCCGGCCGCAGCGGCGACCGCGCGAATGAAGTCCCACTGCAGTCCGTAGTATTGCGGGCCGCCGGGTTTGCTCCAGGCGCTCTGGATCACGACGACGAGCTTGCGCTGCGGATCGATGTACAGCGCCTGGCCCATGATCCCGATGCCGCGGTATGCGTCGCCCGGCCCGGTCCACCACTGATAGCCGTAGCCCAGCTCGCCGAACGTATTCTTGCTATGGGCCGCTGTCGCCTCCGCGATCCACCCCCCGGGCACGACCGCCTTGCCGCCGGCCTGCGCGCCCTCCAGCATGAAAAGGCCCAGGCGGCCATAGTCGCGCAGCGTCGCGCTGAAGCAGATGCCCCCGGTCTCGAGCCCTTCAGGCGAGGTGATCCAGATCCCGTCAGCCTCCATGCCGAAGGGGTGCCAGATCTTCTCGGAGAAGTAGTCCGAGAGGGACTTGCCGGTCGCGTTCATAACCACCGCGCCGATGAGGTTCGACTCCGCCGTGGAGTAATGAAACTCCTGACCCGGCTCCGCTACCCGCGGTTGGGACGCCATCTGGCGGTAGAATGCAGGGCCCATGTGGGTCGCATAACGGCTGAAGTCCGACTTCGGATTGTTGTAGTCCTCGCCGAAGCCGACGCCGGAACGCATCTGCAGCGCCTGCCTGATGGTGACGCCGTCATAGGTGCCGCCCTCCAGTTCAGGGACATATCGCGTGACCGGATCGTCGAGGCTATCAATCGCCCCGTCCAGCAGCGCCGCGCCGACGAGTGTCGAGGTCACGGACTTCGCGATGGAAAACGACGTCCATCGATCCGCCGCCTTACGGCCCAGCCCGTAGCGCTCGAGCACGACACGGCCGTCCTTGATGACCAGCAGGCCCGAGACCCGGTTGACCTTCATGAAATCGTCGACCGTGTACGGCCGGTGTTCGTGAAGAAAGGCGACCTCGAGCTCGTGGTCGGCGACCTGCAGTTCGCGGACCGGGCCGCCTGCCTTGATGACGTTGGCCGGAAAGATGGTCTCCATCGCCCGGTAGCCGAGTTCCTGCTCGGTCGGGGACCAGAAGCCCAGGCGTTCCTCCAGCGGGGCAGCATCGGCCTCCGCCCGGGCGAGCGCCGGAATGGTCGTCGTTCCGATCGCTGCGCCGATCAGTCCGGCGAGGACAACGGCACTTAGGAGCCGGCGGCGGAGGGGCTTGAGCGTCTTCATCGTCATTCCGCCGAATGCGCGAGCCGGAAACCGACCGTGAAGTAGCCCTGATCTTCGGGGCCACGGAGCCGAAAGCGCTCCTCCAGGAATTCGCCGGCGTCGCCGTAGGAACCGCCCCGGATCACGTGGTAGCCCGGCGTTGGGCAGTCGCTCCGGGACGATCCGTCGGCCGGCGCGTCAACGTAGTTCTCGTGATAGCAGTCGGCCTGCCATTCCCAGACGTTGCCGCGAATGTCGTGGAGCCCCAGCCCATCGGCTGGAAAGCTCCCGACCGGCGCCGTCTCGATCCAAACGTCGCGGCCTTCAGCCTTGCCGCCGCAGCATTCCACCTTGCCGATATTCGCCAGTTCGTGCGTTACGCCTTCGCCGCGGCTGCGTGCGTTTCCGAGGTCGGCCAGAGTGGCGACATATTCCCATTCGGCCTCGCTCGGCAGGCGGTATTGCTTGCCCGTCCTGGCGTTCAGCCAGCCGATGTAGGCCCGGGCGTCGCGCCAACTGACGCAGAGCACGGGGTGGTCATCCTCCTGCGCGAACCCGGGCGTCTGCCAGTTCCGCTCGGGGTTGATGTGCCAAGTGGTGTCTTCGTCGTATACGTTGCACTTTCCCGCCGAGACGTAGCCGGTCTCTTCGGCAAACGTGCGGAAGGCGCCCAGGGTCACTTCATGCGCCGCCAATTGGAACGGAGCGATGGCGACCTCGTGCGTCGGGCCGTCGATCGGGCCGTAGCCGCGGTCGATGGTCGCGCCCATGGCGAAGGTTCCGCCGGGGATCGAGACCATCTCCGGCACGAGATCGGCGCGCTGCGCGGCGCCGTCGGGTGCCGCCGCGACTAGCAGCAGGGACGCAGCAGCGAGGGTCGCTGCGAAACGCCTAGCGCTTGCGCGCGCTTCCGGCCCAGGCCGGGTTCCAGTCCGTTCCATGTTGATCGCTCATCTCCCAGTAGAACTTGGTGCGCGGCCGATCGTGGTTGCCGATCTCGTTCATCGTCGCGGACTCGTAGAGACGACCGTTGACCATGGTGTAGACCACGCTGTTGGTGTTCCTGATGTCCGCGAGCGGATCGCGGTCGAGCACGATGAGGTCCGCCAGCTTTCCGGGCTCGATCGAGCCGAGCTGGTGATCTAGCCCCCAGGTCTTCGCGCCGTTGATCGTCGCGGCCCGCAGGATGCGCATCGGCGCCATCCCGCCTTCCGCGAGCAGTTGCATCTCCCAATGGAGGGCGATGCCCGCCGCCTGACCGTGGGAGCCGACGTTCACGATCACGCCCGCATCGTCCAGCCGTTTGATAGAGCGCGCGACCGAGCGGAAGCCGACGTCGTAGAGCTCGTCCGCCTGATGGATCGACTGCATGGCCCGCACGTAGAGTGGCGCGTCGGACGGGCCCTGGATGGGGTTGTAGGCGTTGTTGATCCCGGGGATGAAGGTGCGGACCTTCGGCTCCTTCCACGGCTCCTGGTTCTGATAGATGTAGTTCTCCCCGAACAGCTCGCCGAACGTGACGACGAGAGTGGGCGTGGTGGACATCTCCGAGCTTTTGAAGAGCTGGAGCAGGTCGTCGTAGTACGTGGCAACCGGCAGGTTGTGCTCGAGGTTCGTATATCCGTCGAGGATCATGCCGACGTTGTCGTAGAAGTGCCCGGCACCTTCCGCGTCGACCATCAGGCCTTCTTCCGCCGCGGCCTGCAGTAGCCACTGCTTCTGCGCCCGCGTGGTGAGCTTGTAGCTCTTGAGAACCGTCCCCCCGATGACCGCCTTGCGGCGGACGACGGCGCGGGCATCTTCCAGACTCCCGATCCGGTTGAAGACGCGGTCGGGCTTTCCGGACCGGCCATAAATCACATGCCCGGTGGTCAGCCAGCGCGGGCTCACCATCAGACCGGCGATGGTCATTTCGCCGGCTTCGTAGCTCGGCAGCTCGTTCGCGTAAGGGTCGAAGTTGGTCGTCACACCGTAAGCGAGCGCCGCATAGCGGACCGCGTGCTTCTGCGGCATCGCGCCGGTTCCGTAGCAGCAATCGATATGGCCGTGCGCGTCGAAGAAACCGGGCATGAGGGTCTTGCCCCCCAGGTCGTACACCTTGGCGGCCTCGGGGATCGCGATGCTCCCCGCCGGCCCGACGGCCTTGATGCGGTTGCCTTCCACAACGACCGCCCCGTTCTCGATGATCGTGTCGCTGCCCGTCATCGGCAGAACGCGCGCGTTGACGAAGGCTATGCTGCCCTGCGGTACATCGGCCGGAACGCTGAGCTCGATCGAATGCAGGGGCGCATCGACGATGCCGTCGGTTTCGGACCGTGTCGCATAGACGTCGGGACCGAGCGTCCAGAACAGCTGTTCGGACCTGTCGCTCCAGGCCAGTTCGAAGCCGCCCGAGCGGGTAAGGCGGCGCGCCTCAGGGTTGTTCCGAGCGGTGATCGCGATGGGCTCCGCACCCGGCCGGAACGGCATCACGTGCAGTTCCTGGAATTCCTTGAACGCGATCCACGCGAGATCCGGGCTCAGCGTGAAATCGCCGGTATCGGCCGTCTCCGCATAGGCATGATCCTGCGTTTCGCCGCCCTCGGCCGGGATGCTGCGCAGGATCACCGCACGCCGCTTCTCGAAGTCCGCCGGCCCCATGTAAAAGATCCGCCGGTCGTCGGGCGAGAAGCGCGCTACTCCGGCAGCAAGCGCAAGGTACCGAGGTTCTTCGCCATCGACATCGACGACATAAAGCCCCGGTACGTCGTGAGCGCCGCCCATCTGCGAATCCGCATCGAGAATGCGATAGGCGATCTGCCCGCCGCTGTTCGCGAAGACCGGTTCGGCGATGATCCCGCCGCTGCGGGCGAGCACTCTGTCCTCGCTCCCGTCGACGCTGCGCAGGTGGAGCGTGCTGCCGGACTCGTCATGCCATTCGACATAGGCGATCCAGCGGCCGTCCGCGGACCACCTCGGGTCGGTCTGGGCGCCGTCGCTCTCCGTCAGAGGACGCGGCGGCTCGTTGCCGGTCAGGCTCTGACGCCAGATACGGCCCAGCGCGCGGAAGAGAAGCTCGTCACCATCCGGCGACGGGGCGATCTGCCGGATGATCTTCACGTCCACCTGGTCGGGCGCGAGATCCAGCTCGGTGCGCAGCGCCGGATGAATTTCGTGGTGGGCAGTGGCGCGGAACGGGATATCCGTCGCCTCGCCCGTTTCCATATCGACCTTGATCAACTCGCCCTTGGCCCAGATCGCGACGTGCCGATTGTCGGGAAACCAGTCGAACGCGGGATAGTAATGCTCCTGCGCGAGATAGTCGGCCTGCAGATCGCGTGCGAGCCCGTCGTAGACGGCGTTCTGACGGCCCGTCGCGACGTCGTACCGGAAAAGCACCGTCTTGGCGCCGACCCGGCGAATGAAAGCGATGACCGATCCGTCGGGTGACACCTGCGGTGTGGTCGCGCTCCCAAAACCGGAAATCAGGTCGACCGTGTCGCCGCTCAGCAGGTCGTGCCGGCGGATGACGAAATTGCCGAGGTTCGGATTGAGGTAGACGTAATGCAGCCCGCCGACTCGCTCGGTATAGTAGAGGTGCCGCCCATCCGGCGAATAGCGCGGCTCCTGGAGATCCTTGCCGCTTTCGGGAGGTGCGACCAATTGCCGCTCCTCGCCGCCACCCACGTTGAAGCGGATCAGCTCCGACGTGCGCATGTCGAACACCGATGCGCTCGTCTTGGTGGCGACGATGGCGCTGCCGTCGGGCGACCACGAGGGCGCCGTGATCATGTCCATAGTTTCATGGCTGATCTGGCGCGGATCGGATCCGTCGGGATTGGCGATCCAGATATTGTCCGCACCCGTCGCATCGCTGAGATAGAGGATCTTGCGACCGTCAGGGCTGAACTGGGGGCTCCGCTGGGTCGCGGGGCCGGACAGGATCGCCCGGGCTTCTCCGCCCGCTGCAGGCATGGTGTAGATGTCGTTGAGCAGGTCGAACACGAGCGTTCGTCCGTCAGGGCTGACGTCGACGCTCATCCAGGTACCCTCGGCGAGGGTAAGTGTTACATCTTCCGTCTGCGACCTCAGGATATCCGATGGCGAGGCAGAGGGCTCCGCGCTCAGCGGAGCGCCTATCAAAGCGATTCCCGCGAATACTTTCGCCCAGTTCGGACCCAACGCCATTTCCCTCCCCTTTCACGACCGACATCGTTGTGTCGGCCTGTGCCAGACTAGGTGCGGGCGGTGCGATGTGGCGGTGCGAAAGTCGCGGGGACCGTTGCTGACGGATCACCGGCCCCGCAACCTTTGCAACAGCGCAGCGCTGGCAGCGTAGCGTTGCGCGGACGGTATCCGGGTACCCAGTTCGTTTTGATCCTAAGAATGGAGAATTTTCTCCGAAGCCAACGTTGCTCGCTCGGGCATGAGTGATTCTTGACAAAGGGGCCGATTGCTTGCTCGCCTTCCACGCGAACAGATCAGATGTCTGCAGGGGAGGCGCCTTACGCAGAACGCGGGGAATTATGCCCAATCGACACCCCCGTTTCGGGCAGGATTGCCTGAGATCAGCTCAGACGCCTTCAGACCGGAACAAGCATAAAATGGCAGAATTCCGCCATTTTGTCGACCCTTTTTGGGATGTCAGGAGAAGAATAGATGGTGCCCAGAAGAGGACTCGAACCTCCACGCCCTTGCGAGCGCCGCCACCTGAAGACGGTGCGTCTACCAATTCCGCCATCTGGGCACACTGGCGATCCGGATCGTCGCGGTCCGGCTCGCGGGTAGGGGCGGGCCACTAGCGAAGGGGCGGGGGGCTTGTCAACGACTTCGAGGCAGTTGCGGGACGGGACGTGTTGGGGCAAGGCGGGGCCAGATTCGCGAAACGGATAAATGAACGGCACGAGGCAATGGCGGCACACGATCCCCTCAATGGCAGGCTGAACGGCAAGCTGGTCGCGATGACTGGCGGCAGCGGCTTCTTCGGCCGGCACGTGGCGCAGGCGCTGCTCGAGCGCGGGGCGCGGCTGCGGGTCGCGAGCCGCCGTCCGCAAAAGGCGTTTTCGCTGAAGCCGCTCGCGCAGCTCGGCCAGATCGAGTTCATGCCGTGCGACGTGCGCGACCCGGCCAGCGCAGCAGCGGCGGTGCGCGGGGCGGATGCCGTGGTGAACCTTGTCGCCTCGTTCGAAGGCGACCTCAAGAAGCTGATCTGCGGCGGCGCGCGCAATGTCGCCCGGGCCGCACGCGATGCCGGTGCGGACGCCATGGTCCATATCAGCGCGATCGGTGCCGACGCCGAAGCGCCTGCCGAATACGCGCAGGCGAAGGCGCTGAGCGAAGAGGAGGTTCTCGCCGCCTTCCCCGGCGCGACTATCCTGCGCCCATCGCTGCTGTTCGCGGAGGACGAAGGCTTCGTGCAGATGCTCGCCGGCCTCATCTCCACCCTGCCCGTGCTGCCGGTCTTCGCGCCGCAGGCGAAGCTGCAGCTCCTGTTCGTGGACGACGCGGCCGACGCGGTTGCGGCAGCGCTGGCCGATCCGGGCAAGCACGGCGGCAAGACCTACGAGATCGCGGGACCCGAGGCGATCGGGATGATGGACCTGCACGAGCGGATCGCCGCGGCGCAGGGGCGCGAGCGGCACTTCATCGCCATGCCCGACGCCTTGTCCGCCCTGTTCGCCGCTTTGCCGGGCACGCCGATGAACGGCGACCAGTGGTGCCTGCTCAAGCAGGGGAACGTGCCTTCGGGCGGGCATCCGGGCCTCGACAAGCTGGGCGTGCAGCCGCGCCCGCTGGGTCTGTTCCTCGATCGGTGGATGGTCCGTTACCGCAAGCACGGCCGCTTTTCCGACCGCACCCGCGGCGCAGTCTAGGCTTCGCGCGGGGGCGAGGCCTCTTCCTTTGCCAACAGGGTCACGGGCTCGACCAGCAGAATCGATCCGTCGCTGCCGATGATGCGCACGCGGGCGCCCACGGCGACGTCCGGGCCGCGCGCGAGCCATTCGCTGTCTCCGTGGCGGATGCGTCCGCTGCCCCCGTCGAACGCCTGGGTCACCAGGGCGGTCTCCCCCACCAACCGTCCGCCGCGCTTGTTGAGCAGCGGGTCGGCGCCGACGATCGGCTTGTCGCGCAGGAAGCGGCGGGCAGAGAAGGCGAAGATCAGCGCGAGGAAGACGAAATCGATCACCTGCGCGGCGAGCCCGAGATCGAGCAGGTAGGTCAGCGCCCCGGTTACGATTGCCGCGGTGGCAAGCCAGATGAGGTAGACGCCGGGCACCAGCAACTCGAGCGCCGCGAGCGCGAGCCCGAGCGTGATCCAGATCCAGTGCGGATCGAAGCTGTCGAGCCCCTCCACCGGCCGCTCCTAGCGGTCGCCGCTGCGCGGCACGCTCGCGCGCGGAACCCGTTCGCGCCGTTGCGGCAGCGGGGTGCCGGTGTCGGCGGGCGGCGTCGTGACGGTGCCGTCCGGCGGGCTCACAGCATCGCGTACGAGCTCACCTATTCCGCCAAGCGACCCGATGAGCTGCGTCGCTTCGACCGGGAACAGGATCGTCTTGGCATTGGGGCTGGTGGCGAACTTGCCGACCGCCTTGGTGTATTCCTGCGCGATGAAGTAGTTGATCGCGGCATTGCCGCTCTCGGAAATCGCGTTGGAGACCATCTGGGTCGCCCGCGCCTCCGCTTCGGCGGCGCGCTCGCGCGCCTCGGCATCGCGGAAGGCGGCTTCCTTCTTGCCTTCGGCGGACAGGATAGCGCTCTGCTTCTCGCCCTCGGCGCGCAGGATGCGGCTCGCCCGGTCGCCTTCCGCCTCGAGGATCTCGGCGCGCTTGACGCGTTCGGCCTTCATCTGCCGCGCCATCGCCTCGGAAATGTCGAGCGGCGGGCGAATGTCCTTGATCTCCACGCGGGTGATCTTCACGCCCCACGGCGAGGTTGCATGATCGACCACGCTGAGCAGCCGGGCGTTGATCTCGTCTCGCTTGGACAGCGTCTCGTCGAGGTCCATCGAACCCATCACGGTGCGCAGGTTAGTGGTCGTGAGCGCCATGATCGCGGCATAGAGGTTGTGCACCTCGTAGGCCGCCTTGCCGGCATCGAGCACCTGGAAGAACACCACCGCGTCGACACCGACCATGGCGTTGTCCTTGGTGATGATCTCCTGCCCGGGGATGTCGAGCACCTGCTCCATCATGTTCACCTTGCGGCCGACGCGGTCGATGAACGGGACGATCAGGTGCAGGCCTGGCTCGGCGGCCAAGGTGTACTTGCCGAACCGCTCGATCGTGTAGACGAAGCCCTGCTTCACGACGCGCACCGCCATCAGCAGGAATATCACTGCCAGCACCAGCAGCATAATCAGGGCGATACCCATCGATCTTCCTTCCCCTCGTTCGCGCGTATCGTATCAGCGGGCCGGACCGGGGCAAGCGAAACCGCAAGGCGCCGTGCCTCCTCCATGCGTTACTTTTCCGCAAGGATTGCGCTCTAGCGTGCCGGCAAAAGGCATGAGCTCGGGGGCGCGCGTGATCGAGGTCGAGATCCAGAACGAAACGCACCAGACGCAGGAGCGCCTGCGGTTCGCCTCGGTCCCGCGCATCGGCGAAGGCATCCGCCTGCGTGAGCCCGACGGGTGCTGGGCCTCCTACGACGTGCTCGACGTGTGGTATCAAAAGGCCGAGTTCGGCGATGTCTGGATGCCCTATCTCCACGTCTGCATGACGCCGAACGAGCAGCCGACCCCAGCGCCCCCGCCTGCGCATTCGTCTTTCGCCGAGCCCCTGCGCTCGCCCGTCTGGGGCGAGGAGGAGGTGCCGCCATCCACGGGTTGATCAAACGGACCCCGCCGCCTGCGAGCAAGGCAGCAGGCGAAGCGGCCACGCCGGGTCGGGACGCCGAAGCCGTAGCGCCCGCCGATCCCACCGAGCGGATCGTCGAGGAAGCCAAGGCCGCCTATGCCGCGCGGCACGTCCAGGCACGGGTCCGCCGCTGCTTGGTGGTCGACGATTCGCGCATGATCCGCAAAGTGGCCCGCCGCATCGTCGAGGATCTGGGCTTCGAAACGGCCGAGGCCGAGAACGGCGAGGAAGCGCTCGCCCGGTGCAAGGCGGCGATGCCCGATCTGATCCTGCTCGATTGGAACATGCCGGTGATGGGTGGGATAGAGTTTGTCACCCGGCTGCGCGCCCTGCCCGCCGACCGCGCACCGCGCGTGGTGTTCTGCACCTCGAATTCCGACGCGGCCGACATCCATCAAGGCATCGACGCCGGGGCCGACGAATACGTGATCAAGCCTTTCGACGAGGCGACTCTGCGGGCGAAATTGCGCGGTATCGGGCTGGGTTGACGAGGCGGTGGCGGCCCGCTTCGCTCCTCACCTCCATCAACACCAACCCACGCGAACCCGAGAACCGGCTCCGAGGTGTCAGGCCAGCGCCTCTCCGTAAAGCTCCAGCAGGTTCGTCCACGCGCGTTCCGCCTCGGCTTCGACGTACGCAGGGGCATCGGGAACGGTCCAGCCGTGATCGCCGGCGTAAACTTCGATTTCGGCCGGGCGGCCTGCCGCCTTGGCGGCTTCACGCAGGACATTCTTGGTCTCGGGCGCCTCGGCGTCGTCGTCCTGCGCGATCGCGATCAGATAACTCGCCTGCGTCTTGCCGAACAGGTTGTGCGGGCTCATCGGGTCGTTGCCGCGGACCAGCCCGCCGCCGTGGAAGCTTGCCGCCGCACGCACCCGCGCGGGCACCGCCGCGGCGGTCCACACGGTGAACGGCCCGCCCATGCAGTACCCTTGCGCGCCCACGCCGCGCTTGGCATCGACCGCCTCCTGCTCATCGAACCAGCCGACGGCAGAAGTCGCGTCACGCATGATCGCCTCGGCATCGAGTTTCTCGCGCCACGGGCCAACCTTCTGAAAGCCGCCGTTCGCGGCAAAGTCGGCGAAGTCCTCGAACTGCTGACCGGCGACGTCGCGGTAATAGGGGTTGGCGACCAGAACCGCATAACCTTGCCCCGCCAGCCGCCGGGCCATGTTGCGCTTCGCCTCCCGAATACCTCCGATGTCGGGCCAGAACAGGACAGCGGGCGCCGGGGCCGCGACTGGATGGACGAAGAACCCGTCCATCGTTCCATCGGCGGTTTCGAAGCTGACGTTCTCTTCCGCCAGGGCTGGTGGAGCCACCCTCCCGTCGCCCTGCGAACTCGATTCCGCCGGCGTGCAGGCGGCCAGCGCGGCCATGCCGCCAAGCGCACCGAATTGCCGCCGGTTCAGCCCTTCGCGCGCCCAGCGGGCGAGTTTGTCCTCATCGCACATGTCGTCTCTCCCGATAGCTCGCCCACATGCTGCGCGCAGCGGGCGCGGCATGCAAGTGCGATGGCTGCGGAGCATGGCTGCGCAAACCCGATTGGGTCATGGCGGCGGGCGTGTTAGGTTTCACCTCGAAACGGATAAAGCGAATCGGCGCACCTCGCGCCGGCAGAGAACGGAGACCGCGATGCCCACTGCCTACCGTAACCTGATCGACGGCGAGATGATCGAGACTGCCCAGACTATGGACGTCATCAATCCCGCGAACGAAAACGTGATCGGCACGGTCCCCGCGTGCGGCAAGGAAGAGCTCGACCGCGCAGTTGCCGCCGCGCGCCGCGCGTTCAAGACCTGGTCGAAGACCCCGATCGAGGACCGCAGGGCGGTGATCCAAAAGATCTCCGCAACCATCAAGGAGAACGCCGACGAACTTCACCGCCTGCTCACCGCCGAACAGGGCAAGCCGCACGGCCAGGCGATGAATGAAGTCGTCGGCGCCTCGGCGATGGTCGGCGCGCAGGCGACGCTCGATCTGGAGGACGAGGTCAACGAGGATAGCGACACGCGCCTCAGCCGTACGCGCCGCGTGCCGGTCGGCGTGGTCGGCGGTATCGTGCCGTGGAACTTCCCGGTGATGATGGCGATGCAGAAGATCGCGCCCGCGATGCTCTCGGGCTGCACGATCGTGCTCAAGCCCTCCCCCTTCACGCCGCTGACCACGCTGCGCATCGCCGAACTGATCAAGGATGCTGCGCCCGCGGGCGTGATCAACGTCATCACCGGCGAGGACAGCCTCGGCCCGATGATCACCGAGCACCCCGATATCGACAAGATCACCTTCACCGGCTCGACCGCTACCGGCAAGAAGATCATGGAAGGGGCAAGCCGCGACCTGAAGCGCATCACGCTCGAGCTGGGCGGCAACGACGCTTCGATCGTTCTGCCCGACGCTGACGTGGAGAAAGTCGCAGAACAGCTCTTCTGGTCGAGCTTTTCCAACGCCGGGCAGATCTGCGTCGCGGCCAAGCGCGTCTATATCCACGAGGATATCTACGACGACTTGAGCAAGGCGATCGCCGAATATGCGAAATCGGTGAAGGTCGGCGACGGATCGCATCAGGGCACCGGGGTCGGGCCGATCCAGAACCGAAAGCAGTACGAGCGGGTGCTCGAGCTGGTGCAAGATGCCAAGGACCAGGGCTACAAGTTCCTGGTCGGCGGCGACCACGACCCGAACGTGCCCGGCTACTACGTGCCGATCACCATCCTCGACAATCCGCCCGAGGACGCGCGCATCGTCGCCGAGGAGCAGTTCGGCCCGGTCATGCCGCTGATGAAATTCTCGACCGACGACGAGGTGATCGCGCGCGCGAACAACTCCGAATATGGCCTCGCCGGCGCGGTCTGGACCAAGGACACCGACCGCGGGGTGAAGATCGCCGAGCAGCTCGAGACGGGCACCGTGTGGGTCAACGAGTACCTCCACCTCTCTCCCTTCACGCCCTTCGGCGGGCACAAGCAATCGGGCTTCGGCGCCGAATACGGCAAGGAAGGGCTGCTGGAGTTCACCTATCCGCAGGTGATCACCGTGCGGAAGAACGCCAGCGTCTGATAGGCTGGCATCTGATCGGGTCGGGCGCTGACACCCGGCCCGGCCAGATCAGCGCCCGACGTAATCCGCGCCGTAGACCGCATCGCGGAAATCGTGATGCAGCGCATTGTCGAACGGGATTTTCTGCGTCGCGAACACCACGGCCATGTCCTGCCGCGGATCGACCCAGAAGAGCATCGAGGGCAGACCGTCCCAGAAGAACTCGCCCACCGTTCCGCGGTTCTCCTTGGGCGTCTGCGGCGGCGCGGTTCGGACGAAGAAGTCGATCCCGAACCCGCCCATGCCCTTGCTCGTCAGCCACGAGCGATCCTCGGGCGCGATGCGCGGGTCGAGGCTGTCGGTCGCCATCAGCCGCACGGTGGCGGGACGGAGCACGCGCGCGCCGCCAAGCTCGCCTTCGTTCAGCAGCATGCGTGCGAAGCGCATATAGTCGCCCACGGTGGTGACGACACCCGAGCCGCCCATCGTCATCGGCTTGCCCATGAAGTTCGGCTCGAGCCAAGCCTCGCGCGGCATCGGCGCCAACGTGCCCTCCCCGTCCGCGACATAGATTCGCGCCAGCCGCGGCACCTCGGCCATATCGCGCTTCCAGCCGGTGTCGTTCATCTTCAGCGGAGTGAATACATGCTCCTGCACATAATCGGCGAAAGGCTGACCGGAGAACACCTCGACCAGCCGCGCCTGCACGTCGACGCCGGCGCTGTAGTGCCAGTGCGTGCCGGGATCGTAGAGCAGCGGCACCTTGGCCATAGCGTCGGCGAACTCGGCCAGCGTCTTGGTCGGGCTGAGCGGGTCCAGCGCCTCCCACACGCGGTCGGCGGCGTTCTGCGGATTGCCGTTCGCACCATAAGTGAACCCGGCGGTATGGCGCAGAATGTCGCGCAGGGTGATCGGGCGGCTGGGTTCACGCAGGATCGGGCTGCCATCGGGGTTCTCGCCCGCGAGCACCTTGATGTCCGCGAACTGCGGCAGGTGCCACGCCAGCGGATCGTCGAGACCGAACTTGCCCCGTTCCCACAACTGCATCAGCGCGACGCCGGTGACCGGCTTGGTCATCGAGAAGATCTGCACCAGCGTATCGCGCGCGAACGGCCTCGCTTCCTCGCGCTGCGCCATGCCCGCCGACGCAAAGCACCGCTCCGCGCCGTCCTTCCACACCAGCGCCGAGGCGCCCACTGTGCGGCCCTCCTCAATGGCCCGGTCGAGGAACGCCGCGATGCGCGCGCAGTCCGGCTCGTAATCCTGCGCTGCAAGCGGCGCGGCGAAGAGCGCCGTCCCCGCGACTATCACGCCCGCAAGGAGCCGTCGTATCGTTGCGATCACGGTCTTCCCCTCCCCACCTGTTCTGCGCCTCCACCCCCATCGCTGTCGAGGACAGTCGGTTCTACCCCCTGAACACCACCGTTCGCGAACCGTTGAGCAGGACGCGGTCCTCGAGATGCAGACGCACCGCTTCGGCCAGAACGCGGCTCTCGATGTCGCGCCCCTTGCGGACGAGCTCGTCCGGGCTGTCGGCGTGGGTGATCGGCTCGACATCCTGATGGATGATCGGGCCCTCGTCGAGATCGGCGGTGACGTAGTGGGCGGTGGCGCCGATCATCTTCACCCCGCGCGCATGGGCCTGATGATAGGGCTTGGCACCCTTGAACCCGGGCAGGAACGAGTGGTGGATATTGATGCAGCGCCCGGCGAAATGCGCGGCCTGCTCGTCCGAGAGAATCTGCATATAGCGCGCCAGCACGACCAGTTCGGCCTTGGTCTCCTCCGCGATGGCACGGATGTGCGCCTCCTGCTCCGGCTTGGCACCCGCGCTCACCGGCAGGTGGTGGAATGGAATATCCCCGATATGCGTGTGGCTGATCGCCTCGCGCGGGTGGTTGGAGACGATCGCCACCGGCTCCATCGGCAGTTCCCCGATGCGCCAGCGATAGAGCAGGTCGGCGAGGCAGTGGTCGAACTTGCTGACCATCAGCAGCACGCGGCGGGGCCTATCGCGGCGCGCGAGCTGCCATTTCATGCCGAACGTGTCGGCGAGCTCAGCGAAATCGGCGCGCAGTTCCTCGCGCCCGGCCGCCCCCGGATCGAAAGCGACGCGCATGAAGAAGGCGCCGCCCTCCTGATCGTTGAACTGCTGTGCCTCGAGGATATTGCCGCCGCGCTCGAACAGGAAGCCCGTCACCTGTGCGGTGATCCCCGGCCGGTCGGCGCAGCCGAGCGTCAGGATGAGCGGTTCGGCCATCAGCGCCGCGCGAGCGCCTCTTCGCACTCGGCCATCAGCGTCGCGACGATCTGCGCGACCGGCTCTTCCTCCTTGACCATGCCGACCGACTGGCCGGCCATCAGGGAGCCGCCCTCGACATCGCCGTCGATCACCGCGCGGCGCAGCGCGCCGGCCCAGTAATGCTCGATCTGGAGCTGCGCCTCGCCCATCACCACTTCTTCGCGGTCGAGCATGCCGGCGACTTCGATCTGCTTGGCGGTGAAGGCCTCGGTCCCCTTGTTCCGCAGCGCGCGGACCGGGATCACCGGCAGGCGCGCATCGACCTGGACGCTGGCGACCGCGTCGCGCGCGCTGGCGCGGAAGAAGGCCTTCTTGAAATCGGGGTGCGCGATGCTTTCGGTCGCGCAGGCGAAGCGCGTGCCGAGCTGGACGCCCGCGGCGCCCATCTCCAGGTAGCCGGCGATCGCCTGCCCCTTGCCGATCCCGCCGGCGACGAACACGAGGTGTTCTTCCGCCAGCTCGGGCAGGATCTCCTGCGCCAGAACGCTGGTCGAGACGGGGCCGATGTGGCCGCCTGCCTCCATTCCCTCGATAACCAATGCATCGGCGCCCGAACGCAACAGCTTCTTCGCCAGCGCCAGCGTCGGCGCGAAGCAGATGACCTTGGCCGAGGTCGCCCCGCCCTTGATCGCCTCGACGCTGCCCTTGGGCGGAATGCCGCCGGCGAGCACGACATGGCCGACGCCGTGCCGGCTGCATACCTCGATCAGGTCGAAGAGCTGCGGGTGCATGGTGATGAGGTTCACGCCGAACGGCCGATCCGTCATCGCCTTCGTCGCCGCGATCTCCGCGTCGAGCAGCTCGGGCGTCATCGCGCCGCAGGCGATCACACCGAAGCCGCCCGCATTGCTGATCGCGGAGACGAGATTGCGTTCGGAAACCCAGCTCATCGCGCCGCACAGGATCGCGGTTTCGCAGCCGAGGAAGTCGGTGCCGCGCTGCATCAGGCGGCGTGTCTTGGGATAGTCCATCGCCGGCGCGCTTAGGCGCACGACCCCGAGGCGGCAAGAGGGCTCGGCGCGGCGGCCGGTGCAGCCTCGCGGGAACCGGAACGCCGCGCGCCCGTCGTTCCGGCAGGAGAAAGCACAGCAACATGATCGCTTTCATCGATGAGGCTGACAGGACTTAATTGCTTTGTCCGATTGTCGTGCGGGCGTAGCCTTTTGCCTGCAACGACTCACGCGATCGGGACTCCGGCGATGATCGGGGCCGATCCGAAATCAGGAGGATGCCAAAATGGACGCAGCAACTGGTTCGATGTCCGAGGGCGGATGCCCCTTCAACGGTGACGGCGGAGTGCGCGCGCTGCTCGGACGCACCAACAAAGACTGGTGGCCCGAGGCGCTGCCGCTGGAAATCCTGCTCGTCAACGGCTCGCCCGACCCGCTGGGCGAGGATTTCGATTATGCCGAGGCGTTCAATGCGATCGACTACCAGGCGCTGAAGAATGACCTCACCGCGCTGATGACCGATTCCAAGCCGTGGTGGCCGGCGGACTACGGGCACTACGGACCCTTCTTCATCCGCATGGCCTGGCACGCGGCGGGCACCTACCGCACCGGCGACGGGCGCGGCGGCGCCAGTAGCGGACAGCAGCGCTTCGCCCCGCTTAATTCTTGGCCCGACAACGGCAATCTCGACAAGGCCCGGCGCCTGCTGTGGCCGGTCAAGCAGAAGTACGGCAAGAACCTGAGCTGGGCCGACCTGTTCATTCTCGCCGGCAATGTCGCGATCGAATCGATGGGCGGCCCGGTGCTCGGTTTCGGCGGTGGTCGCAGGGACGTGTTCGAGGCCGAACGCGATATCTACTGGGGTGGCGAGGACCTGTGGGTCAACGAAGGCGTGCCGACGCGCATCCGGCCCGAAGAAGAGGTCGATCTCGAAAGCCCGCTGGCGGCGATCCAGATGGGCCTGATCTACGTGAACCCCGAAGGTCCGGGCGGCGACCCCGACCCGCTCGGCTCGGCACGCGATATCAAGATCACGTTCGAGCGCATGGCGATGAATCACGAGGAAACCGTCGCGCTCACGGCCGGCGGCCACACGTTCGGCAAGTGCCACGGCGCAGGCGATCCGAGCCTGCTCGACGTCGCGCCCGAGGCGGCCGACATCGCGCTCCAGGGCCTCGGCTGGGCGAGCACCTATGAAAGCGGGTTCGGCCCCCACACGATCACCTCGGGCCTCGAAGGCGCGTGGACGAACACGCCGACCCAGTGGACCGAAAACTATTTCCGCCTGCTGCTCGACTACGACTACGAGCTCGTGACCTCGCCGGCGGGGGCCAAGCAGTGGCAGCCGATCGACCAGAGGGAAGACGACATGGCGCCCGACGCGCACGATCCTTCCAAGAAGGTCCCGACGATGATGACGACTGCCGACATGGCGCTCAAGATGGATCCGGAGTTCCGCCAGATCAGCGAGAAGTTCCGCAATGATCACGAGGCGTTCAAGGACGCCTTCGCCCGCGCCTGGTTCAAGCTGACCCACCGCGACATGGGGCCCAAGTGCCGCTATCTCGGCCCCGAAGTTCCCGCCGAGGACATGATCTGGCAGGACCCGATCCCGGCCGGCACCATGCCGTCGCAGGGCGACGTTGCGGCGTTCAAGGCAAAGATCCTCGATGCCGGCTTCAGCATCGGTCAACTGGTCAAGACGGCCTGGGCGTCCGCCTCGACCTTCCGCAAGAGCGACCGTCGCGGCGGCGCCAACGGTGCGCGCATCCGCCTTGCCCCGCAGAAGGACTGGGCGGTGAACGAGCCGGAAGAGCTGTCGCAAGTGCTGGCGAAGATCGACGAGCTGCGCGGCCCCCTGTCGATGGCCGACGCGATCGTGCTCGCCGGGACGGCCGCGGTCGAGAAGGCAGCGCGCGACGCCGGGTTCGATGTGGAGGTGCCGTTCACCGGCGGACGCGGCGACGCGTCGCAGGAATGGACCGACGTCGAAAGCTTCGAACCGCTCGAGCCCAAAGCCGACGGCTTCCGCAACTACCTCCAGACCAAGCATTCGGTAAAGACCGAGGAGCTGCTGCTCGACCGGGCCTCGCTTCTGGGCCTCTCGGTTCCGGAGATGACGGTGCTGGTCGGCGGACTGCGCGTGCTCGGTGCCAATCATCGCGGAGCCAGCGAAGGCGTGTTAACCGACCGGGTCGGGCAGTTGACCAACGACTTCTTCGTCAACCTGCTCGACATGGACACCGTTTGGGAAGTGGTCGACACCAGCGCTGACGAGGAGTTCATCGGCTATGACCGCGCGGGCCGGCAGGAACGCTGGCGCGCCACCCGGACAGACCTGATCTTCGGCTCCAACTCGCAGCTCCGCGCCACGGCTGAAGTCTATGCCGAGCGCGGGCACGAGGAGAAGTTCGTGCGCGACTTCGTCAAGGCCTGGACCAAAGTGATGAACGCCGACCGCTGCGATCTCACCTACGCGAAGTATCACCAAAAGGCGGCCTGACCCCTTGAGGCCTGCCTTCGGAGAGCCCCCGGCAGCGATGCCGGGGGCTCTTTCGCATGCGGCGCCATCGCGTTTAGAACGCTGAAAAGGGGCTGGACTTTCGCGGGGTCGAGGCGGACAGAACGCGCCAGTATCGTTCTACAGGGGAGACTGTCCGTGACCCGCCGTACCATCCTGCTCGCCGCCGCTTCGCTCGGTGCGCTGTCCCTTTCCGCCGCTCCGGCGAGTGCCGACGAAGGCATGTGGACCTTCGACGGATTCCCCGCCGAGCAGGTCCGCGAAACCTATGGCTGGGCGCCCGACCAGGCCTGGCTGGATCACGTCCGCAATTCCGCCGTGCGGCTGACCGGCGGCTGCTCCGCCAGCTTCGTCTCGCCCGAGGGCTTGATCCTCACCAACCATCACTGCGTCGCAAGCTGCCTTTACGACAACTCGACCGATGCGATGGACTATCTCGACGAAGGATTCACCGCCGGCCGCCGCGAGGATGAACTGACTTGCCCCGGCCAGCAGGCCGAAGTCGTGACCGCGATCACCGATGTGACCGCGCAGGTGATGGATGCGATCGGCGAGTCGACCGGCGAGGCGCTGACCAAGGCGCGTGACGCGAAGATCGCCGAGCTTGAATCGGCCGGCTGCACCGATCAGGAGACCACGCGCTGCCAGGTCGTGACGCTGTTCGGCGGCGGGCAGTACAAGCTATACACCTACCGCAAGTATTCGGATGTCCGTCTCGCCTGGGCACCCGAAGACCGTGCGGCGACCTTCGGCGGCGATCCGGACAACTTCAACTTCCCGCGCTACTCGCTCGATGCTTCGTTCCTGCGCGCCTACGAGAACGGGCAGCCGGTCGAGACGCCCAATCACCTCGAGTGGAACCCGCGCGCGCCGGAGGAAGGCGAGGTCACTTTCGTCGTCGGCAATCCCGCCTCGACCAGCCGCCTGTTCACCCAGAGCCAGCTCGCGTTCGAGCGCGAAGTGCGCCTGCCGGTCACCGTGGCGACGATGTCCGAGCTGCGCGGCCGTGTGATCCGCGCGATGGATGAGAGCCCCGATCGCGCGCGCGAAGGGCTCGATCTGCTGTTCGGCGTGGAGAACAGCCTCAAGGTCTACATCGGGCGGATGAAGGCACTCAACGATCCGGCCTTCACCGGCAAGCTCGCCGCGGCGGAAGAGGCGCTCCAGGCGAAGAGCGCGGGGAATGCCGAGATCGGCGACCCTTGGAGCACGGTCGATCAGGCCATGGACGCCTATCGCTCGCTCTATTTCCCGCTGCGTTTCACCCAGCCTTCGGGCGATCTCTATGGTTACGCCCAGACGCTGGTCTTCGCCGCGCAGGAGCGCGCCAAGCCCAACGCCGAGCGCCTGCCCGGCTATACGGACAGCGCGCTGCCGCTGACCCAAAAGCGCCTGCTCGACGAGCGCCCGGTCTATCCCTGGGTCGACGAGTTGATGATGGAGTGGAGCCTGTCGAAGGCGCGCGAATACCTCGGCGTGGACGATCCGGATTCGAAGCTTCTGCTCAGCAAGGAAAGCCCCGAGCAGCTCGCCGAGCGGCTGGTGAGCGGCACGCGGCTGGCCGATCCCGCCTACCGCCAGCAGCTCTGGGAAGGTGGCCTGGCCGCGATCGAAGCGTCGGACGATCCGATGATCCAGTATGCGCTCAAGCTCGCGCCGCGCCAGCGCGAGCTGAAGGCGGTGTCCGATGCGCGATATTCGGGTCCGCTCGCCGCGGCCGGTGCCAAGCTCGCCGATGCGCGCTTCGCCGCCTATGGCGATGCGCTCTACCCTGACGCGACCTTCACGCTGCGCATCAGCTACGGCCAGGTGAAGGGCTGGATCGAGCGCGGCAACGAAGTGCCGATCCGCACCACCTTGGGCGGCACGTTCGAGCGCGCGACCGGCAATCCGCCGTTCGACCTCGCGCCCGCCTTCGCGGCGAACGAAGCGGGGATCGACAAGGACACGACTTACGACTTCGTGACCACCAACGACATCATCGGCGGCAATTCGGGCAGTCCGGTGATCGACAAAGCGGGCACGGTGATCGGAACCGCGTTCGACGGCAACATCCACTCGCTGGGCGGCAACTACGGCTACGACGGCACGCTCAACCGCACCGTGGCGGTCTCTACGGCGGCGGTGCAGGAAGCGCTCGAGACGATCTATCCCGCGCCCGCGCTGGTGAAGGAACTCGCCGGAGAGTGATGGCAGACGGGCGGGGCCGCAGCGCTCCGCCCGCTCAGCCGTACTTGATCTTCACCCTGCCCGCCGCTTCGGCCGCGACGCGGCGTGCGGCATCGGTGTCGCCCGCGCTCGCCAGCGCGACGCCCATGCGGCGGTAAGGGCGCGAAGTCGGCTTGGCGAAGATCCGCAGGTCGACCGTGCCCCCCGGCACCGCCAGCGCCTCGGCCAGTCCGTCGTAACTGAGCGCGTCGCTGTCCCGGTCGGCCAGGATCACCGCGCTCGCTGAAGGCCGTGCGCGGATCGGCGCCGGGATCGGCAGCCCCATGATCGCGCGGGCGTGCAAGTCGAACTCGCTGAGGTTCTGGCCCACCAGCGTGACCATGCCGGTATCGTGCGGGCGCGGGCTGAGCTCCGAGAAGATCACCTCCTCCCCGCGCACGAAGAACTCCACCCCGAAAATGCCGTAGCCGCCGAGATCGTCGACTACTTTCGCGGCCATGTCCTGCGCGGACGCCAGCGCGGTCTCGGACATCGCGATCGGCTGCCAACTTTCCATGTAGTCGCCGCGCTCCTGCCGATGGCCGATCGGCGGGCAGAACAGCACGCCGTCCTTCGTCCGCACGGTCAGGAGCGTGATCTCGTAGTCGAAATCGACGAATTCCTCGACGATCACCCGCCGCCGATCGCCGCGCATGTTGGCGACCGCGTATTCCCACGCAGCTTCGAGCCCCGCCGCATCCTCGACCCTGCTCTGGCCCTTGCCGGACGACGACATGACCGGCTTGATCACGCAGGGAAAACCGGCATGGGCCGCGCCCGCGTGCACTTCGGAAAGCGATTCGGCATAGCGGTAGCGAGACGTCGCGAGCCCGAGCTCCTCCGCCGCGGCATCGCGGATGCGGTCGCGGTTCATGGTGAGCTGGGTCGCGCGCGCGGAGGGGACCACATGGAAGCCCTCGGCCTCCAGCTCGATCAGCGTCTCCGTGCGGATCGCCTCGATCTCCGGCACGACATAGTCGGGCCGGTGCTTCTCCACCGCCGCGCGCAGCGCCGCGCCGTCGAGCATCGAGAAGACCTCGCGCGCGTCGGCAAGCTGCATTGCGGGCGCGTTGTCGTAGGCGTCGCAGGCGACGACATAGGCGCCGAGCCGTTTGGCCGAGATCGTGAACTCGCGCCCGAGCTCGCCCGATCCGAGGAGGAGAATCTTCGCAGTGAAAGCCATGCGCCGCTCTTAGCGGCAATGGGCCGGCGGGGCCAAGACCGACAGTGTCAGGCGCGCAGGCGGCCGCGGTCGGGCAGGTCTTCGTCGGTTTCGATCCGGCCCCGGCCGCGCCCCTTGGCGGCCAGCAAGGCAAGCTCCGCGCGCCGCAGCGTGTCGTCGGCGGACACGCGCAACGCCGCCAGTCCGACGCTGGTCGACAGGCGCGGTTCGTCCGACGGGCGCGGCGGTGATGCCTCCGCAAGCGCCGTGAGCACCGCTGCGGTGACCCCGCGCGCCGCGGCCAGATCGTGATCGGGCAAGAGAACACCGAAGCTCTCGCCGCCGATCCGCGCCACGATATGCTCGTGCCGCAGCCTGCCGAGCAGGAAATCGGCGAAAGCGACGAGCACGCGATCGCCGGCGCTCGCGCCGTGCCGCAGGTTGATCGCGCGGAAATGGTCGATGTCGAACAGCGCCAGCGTGCCGCCCTGCCCCCGGCGAACGAGGTGACGCAGCATCACTTGGAAGGCGCGGCGATTGGCGAGCCCGGTGAGGGGGTCGGTCAGCGTCGCGGCAAACAGCCGCTCCTCCAGCGCGCGCCGCTCCTCGATCGAGCGCATGATGCCGATTGCACCATAGGCTTGGCCATCGCCGGCCAGCAGCGGACGGAGCTGGAGCGTGAACCAGTTCGTGCTGCCGTCGGCCATATGAGCGGCGAACTCGAACCAACCGGTCGCCGATCCGCCGCGCATGATAACCTCAAGGAAGGCGCGCAGCTTCTCGGCCTGGCTCGGTTCGGCGAGGTCGGCGAGATGCGGCATGATGAGCATATCGGGGATGGCGAAGCCGAGCTGCCCGATCGCTGCGGAGGCGTGAACCACGAAACCTTCGCGGTCGACTTTCACGACAATGTCGCGGCCGCCCTCCGCAACCAAGTCGTACAACGCCGCCCCTTCATGAAGGGTGAAGTCTTCTACCATGCGATAACGCCCCGACCTTTGCCCCGCCTACGCCGATCCACAAATGATGTAGAACAATACCGGGAGAGAAGTCCCTGCGTAAATTGCGCCCATCATCTTTGTTATACGAGTTGTATAACTTGATTAACTTGCGAATCGACTTAGGGAGATATTAACCAAGCCGATGAATTTGCGGGAGTCATTTCGCATGTTGCGACAATATTTTGCAAAATCGCTCTTATAATTCGATCATGATCCTAATCTTTGCCGGTTCGGTTCCGAAGGCGCGGGCGATGACCTCCCGGCTGCGTGCGAGCACTTCGCGGGCCTCGGTGTTGTCGTGCACGTCGGCCAGTTCCTCCTCGGATACGCCCAGGACGTCGGCGATCGCAGCGATCCGGCTCTCTATCGGGCGCGCCTTGCCCTTCTCCCAAGCCCAGACCGTCGGCTTGCTAACGTCGAGACGTTCGCCGAGCTGTGCGAGCGTGAGCCCGCGTTCCTTGCGCAGACGCTGCAGCCGGCTGCCGAAGGATTCGGGCGCGGATGCATGTGCGTGTTCCAGTTTCAGACCCGCATCACTGCGCAGTTCCGCGGCGGCGAGGGTGCCGGGAGAGATCGGACGGTCGAAGCGGCAGCCGTAGAGCGTACCGCTCGCCCAGACGACGCGGGCGGGGGTCACTCCGGCGTGCGGGAAATCGATGTCGATCCCCTCGTCTATGGAAAGTTCGGCGTCGCATTCGAGCAGCAGACCGGTGGACGAGGCGTTGTGCACCCGGACCGGCAGAACGTCGCCCGATTCGCGCCCTCCGACCGTTTCGAATCGCAATGTCCGGCGCGGCGCGCCGCGCCGCTCCTTGTTTTTATTCGGCTCCAGATGTGCCGCGATCACCATACTTGCCACTCCTTTCGCGAAAGGAGTCGGCGCTGCCGGTTAAGGAATCGTTAGCCCGGCGACCTGCCGCGCCTAACTGCCCTGTCAGGCAGCTTCGTCGTTCGCATCGAGGCCGTAGGCGGTGTGCAGCACGCGCACGGCAAGCTCGGTCTCGTCCTCGTCAATCATGACCGAGACCTTGATCTCGCTGGTCGAAATAGCCTGGATATTGATTCCGCGCTCGGCGAGCGACTTGAACATCGTCGCGGCGACGCCGGCGTGGCTCTTCATGCCGACGCCCACGACCGAGATCTTGGCGATCTTGCTATCGGTGATGATGCGGTTGAAACCGATGTCGGGACGACGGTCTTCGAGAAGAGCCTGCGCCCGCGCGAGATCGGCCTGCGGCACGGTGAAGGTCACGTCGGTCTCTCCCTTGTCGCGCCCGACGTTCTGGATGATCATGTCGACGTTGATGCTCGCCTGCGCGAGCGGCTCGAAGATATGCGCCACCGCACCCGGCTTGTCGGGTACGCGGGTGAGGATCACCTTGGCTTCGTTCTTGTCGTGCGCGATTCCGGTGACGAGCTGGCGTTCCATATCGCCCTTCTCCACTAGTTCGTTCATTTCCTCTTCCGACACGATCATCGTACCGGGAAGGTCGTCGGCAGGAGCCGCATCGTCGCCGATGAAGCTGGAGAGCACCTGTACGCGCACCTCTTCCTTCATCGCGAGCCCGACCGAACGGGTCTGCAGCACTTTCGCACCCACGCTCGCGAGCTCGAGCATTTCCTCGTAAGTCACCGCCTTGAGCTTGCGCGCCTTGGCCACGATGCGCGGGTCGGTGGTGTAGACCCCGTCGACATCGGTGTAGATGTCGCAGCGGTCCGCGCCAATCGCCGCGGCGACCGCCACGGCCGAGGTATCCGAGCCTCCGCGGCCGAGCGTGGTCACCCTGCCGTCTGCGCCCAGGCCCTGGAAACCGGGGATGACCGCGATCTCGCCCGCCTGCATCGAGGCGATCAGCGCATCCGAATCGATCGCCTCGATTCGCGCCTTGGCGTGCGCCTCGACGGTGCGCACCGGAAGTTGCCAGCCGAGCCAGCTGCGCGCCTTGCAGCCGAGCGACTGGAGCGTCAGCGCCAGCAGCCCGCTCGTCACCTGCTCCCCACTGGCGACGACGACGTCGTATTCGGCGGGATCGTAGAGCGCGTTCGCCTCGCGGCAGAAGTTGACCAGCCGGTCCGTCTCCCCCGCCATGGCGGAGACGACGACGGCAACCTCATGCCCGGCAGCCTGCTGCTTGCGCACGATATTGGCCACGCGCCTGATGCGTTCGGTCCCGGCCATCGAAGTGCCGCCGAATTTCATCACGATACGCGCCAAGTCCGTGCCTCCCCTGCATTGTGCCCGTTTCATGGCGGGCGCTGGTGCCGGTCTGTGCGCGCTGTTAGGGAGGGCGCATGGTCGATGCAACAATATCGGGCGAAACCAATTCTTCAGGTGGGCAAACCATCCGCCCCGAGGAAGCGGCCCATTTCGGCAGTCTGGCGCGCGACTGGTGGGATCCGAAAGGCTCCTCGGCCATGCTGCACCGGCTCAACCCCGTGCGGCTCGCGTTCGTGCGCACGGCGACCGACGCGCACTGGGACACCGATCCCGAGAGCCTGCGGCCGCTCGCGGGCAGGAGCGCGCTCGACGTCGGCTGCGGCGCGGGCCTGCTGTGCGAACCGCTCGCGCGACTCGGCGCCGATGTGACCGGTGTCGACGCCGCGCCGGAGAACACGGCGGCGGCCGCGCAGCACGCCGAAGGGGCGGGCCTCGACATCCGCTACATGGCGGGCGAGATCGCCGCGCTCGATATCGGCACGTTCGATCTCGTCACCTGCATGGAAGTGATCGAACACGTCGCCGACCAACACGCCTTCGTGGCCGCTCTCGCCGAGCGTCTTGCCCCGGGCGGGCTGCTGATCCTGTCCACGCCCAACCGGACGCCGCAGTCGCAGCTCCTCCTCGTGCGCGCAGCCGAAGCCTTCGGCGCGATCCCGAAGGGCACGCACCACTGGGATGATTTCGTCACACCCGAGGAACTGCGCGGCCTGCTCGCCGACGCCGGCCTCGTGATGGGCGAGCCGCTGGGGATAGGCTTCTCGCCTGGCAAGGGCCTGCACCTGTCGGGCGATCTCGCGCTCAACTATGTCGTCACCGCCACACGCGCCTGACGCTTTCGCGAAGAGAAGGGGAAAACTCGCGCCGCGGGTTCACCGGCACGAACGGGCTGGCTATCGAGCGCGTCAACCGATTCTCACATCATCCGGAGTTCAAGACATGGCCGAAGCCACCGACGACCGCCTGCGCCTGCTGATCGAGCGCATCGAACGCCTCGAGGAAGAGAAAAAGGGCATCGCGGACGACATCCGCGACGTCTATGCTGAGGCGAAGGCGGTCGGCTACGACGTCAAGATCATGCGCCAGATCGTCCGCCTCCGGAAAATGAAGCCCGACGACCGCGCGGAAATGGAAATGGTGCTCGACACCTACAAGGCGGCGCTCGGGCTGGGCTGATCCGCGGCCGCGGCGGAGCGGGGAACGACGCCACGCTCCCGTCGATTGCTCTCGTGAACACCGATTCACGGAGCAAACGATGAGCGACACGACCGAAACCGTCGACAAGGCGTTCGTCGAGGAGACGAACGAAGACCCGAAACTGCCCGGCCATGAGACCGCGATGGACGACAAGCCCGAGTGGGAGCCGCGCTATCGCGGATCCGCCCGGCTCAAGGGCAAAGTGGCGATCGTCACCGGCGGCGACAGCGGCATCGGTCGCGCCACCGCCGTATTGTTCGCGCGCGAGGGCGCGAAAGTCGCGATCGCCTACCTCGAGGAAGACGACGACGCGCGCGTCACGATCGAGGCGATCGAGCGCGAGGGCACCGAGGGCCTCTTCCACCGCGGCGATCTCGGCGATCCGAAGGTCTGCAAGGCGCTGGTCGACAAAGTCATCGACAAGTGGGGCCGGCTCGACGTGCTGGTCAACAACGCCGGCGAGCAGCATCCCGACAAGGAGGTGACCGAGATCACCGCCGAGCAGCTCCAACGCACGTTCCAGACCAACATCTTCTCGATGTTCTACCTCGTCCAGGCGGCGCGGCCGCATCTCACCAAGGGAGCGGCGATCGTCAACTGCACCAGCGTAACGATGTACAAGGGCTCTGGCGGGCTGCTCGACTATTCGGCGACAAAAGGCGCGATCACCGCCTTCACCCGTTCGTTGAGCGAGAATCTGATCAAGGACGGCATCCGCGTCAACGCGGTCGCGCCCGGGCCGATCTGGACCCCGCTCAATCCTTGCGGCGGCGCTCCGCCGGAGAAGATCGAGCATTTCGGCGAGGACACACCGATGGGCCGGCCGGGCCAGCCAAACGAGGTCGCACCCGCGTTCCTGTTTCTTGCCTGCGAGGATTCGTCCTATATGTCCGGGCAGGTCCTGCACCCCAACGGCGGGATCATCGTCAACGGCTGAGGACAATCGAGTGGCAGGACCCTGGAAGGATGCGCGCGGCATCGTCGTCACCACCACGCACGCCATCGAGGGGCGACCGATTCAGGAGTACCTCGGCATCGTCACTGGCGAAGTGATCGTCGGCGCGAACCTGTTCCGCGATCTCTTCGCCAACATCCGCGACATCGTCGGCGGCCGCTCTGGCAGCTACGAGCGCATCCTGCGCGATGCGCGCGAGCAGGCGATCGAAGAACTGCAGGCCGAATGCGGCTCGCTCGGCGGGAATGCAGTGGTCGGGGTCGATCTCGACTACGAGGTAATCGGCGACACGGGTTCGATGCTGATGGTCTCCGCCAGCGGCACCGCGGTGCGCATCTGAGCACGGACCGCGATTTCTCGGTCGCGCGGATCGGCCCGGGCGACCTGACGCGCTTCCGCGCGATGAACCGGCTGTTCGGCGAGGTCTTCGACGACCGGGAGAGCTACGCCGCGCATCCGCCGGACGACGCCTATGCCGAAACGCTGCTGGCCCGGCCCGATACCGTCCTGCTGCTGGCCGAGGCGAACGGCGAGATCATCGGCGCGATCGCCGGGTACGTCCTGCCCAAGTTCGAGCAAGCGCGCAGCGAACTCTACATCTACGACCTCGCCGTCGCCGAAAACTGGCGTCGCCGCGGCGTCGCCACCGCGCTGATCGAAGAGACGCGGCGGATCGCGCGCGAGGCCGGCGTCTGGGTCATCTACGTCCAGGCCGACACCCAGCCCGAGGACGAGCCCGCGATCGCGCTCTACGACAAGCTCGGCACACGCGAGGAAGTGCTGCACTTCGACATAGCGCCCTAGAAAGCCGCGCAGCCCCCGATTGCCCGCCCGGCGCGGCTTCGCTAGGAGCGCGTCACAATGCGGCCCGCACCGCTGGGCCTCATGCAGACCAAAATTCCGGGGTTACCATGGCAGGCCATTCCAAATTCAAGAACATCATGCACCGCAAGGGGGCGCAGGATAAGAAGCGCTCCAACCTCTTCTCCAAGCTCAGCCGCGAGATTACCGTCGCGGCGAAGATGGGCGCGGCGGATCCCGATATGAACCCGCGGCTGCGGCTGGCGATCAACAACGCCAAGGCGCAGTCGATGCCCAAGGACAACATCCAGCGCGCAATCGACAAGGCGAGCGGCGGGGACGAGGACAACTACGAGGAGGTCCGCTACGAAGGCTACGGCCCGGGCGGGGTCGCACTGATCGTCGAGGCGCTGACCGACAACCGCAATCGCACCGCCACCGCCGTCCGCACCGCCTTCTCCAAGAACGGCGGCAATCTCGGCACCGAGGGTTCGGTCGCGCACGGGTTCGAGCGCAAGGGCCTGATCGAATATCCGGCAAGCGCGGGCGACGACGAGGAAGTGCTCGAAGCCGCGATCGAGGCGGGCGCCGACGACGTAGAGAGCGACGAGAGCGGCCATGCGATCTGGACCGAGATGGAAGCGCTGCACGAAGTCGCCGGCGCGCTCGAGAAATCGCTCGGCGAGGCGGAAAGCGTCAAGCTGGCGTGGAAGCCGAACATCACCGTCGAGATGGACGAAGGCGCGGCCGGCACGCTGCTCAAGCTGGTCGACGCGCTCGACGACGACGACGACGTGCAGACTGTGTGGGGCAACTACGAGATTCCCGACGCGGTGATGGAGAAGCTCTCCTGATCCTCCCCGGGCCGGGGAGGGGGACCATCGCCGCAGGCGATGGTGGAGGGGCACTCGCCTTTACTCTTTCCCTTGTCGGTCCGGAACCCGACGACCTGCCCCTCCACCATCCTGCGGATGGTCCCCCTCCCGGTGACGGGGAGGGTTTATGCTGATCCTCGGCCTCGACCCTTCGCTCAGTTGTACCGGCTGGGGCCTGGTGCGGGCGGAAGGCGCGCGGCTGTCGCATGTCGCGAATGGCCAGATCCCGACCGATGCCAAGGCGCCCATGCCCGAGCGGCTGGCGGCGCTGCACTCGGCCGTTTCCGAAGTGATCGCGCGGCACGGCCCGGACCGCGCCGCGGCCGAGGAAGTCTTCGCCAACAAGAACCCGCAGTCGACGCTTAAGTTGGCGCAGGCCCGCGGCGCCGTGCTCGCCGCCTGCGGCGCCGCGGGGCTCAACGTGCGCGAGCATGCCGCGCGGCTGGTCAAGAAGGCGGTCGTGGGCACCGGCGGCGCCGAGAAGAGGCAGGTCCAGGCCATGCTCAAGATTCTGTTGCCCGGTGCAGCGATCGCCGGGCCGGATGCGGCCGATGCCCTCGCCGTTGCCATCGCCGATGCACACCTGAAAGGACCCTGATGTTTCTGGTTGTATTCCGTAACCGCAAACGAGCCGATATCGACTATCCCGTCTACGACGCCGAAGCCAGCCGCATGCTCGAGCTGGCTCAGGCGCAACGCGGCTTCCTCTCGTTCAAGAGCTACACCAGCGAGGATGGCGAGGTGATCGCGCTATCGGAGTGGGAAGACGAAGCCTCCGCCCGCGCCTGGGGCCGGGTGGCCGAGCACCGCGTGGTCCAGAACCGCGGCCGCAACGAGTTCTACGAGAGCTATACGCTGTTCGCCTGCGACGCACCGCGCATCCACCGCTTCGAAAGCAAGGAAGCCGCATGAACATCGAAGTCTACGGCATTCCCAATTGCGACACGGTCAAGAAAGCCCGCCAGTGGCTCGACGCGCGCGGCGTCGACTACGCGTTCCACGACTACAAGAAGGAAGGCGCCGACCCTGAGCGGCTCCGCACGTGGATCGCGGCCGAGGGCGTGGACACGGTGCTCAACCGGCGCGGGACGACCTTCCGCAAGCTCTCCGACGCCGAGAAGGTGGATATCGACGAGGCCAAGGCCGTAACGCTGCTGCAACAGCACCCGAGCATGATCAAGCGGCCGATTGTCGAGTATCCGGGCGGTCTGCTCGTGGGGTTCAAGGAGGACGAATGGGCCGCAGCCTTATCCTGAGCGCGCTGACCGTGCTCGCGTTGGTGGCACCTGCCGCGGCGCAGGAAGCACCTTCGGAGGTGCTCGTCATCGCCCACCGCGGCGCGAGCGGAGAGCGGCCCGAGCACACGCTTGCGGCTTACGAACGGGCGATCGATCAGGGCGCGGACTATATCGAGCCCGATCTCGTCGCGACGAAGGACCTCGTGCTCGTCGCCCGGCACGAGAACGAGATCTCCGGCACGACCGACGTGACCGACCATCCGGAATTCGCCGATCGCCGGCGGACCAAGACGATCGACGGGCACCAGGTGACCGGCTGGTTCGTCGAGGATTTCACGCTCGCCGAACTGCGTACCCTGCGCGCCAAGGAGCGGCTGCCGAGCCTGCGCCCGACCGGCGCGCTGTTCGACGGGCTCTACCAGGTCCCGACCTTCGCCGAGATCGCCGCGCTGGTGAAGGCGAAGGAGGCGGAGACCGGCCGCCGGATCGGCCTCTACCCCGAGCTCAAGCATCCGCATTTCCTGCTGCAGAGCGAGGGGATCGACACGGTGGACCTGCTGCTGCGCGACCTCGATGCGGCAGGGATCAGCGCCGACGATCCGATCTTCATCCAGAGCTTCGAGATCGCCCCTCTCCGGCGCCTCGACGCGCGCAGCGATTATAAGCTGGTGCAGCTCGTCGGAGCCGAAGGCGGACCGGCGGACAAACCTGACATGCGCTACAGCGCGATGGTCACCATGGATGGTACGGCGCAGATCGCCGAATATGCCGACGGGGTAAGCGCGGACATAAGGCTCCTGCTGGAGGAAGACGGCACGCCCAGCGGGCTGGTCACCGCCGCCCATGCCGCGGGACTGAAGGTGCATGCCTGGACGCTTCGCAAGGAGAACACCTTCCTTCCACCGCAACTACGCCGGGGAGCAGGCGAAGGCGCGCGCGGTTGCCCCGAGAAGCTATGGGCTCTGCTGGCCAGAGCAGGTGTCGACGGGGTGATTGCCGACGACCCCGCCATAGCGGTGGCCGCGCGCGCGGGCGCGACGTGCGACCGGCCGGAGTGACGCTGGCACGCGCGTGCCGGCGGTCGCATTCGTATCCACGGCCGCGCTTTCCCTTGTCTTGCCCCGCGCCTCTGGCGTAGCGCAGCATCCATGCAAAAGCTCGATCCGCGCGCCCGCAAGGTCAAGATTCTCGCCACCACCGGCCCCGCAAGCCGCGAACCCGACATGCTGCGACGGCTGTTCAAGGCAGGGGCTGACGCCTTTCGCGTCAACATGAGCCATGGCGACCATGCAACCCACGCGGAGACGATCCGCGCCATTCGCGCGCTGGAGAAGGAGTTCGCCCGCCCCATCGCCGTGTTCTGCGACCTGCAGGGCCCCAAGCTGCGGGTCGGCGAGTTCAAGAACGGCCAGGCGGTGATCCGCCATTCCGGCCACTTCACGCTCGACCGCAATCCCGAACCGGGCGACGAGACTCGTGTCCACCTGCCGCACCCCGAGCTGTTCGGCCTGCTAGGCAAGGGCCAGCGGCTGCTGATCAACGACGGCAAGATCCGCCTGCGCGTGATCGAGGCCGACGAGAACGAAATCCTCTGTTCGGCGGAAGTCGGCGGAGTGATCTCGAACCGCAAGGGCGTCAATGTGCCGGATGCCGAAATCCCGATCCCCGCGCTGACCGAGAAGGATCGCCGGGATCTCGCCTTCGCCGTCGAACAGGGCGCCGACTGGATCGGCCTCTCGTTCGTCCAGCGGCCGGAGGACCTTGCCGAGGCGCGCAAGTTGATGGGCGGCCCGGGGACCCAGGGCCCCTCGCTCTGCGCCAAGATCGAAAAGCCGATGGCGGTGCGGCGACTGGACGAAATCATCGAGCTGTCGGACGGGATCATGGTCGCGCGCGGCGATCTCGGCGTCGAGCTCGAACCGCAGGAAGTGCCGCCGCTGCAGAAGAAGATCGTCAACAAGGCTCGCACTGCGGGCAAGCCGGTGATCGTCGCGACGCAAATGCTCGAATCGATGATCGAGAGCCCTGCCCCGACCCGCGCCGAGGTCTCGGACGTCGCCAACGCAGTCTACGACGGCGCCGACGCGGTCATGCTCAGTGCCGAGACCGCCGCGGGCGAATGGCCCGAGGAAGCGGTGACGATCATGGACAAGATCGCGATCCAGGTGGAGCGCGATGATGCCTATATCGAGCGCGTGCGCTTCCTCGAAACGCCGCCCGACCGCACCACGGCCGATGCGCTGGCCCATGCCTGCATGACCATTGCCGACACGGTCGCGATCGAGGCGGTCACGGTCTTCACCGGCACTGGCTCGACCGCGCGGCGCGTCGCACGCGAACGGCCCAGTGTGCCGATGCTGGTGCTGACGCCATCGATGGCCACGGCCCGCCGCGTCGCCCTGCTGTGGGGCGCGCACGCCGTCGTCACGAAGGACATCGGCAGCTTCGAGGAGATGATCGCCAAGGGCAAGCGCATGGCGCTGCGCCACGGCTTCGGTCATGCGGGCAGCAAGCTGATCGCGCTCGCCGGCGTGCCGTTCGGAACCCCCGGGTCGACCAACCTGCTCCACGTCGTGACGCTGGTCGGCAACGAGCTGGAGAAACACGGGAAGTAGGCGCGCTCCGCCGGTCGATGGCCGGCGGCTACGCCTTAGCCGCTCGTTCCAGTCTTGCGCGCGCCTCGGCCTCACCGATCAGCGGCAGCAATTCCGCCATGTCCGGCCCGTGGTCCATGCCCGTCAGCGCCTGGCGCAGGGGCAGGAACAGCGCCTTGCCCTTGCGCCCAGTCGCCTGCTTCAGCCCGCCAGTCAGCGCCTGCCACGGGTCCTCGCTCCATGTGAGCAGCCGCGCCGCTTCGGCGAGATAGGCGCGGTCGTCGTCCGAAAATTCCGGCTGCGCGATCGGCCCCGTTACAAGCCGCCACCATTCGCCCGCATCGCCCACAGTCGCGAGATTGGGCCTGACGGCGTGCCAGCCCGCAGCGTCCATGCCTTGCGGCAAGCGATCCACGACCGCGTCGTATTCGAGTTGGTGAACGATCGCGGTGTTGATCCGCTCGAGCTCGGCCTCGTCGAACTTCGCCGGTGCCCGGCCGAAGGTCGCGAGCTCGAAGCTCTCGACCAGCACGCTACGGTCGGCAATCGGCTCGACCGATAGCGAGGTGCCGATCCGCGCGAGCAGCGCGACGAGCGCCTCCGGCTCGATCCCCCGCTCGCGAAAGGCGTCGCAGCCGAGCGAGCCCAGCCGCTTCGACAGCTTGCCCTCGCTGCCGACCAGCAGGGCCTCGTGCGCGAAGCGCGGCATCGGCTGTCCGTCGCCGGAAGCGGCGAGCGCGCTGAACATCTGGATCTGGACGGCCGTGTTTGAAACGTGATCCTCACCGCGCAGAACGTCGGTCACCCCCATGTCGAGATCGTCGACCGCGCTCGGCAACATGTAGAGCCATGACCCGTCGGCGCGGCGCACCACGGGATCGGAAAGCTGCGCCGGGTCGAACTTCTGCGGGCCCCGAATGCCGTCGTCCCAGGCGATCGGCTCGCCGTGGTCGAGCAGGAAGCGCCAGTGCGGCGCGATCCCTGCCGTCGCCTTGGCCGCGTGGTCGTCCTCGGTCAGCGCCAGCGCCGCGCGGTCATAGACCGGCGGCAACCCGCGCCCGAGGAGGATCTTGCGCTTGAGATCGAGCTCTTGCGCGGTTTCGTAGCAGCGATAGACCCGGCCCGCCGCGCGCAACCGCTCGAACGCAGCTTCGTAGCGGTCGAGTCGCGCGGACTGCCGCTCCTCCTCATCGGGATCGAGCCCGAGCCAGGCGAGATCGGCGCGGATCGCGTCAACGTATTCCTCCCGACTGCGCTCGGCGTCGGTATCGTCGATCCGCAGCAGGAAACGGCCGCCGGCCTTGCGCGCATGCATCCAGTTGTGCAGCGCGGTGCGGATATTGCCGACATGTAGGCGCCCCGTGGGCGACGGGGCGAAGCGGGTGGTCACGGTCATGCCCGGCCCGATAGCCGAGCCGCGCGCCTATTGCGAGAACAGGGTGACGCTGTGCCCGCCGCCCGTCAGCTCGATCCCGTTGGAGGGCGTCCGTTCCGCCTGCGCCACCGCATCGAGCGCGGCCGCGAGCCGCTGCTTCTCCGGATGAACCGCGATTTCGCAAACGGGCGCATCCGCCGGTCGCTCCGTGGTCAATGCGCCATTCTCGTAAGTGTACGTCCACTCGAGGCCCGCGCAGCGCGGATCGTAGAAGATGCTCTCTTCGGTGATCGACAGGGCGATGCCGATCTGCCCGCCAACCTCTGTGCCGTCGATCCCGGCGACGCGGTATTCGCCGACCAGCGAGGCCGGCGCATTCGCCGCGGGTGCCGGCGGGTTGCTGTCCGGAGCGCCCGTGGGCGTCGCCGCCGCGCCGCTATCGGAGGCAGGCGTGGCTGGCGCGGCAACCTCGTCTGCTTGCTGACAGGCCGCCAGTGCGGCGGAAGCGGCGAGGATGGTCAGCATTCGGCGCATGTCCGGAGTTCTCCCGTGCGAGTGCGAAACCGCTCCAGGCTAGCCCCGATCGCGCGCACGAAAAAGCCCCGCCGGATCGCTCCGGCGGGGCTTCGTGTCGCTTGGGACGAGGTTTAGCTTATTCCTCGTCGGCGGTCTGGGTCGCTCCGCCTTCGTCCGACTGCTGCAGGTATTCGCCCGCATCCGCGTCGGTGCCGTGCGTCTCGCCTTCCACCCGCGCCAGCGGATCGTCGCCGATCGCCGCCTCGGGGCCTTGGGCGAGCTCCGCTTCGTGCTCTTCGGCAGCCGTCTGCGCCGCGACGAGCGCTTCCTGCTGCTTCTTCCACTGCGCACGCAGAGCGGCGTCGCGGCTGGAGGCGGTGATGCGAACGCGGTTCATCGCCGCGCCGGTGCCGGCGGGGATGAGACGGCCCACGATCACGTTCTCCTTGAGACCGATCAGCGTGTCCTTCTTCCCCTCAACCGCCGCCTGGGTGAGCACGCGGGTGGTTTCCTGGAACGAAGCGGCCGAGATGAAGCTGCGCGTCTGCAGGCTCGCCTTGGTGATCCCAAGCAGGATCGGCGTGCCCTCGGCAGGCTTCTTGCTCTTGGCGAGCCTGCTGTTGACCTCGTTCATCTCCTCGAAGTCCACCTGCTCGCCCGGCAGCAGCGTGGTATCGCCACCGTCGGTGATCTCGACCTTCTGCAGCATCTGGCGAACGATCACCTCGATGTGCTTGTCGTTGATCTTCACGCCCTGGAGCCGGTAGACTTCCTGGATCTCGCTGACGAGGTACTCGGCGAGCGCCTCGACCCCGAGAACCTCGAGGATGTCGTGCGGGTTCGGGCTGCCCGAGATCAGCGTATCGCCCTTCTTGACGAAGTCGCCTTCCTGAACGTCGATCACCTTGGTCTTGGGGATCAGGTACTCGACCGCCTCCCCTTCCTCCGGCACGATCGCGATCTTGCGCTTGGCCTTGTACTCGCGGACGAATTCGATCTTGCCCGAAATCTTGGCGATGATCGCGTTGTCCTTGGGCACGCGCGCCTCGAACAGCTCCGCCACCCGCGGCAGACCGCCGGTGATATCGCGCGTCTTGGCCGCTTCACGCGAAGCACGGGCGAGAATGTCGCCGGCCTCGATCCGCTGACCGTCCTCGACCGAGAGCGTGGTGCCCGGGGCCAGCATGTAGCGTGCCGCCTCGGTTTCCTCGCCCTTCTTGCCGCCTTCCTCGCCCAGCAGGGTGAGGCGCGGACGCAGTTCGTCCTTCTTGCGGCTGCTGGAGCGAAGCTCCGTGACGACGCGCTGGGCGATGCCGGTGGCTTCGTCCACACGCTCTTCCATCGTCTGGCCGTCGACCAGATCCTGATAGCGCACCACACCCGACTGCTCTGTGATGATCGGCAGGGTGAACGGATCCCATTCGGCCAGGCGTTCGCCTTCCTTCACCTTGGCGCCGTCCTTGTGCATCAGCACGGTGCCGTAGGGGACCTTGTGGATCTCGCGCTCGCGCCCTTCGGCGTCGATCACCGCCAGTTCGCCGTTGCGGGCGAGGCTGAGGATACGGCCCTTCTTGTCGGTGATGGTCGGCATGTCGCGATAGACGACCTTGCCGTCCGACACCGCTTCGAGGTGGCTCGTCTCGTTGAGCTGCGCCGCGCCGCCAATGTGGAAGGTCCGCATGGTGAGCTGGGTGCCCGGCTCGCCGATCGACTGCGCCGCAATGACGCCCACGGCCTCGCCGATGTTGACCGGCGTGCCGCGCGCGAGATCGCGCCCGTAGCAGGTGCCGCAGACGCCCTGTTCGGCCTCGCAGACCAAGGGCGAACGGATCTTCGCCACCTGCACTTCGGCGTCCTCGATCGCCTTCACCATCGGCTCGTCGAGCAACGTGCCCGCCTTGACGATGACTTCGCCGGTCTTGGCGTTGACCAGGTCCTCGGCGGTCGTGCGGCCAAGGATGCGCTCGCCGAGCGAGGCGATCACCGAACCGCCCTGGACGATCGCACGCATCTCCAGCGCGTTCTCGGTCTTGCAGTCGTCCTCGACGATCACGCAGTCCTGCGACACGTCGACCAGACGGCGGGTCAGGTAACCCGAGTTCGCCGTCTTGAGCGCGGTGTCGGCCAGACCCTTGCGGGCGCCGTGGGTCGAGTTGAAGTACTCGAGAACGGTGAGGCCTTCCTTGAAGTTCGAGATGATCGGCTGTTCGATGATCTCGCCCGACGGCTTGGCCATCAGCCCGCGCATGCCGGCGAGCTGCTTCATCTGCGCCGGCGAACCACGCGCGCCGGAGTGGCTCATCATGTAGATCGAGTTGATCTGGGTCTCGCGGCCGTCATCGTCCTTCGTACGCGACTTGATCTTGTCCATCATCGCGTCGGCCACCTGGTCGCCGCAGCGGCTCCAGGCGTCGATCACCTTGTTGTACTTTTCCTGCTGGGTGATCAGGCCGTCCTGGTACTGCTGCTCGTAGTCGGCGACGAGCGCCTTCGTTTCGTCGACCAGCTTCACCTTCTCGTGCGGGATGATCATGTCGTCCTTGCCGAACGAGATGCCCGCCTTGCACGCGTGGCGGAAGCCGAGCGCCATGATCGCGTCCGCGAACAGCACCGTGTCCTTCTGCCCCGTGTGGCGATAGACCTGGTCGATGACGTCGCCGATCTCCTTCTTGGTGAGGAGACGGTTGACGATGTCGAAGGGAACCTTGTGGTTCTTCGGCAGGCATTCGCCGATCAGCATGCGGCCCGGGGTGGTCTCGAAGCGCTTGATGACGACGTTGCCGTCCTCGTCCGCCTGCGGAACGCGGCTGACGATCTTCGAGTGGAGCGTGACCGCGCCAACGTGGAGCGCCTGGTGCACTTCGGCCATGTCGGACAGCAGGCGGCCTTCGCCCGGCTCCCCGTCGCGGTCCATCGACAGGTAGTAAAGGCCCAGCACCATGTCCTGCGAGGGCACGATGATCGGCTTGCCGTTGGCCGGCGAGAGGATGTTGTTGGTCGACATCATCAGCACGCGCGCTTCGAGCTGGGCTTCCAGCGAAAGCGGGACGTGCACGGCCATCTGGTCGCCGTCGAAGTCGGCGTTGAACGCGGCGCAGACCAGCGGGTGGAGCTGGATCGCCTTGCCTTCGATCAGCACCGGCTCGAACGCCTGGATGCCCAGGCGGTGAAGCGTCGGCGCGCGGTTCAGGAGGACCGGGTGCTCGCGGATGACTTCATCCAGGATGTCCCAGACTTCCTTGCGCTCCTTCTCGACCCACTTCTTCGCCTGCTTGAGGGTCATCGAGAGACCTTTGGCGTCGAGGCGGGCGTAGATGAACGGCTTGAACAGCTCGAGCGCCATCTTCTTCGGCAGGCCGCACTGGTGCAGCTTGAGCTCGGGACCGGTCACGATCACCGAACGACCCGAATAGTCGACACGCTTGCCGAGCAGGTTCTGACGGAACCGGCCCTGCTTGCCCTTGAGCATGTCGCTGAGCGACTTGAGCGGACGCTTGTTCGCACCGGTGATCACGCGGCCGCGGCGGCCGTTGTCGAACAGCGCGTCGACGGCTTCCTGCAGCATGCGCTTCTCGTTACGCACGATGATGTCGGGCGCGCGCAGTTCGATCAGCCGCTTGAGGCGGTTGTTGCGGTTGATGACACGGCGATAGAGATCGTTGAGGTCGGAGGTCGCAAAACGGCCGCCGTCGAGCGGCACCAGCGGGCGCAGCTCGGGCGGAATGACCGGAATGACCTCGAGAATCATCCATTCGGGGCGGTTGCCCGATTCGATGAAGCTCTCGACGACCTTCAGCCGCTTGATGATCTTCTTCGGCTTGAGCGCGGACTTGGTGGTCTCAAGCTCCTGCAGCAGGTCGGCCCGCTCCTGCTCGAGATCGAGGTCCATCAGCATGATCTTGACGGCTTCCGCGCCGATCCCGGCGGTGAAGGCGTCTTCGCCGTACTCGTCCTGCGCGTCGAGCAGCTCGTCCTCGGTGAGGAGCTGGAACTTCTCGAGCGGCGTCAGGCCCGGCTCGGTGACGATGTAGGCCTCGAAGTAGAGCACGCGCTCGAGCTGCTTGAGCTGCATGTCGAGCAGCAGGCCGATGCGCGACGGCAGCGACTTGAGGAACCAGATGTGCGCGACCGGCGCGGCCAGCTCGATATGGCCCATGCGCTCGCGGCGAACCTTGGTCACCGTCACCTCGACGCCGCACTTCTCGCAGACGACGCCCTTGTACTTCATGCGCTTGTACTTGCCGCACAGGCACTCGTAGTCCTTCACCGGACCGAAGATACGCGCGCAGAACAACCCGTCACGTTCCGGCTTGAACGTGCGGTAGTTGATCGTCTCCGGCTTCTTGATCTCGCCGAACGACCACGAACGGATGCGCTCGGGCGAGGCGATCCCGATCTGGATCTGGTCGAAGGTTTCCGGCTTCGCAAGCTGGTTGGTGAATTTGGTCAGTTCGTTCATGTCTCAAATCCCTTGAGGGGAAAATCCTGGGGCGGAAGGGGCGGGCGGCAGCACGCCGCCCGGCTCCCGATTATTCCGCCGCCTGCGGCCACTGGTCCTCGTCTTCATCCTCGGTCAGCGACTTGAGCTCGACATTGAGGCCGAGGCTGCGCATTTCCTTGACGAGCACGTTGAAGCTCTCCGGAATGCCCGCCTCGAACGTGTCGTCGCCCTTGACGATCGCTTCGTAGACCTTGGTGCGGCCGATCACGTCGTCCGACTTCACGGTGAGGATTTCCTGCAACGTGTAGGCGGCGCCGTAGGCCTGGAGCGCCCAGACCTCCATCTCGCCAAAGCGCTGGCCGCCGAACTGCGCCTTGCCGCCCAGCGGCTGCTGGGTGACGAGCGAGTAGGGGCCGATCGAACGGGCGTGGATCTTGTCGTCCACCAGGTGGTGCAGCTTGAGCATGTACATGTGCCCCACCGTCACCTTGCGGTCGAACGCGTCGCCGGTGCGCCCGTCGTAGAGCCTCACCTGGCCCGAGCCGTCGAGCCCGGCGCGCTCGAGCATCCGGGTCACGTCCGCCTCGCGCGCGCCGTCGAACACCGGAGTGCCCATCGGAACGCCCTTGACCAGATTGCCGGCGAGCTCGACGATCTCGGTCGGCGAACGCGCTTCGATCTCGTCATGGTACTGCTCGCCGTAGACGTCCTTCAGCTTCTCGCGGACCGCTTCGGGCGGTTGACCCGCTTCCGCGTCCGGATTGGCCGCACGCCAATCCTCGAGCGCCGCGGCGACTTGCTGGCCGAGCCCACGGGCCGCCATGCCGAGGTGCGTTTCGAAGATCTGCCCCACGTTCATACGCGAAGGCACGCCGAGCGGGTTGAGCACCATGTCGACGTAAGTGCCGTCTTCCATGAACGGCATGTCCTCAATCGGCAGGACGCGGCTGATGATGCCCTTGTTGCCGTGACGGCCAGCCATCTTGTCGCCGGTCTGCAGCTTGCGCTTCACCGCGACGAAGACCTTGACCATCTTGAGCACGCCGGGGGCGAGTTCGTCACCACGCTCGAGTTTTTCCTTGCGGTCCTCGAACTTGTCCTGGATGCCCTTCACCGCCTCGTCGTACTGCGACTTGACGGCTTCGATCTGCGCCTGGCGGCCATCGTCCGCGACTGCGAACTTGAACCACTCATGCCTCTCGACGCCGTCGAGCACCTCTTCGGTGATCTCGGTGCCCTTCTTGACGCCCTTGGGCGCAGCCGAAGCGGTCTGGCCGAGCAGCATGTCCCGCAGGCGGTTGTAGGTCGCCCGGTTGAGGATCGCGCGTTCGTCCTGGCTGTCCTTGCGCAGGCGCTCGATTTCCTCGTTCTGGATCGCGCGGGTACGGTCGTCGATCTCGATGCCGTGACGGTTGAACACGCGCACCTCGACAATCGTGCCCGAGACGCCCGGCGGCAGGCGCAGCGAGGTGTCGCGCACGTCGCTCGCCTTCTCGCCGAAGATCGCGCGGAGGAGCTTTTCCTCCGGCGTCATCGGGCTTTCGCCCTTCGGCGTGATCTTGCCGACCAGGATGTCACCCGGGTGCACTTCGGCGCCGATGTAGACGATGCCCGCCTCGTCGAGGTTGCGCAGGGCTTCCTCGCCGACGTTCGGGATGTCGCGGGTGATGTCCTCAGGCCCGAGCTTGGTGTCACGGGCCATGACCTCAAACTCCTCGATGTGGATCGAGGTGAACACGTCGTCCTTGACGATGCGTTCGGAGATCAGGATCGAGTCCTCGTAGTTGTAGCCGTTCCACGGCATAAACGCGACGAGGCTGTTCTTGCCGAGCGCCAGCTCGCCGAGATCGGTCGAGGGACCGTCGGCGATGATGTCGCCCTGCTCGACCACGTCACCCACCTTCACCAGCGGACGCTGGTTGATGCAGGTGTTCTGGTTGGAGCGCTGGAACTTCTGCAGCGTGTAGATGTCGACGCCCGACTGACCGGGCTCGACATCACCGATCGCGCGGATCACGATACGGGTCGCGTCCACCTGGTCGACCACACCGCCGCGGGTGGCGGAGATCGCCGCGCCCGAATCGCGCGCCACGGTCTCTTCCATGCCGGTGCCCACGAACGGCGCCTCGGCCTTGAGCAACGGCACCGCCTGGCGCTGCATATTCGAGCCCATCAGCGCGCGGTTGGCGTCGTCGTTCTCCAAGAACGGGATCAGCGACGCGGCGACCGAAACCAGCTGCTTGGGGCTGACGTCCATCAGCGTGATCTGCTCGCGCGGGAGCATCACGAACTCGCCGTTCTGGCGGGCCGAAACCATCTCCTCGACGAACGAACCGTCCTCGTTGAGCTCGGCCGAGGCCTGCGCCACGGCATGCTTTTGCTCTTCCATCGCCGAAAGATAGACGACTTCACTCGTCACCTTGCCGTCGATGATCTTGCGGTATGGCGTCTCGATGAAGCCGTACTTGTTGACGCGGCTGAAGCTGGCGAGCGAGTTGATGAGGCCGATGTTCGGGCCTTCCGGCGTCTCGATCGGACAGATGCGGCCATAGTGCGTCGGGTGAACGTCGCGCACTTCGAAGCCGGCGCGCTCACGCGTGAGACCGCCCGGCCCGAGCGCCGAGACGCGGCGCTTGTGCGTCACTTCCGACAGCGGGTTGGTCTGATCCATGAACTGCGAGAGCTGCGAGGAACCGAAGAACTCGCGCACCGCGGCGACCGCGGGCTTCGCGTTGATCAAGTCGTTCGGCATGACCGTCGAGACGTCGACCGAGCTCATCCGCTCCTTCACCGCGCGCTCCATGCGCAGCAGGCCGATGCGATACTGGTTCTCGAGCAGTTCGCCGACCGAGCGGACGCGGCGGTTGCCGAGGTTGTCGATGTCGTCGACCTCGCCCTTGCCGTCCTTCAGACCGACCAGTTCCTTGACCACCGCGAGGATGTCTTCCTTGCGCAGCGTGGTCACGGTGTCCTCGGCATCTAGGCCGAGACGCATGTTGAGCTTCACGCGGCCGACCGCGGAAAGGTCGTAGCGGTCCGAATCGAAAAACAGGCCTTCGAACAGCGCTTCGGCGGTTTCCTTCGTCGGCGGCTCGCCCGGACGCATGACCTTGTAGATCGCCTCGAGGCCCTCTTCGCGGTTCTCGGCCTTGTCAGCCTTGAGCGTGTTGCGAATCCAGGGACCGGTGTTGATGTCGTCGATGTCGAGCAGCTCGATCCGGTCGACACCCGCCTTGTCGAGCACCTCGAGATTCTCGGGGCTGACTTCGTCGCCGGCTTCGATCCAGATGCGACCGGTGGCCTCGTCGATCATGTCCTTAGCGGCATAGCGGCCGAGGATTTCCTCGGTGGGAATCAGCAGGTCCTTCAGACCGTCCTTCAGCGCCTTGTTGGCGGCGCGCGGCGAGATCTTCTGGTTCGCGGCGAAGACTTCTTCCCCCGTCGCCGCATCGACCAGCGGGAACGCGGGCTTGGCGCCGCGCCACTGATCGGGCACGAACGGCATCTTCCAGCCTTCGCCCTTCTTGCCGGAGATGCGTTCCCACAACACAGTGTTGTAGAAGTGGTGGAGGATGTCCTCGCTATCGAGGCCCAGCGCATAGAGCAGCGCCGTGACCGGCAGCTTGCGCTTGCGGTCGATGCGGACGTTGACGATATCCTTCGCGTCGAATTCGAAGTCGAGCCACGAACCGCGGTAGGGGATGACGCGCGCAGCGAACAGCAGCTTGCCCGAGCTGTGCGTCTTGCCGCGGTCGTGATCGAACAGCACACCCGGCGAACGGTGCATCTGCGAGACGATCACACGCTCGGTGCCGTTGATGAGGAAGGTGCCGTTCTCGGTCATGAGCGGCATGTCGCCCATGTAGACGTCCTGCTCCTTGATATCGAGCACGGAACGAGTCTCGGTCTCCTGGTCGACTTCGAACACGATCAAGCGCAGCGTGACCTTCATCGGCGCCGCGTAGGTGATGCCGCGCTGGCGGCATTCGGTCGTGTCGTATTTCGGCGGCTCGAGCTCGTAGTGCACGAAGTCGAGCTCGGCAGTGCCGGCGAAGTCACGGATCGGGAAGACGCTGCGCAGCGTCTTTTCCAGACCGGAAACATAGTCGATCGAAGGATCGGAGCGCAGGAACTGCTCGTAGCTCTCGCGCTGGACCTCGATCAGGTTCGGCATCTGCACCACTTCGTGGATGTCGCCGAAAATCTTGCGGATGCGCTTCTTCGCGGTGCCGGTGTTGGCCGATGCTTTCGCGCCGGTCTTCTTCGCCTTCGTCGCCATGGAGGTGATTCGCCTCTTCGTGTGCTGTACCAGGGCATCGCGCCGCCGGTATCGTGAAACTCGTGCTCACGCGTGCCCCTGATGGGTCAGGAGCCTCATAGCCGGGACGCCAAAAAGCCGCAGCAAATCGCACCCTTACGGGCCTGCTGCAGCTTGATCTGAACGTCGCGAATATGGAATCGCCGCTTCCATCCCTGGCCGTCCCCGCGCATGAACGGACCTTGCTCGAAGCGTGCGGTCGAGGGGGCATGTAGGATTTCCCCCTGCAACTGTCAACGGAGGCCCACAAGAGCAATGCCAGCCGCGACCAGGGGTGCTTCGCGCGGAGGGGTATTATTTTGCCGAAATTGGGGAACCGAGGCGGATTATGGCAATTATATGGCGAGTAGCGAAAGGAGCCTACCCATGAAGAAGCTCGCACTTGCCGCCCTCCCGCTTGCCCTTGCGCTCGGTGCCTGCGGTGATCCCGCGACCGACACCGACATGCCGGAAGACACCACGGCAGACACGATGACCAACGATCCCATGGCCGATCCGACCATGACCGACGACACGCTGACCGATCCGACCATGACGGATGACACGATGACGGACGACACCACGACAGGTGATACGACCGGCGACACCACGGACGATACGACGACTCCGGACGAGGAACCCACGACCGACCCGATGTAATCGGTCCGCTCCAGCCGACCCTCCGGCCCGAGGCCCGCCCCGCAGGCGGGCCTCTTCGTTTCACGCCCTCTGATAGATAAAGATCGCCATCCATCCGCCGCAAAGCGTGGAACCGGATCGAATTATGGCGATTTTATGGCGACCCAACCGGGAGATTTGATATGAAGAAGATTGCCCTTTTCGCCGCCCTGCCCACTGCGCTCGTGCTGTCCGCCTGCGGAGAGACCGCGACCGATACCGCCGACGAGGCTGCGACGACTGACGAGGCCGCCATGGCCGACGAGACCGCGCTTCCGGCCGAAGAGACTGCTCCTGCCGGCGCGAGAACCGAGATGAGCGCCGACCAGCAGGCCGAGGTTCTCGACGAAAGCGCCGAGAACCTCGAGGAGCGCGCCGACCGCGTCGAGGACGTCAACGAAGCCGAAGCCGATCGTCTCGAAGCGCAGGCCGACACCCAGCAGGATGCGCGCGACCAGATGGACTGATCGCTGGCGTCCCACGGCGGCTTGACCCGCCCGCGCTTTCTGCTAGAGGCCCGCCCCGACCGGCGGGCCTCTTTGCGTCTACCGAGTCATCCGTCCGAGACAGCCGGTGCCTGCGACTGAAGTCAGTCAGGGCTTAATTTCCGGCCTAGGCGGGGAAACGAGATTATTGCGGGTGCCATGTGCCCCCGCTCCGGCGTCACGGCGCCCTCCTTCCCTTGTCAAACGGACTGCCCCGTGCCGGTTAGCGGCGCGGAGCGATGTGAGCCGGCCGTAGGCGCGCCAGCGCGTGCGGTCATATGTGAAGGAGTATGGCATGGATCGTTCGCAGAAAACCGATGCGGTCGCCCAGCTCAATGCGGTCTTCAACGAGGTTGGTGTGGTGGTCGTCACCCGCAACCTCGGCCTGTCGGTGGCGCAATCCACCGACCTGCGCTCGAAGATGCGCGAAGCCGGTGCGTCCTACAAGGTTGCGAAAAACCGCCTTGCCAAGCTCGCCCTGAAGGAAACCCAGTACGAAGGCCTGGAGGAATACCTCTCCGGCCCGACGGCGCTTGCCTGGTCGGTAGACCCGGTGGCGGCAGCCAAGGCTGCGGTGGAATTCGCCAAATCGAACGAAAAGCTCGAAATCGTGGGCGGTTCGATGGGCGGGCAGTTGCTCGACGAAGCTGGGATCAGGGCGCTCGCCTCGATGCCTTCGCTCGACGAGCTGCGCGGCACACTGGTGGGCCTCGTCAACGCCCCGGCGACCAAGATCGCCCGGGTCGTCAACGAACCCGCCGCCAAGCTCGCTCGCGTCTTCGGTGCCTTTGGCGCCAAGGAAGCGGCGTAAGCGGTTTTCGCGAAAGCGATTTTTCCGGGGCACCTTGCCCCAGCCGAATTTATCTGGAGTGAAACATCATGGCCGATATCGCCAAGCTCGTTGAAGAACTTTCGAAGCTGACCGTCCTCGAGGCGGCCGAACTCGCCAAGGCGCTGGAAGAAGAGTGGGGCGTTTCCGCCGCCGCTGCCGTCGCCGTTGCCGGCCCCGCCGCCGGTGGCGATGCCCCCGCAGCCGAAGAGAAGACCGAATTCGACGTCATTCTCACCGGCGACGGTGGCAAGAAGATCCAGGTCATCAAGGAAGTCCGCGCCATCACCGGCCTGGGCCTGACCGAAGCCAAGGCTCTCGTCGAGGGCGCGCCGAAGCCGCTCAAGGAAGGCGTGAACAAGGCCGAGGCCGAAGAGGTCAAGGGCAAGATCGAAGCAGCCGGCGGCACCGTCGAGCTGAAGTAATCGACTTCTCTACCGAGAACACGCGAAGGGCGGTGCCGCGAGGCGCCGCCCTTTTCGTTTGTCCTAGAGCGTCTCGAGGTAGGCAATGATCGCCGCCCGTTCGGCCGGATCGCGCACCCCTGGAAAGACCATCTTGGTTCCGGGCACGAGGGCTCGCGGATTCGCGAGATAGGCGTCCAGCGTCGCATCGTCCCAGACGAGGCCCGACGCGCGCATGGCCTTGCTGTAGGCATAGGTCGGCTCGTGCGCCGCCGGCCCGCCGTAGACGCCGGCCAGCGAAGGGCCCACCCCGTTGCGCCCCGGCGCGGTCTGGTGGCAGGTGGCGCAGCGGGAGAAAGCTGCCGGCCGATCGCCCGGAGCCGCCTGCACCGCTATCTGGTCCGCCGGCTCACCGTCACGATCTCCCGATCCGCAGCCTGCCAGTGCCAGCGACAGTGCCAGCAGTGCGATTCCAGAGCCCTGATTCAACGCGCGTCTCCTTCGCCGCGACCCTTGCCGCGCGGGCCTCCCGCACGCAAGCTGTGGCGCCGGGGCCGCGCTTGCGCCGAATTGAGCCATGCGCCGGCATTTTCGCTTTGCGCCGCCGCCCACCGCCCCTAACCGGGACGGCTTTATGTCCGACGCACGCACCCTTTCGCCCTGGCGCACCGAAATCGGAGCCACTTTCCGGCTCGCGTGGCCGCTCGCGCTCGCCAACCTGCTGCAGATGCTCACCTATGCGGTCGACGTGATCTTCATCGCGCGGTTGGGGGAAGCGCCCCTGGCAGCTTCGGCGATCACGGTCGCGCTGTTCGGGCTGGTCCTCTGGGCGCTCTCCGGCCTCACCGGCGCGGTCGCACCGCTGATCGCAGAGGAGCTGGGCGCGCGCGCGCCGGCCCTGCGGCCGGTGCGCCGTTCGGTGCGCATGGCGCTGTGGCTCGCGGTGCTCAGCGGCGCCGTCGGCATGGGGCTCTGCCTCCTGCTCGAACCGATCATGCGGGTGACCGGGCAGCAGGAAGAGATCATCGGCCTCGCCAACGCCTACAATCTCGTCGTCGTATGGTCGCTGATCCCGATGGTCATCAACAACGTCTTGCGGAACTTCGTGTCCGCGCTCGGGCGGCCGGTCTTCGCAACGATCATCACCGCAGGCGGCATCGGGGTGAACGCGCTTGCGAACTACGCCTTCATCTTCGGCAATCTCGGCGCGCCGGAGCTAGGCATCCGCGGCGCGGCGGTAGCGACGATCATGACCGGCGTCGCGGTCACGCTTGCCTATATCGTCGCGATCCGCCTCGATCCGCTCCTGCACCGCTACCACATCTTCGGTTTCTGGTGGCGCCCCGACTGGTCGCGGCTGGTGAAGATCGTGCGGGTTGGCACGCCGATCGCGCTGACCATCACCGCGGAGGCCGGCATTTTCGGCGCTGCCGCGTTCCTGATGGGCAACATCGGCACTTCGCAGCTTGCCGCGCACACTGTCGCGCTGCAGATCGCCGCGCTCGCGTTCCAGGTGCCGTTCGGCATGGGCCAGGCGGCGACCATCCGGGTCGGTTACTTCTTCGGCGCCCGCGACCGCGAAGGGATCATGCGCGCCGGATGGACCGCGATCGCGATGGGCACAGCCTTCATGACGGTGACTGCAAGCGCGATGATCGCGATCCCCATGCCGCTGCTCGCGATCTACATCGATCCGTGGGCGCCGGAGAACGCCGTACTGGTGGCCTTCGCCCTGCAATATCTGGTCATCGCCGCGGCGTTCCAGTTGTTCGATGGCGTGCAGGCGGTCGCGGCGGGCGCCTTGCGCGGATTGCAGGACACACGGGTCCCGATGTGGATCGCGATCTTCAGCTACTGGGTGCCGGGAATGGGCGTGGCGCTCGTGCTCGGCTTCGCCACTCCGCTCGAGGGCAGGGGCGTATGGATCGGGCTCGCCACCGGATTGGTCGTCGCGGCGCTGCTGCTGGTCTCCCGCTGGCATCGGCGCGACCGGCTTGCGCTCACCATCCGGCCATCCGCGGCTATCCCGCAGCCGGCCTGACGGGATCCACCGCCGCGCGCGAGTCCGTGGGCGCGATTTTTTAGGTGCGGCCTGTTGACTCGCCGCCGGCACATTCACATATCCGCCCGGCTGGCACTCTCACCCCGAGAGTGCCAGAGGCATTCATTCACTCTTATCAGAGAGGTCACAACAATGGCATTTCGTCCGCTGCACGACCGCGTACTGGTCCGTCGCATCGAAGCCGAAGAAAAGACCGCCGGGGGTATCATCATCCCCGACAGCGCCAAGGAAAAGCCGAGCGAGGGCGAAATCGTCGCCGTCGGTTCGGGCGCTAAGGCCGAAGACGGTACGGTCACCCCGCTCGACGTGAAGGCTGGCGACCGCGTGCTGTTCGGCAAGTGGTCCGGCACCGAGGTCAAGCTCGACGGCGAAGATCTGCTGATCATGAAGGAAAGCGACATCATGGGGATCATCTCCTGATCCGCTGATCACACCGCTTTCCAAACCAACACACGAATTCCAGGAGAACATCAATGGCAGCCAAGGACGTGAAATTTTCGCGCGACGCGCGCGAAGGCATCCTGCGCGGCGTCGACATCCTCGCCAACGCGGTGAAGGTCACGCTCGGCCCCAAGGGTCGCAACGTCGTGATCGACAAGAGCTTCGGTGCGCCCCGCATCACCAAGGACGGCGTCACCGTCGCCAAGGAAATCGAGCTCAAGGACAAGTTCGAGAACATGGGCGCGCAGATGCTGCGCGAAGTCGCCAGCAAGACCAACGATCTCGCAGGCGACGGCACCACCACTGCCACCGTGCTCGCCCAGTCGATCGTGCGCGAGGGTATGAAGTCGGTCGCCGCCGGCATGAATCCGATGGATCTCAAGCGCGGTATCGACCTCGCGGTGATCAAGGTCGTCGAGAACCTCAAGACACGCTCGAAGGAAGTCGCAGGCTCGAACGAGATCGCCCAGGTCGGCATCATCTCGGCCAACGGCGACCGTGAAGTCGGCGAGAAGATCGCCGAGGCGATGGAGAAGGTCGGCAAGGAAGGCGTGATCACCGTCGAGGAAGCCAAGGGCCTCGAATTCGAGCTCGACGTGGTCGAAGGCATGCAGTTCGACCGTGGCTATCTCAGCCCCTACTTCATCACCAATCCCGAGAAGATGGTGGTGGAGCTGGATAACCCGTACATCCTGATCCACGAAAAGAAGCTCAGCAACCTGCAGGCGATGCTGCCGGTGCTCGAAGCTGCCGTGCAGAGCGGCCGCCCGCTTCTGATCATCGCCGAGGACATCGAAGGCGAGGCGCTGGCGACCCTGGTGGTCAACAAGCTGCGCGGCGGCCTCAAGGTCGCGGCGGTCAAGGCCCCCGGTTTCGGCGATCGCCGCAAGGCGATGCTGCAGGACATCGCAATCTTGACCAAGGGCGAGATGATCAGCGAGGATCTCGGCATCAAGCTCGAGAACGTCACGCTGGGCATGCTCGGTGAAGCCAAGCGCGTCACCATCGACAAGGACAACACCACGATCGTCGATGGCGCCGGCTCGGCCGACGACATCAAGGCGCGCGTGAACGAAATCCGCACCCAGATCGAGAACACCACCAGCGATTACGACCGCGAGAAGCTGCAAGAGCGTCTCGCCAAGCTCGCGGGCGGCGTTGCCGTGATCAAGGTCGGCGGTGCGTCCGAAGTCGAGGTGAAGGAACGCAAGGATCGCGTCGACGACGCGCTCCACGCGACCCGCGCCGCGGTCGAGGAAGGCATCGTCCCGGGCGGCGGTACTGCGCTGCTCTATGCCACTACCGCGCTCCAGGGCCTGAGCGGCGAGAACGACGATCAGACGCGCGGCGTCGATATCGTCCGCCGCGCGCTGCAGGCGCCGATCCGTCAGATCGCCGAGAACGCCGGGCACGACGGCGCGGTCGTCGCGGGCAAGCTGATCGACGGCAACGACGATTCGCTCGGCTTCAACGCTGCGACCGACGTTTACGAGAACCTCGTCCAGGCTGGCGTGATCGACCCGACCAAGGTCGTTCGCACGGCGCTGCAGGATGCGGCCTCGGTCGCCGGCCTGCTGATCACCACCGAAGCGGCGATCAGCGAAAAGCCGGACGACAAGCCGGCTGCCCCCGCGATGCCCGACATGGGCGGCATGGGCGGCATGGGCTTCTAAGCCAGAACGCTGCACTCCCGCGAGCGCGGGAGTTCGCGAGAAAAGAGGGCCCGGCGGAGCGATCCGCCGGGCCCTTTCTTTTGTCCCGCGCGGGCACGATCACGGGCGCACGTCGTTGAGCCGGGGAAGCGATCATCACGACGGGCGGGGCCCGCCCCGATCGCGCGAGACGCGGGCCCTCGCCGGAAAGGCGCGATCTTGGCCGACTACGAGAAGCAACGCGAAACTATGGTGCAGCGGCAGATCCGCGCCCGCGCCATCACCGATGAACCGATCCTGCGGGCCTTCCGTGAAGTGCCGCGCGAACGCTTCCTTCCAGAGGAGATGGCCGAATTCGCCTATGAGGACTGCCCGCTGCCGATCGGCGAAGGGCAGACGATCTCGCAGCCCTATATCGTCGCCAGCATGGTCGAAGCGGCCGAAATCCGCTCGGATGATCGCGTGCTAGAGGTGGGCGCGGGCTCGGGCTACGCGGCGGCGGTGCTCTCGCGCATCGCGGCGCGCGTCTTCGCCATCGAGCGCCACGCGATTCTCGCCCGGCAGGCGCAGGAACGCGTCGCCGCGCTGGGGTACGACAATCTGGACGTTATCGCGGGTGACGGCATGCAGGGGTTGCCCGAGGAAGCACCGTTCGACGCGATCCTGGTCGCCGCCCGAGGGGTCGAGGTGCCCGAGGCGCTCAAGCAGCAGCTTGCCGTGAACGGTCGGCTGATCATCCCGGTCGGCGGTGAGGACGTCCAGCAGCTCCGCTGCGTCGTGCGCACGGCAAAGGATGCTTGGGAGAGCCACGACATCGCCCCGGTACGCTTCGTGCCCCTGCTGCCCGGCGCCGTGCCGGAAGATGGCACGCGCGCCGCAAGCAACCACCAGCCGGCGCGCACGAAGAGCCTGCCCGAGTTGATCGCCGACGCTGCCGTTCCGCTCGGCGATATCGACGAACCCGGCTTTGCATCGGCGTTCGACCGCTTCGCCGACCGCCGCGTAGTCATGCTCGGCGAATGCAGCCACGGCACCCACGAGTTCTACGCCGCGCGCACCGCAATCACGCGCCATCTGGTGGAACGTCACGGCTTCACCGTGGTGGCGGTGGAAGGCGACTGGCCCGATGCGGCCGCTTACGACCGCTATATCCGCGGGCTCCCGCAGCGCGAGGATGCGCCGATGCCGTTCCGCCGCTTCCCCACATGGATGTGGCGCAACACGGTCATGCCTGGTTTCCTGCGCGATCTCAGGACGATCAACGAGGGCCGTGGTGAGGACGACCGGATCGGCTTCTACGGGCTCGACATCTACAATATGTCCGGCTCGATCGAAGCGGTGCTCGCCTATCTCGACGAGCACGATCCCGAGGCCGCGGCCGTAGCGCGCGAACGCTACGGCTGCCTCACCCCGTGGCAGGCCGATCCCGCGACGTACGGCCGTGCAGCGCTGCGCAAGGGTTATGCCGAATGCGAGCAGGCGGTCGTCGCGCAGTGCCGCGATCTGCTGGAACGCGCCCTGGAGCAGGACGGCGAAAGCTTCGGCGCGGCGATGAACGCGCGGCTCGTCGCCTCGGCCGAGCGCTACTACCGCGTGATGTACTACGGCGGCGCGGAGAGCTGGAACCTGCGCGACAGCCATATGGCCGAGACGCTCGAACATCTGCTCGAAGCACGCGGGCCCGGTGCCAAGGCGGTAGTCTGGGCGCACAACAGCCATATCGGCGACGCGCGCGCGACCGAAATGGGCGCCGCGCGCGGCGAGCACAACATCGGCCAGCTCGCGCGCGAGAAATGGGGCGAGACGGTCGCGCTGATCGGCTTCGGCACACACACCGGCACCGTCTCGGCCGCGACCGATTGGGACGGAGACCGTGAGGTCAAGCGCGTCGTCCCCTCCCGCCGCGACAGCTACGAACGGCTATGCCACGACAGCGGTGTGCCGCGCTTCCTGTTCGACCTCTCGAGCGATCCTGCGCTGGCCCGACGCCTCTCGGAACCGCTGCTCGAACGCTTCATCGGCGTGATCTACCGTCCCGAGACCGAGCGCTGGAGCCACTACAGCGAATCCGTGCTGCCCGAGCAGTTCGACGCCTACGTCTGGTTCGACGAGACCCGCGCGCTCGAACCGCTCGCGCGGCACGAGCCGCACGACCAGGCGCCCGAGACCTGGCCGTTCGGGGTCTAGACCTCAGCCGCCCTTGCGGCTCGCCTCCACCGCCGCGATGACATCGGCGGGCCAAGTGACCTGCGTCTGCGTCTGCGGATTGAAGACGTCGCCCGGATATTGGGCTGCGGCCGCGGCGGCGATCTCGGCTTCGGTCAGGAACTCGCTCGGCTCGAGCGCGAAGACGTCCAGTCCGCGGGTGATCTCGGTCGCGTAGATGCGGCCCTTGTACCAGTACGCCGACCAGTATCCGCCGGTGACGAGCTGATCCTTGTCGACCGGCCCTCGGTCGAAATAGGCGATTTCGATCGGGTTCTCCGCATCGGTGAAGTCGATCACGCTGATCCCGCCCTGGTACCACGCCTGGACGAAGATATCGCGCCCGGGGACCGGGATGATCGAGCCGTTGTGCGCGACGCAGTTCTCCATGTCGGTCTGCGGCGCAGGCAGCTTGTAGAGGCTCTTGAACTCGAGCTGCCCGTCCTCGATCGCGTAGATCGCATCGGCGCCCCAGTTCTTCGGATCGCCCGCCTGGCAGCGCGGACGGCCGCCGCCGCCCCACTCGTCAGTGAACAGCACTTTGGTGCCGTCGTTGTTGAACGTCGCCGAGTGCCAGTAGGCGAAGCCCTTGTCCGTCACGTCGTCGATCCGAACCGGCACGAGCGGGTTGGAGATGTCGAGGGTGATGCCGTTACCCGAACATGCACCCGCGGCGATGTTCTTCGCCGGGAACACGGTGATGTCGTGGCACTGGTCGGTGCGGCTGGTGCGCTGGGTGCCCTCACCGTGGTCGCCGCCGCGCCAGAGGCCGGCGATCTGCCCCTCGGCGGCGAAGACGCGCGGACGGTCGACGATGCGCGCGGCGGCGGGGTTCGCCACCGGGATCTCGATCACGTCGATGGAGAACAGCGCGGTATCGTCGCCCGCCGTATCGCGGCAGCCCTCGAGTTCGTCCTCCTCGCGCACGTAGGACGTGCCCGAGTTGTAGACCACGATCCGCTGCTCGTCCGATGAGACGATCGAATGCGTATGACTGCCGCGGCAGGTCTGCACCTGCCCGACCTGCACCGGACGGGTAATGTCGGAAATGTCGAAGATGCGCAGGCCACGGAAACGCTCGGGGCTGGTCCGTCCATCGACGCCCTGCAGTCCGCAATCGATCCGCCCGCGGCTGTCCTCGACGCTCATGATCAGCAGCTCGCCGACGATCGAGACGTCGCCCTGCCCGCCCGGGCAGACGGTCGAGCTGACGAGCTGCGGCACGCCGTCCTTGCCGAGGCGGTAGGCGTTGAACCCGTGATAGTTGCCGGCCACGAGCAGGTCGCCCGAAAAGGCCATGTCGGTGTTTGCGAACGAGAGCAGCGATCCGCGCTCGCCGAACTCGGGCTTGTCCTCTTCGGTCCCTTCCTGTTCCTTGTCCGGGCCCTCGTGACCCTCGTGCCCGGCCCCCTCTTCTTCCTTCTCCGGCTTGAGGGGGCGGAGCTGCGCCGGGTTTTCGGGATCGAAGAAGCCCGCCGGCTTCGGTAGAGCGACGACGTGGCGCAGGTTGCTGATCGCCTCGCCCGCGTCGCGGAAACCGGCCTTCAGCGCCACGCGCGGATCGGTCGAGAGCCCGGCGAGGACCGCGTTCATCCGGTCAATCTCCGCCTGCTGGTCGTTCACCACCTCGTTGGTGAACTCGAACATCACCGGCTCGTAGGCGGTGCCGGGCTGATCGTGCAGTTCCTCGACCATGTCGATCGCGCCCATGTGGTGCGGGATCATCAGCTCGAGGAACAAGCGGTCGAATGCGGTGCCGTTGGCAGCGGCGAGCTGCGCCATCTGCTCGGCCGTCGCCATGCCCTTCATCCCGGCGTGATGGTGCGCGTGGCCCATGCCGGCCATCGAGACCTGCTGGTTTCGCTCGCGCAGCCACTCGGTCATGAAGCCGATCTCGTCCTTCTGGCTCGCGTCGATGCGCCCGGCAACGGCGACGATGTCCGGATTGTTGGTCCGCTCGTCCACCAGCGCCGCCATGTCGACCGCCTGCTGGTGGTGGACGATCATGCCTTGCATGAACGCGACGTCGGCGGGCGAGAAAGCGGTGTTCGCGAGCTGCGTCGCCTGTTCGGCCGAAAGAGTCTTCGTCGCCTCGCCCGGCGCGCCGGGCTGCACGATCGGCGCCCCTTGCGCCGCAAGCGCGCTGGCGGTGGCAAGCAGACTGGCAGCCAGCGGCAAGCGGGCGAAACGGTATGCGGTCATGATCGTGCGTCCCCTCAAAGGAAAATCCCCAAGCCGGAAATGGGGACCATCGCGCCGCTCAAGTCAAGACGCCGCCCGTCGAGCGGTATGAGCGGTTCGTCGGTGCCCCCTCCTCTTCCGCAGCTATCGTCCCCGGCTCGGCTGCGTCGTTCGGTGCCGCCCGCACGGCGGCGGGACACGCGGGCGGCAACGATACCGAGGCTCGCCCGTTGGTGACATCGAAAGGAGAGCCGATCCATGAAGTTGCCGCACAAGGCCCACGTCGTGCTGGTGGACGGAGAGAACTTCGTCGTCATGCGAAACAAGGGCCAGCCATTCGAACCCAACCTCGAGCTGGTAGGCAGACCAGACCTTTCCCTCACCAACTTCAGCGCCGGAGTGCGCCATCAGGATCCAGGCAGCCAACAGCCGGAGCGCAACGACCTCAACGAGCTCGCGCGCGCCGCCGCAGCCGCAGAATGGCTCAACGCCAAGGCAATCGCAGGCGAAATCGATCAGGTGCTGGTGATCGCCGACCCCAAGAAGCTGGGCGAGATGCGGCGCCATTATCATACCGAGCTGGAGAAGCGGCTGGTCGGCGAAATCGCCAAGACCATGATCCACGACACCACCGATCGCATCGCCGAGGTGATCGTGGCCGCGTGACTTCTTTGCGCATGGCGACTCGGGGAGGGGCCCTGCCGCTGCTGAGCCACCTCTCGTCGCCCTGCCGCTTGCCCGCAGGAATCCGTGTCCGTTAAGTTGTTGCTAACCAAGGGAGGGTTACGACAGCCGGCATGGCTTTGGGATCGCGATTCATGAGGGGACTGGCGGGGGCGTTCGCATTCGGCCTCGCCGTGGTGCAACCGGTCCAGGCGCAGACCACCAATTACGAGGCGGTGTTCGACAACGTCCTCGGCACCGAAACACGTGCCCCGCGCACGTTCCAGGCTGTTTACGAGAGCGGTTTCGAGCGGCAGATCGTGCGGCTGGCCGACGGCGCCAATGGCCGCATCGGCGTGGCCGTGCTCGATCTCGCGACAGGTCAGGAATTCTCCGTTCTGGGCGACCAGCGCTTCCCGATGGCAAGCACCAGCAAGATCGCCATCGCCGCGGCCTATATGGAAGGTGTCGAGCAGGGGCGGTGGAGCCTGTCGAGCGAATTTCCACTGCTCATCCCCGTACGCTCCGAACCGTTTTCGAGCGTTAAGGCCCCGGTACGGCGCGGCAAGCACTTGCCTGCAAGCCAGCTCATAGAACTGATGATCACCCGCTCGAGCAATCCTGCGACCGACGCGCTGCTTGCCGCCGTCGGCGGGCCGGATGCGGTGAACGACTGGATGCGCCGCGCCGGAATCGAGGAATTCCAGCTCACCCGCGACATCGCCACGCTCGTGCGCGACGATGGGGAGATCGATCCGGCGAGGGCCGTCGATCTGCGCGACAGCGCAACTCCCCGTGCGATGACCGAGCTGCTCGCCGGCCTCTATCAGGGGCGCTGGCTTTCGAAGAGCAGCCGCCAGGTCATCCTCGGCGCGATGGAGCGGTGCATCACCGGCAAGCGGCGGATTCCGGCCCTGCTGCCGGCCGGCGCGTTCGTCGCGCACAAGACGGGCTCGCTCAACAATACATCGAGCGACATCGGCATTGTCCGCACCCCTGACGGGAAGGCTTTCGCAGTGGCCATCTATGTCACCGGGCAGGGAGCGCGGCTGGCGCGGGAGAGCAAGATCGCGCAGATCGCGCGGGCGGTGTACTCCGGATATGACAATCCACAGGGCGTCACCTGGGCCGAGGCGACTTACGCCACGCAGGCGGAAGCACGGCTTCCCTGATCCCGAGACGGGCGCCACATGCCCCGATGAGCCGCTAGCGGCGGCCTGGAGAGAAGCAGACCTTCCTCCGAAATGGGTTTAGCCCTGTTCGGGGTGGAACCTCTGGTCTATGGCCTTGTCCGACATGGTGACATCCAGACAGCAGGCCGAGCGCGAGTTCCGGCGCATGGTAAAATGGATCGCGCTGGCCGGTGTCCTGATGGTCGCCGCCGCGCTGGTCTATCTCTATATCGTCGGTGCGTGGAGCGTCCATGCGGTGGTCGCGACCATCCTGGGCGTGTTCATCTCGGTGCTCCTCGGCTGCGGCCTGTTCGCCCTCGCCTTCTTCAGCAACAAGAGCGGACACGATCAGGACGTGACCAGCGCCACCTCCCGGCGCGATGAGCGGGATGACGACGCCGGCTGAGCGGCCCCACCGAAACCAACTCCTCGCGTTGGCCTAACGCGATAGCGCAAAAAGAAAGGGCAGCGTCTCGCGACGCCGCCCTTCCTCTTTTTTCGCTAAACGAACGCGAAGATCAGTCGGCCTGAGCTTCGGTGGTCGTCTCGTCCTGCACTTCGGCTTCCGCAGCGGCGGCAGCTTCGTCAGCAGCAGCAGTGGCGTCTTCGGTCGCGCCTTCGACGGCCGCACCGGCGTCGGTGGCGGCGTCTTCGACGGCCGCGCCAGCCGCGTCGGCATTGGCTTCGGCATCGGCAGCGGCGCTGTCGACGGTCTGCTCAGCGGAGTCCTGCGTGCCTTCCGAGCAAGCGGCGAGGGTCAGAGCGGCGCCGGCAGCAGCGGCGGCGAGAACGATCTTGCGCATATATCAATTTCCTTGAACAGCGAGTGGTTTCATCGCGGACTTCGCTATTGAGAGGCCGCGACGCGAAGCCCACAAGCATGTAGACTTCAGCCCGCCGCAATAATGGCGATTTTGTGGCGTGGCAAGCGGTTTGACACTTTTGCGCCGCAATTGCGGTCGCGCCTCCGCTTGAACGAAAGCGGCTGACCCGCGGAATTTGCGCTGCTACCACGCCTGCGATGGCAGACAAACAGCATCTCTACCTGGTCGACGGTTCGGCCTATATCTTTCGCGCCTATCACCGGCTCCCGCCGCTCACCGACCCGCAAGGGACGCCGGTGGGCGCGGTCTATGGCTATACCACGATGCTGTGGAAGCTGGCCGACGATCTCGACAAGGCCGACGGTCCAACGCACCTCGCGGTCATCCTCGACAAGGGATCGACCAGCTTCCGCAACCAGATCTACGACCAGTACAAGGCCAACCGTCCCCCGCCGCCCGAGGATCTGGTGCCGCAGTTCCCGCTGATCCGCGACGCAACGCGCGCGTTCAGCCTGCCGTGCATCGAGGAAGATGGGCTGGAGGCGGACGATATCATCGCCTCTTACGCGCGTGAAGCCACCCGCCAGGGGTGGGACGTGACCATTGTCTCGTCGGACAAGGATCTGATGCAGCTCGTCGGCAAATGTGCCGAACCCGCCGAGGGCGTGCCCGAGGGCGGCTGTATCGACATGCTCGACACGATGAAGAATCAGCGCATCGGGCCCGACGAGGTGGTCGAGAAGTTCGGCGTGCCGCCCGAGCTGGTCGGCGACGTGCTCGCGCTGATGGGCGATTCGGTCGATAACGTGCCGGGGATCTTCGGGATCGGTCCCAAGACGGCGTCCAAGCTGATCGTCGAACACGGCGGCCTCACCGCCGCGCTGGACGCCGCGCCGGCCATGAAGCCTTCCAAGCTCAAGGACCGATTGATCGAAGGCCGCGCGATGGCCGAACTCAGCCGCGTGCTCGTGCAGCTCAAGGAAGACTGCGATCTGCCGATGGCACTGGAGGAGTTCAAGCTCACCGCGGTGCCGCGCGACCCGCTTGCAGCGTTTCTGGAGAAGCACGGCTTCACCAGCCTGCTGCGGCGGCTCGACGGCGGCAACGGCAGCCCTGATCGCGCGACCAACCTCAACCCTGCAAAACCAGTCAACAAGGGCGCGGAAGCGAGCCCGAACGGCACTCGCCAGCCGCTGCCGCAGATGCCGGAGATTGATCGTAGCACTTACGAATGCGTGCAGACGGCCGAGCGGCTCGAGCACTGGATCGAACGCGCCTTCGCCGCCGGGCTGGTCGCGATCGATACCGAGACGAGCGCCCTCGATGCCATGCGCGCGGACCTCGCCGGGATCAGCCTCGCTCTGGGGCCCAACGATGCCTGCTACATCCCGCTCGCGCACGGCGGCAGCGACATGTTCGCCGAGCGGCCCCAGCAGGTCGCGCGCGAGACCGCGCTGACCATGCTGCGCCCGCTGCTCGAAAGCGACGCGGTGCTGAAGGTCGGGCAAAACGTGAAATACGACATCAACGTGCTGGCGCGCCACGGCATCGCAATGGCGCCGGTCGACGACACGATGATCGTGTCCTTCACGCTCGACGCTGGCCGCAGCCTCGACGGGATCGGCGGCGGCCACGGGATGGATGAGCTTGCGCAGCGCCACCTCGGCCACACGACGCTGACGTTCAAGGACATCTGCGGCAGCGGCAAGAAGGCGATCCCCTTCGGCGAAGTGCCGCTCGACCGGGCGACCGAATACGCCGCGGAGGACGCCGACGTGACCTGGCGCCTCTACGCGAACCTCAAGCCGCGCCTTGCGACCGAAGGCGGCACCCGCATCTACCAGCGGGTCGACCGTCCGCTGATCCCGGTGGTCGCGCAGATGGAGCGGCACGGGATCCGGGTCGACAGGGCGCAGCTCGCCAAGCTGTCCGACGAGTTCGCCGCCGAAACCGGCCGGCTGGAGGCGGAGATTCACGCGATCGCCGGTGCGCCCTTCACCATCGGCAGCCCCAAGCAGCTCGGCGACGTGCTGTTCGACAAGATGGGTTACAAGGGCGGGCGCAAGGGCAAGAGCGGACAGTATTCGACCGATCAGGCCATCCTGGAGCGGCTGTCCGCGCAAGGCGCAGAGATCGCCGACCGGGTGCTCGAGTGGCGCCAGCTGACCAAGCTCAAGTCGACCTATACCGACGCGCTGCAGGCCGCGATCCATCCCGATACCGGCCGGGTCCACACGAGCTACAGCCTCGTGGGAGCGCAGACCGGGCGGCTGTCCTCGACCGATCCCAACCTGCAGAACATCCCCATCCGCACCGAGATCGGGCGCCAGATCCGCGAAGCCTTCGTGGCGGAGGAAGGCAACGTGCTGCTCGCCGCCGACTACTCGCAGATCGAGCTGCGCCTCGCCGCGCACATGGCCGACGTGCCCGAATTGAAGCAGGCCTTCGCGAACGGTGAGGACATTCACGCGCGCACCGCGGCCGAGATGTTCGGCCAGGTCACGCGCGACACCCGTGCGCAAGCCAAGACGATCAACTTCGCGATCCTCTACGGCATCAGCCGCTGGGGCCTTGCCGGGCGCCTCAAGGTCGAGGCGGACGAGGCACAGGCGATGATCGACACGTATTTCCGGCGCTTCCCCGGCATCCAGCGCTACATCATGGAAACGCTCGATACTGTGCGCGAGCGTGGCTATTCGGAGACGCTGTTCGGCCGCAAGACCTGGTTTCCGCGGATCGGCTCCAAGAACCAGGCCGAGCGCCAGGGCAGCGAACGTGCCGCGATCAACGCGCCGATCCAAGGGACCAGCGCCGACATCATCAAGCGCGCGATGGCCCGGATGATGCCCGCACTCGACGCCGCCGGTCTGGGGCATGTGCGCATGCTGCTGCAGGTGCACGACGAACTGGTGTTCGAGCTGCCCGCCGGCGACGTCGCCGCGGCATCGCCCGTGATCGAGCGCGTCATGGCCGAAGCCGCCGCGCCCGCCGTGGCGCTCGACGTGCCGCTCGGAATCGAGATCGGCACCGGCGCAAGCTGGGGGATGGCACACTGATCCGCCCTCGCCTCCGCCCGCGGCTGCGCCGCCGCCACGTCGGCAATCTGGCCGTGCTGGGCCTGATCGCCCTGGCGCTGTTCGCCGGCCTGTTCCTGGTCTTCCAGACGATCGAGGCCGAACGCGCCGAGCGGGAGCAGGTGCGCCAGACGAGCGAGATCCTGATGGAGCTGCGCAATATCAACCGCGCCGCGCTCAACGCCGAGACGGGGCAACGCGGCTATCTGCTGACGCTCGACCGTCGCTATCTCGAACCCTACCTCGTCGGGCGCGAACAGTATGGACCCACGCTCGACCGTCTGCGCGAACTGGTTGGCCCCGATGCGACCCAGCGGCAGCATGAGCTGATCGACGAGATCGAGAGCCTGACCGAATCGAAGTTCGCCGAGATGGCGGAAACGATCGAACTGGTCGAACAGCGCCGGGTGATCGAGGCCCGCCGCGGCATCCTCGACGATCGCGGCGCGGAAGTCATGGCCCGCCTGCGCCGCGCGACGCGCGAGATGGAGCAGATCGAGAACCGCATCCTGATCCGGGCGGCAAGCGAGACCGCGCGCGCCGAAGGCCGTGTGCTTCCGCTGCTCGGCGCGGTCCTCCTGATGCTGCTGGTGGCGCTGGCACTCGGCTATGTCCTCGTCACCCGTGCCGCGCGTGCCGAGGCGGAGGCGGCGCAGGCGGCCGCGCTGGGCGAAGCGCGCGACCGCGCCGACCTGCTCGCGCGCGAGCTCAACCACCGGGTCAAGAACCTGTTCGCCGTGATCCTGGCGATCGTGCGGATGAGCGCCAAGGATACCCCGGAGGCGAAGCCCGTGGTCGAGCGGATTTCCGACCGCATCCATGCCTTGCTGACCGCCCACGAGGTGACGCAGGGAACGCTCGAGCGACCGGTCGCCTCGCTGCGCGCGCTGATCGAGACGACGCTGGCGCCCTATCGTTCGGAGAAGCTTCCCGCCGAGATCGACGGGCCCGAGATCGACCTGCCGGCCAAGCAGGTCACGCCGCTGGGCTTGGTGCTCCACGAGCTAACGACCAATGCCGTCAAGTACGGCGCCTGGAGCAGGGGCGACCTGCTCGAAGTGCGCTGGCGCGAGGTTGATGGATCGATCGCCATCGAGTGGCGCGAGCATGGCGACGCGGAGGGCAAGGAACCGGAGCACAAGGGTTTCGGCAGCCTCCTGATGACCAGCGCGGCGCGCCAGCTCCGCGGCGAGATCGACCGCCGGTTCGGCAAGGACGGGGTGGAAGTCACGATTACGATCCCGCGCACCCGGTGATCGCCATCGCTTGCCAGTGAACGGCTGACGCCGTAGCTCGGGCAGGATGCTCGAGCGCTACGATCCGCGGAACTGGACCATCGCCTGGGGCGAAGTGGCGGTGGCCGCCATCGCCGTCGGAGTAGCGATCGCAGTCGCGTTCGTGATCCACCGCCTGGTCTTCGGGCTGCTGCTCCGCCTGGCGCGCAGTTCGCAATCGGAGGTCGACGAACTCCTCTTCGCCCGTCTCGCGCGGCCGATCCGCTGGTCGGTCGTCGCAATTGCGATCGCAGCAGTGGCGCAGGCCAACCCCAATATCCAGGGGATCTGGCGGTGGATTGCGCCGTTCGTCGTTCCCGCCCTGGTCGGCTGGGTCGCGCTCGCGCTGGTGCGTGCCTTCGCCGCCGCACTGCAGATGCGCGGCGAGCTTTCCGCCGACCCGATCACGGCGCGCAGCCGCCGCACGCGGGTTGCGATCCTCTCGCGCACCGCCGCGTTCCTCATCGTCCTGCTGACGGTGGCGATGATGCTGCTGGCGATCCCGGGCGTGCGCGACGTGGGCGTGACGCTGATGGCCTCGGCCGGCCTCGCCGCGCTGGCGGTCGGCGCGGCGGCGCAGCCCGCGCTCAAATCACTCATCGCCGGCCTGCAGATGGCGCTTACCGAACCGCTGCGGATCGGCGACCTGGTGGTGATCGAGGGCTTCTCCGGCCGGGTCGAGGAAATCCGCATGAGCTTCGTGATCGTGCGCACGTGGGACGAGCGCGCGATCATCGTGCCGACCAGCGCGTTCCTCGAGAAGAGCTTCGAGAACTGGTCCCGCGAAAGCGAGCGGCTGAGCGGACCGGTCTTCCTCCACCTCGACCCGGCGGCCGAGATCACTCCAGTCCGCGCGGAGTTCGAACGCTTCGTCGCCACGCGCGAGGAATGGGACGGGCGCACGGCGGAACTGCTGATGACCGAGGCCTATCCGGAAAGCGTGGAGCTGCGCATTGCCGTGAGCGCGGCGACCATCAGCGACCTGTGGACGCTACGCTGCGCGGTGCGGGAACACATGCTCCAATGGCTGCGGGTGAATATGCCGGATGCGCTGATCCGCCACCGCCTCGGCGTCGACGACGCGAACGCCGCGGTAAAGGCGAACGACTAAGCCCCCCTCCCCCACCTCTGAAGAGGAGGGGGAGAGTGGCGTTATCCGTGCTTCTTCTCGCGCGTCGATTCGACCATGCCTTCGCTGATGAAGCCGATCGGCATGGCCTCGGCCGCCCGCTTCTTCAGCTCGCCGCGCATCTTGCGATATTCTTCCTCCATTGCCTGGGTAACCGTCGCGCGCGAATCGCCAAGCGCCTCGGAGAAATCGGCCCCCGTGACCTGCTCGACCTCGCCGCCCGCGCGCCGCAGTGCGTTGAGGCCGGCGCGGCGCACGACGTCTTCCAGATCGGCGCCGGTGAAACGGTCGGTCTGGGCCGCAATATCCGCCAGATCGACATCCCCGGCCAGCGGCATATTCGCAGTATGAATGCCGAGGATCTGCGTACGCCCCTTCTGATCGGGCGTGCCGACATAGACCATCTCGTCGAACCGCCCGGGCCGCAGGAGCGCCGGATCGATCAGCGTCGGGCGATTGGTCGCGCCGATTACGACGACCGACTGCAGTTCCTCCAGCCCATCCATCTCGGCAAGGATCGTGTTGACCACGCGGCCGGTCACCTGCGGTTCGCCCTGCCCCGACCCGCGGGCGGGGACGAGGCTGTCGATCTCATCGATGAACACGACGCAGGGCGCCACCGCGCGCGCGCGGGCGAACATGCGGGCGATCTGCTGCTCGCTCTCGCCATACCACTTGGAGAGGAGGTCGGAGCTCTTCATCGAGATGAAGTTCGCCTCGGCCTCCTTGGCGACGGCCTTGGCCAGCAGCGTCTTGCCGGTGCCCGGCGGACCGTAGAGCAGGAACCCCTTGGCCGAACGAATGCCCAGCCGGCGGAAGGCCTCGGGGTTCCTGAGCGGCAGCTCGATCCCTTCCTTCAGCATGTCGATCGCATCGTCGACACCGCCGATGTCGTCCCAGCCGACCCGCGGCACCTGGACCATGACCTCGCGCATGGCGGACGGCTGCACGCGCTTGAGCGCGGACAGGAAATCCTCGCGCGTCACCGACAGCTCGTCGAGCACCTCGGCCGGGATCGTGCGTTCATCGAGGTTGAGCTTGGGCATGATCCGCCGGACCGCGTCGATCGCCGCCTCGCGCGCGAGCGCCGCGATATCGGCACCGACGAAGCCGTGCGTGACGCGGGCAAGCTCGTCCAGATCGACCCGGTCGCCCAGCGGCATGCCGCGGGTGTGGATCGAGAGGATCTCGCGCCGCCCTTTCTCGTCGGGCACGCCGATTACGATCTCGCGGTCGAAGCGGCCCGGGCGGCGCAGCGCTTCGTCGACCGCGTCGGGCCGGTTTGTTGCTGCAATCACGACGAGGTTGGAGCGCGCCTCGAGCCCGTCCATCAGCGTCAGGAGCTGCGCGACCAGACGCTTCTCCGCCTCGCCCGCGACTTGCGCGCGTTTGGGCGCGATCGAATCGATCTCGTCGATGAACACGATCGCCGGCGCGTGCTTGGCCGCTTCCTCGAACACCTCGCGCAGGCGTTTCTCGCTCTCGCCATAGCCGGAGCCCATGATCTCCGGCCCGTTGATGGTGAAGAACTGCGCATCGCTCTCGTTCGCGACCGCCTGCGCCAGCCGGGTCTTGCCGGTGCCCGGCGGGCCGTGGAGCAGCACGCCCTTGGGCGGGTCGACGCCGAGGCGGGTGAACAGCTCGGGGTAACGCAGCGGCAGCTCGACCATTTCGCGGAGTTGCTGGATCGTGTCGTCCATGCCGCCGACGTCGTCGTAGTTGACCACCGCACGCCCGGTCGGAGCCTCTTCGAACTCGGCGCGCAGCTCGACTTCGGTGTTTTCGTCGATATGCACGATGCCCTTGGGCGCGGTCGAGACGACCGTCAGGCGGATCTGGGTGAGCGCATAGGCCGGCGCATTGAACATGCGCTGGACCTCCGCCGGCATGTTCTGCACCGGCTGCTGGCCGGTCGTGGCGACCAGATCGCCGGCAACGAGAGGCTTCCTGAAGAAGTTGCGCTTCAGCGCCTGGGTCGGCCCCTGCAGGCGCATCTCGCGGCTGGCCGGGGCAAAGATCACGCGCGAGGCCGGGCGCGATTCGGCCACCGCCACGCGCACGTGCTCGCCCGATCCGCACTCGGCATTGTTGCGCTGCAGGCCGTCGAGCCGGACCACGTCGAGCGACTGGTCCTCGTCGTACGCCGCCATGGCGATGGCCGCGGTCGTGCGCTTGCCGTGGATCTCCACGACGTCGCCTTCGGTGATGCCGAGCGCCTGAAATGCTGAACGCGGTAGCCTGGCGACCCCCCTTCCGCTTTCTTCTTGCCGAGCCGCCGCGACCTGGAGCCGGACCGCCTTGTCTTCTACCGCCGCGTCGAGATCGGCCATCCGTCCATTTCTCCCTGCTCAAGTCCAATGAGGGTTACCGCTCCTAGCTAGGGACGGATCACTGCGAGTCAAATGAACGAGAAGGCCATCGGTTGCCTAATGGGGCGCCCGGGCGCTGGAAAGAAAAAAGGCCCGGTCGCGAGGACCGGGCCTTGAAAGTCTTGGGAGAGGATGCCTGTAAAGGCCCGCCCTATGTGCGCTGCAGCACACTTTTGTGCAAGTGCGAAAAGCTCATTTCGTAGTGCAAAATATGCAACGATAATCGCTAACTTGTTCGATTTCATTCCATTCTTGTCATGATCCCGTCACGAAACTGCGCCGCTCCGACCGGCACGAATCGCATGTGCAGCGTAACCGGGGGTGACAGCAGATCGCGCTATGCCTAACAGCTTGGCACGATATGGAGGCCTGATGAACAAGCTCTATCCCGATGCCGCCGCCGCCCTCGAAGGGGTGCTGAAGGACGATATGCTCATCGCCGCGGGGGGCTTCGGCCTGTGCGGCATTCCCGAACGCCTGATCGACGCCATTCGCGACAGCGGGGTCAAGGGGCTGACCTTCTGCAGCAACAATGCCGGTATCGACAACGAAGGGATCGGCAAGCTGCTGCGCACGCGGCAGGTGAAGAAGATGATCTCCTCCTACGTCGGCGAGAACAAGGAGTTCGAACGGCAGTTCCTCGCCGGCGAGCTCGAGGTCGAGTTCTGCCCGCAGGGAACCCTGGCCGAGCGCATGCGCGCCGGCGGCGCGGGCATTCCGGGCTTCTACACCAAGACCGGCGTCGGCACGAAAGTGGCCGAAGGCAAGGAAGTGAAGACTTTCGACGGGGAGGACTATATCCTCGAACGCGGCATCTTCGCCGACCTGGCGATCGTCAAGGCATGGAAGGCGGACGAGACCGGCAATCTCATGTTCCGCAAGACGGCGCGCAACTTCAACCAGCCCGCCGCGACCTGCGGCAAGATCTGCGTTGTCGAGGTCGAGGAAGTGGTGCCGGTCGGAAGCCTCGATCCGGACTGCATCCACCTGCCCGGCGTCTACGTCCAGCGGATGATCGTCGGCGCGCCCTACGACAAGAAGATCGAGTTCCGCACCGTGCGGGAGCGCGAGGCTGCATGACCGTGCGGCGGCTCCAGGCCGCCCTCGCGGCATCGGCGCTCGCCATGATGCTCGGCGGCTGCGTCGCCGCTGCAATTCCGCTCGCCGCCGGGGGTGTCGTCCTTCGGAACGAGGCCTTGGGCGACGACGAACCCGGTTCCGACGAGGCCGAGGACGAGAGGGGCGCGGCGCCCTCCGGCGCAACCGCGACCGAGGGCGAACCCTTCGCGCCGACCCTCGCCCCGCCCGGCGCCTATCAGGCCTTCTTCACCTACGCGCGCGAGCAGGCGGCGCTCGACCCCGTCGCCGCGCCGCGCCGTTCGGCGATCCTCGCGGTGCCCGGATCGCTGCAGCCCGAGACGACCGAATGCTCGGTCCGCCCCTCCGCGGTTCTGGTCGACCTCGACCCCGCATCCGGGGCGCGCGATTTCTCCGCGCTGCCGCCCGATCCGGCGCTTGCGGACGGCCTTCACGCGCTGCGGCTGGAAGGCGTGTTCGTCTTCTGGATCAGCGACGCCTCGGCCGCGGAAGCCGGCACGCTGCGCAAGCGCCTGATCGAAACCGGGCTCGATCCCACGACCGACGACGGCATTCTGCTGATGCGCCGGGCCGAAGACCGCAAACAGCTCCGCCGCCAGGAGCTGTCGCAGACCCACTGCCTGGTCGCCATCCTTGGCGACGAGCGAAGCGATTTCGACGAGCTCTACGATTACCTCAAGGACCCTGCTGCCGCCTCCGCGCTCGATGCGCTGATCGGCAACGGCTGGTTCCTCGCCCCCACACTTCTAGACACCCCCACACTTCTAAGCACCAAGGAAGGCTGACCATGCCCTGGGACCGCAACCAGATGGCCGCACGCGCGGCGCAGGAGCTGCAAGACGGATACTACGTGAACCTCGGCATCGGCATTCCGACGCTGGTGGCGAACCATATCCCGGCCGGCATGCACGTCACGCTGCAGAGCGAGAACGGCATGCTCGGCATCGGCCCCTTCCCCTACGAGGACGAGATCGACCCGGACCTGATCAACGCCGGCAAGCAGACGATCAGCGAACTGCCGCACAGCGCCTATTTCGACAGCGCGACGAGCTTCGGCATGATCCGCGGCGGGCATATCGACCTGACTGTCCTGGGGGCGATGGAAGTGGCCGAGAACGGCGACATCGCCAACTGGATGATCCCCGGCAAGATGATCAAAGGCATGGGCGGCGCGATGGACCTCGTCGCCGGCGTGAAGAAGATCATCGTGGTCATGGAGCACACCGCCAAGGACGGCAGCCCCAAGTTCATCCCCCAGTGCACCCTGCCGCTGACCGGCACCAACGTGGTCGACATGATCGTGACCGACCTCGCCGTGTTCCAGCGTCCCGACCACGACAGCCCGTTCAGGCTGGTCGAACTGGCCCCGGGCGTCAGCGCGGAGCAGGTCGCCGAGAAGACGACGGCGAACTATCTGTCGTGAAAGGCGCGCGCCGGGCGCGGGCCCTCAGCCGAGCGCGACCTTGAGGTCGTCCGCCAGGTCGGTGCGTTCCCACGGGAAGTAATCGCCCTCGGCCGCGCGGCCGAAGTGGCCGTAGGCGGCGCTCCTGCGGTAGATCGGCTTGTTGAGCCCCAGGTGCGTGCGGATGCCCCGCGGCGTGAGGCCGCCGAGCTTGGCGATGCCCCGGATCGCGTCTTCGATCCGGTCGTCCTCGACCGTCCCCGTGCCGTGCGTGTCGACGTAGAGCGAGAGCGGCTCGGACACGCCGATCGCGTAGGCGAGCTGGATCGTGCAGCGCCGGGCAAGGCCTGCCGCGACGATGTTCTTGGCGAGATAGCGGCTGATATAGGCGGCGGAGCGGTCGACCTTGGTCGGGTCCTTGCCGCTGAACGCGCCGCCGCCGTGCGGGGCAGCACCGCCGTAAGTGTCGACGATGATCTTGCGGCCCGTCAGGCCGGCGTCGCCGTCGGGCCCGCCGATCACGAACGTGCCGGTCGGGTTGATGTGCCACTTGGTCTCGTCCGACAGGAACCCCTCGGGCAGAATTTCGCCGACGACCTGCTTCACGTAGGCCTTGAGCTCGGCTTCCTTCTCGCCCTCGTCGTAGCCGTCGGCATGCTGGGTCGAGACCACGATCGCGGTCGCCGCGACCGGCTTGCCGTCGCGGTAGCGCAGCGTGACCTGGCTCTTGGCATCGGGTTCGAGGAACGGCGCGACGCCGCTCTTGCGGTCCGCCGCCAGCCGCTGGAGGATCTTGTGGCTGTAGTCGATCGCCGCCGGCATCAGATCGGGCGTCTCGTCGCAGGCGAAGCCGAACATGATGCCTTGGTCGCCGGCGCCTTCATCCTTGTTGCCGCTGGCGTCCACGCCTTGCGCGATATGCGCGCTCTGCCCGTGCAGGTGGTTCTCGAAAGTCAGCGTCTGCCAGTGGAAGCCACCCTGCTCGTACCCGATCTCGCGCACCGTATTGCGCACCGTGCTCTCGATCTCCGCGAGCGCGCCGTCGATCCACTCGCCGTTCTCGTAGACACCCTTGCAGCGGAGCTCGCCCGCCAGCACCACGCGCTGGGTCGTCGTCAGCGTCTCGCATGCCACGCGGGCTTCCGGATCCTTCGCCAGGAGCAGGTCGACGATCGCGTCGGAGATCTGATCCGAAACCTTGTCGGGATGACCCTCCGAAACGCTTTCGGAAGTGAAGAGATAAGTGCTGCGCATGGGCGAAATTATCCGATATAAAGATAACTTTATGTCCGAAGGAGCGTCCTAGCCGCGCCGCAGCCGCGTGGCAACCAGCGATCCGGCGATCAGCAGCACGGCCCAGCCGAGCGGCAGCCAGTTGCCGAGCTGCGCGAACCAGGTCGGCGCATAGGCCGGCGGAATCACGCCGTCGATCCGGTCGGCGCGGCGCATGCCGATGTGCTGGCGGACCACCCCGCGCGCGTCGATCACCGCGCTGATCCCGGTGGTGGTGGAGCGCAGAACCGGCAGCCCCTCCTCGATTGCACGCATCCGTGCCTGCGCGAGATGCTGCGGAGGGCCCCAGGCCCCGAACCAGCCGTCGTTCGACGGGTTGAAGATGTAGTCGGGCCGGTCGCTGCGATCGACGACCTGGCCGGAGAACACGATCTCGTAGCAGATCTGGACGCCCGCCCGGCCCCATTCGCCGAGATCGAGCGTGCGCGGCCCCGGCCCAGGCCAGAAGTCGATCGTCCCCGCCACCAGCCGCGTCGCGCCGAGCGGTTCGAGCAGCCAGCGCAGCGCCAGGTACTCGCCGTAGGGCACGAGATGCGCCTTGTCATAACCGCCGACGATCTGCCCCCTGGCATCGATCGCCGTCACCGCGTTGCGCGCGCCGGCGGCACGGCCGTCGACGATCTCCAGATCGACCGCGCCGGTCAGCAGCACGCTGCCCTCGCCGATCACCCGGCCAATCCGCCAGCGTGCGTAGCGCGGGTCGCCCGCGGCGGTCATCTGGTCGTAATAGCGCTGGGGATAGCCGTCGCGCAGGTAGTCGGGCACGCCCGATTCGGGCCACAGGACGAGCCGCCGCTCACCCTCCCCGCCGGGCGCACGCGGCGCGGTGAGGCTGGCGAGGCGCGCGAACTGCTCCTCGAACTTGGCGGGGTTGTCCAGATCCTGCTGGCGAATGTCGGGCTGGATCAGCGTGTAGCGCAGCGTGCCCTGCCCGGCCGGCGGCGCGGGCCAGTACATTCCCGCCGCGAGCAGCACGGAGGCGACCGCAAGGGGAACGAAGCGCCGCTCGCGCAGCAGCACGGCGAGGAGAAAACCGATCAGCGCGGCGAGCCCCGAGAGGGCATAAGTACCCATCCACGGCAGCAGCGCGGCAAGCCCGGGCCGGTCGAACGGGCCGAGAAAGATCAGCCCCAGAGGGTCCCAGGCGTAGCCGGTGAAGACCCAGCTCCGCAGCCATTCGGAGACCGTCCACGCGCCGCCGAACAGGCACGCCGCGGCGGCCGCGCCGAGCCGGCGGCCGAGCCACCAGGCGAACAGCCCCGCGATCGCCGGATAGACGGCGAGGTACAGCGAGACCAGCGGCACGGCGAACCAGCCCAGCCAGGCGGGCATTTCCGATTGATAGGTGAAGGCCGTCGCGATCCAGTTGTTCGCGAGGGTGAAGTGCGCGACGCCGAAGATCCAGCCGCGCAGCAGGGCCGCACGCCAGGTCGGCGCCGCCAGCGCGAGCATGGCGAAACCGCCGATCGCGAGCAGCGCCAGCGGCCAGAGCTGGAGCGGCGGAAAACCGGTTGCCGCAGCCAGGCCGCACAAGGCGGCCGACAGCTTCGGGTGCGCGGCGAACCAGTTGCCGATCCGGCCCATACGGCTCATGCCCGTGCCGCCCCGACTACCGGTTCCCGAGCGCTGCGATCAGCCGACCGCCTGGACCGTTTCGCCATCGTCGGCCGGTTCGGAAGGCTCGGCCGCCTTGCGGGCACGCGGTGCGCGCTTCTTCTTGGGCGCTTCGCCTTCGGAGGATTCGCCGATGGCCGGCGGAAGCGCCGAGGCGTCGATCTCGCCGCCGTCCGTGGTGGGCGATTCGCCGCGCGGCTTGCGCGGCCGACGCCCTTCGGCCCGGGGTTTGCTGGTGCGCTTGAACGGATTCTCGACCGGTTCGTATTCCGAATCCTCGCCGCCCTGCGCTTCGCTTTCCTCGCGGTCGCCTGCATCCGTGCGGTCGCCTGCATCCGTGCGGTCGTTCGCGTCTTCGCGGCGGCTCCGGACGTTGCGGGGCTGACGACGGCGGCTTTCGCCCTCGTCCTCACCCTCGTCCTCGTCGTCCTGGTCGCGCTCTTCGTAGCGCTTGCCGCGCTGCTCGTCCTGGCGCGCCTTGCCGTCGGCGAGAACGCGGAAGTAGTGATCCGCGAACTGCAGGTAGTATTCGGCCTGCACGCGGTCGCCGTTGTGCTGGGCGTCCTGCGCCAGCTTCTTGTACTTGTCGAGCAACTGGGGCGCGTTGCCGCGGGCCCTGCTGTCGATCCGATTTGACTGGTTGCCGCCGCCCTGCGGGCGATTGCCGCGGCCGCGGCGGCGATTGTTATTACGATGATTGTTCAAGGAAATCTCTTCCTCATTCGGGACCGCCCTTACGGCACCATTGCCCGCGCGGTCGCATGACCCCTCCCCGCGTCCGCTCCCGAGCGAATCGCGGGTGTCCCGTCTGCACCTCTACAGGTCTCGTTGCCCGGTCGGTTGCAAATGTCGGAACGAGGCCCAGCCGGGAGGCGAACACGCCGCAAACCAGGAGGCCTTGGAGTAGAGTTAGCTATCGCAGTGCCCTTTGCCAACCCCCCTAGCGCAAAATCAGCGCACGGGGCCGTCCGGCGAGATCGCGGCGCAGATCGGTGGAGAATCCGGCCGCTTGTGCGATTTCGCCGACCGAATCGCCCTGTGACGCGCCGATTTCGAGCACCGCGGCGCCTCCCGGGGCCAACAGACCACGCAACCGGGGGATCAGCACGCGGTAGTCGTCGAGCCCGTCCGCCCCGGCGAAGAGCGCGCCGGCCGGCTCGTATGCGCGCACCGAGCGGGCGAGTTCGGCCGCCTCCTCGACATAGGGCGGATTGGCGATCACGCGGTCGAACGTGCCTAGGCCTTCGCGCCAACCGGGCGCATGCCAGTCGCCGAGCAGCAGCCGCACGCGGCTCTCGGCGCCGAGCCGAACCGCATTATCCCCGGCGACCGCGAGCGCGCCGGCCGAGCGGTCGATCCCCACACCATCCCAGCCGGGCCTCTCGGCAAGAAAACTCAGCAGGAGCGCGCCCGAGCCCACCCCCAGGTCGAGCAGACGGCCGATCGCCCCTGTGCCCTCCAGCGCCGCGGCAAGGGTCGCCTCGCTGTCGCCGCGCGGGATCAGGACCTCGGGCGTGACGCGGAACGGCCGCCCGTAGAACTCCTGCTCGCCGACGATATAGGCCACCGGCTCATGCGCCGCGCGCCGCTCAACCAGCGCCGCGAACCCCTCCGGTGCCGCGCCGCGCATATGCCGCAGCAACAGGTCCGACCGCGAGACGCCGAGCGCATGGGCCATCAACACCTCTGCATCGAGCCGCGCCGTGTCGGATGTGCCCGCCAGCCGCTCCGCCGCCTGGCGCAACACTTCACCGACGGTGGCTCCCCCACCACCCCCAACCCCCTCCTCTGAAGAGGAGGGGGCTATTCCGCCGCGCTGACTTCCCCCCCTCCTCTTCAGAGGAGGGGGCCGGGGGGTGGTGGAGGTACACGACCACCTCTCCGGCATCCGATCCAGAATCGCCGCCAGCCGCTCCAGCACCCCGTCTGGATTGCTCATAACTTCATGGTTGGTGAATCGCGCGGTCTCGAAACCGTGCTGCTCGCGCATTGCTCGGTCTCGCCGGGCATCGATGACCGGATCGTGCGTATCGCCATCGATCTCGATCACCAGCCCCTTCGCGGGGCAGAAGAAATCGACGATCCGCCCGCCGATCACAGTCTGTCGCCGGAACTTGTACCCGGCCAGGTTGCTCCGGCGAATGGCGTTCCAGATGCGCCGCTCCGGCTCCGGCGGATCGCGCCGTAACTCCGCTGCGCGCTTCAGCAGGCGTTCGCGTGAGGCTGCGGCACCACCCCCAACCCCCTCCTCTGAAGAGGAGGAGGCTATTCCGTCGCGCTCGCTTCCCCCCCTCCTCTTCAGAGGAGGGGGCCGGGGGGTGGTGCTGGCGGGCTTATCCTCAGCCATCCATCGCTGCGAGGCGTTTGGCCTCGTCTTCGGCGGTCAGGGCGTCGATCAGTTCGGTAAGACCCGGGCCGGCGAGGACTTCGTCGAGCTTGTGCAGGGTCAGGCCGATGCGGTGATCGGTCACGCGGCCCTGCGGGAAGTTGTAGGTGCGGATGCGTTCGGAGCGGTCGCCGCTGCCGACCATCGCCTTGCGCGCCTCGGCCTCGGCCCCCTGCGCCTCGGCGCGCTTGAGGTCGTAGAGGCGGGTGCGCAGGACCTGCATCGCCTTGGCGCGGTTCTTGTGCTGGCTGCGTTCGTCCTGCTGGATCACGACGAGGCCGGTCGGCAGGTGGGTGATGCGCACGGCGGAATCGGTCGTGTTGACGTGCTGCCCGCCGGCGCCGCTGGCGCGGTAGATGTCGATCTTGAGGTCCTTGTCGTCGATTGCGACGTCGACTTCGCTCGGCTCGGGCAGGACCGCAACCGTCGCCGCCGACGTGTGGATGCGACCGCCGCTCTCGGTCACCGGCACGCGCTGGACGCGGTGGACGCCGCTTTCGAACTTGAGCCGGGCGAACACGCCCTGGCCCGAGACGTTGGCGACGATCTCCTTGAACCCGCCGATATCGCTCGCGTTCATCGAGATCGTCTCGACCCGCCAGCCGTTCTCGGCCGCGAAGCGCTCGTACATGCGGAACAGGTCGGCGGCGAACAGCGCCGCCTCGTCCCCGCCGGTGCCGGCGCGGATTTCGAGCATCGCCGGCCGCGCGTCGGCGGCATCGCGCGGCAGCATGGCGACGGAGAGCGCGCGCTCCGCCTCGGGCAAGGCGCTGCGCAGGCGCATGATCTCTTCCTCGGCCAGCGCCTTCATGTCGGGATCGGCGTCGTCCAGCTTCTCGAGCTCGGCCAGCTCGCCACGCATCGTCCGCACGTCCTCCGCCGCACGCGCGACGGGTTCGAGCTCGGCATAGTCGCGGCTCGCCGTTACGAACGCCTCGCCCTCGAGCGTGCCCGACGCCAGCCGCGCCTCGAGCTCAGCGAAGCGATGCGCGATCTGGTCGAGACGTTCGGCGGGAATGGTCACTTGCTAGACTCTCGTTTCACGACCGTCATCCCAGCGAAAGCTGGGATCGCGTGCAGCACCGTACGGCCTGGCGGAGAGCGATCCCGGTGTTCGCCGGGAAAACGAAGGGAGCCACTCTCATCGCAGCAGGCTCTCGATCCTCGCCGCGAGCGTATCGTCCGCCCGCACGCTGATCTTCGCGGCTCCATCGGCGGTGGAGATCGACGCGATCGCCCCCGCGCCCATCTTCACCGCCTTGTCGAAACGTTTGCGGGGAGAACCGCTGGCGACGAGCTCTGCGGATAGGCCCTCGCGCCGAAGCGCGGTGATCGCCTCGATGCCGCGGGCGAACTGCGCATCGTCCTCGACGACCACGACGACGTCGGCGACCGAGTCGCCTCGCTCCCCCACCAGCATCGCCAGCCGCTCGATCCCCGCCGCCCAGCCGACTGCCGGCGTCGCCGGCCCGCCGAGGCTTTCCATCAGGCCGTCGTAGCGCCCGCCGCCGATCACCGTGCCTTGCGCACCCAGGCGGTCGGTGACGAATTCGAAGGCGGTGTGGCGATAGTAGTCGAGCCCGCGCACCAGCGAGGGTTCACGGGTCCATGCGACACCCGCCGCGTCCAGCCCGGCGGTGACCGCACCGAAGAAGTCCTGCGCCTCACCGCTCAGATAGTCGTCGATTTTCGGCGCACCGGCGACGAAGGCCCGATCGCGCGGGTCCTTGCTGTCGAGGATGCGCAGCGGATTGCGCTCCAGCCGGTCCTGCGAATCCTCGCTCAGCTCCGCGCGGTGGGCGGCGAAGTAGTCGACCAGCGCAGCGCGCCAGGCCTCGCGGCTGTCGCCGTCGCCCAGCGTGTTGAGCTGCAGCGTCACCCCGTCCGCGATGCCGAGCTCCTTCAGGAGCTGGTCGGCCATGGCCAGCAGCTCGACGTCGGCCTGCGGCTCGGCCGCGCCGATCACTTCGGCGTCGAGCTGGTGGAACTGGCGGTAGCGGCCCTTCTGCGGCCGCTCGTAGCGGAACAGCGGCCCGTGCGTCGCCACCTTGAGCGGCGCGTACTGCCGCCAGCCGTTCGTCAGATAGGCGCGCGCGATCCCGGCGGTGAATTCGGGCCGCAGGGTCAGCGATTCGCCGCCGCGGTCCTCGAACGAATACATTTCCTTCGAAACCACGTCGGTCGTCTCGCCGAGCGAGCGGGCGAAGACCTCGGTCTTCTCGAACACCGGCATTTCCACCCGGCGGAAGCGGTAGAGCCTGCGCACGCGCTCGAACGTCTCGACGACATGGGCGAAGGCCTCGGCCTCGGGCCCGAAAATATCCTGCGTCCCACGGATGGCTTGCGGTGTCTTCGACATGGCGCGCGCTTAGGCGAGAGAACCGGTTGCCGCAATATCGGCGGCCCGCTAGAGGCGGCGCGCGAAGTCCTGGGAGAGGGGCCGACCACAAGAACGAGAGAACGCATGCGCATCGACATGGTCCCCGTGGGCGACAATCCGCCCGAAAGCCTGAACGTCATCATCGAAGTCCCGACCGGCGGCGAGCCGGTGAAGTACGAATTCGACAAGGAAAGCGGCGCGCTGTTCGTCGACCGCATCCTGCACACGCCGATGCGCTATCCGGCGAACTACGGCTTCGTGCCGCACACGCTGAGCCCCGACGGCGACCCGCTCGACGCGCTGGTCATCTCGCGCAGCCCGTTCATCCCCGGCTGCGTCGTCCGCGCGCGGCCGATCGGCGTGCTCAACCTCGAGGACGAGCACGGCGGCGACGAGAAGCTGATCTGCGTGCCGATCGACACGACGTTTCCCTATTATTCGGACGTCGCAGAGACCAAGGACCTGCCCTCGATCATCTTCCAGCAGATCGAGCACTTCTTCACCCACTACAAGGATCTGGAGAAGGAGAAGTGGGTCCGCGTCGGCCAGTGGGGCAATGCCGCGGAAGCCAAGCGGATCATCGTCGAATCCATCGAGCGCGCGAAAGGCTGAAGCAGTTTGCGAGTCCCCGCCTTGGCGGGGACTCGGGCAGCTGAAGGACGGCGAGGCGGCCTGCAGTCCCTCGCTGGTACTTCTGTGTGCCTCTAGGTTCCTGCCACTGTCATTCCTTCGACCCGCAGCGTCGGGACGTTGACCGCGCGGTGCATCTCCAGATCGTCGGCCGTGCGCAGGGCGGCGAACATCGCCAACAGATTGCCGGCAATAGTGAATTCCGCGATCGGCCCGGCGATCTCGCCGTTCACGATGCGAAAGCCCGAAGCGCCGCGGCTGTAGTCGCCCGTCACCGGGTTGACGCCCTGCCCGGCCAGTTCGGTGATCAGCACGCCCTCGGCCACGTCCGCCATCAGTTCGGCGCGCGAGACCGGGCCGGCCGGAATGTGCAGATTGCTGGCCGAGACCCCCGGCGTGCCGCCCCCGCGCGAAGCGTGCCCCGTGGGAGCGAGGCCGAGCTTGTTCGCACTCGCGACGTCGAGCAGCCAGCCGCCGAGCACCCCGCGCTCGACCAGCTTGCGCGGCCGGCATCCCAGACCCTCGCCGTCGAACGGGCGCGAGCGCAGGCCGCGCGGCCGGTGCGGATCCTCCACCACCTCGATTCCGTCCGGCAGGATCGCCTCGCCCTCACGGCCGAGCAGGAAGCTCGATCCGCTGGCGATCGCCGGGCCGGCCATCGCGCCGACGAGGTGGCCGACCAGCGACGCGCCGACGCGCGGATCGAACAGCACCGGCATCCGCCCGCCTTTCGGTATTTCGGGATTCAGCCGGGCGACGGTCCGCTCGCCCGCCAGCCGGCCGATCTCCTCGGGCGAAGGCAGGTCCGAGAGATGGCGCGCCGTGCGCATGGCGTAGTCGCGCTGCATGGCCGAGCCCTGCCCGCCGATCACGACCGCGCTGAGCGAGTGATGCGTCGCCCCGTAAGCGCGGGCGAAGCCATGGCTGGTCGCCAGCGCGAAGAGCGAGCGGCCGAACGAGGCGCCGCCGCCTTCGCTGTTGGTCACACCCTCGGTGGCGCGCGCGGCATCCTCCGCCGCCAGAGCGCGTTCGCGCAGCGCCTCCGGACCGGGCTCGCCACTGTCCTCGAGATCGAGCTCCGGCGCCGTGCCGCGGTCGAGCAGGTCCTGCGGGGCGAGGCCGGCGTGCGGGTCTTCGGGCGCGGCGCGGGCCATGGCGACTGCCCGTTCGGCCAGGTCGCTCAGCGCGGCGGGGGCGAAGTCGCTCGTCTCGATCGAGGCGGAGCGCTTGCCGACGAACACGCGCAACGCGATCTCCTCGCTCTCCGACCGTTCGACTTCCTCAAGCTGGCCGAGGCGGACCGTCACGCTTTCGGACGATTGCGCGCGGGCGGCGGCATCGGCCGCATCTGCGCCGTGGCGGCGTGCCGCCTCGATCAGCTGCGCGCAGCGGGCGAGCACGGTCTCGCCGTCGATCATCGAATAGTCTCGGGATTGGTCATGCGCCCCAGCTAGGGCGCGCGCGGCCCAGCCGCAAGGCGAGGGTCAGGCGGCGAGTGCCGCGATCCCCATGAACAGGCCGGTGAGGAGCAGCGGCAGACAGATCGCAAGCGCCCACAACAGCACCTGATCGCGGCGATAGGCGCCGGCGAGCGAGGGGTCTGCCGCCTCCTCGTCCGAAAGGTCGCGCCAGCGCTTTTCGAACCAGCGGCACGCCGGAATGATGCCCGCAACCAGCGCGACGAGCGCGAGATAGGGCAGAATGGAGGACCCGACTTCCTTGATCGCATGGACAGTGACGAAAATCTGCAGCGCGGTATAGACGAGCAGCGCGTAGGCGACGTTGTCGCTCATGCCCTTGCGCCAGTCGCGCGCCTCGTGGCGGCTGGTCGCGTGATTGCGCCTGTCTTCGTCAGTCCGGTGCAGCGCCTTCACCATGCGCTTTCTCCCAATATCCTCATCCGAATCGGAGTATTTCAGAGGCTGACCTCGCAAGCAAGCGCCATGACCATCCGGTCCACCGCGGGTCATGCACGAATCCTGCCAATTTCGGACAGTTCTGGCGCGCGCGGGGGTTTCCAGCGCGCGCTGCGATGCTACATGGCCGATCGATGGACACGCCAGAGCCGATCGCCGGGACCGCGCAGCGCGCGGACGCCACCGCCCCCCTGCCCCAGGAAGGCGGGCTGGAGGTTATCTCGATCGCCAAGAGCTACGACAAGCGCGCGGTGCTGACCGACATCTCGCTCACCGTCGGCAAGGGCGAAGTGCTCGGCCTGCTAGGCCCGAACGGCGCGGGCAAGACGACCTGCTTCTATTCGATCATGGGACTGGTGAAGCCCGACGCGGGCCGCATCCTGATGGACGGCGACGACGTCACCAGCCTGCCCATGTACCGCCGCGCGATCCTCGGCCTCGGCTACCTGCCGCAGGAAACCAGCATCTTCCGCGGCATGACGGTCGAGCAGAACATCAACTGCGTGCTGGAGATGGTCGAGCCCGACAAGGAGACCCGCGCGCAGGAGCTGGAACGGCTGCTCGACGAGTTCGGTCTCGTCAAGCTACGCGAAAGCGCCGCGATGGCGCTCTCGGGCGGCGAGCGGCGGCGCTGCGAGATCGCCCGCGCGCTGGCGGCCAAGCCCTCGATCATGTTGCTCGACGAGCCGTTCGCCGGCATCGATCCGCTCTCGATCAGCGATATCCGCCACCTCGTGCTCGACCTCAAGCAGCGCGGGATCGGGGTGTTGATCACCGACCACAACGTGCGCGAGACGCTCGACATCGTCGACCGCGCCTGCATCATCTACGGCGGCCAGGTGCTGTTCGCCGGGACGCCGGAAGATCTCGTTGCCGACGAGAACGTGCGCCGGCTCTATCTGGGCGAGAGCTTCAGCCTGTGATCCCCCGGCACGTCGCGAGCTGACTTATGGCGCTGGGGCCGCGCCTCGATCTCCGGCAGACGCAGTCGCTGGTGATGACGCCGCAGCTCCAGCAGGCGATCAAGCTGCTGGCGCTGTCGAACCTCGAGATCGAGACGTTCATCGGCGAGGCGCTGGAGGCGAACCCGCTGCTCGAGGCCGGCGAGGTCCAGCGCGAGGATGGTGAGACGATCGACCTGCCGCCCGAGGAACCCGGCGCCGACACCGCGCTGGATGGCGGCGCTGTCTCCGGGGAAGGGGCGCTCGACATCGACCCCTCGGCGCTCGACCGCGACCGCGACACCGGTGACGGCGAATGGGGCGCCGCCCACGCCTCCGCGCCGTCCGACGACCTGCCCGGCATCGACGAGCGCGGCAGCGGCGGCCCGACGCTCGCCGAACATCTCGAGGAGCAGGTCGGCGCGGCGGCGGGCGACGCGCGTGAGGCTTTCGTCGCGCGGCACCTGATCGGCCTGCTAGACGAGGCCGGCTATCTCGCGGCCGACTTGCGCGACATCGCCGATGAGCTCGCCATTCCGCTGGCCGAGGCCGAACGCGCGCTCGCGGTCGTGCAGTCGCTCGACCCGACCGGAGTCGGCGCGCGGACCCTGGGCGAATGCCTCGCGCTCCAGGCACAGGAAGCCGACCGCTACGACCCCTGCATGGCGCGGCTGATCGACAACCTCGACCTCGTCGCGCGCGGCGAGTTCGCGCGGCTCAAGCGCATGTGCGACGTCGACGACGAGGATTTCGCCGAGATGCTCGCGGAACTGCGCGGCTACGATCCCAAACCCGGCTGCCGCTTCGGCGGCGCGGCGGAGAGCGCGGTCGTGCCCGACATTCTCGTCACCCGCGCGAAGGACGGCGGCTGGGACATCGCGCTCAACGAAGAGACGCTGCCGCGCCTGGTGGTCAACCGCGCCTATTACGTCGAGCTGCGGCAGGGCTGCCCGGGCAAGGCGGCGCAGTCATGGCTGGGCGAGAAGCTCGCCGATGCCAACTGGCTGATCCGCGCGCTCGACCAGCGGCAGAAGACGATCCTCAAGACCGCCGCCGAGATCGTGAAGAAGCAGGAAGGCTTCTTCCGCCGCGGCGTTTCGGAGCTGCGGCCGCTCACCCTGCGCGAAGTGGCCGAATCGATCGAGATGCACGAAAGCACGGTCAGCCGGGTGACCAGCAACAAGTACCTGCACTGCGACCGCGGCACCTTCGAACTGAAATACTTCTTCACCAGCGGCGTGGGCAGCGCCGACGGCGAAGGGGCGAGCTCGCAGGCGGTCAAGGCGCGGATCAAGGCGCTGATCGATGCCGAGGACGCGAAGAAGATCCTCTCCGACGACACGCTGGTCGATCTGCTCAAGGCGGAGGGGTTCGACATCGCGCGCCGCACCGTCGCCAAGTACCGCGAGGCGCTGGGAATCGGCAGCTCCGTACAGCGCCGGCGCAGGAAGAAGCTCGCCGCCGGCGGATGAAACAATTGGTACCACTTGGTTTAGAACGTATTAACCTTTTCCATTCATATCTCTTGTGGTTAATAACGGGCTAGAACCTTCGGGCAGCGGCGGGGCCGCGCCGGGCGAGGGTAAAAGGGGGGTACCCATGCGCGTACTGTTGATCGAGGACGAGCCGACCACGGCGAAGGCCATCGAGCTCATGCTGACGACCGAAGGGTTCAACGTCTATTCGACCGATCTCGGCGAAGAGGGTTTGGATCTCGGCAAGCTCTACGATTACGACATCATCCTGCTCGACCTGAACCTGCCCGACATGCACGGGTACGACGTGCTCAAGAAGCTGCGCGTCGCCAAAGTGCAGACGCCGGTGCTGATCCTGTCGGGCATCTCCGAAATGGACAGCAAGATCCGCAGCTTCGGCTTCGGGGCCGACGACTACGTGACCAAGCCCTTCCACCGCGAAGAGCTGATCGCGCGCATCCATGCGGTTGTCCGCCGCAGCAAGGGCCACAGCCAGTCGGTCATCCGCACCGGCAAGCTGGCGGTCAATCTCGACGCCAAGACGGTCGAGGTCGACGGCGCCCGCGTGCACCTGACGGGCAAGGAATACGCGATGCTCGAGCTGCTCAGCTTGCGCAAGGGCACCACGCTGACCAAGGAGATGTTCCTCAACCACCTCTACGGCGGGATGGACGAACCCGAGCTCAAGATCATCGACGTGTTCATCTGCAAGCTGCGCAAGAAGCTCAGCCACGCCTGCGGTGGCGAGAACTACATCGAAACCGTCTGGGGCCGCGGCTACGTGCTGCGCGATCCCGAAAGCCAGGCCGAAGCGGCGTAATCCGTTTTCGCACGCGCATCCGCGCGTGCGTCCTCGCGGCTGACCCTTCCGCTCCGCTACCGGGCGCCTGCGAGCGGGCGATCGCCCTTCGGTCCGCTGGTCGCGAACCGGGACTTTGATCCTCCCCATTTTTGCGCAGCACAAGTGGGGAGGTGGCAGACGCCGCAGGCGTCTGACGGAGGGGCAATGGTGCACCCCGCTCCCCCACTTTCAAGGACATCCCAGGCGTTCCGTCCGGTCGCGGACCAACACCCATCCCGCGCTTTTCTTCGCGGGGGCGTAGCATTTTCCCACTCGCCAGCGTGCATCGGCGGTTCTAGCGGCGCGACATATCGGCGGCAGAAAGGCCTCCCGCGATGGAACTGTTCGGGATCGATCTCACCGGGCTTCTGCCCTTTATCGCGATCGGCTTCGCCGCGCAGCTGATCGACGGAGCGCTCGGCATGGCCTTCGGGGTCATCACCAATACCATGCTGGTCGGCGTGCTCGGCCTGCCGCCGGCGCAGGCCTCGCAGCGGGTCCATATCGTCGAGTGCTTCACCACCGCGACCAGTGGGATCAGCCACCTGCTTCACGGCAATATCGACAAGCGGCTCTTCTTCCGCCTCCTCGTCCCCGGAGTGATCGGCGGCGTGACCGGCGCCTACCTGCTGACCTCGATCGATGCCTCGGTGATCAAGCCCTTCGTGCTCGCCTATCTCGCCGGGATGGGCCTCTACCTGCTCGTGCGCGGCCTGCTCTATCCCCCGAAGGTGCGCGAGGCGAAGCGGGTCGCGCCGCTTGGCCTGATCGGCGGCTTCCTCGACGCAGCCGGCGGCGGCGGCTGGGGGCCAATCGTGACCTCCAACCTGCTCATCCAGGGCGCCGAGCCGCGCAAGGTCGTGGGCACGGTGAGCGCGGTCGAATTCTTCCTGACGGTGACCATCTCGGCGGCCTTCATCTTCCACCTCGGCGTTGCCGACCTCGCGGGGGCCACGCTCGGCCTGCTGATCGGCGGCATCGCCGCGGCCCCGCTCGGCGCATTCGCGGCGAAGTACTTCAGCCCCAAGCTCATGCTGATCATGGTCGGCGCCGCGCTGACCGTGACGAGCGCCTACGGGATCTACACGGCGCTTTCCTGACGCCTTTCCCTCCTCACCGCACCCCGCTATCGGGCGCGGCATGACCGCGAACAAGCCCGGCGACCCGACCACGCTCAACCGGCTCTACGGCCGCAGCCAGGGCAAGCCGCTGCGCAAGGGGCAGGCCGAGCTCGTCGAAAAGCTGCTGCCGCAGATCGCGGTGCCGGCCGAGGGACCGGTGACGGCCGAGCGGCTGTTCGGCCACGACCGCCCGCTTCACTTCGAGATCGGCTTCGGCGGCGGCGAGCATCTCGCCTACCGCGCCGATCTGCTGCCCGATCACGGCTTCATCGGCGCCGAACCCTTCGTCAACGGCGTGGCCCAGGCGCTCGTCCATGTGCGCGACGGCGGCGTTGCCAACGTGCGGCTGCATCATGGCGACGCGCTGGAAGTGCTCTCGCGCATCCCCGACGGGGCGCTGACGATGCTTTACCTGCTCCACCCCGATCCCTGGCCCAAGGCGCGCCACGCCAAGCGGCGGATGATGAACGACGGCCCGGTCGAGATGATCGCCGCCAAGCTGAAACCCGGCGGCGAGTTCCGCTTCGGCACCGACCATCCGGTCTACCTGCGCCACGCGCTGATGGTCATGCGCCGTCATACCGACGCGTTCGAGTGGGTCGTGGAGGGTCCCGAAAGCTGGCAGAATCGCCCGAGCGGCTGGTGCGAAACCCGCTACGAAGCCAAGGCCCGCGACGTCTACGGCCATGAGGTCTGGTACTTCCGCTATCGGCGGCGGTGACTCTCGGCAGCCGGCGGCGCACCGCAACGCGGCCGGGACATGGCGCCAAATTTCTGCTATCGGTCGGGCGACCGACTGGAGAGAGACGTCATGCTCAACTTGCGCCCCCTCAAGCTCCTCGCGGCGGCCGCGCTGCTGATTCCGGCCGCGGCAATGGCCCATCACGGATGGAACTGGACCGAGGAGAAGGAAAGCCGCCTCTCGGGCACGATCGTATCGATCAACTACGGCAATCCACACGCCAGTCTCGAGCTGCGCAATGCGCAGGGGGTGTGGGAGGTCGACCTCGCCCCGCCCTCGGCCTCCACGAGAGCGGGCTTCGTGAAGGGCGTGGCCAAGCCGGGCGACAAGGCGACGTTCACCGGCCATCGCTCGCGCGACGCCGGAGAGCTGGTGTTCAAGGCAGAGACGATCACGGTGAACGGCAAGACCTACGACGTCTATCCGGACCGGCCCAAGACGCTGAAACCGGCGGACTGATCCGCACACGATGATCGACGCGGCGCTCGCGTGGCTCGAGGCTTCGCCCCTGGCCGAAGCGCTCGCGGCCTGGCGCTACGTCTATCCGCTGGTCAACGCCGCGCACATCCTCGGCCTGGCGGCGCTGTTCGGGTCGATCCTCGCGCTCGATCTCAGGCTGCTCGGCGCGTTTCCGGCGATACCGGTGCGGCCGCTCGCGCTCGCCCTTCCCCGCGTGGCCGCCTCGGGCCTCGTGCTCGCGGTACTGACCGGGTTCCTGCTCTTCACGGTAGAGCCGTTCGACTACGCCGCCAACGCCGCCTTCCTGACGAAAGTATCGCTGGTCGGCCTCGGCACCGCGCACGCGCTCCTGCTCCACCGCAGCGCAGCGTGGAAAGCGCTCGTCCGCGATGACGCCCCGGCCAGCTGGCGCCTGCGGAGCTCCGCAGCGCTGTCGATAGCCCTATGGACCGCCGCGATCGTCGCCGGCCGCCTCATCGCCTTCTAAACCGTCATCCCACGACCCCGGCCGCCGCCAGCACCGCCAATGTCAGCACGTCGGGCGCGATGGCCGTCATCGGGGCGATCTGGACCGGCTTTTCCATGCCGATCAGCATCGGGCCGATCGTCGCATCGCCGGCCAGCTCGCGCAGCAGCTTGGCCGAGAGGTTGGCCGATTGCAGCCCCGGCATGATCAGCACGTTGGCCGGGCCGGACAGGCGGCTGAACGGGTACAGAGCCATGACCTTGGGGTTGAGGGCCGCGTCGGGCGCCATCTCCCCCTCGTACTCGAAATCGGGCTGCTCCGCGTCGAGCACCGCCACAGCTTCGCGGATATTGCCCAGCCACTGCCCCGGCGGATTGCCGAAGGTCGAGTAGGAGAGGAACGCCACGCGCGGCTCGTGGCCCATGCGCCGGGCGACCGCCGCGGTCTCGCGCGCGATGTGCGCAAGCTGCTCCGCCGTCGGCCGCTCGTTGATCGTCGTGTCGGCAAGGAAGGTCGTGTGGTTCTTGCCGACCATCATGTGGATGCCGAACGGCACCTGCCCCGGCTTCGGATCGAGCACCAGGTTCACTTCGCGCGCGGTCTGCGAGAACGTGCGCGTGAGGCCGGAGATCATCGCGTCGCCGTGCCCGAGCGCGACCAGCAGCGCGGCGAAGACGTTGCGGTCCTGGTTGACGATGCGGCGCACGTCGCGTTCGGTGCGTCCTCTGCGCTGGAGCCGCTGGTAGAGATAATCGACCATCTGCGGCACGTGCTCGGAATCCGCCGAGTTCTGGATCTCCCACTCGTCGGGATCGTCGACCTGCAGCTCGATCAGTTTCTCCCTGACCTTCTCGGTCCGGCCGACGAGCACCGGCGTGCCGTAGCCGAAATCGCGGAACTGGATCGCCGCGCGCAGCACCACATCCTCCTCCGCCTCGGCGAAGACGACCCGCTTCGGATTGGCCCGGGCCAGTTCGTATGTGTTGGTCAGCGCCGAAGTCGTGGGGTTGAGCCGCGCCTTCAGCGACATGCGGTAGGCGTTCATGTCCGCGATCGGCGCCAGCGCAACGCCCGTGTCCATCGCGGCCTGCGCGACCGCGGAGGAGACCACTTCCATCAGCCGCGGATCGAACGGCGCGGGGATGATGTAGTCGGTCCCGAAGGCGTGGTTCTTGCCGTAGGCCGCGGCCACCTCGTCCGGCACGCGTTCCCGCGCCAGTTTGGCGATAGCACGTGCCGCAGCGATCTTCATCTCTTCGTTGATCGCGGTCGCCTGCACGTCGAGCGCGCCGCGGAAGATGAAGGGGAAGCCGAGCACATTGTTGACCTGGTTCGGAAAGTCGCTGCGGCCGGTAGCGATGATCGCGTCGGGGCGCACGGCCTTGGCCTCGTCGGGCATGATCTCGGGCACCGGATTGGCCATCGCGAAGATGATCGGCTGTTCCGCCATCCCCTCCACCCATTCCGGCTTGAGCGCGCCGGCGGCGCTAAGGCCGAGGAAGATGTCCGCGCCGATCAGCGCCTCCTCCAGGCTGCGCGCATCGGTATCGACCGCGTGCGCGCTCTTCCACTGGTCCATCGAATCGGCGCGGCCGCGGTAGATCGGGCCCGACCGGTCGCAGACGATCACATGATCGTGCGGCACGCCGATCGCCTTGATCAGTGCGGTGCAGGCGAGCGCCGAGGCGCCCGCGCCGTTGACCACCATCCGCACGTCCTTGAAATCGCGCCCGGTCAGGTAACAGGCGTTGATCAGGCCCGCGGCGGCGATGATCGCAGTGCCGTGCTGGTCGTCGTGCATGACCGGAATGTTCATCCGCTCGCGCAGCGCCTGCTCGATGATGAAGCACTCGGGCGCCTTGATGTCTTCCAGATTGATGCCGCCGAAGCTCGGCTCCATCAGCGCGACGGCTTCGATGAACTTGTCCGGGTCTTCAGTGTCGAGCTCGATGTCGATCGAATCGACGTCGGCGAAGCGCTTGAACAGCACCGCCTTGCCTTCCATCACCGGCTTGGAGGCGAGCGCGCCGAGATTGCCGAGGCCGAGGATCGCGGTCCCGTTGGAGATCACGGCGACAAGGTTCGAACGCGCAGTGTAGCGGGCCGCGTTGGCGGGGTCTTCGGCGATCGCCTCCACCGGCGCGGCGACACCGGGCGAATAGGCGAGGCTGAGGTCGCGCTGGGTTGCCATCGGCTTCGAGGCGATGATCTCGATCTTACCCGGCCGGATCGTCTCGTGGTAGAAAAGCGCCTCGCGCGCGGTGAAGCTCGCCTGTTTTTCCTCGGCCAAAGTGCGTGTCTCCTGAACTGTGGCGCCCCTTAAACACACTCGCCGCGCGAGCGGTAGGGGAAAGGCGCCCCGCTCCCCTTCCCGAATCGCCGGAGACGGCGCTAGGCCCCTCTCGATGGCGGGCAAGTCCACCCCGATGATGGAGCAGTACCATGCGCTCAAGCGCGAGGCCGAAGGCTGCCTGCTGTTCTACCGCATGGGCGACTTCTTCGAGCTGTTCTTCGACGATGCGCGGCAGGCCGCCGCGATCCTCGACATCGCGCTGACCACGCGCGGCGAACACGGCGGGGAGGCGGTGCCGATGTGCGGGGTGCCGGCCCATTCCGCGGAAGGCTATCTCGCGCGGCTGATCAAGGCCGGCTGCCGTGTGGCGATCGCCGAGCAGGTCGAGACACCCGAAGAGGCGAAGAAGCGCGGCGGGTCGAAGGCGCTGGTGCGGCGCGACATCGTGCGGTTCGTCACTGCCGGAACGCTGACCGAGGAGGCCCTGCTGGAGCCGCGGCGAGCGAACATGCTCGTCGCAGTATGCGAGCTGCGCGGCACGATCGGCATTGCGGCGGTCGATATCTCGACCGGGCGGATGGAACTGGAGGAATGCGCCGCCGACCGGCTCGGCGCCGCGCTCGCGCGCCTGGAACCGAGCGAAGTCGTCGCGCCCGAGGACTGGGACGCGCGGCCGGCGGAGGCGATCGAGCGCGCGCGGCAGGACTTCGCGAGCGACGCGGGCGAGGCGCGGCTCAAGGCGGTGCACGCGGTTGCGACGCTCGACGGGTTCGGCGCGTTCACGCGGCCGATGCTGGCGGCGGCGGGTGGGCTGCTCGCCTATCTCGATCACGCGGGGCGCGGCAAGCTGCCGCTGCTCCTGCCGCCGGTCGCGCGGGAGAGCGATTCGGCCATGGCAATGGACGAGGCGACCCGCGCGAGCCTCGAGATCCTCGAGGCCCAGCGCGGCGGGCGGCAGGGAAGCCTGATCGCCGCAATCGACCGCTGCGCGACCGGGGCGGGCGCGCGGCAACTGGCCGACGATCTCTCCGCGCCGCTAACCGATCGCGACGCGATCGAGGCGCGGCTGGCACTTGTCGGCTGGCTTCATGCCGATCCGCTGCTCCGCGCCGACTTGCGCGAGGTCCTGCGCGCCCTGCCCGACATCGGCCGTGCGCTCGGCCGGATCGTCGCCGGACGCGGCAGCCCGCGCGATCTCGGCCAGGTGCGCGACGGTCTCGCCGAGGCGCGGCGGATTCGCGATCATCTGCAGGGCAAGCCCGACCGGCCGGCCCTGCTCGAACGGCTGCTGCCGGCCATGGGCGGACACGGCGCGCTGGTCGATCTCCTCCAGCGCGCGCTCGTGCCCGCTCCGCCGACCGAGCGGCAGAACGGCGGGTTCATCGCCGAAGGCTACGACGCCGCGCTCGACGAGCTGCGGCAGACGTCCGGTAACGCGCGCCGCGCGATCGCCGCGCTCGAGGGCCGCTACCGCGAGGAAACCGGGATCGCCGCGCTCAAGATCAAGCACAACGGCGTGCTCGGCTACTTCATCGAAGTGCCGGCCAAGCACGCCGATGCGCTGATGGCCTCCGACAGCGGCTTCATCCACCGCCAGACCATGGCCGGCGCGGTGCGCTTCAATTCGCTCGGCCTGCACGAGGAAGCCGCGCGCATCGCCGAAGCGGGGGGCCACGCCCTGGCAGCCGAGGAGGCGCATTTCGAGGAGCTCACCGCCGCAGTGATCGACGCGCGCGAGGCGGTCGCGGCGACCGCGGCTGTCCTCGCCCGGCTCGACGTCGCGGCAGGCAATGCCGAGCGCGCGGCCGAGGGCGACTGGTGCCGGCCGGAGATCCTGGAGGACCGCTGCCTCGAGATCGTCGGCGGCCGCCATCCGGTTGTCGAGCAGGCGCTGGCGAAAGGTGGCGAGCGCTTCGTCGCCAACGACTGCCGGCTGGACGACCAGGACCGGCTGTGGCTGATCGGCGGGCCCAACATGGGCGGCAAGTCGACTTTCCTGCGGCAGAACGCGCTGATCGTGCTGCTCGCACAGGCGGGCTGCTTCGTGCCCGCTGCGGCCGCGCGGATCGGGCTGGTCGACCGCCTGTTCAGCCGCGTCGGCGCGTCGGACAACCTCGCGCGCGGCCGGTCGACCTTCATGGTCGAGATGGTCGAAACCGCCGCGATCCTCAGCCAAGCAACCGAGCGCAGCTTCGTCATCCTCGACGAAGTCGGGCGCGGCACCTCGACCTACGATGGTCTTGCGCTCGCCTGGGCCGTGGTCGAGGCGGTGCACGAGACCAACCGCTGCCGCTGCCTTTTCGCAACGCACTATCACGAGCTGTCGCGCCTCGCGGAGAGCTGCGAGGCGCTGAGCCTCCACCACGTCCGCGCGCGCGAGTGGAAGGGCGATCTGGTGCTGCTGCACGAACTGGCCCGGGGGCCGGCGGACCGCAGCTACGGGCTTGCCGTGGCGCGGCTTGCGGGCGTGCCGGACGCGGTCGTGGCCCGGGCGAAGTCGGTCCTCGACCGGCTGGAGAAGGGGCGCGCCGAAACCGGCGGGCTTGCTGCGGGGCTCGGCGACCTGCCGCTGTTCGCCGCGGCCAGCGCCGTGCAGGAGGAGCACCGCGACACCCTGCGCGACCGTTTGCGGGAGCTCGACGTGGACGCCCTCTCGCCGCGCGACGCGCTCGATGCGCTCTACGCACTCAAGCAGGATGCGGCCTCCACCGAACCTTAAACATTCGGCGCTATCCGCTCCCGCGCGATGTATTTCGACCCGTTCCGCAACCGATGGGCGGCTCTCGCCCTGGCCGGGCTGATCCTGCTTGCCGCCGCTACGCTGGTGGGCAGCGAGGGCGACGGCGGGCTGCTCGACCGGATGGCCGACCGGCAACGCGCCGGGGAGCCCGGCCCGTCCGAACCGATCGAGATGCCCGAGGGCGTTCCGGAACCCGAGCGTGCCCCGCCTGAACGCGAGTTCAGCGGGCCGATGGACGGCGGAAGCTTCACGCCGGATGCCGAACTGATCGACGATACGCAGGGGTTCGACGCCACGCCCCCTATCGTGCACGAAGGGCCGGACGACGGCCTGGTTCTTGAAGCTGGGGAGGACGCGCCTATGGTGCCCTACGATGTCGAAGGACCCGGATCGTAGCGAGCTCGCGGTCGAGCGCACAAAATACGCCGAAGACCGCAACATCATGGCGATGGAGCGGACTTTCGCCGGATGGATCCGCACGGCTTTCGCCGCGATCGGCATCGGTGTCGGCTTTCACGCGCTGTTCGGCGACTTCCAGCCGCTCTGGCTGGCCAAGGCGATCGCATCGCTGTTCATCGCCGCGGGAGCCGCACTGGCGTTCACCGCCCAGCGCCGCGCCTGCCGCACGCTCGAACGGCTTCACCCGCACTCGATCGAGCACGCATCCTCACCCAATTTCCGGCTGCTGGCTTTTGCGGTGATGCTCGGCTCGGGGATTCTGATCGCGGGACTGTGGCTGCTGAACGACGGCAACCTGTCGAGCTAGGTCCCGTCGCCGCGCAGGCCGTCGGGCTTGTGCGCCTCACCGTACTTGTCGACGTTGTCGTCGTGGTTGGGCTCGCCGCGATAGGCGTCCATGTCGATCCGGCCCGAGCTTTCCATATCGCGCATATGATCGACGATGTCCTGCGTCGAATCGTTCATCAGGCCGCTGAAATTGTCATCCTTCTCGCTCTCGGTCGGGCTGCGCTCCGATGGCTTCATCGCATCTTCCGCGACGTCCTGCGTCTGCTCGCCGTGATCGTCCTGCTCGGCGTTGTGCGTCTCGGGCGCGAGGTCGGCCTGGCGCTCTTCCTGACTCTTCACGGGTTTGTCGGCCATGCGAAATTCTCCTTCGCATGGGCAACGGCGGCGCGGGACGGCCGTTCCTTCGTTCAGCGCGTCGGAACGGCTTCTTCGCCCGAATAGTCGTAGAAGCCGCGGCCGGTCTTGCGGCCGAGCCAGCCGGCCTCGACGTATTTCACCAGCAGCGGCGCCGGACGATACTTGGGATCGCCGGTGGTCTTGTGGAGCACCTGGATGATCTCGAAACAGGTGTCGAGGCCGACGAAATCCGCAAGCTGCAACGGCCCCATCGGATGGTTGAGGCCGAGCCGGCAGCCCTTGTCGATATCCTCGATACTGGCCGTGCCCTGACCGAGCACGAACACCGCCTCGTTGAGCATGGGCAGGAGGATTCGGTTGACCACGAAGCCCGGCTCGTCCTGCGAGAGCACGACTTCCTTGCCCAGTTCCTCAGCGAAAGCGCGGGTGCGGGCGGTCGTCGCGTCGGAGGTCGCGAGACCGGGGATGACTTCGATCAGCCCCATTACGGGCACGGGGTTGAAGAAATGGAGGCCGATGAAGCGCGCCGGATCGGGCGACCAGTTGGCCATGCGGGTGATCGGGATCGAGCTGGTGTTGCTGGCGAGGATCGCGTCCTGCGCCAGGACCTTGCCTGCCGCTTCGAAGATCGCGCGCTTGATCTCTTCGCGCTCGGTCGCGGCTTCGATGATCAGCTCGGCATCGGCCATGGTCTCGTAACCGGCGACGGGGGTGATCCGCGCCAGGGCTGCATCCGCTTCGGCAATCTCGATCTTGCCCTTGCCGACGAGCTTGCCGAGCGTGCGGTCGATTCCCGCCTTGGCCTTCTCGGCGACACTCAGATCGACATCCGCGAGAAGGACCTCGATACCGCGCCGCGCGACCGTCTGCGCTATGCCGGAGCCCATCTGGCCCGCCCCGATGATCCCGACCTTTCGCATCGCACACGCCCTTCGCAGTTGCAGCAGAAGGGGGCTGTTAGCCGCTCGGCGGCACGCTGGCTAGCGGTTGGCGCCGGGCACCCATTTCACGTCGCCCCGCCCATCCGCATTGAGCGCGCGGGCGAGAACGAAGAGATAGTCGGACAGGCGATTGACGTACGCCAGCGCTGCGGGGTTGGCCGGCTCGCGCTCTGCCAGCGCGGTCATTGCCCGCTCCGCCTCACGCACGGAAGCACGGGCGACATGGACGCGGGCCGCCGCTTCGGTGCCGCCGGGGAGAACGAAGCTCTTGAGCGGCTCGAGCCGCGCGTTGATGCGGTCGATCTGGCCTTCCAGCCAGTCGACTTGCGCCTGCACGATCCGCAGCGTCATCTCCGACGGTACGAAGTCCTCACCCGGCGTCGCGAGGTCGGCGCCGAGATCGAACAGATCGTTCTGGATGCGATAGATCGTCTCCGCGTGCTCCCCGTCGCCGAGCGCGGCCGCGGCCACGCCGAGCGCGCTGTTCGCGCTGTCGACTTTGCCGATCGCGGCGATGCGCAGCGAGTGCTTGGCCGTACGCGAGCCGTCGACGAGACCGGTGGTGCCGTCGTCGCCGGTGCGGGTGTAGATCCGGTTGAGCTTGACCACGCGCGGGGCCGGTGCCGCTTAGCTGGAGACGGCGAGCAGGACCGCCACGACCAGCACGGCCAGCGCCTGGTACTTGATGCGTGCGAACATCATCTTGTTCTGCATCAACTGCATCTCGGTCGCGCCGCCGGTGTCCTCGCGCTCGAGGTCCATCTTGGTGCTCTTCAGGAACGCGACGATGCCGCGCACCAGCGAATAGACGACCAATCCCATGAGGACGACGAGGATGATGACGAAGAACGTGGTCATCTGCGTAACCTAGTCACTCGCCGAGCGAAATGCCAGCAGGGAAGCGGCCCGCACGAAGATCGGCCGCGAGCGCGAGGCCGGCCTCCCCCGCCCGGCGGCGGTCCGCAAGCGAGGGCGAGTTGCGGCGCTTGGCCAGCTTGCGGCCATCCGGGTCGAGCAACAGCGGGTGATGATGCCAGGTCGGCACTGGCAGGCCGAGCAGCGCCTGGAGCAGGCGGTGGACGTGGGTCGCGGCGAACAGGTCGCGCCCGCGCGTCACCAGCGTGACACCGTCCGCCACGTCGTCAAGCGTGGCGGCGAGGTGATAGCTCGACGGCGTCTCGCGGTCCTTGCGCACCAGAACCACGTCGCCGAGGCGCGCCGGATCGGCCTGCTGCACGCCGGCGCGCTCGTCGGTCCAGGTCAGCGGTCCGGTCCGCGCGAGAGCCTCCGCCACGTCGAGCCGCCAGGCGGCCGGTTCGCTCGCGTCGACGGCGCGGCCTTTGCAGGTTCCGGGATAGACCGGCCCTTCGGGACCGATGGTCTTCGCTGCCGCGGCGATCTCCGCCCGCGTGCAGGTGCAGGGGTAGAGCAGGCCCTCACCTCGCAGCCGGTCGGCGGCGGCGGCATAGCTCGCCAGCCGCGCCGATTGCGGAGCGACCTCCTGCCAATCGATCCCGAGCCAGGCGAGATCGGAGCGGAATTCCTGCACGAGCTCCGCCCGGCTGCGCGCGCCGTCGATGTCCTCGATCCTGAGCAGGAAACGTCCGCCGCGGTCGCGGGCGAGATCGTGCGCGACGATGGCCGAGAAAGCGTGCCCGAGATGCAACGAGCCGTTCGGACTGGGGGCGAACCGGGTGACGATCAGCGAAGGCCTCCGTGGCGCGAATGCCGCGACTCGCGAAAAAAGCTTGTGGATTCGGTCCCTGTAACAGTCTTGACGCGTTTTGCGGCAAGTGCTCCCTTCCGACGTATCAGGGAGGACACGCGAAGGTGTTCAAGGCCGAACTGATCGAACGGGCGGCGCAATTCAGGAGCGCCGAAGAAGATCCGACACGCAGCTTGTCGGCATGCCCTGCGCTCGTCCTCAATGCCGACTTCACGCCGCTCTCGTATTATCCGCTGAGCCTGTGGCCGTGGCAGACCGCGATCAAGGCGATCTTCCTCGACCGGGTGGACGTGGTCGCGACGTACGAGCGGGAGGTCCACTCGCCCTCGCTCGACATGAAGATCCCGAGCGTGATCGCGCTCAAGCAGTACGTGAAGCACTCGGAATTCCCCGCCTTCACCCGCTTCAACGTGTTCCTGCGCGACCGCTTCGCCTGCCAGTACTGTGGCAGTCCCCAGCACCTGACGTTCGACCACGTCGTACCCCGCCGCCTGGGGGGCAAGACGACCTGGGAAAACATCATCACCGCCTGCGCGCCGTGCAACATGAGGAAGGGCGGCCGCACGCCCCGCCAGGCGCACATGCCGCACGTCAGCCCGATCCGCCCGACAAGCTGGCAATTGCAGGAACGCGGCAAGGCATTCCCGCCGAACTACCTCCACGAAACCTGGCGCGACTGGCTCTACTGGGACATCGAGCTGGAGGAGTGAGGGCCGGCGGCAGATCGACGCGATGTGCGTCTTGCGGAGGTAAGCCGTAATGCTTGGAAGGGTGGCCTGGTTATCGATGCTTTTGCTCGCAGCGCCGGTTGCGGCGCAGGAGCCGAGCAATGACACCGGATCGCAGGCCGCCGAGCAGCCGACCAACCCGGAAATGACGGCGATCTTCGAAGCGGATCAGGCCGCGCGGAAAGGGTCGGACATTGATTGGGCCACCGTCACGGTAGAGGACGCAGCGCGCAGGAAGCGCGTTGGGGAGCTGCTCGATGCAGGCCAACTGCACAGCGGCGACGACTTTTACCACGCTGCGTTCGTCTTCCAGCATGGCAGCGAGCCATCGGATTACTTGAAGGCTCATGCGCTGGCGCTTGTTGCAGTGGCGCGCGGCAAAGAAACGGCGACGTGGATCGCGGCCGCGACCCTGGACCGCTATCTCATGACCATCGGGCAACCGCAGATCTACGGAACCCAGTTCACCAAGCCCAGCGATGGTGATTGGTCCCAAGAACCATATCAGCGAGAGCTGCTGAGCGATGCCTTGCGCGAAGCTTCCCTCGTTCCGCCAATCGCTGAGCAAGAGAAAAAGCGGTCCGAACTCTCCGCGCGCGATAGGGATAAGTAACCGCCATCCTGGCCAACAGTCAGGTAACCGGCGCCCTCTCGCGAAATTCGTCCCGCTGCCATTCGCCGCTCTCGAGCACGTCCGCCAGATGCCGCGCCGCCTCCGCCACGTCCTCAAACGACACGTAAGCGGGCGCGAAGCCTAAGCGCAGGATGTCGGGGTCGCGGAAGTCGCCGATCACACCGCGGGCGATCAGGGCCTGGCAGATCGCGTAGGCTTCCGGGTGACGGAAGGAGAGCTGGCTGCCGCGCTGCGTGGGGTCCGTTGGGCTGACAAGGTCGAGGTCGACGCCCGACCGGTCGAGGCAGGTGCGGAAGAACTCGGACAGCGCACGCGACTTCGCGGCGAGGCGCTCGACGCCGATCTCCGCGATCAGCTCCACGCCGGTTTCCAGCGCAGCGAGGCCGAGGATCGGCGGGGTGCCGGCGAGCAGACGGTTCATGCCGGCGCCCGGCGCGTAGTCGTCGGCGAAGGCGAAGGGCGCGGCGTGACCCATCCACCCGGTCAGGGGTTGCTCCAGCGCTTCATGGTGCCGGTGTGCGGCATAGGCGAAGGCTGGGGCGCCGGGCCCGCCGTTGAGGTATTTATAGCCGCAGCCGACCGCGAAGTCCGCCTCGCAGCGGTCGAGCTCGACCGGGATCGCGCCCGCGCTGTGCGACAGGTCCCACAGGACAAGCGCGCCGGCCTCGTGCGCGGCGCGGGTGAGCGCGGCCATGTCGAAGACCGCGCCGGTCTTGTAGTGGACATGGGTCAGCAGCAGCAGCGCGACGTCGTCGCCCAGCGCCTCGGCAATCCGCTCGCGCGGCGCGAGGCAGCGTTCGGCGAGGCCCTGCGCTTCGAGCCCGGCGATCATGTAGAGGTCGGTCGGGAAATTGCCCGGTTCGGACAGCACGACCTTGCGCCCGGGCCGCATGCGGAGCGCGGCCGCGATCAGCTTGAACAGGTTCACCGAAGTGCTGTCGCAGGCGATCACCTCGTCCGGCGCGGCGCCGATCAGCGGGGCGATCTTGCCGCCTACCCGCTGGGGCATCGCGATCCAGTCCGCGCTGTTCCAGCTCCGGATCAGCCCATCGCCCCATTCGCCGCGGATTACCTCTGCCATCCGGTCGGCAGTGGCTGTCGGCAGCGCGCCGAGCGAGTTGCCGTCGAGGTAGATCACCCCCGCCGCAAGATCGAACCGCGCGCGATATTCGCGCAGCGGATCGGCGGCGTCGAGGGCGCGGGCTTCGTCCAGCATCAGATCGCCGTCCGGACGCTGAGCAGCTCGGGGAAGAACGCCTGCTTCAGCACGCCTTCGAGATACGGCACGCCGGGCGTGCCCCCGGTGCCCCGCTTGAAGCCGATGATGCGCTCGACCGTCTTCAGATGGCCGAAGCGCCAGCGCTGGAAGTGGTATTCGAGATCGACCAGCTTCTCGGCGAGTTCGTAAAGATCCCAGTGTGCCGAGGGGTCGCGATAGATTTCGGCCCAGGCCGCCTCGACCTCGGATGAGTGCCGCCATGGGCCGTCTTGGTCCCGTTCGAGCACGTCGTCGGGAATCGCGAATCCGCGCCGGGCGAGCAGGCGGATCGCCTCGGCATAGAGGCTCGGGCGGGCAAGCTCGGCCCGCAGTGCATCGGCGACGTCCGGCGTCGCCTCGTGGATCGTCACCATGTCCGGGTTGCGGCCACCGAGGAGGAATTCCATCAGCCGATACTGCGCCGACTGGAACCCGCTCGAACTGCCGAGATAGGGCCGCACGGTCGAATAGTCGTGCGGCGTCATTGTGGAGAGCACGTCCCAGCTCTGGATCAGCTGCCCCTGCGCGCGAGCGACGCGGGCGAGCATCTTGAACGCGGGGCGCAGCGTGTCGGCGGCGATGTGATCGCGAGCGGACTGAAGCTCGTGCAGGCAGAGCTTGAGCCACAGCTCACTCGCCTGATGGACGATGATGAACAGCATCTCGTCGTGTGCGCCCGAGACCGGGTGCTGCGCCGCCAGGATGCGGTCGAGATCGAGATAGGATGAATAGGTGACGTCACGGGCCATGCGACGTCCCTAGCGCGAAGCGATTGCGAGTGAAACTATCCCTCGATCACGCGCGTCGCCGGATGATGCTTGTCGAGATGCTTGCGGACGATCTTCAGATTGCGCGTGTTGGAGCGGAACAGGAGATCGAAGGCGTCGCCCGCAATGGGGATCGCGCCGACGGCCGTGTCGAACGCGACATTGCCCGCCATCCGCCACAGCTTCCACTTGGGCATGCCGAGATTGCGCGCTTCCCACACGATGTAGGCGCCCATGGCCGCAGTCACCACGTCGCCCACGATGGGGACGAGCCCGGCGATCGCGTCGAGCCCGACCGGATAGTTGATCCCGGGAATGCGGAAGCTGCGCTCGAGCAGCATCTCCATCGCCTCGATCCGCTTGCGGACCGACTGCGGATCATTGCCGAGAGGCAGTTCGACGCCCATTGCCCGGGGTTTCTGGCGCTCGTCCATGCGGTTCTCCTTGCAGCCCTAGATGGGCCGGAGCGCGAGCGGGAGCAAGGGATGGACGTTCCAGCGGTTTTCCTGAAACCCCTCGATCCCCCCGCGGACCAGCGACCAGCGGATCGGCGCGCCGATCGGGATGTAGACGTTGCTCGCGGCAAGCTCGGCCTCGGCCTCGGCGAACAGCGCAGCGCGGACCATCGGGTCAGCTTGCGACCGCGCTTCCGCGACGCGCGCATCGGCCTCGGGCACGCAGAGGCCGGTGTCGAGCGCGCAGTTGAACTGGTTGAGAAACCAGCGCGCGCTGCCGTAGCGGGCGACCCGGTCGACCAGCGTGAGATCGGCCTCGCCGGCATCCTCGACCCGCTCCAGGCGGATACCGACGGCGGACAGGTCCGCCGCCAGCTCGCGGAACAGCAGGCCCGAGCCCGGACCGTCCGGCAGCGCAATGGTGACACGGGCGGAGCGTTCCTCATCCTCGCCCAGCCATGCGGCGACGCGCTGCGCAGCCTGGGCGCGGCGTTCCTCCAGCGTGAGGTCGGTCCAGCGCTCGTCGATCGTGCCGATGTCGTCAGGCAGGCCCGGCGCAACGATCCGGGTGGTGGGAATCCACCCGCCGATGTTGAACGGCTGGAGCAGCGTCTCGCGGTCGATCGCCATCGCCACAGCCTCGCGCCGGGCGGCGTCAGCCAGCAGGCCCTCGCGCGAATGGACGCGCAGGCCGAATAGGCCGAGCGCCGCGTCGAGCCGAACGGTCCCGCGCGAGAGCGCGCCGACGTCGGCCAGCGGGAGATCGGCGAGCCGGCCGTTGAGCACCAAGTCGGCCCCACGCGATTCGAACGCCGCGATCGCCTGCTCCGCCGGCAGCGCACGCAGGCGCAGCTGCCGGATGCGCTGGCGCCATTCGGGATCGGCCGGCAGGCCGCGCGATTCGGGCGGCCGCGGCTGCAGGATCCACGCCTCGTCGGTCCGGTTGACGGCCATCGGCCCGGTGCCCCGCCCGTTGCGGCGCAGCCCGAGTTCGGGCTGGGCGAGCACTTGCAGCAAGTCGGGCATCGGGCTCCACAGGCGGATCTCGATCACCCGCCCGGTCATTGCCCGCACTTCCCGGATCTTGGCGAGATCGAGCCCAAGCGAGGTGCCGCTGAGCCGCGCGATCGTCCGCCTCAGTTCGGCGCGAACGTCCTCCGATTCGATTGAGGTGCCGTCCGCCCAGTCCGAATTGCGCAAGCGGAAGATGTAGCTGAGGCCGTCGTCGGTGACGATCCAGCGCTCGGCGACCGCGGGCACGACGTTGCCGCTGGCGTCGAGCGACACGAGCCCTTCCGCAGTCGCGGCGCGCAAGTGCTGCCCGGCGGGGGAGAGGCGCAGCCCGTCCTCCTCCAGCTCTTCCGGCTGGCCGATGAAGACGACGTCGACCAGATCGTCGTCGCCCGCGCCGCCGCAGCCGGCGAGCGCGAGAGGCGCGAAGAGGGACAGGGCCAAAGTGCGGAATCTCATCTCCGCAATGGCCTAGCAAGCAAACCGGGCGAGGTCAGCCGCGAAGAACCTGGATCAGAGCTTGCGCAGGCGCGACGGATCGACCGCACCGTGCAGCGGCATGATCGAAGCGGGCTTGGTAAAGCGCGGGGTGCCCGCGTCGGGTGAACCGACCTGCGCGCGCACACGGCTGGCATCGATTTCATCCGAGAAGGCGATGCCGAAGCGCTTGTCCTGGACCCAGGCCACCGAACCGTCGACCCAGCCGATATTGCGCAGGTCGACCGACAGCCGCGCGCCCCGCTCCACCCGCACGTCGCCTTCGGCCATCATGCCGCCGGCGGAAAGATTACGGACCTTGACCCGGTGCTCCGCCGCGTCGCCGGCAAGGCGAAGCGATGCCAGCAGAAACAGGCTGTCGCGTGGGATGTGTCTGGTGTCGACGCCGGACATTCGCGGTTTCCTGCCCTTTTCCTCGGTCCAAAAATTCCGCGCCGCCGAGCGACCCGCGGGTCCGAATCGGCTTAGACGCGATTGGCTAAGGAAGCTTTAAGCCTGTTTGCCCGCCGGCCGAAGCCGGCGCGCGATCAGTCGTCGCGCGAGATCTTCTCGCGCCGCTCGTGCGCTTCCTGGGCCTCGACCGTCATCGTCGCAACCGGCCGCGCGATCAGGCGGCGAATGCCGATCGGATCGCCCGTCACCTCGCAGTAGCCGTATTCGCCGCCATCGATCCGGCGCAGCGCGGCGTCGATCTTGGCGATCAGCTTGCGCTGCCGGTCGCGGGTGCGCAGCTCGATACCCCAGTCCGCCTCGCTCGAGGCGCGGTCATTGAGATCGGGTTCCCGGATCGGGCCGTCCTGCAGAGACTGCAGCGTCGCCGACGAGGCGTCGAGGATCGACCGTTTCCATTCGAGGAGGAGCTTGCGGAAGAAGTTGACCTGCTGCTCGCTCATGTAAGGCTCGTCTTCGCGCGGCACGTAGTCCGCCGCGATCGATTTTCGGGCCTTTTCGAGAACTTCGATGTCGCTGGACATCGCGGACGCCATAGTTGCCTCTCAACCCCTGCCGGCCGCAGCCGGCGCTTGTTTCAGGCCGTTCGGTACATTCCGGCGACCCGGACCTTCGCGTTGGGCGCGCCTATAGGCGGGGGCAAAAGCACGCACAAGCGACAATCGATGCCGCGCGCTACCCTCGTGAAAATTAAGCCAGCCCGAACGGCCGCGCCCGCCCCGGCAAGATCCCGTCCCTGCGTTAACGGTTTGTTGACCATGAGTCTCGAAAGTCGGCGTCATAGGCGATGGGGATCGCCGGATTTTTTGGGGGGAATTGACAATGGAACTGATTCCGATTGAAGGCGGCATGGCGCTGCCCATCGACGGTGCTGCTGCCGAGATGCTGGTCGCGCGCTGCCTGGCTGCGGCGGCGCACGGCGACCCGGCCGCCTATTTCGATCTCGGCGTCGCTTTCTCGACCGGCAGCCACGGCGCGCCGTGCGACCTGGTCGAAGCGCACAAGTGGTTCAATCTCGCCGCGCTGGGCGGGCACGAGGCAGCCGCCGGCTGCCGCGCCGAGGTTTCCGAGGAAATGACCGCCCGCGAGATCGCCGAGGCGCAGCGCCGCGCGCGCAATTGGCTCAGCACCAGCGAGCGCAAGGTCGCCTAGGGTCCCTAACCTTTTCGGAACGGTGTCCGCTCGGCCATGGACGAGCGGTCGAGCGATACGCCTTCGCGCTCGCGCTCGAGGAAATCGGCGACCGCTTCGCGGAAACCCGGATCGGCGATCCAGTGCGCCGACCATGTCTCGACCGGCTCGTAGCCGCGCATGAGCTTGTGTCCGCCCTGCGCACCGGCCTCGACCCTCGCGAGCCCGCGCTCGATCGCGGCGTCGATCGCCTGGTAGTAGCACAGCTCGAAATGGAGAAAGCGTCGCTCGGCGGTGCAGCCCCAGTAGCGCCCGAACAGCGTCGTCCCGCCGATCACGTTGAGCGCGCCGGCGATCGGCACGCCGTCCTCGTAAGCGAAGACCAGCAGGATGCGGTCCGCCATCCGCTCGCCGAGCAGGGTGAAGGCCTCGCGCGTCAGGTAGGGGTGGCCCCACTTGCGCGCGCCGGTATCCTGGTAGAATTCCCAGAACGCGTCCCAATGCTCGGGCCGGATCGCGTCGCCGGACAGGTGGCGGATCTCCAGCCCCTCCTGCGCGGCGGCGCGTTCCTTGCGGATCGCCTTGCGCTTGCGCGAGCTGAGCGCAGCGAGAAAATCGTCGAAGCTGGCGTAGCCGCGGTTTTCCCAGTGGAACTGGAGGTCGCTGCGCAGCATCCAGCCTGCCCGCTCGAACAATGTGCGCTGCGCCGGCTCGATGAAGGTCGCGTGAGCAGAGGAGAGCTTGAAATGGCCGCAGACCCATTCGGCCGCGCGCAGGAGAACTTCCGCGTCGCCCGGCGTGGCGGCCAGCAGCCGTGGCCCAGTGGCGGGCGTGAACGGGACCGCGATCTGCAGCTTGGGATAGTAGGCGCCGCCCGCCCGCTCGTAAGCGTCGGCCCAGGCGTGATCGAACACGTATTCGCCCTGGCTGTGCGACTTGACGTAAGCCGGCATGGCCGCGGCAAGCCGGTGGTCCGGCCCGCGCTCGACCACGATCGGCAGCGGCAGCCAGCCCGCTTCCGGCCCGACGCTGCCCGACTCCTCGAGCGCGGTGAGGAAGTCGTAGGAGACGAACGGATTGTCCGTGCCGGCGAGCGCGTCCCATTCGGCGCGCGGCAGCGAGCCGACCGATTCGGCGGTGCGCACGCGCGGCTCGCCGTCACTCACGCCAATCCTTCTCCCTCGGCAATGGGCGCATCGGCATGGAGAGCGGCGCGCTCCCTCAACTCGGCACTACGAACGGTCCAAGTCAGGACCGGCAGCCCACGCTTGCGCTGGCCTTCAGGGAAGCGGCTCGGCAGGTCGCGCACGTCGTAGGCGAGGAAATCGGGCCGCGCGTGCCACAGCGCGGCGTGGCGCCGCCAGAGGCCGGCGAGGCCCCTGTCGTCCTCCTCGGTCACGACCAGCCCGCGCACCGTGCGTGGCGAATGGATCGAAAACCAACGCGACACTCGCGGGTCGAAGCTCATCACCGCATGCAGGCCGCGGTAGCCGTCGAGCGCGCGGCGCACGGCGAGGCACAGCGGCGCGACCCGCCGTTCGCGCTTGGACTTGAGCTCGATCAGCACGGGCACCCTGCCCCCGACTTGCGCCAGCATGCGCTCGAGCGACGGGACGCGGTCGCTGCTGCCCGAGAGCGCGATCCGTTCGATCTCCGTCAAGGGGCGGCGGATCAAGGGGCCGCGCTCATCGGTCAGCCGGTCGAGCTCCCAATCGTGGAACACCGCCGCGCGCCCGTCGCCGGTGCGCTGGACGTCGCACTCGATCCCGAGCCCCCGCGCCATCGCCTCGGCAAAGGCCGAAGGCGAGTTCTCGGGCACGCCAGGCGAATGGAGCCCGCGATGGGCATAAGTCCACTGGGCGAGCCATTCGACCCGCCGGGGATCAGGGGCCGGCGCCCGCCATGCGTCGATCGGGTTCAGCTCAGTCCCTCACTGCGACGACCGCATCCACCTCGACCGCGGCGCCGAGCGGGAGCGCCGGAACGCCGACGGCCGCGCGCGCATGGCGGCCGGCGTCGCCAAACACTTCCAGCATCAGGTCCGACACGCCGTTCGCGACCTTGGGCTGGTCGGTGAAATCGCCCGCCGAATTGACGAAGGCGCCGAGCTTGACGATCCGCTCGACCCGGTCGAGCGAGCCGAGCGCGGCCTTGAGCTGCGCGAGGACCATCAGCCCGCAGGCGCGCGCTGCCTCGGCGCCCTGCTCGAGCGCGACATCCTCGCCCAGCCGCCCGGTCACCAGCTTGCCGTCAACGAACGGCAACTGGCCCGAGACATGGGCCAGACCGCCAGCGACGACCACCGGAACATAGCTCGCGACCGGCGCCGCGGCCTCCGGCAGCGTGATCCCCAGTTCGGCAAGTTTCGCTTCGATGCTCATGCGTGTTCCCTATCCTGTGTTTCCAGATTCAATTGGTCCATCAGCCACGGCAGCGCCTCGCCCCAGGTGTCGATGCGGGCATGGGCGTGGCCGGCGCGGTGCGCGCAGTCGATGTGCGGCGCGAGTTGCGGCTCGCCGCAGAGGTGCAGACGAACGACCTCCGGCACAGTCTCGGCGGCCGAGTGGTGGTGCTGCGGCAGGTCGTCGATGAAGATCGCGCGGCTGGGCGCATATTCCTCGACGATCGCCTTGAGCGCCGGCCCCTTGGGCCCCTGGTTGGTGAAGACCCGCGCCGCAATCCCGTGATCGGCGAGCTGGCGCGCGCGGCGCTCCTGCCGTTCGTCGTTCAGGTTGGTCAGGATCACCACGTCGGCATGCTCGGTCAGCGCCGTGACCCCCGCGACAGCGCCCTCGATCGGAAGCTGGCGGTCCATCTCGGTGTCGAAGAAGCGACCCAGCAGGCGCCACATGTCGCGCTCCCCCACGCGCTCGCCGCTCTCGCGCCAGCGCATGGCTTCGGCGAAGCTGTTGCTGCCGATGGTGAAATCGACCCCCTCGCTCTCGCCCAGCCAGTCGCGGAAGTGCGCCACCATGTGCAGCAGCACTTCGTCGCAGTCGGAGATGATCAGCGGGCGGCTCATTGCAAAAGGCTCCTGTGCGCCTCGATCAGCACCTCGGGCGCAACGTTCAGCGCGTCGGCCGCGAGGACGAGGTCGGGTTCATGGTTGGCGAGAAATTCGAGAACGGCGGCGAGCACGCTGCGGTCGGTCAGCCGCTCGCGCAGGATCTCGGGCGTGAGCCCGGTCAGCGAGAGCAGGCGCTGCGCCCGGTCGTCGTCCTGCAGCACCCAGCCGAGCGCGGCGAGCGCCAGCGACTCGGGTTCGCCCGGAGCGTGATCGTTCGTTCGGGTCTCGCGAATAATTGTCAGCGTCCTCCGGGGGTCATAAGGCGTGTAGGGCAGCAAGGGAGCATGCCCAACGTGAGCGAGCCTGTGGCAAAGAGAGTGCTGGTTGTCGAGGACAACGACCTCAACCGGAAACTGTTCTGCGACGTCCTGCGTGCGAACGGTTTCGAGGTCGAGCCGGTCGCCGACGGCGAGTTCGTGCTCGACGCCGCGCGCGCCTTTGCGCCCGATCTGGTGCTGATGGACATTCAGCTCCCCAATGTCTCCGGGGTCGACCTGATCACCGCGCTCAAACGCGAGCGGGGGCTGGCCGACGTGCCGGTGCTGGCCGTGACCGCCTATGCCGGCAAGGGCGACGAGGACCGGATCCGCGATGCCGGCGCGGCCGACTATCTCGCGAAGCCGGTCTCGATCGGACCGTTCATGGCGGCGGTGCGCCGGCTGGTGCCCGCTTGACAAGCGGGGGCAGGACCCGCTTTGCCGCCGCTTTGACATGACGGGCACGCGCCCGCCCGCAGTTGCAAGATTGGAACACCGCACATGGACCGCGCCGAAACCGACCAGACCATCCGCCGCCTGATCGAGCCGTTTAACAAGAAAGGCGTCGAGATCACCGAGGCGACGACGTTCGCCGGCGACCTTGAGTTCGACAGCCTGACGGTGATGGATTTCGTCGCCGCGATCGAGGACGAGTTCGACGTGATCATCTCCATGAACCAGCAGGCCGAGATCGAGACCTACGGGCAGTTGGTCGATGCGGTGCACAAGCTGCAGGCCGACCGGTGAGCGAGGGTATTTCGCAGCCGGACAAGCCCGAAGTGCTGGAAGCCGGCGAGTCGCGCGACCTGTTCAGCAAGTTCGACGACTTCATCGCCATGCGCGAAGGCCTGCTCGCCAGCGGGCAGGAAGATCCCTTCAGCCTGGTGATGGAGAAAGTCATCTCCCCCACCCGCGCGATTTGCAACGGGCGCGACACGATCCTGCTCGGCACCTACAACTACATGGGCATGACCTTCGACCCCGACGTGGTCGAAGCGGGCAAGCAGGCGCTCGACGATTTCGGTTCGGGCACGACTGGCAGCCGGGTTCTCAACGGCACCTACCAGGGCCACAAGGAGTGCGAGGACGCGCTGCGCGAGTTCTACGCCATGGACCACGCCATGGTGTTCTCGACCGGCTACCAGGCCAACCTCGGAATCATCTCCACGATCGCCGGCAAGGGCGACTACATCGTCCTCGACATCGACAGCCATGCGAGCATCTGGGACGGGTGCGCGATGGGCAAGGCGGAAGTGGTTCCGTTCAAGCACAACGATATCGAGGCGATGGAAAAGCGCCTGCGCCGCATTCCCGAGGGTGCGGGCAAGCTGGTCGTGCTGGAGGGCGTCTATTCGATGCTCGGCGACATCGCGCCGCTCAAGGAAATGGTGGCGGTCGCCAGGAAGTACGGCGCGATGGTGCTGGTGGACGAGGCGCACTCGATGGGCTTCATCGGCGAGCACGGCCGCGGGGTGTGCGAGCAGGCGGGGGTGATCGACGACGTCGACTTCATCATCGGGACATTCTCCAAGAGCGTCGGCACGGTCGGCGGCTTCTGCGTCTCCAACCACCCGAAGTTCGAGATCCTGCGGCTGGTCTGCCGCCCCTACGTCTTCACCGCCAGCCTGCCGCCCAGCGTGGTCGCGACCGCGGCGACGAGCATCCGCAAGCTGATGCAGGGATCGAACAAGCGCGCGCACCTGTGGGAGAATTCCAAGCGGCTGCACGGCGGCCTCAAGGACCTCGGCTTCCAGCTCGGGACCGAGGAACCGCAGAGCGCGATCGTCGCGGTGATCATGCCCGACCTCGAACGCGGCGCCGCGATGTGGGAGGCGCTGCTCAAGGAAGGCCTCTACGTCAACCTCGCCCGCCCGCCGGCGACCCCGGCCAACATGACCCTGCTCCGCTGCTCGCTCTGCGCCGAGCATTCGGAGGAGGAAGTCGAGACGATCCTCGGCATGTTCGAGCGCGCGGGCAAAGCAGTGGGTATTGTTTAGATTACTGAAATGAAACAATTTATCCTGCATTCTTGTGTTTTTCAGGAATGCAGGATAAATTGTTGCTCATGGAAGACCGCGTAAGCCCCTTCAGCGACGAGCAGGCGCGAGCGTTGATCAACCTGCGCCCACGCTACGAGGCGATGATCGAGGCGCAGCGCAGTCTCTCCCGGCTGCCTTACAATCTCGTGCGCAAACGAGTCGGCAAGTACGAATATCTCTACGAGGCAATCGACAGGTCGAACAACGGCAAGAGCCTCGGCCGGATGTCGCCCGAACTGGAACGACGGCTCGCCGATTATCGCGCCACCAAGTCGGACCTGCAGCACCGCCTGACGAAAGCCAGCGGGCTGGTCGAAGAGACCGGGCGCATGGCACGCCCCCTGCACCTTCCGATGCTGTCGAGCGCCGCGGGCGAACTGCTGCGCGAGCTCGACCGGCGTCGGCTGCTCGACGGAACCTTGCTCGTCATCGGGACGAATTGCCTCCCGGCCTACGCTATCGAGGCCGGTGGCGCGATTGCAGATGCGCCCGACGAGACCGAAGACTTCGATCTTGCGTGGGTCGCCGAAGAGCAAGCCGAGGAGGCGGGACTATGGGCGGCGCTCAAGGCGGTCGATCCGACCTTCACGGTCAATAGCGAGCGACATTGCCAGGCGCGGAACGCCGCGACCTACGAAGTCGATCTGCTGGTCGCGCCATCGCGCGCCGAAACGCTCGCCCCGCGCGAGCGACCCCGCCCGATCTCACTGCCTTCTCAGGAATGGCTGCTGCTCGGGCGCCCGGTCAATCAGGTCGTTCCATGCCGTGACTGGAGCGCCGCCCGACTGGTGGTGCCCGACCCCCGCTGGTTCGCCCTGCACAAGCTGTGGCTCGCTGATCAGGCCGAGCGCAACCCGCTCAAGCGGCGCAAGGATCGGGCGCAAGGCAACGCGGTGCTCGATGCGGTCGCACAGGCGATGCCGCACTATCCGCTCGACGCCGCGTTCGCACGATCCGTTCCGGGCGAGCTGGCGTCGTACTGGCAGGACTGGCGCGAAAGCGCGGAACGCTGACGCCCGTCAGCCGTCTCGATTGTGAAGGAGAACGGAAGCGATGAAGACCACCAACACAGGCAGCGCGCGTTACGAAGGGCTCGGCAAGAGCGGCAAGGGCAGCGTCTCGACCGGCTCGGGCGCACTGAAGGATCAGCCATACGGCTTCGCCACCCGCTTCGAAGGCGCGCCGGGGACCAATCCCGAGGAACTGATCGCCGCCGCGCATGCGAGCTGCTTCACCATGGCGTTGAGCTTCGCGCTCGCGCGCGCCGGGCACGAGCAGGGCACGCTCGAGACCGAGGCCAAGGTGACGCTGGAGAAGGAAGGCGAGGGCTTCACGGTCACCCGTTCCGACCTGACGCTGACCGGCCGGGTCGAGGGGATCGGGCGCGAGGAGTTCGAGAAGCTGGCGGCCGAGGCGAAGGCGAATTGCCCGATCTCGAAGCTGCTCAAGGCGGAAATCACCCTGGAGACGACGTTCGAGGGCTAGGCAGGCGCCCTCTCTCCCCTTCAGGGGAGAGATACGCAGGCTTGCGAGCGCAGCGAGCTAGCCGGAGTTGAGAGGGGAGGCGGGAGACGGTACCATCCCGGGACTCCCCCTCTCCCAACCCTCTCCCCTGAAGGGGAGAGGGCTATGATCCCTATACCGCCTCGATCGCCGCGGCGGCGCACTTGTCCTGCGCCGCCTCGTCGCCGCCCGAGAGGTACGACAGCGCGAGGAAGCCGCCGACCACGAGCACCGCGAACGCGGTGGTGACCGTGATCAGGTATTCGTCGATCACCCGCTTGATCGGGGCGCCAAACAGGCGGAACAGCACGCCGACCGTCAGGAAGATCAGCGCGCGGCCGGCGATGCTGGCGAGGATGAACGGCACCAGCGCCATCTCGATGAAGCCGGCGGTGATCGTCAGCAGCTTGAACGGCACCGGCGTGCTGCCGGCAAGGAAGATCACTTCCCAGTCGCGCTCGCGCAAGTGGCAGGCGGCAACCGGGAATTCCTCGGCCAGCCCGATCGCGGAAAGCAGCGCGGTACCGACGGTGTCGTAGAGGAAGTACCCGATCGCATAGCCGAACAGCCCGCCCAGAACCGAAGCGACCGTGCAGATCACGGCGAAGCGAATCGCCTTCTTCGGCTCTGCCAGGCACATCAGGCCGAGCAGCGGGTGCGGCGGAATCGGGAAGAAGCTCGACTCGACGAAGCTGATCAGGGCCAGCCACCCCTCGGCATGCGGGTGGGAGGCCTTCTCCATCGTCCATTCGTAGAGTTTGCGCAGCACGCCTGAGCCCTTCGTTCCTCGCGGGGTCCGCGGCGCTTAGGCGAGCCGCAGGAGCAGCGCAATGGCGATTGATCTAACCTATTTGGTACTTTTCTCTTGACATCGTGACGGTGTTTGGTTAGAGAAGAGGAACATCGCGATAGTGTGATTCGAAACGGGCGGTGCCGGATTTCCGGCGCCGCCCGATTGCGTTTCGGACCGTCGCGCAGATTGAACCGGGAGCGACACCATGGCCGAATGCGGTACGAACACCCCGCGCAAGCGGGTGAAGATCACGCCTGCACAGAAGGCGCAGGATGGCGAAGGCGCCCTCGACAAGCACTGGCGGACCTATTTTCTGCAGGAGCTCGCCGCCACCTCCAACGTGACCCGATCGGCGGAGAAGGCCGGGGCCTCGCTCAGCCGCGTCTACAAGACGCGCCGCGAGCACCCGGGATTCGCCGCCGACTGGCGCCAGGCGCTGTGCGAGGGATACGAGCATCTCGAAATGGAAGTGCTCGCCCATCTGCGCGGCAACGATCCCGACCGCAAGCTGGACGTCGCCAATGCGATCCGGCTGCTCGCCGCGCATCGCAAGACGGTGACCGAAACGCGCGCCTTCGAGGAGGAGGAAGACGAAGGGGCGGTGCTCGATTCGATCGACGCGATGATCGACCGGATGCGCAAGCGCAGCGGCGCTAACCGCGCGGGGCCGGAGCGCGGCCGATGACGCGCGGCGGAACGGCACGGCGCGACTGGCTGCTGGACCTGCCCTGCGGCGAGCGGCGCGCCCTGCTGGAGGCGATGACCCATCGCCAGCGCTGCTCGCTCGGCAGGCACTGGCTGCTCTGGGCGCATATCGGGCAATTGCCGCCGCCCGGCGACTGGTTCGGATGGATGGTCATGGCGGGGCGCCGCCGAGTTCCTCCGGCGAGCGAGAGCGCGCGATCCTTGAAGTGGAGTAAGCGAAATGGACAGAACGGACATGATCGCCCGGCTGATGGCCGAGGCGAAGGAGGGCGGCTGTAAACTTGTGACGCTGCGCGCGATCGTCGAGGAAGCGACCGATCTCGGTGCCGACCACGCGCTGCAGCGCACCGGCCTCGCCGATCCTGATGCGCGCGATGACCTCGACGAGCTGCGCGAGCTGCTCCAAGCTTGGCGTGACGCCAAAGCGAGCGTGGGGCGTGCTGCCCTGGCTTGGCTGATGCGCGGGATGCTGGCACTGGTGCTGATCGGCATTGCCGTTCGCCTCGGCGTGACCGAGGTGCTGCGATGATGCGTCTAGGCGGCGATGCGGAGCTGTTCGTCCGCACGGAGCGGGGCTGCGGCACGATCGAACTGTGTTTCCACCCATACGCTTGCTGAGCGGCCGGCGCTGGGCAGCGCCGCACCGATCTATCCAACTAGGCTCAGGGCTCATTGATTAAAGCCAGAAGATGACGGTTGCGGCGATGGAGATCGCCGCCATGAAGATGCGGACACATCGATTGTAGCGGGTGTGGATGCGGCGCCAGTCCTTGAGGCCGAACATATTCTCGATCCTGTGGCGCTGGCGACAGAGTACCGGTGTCGTGCGGGATCTTTGGCTTGCGGTTGGCCTTGGACGGGATGCAGGTGGTGAATGCCGCGAGCGGCCAGGGGGTCGCGAAGCCAGTCGGCGTGATAGCCTTTGTCGCCAAACAATCATCTGGCTTTCCGAAAGGCATCGATCATCAGCCCTTCACTGCAACATGATCAGCGACGGCCCGTGGCCGTCCCACACGGCATGCCGCTTGAGTTCAATCCGCCTTTGGTGCGCCCGATACATTGGGGAACAGCGCCGTTTTTAAAGACTGGCGACGCTGCGATGAACCCTCAGGTGCGTCGCGCCGATCATCAGCCGGTCGGGACTGCCACCCTTGCTACCAGCAGGCGAAGACCTTGTTGAACACGCGCAACCGGCTCCAGCGGATAAAACGGTTGTAGATCGTCTTTGCGACCCGTGCTCCTTGGGCGCAGGTCGCGCGGAGTTCCCCGGATCGGTGACTGGCGGGTGATCAGCGGCATCATTTTTGTGATTAGGATGGCTGCGGGCGGACGAGCCGGAAAGCCCCGTCGGAGGGACCACGATCGATGCCGAAGCGCGCGCCGCGATTGATAATCTTATCGAAACTCTCCGCCTCACAGGGATTTTACCTCGCACCGAATGAGGAACCCAAACGGGGGTCGCGCGTTCGGGGTGGCACAGGAGGGTCATTTTCGTTCAAGATTTCGGCCGAAGCATCCCAAAGCGAGGCATTATTGCAACAGTTTCGGGATATTGGCCGCTTGCCTCCCTCTTGGGGAAAAGTTAGAAAACAGAGCACACGGTGGCTCTATTTCGCTGAAAAGGGGAATTATATAATGCGGAAACTCGTCATTGGATTGGCGATGGCCTCTACGGCCCTTGCATCGCCGGCCCTCGCACGTGACGGCCAGTGGTACATCGAAGGCCAAGGTGGCCCGATGATCGTCGAAGATCTCGACTTCGACATCGTCGATGCCGACGGCGATGTCATCGACACCGCCGGCGCTGACATGGACAAAGGCTACGACTTCGGTGGTGTGGTCGGCTACGACTTCGGTGGCTTCCGCCTCGAAGCCGACGCCAGCTATCGCTCCGCGTCGATCGACACGCTGACCACCGAAGGTGATCAGTTCGGCGCCGGCGGCGACGCCAGCGCCCTCGCGTTCATGCTGAACGCGCTGGCCGACTTCGGCGAAGACGATGGCCTGCAAGGCTTTGTCGGTGCCGGTGCCGGTGTTGCGCGCACCAGCCTCGACGCAACGATCGGCGGCATCGACGTAATCGATGATTCGGACACTGGTTTCGCGTGGCAGGCTCTCGCCGGCATTCGCGCACCGCTGACCGACAGCATCGACGTGGGTCTGCGGTACCGCTTCTTCAACGCTGACGATGTCAGCCTTGTCGACGCGGACGGTGGTGATGTCGATACGCGGTTCCGGTCGCACTCGATCCTCGGCACGCTGACGTTCAACTTCGGTGGCGAACCCGCGGCTCCGCCGCCCCCGCCGCCTCCGCCGCCTCCGCCGCCGCCTCCGCCGCCTCCGCCGCCTCCGCCGCCGCCTCCGCCGGTGTGCAACCAGGGCCCGTACATCGTGTTCTTCGAATGGGACAAGTCGGACATCACGCCCGAGGCAGCGACCATTCTCGACAACGCGGTGTCGGCCTACACCAGCTGCGGCACGGCTTCGGTCATGCTCGCCGGTCACACCGACCGGTCGGGTACCCAGACCTACAACATGGGTCTGGCCGAGCGTCGTAACGCGTCGGTCCGTTCGTACCTCGGCGGCCGGGGCATTCCCGACGCGCGGATTTCGAGCGAAGCGTTCGGCGAATCGCAGCCGCGCGTTCCGACCGCCGACGGCGTGCGCGAACTCCAGAACCGCCGGGTGGAAATCACCTACGGTCCGGGTTCGGGCATGTAAGTCTCGCGAAAGCGACGATTTCAAGGAAGGGGCCGGAGCAATCCGGCCCCTTTTTTGTTAAGGCGAGGGTCTTCGCAAGACAGGAGCCTTTCATGATTCGCCTATCTCTTCCCATCGCCCTGACTGCCGTGGCCGCCCTGGCCGCATGTTCTCCCGCTTCGGACACCGCGGAAGACGGCGCCTCAAGCGAGACTCCTTCGAACGAGAACGGAGCGACCCAGACCCCCTCGAGCGAGACGGTCGGATCGGCCTCGCTTGCGCTCGCCGACGGAACGCCTGCCGGAACGGTCGAACTGCTGACCAATGGCGGCAATCTTTCGCTCAGGGTCGCGGTGACGGGAATCCCGGAAGGGACCCACGGCTTCCATCTTCACACGACGGGTGAATGCACGCCCCCCGACTTCACCTCGGCAGGCGGCCATCTCAATCCCGCCGGCAAGGAGCATGGTCACGAGAACCCGGCCGGGAGCCATCTGGGCGACCTCCCGAACCTCGTCGTCGCTGCCGACGGCACCGCGTCGACCACGGCCGATCTCGGCAGCGAAGACCAGAGCGTGATCGATTCGCTGTTCGATGCCGACGGCACTGCTGTTGTCGTGCACGCGGATGCGGACGACTACCGCACCGATCCCACCGGCAACGCCGGCTCGCGCCTCGCTTGCGGGGTGCTTGAACGCACCTGACGCGGTCTAGCGCAACTCTTCGCCTGCTGCGCGTGCGCGTTCGACGACGGTCGCGCCCGCAGCAGGCACGAGCTTGAGCGCCGCAAGCAGCAGCACGAAGCCGAGCGGAACGGCCACCAGCGTGGACATGATTCCCAGGGTCAGGTCGTCTCCGCTGATCGCGGACACGTAACCGGCCATGAAGGGTCCGATGCCCAGCCCGATCAGCGTGGTCGAAAGGAAGAAGATCGCCGTGGCCAGCCCGCGCATGCGCGGCAGGACGAGCGCCTGGCTGCTCGCTGCCGCGGCCCCGAGCGCCGAGGCCGAAGTCATCTGTGCGAAGAAGCTGGCAATGTAGAAGATCGTAAGGCTCGAGGTGTTGTAGGCCAGCACGAGCGGCGGCACCGAGGATAAGAGCCCGAACATGATCACCCAGACGCGGCCCGTCGGGCGACGTTCGAGCAGGAAGTCCGCCACTCGGCCTCCGCCGATCACGCCGAGAAAACCGGCCACCGCCGATGGCGCACCGAGGAACCAGCCGAGGTCGCTCTTGTCTGCGCCCAGCGCACGTTCCGCATATGGCGCGCCCCAGTAGGCCGCGGAATAGGCGACGAAGGCGACCGTCCCGTAGCCGAGCACCACCGCGAGGAACGCAGGCGACCCCCAGGTGAGCCGAAACGTCGGCAGATCGCGCGACTTGAGCGACATCGTCCAACTGAACACCGCGTAGTAGCCGACGCCGAGAAACAACCATTGGTCGGACACGCCGGGGACCAGCGCCGAGGTCGCCGGTACGAGCGACGAGAGCAGCACCACGAGACCTGCGAAGAAGATCGCGCCAACGATATTGGCAGCCAAGGCGCCGTATCCCCGCATCGCCGCGCCGATCAGAGTGAACGGCGGGATCACCTGGACCAGCTCCTCCAGGAACCCGCGGAACGGGTGCGGATCTTCCGGCGTCGGCAATCCGTCCATCGCACCGCGGATCGGCTCGCGCAGCGTCAGGATCCAGAGCGCGAGCAGCAGGCCGGGAATGCCGACCGCAAGAAAGGCGGCCTGCCAGCCGACGAGCCCCAGCGGCCCGCCATCCGGATAGGCCGCGTTCCAGTTCTCGACCACCAATCCGCCGATCAGCAGCGATACGCCGCCGCCGAGGTAGAGGCCCGAGGAATAGATTGCCAGCGCCGTTGCGCGCAGGCGCGCCGGAAACCAGTCCGAGATCAGCGAGTAGGCGGCGGGGCTGGCGGTCGCCTCCCCCACGCCGACGCCTATGCGCGCGACCGTCAGCGTCGTGGCATCGCGGGCGAAGCCCGAGAGCGCGGTCATCGCCGACCAAAGCGCCAGACCAAGGCTCATCAGCCGCAGGCGCTTCCAGCTGTCTGCAAGCCTTCCGAGCGGAATGCCGAACAGCGCGTAGAACACCGCGAAGGCCGTGCCGTAGAGGAAGCCGAGGTAATCGTCCTCCACTCCCAGATCGAGCTTGATGTCGTTCGCGAGGATCGAAAGGATCTGGCGATCGATGAAGTTGAGAACGTAGACGACCACCAGAACGCCGAGCGCGTACCAGCTATATGCCGGTACCGTCTGCCGCGCCCGCTCCGCCTCGGCGGACGCGTGCGACTCGTCAGTCTGGATGTCGTTCATAGCTGATCCCGTCCTCCAACCCCGCTTCTGCGAACCCCTTTTGACGCAAGCGGCAGCTGTCGCATACCCCGCACGCGCGGCCGGTCGGACCAGGCGCGTAGCATGACCAGCTCAGCCCCGTGTCCAGCCCCAGCCGGTGCGCCTCGGCCGCGATCCCGGCCTTGCTCATGTGCTGTAGCGGCGCGTTGATCGCGATCGCACGCCCTTCGACACCGGCCTTGGTCCCGAGCCGCGCCATCTCCTCGAACGCGGCGATGAACTCCGGCCGGCAATCGGGATACCCCGAATAGTCGAGCGCGTTGACGCCGATGAAGATATCGCGCGCGTCCGCTGCTTCGGCATACGCCAGGGTGAGCGAAAGGAACACGATGTTGCGGGCAGGGACGTAAGTGACGGGAATGTCCTCCCCCACGCCGCCGGTCGGCACGTCGATATCGTCGGTCAGCGCGGAACCGCCGAAGACTGTGAGATCGAGCGGAAGGACGACATGCCGCACGCAACCGAGCATGGCCGCGATGTTCCTCGCTGCCTCGATCTCCACCCGATGACGCTGGCCGTAGTCGATCGTCAGGGCATGGAGGGCGAAGCCGCGCTCGCGCGCAAGGGCGGCGGATACCATCGAGTCGAGCCCGCCGGATAGCAGCACAACTGCCGCATCGCGCCGATTGTCCGCATTCGATCCCATTTTTCCGGGCTAGGGAGAAAACCCGGGCGGAGCAACGGAAAGCATCACCGTCGCCGCTCGCGTCAGCGGCAGGTCCCGGTCCGGCGCGCCTCGGCAGTGAACTGGAACGGGAGGCCGCCGGCGATTCCCTGGCTTTCCACTTGCGCTAGGGAGCCGGTTTCCCGGCGAATGCTGGTTCGCCCGTAATTGGCGCCACGGCAGGTATACTGGACGGTCACTTCGTCGCGCCCGTCCTCGATCACGTAGCGCGAGCACTTGCTGCTCTGATGGCGCAACTGGATCAGTTCACGCCCGTTCTTGACGCAGATCTGCTGCGCCGGGCTGCCGTCGCGGAAGCGCAACTGCCACTGCCCCGGTTCGAGCCTGTCGAGCATGGACAGGCTCGGCGATTGCGCAGCGGCGGAAATGCCGGCTGCGAGCCCCGCGACTATCGCAACCGACCGAAGTGCAGCGACGGACGACTTGAGCATTGATCGATCTCCAGACAACACGCCTGATAGTTAAATATGTATCATGATCGTGACGGCAAGTCGTTGCACGAATGCGACAGTCTGTTCAGGCTTCGATTTCGAACACTTTCGAACAGAACGCGCAGTCGACCAGGATCTTTCCGCTTTCATCACGCATGTCCGCCCGGTCCTCCTCAGGAAAGCGGCCGATGATCTGTGCGTAGTGCTCGGCCGAGCAGCGGCATCCCCGCATGATCGATGCGCCGGGCTGGACGCGCACTTCCTCTTCCTCGTGAAACAGTCGCCACACCAGAGCGTCGAGCGAAAGCGCGGGATCGACGAGCTCTTCGTGCCGTGTGCTTCCGGCGAGTGCGACCACGTGCTCCCATTCGGGATGATCCATCCGCGCATGAAGCCGCTCCCGGCCCTCTTCGCCGTCGGGCAGGTGCTGAACGAGCAAGCCCCCGGCAGTGCAGCCGTCCTCCCCGGCGCGCGCGGCGACGCGGATCAGCGTAGGAATCTGCTCCGACTGCACGAAGTAGGTCTCGCAGGCTTCGGCCAATGTCTCGCCTTCGAGCGGGACAATACCCTGATAGCGTCCCTCGCCGCCTGCCATGTCGAAGGTGATCGCGAGATATCCCTTCCCGAAAAGTGCAAAGAGCGAGGGATTGGCGCCAAGTGCGGTTAACCGCTCACGGTCGAAATCCACATATCCGCGGAGCTGCCCGTTGCGGTAATCGCACACCAGCAACCGCACGACGCCGCCTTCGGTCTGCGCCTGCATGGTCAACTGGCCGCTCTCATCCTTGAGCAACCCGCCGATCAGCGTCGCGAGCACGAGCGCTTCCGAAAGCAGGTGCGTGATGGCGGGCGGATAATCGTGCGCCGCGAGAATCTCGTCGATCGCGCGATCGAGCCGCACTGCCTTGCCGCGCGCGTTGCGCGCTGGAATTGTGAAGCCCAACAGCTTGTCGGAAAAGGTCTCGGTCTGGTCCGTCATGCCGCGCATATGGGCAGAGAGTCAGCGAAAATAAGGCGTGGGCGCGCTCAAAGCTTTCCGAAGCACCAGAGCAGGACCGACTTCTGCGCGTGAATGCGGTTCTCCGCCTCGTCGAATACGACCGATTGCGGGCCTTCGAACACACCCTCGCTCACTTCCTCGCCTACATGCGCGGGCAGGCAGTGGAGGAAGCGCGCATCGGGCTTGGCACGTGCCATCAGCGCCTCGTCGACCTGGAACGGCGCCATTGCCGCCAGCTTCGCCTCGGCATGCTCCTGCCCCATCGACACCCAAGTGTCGGTGACGAGGATGTCGGCGCCCTCGGCGGCTTCGGCCGCGTCGTTCGTCAGCAGGATCTGCGCTCCGTTCGCCCGCGCCGCTTCCACGAATTCGGCGTCGGGCTCGTAACCGGTCGGAGTGGCGACGCGGACGTTGAACTTGAACAGCCCGGCCGCCTCGAGGATCGAGTGCAGCACGTTGTTGCCGTCGCCGAACCAGGCGAGCTCGAGCCCGGGCAGCGGCTTGCCGTGTTCGATTACGGTGAGGAGATCGGCGACGATCTGGCACGGATGCGACCGATCGGTCAGGCCGTTGATCACCGGCACGCTGGCATGGCGCGCCATCTCTTCCGCCTTCGCGTGATCGTCGGTGCGGATCATGATCGCGTCGGCCATGCGGCTGAGCACGCGCGCGGTGTCCGCGACAGATTCGCCGCGGCCGAGCTGGCTGGAGGCGGAATCGAGCACCAGCGCCGAGCCGCCGAGCTGGCGCATGGCGATATCGAAGCTGACCCGGGTACGGGTCGAGTTCTTCTCGAACACCATCGCCAACACATGCCCGGCGAGCGGAGCGTCGGCATCCGCCTTGCCCCGGGACCACTCGCGGCGCGCCGCCTTGCGCTGCTGCGCGTCGTCGATCATCGCGGCAAGCGCGTCGGTCCCCGCGTCGGAAAGGTCGAGGAAGTGGCGAACGGCCATCAGGCGGCCTCGGGGATCACGTAGTCGGCAGCGCCAGCGGAGAGCTTGTCGAAGAACTCCTCGATCTCGGCATCGCCGATTACCAGCGGCGGCAGGACACGCAGGGTGTTGTCGCCCGCGGCCACCGTCAGCAACTGGTGGTTGTCGCGCAGGTGGACGAAGAACGGGCGGCTTTCGACCTTCATCTTGAGGCCGAGCATCAGCCCCTTGCCGCGCACGAGCTCGAACAAGTCGGGATAGTTGCCGATGAACTGCTCAAGCCGGGCGCGGATGCGCTCGCCCTTCTCGGTGACTTCGGCGAGGAATTCGTCGTTCGCGACCGCGTCCATCACCGCCATGCCCGCCGCCATCGCCAGCGGATTGCCGCCGTAAGTGGAACCATGCGTGCCGAAGCCCATACCGCGCGCGGCCTTCTCGGTCGCGAGACAGGCACCAAACGGGAAGCCGCCGCCAAGCCCCTTGGCCGAGGCGAGGATGTCGGGCTCGATCCCGTAATGCTCGTGCGCGTAGAACTTGCCCGTGCGCGCGACGCCGCACTGGACCTCGTCGAGTACCAGCATCAGGTCGTGCTCGTCGGCCAGGGCTCGCAGCCCCTTCATGAACGCGTCCGAGGCAGGGCGAATGCCCCCCTCGCCCTGGATCGGCTCGACCAGGAAGCCGGCGGTGTCAGGACCGATCGCCGCTTTCGCGCCCTCGAGATCGTCGAATTCGACGTATCTGAACCCGCCGAGCAGGGGCATGAAGCCCTTGTGCATCTTCTCCTGATTGGAGGCGCTGATGGTCGCCATCGTCCGCCCGTGGAAGGCGCTGGTGAAGGTGATCAGTTCGTGACGGTTTTCGTTGCCTGCCGCCTGATGGTAGGCCCGTGCGGTCTTGATCGCGCATTCGACCGCTTCCGCGCCCGAGTTGGTGAAGAACACCGTGTCGGCGAAGGTCTTGTCCACCAGCCGCTGCGCCAGCGCCTCACCCTGCGGGCTGCCATAGAGGTTGGAGACGTGCATCAGCGTCGCGGCCTGGCGCTGGATGGCGCCGATCAGACCTTCGTGGCTATGGCCGAGCAAGTTGACCGCGATGCCGCTCGCGAAATCGAGATAGCGCGTGCCGTCCTCGTCGATCAGATGGCAGTGATCGCCACGCACCGGGCGCACACCGCAGCGCGGATAGACGGGCATGAGCGGGGTGATCGACATCGGCAGAATCCTTCGAATCGGGATCGGGAAACGACAAATGGCGGCCCCGGAGAGCCGCCATTCGCACCGTCTAGATTTTCGCCGTCGCCCGGTCAAACACCGGACGGGAAGCGGGCACGTCAGCCCTGGACGGGCACCAGGTTGACTGCCGAGTGCTTGCCTCGTCGGTCAACCTCGAGATCGAACTCGTAGCGCTCGCCCTCGTTGATGGCGGTCAGCCCGGAACGCTCAACTGCGCTGATGTGGACGAACGCGTCGGGCTGCCCATCATCGCGAACGAGAAAGCCGAAGCCCTTCATTGCGTTGAAGAACTTAACCGTACCGGTCGCCTTCTCTCCGGTCAGTTCGCGCTGCGGGGCGCCGCCGCTGCGATCGCCGCCGCGATCCTCGCGGTCACCGCTGCGCGCCTGCACCGGCACGACGTCGCCGACGATCTGCAGATCTTGCGCCGAAATCTTGCCGCCGCGATCGACCAGGTTGAATTCGAGTTCCTGCCCCTCGCCGAGACCTTCGAGGCCGGCGCGCTCGACTGCGCTGATATGGACGAACACGTCCTCACCGCCGCCTTCCTGCTGGATGAAGCCGAAACCCTTCTGTCCATTGAAGAACTTGACCGTGCCCTTGCCGGTGCCGACGACCTGCGCCGGCATGCGGCTGAAACCGCCGCCTCCGGCACCGCCACCGCCGCTTCCGCCGCCGCGCGGTCCGCCACGGTCGCCGCCGAAACGGCCACCGCCGCCTCCGCCGCCACCGCCGAAACGATCGCCACCGCCACCGCCACCGAAGCGGTCACCGCCGCCGAACCGGTCGCCGCCGAAACCGCCCTGTCCGAACTCTCCACCAGGTCCACCGAAAGGATCGAACCCGTCTTCACCGAAACCATCGCGCTTGTCGCGTCCGCGACCCCGGCGGCCTCTATCGTAACCCATAGTTCAACACGTACCTTCGCACCGCCCCCGAACTCTCCCATGCCTACCGGACGGACGGGCCCCGGCAAGGTCACGTCGGTGGCCAACCACGCGAAAAGCGCTGGATCCCCACCTGCCAAACGCCAACCATAGCGCAGAAAGTATGCCCACGCGAATGATTTAACAGCTTCGCCCACCTTGGCGCGGAATTGTGACATTTTGGCATTGCGTCTCGCGCGTGCACGGACGCTTGCCTGCGACTCGCGCTTGCGGCATCAGGCGCGCATGGACATCGTCGCACTCCTTTCCGACCCGGCCGCATGGGCCGCGCTGCTCACGCTGATTGCGCTCGAGGTCGTCCTCGGCGTCGACAATCTGATCTTCATCGCGATCCTGTCGAACAAGCTGCCCGAACACCAGCAGCAGCGCGCGCGTCGCATCGGCCTCGCACTCGCGCTCGTCATGCGGATCGGTCTGCTGATGCTGATCGGCTGGATCGTGACGCTGCAGACGCCGCTGTTCGACCTTGGGCTGGAGGGCACGCCCAACCAGTATGGCGAGCCGAGCTTCGAGACCGCGTTTTCCGGCCGCGATCTGATCCTGCTCATCGGCGGGCTCTTCCTGCTGTGGAAGGCGACCAAGGAAATCCACCACTCGATGGAGCCCGCCGATCCTTCGGGCGACCTGCTCGACAAGACCCCCGGTATCGCGGCCGCGGCAACCGCCACGTTCGGTGCGGTGATCGCGCAGATCGTCGCGATCGACATCGTCTTCTCGGTCGATTCGATCCTCACCGCGGTGGGCATGACCGACGACATTCCGATCATGGTAACCGCCGTCGTCATCACCGTCGGCATCATGATGGTCGCCGCCGATCCGCTCGCCCGTTTCATCGAGAAGAACCCCACGCTGGTAATGCTCGCGCTGGCCTTCCTGGTGATGATCGGACTGGTGCTGATCGCCGACGGCTTCGGCTTCCACGTTCCAAAGGGCTACATCTACGCCGCGATGGCATTCTCGGTCGGCGTCGAGCTGCTTAACATGGTGCAGCGCAACCGGCGCGCCAGAGCCGCACGGGAGACCTCTCAATGAGCGACTTCCGCACGCTGAGCGACACGGTTCTCGCAAGCCCGCAGATCGAACTCGGCGACATCGCAGCGGCCCGTGCCGAAGGCGTGACCCTGATCGTGAACAATCGCCCAGAGGGCGAAGCCGAGGACCAGACGCCCGGCGCAGAGATCGAAGCGGCGGCGCGCAGCGCGGGGCTCGACTACGTGGCCATTCCCATCGGCGGCTCGGGCTTCGGCGAACCGCAGGTCGACGCGATGGCCGACGCGCTTGCACGCGCCGAGGGCAAGGTGCTCGCCTATTGCCGGTCGGGCACGCGCTCGACACTGCTCTGGGCGCTCGCGCAGGCGCATGGCGGCGGCGACCCCGAAGAGATCGCCGCCGCCGCCGCGGCCGCGGGCTACGACGTCGCGCCGGTGCGGCCGGCGATCGACATGCTCGCAGCCCGCGCGCGCGGCTGATTACTTGCGGAAATCGAGCGGCGGATCGCGGTCGCCAAGCAGCGAGCGGTATTCGTAGTCTTCCCCGCGCGCGGCATCGAATTCGGCGCGGGCCTGCCTGCGCAGTTCGGGGTTCGTGTAGAGCTCGATCGCGGCCAGCGTCATCGCCTTCGCCGCCACTTGAGCGCCCTTGAAGCCGATCGTTGTGCCGCTAGCTGCCGCCGACTGCCAGCTATGGGCCGAGGTGCCGGGCACCCATGTCGCCGTGCGCAGGCCGACGGTTGGCGTCGCCCAGGATACGTCGCCCACGTCGGTCGAACCGTAGCCGAGCGACGTCTCGTAGGGCTGCACCTCGGCCGCGGCGGTCAAAGGCTTAGCCCCATCGCCCAGGCTCGTGGAAAGCTGCTCGGCCCAGGCCCGCTCTTCCGCCGTATATTCCACGCCGCCGACCCGCCGCAGCTTGGCGTCCATCATCTTCGCCAGCGTCTCGTTCACCAGCAGCGGGTTGTTGCCGTGGATGATCTCCCATTCCACTTCGGTTCCGGTGCCCAGGGCAGCGCCCGTCGCCGCGGCTTCCAGCCGCTTCCACATCGCCTCGACCTCGGCTGTGTCCGAATGGCGCACGTAGTAGAACACTTCGGCAAAGTCGGGGATCACGTTCGGCGCGGTCCCGCCTTCGGTGATGACGTAGTGGATGCGCGAATCCATCGTCGTGTGCTCGCGCATCATGTTGACCATCATGTTCATCGCTTCGACCCCGTCGAGCGCCGAACGACCCTGTTCCGGTGCGCCGGCAGCATGCGCGGAGCGTCCGCGGAAGCGGAACTTGGCCGAACGGTTGGCGAGGCTGGTCTGCGCCGCGGCGCTGTTCTCGTCGTCCGCATGCCAATGGATGGCGACGTCCACATCGCCGAACAGGCCCGCGCGGGTCATGTAGACTTTGCCGGATCCACCTTCCTCGGCGGGGGTGCCGTAGAACCGGATGCGGCCGGGCGTACCGGTCGTCTCGAGCCACTGCTTCACCGCAATGGCCGCGGTCAGCGAGCCGGCGCCGAACAGGTTGTGCCCGCAGGCGTGTGCGGCATGCTTGTCCGCCACGGCCTCGCGCAGCGGCGAAGCGGATTGGCTGAGGCCCGGCAAGGCATCGAACTCGCCCAGAATGGCGATCACTGGGCCTTCGCTGCCGTATTCTGCGACAAAGGCCGTCGGGATTCCGGCAACACCTTCCTGCACCGTGAAGCCGTTGGCCTCGAGCTCGGACTGGAGCAGCGCGCTCGACTTCGTTTCCTGATAGCCGACCTCCGCCCATTCCCAGAGCTGACGCGCGACCCGTTCGGTGCGGTCGTACTGCGCGTCGACCGCTTCCACGGCATCGAACGTCTGCGCGAAGGCGGGCTGCGCCACCAGTGCGGCGGCGGCAAGCAGAAACGCGGCTTTCCTCATTGATCTCTCCCTCTGTCGAAGCGGGTCTAAAGCGCGCCTGCCGATTTGCAAATGTGGAGCGCTCGACACGCCCGCAGGTGCATGGCAGATCGCGGGCGATGGACTTCGACCTCCTTCTGCGCCTCGGCGGCTCGCTTCTCGCGATCTTCGCGTTGGCCGGGCTTGCGTGGAAGCTCCGCCTCGGCGGCGACTTGCGGATCCGCGACGAGACGCACGCGCGCGAACTGGCGGAAGAGGCAGTGTACGGGTTCGAGGCGGTCGATGTCGCGATCGACCGCGCGGGCCATGCCGCCTTGCTGCGCGATGCGGAGGGCCGCATCCTGCTACTGCGCCGCCACGGCGCCCACTTCGCGGCACGGTTGCTGACCGGCCATTCCCAAGCCCGGCTCGACCGCCACCAGCTCGTGATCGGAACGGCGGAGAGGCGCTTTGGCGAGGTCACGCTCGACCTCGGCTCCAAGGCCCAGTATTGGGCAGCAAGCCTCAGGAGGCTGTGACCCGGTCCATTATGCCCGATTTTTCGCCCGTCGATTACGCTATCCCGGCCTTCGTGCTGCTCGTCCTCGCCGAGATGCTGTGGGCGTGGAAGCGGCGGCCGGAGGCTTACGAGCCGAAAGACACCCTCACGAGCCTCGCCTTCGGGCTCGGCAGCACGGTCGCAGGCGTCGTGTTCGGCGGGTTCGCCCTGCTCGTCTTCCTCGCGGCCTACGAATACCGCCTGTTCGACATCGGCTGGGCTTGGTGGGCCTGGATCGCCTGCTTCGTGCTCGACGATCTCGCCTACTACTGGGTTCACCGCGCGGGGCACCGCGTGCGCTGGTTCTGGGCCAGCCACGTCAACCATCATTCGAGCCAGCACTACAACCTCAGCACTGCGCTGCGGCAGAGCTGGACCGGCGCCTTCACGCTCGGCTTCGCATTCAAGATGCCGCTGGTGCTGATCGGCTTCCACCCGGCGATGATCGCGATCTGTGCGGGGTTCAACCTGATCTACCAGTTCTGGATCCATACCGAGGCGATCGGCAGGATGCCGCGCTGGTTCGAGGCGGTGATGAACACGCCGAGCCACCACCGGGTCCACCATGCGACCAACCCGCGCTACCTCGACCGCAACTACGCCGGCGTGTTCATCGTGTGGGATCGGATGTTCGGCACGTTCGAGCCGGAGAACGATCAGGAACGGATCCGCTACGGCATCGTCAAGCAGCTCGGCTCATTCAACCTGCTGTGGTCGGTGTTCCACGAATGGGTCGGCATGCTGCAGGACATCTGGCGCGCGCCGTGGCGACACAAGCTGTCCTACCTCCTGCGCGAGCCGGGCTGGTCGCACGACGGCAGCCGCGAGACGAGCGACATGATCCGCGCGCGCTGGCGCCAGCGGCACGGCGGCGAACAAAAGGTTCCAAACGAAAACCCGATTGCCGCGGAGGGCGAGCCTGCCTAACCATCCTCCCCGGGGAGGATGGAACATGGCGGAATTCGACGTGATCGTGATCGGCGGCGGCAGCTCGGGAAGCGCAGTCGCCGGACGGCTGGCGGAGGACGGCAGGCGCAAGGTCTGCCTGCTCGAAGCCGGCGGGACGAACGACAACTTCCTGGTCAAGACGCCGGGCTTCATGCCGTTCCTGCCCAAGGCCGCGAACTACCGCTACGAAACGGTGCCGCAGAAGGGGCTGAACGGCCGGACCGGCTATCAGCCGCGCGGCCGGGGGCTCGGCGGGTCGAGCGCGATCAACGCGATGATCTACATCCGCGGCCACGCGTGGGACTACGACAACTGGGCAGCGCTCGGCTGCACCGGATGGGCCTACGAGGACGTGCTGCCCTGGTTCAAACGCGCCGAGGGCAACGTGCGCGGCGCGGACGAATTCCACGGCGGCGATGGACCGCTGTGCGTCTCCGACCAGAAGTGGCCCAATCCCGGCAGCATGGCCTTCGTCGAGAGCGCGGCCGCGCTACAACTGCAGGCGAACCACGACTTCAATGGGGCGAAACAGGAAGGCTTCGGGTTCTATCAGGTAACGCAGAAGGGCGGCGAGCGCTGGTCGGCGGCGCGTGCCTATGTCGAACCGCTGCGCGGCCGCGCGAAACTGGCGGTGATGACGGGAACGCTGGTCGAGCGGATCGTGGTCGAGGATGGCCGCGCAGCCGGCGTCACCATCCGGCGCGGCGCCAAGCGCGAGACGTTGCGCGCACGGGGCGGCGTCGTTCTCTCGGCTGGCGCATTCAACAGTCCGCAGATCCTGATGCTCTCGGGCATCGGCCCCGGCGAGCATTTGCGCGCGCACGGGATCGAGGTCGTACTCGACCGGCCCGCCGTCGGCAGCGATCTGCAGGACCACATCGACTACGTCTCGAGCTGGGAGACCGAGAGCCGCGACTTCATTGGTGACAGCCTCGCCGGCACATGGCGCATGCTGAAAGCGATCGCTGAGCACCGCCGTCGCAGGACCGGCACGATGACCACACCCTATGCCGAAGCAGGCGGGTTCTGGCGCGTCATGCCCGATTCCCCAGCGCCCGATGTGCAATGGCACTTTGTGCCGGCCATGCTCGAGGATCACGGGCGGACCAAAGTCAAAGGCCACGGCTTTTCGCTCCACGCCTGCGTGCTGCGGCCCGAGAGCCGCGGCACGGTACGGCTCGCCTCGTCCGATGCGGCGGCGCCGCCGGTGATCGATCCAAACTTCCTCGCCGAGGAACGCGACATGGCGGTGCTGCGCGCCGGCGTGCGGCTGTCGCACCGGATTGTCGATGCCCCGCCGATGAGCGGATACCGCCCGAAAGACCGCTACCCGACCGACCTAGCCGACGACGAGGCGCTCGACGAACTGATCCGTAACCGGGCGGACACCGTCTACCACCCGGTCGGCACCTGCCGCATGGGTGCGGACGAGGGCGCGGTCGTCGATCCCACGCTCAAGGCGCGCGGGCTCGACGGCCTGTGGGTCGCCGACGCCTCCATCATGCCGCGCCTGATCGGCGGCAACACCAATGCCCCGAGCATCATGATCGGCGAGCGCTGCGCGGATTTCGTGAAGAACAGCTTGGTTTGAAGATCCTCCCCACTTCCGTGAGCCAATTGGGATGATGACATCCCCGGTCCGCCGCAGGTGGACCGCAAGGGCGACCGCCTGCCCGGAGCGCTCCGCGCCGAGGATAGCCAAGCGCGCGGATGCGCGCGCCGGTGCTTGAGGCAAAAAAAAGGGCCGGAGCGCCTTGGCTCCGGCCCGTAAAGGCGGTGTTCGCAGGAGGAACACTGGCAGGCGGACCGGGGATGGAGAGGGAACCCCGGCCCGCCAAACTCATCTGTCAGTTGTAGGCGCGCTCCCCGTGTTCGGAGATGTCGAGGCCATCCACTTCGACCTCTTCGGAGACCCTGAGGCCCATCAGCGCCTTGACGATCATGCCGGCCACCAGCGTGCCGACGCCGGCCCAGACGATCGTGACGAGCACGCTGAACACCTGAACGCCGAGTTGCGCGCCGAGTGCGGTGGAGCCGTCGCCGGGGCCGCCGAGGAAGGGCTGGTAGACCACCGCCGTACCGATCGCGCCGACGATGCCGCCCACGCCGTGAATCCCGAAGGCGTCGAGCGAGTCGTCGTATCCGAACTTCGCCTTCATCTTCGCCACCGCGAAGTAGCACACGGTCGAGGAGAGAATGCCGAGCAGGATTGCGCCGAACGGGCCCGAGTTGCCTGCCGCCGGGGTCACCGCGACGAGGCCGGCGATCACGCCCGAGCAGAAGCCGAGCGCCGATCCCTTGTGGCCCGCGAGCCGCTCGATCACCATCCAGGCCAGCGCCGCAGCCGCCGTCGCCACGAAGGTGTTGATCATCGCCAGACCGGCCGAACCGTCGGCTTCCAGCGCGGAGCCGGCGTTGAACCCGAACCAGCCGACCCACAGCAAGCCGGTGCCGACCATCGTCAGCGTCATCGAGTGCGGCGGCATCGGTTCGGCCGGATAGCCGCGGCGCCGGCCGAGGAGATAGGCGAGCACCAGGCCCGATACGCCGGCATTGATGTGCACCACCGTACCGCCGGCGAAATCGAGCGCGCCGTCTTCGAACAGCAGCCCGCCGCCGGCCCAGACCATGTGTGCGATCGGGAAGTAGACGATCGTCAGCCAGATCGGCACGAAGGCCATGAGGGCGGAGAACTTGAGGCGCTCCGCCGTGGCGCCGAGGATCAGCGCGGCGGTGATCGCCGCGAACGTCATCTGGAAGCTGATGAAGACGTACTTGCTGATGACTTCATCGGTGAAGGTCGCCGCAGTGCTGCTCGCGTCGGTTCCGGCGAGAAAGTAGCTGCCCCCGCTGACGAACAGCCCCAGCGTGCCATCGTATGTCGTGTCGCCGAAGGCGAGCGAATAGCCCCACATGACCCAGATCAGCATCGCGAGCGCGGCGGTCGCGCCGACCTGCGTCATCGTCGAGAGCATGTTCTTCTGCCGCGTGAGCCCACCGTAGAACAGCGCGAGGCCCGGCAGGATCATCATCAGGACGAGGACCGTCGCGGTCATCATCCAGGCGTTGTTGCCCGGGTTGGGCACGGCGGCCGCGTCCTGCGCGAGTGCGGGCGCGGCGGCGAACAGCGCGGTGCCGAGCGCGCCCGCACCGCAAAGCATGTTGCGGATCATCGTCTGGTCCCTCTTGTCTCTTGCCGCACTCACAGCGCGGTATCCCCGGTTTCGCCGGTGCGGATGCGGGTCGCCTCGGCAAGGTCGAAGACGAAGATCTTGCCGTCACCGATACTCTTGGTGCTCGCCGTCTGCGTGATCGTTTCGACCACTTGCGGGGCGAGGTCGTCGCTGGCGGCGATCTCGATTTTCACCTTGGGCAGCATGTTGGTCGAGTACTCGGCCCCGCGGTAGATTTCCGTCTGGCCCTTCTGCCGCCCGAAGCCCTTGACCTCGGATACGGTCATGCCGGCCACGCCGATCGCGCCGAGCGCCTCGCGCACTTCGTCGAGCTTGAACGGCTTGATGATGGCGATGATGAATTTCATCGATCCCCCCTGGCTGTCCGCCGGAACACCCCGGCTCCGCAAAAGCAGCAAAAGCCGTGCCAGTTGGGAATTTTGCTTTATTCACAAGCCGAACTGCGCAACTCCGTTGCGTTAAGAACTGCTGTGCTGCCTGATATTTAAGCGATGCCTATTATTTGCTCATCCCAAGCATGGCCCATACCGGCAAGTGGTCTGAGGCCTGCACCGCCAGCGCGCTGTGGTGAACCGCAGTCGCGTGCACGTCCCATTCGCCCGAGGCGATGATCCGGTCGAGCCTCGCCACCGGCTGGCGGCTGGGAAAGCTGCGGCCCGGATCGAGCAATTGCCAGCCGGCACCGAACTCGCGCATGGCCCCGCCGCGGGTACCCCACTGGTTGAAATCCCCCAGCACGACGGTCGGGCAGCCGGTCTCGCACTCTCCATGATGCGCGAGAATGGCCTTGATCTGGTCGCGCCGCCTGAGACCAGAGAGATCGAGATGCGCCCCGATAACCCGCAGGCGGCGCCCGCCGCATTCGACGTCGGCACGGACCGCACCGCGTGGCTCGAGCGTCGGCAGGTCGAGCGGCTCGGCCTCGATCACCTCGTATTCGCGGCGCACGAGGATCGCGTTGCCATGCCAGCCGAGGCTGCGCGGCCGCCGCGCGAGCTGGACCGGCTTCCACGGCGTGTCGTCGAGCGCCGCGCGCGACAGCACACTCGCCCGCTCGCCGATCCGGCGGTCGACCTCCTGCAAGGCAATGACGTCGGCGTCGATCTCACGCAGCACGGAAATGATCCGGTCGGGATCGCGCCGCCGGTCGATGCCGACCGCCTTGTGGATGTTGTAGCTGGCAAATGTGAGCTGCACGCGGAAGGAAACGCGATCTAGCGCTGATCGGTGCCGGGTGCGCCGCACGGTCGCTCGCGGCGCGGCATGTCTGCAGGATCGCCCATCACCGGCCTTCTAGGGCGCATGACCCGGCCTGTCACCGCTCCTTGGTTGCGGAGAAGGTCAGGTCCGGGTTCTTTTCCTGCTGGTAACCGACGTCCCATGGGCTCTTGGCCATGAACACGAGGTCGCCGTCGCGGTCGCGCGCGAGGTTCGGGCGGTTGAAGCTCTCGAACTCGCCCAGCGCCTTTGCATCGCCCTTGAGCCAGCGCGCCGTTGCGAAGGGCGCGGCTTCGAGATTGGCCTCGACCTTGTATTCCGCCTCCAGCCGGCTGACGAGCACGTCGAGCTGGAGCTGACCCACGACACCGACGATCCACTGCGCGCCGATCTCGGGGTAGAAGACCTGGATCACACCCTCTTCGGACAAGTCGTCGAGCGCCTTGCGAAGCTGCTTGGTCTTGGTCGGGTCCTTGAGCACCACGCGCCGCAGGATCTCCGGCGCGAAGTTGGGCAGGCCGGTGAAGCGGATCTGGTTCTTCTCGCTCAGCGTGTCGCCGACGCGAAGCGTCCCGTGGTTGGGAATGCCGATGATGTCGCCCGCTTCCGCCGTGTCGGCGAGCTCGCGGTCCTGCGCGAAGAACAGAATCGGCGAGTGGATTGCGATCGGCTTGCCCAGCCCGCTCGGCGTCAGCTTCATGCCCCGTTTGAACGTGCCCGAAACCTGCCGCATGAAGGCGATGCGGTCGCGGTGGTTCGGATCCATGTTGGCCTGGACCTTGAAGATGAAGCCGGTGACCTCGTCCCGCTCCGGGCTCACCTGCTCCTCGCCCGCGGGCTGCGGGCGCGGCGGCGGCGCGTGGTTCGCGATCGCCTCGATCAGTTCGGTCACGCCGAAGTTCTTGAGCGCGCTTCCGAAGTAGACCGGCGTGAGATCGCCGTTGCGGTAGGCTTCGAGGTCGAACTCGGGATAGCCGATCCGTGCCAGCTCGGCCTCCTCGGCCACGTCCTCGGGCAGCACGGCATCGGCTTCGCGCGTGCCCTGGAACTCCTTGCTCGGCCCTTCCGGCCGGCTGACTTCTCCGGAAGCGAAGTCGAGAATGCCCTGGAATGTGCCGCCCATGCCGACCGGCCAGCCTTGCGGCGATACGTCGAGCGCCAGCGTGTCGGCCACTTCGTCGAGCAGCTCGAAGCCGCTCTTTCCCTCGCGGTCGACCTTGTTCACGAACGTGATGATCGGCACCGAACGCAGGCGGCAGACCTCGAACAGCTTGCGCGTCTGCGGCTCGATCCCCTTGGCCGCGTCGATCACCATGATCGCCGAGTCGACGGCGGTCAGCGTGCGGTAGGTATCTTCCGAGAAGTCCTCGTGCCCCGGCGTGTCGAGCAGGTTGAAGGTGATGCCGTCGCGCTCGAAGGTCATGACCGAGCTGGTCACCGAAATCCCGCGCTGCTGCTCGATCTTCATCCAGTCCGATCGTGCCCGCCGCGCCTGCCCCCGCGCCTTGACCTCACCCGCGAGATGGATCGCGCCGCCCTGAAGCAGCAGCTTCTCGGTGAGTGTGGTCTTGCCCGCGTCGGGGTGGGAGATGATGGCGAAGGTGCGGCGGTTGGACATGGGCCGCGCGCGTAGCCGGGCAGCGCGCTTTCGTCCACTCGCTAGAGAAGTGCGATACGGCGCAAACCCGCCCTGCGCGGCTTAACCGGTCCGAAACCGCCCTATGCTATCTGGCCCGAGGGTCGGATTTGGGGGAATCGGATCATGCGCGTGAAATCCATGCTTCTCGCCTGCGCGGGCGCCCTGCTTCTCGCGGGCTGCAGCTCCGGCGAGTATTACGAGAAGACGCCGCAGGAGGTGATCTCGGCGCTCAGGTCGGCTTATCTGCCGGTCCACGTGCTCGGGGGAACGGTGGCGGACAGCAGGGTCACGCAGCCCGACAACAACACCGTCGTCACAGCGCTGATCGACCGGAACGGCAGTGAACTGATGCGCTTCGTCACGACGCTGACACCCGACGGCGCAGGCACGCGCGTCGCTACCGAGGTCCGGCCGCCCGAGGGGCGGAACAAGGATCGGGCCAGCGCGGCCATGGAGGCCAACGGGCTCGCCCTGGGAATGATGGAGAAGCTGGCCGAGGAGCACGTCGCCGCTGCGATCGAGGGGCGCCCATTCGACATGACCTTCGCCACCCCGTCGATGGCGAAAGGCATGATGGGCGCCGTACCCGGCATGTCGGAACGGCTCGACGCCGCAAACGAAGCGGCCGCGGAATTCTCGCGTTACGAACAGCAGGCCGAGTTCGAAAGCGAGTACGGAGACGATTGGGGCCGCAGCGCCGGCGATACCTCCGACGGCTGGGGCGAATAGGCCCTCAGTTCTCGCGCGCGACCTGGAAGCCGGCGAAGCTCTGGCTCACCGGCATCAGCTCTAGCGTGTTGATGTTGAGGTGCGGCGGCAGTTCGGCAACCCAGCGGACGGTCTCGGCGATGTCCTCGGCCGTCATCGGGTCGGCGCCGCCGTAGAGCCGCTCGTGTGCCTCTAGGTTCCCGCTAGTGCGCACTAAGGTGAACTCGGTCTCCACCATACCCGGCTCGATCGAGGTCACGCGTACGCCGGTGCCGTGCAGGTCAGCGCGCAGGCCCAGCGTGAACTGGCGTACGAAAGCCTTGGTCCCGCCATAGACGTTGCCGCCCATATACGGATAGTTCGCCGCCACGGAGGAGATGTTGACCACCCCGCCCTTTCGCTCGATCAGGCCCGGCAGGAGCTTGTGGGTGAGCGAGACCAGCGCGGTGACGTTGGTTTCGATCATGGTCTTCCAGTCCGCGAGGCTGGCGTCCTGCGCCGGGGCGGTGCCGAGCGCGAGGCCGGCGTTGTTCACCAGCAGATCGACGCCCGCGAACGCCTCCGGCAGCGCATCGAGCGCGGCGTCGCGCGCCGCTTCGTCGCGCACGTCGAACACCGCAGCGTGCACCTTGTCCGCGCCCAGATCAGCGACCAGCTTCTCCAGCCGCTCCGCCCGGCGTCCGGTGGCGATGCAGCGCCAGCCGCTGGCGACGAGACTGCGCACGCAGGCCTCGCCGATCCCCGCGGTGGCTCCGGTAACGAGTGCCGTCCTGCTCATGCTCTCAGCTCCGCGCCCTGCTTGCCCGCGGCAGCGACGATCCGGTCCGAGATCGCCTTGATCTCCGCGTCGGTGAAGCTCTTCTCGCCTGGTTGCAGCACGACCTCGACCGCGACCGACTTGCGGCCTTCGGGGACGCCCTGTCCGGCGAAGACGTCAAACACCCGCGCATCGACGATCGCCTGCTTATCCGCGCCTTTGACTGCCCGCACGAGGTCGCCGGCGGCGAGATCGGCGGGTACCAGGAAGGCGAAGTCGCGCGTGACCGGCTGCAGCGCGGGCGGTGCATAGGCCGGGCGGGCGAAACCGCCCCCATTATCCTTGGCGCCCTTCTTTGCAGGGATCGCGTCAAGGAAGATCTCGACCGCGACGACGGGCCCTTCGATGTCGAACGCCTTTAGCGTGTTCGGGTGCAGCGCGCCGAAGCGGGCGAGCACGTTCTTTGGGCCGAGCCGCAAGGTGGCAGACTGCCCGGGGTGGAACTGCGGACCCGCTTCCCCCATGACCATGAGGTTGCCCACCGGCGCACCGGCGGCTTCGAGCAGGGCCTCGGCCTCGGCCTTGGCATCGTAGGCATCGACGCCCTGCGCCTTGCCCGTCGCCCAGCCTCGCGGCGCTTTCTCGCCGGCGAGGATCACGCCCAGCGTCGGGCGCTCGTCGCTCGCCCCGCCTTCGCCGCGGAAGTAGCGGCGGCCGATCTCGAACAGACGCGAGCCGGCAGCGCCGCGATCCGCATTGCGCTTGGCCGCAGCGAGCAGGCCGGGCAGCAGCGAGGGGCGCATGGCCTTCATGTCCTCGCTGATCGGGTTCTCGAGGATCCACAGGCCGCCGTTGCCTTCCGCGAAATGGTCGGCGTCGGCTTCGGGAAGGAAGGACCAGGTCACCGCTTCGTTCAGACCGCGCGCGGCCGCCGTCCGGCGCAGCTTCCGCTCGATCTGCTGCAGCGGAGTCGCGGTCGGCCTGGCCACTCCTTCGGCACGCGGCAGCGCGACGCTTGCGACCTTGTCGAGACCATGAATGCGGACGACTTCCTCGACGAGGTCGGCCGGCCCTTCGATGTCGTGGCGGCGCGGGGGGCAAGCGACCTGCCAGCCGTCGCCGACGCGGAAATCGAGCGCTTCGAGAATGCGGCGCTGTTCGGACTCGGCGATCTCGACCCCGCCGAGCCGCCGCGTCAGCGCCGGGTCGAACGCAACGATTTTCGGTGCGGCGGGCGGCGAGCCTGCGCGTACGGTCTCGCTCACCTCGCCGCCACAGATTTCCACGATCAGACCGGTCAGCAGAGCCAGCCCGTCGTCGAGGAAGGCCGGGTCCACTCCCCGCTCGAAGCGCGTGCGCGCGTCCGAGGTGAGGCCGAGCCTGCGGCCCGTCACCCCGATCCGCTCGGGATCGAAATAGGCGATCTCGAGCAGGACATCGGTCGTGCCTTCGCCGACGCCCGAATGCTCGCCGCCCATGATCCCGGCAATGTCGTGCACGCCGGCATCGTCGGCGATCACGGTCATGGTATCGTCGAGCGTGTAGGTCTTCTCGTTGAGTGCGAGGACCTGCTCGCCCGCCTTGGCCCGCCGCGCGACCATCGCGCCGGTCAGCTTCGCCAGATCGTAGGCATGCGCCGGCCGGCCAAACGCGAGCATCAGATAGTTGGTCACGTCGACGATCGCGCTGATCGGCCGCTGCCCCGCCGCGAGCAGCCGCCGCTGCATCCATGCGGGACTAGCGCCGTTGCGCACGCCTCGGATCACACGCCCGTAGAACGCAGGACAGCCTTTCGGATCGTCGATGCGGATCTCGACCGGGCACGCGCCCGCGCCTGCGATCTCCGGCGCTGCGACAGGCTTGAGCCTGCCCAGCCCGGCCGCGGCGAGATCGCGGGCAATGCCGTAGACGCCCATGCAGTCCGGGCGGTTTGGCGTGATCGCCACGTCGAACACCGGGCTCGCGCCGTGGTAGTCGGCGAAGGCCGTTCCGACCGGCGCATCGGCCGGCAGTTCGATGATGCCGCTATGTTCGTCGCCCAGTTCGAGCTCACGCACCGAGCACATCATGCCGTTCGATTCGACGCCGCGGATCGCACTCTTGCGCAGTTCCATGCCGTTCGCAGGTACCACAGCGCCGGGCAGGCCGAGCACGCCCTTCATTCCGGCCCGCGCGTTGGGTGCGCCGCAGACGACCTGCAACGGGTCGCCCTCGCCCGTGGATACGGTGAGCACCTGCAGCTTGTCGGCATCGGGGTGCGGCCCGGCAGTCAGCACTTCGGCCACACGGAAGCCCGCGAGCCGTTCGGCCGGGTCTTCGATCTCCTCGACCTCGTGCCCGATCGCGTTGAGCGTGGCCGCGATCTGCGCGGCGCTCGCCTCGGTCTCGAGGTACTCCTTCAGCCATTCGAGCGAGAACTTCATGCGCGTGCTCCCACTCCGGCCGAGAGGGACGGCTGGTCGAAGGCCGAGAAGCCGTAATGCGCGAGCCAGCGCGCGTCGCCGTCGAAGAAGGCGCGCAAGTCGTCCATCCCGTATTTGAGCATGGCGAGCCGGTCGACCCCGAGGCCCCAGGCGAAGCCCTGCCATTCGTCAGGGTCGAGCCCGGCGAATTCGATTACCCGGCGATTGACCATGCCGCTGCCGAGCAGTTCCATCCACCCGTGGCCCGGCGCATCTCCGTCGCCGCCGAGCACGCGCCGCCCCTTCACGTCCTGCCAGCCGACGTCGACCTCCACCGAAGGCTCGGTGAAGGGGAAGTAGCTGGGGCGCAGGCGCAGAACGATGTCGTCGCGCTCGAAGAAGGCCTTGAGGAACGTCTCCAGCGTCCACTTGAGGTGCCCCAGGTGGATGCCTCGGTCGATCACCAGGCCTTCGATCTGGTGGAACATCGGCGTGTGCGTCGCATCGCTGTCGGAGCGGTAGACGCGGCCCGGCGCGATGATGCGGATCGGCGCGCCCTGCGCCATCATGCTGCGGATCTGCACCGGCGAAGTGTGCGTACGCAGCAGCATGCGTTCTTGTCGGCCTACCGCTTCGCTACTTGAGGCCGGGCCCTCGCCTCTTCCCTCGTCGGGGAAGTAGAAGGTGTCGTGCATCGCGCGCGCCGGATGCGTCTCGGCCATGTTGAGCGCGGTGAAGTTGTGCCAGTCGTCCTCGATCTCCGGCCCGGTGGCGACCGAGAAGCCGAGATCGGCGAAGATCTCCGCCAGCTCGTCCATAACCTGGCTGACCGGATGGACCGAGCCGCGCGGCGCCTGGGGCGCGGGCAGCGAAAGGTCGAGCGTCTCGCTTGCCAGCCGGCGTTCCAGCTCGGCATTCTCCAGCGCGGCCTTGCGCGCGGCGATCGCGTCGGCGACCTCGCCTCGCGTCGCCTGGATCGCAGGTCCCTGAATCTGCCGCTCCTCGGGCGACATCTGGCCGAGCGTCTTGAGCAGCAGGCTGATCCAGCCTTGCTTGCCCAGCGCCTCGACACGCAGCGCCTCGAGCGCGTCCAGAGTTTCGGCGGCATCGACGGCCGCGATCGCCTCGTCCTTGCGGGTTTGCAGTTCACTCATCGCGATGGCCCGCTAGCGCCAAATCCGCGCCAACGCAAAGCGCCATCTCGCGCGCGGGCTTGCGTCAGCCGCGCCCGGGAGCGTCGAGCGTCTGCACCGCGCTGCCGTGGAGGCGGAGACGTTCGCGCAGGAAGCTCGCCATGACGGGATGCTCCATCGCCGCATATTCGCTCGGCGCCATGCCAAGGAACGCGTGGCAGTCGCGCACGAAGTGGGACTGGTCGCAATAGCGCCTGTCGATCGAGCCGCTCCAGCGCGCATCGGGCTGGACCATGAAAGCAGCGAGGCTGCGCATGAAGCGCTGGCGCCGCAGGAGCAGCTTGGGTGAGAATCCGAACGCGCGGTGCGAAATCCGCTCGAGCGTGCGCTGGTTGAGGCCCGTACGCTCGGCCAGAGTGGCGACGTCGGGCAGGTCTTCCTCCAGCAGCATGGCGTGGATCGCCTGGATGCGCGAGTCCTCGGGCCCTTGCCGCGGCGCTTCGTGGCGGAAGAACGCGACCAGCTGGTCGTATTCTCGGCTCTCGCGCTCCGCACTGCCGGTAAGCTCGTCGGCGAGCGGTACGAAGGGCGCGAAGGCAGGCTCGGCGCGGCCATCGAACACGCGGTTGGCCATCTGGTCTGCCGGGCTGCCGATGAACGTGCTCCAGCCGAGCGGCAGCAGCCCGACGCCCCAGATCCGCGTGTTGCCGAGCGTGAATTCGAGCAGGCTCGTACTCGGCCCGGTGGGCACGAAGTCGGCGCCGCGCACTTCGTCTCCGCTCACCGAGCGGCTGACGGGCAGATCGCCCCTGAAGAAGCGCAGGTTGCCCCATTCGGGCTGCAGGGCATCGGCGACGCGCGCGCCTTGCGCGACGCTGATCTCGACCCGGTAGAAGGTCGTGAAGAATCTCGCGAGATCCGCTGGCGGTGCGTGGAAGCGCACCGCGATGTCGCATTGCGTCGCCATCCTAGTTCGCGCCCCGTTTGCCCCCTTTGCCCGTGGAGGATACCCGGGGCCGGGGGCGGGGGGAAGCGGCTACGACCCCAAAAAACTTAGAGGCCGCGGAAGGCGATGTGCCTGCCGCGCCCTCTCTTGAGCATTGGCGTGGTGCGAAACCCGCGATTCGTCAGGCCGGAAGGGCCTTCTTCGCCTGAGCGATGATCGACTGGAAGGCGCCGCCTTCGTTCATCGCGAGATCGGCCATGACCTTGCGGTCGAGTTCGATGCCGGCGAGCTTCACGCCGTGCATGAATTGCGAGTAGGTCAGGCCCTCGGCGCGAACCGCCGCGTTGATGCGCTGGATCCACAGCGCGCGGAAGCTGCGCTTCTTAACCTTGCGGTCGCGGTAGGCATACTGCCCGGCCTTCTCGACCGCCTGACGGGCGATGCGGATGGTGTTCTTGCGGCGACCGCGATAGCCCTTGGCCTGGTCGAGAATCCGCTTGTGCTTCTGGCGCGTGGTAACGCCGCGTTTGATGCGAGGCATGTGCTGGTACTCCTAAATCCAAAAACCGGGCTCAGTCGAGGCCGTAGGGGGCCCACTTCTTCACCGTGCGGCTGTCCGCTTCGGACAGGACGGTGGTGCCGCGGTTCTGGCGGATGTACTTCGCGTTGTGGCTGATCAGGCGGTGGCGCTTGCCGGCGACACCATGCTTGACCTTGCCGGTCGCAGTGAGCTTGAAGCGCTTCTTCACGCCGCTCTTGGTCTTCAGTTTGGGCATTTTCATCTCCTGTTACAGAGACACGTCGAACCAGCCCTGGCAGCCCTTGTCGCCAGGCCGGCACATGAAACACGTGTCGGTGAAGCACGCGCCCCTAGCGAAATCGGCGCGGAATGCAAGCTTTCAGAAGTGTGCGAGATAGCCGCCGTCGACCGCGAGCGTCTGCCCGGTGACATAGGATGCCTCCGGTGAGGCAAGGAAGGCGACAGCGCCCGCAATCTCGTGCGGCTCGCCCCAGCGGCCAAGCGAGGTACGCCGCGCCAGATGCGCGGCGATCGCGGGATCGGCGACCATCTCGGCGTTCGCATCGGTCGCGAAGTAACCGGGTGCGACGGAATTCACGGTGATGCCGTCGCCGCCGAGCTCGGCCGCCAGCGCGCGGGTCAGTGCAGCAAGTCCCCCCTTGCTGGCGGTATAGGCCGCATCGCCGCGCGCGATCTCGGCCGCGATCGAGGTGATGTTGACGATCCGGCCGTAGCTTCGCGCGCGCATCAGCGGAGCGGCTCGGCGGGCGAGATCGAACGGTGCGACCAGATTGGCCTCGAGCATGGCGCGCATGGCCTGCCGGTCGAGCTCCGCCGCACCGCGCCGATCCCGGGTTCCGACATTGTTGACGAGAATGTCGAGCCCGGTCTCGCGCTCGATCCGCGCGAATGCCGCGGCGCTCGCCGCATCGTCGGCGATGTCGAAAGCGATCGGGCGCGCCAGGTCGCCGATCAGCTCTGTCGCCCCTGCGAGCGCATCGGCATCGCGCCCGTTGAGCCAGACGGTCGCTCCGCCCTCTGCAAGCCGCCGGGCGATGGCGAACCCGAGGCCACGCGCCGCGCCGGTTACGAGGGCGACCCGCCCGTCGAGCGATCCCGATATCGTCATGCGCGCCTTAGTGGACCAAGTGCGCTCGTCGTTCCACCGCCGTTTCAGCGCTTCTCCGCACGCTCGTAGGCCCGCCAGCGCTCCGAGCCCCAGCGGGCTATCACCGCCTCGACCCGTGTCTTTTCGGCGCCCGTGAAGGTCTTGTGCGGTGCGCATTCGCCGCGCTCGACCATGCAGGCCTCGCCCGTATCGAGCCGCAGGCTGGTGAGCCTGCCGTCGGGGCCGGCCAGTCCGATCGCGGTCGGCGTATCGAGAGGTCCGATATGGAGGAACGGCGGCGCTGCGGGCGGCGGGGGCGATTCGCCGCGGAGCGCCGCGGTCAGGATTGCGCGGTAGTCGGCGAGCGCGAGCGGTGCTGCCGGCAGCAGGCCGGGCCGGTTGGCGACGAGCACGGTGCCGAATTGGCGCGCGTTGATCACGTGGCCGTGGCCGAGAAAGCCGTCCTCGAACAAGTCCTCCCCGTGGTCGCCGGTGACGATCAGCACGGTATCGTCCCACACGCCCTTGGCCTTGAGCCGCCGGACAACTTCGCCGAGCCAGGCGTCGGCATTGGCGACGGCGTTCCAGTAAGTCGCCTGGACATGCTCCGCCCGGCCCGCGCCGATCGCGCCCCGCTCTATCGGCGCATCGACGACCCGCGCCGGCACGCCTTCGTGGTGGTAGGGGAAATGCGGCGACTGGAAGTTGAAATAGGCGAAGTGCGGCCGCGCCTGCCAATCCTCCGCACCCAGCGTGCGGTCGAAGGCGGCGAGCAGGTGGCTCTCGTCGACCAGCAGGCTGCCTTGCGCGGCGAAGTCGAATGCGCGCTTGTCGCGCAGTAGCTCAGCATCGACATAGACGTCGGCGCTCTCGCGCATGCCGACCGTTTCGGAGATCCCGCCGAAATCCTCCGGCTGGCCCGAGAACACGCCGATGCGGTAGCCGCTCGCCTTCAGGTCCCGGAACAGCGACGGATCGCCCACGCGCGGGGCGAGCTGGCCGGAGAAGATCGATTTGAGCGATTCGGTGGTGAAGCCGACATGGCTGTAGGCGGGGGTGGCCGCGCTGCCCGCGGCGGCGATCGCCTCCAGGTTGGGCGCGACCGGCTTGCCGTTCACGCGCTTGCCGAGCACGTCGCCCCGAGTCGATTCCATCACCACGATCACGACGTGCGGGCGGTCGCCCGTGAAGACCTGCGGCGCAAGCGGCGCGGCAAGCGGCACGAGCGCGAGGTCGCCGCCGTAGCCGTCCTCGTCCACGCCGTTGCCGGGCACGTCGAGAGCGAGCGGATGGCGGCTGCCGTCGAACGGCGCGGTGTCGTGCTGGATGCCGAAGAGGCCGTAGCCGTCGCGGTCGACGTCGCTTGCGAGATCGAGCGTGCCGGTGAGCGCCTGCCAGGCGAGCGTGCGGTTGAGCCCGAAGGCCGCGTCGCTGCCGGTGCGCGGAATGGCGAAAGCAGCGACGAGAAATAGGACGAACACCGCGGCACATAGCGAGCGCCGAGGGGTACTCAACCGCGGCAGGCCTGGCGGCAGCAGCCGCGCGAGGAGCTTCCATGCGATCCAGGCACCCACCGCGAGGGCCGCGAGCGCGAGCAGCGCCACGCCGATCTCGCTGAGCCCGAACAGGATCGCGTCGACCAGGCTACCGCCGCCGAGCTGCTTGAGCAGGGCGAAGCCGACTGCATCGCTGAAGTAGGAATGGAGCTGGTACTGCACGGCCAGCAACCCGCAGAACAGCGCGCCGCCCACCAGCGCGTACACGAAGCACGGCGCCCAGGCCGGGCCGCGGCGGGCCAGGCGCAGCGACAGCGCCCAGCCCGCCAGCCCGATCAACGCCTGCGCGGCCGCATAGCCCGCCAGAAACAGCGCGATCTCGCCCGGCGCGTCGACCGCGCGCGACTGGCCGAAGCCGCCGGTGAACAGGCCGTACTTGCGGTCGGCCAGCGCCAGCTCGACCAGCGAGACGAGCGCCATGAGCGCGAATGGGAATGCCGCGATCAGGCGCGCCCATGCCCCCCGCGCGCGCGGCGCTTCGGGCGCGGGAACAAGACTGTCGTCGAAAGCTGTCGTCGCCATGCGCGCGAGGGTTAGCGCGCAGGGCTTAGCATTTGGCTAACCGTGCGAGTGCCCGTGTGCCGCGCCGGCCATCGCTTCGATCACGTCCTCGAGCCGGGCGGGATCGCCGATCGCGAGCACTTCGCCGGCCGAATGGGCGTTGAGCGGTTCGCCCTGCCAGTCGCACATCGTTCCGCCGGCGCCTTCGACCACCGGCACGAGCGCGGCGAAATCGTGCAGTTGCAGCCCGGCTTCGCACACCAGGTCCATGTGGCCCGAGGCGACGAGGCCGTAGCTGTAGCAGTCGCCGCCGTAGACGATCTTGCGCTCGGCCACCGCCTTGGCGAGGCTCATGAAGGCATCGACCTGCTCGCCCGAGAAGCAGTGCGGGCTGGTCGTGCCGAGCACCGCGTTGGAGAGCTCCGGACAGGGCGCCGAACGGACCGGCTTGCCGTTGAAGGTCGTGTCATGGCCGACGCGCCCGAGCCAGCGTTCGCGCAGCACCGGCTGATCGATTACGCCGAGCATTGGCCAGCCGCCTTCCATCAGCGCGATCAGCGTGCCGAAGATCGGCCGCCCGGCGATGAAGCTGGTCGTGCCGTCGATCGGATCGAGCACCCACTGCCGCGCGGCCGCCGGATTGCGATTGCCGTATTCCTCGCCGATGATCCCGTCGTCGGGCCGCTCGCTTTCGATGATCGCGCGCATCGCGGCTTCGGCGGCGCGGTCGGCTTCGGTTACGAAGGTCGAATCGCTCTTGCGCTCCTCGGCCCACTCGCCGCGGAACAGGGGCCGGATCGCTTCCCCGGCGGCGTCCGCCAGCCGGTTGGCAAGCGCGATGTCGCTGTCCGTCGCCATGTCAGTCGAAGAGCGAGCTGACGGAGCTTTCGTCGGCGATGCGGCGGACGGCCTCGCCGATCAGCGGAGCGACGGTGAGGATGCGGATCTTGCCCGAAGCCTGCGCCGCGTCGGTCGGACGGATCGTGTCGGTGATGACGAGCTCGGTCAGCGCCGAACCGTCGACCCGCGCCACCGCGCCGCCCGAGAGCACGCCGTGGGTAATATAGGCTGCGACCGAGGTGGCGCCCTGGTCGAGCAGGGCCTGCGCCGCGTTGCACAGCGTGCCGCCCGAATCGACGATGTCGTCGATCAGGATGCAGTGCCGCCCCTTCACTTCGCCGATGATGTTCATCACTTCGCTCTCGCCCGGGCGGTCGCGGCGCTTGTCGACGATCGCCAGGGGGGCATTGTCGAGCCGCTTGGCCAGCGCGCGGGCGCGGACCACGCCGCCGACGTCGGGGCTGACGACCATCAGGTCGCGGTCGCCGTAGCGCGCCTGGATGTCGGCGGCCATGACCGGCGCGGCGTAGAGGTTGTCGGTCGGAATGTCGAAGAAGCCCTGGATCTGCCCGGCGTGGAGATCGACCGCGAGCACGCGGTCGGCGCCCGAATGGGTGATCAGGTTGGCGACCAGCTTGGCCGAGATCGGCGTGCGCGGGCCGGGCTTCCGGTCCTGCCGGGCATAACCGAAGTAGGGCACGACCGCCGTGATCCGCTTGGCCGAGGCGCGCTTCAGCGCGTCGATGCAGATCAGCAGCTCCATCAGGTTGTCGTTCGCCGGGAAGCTGGTCGGCTGGATCAGGAAGACATCTTCGCCGCGCACGTTCTCGTGGATCTCGACGAAGACCTCCTCGTCGGCGAAGCGGCGGACGCTGGCGTCGGTCAGCGGCATCTCGAGATAGGCGGCGACCGCCCGCGCGAGCGGCAGGTTCGAGTTGCCGGACATGATCTTCATCGCGCGGGATACCTTCGGTTGCTGCGGCGGAATCGGTTCGTTCCGCTTAGCCGGGCGTCACGCGATTGCAACAGGGGCGGCCCGATCCTCCCCGTTTTCGCCGCAGGCGCAAAATGGGGAGGATCTTAGGGGAGCCGGTGTTCGCCCTTGATCCAGCGGACGGTACCGCTGCTGGCGCGCATGACCACGCTTTCGGTGGTCATCTTGCCTCCGCGCAGGCGCTTGACGCCTTCGAGCAGCGAGCCCGAGGTGACGCCGGTCGCGGCGAAGATGCAGTCGCCCTTGGCCAGATCCTCCAGCTTGTAGATCCGGTCGAGATCCTCGATGCCCCACTTGGCCGCGCGGCGTTTCTCGTCGTCGTTGCGGAACACCAGGCGGCCGTTGAACTGCCCGCCGACGCAGCGCAGAGCAGCGGCCGCGAGCACGCCTTCGGGCGCACCGCCCTGGCCCATGTACATATCGATCGTGGTCTCGGGATCGGTTGTCGCGATCACGCCCGCCACGTCGCCGTCGCCGATCAGCACCACACCGCAGCCGAGCCCGCGCAGCTCCGCGATCAGCGCCGCATGGCGCGGCCGGTCGAGCACGCAGACGATGATGTCCTTGGGCTCGACGCCCTTGGCCGCGGCCACCGCGCAGACGTTCTCGGTCGGCGTCTTGGCGAGATCGATGATTCCCTCGGGATACCCGGGACCGACCGCGAGCTTGTCCATGTAGGTGTCGGGCGCGTTGAGCAGGCAGCCCTCTTCCGCCGCGGCCAGCACCGCGAGCGCATTGGGGCCGGCCTTGGCGGTGATCGTCGTGCCTTCGAGCGGATCGAGCGCGATGTCGATCTTCGGCCCGCGGCCCGGCGCACCGCCGACCTTCTCCCCGATGTAGAGCATCGGCGCCTCGTCGCGTTCGCCCTCGCCGATCACGACGGTGCCGTCCATCTCGAGCTGGTCGAAGGCATGGCGCATCGCCTCGACCGCGGCGGCATCGGCCGCCTTCTCGTCGCCGCGCCCGATCAGCTCGCTCGCGGCGATCGCGGCGGCTTCGGTGACGCGGACGAGTTCAAGCACGAGGACGCGATCGAGCTGCGAGCCGGCAGGCGGATTCTTGCTATTCATACTGGATTCAGTCCTCCGGGAGTGCTTGGAAGCGCGCTTAAACAGCGGGAGCGGGAATGTCGAGAATCCACCTGGCGCTTGCGCTCTGCCTCTTCGCCGCACCGGCCGCGGCGCAGACGGGCGATCCGGACCCCGGCGTGACCGATCCGGTGGAGCAGGCGTTCGAGGCGACCCGCGACGCTTACGGCCCACCGCCGCCCGCGCCGCCCCAGCCCGACTGCGAGCAACCCGAGGGAAACGAGATCGTCGTCTGCGCGCGGCTGGAGGAGCAGTCGCAGTTCCGCATCCGCTCCGACGAGGACGCCGAGAACGAATACGCCGCAGCGACGATGAACAAGGGCGATCCCAAGGCGCCGGACGTATCCGGGCCGGGAATCTTCAAGGGTCCCGCCACCATCTCCGGCATGTGCGTGATCCCGCCGTGCCCGGCGCCGCCCGCTTACATGATCGACTTCGAGGAACTGCCCGAGACGCCGCCCGGCTCGGACGCCGACCGGATATCGCGCGGGCTCGCGCCGCGTGGCTACGATGGGGAACCGGAGCCGGAGGAGCAGGCCTCCGAGGAGCCGGAGCCCGCAGCGGATCAACCGCCGCAGTAGAGATCAGTCGCCGAGGATCTGCAGCGACAGCGGCGGCGCGGTGAAGCTGTCGGAGCCGCGCAGGAGCTCGAGCGCGTGCTGGACGTTCCGCTCCGGCCCCTCGTGCGCGACCATCGCGACGAAGACCTCGCCGCCTTCCTCCTGCCGGCCCTGCTGGATCAGGCTTTCGATCGAAACGCCCGCATCGCGCATCGCGGCGGTCATCTCGGCCAGCACGCCGGGACGGTCGGCGACGGTGAAGCGCAAATAGGTGCGGCCGGTGCGGTGCCCCGCTTCGGCGCGCGGCATCGGCGCCATTTCGGCTGAGGGGATGGAGAACGGCGCGCCGATCTCTCCGCGCGCGATGTCGATCAGGTCGGCGACGACTGCGCTCGCGGTTGGCCCGGCACCCGCGCCCGCGCCCTGGAACAGCAGGCGCCCGGAGAAATTGCCCTCGGCCACGACCGCGTTGGTCGCTCCGGTGACGTGCGCGAGCGGGTGGCCCTTGGGAACGAGGCATGGCCTGACCCGCTGGAGCAGCGCGGTCGTGCCGTCATCTCCCGCTTCCAGGTCGGCCATGCCGATCAGGCGCACGACGTAGCCGAGTGTGTCGGCGCGGGCGATGTCCTCCGCCCGCACGCGGGTGATGCCCTCGCAGGTCACGCCGGCGAAATCGACCTCCGCGCCGAAGCAGATCGCGGCAAGTATCGCGAGCTTGTGTGCGGCGTCGGTGCCTTCGATGTCGAAGGCGGGGTCGGCTTCGGCGAACCCCTTCCTCTGCGCCTCGGCCAGCGTCTCGTCGAAGCCGGCGCCGGTCGCCTCCATGGTCGAGAGGATGTAGTTCGAAGTGCCGTTGAGAATGCCATAGATGCGCCCGATGGCGTTCGCGGCCGCGCCTTCGCGCAAGGCCTTGACCACCGGAATGCCGCCGGCGACCGCGGCTTCGAACTTGAGCGCGGTTCCCGCGCGTTCGGCCGCGGCGGCGAGTTCGGCGCCGTGGTGCGCGACCATCGCCTTGTTGGCGGTGACCAGCGCCTTGCCCGAGCCGATCGCCCGGCGCGCCAGGGCCAGCGCGGGGCCGTCGGACCCGCCGACCAGCTCCACCACCACGTCGACATCGCCGCGCGCGGCGAGTTCGGCCATGTCGTCTACCCACGCGAACGGCGACAGGTCGACGCCGCGGTCCTTGTGGCGCTCGCGCGCGCTGACCGCGACGATCTGCAGCTCGCGCCCGGAGCGGGCCCGCAGCAGCGCGGCGTTGGTTTCGATCAGGCGGATCACGCCCGCCCCCACTGTGCCGAGCCCGGCCAGCGCGATGCGCAGCGGCTCAGCCATGGCGGCGGGGTTCGTTGGCGACGCGTTTCATGGCGCCGCCCCTAACCCGCGAGGCCGCGCCATGGGAAACAGTTTCGCTTGGGCGCGCGCTAGAGTTGTTTTCAGCAAGGCTGAAGCGGCACCTGCCGTCTCTCTGAAAACGACTCTAGCTGCGGTTGCGCCGGCAGGGCCCGAGGCTCTGCTGGACAAAGCGGAAGTCCTCCTCCGCCTGCGCGCGGGAGGCCGGGTCCTGCGCGATGTTGGCGTCGGCCGGCAGATCGTCGGGCAGGAAGCAGGCGATCCGGTACCAGGCGAGCGTGTCCTTCGACGGCGGACGCGCGGCCTGATCGACGATCTCGGTCCACGAGACGCCCCACACCGGCGCCATGTTGGGTCGGCGCACGACCGTGATCGAGACCGGCCCGTCCCCGTCGGTGTTGAGGAACATCTGCGTTTCGGATTCGCCGGCGAGGTTGCCCGGCATCGACAGGATGTCGCGCACCCCGAGCACCGAGGGCGGCGTGTCGGCAGCCGAGAGTTCCGCGAGAACCGGACGCAGCCGGCCCGCAAGCGCTTCACTCCACGGCAGCTGGGCGGTGGGCGCGATCAGCTGGATCTCGCCCGGCCGGCCCGCCGACCTGGCGAAGAGGATCACCTCCTGCTTCTTGAACTTGGGCGGATCGCCGTCCTCGTCCAGCGGCACGTCGACCAGATAGCGGATCGATTCGCCGATCGGCTCCGAACCCGAGATCAGCGCGAGCGTGCGCGCCTCGACATAGAGCCGCCCGTACCCCCGGCGCACGCCGGGCGCGCGTTCGGGCCGGAGCAGCGCCTGGTCGCGAATCTGCGCCCTGATGACCAGATCGGCCGGGTCCGCAAGGTCGACCAGATCGGCATAAGTCGGTGCGCCGGCCGCGGGGGCCTGCTGTGCCGCAGCCGGCGCAGCGAGCACCGCGAGGCCTGCCGCGAGCGCGAGCGTAAACTTGGTGAAATGCTGCATATCCGCCATAAAATTCCAGTTTTGGGGCATTTTTCGCAATGCGCGAAGCTTGGCGCCGTTCCGCTCCCATTCACTCTTGCGATCGTGAATTCGCAGTTAACCGATAAAGCGTTTGCGCGCCTAGGGCATCGAAGCTAAAGCTCGCGGCAGTTTGCCGCAACAGACAACAAAGATGTGCGGCGAACCGGCCCATGCTGGCCTCGCGGCGCCTGGGCCCATCGGCCTTTGCTTTGCGAAGTCGGCCGGCAGGGTGGACATTTGGGATTGCCCTCTGGCAAGGGATTTGCTTGTCGTGAGGAGAATCGCCGGGGCTACCCTCGGCGAGTGACGATGGAGTGATGCGACTGAATGGCCTACGCTGACCAACAGATGAGCGGGAACCGGGTCGTCGCCCTGGTGATAGTGGCGATCATCCATATCCTGCTCGGATATGCGCTGATCACCGGTCTTGCCTATGAGGCGGTTACCCAGGTGGTCGAACGCGTGACGACGGTGGATATCGAGGAACCGCCGCCGCCTGAGCCGGAAGACGAACCGCCACCGCCGCCGGAACCCGACACCGCACCGCCGCCGCCGGTCGCACCGCCGCCTCCGATCAGTATCGCGCCGGCTCCGCCGCCGATCCGGACGCAGCCAACGATTCCGCCTCCGGCACCGCCCGTGCTGCGCGTGCCGCCGCCGGCCCCGCCGGCTCCCCCGCCCCCGCCGCCGCCGAGGGTCCAGCCGAAGAACCCGGAGCCGCGGAACAATCCCGGCAGCTGGGTCACGACGTCGGACTATCGCAGCAGCTGGATCAACCGCGAGTACACCGGTACCGCGTCGTTCACCGTGCGTGTGGGAACGAACGGCCGTGCCGAATCGTGCTCTATCACCGGCGGTTCGGCCCCGCAGGAGCTTAAGGACGCGACCTGCAACCTTATCGAACGGCGCGCGCGCTTCCGCCCGGCGACCGACGGCAACGGTGACGAGGTCTCGGGGACCTATTCGAGCACCGTTCGCTGGGAGATCCCGAACTAGCTGTTTTCCCGCCGCCGCGCCGGGCGCGGCGGCGGAACACTCCTTCCCAAACTGCTTCTTTCTGAGAGGACTTTCGCAATGCTTATCGAACTTCTTGCCGCCGCCGGAGAGGCCGCACCGCAGAACTCCTTCGGCTTCATGGAAGCCATGAACCAGGGCGGCGTGATCGCCTGGTCGATCTTCGGCGTGCTCGTCATCATGTCGGTCGGATCGTTCTACATCCTGATTACCAAGCTGCTCGAGCAGCGGAAGATTTTCAACGAGTACAAGAACGTGCGCAGCCAGTTCTGGCGTGCGGGTACCCTTCGCGAAGGCGCGACCAAGCTCGACAAGAACAGCGCATGGCGCCAGCTCGTCGACGACGGCCTCGCCGCCGAAGATGCGCACAGCAAGATGACCGACAGCCTCGAAGCGCACGACTGGCTGCACGGCTCGCTGGCGCGTTCGGAAGCGTCGATCAACTCCAAGCTCGCGGGCGGCCTGCCGTTCCTCGCGACTGTGGGTGCGACCGCGCCGTTCGTCGGTCTGCTCGGTACCGTTATCGGCATCTACCGCGCGCTGATCAACATCGGCATCGCCGGTTCGGCCTCGATCGACAAGGTCGCCGGCCCGGTCGGTGAAGCGCTGATCATGACCGCCATCGGTCTGCTCGTCGCCGTTCCCGCGGTGCTGGCCTACAACTGGCTGCAGAGCCGCAACAAGCGTATCGCCGAGCTGCTTTCGGGCTTCTCGACCGACATCCTCGCGAACATCAATTCCAAGGGTGCGGTGAAGCCGGCGGTGATGACCAAGGCGTCGACCCAGCAGGCGGGCAAGGCTGCGGCAACCGCGCCGGCAACCAAGCCGGTCCCGGGCGCGGCCACGACGACCACCACGACGAAGCGCTGATAGAGCCGTGATGCCGGGTCGGCTGCGGCCGGCCCGGCATCACCTCCGAAATAGACAAGTTGGATAGGATATAGCCATGGCGATTTCGACGGGAGGCGGCGGCGACGAAAGGCCGATGTCGGAGATCAACACCACGCCGCTCGTGGACGTGATGCTGGTGCTTCTCATCATCTTCCTCATCGCGGTGCCGGTTGCGATCCAGACGATCGAAAAGCTCCGTATCCCAGTGATCGAGTCGACCGAATCCAAGGACAAGGTCGAGAATCTGCAGCTCACCGTGAGCACGACCGATGTCGGCGGCCGCAGCGCAGGCGAACCGGGTTTCGAGGGCGCCTCGCGCGAAGGCGAGTGCCGGGTTTACTTCAACAACACGACCCCCGTGGATTCGCAGGAACTCTACGATCGGGCGTTTGAACGGCTCGACGCGATCGTGCAGCGCGCCGGTGGCCCCGAGGCCATCATGGAGGATCCCGACAAGATCCCGCAGGTCCACATCCGCGGCGACGTGAACGCCCCGTGGCGGTGCGTCGCGGGTGCGATCTACAACGTCCAGGCGGCCGGTTATCCTACGATCGGCTTCATCTCGAACCCGGTCGATCCGAACGCGTGATCCGGTCCGCGGATAGAATTCAGGAGTAGCCCACCATGGCAATGTCAGGCGGCCGCGACGACGGCACCCCGATGATGGAGATGAACACGACGCCGCTGATCGACGTCATGCTCGTGCTCCTCATCATGTTTATCATCACGATCCCGGTTGCGACGCACTCGGTCGACATCGATCTTCCCGCGCCGAACCCCAATCCGCCGGAGGAACCGATCGATCCGGTGAAGAACAAGATCGTCATCACTCAGATGGGCGAGATTCTCTGGAACGGCAGCGCGATCGATCAAAGCGAACTGGTCCGCAATCTCGAGATCAGCAAGGCGATGCAGCCCGAGCCCGAGCTGCAGTTCGAGCCCGAGCAGTTCGCAAGCTACGATCTCTCGGCCAAGGTGCTGAACATCATCAAGGTTTCCGGCGTGACCAAGTTCGGCTTCGTCGGCAACGAGAAGTACCGGACGTTCAACACCGGCGGGCCGGGCAACCCGATCGGCTGATCCGAACGCACGAACGAACACCGAAAGGGGGCGGAGCGATCCGCCCCCTTTTTCGTTGTGCGCGCCACAGCGGCGAGCGCACTTGGCTACCGCATCGCATCATGGTATGATATCACCTCACTGTGGGAGATGTGCGATGCCAGCGCCCGACAGCCGCCCCCTGGGCGAAATCAATACCACTCCGCTGATAGACGTGATGCTCGTCCTCCTGATCATGTTCGTGATCACGATCCCGGCCGCGACGCATTCGGTCGAGGTCGACCTGCCGCGCGATTGCGCCGACTGTCCCGATATCGACAAGGTGAAGAACCGCATCGTGGTCGACGGCGGCGATCGAATCCTGTGGAACGGCAGCACTGTGAACCATGCGCAGCTCGGCGCACTGCTGGCGGAAACCCGGCGCATGCCCGTGGAGCCGGAGCTGCAGTTCGAACCGGTGTCGCAGGCGAGCTACGATACCTCGGCACGCACGCTGCACGCGATCGAAGCGGCGGGGATCACCCGGTTCGGTTTCGTCGGCAACGAAAAGTACCGGACTTTCGCCGCGCGCTAAGCCGGCGCTGGTCCTAGTCTGCCTCGTCTTCCGCCGCATCCACCCGCATCGCGGCGGCGGCGAGGCTCTCCGCCTCCAGAAGGAGCTCTTCGTCCACCAAGCCCTGCGGTAGCGCCTCGCGCCCGATCATGGTCATCACCGGCACGGCCAGCGGGCTGACGCGGTCGAGTTCGACATGCACCAGCTGCTCGGCCGACCGTTCGAGCAGGCTCGCGAGGCGCCCGACATCGGTCAGGCGCGCGCGTGCGTCGGCCCAGGCAGCCTCGAGCAGGACGTGATCAGGCTCATACTTGCGCAGCACGTCATAGATCAGGTCGGTCGAGAACGTGACCTGCTTGCCGGTCTTGCGCTTGCCTGGGTGTTGCCGCTCGACAAGCCCAGCGATCACCGCGACTTCGCGGAATGCGCGGCGCAGCAGATGCGATTCCTGCACCCAGTCGACGAACTCGTGTGCGAGGATGTCGGGAGACAGCAGCGGCGCGGGATCGGCGACCGGCTTCAGGCCCCAGACCGCAAGCGAATAGTCGTTGGCGACGAAACCGCCGGGCAGCAGCCCACGATACTCCATCCGCCGCGTGATCAGCATGCCGAGGCTCTGGTTCGCGTTCCACCCTTCGAATGTGTAATAGACGCTGTAGTGCTTCTTCGCATGCGGGAAGCTTTCGACCATCAGCTCGCCCGGCCCCGGCAGGCGGCTGCGCCAGTCCTGTACTTCGAGCCATTCGCGCACGTCGTCGGGGAAGCGCGCCCAGCCCGCGCGATCGACCAGCATCGCCTGCACCCGCTCGGCCAGATGCGTGGTCAGCGGCAGCCGCTGTCCGCCGTAGGAAGGGATGGTGGCGGATTTCTTCGCGGCGCGTACGGTGACTTCCATGTCCTTGACCCGCTCGACCTCGAGACTCATGCCGGCGAAGAAGAACGTATCGCCCGGCGATAGCGAGGCGGCGAAGCGCTCCTCCACTTTGCCGAGCTGGCGGCCATTGCGGAAGCGCACCGTGAGCATTTCGGAATCGACGATGATCCCGGCATTCATCCGGTGCCGCTGCGCATGTTCGGGGTGGGTCAGGCGCCAGACGCCGTTCCGGTCCCGGACGATGCGCTTGAACCGGTCGTATGCCCGCAGCGCGTAGCCGCCGTTCTCGACGAAGCCGAGCACGCGCTGCCATACGGCCTCGTCCACCCAGGCGTAGGCAAGCGATGCGCGCACTTCCGCCAGCAGGTCCGCCTCGTCGAACGGCGCGGCGCAGGCGCAAGCCATGACATGCTGCGCCAGCACGTCGAGTCCGCCCGGCCGGAAGTCCTCGCCGTCGCGCTGCCCCTGATCGACCGCATCCTTGGCCGCGGTCGCCTCCAGAAACTCGAAGCGGTTGCCGGGCACAAGGATCGCGCGGCTCGGCTGGTCTAGCCGGTGATTCGCCCGCCCGATGCGCTGGAGCAGGCGCGAGGAGCCCTTGGGCGCGCCCATTTGCACGACGCAGTCGATGTCCCCCCAGTCGACGCCGAGGTCGAGGCTGGCGGTGGCGACCAGCGCGCGCAATTCGCCGCGCGCCATCGCCCCTTCGACCTTGCGCCGTGCCTCCTTCGACAGCGAGCCGTGGTGAATGCCGATCGGCAGATTGTCTTCATTGACGTCCCACAGGAGCTGGAACACGAACTCGGCGAGAAAACGCGTGTTGGTGAAGACCAGCGTCGTCCGGTTGCGGCGGATCTCGTCGTAGAGCTGGGGGATCGCCCAGCGCCCTGCATGCCCGCCCCAGGGCACGCGCTCCTCTTCCGGCAGCAGGATCTCGACCTCCGGCGGCGCGCCCTTCTCCCCCTCGACCAGCGCGACCGAATCGATCTCCCCCCACGGAGCAAGCCATTCGCGGAATCCTTCGGGATCGGCGACGGTGGCCGAGAGCGCCGCGCGCTGCATCGCCGGCGCGATCGCCTGCAGCCGCGCCAGCGACAGCGCGAGCAGATCGCCGCGCTTGCCGGTCGCGAACGCATGGACCTCGTCGATCACCACCCGCTTCAGCCCGGCGAACATCGCGAAGCTCTCCGGATAGCTGAGCAGCAGCGAAAGCGATTCGGGCGTGGTCAGCAGGATATGCGGCGGGCGGCCGCGCTGGCGCTTCTTGCGGTCGGCAGGGGTATCGCCGCTGCGCGTCTCGATCCGCAGCGGCAGGCCCATCTCGTCCACCGGGGCGAGGAGATTGCGCTGCACGTCGTGTGCGAGCGCCTTGAGCGGCGAGACGTAGAGCGTGTGCAGTCCCTCCGGCGGCGCGGCGCCGGCGAGCCGCGATGGGCAGAAGTCCGCCAGCGTCGGCAGGAAACCCGCAAGCGTTTTGCCCGCCCCCGTGTCGGCCACGAGCAGCGCGTGCCGCCCCGCCGCGCTCGCTGTCAGCATATCCGCCTGATGCCGCCGCACCCGCCAGCCGCGCGCGTCGAACCACGCCGCGATCTCGGGCGGGATCTGCGCTTCAGGCATGTGCGGAACGACGGTCGTGCATGGCTTCCACTGCACCAGATTCTTGCGCGATGCGAAAGGTTCCGGCGACTGCGCCGAGCACCATCGCCGAAGTGCGGTCCGCATGCGCCCGGCCGGGCAACGATCCGTGCGCTCGCGCATTCATTTCATGCAGCAGGGCGACGCGGCCGTCCTCCAGGCGCCGCGCCGGAGCTTCCCCGAGAACTTCAGGAGAGACCGATGGCTTACAGGAACGACTACCGCCCGGGCGACCGATACGGCGAGAGGCGCCGCGGCAGCTACGACCGCGAGGATTACTACACTCAGGCCGACCAGTTCGAGGCCGACCGCTATGGACAGCCCGACTACCGCGAGGATCGTTACGAGGAACCGCTCGCCGGGCAAATGGGCGAACGCCGCAGCTACCGCGACGATTATCGGGAGCGCGGCTACGCCGGCACGCAGAACCGCGGCTGGCGCGAGCAGGAGCATGACGACCGGCGCGGCGCCCAGCAGTCCCGCTATCACTCGAGCTACGGCCCGGCACGTTACGACACCGGAGAGGGGCGCGGGTTTGCCAGCTTCACCTCGAGCGATCAGGGCGGTGGCGACTTCTCGGCCGGCAACCGGCGGCCTTACGGCGGATACGGCGCCGGGTTCGGCGGCATGTCCGCCGCCTATGGGACGGGCACCTACGATGCGGAACCACACCGCGGTTTCACCGACCGTTATGAGGATCGCGGTTTTCTGGATCGCGCGGGCGACGAGGTCGCAAGCTGGTTCGGCGACGAGGATGCCGCGCGCCGCCGGCAGATGGATCACCGCGGTCGTGGCCCGGCCAACTACACCCGTTCGGACCAGCGCATCCTCGAGGACGTGTGCGATGAACTGACCGACGACCGGGATCTCGATGCCAGCGGCATCCAGGTGTCGGTCGAGAACGGCGAAGTGACGCTCGACGGCACGGTCGGCAGCCGCTTCGACAAGCGCCGCGCGGAAGACTGCGCGGAGGACGTGTCCGGTGTCGGGCACGTGCAGAACAACCTGCGGGTCAACGTGCGCAGCTACCGCAACGAGAACGCCGGTACGATGCTCGACGAAGACAGCGAAACCTGATCTGCGTCGCCGTACCGAAACGGAGGGCCCGGCAGCGTCCGGGCCCTTCTTGCATCACACGCCGTCGCCAATCGCTTCGCCTTCCACGGCAGCCTCGCTCTCCGCCGCGTTGGCGCGCAGCTCCTCCGGCGGCACGCCCAGCAGCTCCGACAATCGCTGCAGCTCGGCATCGCTCAGGTCGGACAAGGCGCGCGGCTCGGGAAGACTCTCCATGCGCTGCTGCATCTGCTCCATCATCGCCGGCATCATCTCCAGCACGGCGGGCATGACTTCGTTCATCGCGGACATGACCTGCGGGTCGGCATAGATGAGCATCGATTCGGCCGCGTAGCGGCTGCCCACCGGGGTCTGGAAGAACCGCTCCAGCTCTGCGAGATCGGACGGGGGGAAGCGCACGGCATAGGCACGCGCCAGCCCCTCGCGATAGGACGGTTCGACCCGCTTCATCACGTCGCCCATCATCTCCATCATAACGTCCGACGCGATCGCGTTGCGGCGCTCGTATACGGGATCGACGATGGCCATGACCTCGCCCAGCTTCCCTTCGCCCATGGCGGCGACCTGCGACTGCTCCAGGCCCGCCATGGCGGCGAGCTGCGCAACGGGAATTTGCGCCATGGAACCGAGGACCGAATCCATCATCGGCCCCATCATCTCATCCATCATCCGCGCGTAGGTGCCAGGGGGAAAGATATGCGCGACCACGGCCTGGGCCATCGGCAGGCGCGCTTCCTGCTCGGGCGTGAGGGGTTCGGCCGGGAACATCTCGCCGAATGCGGATGCGAGCGCCTCCATGTCCTGCGATGCGTCCGCCGGCGGCTGGCTGTCATCCTGCGCAAGCGCGGGCGCGGCCGCAAACAGCATGATCGCCGCCCGAATACCGTTCTTCATCGTTCCCCCCTCCCTACGGGATCTAGTGCCCCGCCTGTGCCCCGCGTTCGAGGCCCGAAAGCGCGAGCTGTTCGTCGATCTGCGCCATCAGGCGCTCCAGACCTTCCTCGCTCTCGCTTTCGGCGCGGGCGACGAGGACATCCTGCGTGTTGGAGGCGCGCAGCAGCCACCAGCCGTCCGCGGTGGTCACGCGCACTCCATCGGTGCCGTCGACATCCGCCGGGCTGTCCGCCAGCCGCGCCCTGACCTCGTCGATCGCGGCGAACTTGCGCGTCTCGTCGACCTGGAAGCGCATCTCGGGCGTGTTGACCATGGCCGGCATGGCGCCGCGTAGCTCGGTTACCGAGCGGCCGAGCCGGGCGCTCGCGGCGAGCAGGCGGACGCCCGCATAGAGCGCATCGTCGTAGCCGTAGTAATCGTCGGCGAAGAACACGTGCCCGCTCATCTCACCCGCGAGCGGCGCGCCGGTTTCCTTCATCTTGGACTTGATCAGCGAATGGCCGGTCTTCCACATCACCGGCGTCCCGCCATGCTGCGCGACGTGGTCGAACAGCGCGCGGCTCGCCTTCACGTCCGCGATGACCGTCGCATTAGGTAGTCTTGCGAGGAGGTCCTCGGCGTAAATCATCAGTAGTTGATCGCCCCAGATCACGCGGCCTTCGCCGTCGATCGCGCCGATGCGGTCGCCGTCGCCGTCGAACGCGATGCCGAAGTCGAGGTTCTTCTCGGCAACGAGCGCGCGCAGGTCCGCCAGATTCGCTTCGACTGTGGGATCGGGATGATGATTGGGAAAGTCGCCGTCGACATCGGTGTAGAGGAGGTGATGCTCGCCAGGGAGGCGAGCGGCGAGCGCCTCCAGCGCGGGCCCGGCGGCGCCGTTGCCGGCGTCCCAGCCGACGCGCAGCCCCTCAAGGGCGGCAGGCTCCACCCCGCCGAGGCCGGTGAGCAGCCGCTCGATATACTCCTCCAGAATCGCGCGATCCTCGACCGTGCCGGTCCCATCGCGCCAGGCACCGTCCGCAGCGACGCGGCCGAGCCGCTGGATGTCCTCCCCGAAGAACGGCCGGCCCTGAAAGACCATCTTGAAGCCATTGTAGTTGGGGGGGTTGTGGCTGCCGGTTATCTGAATGCCGCCATGTACCTCTTCGGCTGAAGCTTCGGCATAGTAGAGCATCGGCGTCGGCCCCATGCCGACCCGCACGACATCGCACCCGCTCGCCGTGAGCCCCTCGATCAACGCGTGCTCCAAGGTCGGCGAGCTTACTCGGCCGTCGTAGCCGACCGCGACCTTGGTGCCGCCGGCCTCGCGCAGAAGGGTGGCAAAGCTGCGGCCGATCGCGCGCGCATCATCGGGACCGAGCGTTTCACCGATGATGCCGCGGATATCGTACTCGCGCAGAATGGTGGGGTCGAAGTTGTAGGTCATACGCTCCCTTCAGCGTTGGTCGGTCAGTTCGTTGAGCAGGAGGTCGCGCGCGGCGCTTGCCTCGTGCACCTGATCGTTGGTCCCGCCCCTGTCGGGGTGAACCACGGCCACCAAACGCTTGTGGGCCGCAATTATTTCCCCGCGATTGGCACGGGCATCCACGCCGAGCAGCTTGCGCGCGCGAAACAGTGCCTGACTGCGCGTCGACACCGGCCGCAGGTAGTCCCACGGCCACTTGCCAAAGAGCATCCGGCAGCCGATCGATACGACCGCAAGGATGACGATCAGCCGCAGCACGGGTCAGGCCGGCTCCAGCTCTGCCGCCTTGCTCGCGGGTGCGGGCAGGTTCAGCCCGGCAACCAGCGAGCGCAGCTCCTGCCGCGCGACGAGATGACTGGTGCCGAGTTCGCCCAGGTGCCCCTTGTCGAGCAGCGTCAGCCCCGAAGGGAAGAGCTCGCGGTAGATCACGCGCTCCGACAAGCCCCGCGCCACACGGAAGCCGGCGCGCTTCGAGAGCTCGCCCAGCGCGCGTTCGATGCGCTGCATGTTGCGCGCCTCGACATGGCCGGTGCGGTTGCGCACGACCACCCAGTCGATTTCCTGCCGCTGCTCGAGCGCACGCGTCTTGCGCGTGTCCCAGATCAGCTCGGCATAGAAGCTCAGGCGGCGGACCTTGAACGTCTCGGGATCGACTTGGCCGATCAGATCGAAATCGACGAAGCTGTCGTTGAGCGGGGTAACGAGCGTGTCGGCCCCGACCGCCGCATGGCGCGCAAGCGGATCGTCGCGCCCGGGCGTGTCGATGACGAGGAAGTCCGCCCCCTCGCCCAGACGTTCGAGCGCCTCGTCGAACTCCTGGGTTGACTGCCCGCGGAACACCTCGCAGCGCGCGCTGGGCAGGGCAGCCCCTCGCCGTTCCTCGGTCTCGGCGCGATTTTCAAAGTAGCGATCCATGGTGCGCTGGCGCGAATCGATGTCGATCGCGGCAACCCTGGCCCCGCGATAGGCGAGCGCGACCGCCACGTGGACCGCGGTGGTCGACTTGCCGGTTCCGCCTTTCTCGTTGGCGAACACGATCCGGTGCGGGCGCTGCGACACTTTGGCGAACACTGCGGCAGGCTTTCTGTCTGTTGTCATTGCCGGGCACCTGCGGCTAAGCGGCCCCCGCGCTCGCTTTATCGGAGGCCCCGTAGACGTGCAAACCGCGACCGAGCTTGATGTGTTGAGAACGGCCGTCGCGGCACTCCGCGACGCGGGCGAAAGCCTGGCGCTCGTGCCGACGATGGGCGCGCTGCACGAGGGGCACCTGACACTCGTGCGCGAGGCCAGGACGCGCGCCGACCGCGTGGCCGTGTCCATCTTCGTCAACCCGACGCAGTTCGGCCCGAACGAGGATCTCGACGCTTATCCGCGCCAGATGGAGGAGGACGCACGCCTGCTGGAGGCGGAGGGTGTCGACCTGCTCTGGGCGCCGGACGCCGCGCACATGTACCCAGAGGGGTTCGCCACCACGATATCGGTCGCCGGCGTGAGCGAGGGCTTCTGCGGCGCGAGCCGGCCCGGCCATTTCGACGGGGTCGCGACCGTGGTCTGCAAGCTGTTCAACCAGGTGCGGCCCGATGTCGCCCTGTTCGGCGAGAAGGATTGGCAGCAGCTCGCGGTGATCCGCCGCATGGCCCGCGATCTCGATCTCACCGCTCCGCGTGCCGAAGCCATCGTCGGCGTGCAGACCGTGCGCGAGGCGGACGGCCTCGCGATGTCGAGCCGCAACCGCTACCTCTCGCCCGAGCAGCGCCAAGCGGCGGCGACGCTGCCGCGCGCGATGCGCGAGGCGACCGAACGGATCGAAGCCGGCGCGGACGTGCGCACAGCCTTGGAAACGCTGGAGCAGGCTCTGGCGGGCGCCGGCTTCTCCTCGGTCGACTATGCCGACATCGCCGATGCGGCGAGCCTCGCGCGGCTGGACCGTCTTGGCGAGACGCCCACGCGCCTGCTCGTCGCGGCATGGATCGGCGGCACGCGCCTGATCGACAATATGGCGATCGGCAGACGGTAACGCACGGCGCTACCGGCCGGTCAGCTCCATAGCTGCGCGCGATAGGCCTCGAAGCAGCGCTCGCCGCACTTGAGGCGGATCAACGCGCCTTCGGCCATTGCCGTAGCGCGGGCGGGATCCTCCTCCACTGCCGGTCGGATCGCCTCCCGGTTCCAATCCTCGCTGTGCTTGACGTCGAGCACCGCATGGAGCGCAAAATAACGCCGCTCCTTGCCCGAGAACCCGAGCCGCCGGAGGCCCTCGGTGACCAGCACGGCGCGGCCGGGGGCGGTAAGCTCAATGGCGCCCAGCGCGCCCACCGAGTGCCACGCGTAACGCCGATTGACCGCCATGGCCGTCATCGCATTGGCGAGGGCCAGGCTCTCCCACACGGTATTCTCAATCACCGGATCGACCCGCAGCGTCTCGGCCAAGGCGTCGAGCATGGGGCCGTGCATGCCTTTCTCCGTGCCATGACCCATCTCGTCCCAGTAATTGCGCGCGAGCTCCAGCTTCGGCCGCACGGGCAGCTTGACCTGGGTCATGGCCACGAGATCGTCGAAGCCCGCCTCGCCGGCCGCTTCCTGCTCGAAGAACCAGCGGAACTGGTCCATATCGGCTTCCTCAGCCAGCCACGGGAACAATGGATCGCCCTGGCCCGGACCGGTCTCCTTCAGCCCTTCGAACCAGTCGATGAATCCTTCGGGATCGGTCGGCGCCTCGGCCGCCGCTGTACTGACTTCCGCCCGCAGGCCTTCGAGAAATGCGCCTTCGAGCCGCTGCATCCGCAAGTCGCGCTCCAGCTCGCGCTGCCATGCCTTTCCGGGGAATCCGGGCTGCAGGCGCTCGCGGTTCCAATGCGCGAGCCCGCGCTGGAAGCTGTCAGTCAGAAACTGCGATCGCTGCGGCTCGCCCCGATCGATGAATCGTGTCGCCATCAAAAACTCTCCTTTGCCCAAAGGAATGGGCTGCGCCCGGTCTTGGTTCCGAGCTTCAGGTGAGCTGGCGATGCAGCGGTCACATCCGCTGCGCGCGGACGATTGGTCGAAGCGAAACGTGAAGATGCGGGCAAGTGGCGGACCGCTGACATCACCACGGACTTGCAAGTCACGGTCACGCGGGCGGCATCAACGACGATCGTCTTTCCCGGCCGGCCGAAAGCGAACTACGACGACCGCGCTTGCGAAGTGCCCCCACGTTCTTCAGCGAGCCACCAGTTCAGGAGCGGCACCACGCCGCGTACGGAGCGTTGAACGCACGGCCGCAGTCGTCGCAACTCGGGCCAAAGCCTCTTTCTCAGAACCTCTCGGACCGACCGCTGGTCGAGCGGGGTTGGGGCTCGGCAGATATCGGCAGGAACTTGGGCTACGCACGAGCGACAGTAGTGCTCAACGATATGATTCGCCTGTTTCATTCGCCCCACAATTTGGAAGAGCCGCATGCGTTTCATTCTTGCTGTCGTTGTCATGCTCGCCTCGCCGCCTGCGTTTGGGCAAGCTCTCGAGGCTACCGAGGTGGAGATCGAGGCGACCCGAGCAATGGAGGCGCTTCGCCCCGCGGGCATGGCAGTAGCCGTCGTCCAGGACGGGAAGATCATCTTTGCGAGAGGGTATGGACAGCGAAGGCAAGGGTCACCTGAACGCGTCAATGCCGACACCGTTTTCCCGCTCGCGTCTGTAAGCAAGGCGTTCACAGCGACGGCACTCGCCATCCTGGTCGAGGAAGGTAAGCTGGATTGGGACGAACCGGTTCGGCATTATTTGCCTGAGTTCGAGATGTCCGATCCTTACGTATCTGAGCACCTCACCGTGCGTGATCTGCTCGTTCACCGATCGGGACTGGCCTTGGGCGCGGGCGATCTCCTTCGTTGGCCCGATGGCCAGGCGACTGACGACGAGATGTTGAGAGCTCTGCGCTACCTCCCCTTGAACACCGGCTTTCGCGATCGTTTCGTTTACGACAACATTCTCTACTCCGTCGCCGGACAGCTTATAACGCACGTGTCGGGTCAAGCTTGGCCGGATTTCTTTTCCGTCCGACTGTTTGAGCCTTTGGGATTGGCCTCGTGCACCGCAGATCCAGATCGCGATCGTCCGTCCAATCGCGCCGTAGAGCACGCTCGCGCCCTAGGCGGCGACACGGGACGACCCTTGGATGAACTCGTCACCCAAGCCGATCCGGCGGGGAGTATCGCCTGCTCGGTCACCGATGTGGCGCGTTGGGCCCTCTTTCACTTGGGGGACGGCACGGCGGCCGATGGGCGACGGATCCTGAGTCCTGAGACGATGGAGACCCTTCACCGGGGTGTCGTTCCGGTCACCCCGTTTGGAGCTCCGAAGCGGCTCGGCTACACGCATCTCTCCCAGTACGCACTTGGCTGGTTCGTCTCCGACTTCGCCGGCACTCTGCTTATAGACCACAGTGGTGCAGGCCCGGGCGCGGCCTCCAACCTGGGCCTGCTGCCGGAGAAGAACGCGGCGGTGGTGGTACTAATCAACGACATGGCGCCGGCGCCGGTGGTCGCCAACCATCTCCTGGCGCGGATAGTTCAAGGAGAGACTGCTTTCGACTGGATCAACGACGCTGCAGCCCGGCGCGCGGCTCGCCGAAACGCGCCTGTAGCAAAGGAGACTTCATCCCTCATCCAGGCTACAGCAGCAGCCCGGCCGTTATCCGAGTACGCCGGCACATATCGCGACCCTTGGTATGGCGACATCACGGTCGAGGAGCAGGGTCCGGACCTTTCCATCCACCTGACGCGGTCGAGGCTCCTCAGAGGTCCACTGGTTCCGCTTGGTGGCGATCGATTCCTCGCGCGCTGGCCGAACCGGGATCTGGGTGCGGACGCGATCGTCACCTTTGAGCCGGACGGTACCGGAGCGATACAGCGGATGACGCTCGCACCGGCGTCCGACCGGGTCGACTTCAGCTATGATTTTCAGCATCTCGCACCGGTGCGGATAAAGTAGAAGCGTGTCAGATGCCGGATCACGTTGATCGCGCGGTAATCCTTCCCTCCTCGCCGCGGGCCCGAAATACGTCACCGAACCCAAACTGCGAACTCGATGGATACCGGTCCCGTAGACCAAGCGACCGAAGCCAAGCGGAGATTTGCGATAGATGGTACGGGTGATGGCCCGCGGACGGAAGTTCCCTGCGATCTCGCTTTGCCTGGGCGGCGTTCACAACTTCTTGCATTGTGGCGCCCATATCCGACGTTCTGCGACGGGCGGTTGGAGCGGGTAGCGGGAATCGAACCCGCATAACCAGCTTGGAAGGCTGGGGCTTTACCACTAAGCTATACCCGCCCGCTCGCTGGAAACCGCTTGCCATCATTGGCGCGGATTCGTCAACATCGGGTTGCGGGACACGATCGCTTCGCCCCTTTCAAGCAAATCCGTTTTGCCCTTCGGCGCCGATCCATTAGCCAGTCCTGCATCCTTTCCCTTGGTAGAGTTCGCCTCCAAGACATTGTCGATGCATAGCCTGACCCATCTTGAGCGGCTTGAAGCCGAGAGCATCCACATTATGCGGGAGGTTGCGGCGGAGGCGTCGCGGCCGGTGATGTTGTATTCGGTGGGCAAGGACAGCGCGGTCATGCTGCACCTGGCGCGCAAGGCGTTTTATCCCTCGCCGCCGCCGTTCCCGCTGCTTCATGTCGATACGACCTGGAAGTTCCGCGACATGTACGCGCTGCGCGACCGGATGGCCGAGGCCGCGGGAATGGAGCTGCTGGTGTGGCGCAACCCCGAGGCGCTCGAGCGCGGGATCAACCCGTTCGATCATGGGCCGCTGCACACCGACATGTGGAAGACGCAAGGTCTGAAGCAGGCGCTCGATCACTACGGCTTCGATGCGGCTTTCGGCGGCGCGCGGCGCGACGAGGAGAAGAGCCGGGCGAAGGAGCGGATCTTCTCGTTCCGCACCGCCAGCCACGGGTGGGATCCGAAGAACCAGCGGCCCGAGCTGTGGAACCTCTACAACGCGAAGAAGGCCCCTCGGAGTCAGAATGGGGGCGAGAGCATCCGCGTGTTCCCGCTGTCCAACTGGACCGAGCTCGACATCTGGCAGTACATCATGGCCGAGGGGATCGAGATCGTCCCGCTCTACCTCGCCGCGCCGCGTCCGACGGTGGAGCGCGACGGGCTGCTGCTGATGGTCGACGACGAGCGCTTCCCGCTGGAGCCAGGTGAGGAGCCGGTCATGCGCTCGATCCGCTTCCGCACCCTGGGGTGCTATCCGCTGACCGGCGCAGTCGAGAGCGAGGCGGCAACCCTGAGCGAAGTCGTGCAGGAGATGCTGCTGACCACCACCAGCGAACGCCAGGGCCGCGCGATCGACAAGGACGAGGGCGGCGCCGGCATGGAGAAGAAGAAGCAGGAGGGGTACTTCTGATGACCCACGACGCTTCATCCGAGCCCGCGTACCGGGTCGACAGTCTCATCGCCGAGGACATCGACGCCTATCTCGAGCAGCATCAGAACAAGGGGCTGCTGCGCTTCATCACCTGCGGCAGCGTGGACGACGGCAAGTCGACCCTGATCGGGCGGCTGCTCTACGATTCGAAGATGATCTTCGAGGACCAGCTCGCCAGTCTCGAGTCGGATTCCAAGCGCGTCGGCACGCAGGGGCAGGAGCTCGACTTCGCGCTGCTGGTCGACGGCCTCGCCGCCGAACGCGAGCAGGGTATCACGATCGACGTCGCCTACCGCTTTTTCGGGACGGAGAAGCGCAAGTTCATCGTCGCCGACACCCCGGGCCACGAACAGTATACGCGCAACATGGTGACCGGCGCCTCGACCGCCGATCTCGCGGTGATCCTGGTCGATGCGCGCAAGGGCGTGCTGGTCCAGACGCGGCGCCACTCGTACCTCGCGCATCTGATCGGCATCCGCCACCTGGTGCTGGCGGTGAACAAGATGGACCTGGTGGGCTACGACCGTGGAACCTTCGACAGGATCGTCGCCGACTACCGCGCCTTTGCCGAGGAGATCGGCATCGAGGGCTTCACCGCGATCCCGATCTCGGGCTTCAAGGGCGACAACATCACGGCCGCCCCCTCGCCCAAAACGCCGTGGTACGAGGGGCCGAGCCTGATCGAACATCTCGAGACGGTCGAGGTCGCAGGCACCGCGGCGCAGGCGCGCAGCTTCCGCATGCCGGTGCAGTGGGTCAACCGCCCCAACCTCGACTTCCGCGGCTTCTCCGGGCTGATCGCGAGCGGCACGGTGAAGCCGGGCGACATGGTCCGCGTCGTCCCCTCGGGCAAGACGAGCACGATCAAGTCCATCGTCGTAATGCCGGGCAAGGCCGGCGCCGCAGGCGGCACCGGTGGCGACAGCGAGCTCGACGAAGCGGTCGCCGGCCAGTCGGTGACCTTGACGTTCGCAGACGAGATCGACTGCTCGCGCGGCGACGTCATCGCGGCGGCGGGCGATCCGCCGCAGGCCTCCGACCAGTTCGAGGCGACCATCGTGTGGATGAGCGACGACGCGCTCAAGCCCGGCCGCGGTTACTGGCTCAAGCTCGCCACACAGACGGTGACCGCCACGGTGCAGGAGCCGAAGTACGAGATCAACGTCAATACGATGGAGCATTTGGCCGCAAAAACGCTCGGCCTCAACGCGATCGGCGTGGCCGAACTGCGCACCGAACGGCCGATCGTGTTCGAGCCCTATGCCGACAGCCGTGCGCTCGGCGGGTTCATCCTGATCGACAAGATGACCAATGCGACGGTAGGCGCCGGCATGCTGCACTTCAGCCTGCGCCGCGCGCAGAACGTCCACTGGCAGCCGACCACGATCACCCGCGAGGAGCATGCAGGCCTGAAGAACCAGCGCCCGCGCGTGCTGTGGTTCACGGGCCTCTCGGGATCGGGCAAGTCGACCATTGCCAATGCGGTCGAGCAGAAGCTCAACCTGATGAACCGGCACACTTTCCTGCTCGACGGCGACAACGTGCGCCACGGGCTCAACCGCGATCTGGGCTTTACCGAGGCCGACCGGATCGAGAACATCCGCCGCGTGGGCGAGGTCGCCCGGCTGATGACCGATGCCGGCCTGATCGTGCTCACCGCGTTCATCAGCCCGTTCCGCGCCGAGCGGCGCATGGTGCGCGAGATGATGGAGGACGGCGAGTTCATCGAGATCTTCGTCGACACCCCGCTGGATGTGGCCGAGGCGCGCGACGTGAAGGGCCTGTACAAGAAGGCACGTGAGGGCACACTGAAGAACTTCACCGGGATCGACAGCCCCTACGAGGAACCCGAGAACGCCGAGATCCGCGTCAACACCGTCGACATGACGGTCGAGGAAGCGGCCGACTACATCGTCTCCAGGATCCTGCCCCTCAAATGACCATCACAGACGCCGAACTCGCAGCGCAGATCGCCGCTGCCGCGGGGCGCATTCTGATCGAGGTGCGTGAGAGCGGGCTGTTCGAAGGCAAGGCGCTCGGCAGCGCGGGCGACGAGATCTCGAACCGGTTCCTGCTCCACGCTCTCCGGGCGCAGCGGCCGGACGACGGCGTGCTATCGGAGGAAAGCCGCGACACGCTGCTCCGGCGCGAGAAGTCGCGGGTCTGGATCGTCGACCCGGTCGACGGGACCCGCGAGTACGGGGAAGAGCGCGACGACTGGGCGGTTCATGTCGGGCTCGCGATCGATGGGGAAGCCAGGATCGGCGCAGTCGCGCTGCCCGGCCTGAACGGCGGCGTCGTGCTGCGCAGCGACCGGACCGCCGCGCTGCCCGAACCCGCCGCCACGCCGCGCCTCGTGGTCAGCCGCACCCGGCCCGCGAAGGAAGCGCTCGCCGTGGCCGAAGCGATCGGCGGCGAGCTCATCGCGATGGGCTCGGCCGGAGCCAAGGCCATGGCGGTAGTGCGCGGCCAGGCCGAGATCTACCTCCACTCGGGCGGACAGTACCAGTGGGACAACTGCGCACCCGTCGCGGTCGCCGCCGCCCACGGCCTCCACTGCTCGCGCATCGACGGCAGCCCTCTCGTCTACAACGAAGCAGACACCGAACTCCCAGACCTCCTCATCTGCCGAACAGAATGGACCGAACGCGTGCTCGAGGAAGTGCGCCGGGTCGGCTGACGCGCGCTAGTCGACCTGCGAGGTCGCGTGGGATTGCGCGGCTTCGCTATCTTCCGCTTCGTCCGCCTCTTCAGCCACGACATCGGGTAGCGCGATCGAGACATCGACGCGCCGATTGGCCGCGCGGCCGGCCTCGTCCGGCGTCCCGTCGAGCTTGGCATTGGGCGCGATCGGGCGCTGCTCGCCGATAGCGATCACGGTGATGCGCTCCTCGTCCACGCCATGTTCGACCAGCCAGTCGCGCACCATTTCCGCGCGCCGCTGCGACACGCGCAGATTGGCCTCGTCGTCTCCGCTCGAGTCGGTATGACCGCGCAGCACGATCGGGCCGCCTTCCGCCAGTTGCGGCGATGCGAGGATCGTTTCGAGATCCTCCAGCGCCGCTTCGGACAATTCGCCACCCGCCTCAGCGAAAGTGACGCTGGCGTCCAGCGGCTCGAGCTCCGGCTCCGGCCGTTCGACTTCGATGTCCGGTCGGATGATCGACGCCTGGGTGGGCACTGCCTCGGGTGTCGGTTCGGGCGGCGCGGGCGGTTCGCGCCGGTCGCAGCCCGCCAGAGCGAGCGCGGCCGTCATCGCGACCAGTGGTCTCATCGTTTCGGTCCTCATCATCATGCCGGTTGCACCCCCCGCTTGCCCTTCGCGGGCCGTTCAGGCGGCTCGCCCGCCGTCCGGCTCTTCGGCGGGGTGAAGGAGATGACGGTATCGCCGGGCCGCGGGTCGGGCCGCGAGGCGTGGGTGAAGAAGCGCAGCGCGCCATCCTTGCGCAGCAGCAGCAGGAGATGGCCCGATTCCGGCAGAAGCTCGCGCGCGTCCTCGAACTTGAACTCGTCGGACAGCTTGGTCTTGCGGAAGACCCAGCCCTGCGCCTGGCGTTCGTTGACGTCCGCCACGCCGAAGCCGGATTCGAACAGAGCGCGGCCGCGCAGCGACGGCGGAATGGCGTGGCGGTCGTCTTCGCTCACCGCCTCGCCGAGCTGATACACGGTGTCGCGGCCGATCTCGTAAGCAAACTCGTTGCACACGAGCGTGTTGTAAGCCTCGTTCTCCGTCGCGGCGACCAGCACCTGGAACGGGGTGAGATCGAGGTTGTGCTCGGTCGCTTCGTTGAGGATCTCCCCGTGGTAGAAAGGCAGCCCCGCACGCCGCGCGGGGGCGAGGCGCTGCCAGCTCGAATCGACGACCATCACCGGGGTCTTGAGCGTGTGCATCTCCTGCGCGAGGGCGATCGTCCACGGGGTGCTGCCGACGATCAGCAGGCCGGGACGAGAACTGCCCCTCAGCCCCAGCCAGCGTGCGACGAGATCGATGGTGAAGCCGTGTGCGACGATCGTCACCACCACCACCGCGAAGCTGAGGCCGATCAGGACTTCGCCGTCGGCATAGCCGAGTTCCGACAAGCGCAGGGCGAACAGGCCGGATATGGCGACCATGACGATGCCGCGCGGCGCAATCCACGCCAGCAGCAGCCGCTCGTTCCACGGAACCGAGCTGAACAGCAGGCTGACGAGTATCGTCAGCGGGCGGACGAGGAACAGCAGTGCGAGCAGGAACAGGCCGAACCGCCAATTGAGATAGCTCAGCTCCTCGTAGTCGAGCGAAGCCGACAGCACGATGAAGATGCCCGACACCAGGATGAGCGCGATGTTCTCCTTGAAGTGGTGGATCGAGCGCAGGCTGGTGACGTTCATGTTGGCGAGTGCCACGCCCATCACGGTGACCGCCATCAGCCCCGCCTCATGCTCGATCGCATTTGACAGGACGAACACCCCGATGACCAGCGTCAGGAGCACCGGGGCCTTGAGGTATTCCGGAACCAGCCCGCGGGGGAACGACCACGCCACGAAGCGGGCCGCGACATAGCCGATCCCGCCCGCGAGAAGCGCGGCGATGATCATCGGCGGGACGACCTCGAACAGCGTCGCATCGGGAGCGGCGGCCGTGAGGCGGAAGTATTCGTAGGCGATCACCGCGCACAGCGCACCGAGCGGATCGTTGACGATCGCTTCCCACTTGAGCGTGGCGGCGGGGCGCGGCTGGATCTTGGACTGGCGGAGCAGCGGCAGGACCACCGTGGGGCCGGTGACTACGAGAATGCCGCCGAACAAGATCGCGACGGGCCAGACCAGTCCCGCCACGTAGTACCCCGCGAGGCTGCCGAGCAGCCAGCCGATCGGCACGCCGAACAGAACCAGCCGCCAGACGCCGTCGCCCGCATGACGCAGCTCGCGCAGATCGAGATTGAGGCCGCCTTCGAACAGGATCAACGCGACGCCAATGGCCACCATCGGCTCGAGCAGTTCACCGAAGGCCGCTTCCGGATCGAACAGGCCCAGAATCGGCCCAGCGAGGAAGCCGGCCGCGAGCATCAACACGATCGCGGGCCAGCCCGTGCGCCAGGCAATCCACTGCGCTCCGATGCCGAGCACCCCGACCAGCGCGATAACGAATGCCTGTTCTTCCATTACCCCCAGGAGTGATCGCGTGTGAGCCGTCCTCGCACTAACAATGACGGGTGTCGCGGTTCTATCCCGCTATTCGCCCTCGAAGTCCATCAGTGCCTCGACTGCGACGCCCGCCGCGCGCAGCTTCTCGGCCCCGCCCAACTCGCGAAGATCGATCGCGAACAGCGCGTGTTCGACGCGCGCGCCGGCCTTGCGCAGCAGCTCCGCAGCCGCGAGCGCAGTGCCGCCGGTGGCGATGAGATCGTCCACGATCACCACGTTCTGGCACGGCATGATCGCGCCGGGATCGATCTCCAGCCGGTCGCTGCCGTATTCGAGCGCGTAGTCGATGCCGATCGTCGCGACGGGCAGCTTGCCCGGCTTGCGCACCGGCACGAAGCCGATCCCGAGCCGGACGGCGACGGCGGCCCCGAAGATGAAGCCACGCGCTTCCATGCCCGCGATCGCCTCCGCCCCGGCGGCGTGTGCGCGCTCCACCAGGTGTCCGACCGCCGCGGCAAAGCCTTCGCCGTGCGCGATCAGCGTGGTCACGTCGCGGAACTGGACGCCGCGCGCGGGGAAATCCGGCACCGTGCGGACCAGGGCCTTGAGGTCTTCGGGGCTCATCCGGTCCTCCCGAAATGAAAGCGCCCCTCGCATCGCCGGGATGGAGGGGCGCAATCGCGTTTGGCGGGCGAGGAGATCAGTCGTCCTTGCGCCCGGGCGTCGCGCTCGACCAGACCTGCTTCTTGGCGAAGAACGCGAGGATCGTCGCGAAGATCAGGAAGCCGAGCACCGGCCAGCCGGTCTGGCGCCGCTCGACCATCTTGGGTTCGGCGGTCCAGGTGAGGAAGGCGGCCACGTCGGCGGACATCTGACGGATGGTCGGCTGCGGGTTGCCTTCAGCATAAGTCACCTGACCGTCGGTGGTCAGCGGCGGCGCCATCGCCAGGTTGAGGTTCGGGAAGTACTGGTTGAAGTAGAGGCCCGTCGGCGTCTCGAAGTCCGGGAACTCCTGCGTCAGCTCGGCCGGGATCGCGCCGTACCCCGTCAGCAGCGAGTAGACGTACTCCGGCCCATGGTGACGCGCCTTGGTCATCAGCGAGAGATCGGGCGGAATCGCGTTGTTGTTCGCCGCAGCGGCCGCGACCGCGTTCGGATAGGGCGAGGGGAAATAGTCGGTCGGCAGGCCTGGGCGGAATGTCGCCTCGCCGGTGTTCGGATCGATGCCCGGCACCTGATAGTTCGCCGCTTCCGCCTTGATCTGCCCTTCGTCGTAGCCGAGCCCCGCGAGATCGCGGAAGGCGACGTACTTGAGGCTGTGGCAGGCCGCGCAGACTTCCTTGTAGACCTGGTAGCCGCGCTGAAGCTGCGCCACGTCCCAGGTGCCGAGCGGACCGTCATGCGCGAAGCCGCCTTCGGGGGCATGCGGTGCGATGTGGAACTCGTGCTCCGCAGTGGGCTGCGTCTCTTCGGTCGCCCAGGTGTAGGCGCCGGTCACGAAGGCTAGCAGCACGACGATGCTGAAGCCGAGACCGACGAGGATTGCGATAGGCCGGATCATTATGCGTCTCTTTCTCTCGTCCTCAGGTCGCGGGCGTCGTGTTTTCGCCGAGCACGGCCTTCTTGTCGGACCCCAGCACCGCTTCGGTGATCGAATAGGGCAGCGGCTCGGGCTTCTCGAACGAGGAGACCAGCGGCAGGATCACCAGGAAGTGGAGGAAGTAGTAAGCCGTCGCGAGCTGGCTGAGCATCACGTAGGGCTCTTCCGCCGGGGCGCCGCCGCAGTAGAACAGCACCGCCATCACCGGGATCAGACCGAACCAGAAGAACTTGCGGAACAGCGGGCGGTAGTGGCCGCTGCGCACCGGCGAACGGTCGAGCCAGGGCAGGAAGAACCAGATCAGGATCGCCGCGAACATCGCCAGCACGCCCCACAGCTTGGCCGGCAGGATGAAGTCCATCGTGAAGGCGCGCAGGATCGCGTAGAACGGCCAGAAATACCATTCGGGCACGATGTGCGCGGGGGTCGAGAGCGGGTTCGCCTCGATGTAGTTGTCCGGATGACCGAGGTAGTTCGGCAGGAAGAACAGCATCACCGCGAACAGGACCAGGACCACGCCCAGCCCGAACCCGTCCTTCGCCGTGTAGTACGGGTGGAACGGCACGGTGTCGCTCTCGCTCTTCACCTCGACGCCGGTCGGGTTCGACGAGCCCGGGATGTGCAGCGCCCAGATGTGCAGGATGACCACGCCGGCGATCACGAACGGCAGCAGGAAGTGCAGCGAGAAGAAGCGGTTGAGCGCCGCGTCATCCGGCGCGAAGCCGCCCAGCAGCCAGACCTGCAGCGGTTCGCCGACCACGGGGATCGCACCGAACAGGCCGGTGATGACCTTGGCGCCCCAGAAGCTCATCTGGCCCCACGGCAGGACGTAGCCCATGAACGCGGTCGCCATCATCAGCAGGAAGATCACCACGCCCAGCAGCCACACCATCTCGCGCGGCGCCTTGTAGGAGGAGTAGTAGAACCCGCGGAAGATGTGCAGGTAGATGACGATGAAGAAGAAGCTCGCGCCGTTGGCGTGAGCATAGCGCATCAGCCAGCCCCAGTTGACGTCGCGCATGATGTGCTCGACCTTGCCGAAGGCGACCGTCGCATCGGCCGCATAGTGCATCGCCAGCACCACGCCGGTGACGATCTGCAGCACGAGGAAGAACCCGGCGAGAACGCCGAAATTCCACATATAGTTGAGATTGCGCGGCACCGGATAGCCGGCGCCCACCGCGTTGTAGACGAGCCGCGGCAGAGGCAGCTTCTCGTCGAGGAATTTCATGACCGGATTGGCCGGAGTGTATTCCTTGGCCCAGGGGAAGCTCATGTTCTGTCTCTCGCTCCTCAGCCGACTTGGATGACGGTGTCGGAAGTGAATTCGTATTCCGGCACTTCGAGGTTCGTCGGCGCCGGGCCTTTGCGGATGCGCGCGGCCGTGTCGTAGTGCGAACCGTGGCAGGGGCAGAAGTAGCCGCCGAATTCGCCCTTGTTCTCACCCTCGGCGGCACCCAGCGGCACGCAGCCGAGGTGGGTGCAGACGCCCATCGTGACGAGCAGGTCCTGGTGCCCTTCCTTGGTCCGCTCGGCGAGGGTCTGCGGATCGCGCAACGAGGAGACGTTGACCGCGTTCGCCTCCGCGATCTCCTTGTCCGTCAGGCGGCGCACGAACAGCGGCTGCTTGCGGAAGACCGCCTTGATCGCCTGGCCCGGCTCGATCGCCGATACGTCGACTTCGGTGCTGCTTTCGGCGAGGACGTCGGCCGAAGGCGCCATCTGGCTGATCAGCGGATAGAGCACCGCCACCCCGCCGAAACCCGCGGCGCTGACCGCCGCGATGTTGATGAAGTCGCGCCGGCGGACCCCGTCATCGCCGTGTACGGCGACTGTATCGGGTGTCGCGGCGCCAGTCGTATCAGCCATTAGCCCTGCCTTGATTCAGACGTGTCTTGCCCGGATCCGACCCCGCTGCCGATGGAGAGAATCCCCACACAGCCGCAACCTGCGCAAGAGCAGGCGAGGCCCCCTGCGGTGCCGGTTTGCGCGGCCTGTAGACTCGAAAGCCAGCGCTGCCAACCGCCTTTTTGGAAATGCGGGAATGCCCTCAGCGTGCCATCCCCACGAGCGAGATCAGCCGGCCGTAAGTCGCCTCTCCCCGATGCGTTGCGCGGCGATAGGAGTAGAAGCGCGCGGGATCGGCATAAGTGTCGAGGCCGAGCGCATGGGCCGTGCCGACGCCTGCCGATTGCAGCTGCATGACGACGTAGCCGGGGAGGTCGAACTGCCAGCGGCCGGCCTTGCCGGGAGCGAAGAAGCGGGCATGCTCGTCCCCGAATTGCGCGCGGAAACTCTCGTCGACCTCGTAGCTCGGCTGCGCGATGCACGGGCCGACCGCCGCCGCGATCCGCGCGCGTTCGGCGCCGAGGGCCACCATGGCTTCGACCGTGTTCTCGATCACGCCGCCATGCGCCCCGCGCCAGCCGGCATGCGCCGCACCGACCACGCCCGCGGCGCGATCCGCCAGCAGGACCGGCGCGCAATCCGCGGTAACGACCCCGAGCAGGATTCCCGGCCGCCGCGTGACGAGCGCATCTGCGCGGGGGCGCCGGTCGTCGCCCCAAGGTTCCTCGACCACCGCGACATCGGGCGAATGGATCTGGTGGACGCTGACGAGCTCGGCGCCGGGCAGGACCGCCTCGGCCGCCAGCCGGCGGTTCTCGCGCACCGATTGCGGATCGTCATCCGCGCCGTAGCCGCATTGCAGCCCCGCGGCAGGCCCCGTCGAAACGCCCCCGCTGCGGGTCATGAACCCGTGCGGCACGCCGCCGAGCACCTCCGATCGCAGCGCCTCAGCCAAGCGAGCGGGTCACCTGCTCGCGGGTGTCGCGCGAGAGCCGCGGCGCGGCCGCGATCCGCTCGAGCTCCGCGCGCATCAGCGCCGCACGCCCCGGCTCCATGCGCCGCCAGCGGCCGAGCGGGGGCACGAAGCGCGCCGCCGTCTGGGCGTTGATCGGGTCGAGTTCGAGGATCAGGTCCGCGATCATGCGGTAGCCCTCGCCGCCCGCCGCATGGAACGCGTGCGGATTGCCCGCGAAGGCCATGTAGAGCGCGCGCACGCGGTTCGGATTGCGCAAGGTGAAGTCCTCGTGCCCCCGCAGCGCCTTGACGTGCTCGATCGCCTGCGGGTGGAGCGACATGGCCTGAAGGCTGAACCACTTGTCGATCACCAGCGGATTGTCGCGGTAACGGCGGTAGAAGTCGATCAACCGGTCGGTCCGCGCGGCGCTGGGGAGGCCGGCGATGACCATGAGCGCCCCCTGCCGATCGGTCATATTGTCGGACGCGTCGTACTGGTCCGCCGCGAGAGCCGCGGTCCGCTCCGGATCGCCAGCGGCAAGAAGCGAGAGCACCAGGGTCTTCACCTTGCGCGCGCCGCGTGCGACCCTGTCCAGGCTGTAAGGCATGGCACTGGCGCGCGCATGCATGCCCAGCAATTGGCCCCCCAGCTCGCCTGCCAGCCATGCCTTGAGGCTCTCGCGCTCGGCATGGATGCGGCCGGGATCGGCAACCAGCATCTGCTCGGCGAGGTAGGTCTCGCCCGGTAGCACCATGAGCTCGCCGCGCATGAGGTCGTCGAGCGCCGGATCGGCCAGGATCGCGGACAATGCCTCGCGGATCGCCGTGCGGCCCTCGCCCCGCTCTCCCTCGTCGAGCCCCTCGCCGGCAGCCGCCACGAGATGGCCGACGACCAGCTCCTGCATCGCCTCCGACCGCGCGAAAGCGTCGTCGTCGCGCGCTGCGAGGAACACGAGATCCTCCCGCGGAACGTGCCGCTCGATCGACACCGGGGCGGAGAAGCTGCGGTTGATCGACAGCACCGGCGGCTGCGCGAAGCCCTCGAACGCGATGGTCTTCTCGGCCCCTTCGAGCATGACGAGCTGCTCGCCCCCGTGCCTGCCGGTCTCACGGTCGAACAGCGCGAGCTTGAGCGGGATCGGCATCGGGTGCTTGGCCGGCTGGCCGGGCGTCGGCGGCACTTGCTGGCGCAGCGTGAGCGTCGCGACATCGCCTTCATGCGACAGGTCGGCGCTCACCTTGGGCGTGCCCGCCTGCGAATACCACAGGCGGAACTTGGTGAGGTCGAGCCCCGCGCCGTCTTCCATCGCTCTGACGAAATCCTCGCAGGTCGCCGCTTCGCCGTCGTGGCGGTCGAAGTAGAGATCGGTGCCCTGCCGGAATGCCTGAGGCCCGGCCATGGTCCGCATCATGCGGATCACTTCGGCGCCCTTGTTGTAGATCGTCGCGGTGTAGAAGTTGGAGATCTCGCGGAAGCTGTCGGGCCGGATCGGATGTGCGAGGGGCCCCGAATCCTCGGGGAACTGGATCGAGCGGAGCACGCGCACGTCCTCGATCCGCTTGACCGCCTCGCCCTGCATGTCCTGACTGAAGAGCTGGTCGCGCAGGACCGTGAAGCCCTCCTTCAGCGAGAGCTGGAACCAGTCGCGGCAGGTCACGCGGTTGCCGGACCAGTTGTGGAAGTATTCGTGCGCGATTACCCCCTCGATCGCGTCGAAATCGCCGTCGGTCGCGGTTTCGGGGTCGGCCAGCACGTACTTCGTGTTGAAGACGTTGAGGCCCTTGTTCTCCATCGCGCCCATGTTGAAATCGCCGACGGCGACGATGTTGAACAGGTCGAGATCGTATTCGCGGCCGAACACCTCCTCGTCCCATTTCATCGACTTCTTGAGCGATTCCATCGCATGGCCGGTGCGCGGCAGGTCGTCGGCGCGAACCCAGACGTTGAGCGCGACCTCGCGGCCGCCCATCGTGGTGAAGCTGTCCGAACGGGCGACGAGATCGCCCGCGACGAGAGCGAAGAGATAGCTCGGCTTGGGCCAGGGATCGTGCCACTCGGCCCAGTGCCGTCCGCCCTCGCCCTCCCCTTCGGCGACCTTGTTGCCGTTCGACAGAAGTACGGGGAACTGCGCCCTGGGCCCTTCCATACGCACGCGGTAGATCGAGAGCACGTCGGGCCGATCGGGGAAGAACGTGATGCGGCGGAAACCCTCAGCCTCGCACTGCGTGCAGAGCATGCCGTTCGAGGCGTAAAGGCCCATGAGCTGCGAGTTGGCGGACGGGTCGATCCCGGTAACGATTGCGACCTCGTGCGCCTCGCCCGGCAGAGGGAGCATCAGATCGCCGCCGTCCATGGTCCAGTCGTTCACGAGCTCGCCGTCGACCGCAACCGAGAGCGGCTGCAGCCCGTCGCCGTTGAGGCGGATGATCGGCGACGCGTCGGCGCCGGCGTTGCGCGCGACGGTGAGCCTTGCGGTCACTCTGGTCTCCTCGACCCCGAGATCGAAATCGAGCGCGATTTCAGGCACCAGCCAGGGAAACGGCCGATAATCCTCGCGCCGGATCAGCGGCGGATCCTTCGGCTCGGGCGCGGCGTCGGCGAGCTGCGGATTTCCGTCGGGCGTGGAGGGTGTGCGTGCGATGTCCATGGCGATCCTCCTAGGCGGTTTCGCTGCGGGCGTCATCGGGTAGAACGCGGGCATGGATAGGATGTTCATTTTCGGCCTCGGCTACACCGCCAGCCGTGTCGCCCGCGCGCTGGAAGGCCGGGGCTGGGCGGTGATGGGCACCGGGCGCCACGGGGCGCTCGCCTTCGACGACGAGGCTGCGGTCCGCTCTGCGCTGGCGCAGGCGACGCATGTCCTCTCCTCGGTGCCGCCGGCAAACGAGGGCGATCCGGTGCTTGCCCGCTACGCCGATTTGCTGGGTGATCGATGGACGGGCTACCTGTCCTCAACGGGGGTCTACGGGCACACAAGGGGCGCCTGGGTCGACGAGAGCGCGCCTGTCGGTGCCGGCCGGCGCACTGCGCGCGCAGAGGCCGACGCGGCGTGGCTGGCACGCGGCGCGCGGGTGTTTCGCCTGCCCGGCATCTATGGCCCGGGGCGGAGTGCGCTCGACCGCGTGCGCGAGGGCAAGGCGCACCGGATCGACGTGCCGGGCCAGGTGTTCAGCCGCATCCATGTCGACGACATCGTCTCGGGCGTGCTCGCCGCGCTGGTTTCTGGCGACGGGGCCCCGCCTGGCGCCTACAACCTCGCCGACGACCTGCCGGCGAGTCAGAACGCCGTGATCGAGGAAGCCTGCCGCCTGCTCGGGCGGGACCCGCCGCCGGTGCAGTCGCTCGACGAAGCGGGCCTGTCGGCCGCGGCGCGCGCTTTCTATGGCGAGAGCCGCCGCGTCGCGAACGGCAAGGCCAGGCGCGTGCTGGGCTGGCGGCCGCGTTATCCGACCTATCGGGAGGGGCTTGCGAGCCTGGCTTGAATCAGACCTGCCGCGCCCGCAGGGCCAGGATCATGCCCGCGGTGCCCAGAACCGCACCGGCGGCGGCCAGCAGCGACCACTGATAGCCTTCCACCACGGTCGAGATCAGCATGGCGATGACGATCACCAGCACGCCGTTGTACGCCGCGCGCCCGGCGCCGATCTGGCGCACGATCGTGTAGTAGAGCGGGAACGTCACCACCGATCCCGCAAAGGCGAGCCAGGCGGTCCCGGCCCAGAACGCGGGCGCGGTGGGGAAGACGGGCGGTCCCGCGGCGACCCAAGCGATCGCCACGTCGAAGGCGGTGCCGTAGAGCATCGACCAGGCGAGCAGGCTGACCATCGGCACCGCGCGCCCGGTCTCGTTCCCCTGGATGACATTGGCGACCGAGGCCGAGAGGATGCCGCCCACCGCCAGCAGCACGCCGAGGATCACGTTCCCGCCGAGCGGCGAGATTCGCGCCTCGTGCAGCAGGAGCAGCGCGATACCCGCGATCGCGACCGCGCTGCCGAGGAGGAACCGCCCCGTCACCTGCTGCCCGAGCAGCCAGCGGCCGAGCAGAGCGTTGGGCACCATGAGCATGCCGAACATCACCGCGACCACGCCCGAGGTCAGGTGCAGCTCCGCCCGGTAGACGAAATTGAAGTTGCCGCAGAACTGCGTCAGGCCGATCAGCAGCGCGAGCACGTGGCCTGCGCGCCCGACGCGCAGGCTCCGCCGCATCAGCAGCGCCACCGCGAACATCGCCGGCGTCGCGAGCGCAAAGCGGTAGGCGACCGACCAGCTCGCCGGCACGGCATCGATCTGCCCGGTGATGACGTACCAGGTCGATCCCCAGATCAGCGCGACGAGGGCGAAGGGCAGCGCGATTCGCAGGCGCAGCAGCGCGTGCGGCTTCGCTCCCTCCGCGGTTTCGCTCACAGGCCGGCGATCGCGCGCGCCAGCGCCGCCGCGGCGGCGGGATCGCTGTTCCAGGCGGTGACGAAGCGCGCGGCATCGGCGCCCCAGTCGTAGAAAGCGAAGCCCTGCGTGCGCAGCGCCTCGCGCTCGGTCGGCGTAAGCCGCACGAACAGCTCGTTCGCCTCGACCGGATGCATCAGCCGCTCGCCGCAGGCCGAGGCGATCTCGCGCGCGGCAGCGTTGGCCGCGCGCGCGTTGCCCAGCCACAAGTCGCCTTCGAGCATCGCCAGCAATTGCGCCGCGAGAAACCGCCCCTTCGACTGCAAATGCCCCGCCCGCTTGCGGCGGTAGCGCGCCAGATCGGCGGCGGCGGGATCGAAGAACACGATCGCCTCTGCGCTCATCGCGCCGTTCTTGATGCAGCCGAAGCTCAGCGCGTCGGCAGGGCCAACCGCCTCTGCCGGCGAGCAGCCGAGGAAGGCGACCGCATTGCCGAAGCGCGCGCCGTCGACGTGCAGGCCAAGGCCGCGCTCCTTCGCCAGTGCCCCGATCGCGGCGAGCTCGTCCGGCCGATAGCAGCAGCCGTATTCGCTCGCCTGGGTGACGGAGATCGCATGCGGCTGCACCTGGTGGACGTCGTCGCGGATCGGGTCGATCACCGCGCGAATCGCCTCGGGGGTGAGCTTCGCGGCCTTGCCCTCGGCCAGCAGCAGCTTCGCGCCGTGCAGGTAGAAGCCGGGCGCCCCGCCCTCGTCCACCTCGATATGCGCCTCGCGGTGGCAGACGACGCCGCCGTGCGGCTGGACCAGCGTGGCGAGCGCCAGGCAGTTGGCGGCCGTTCCCGTCGCGGCCCAGATCGCCGCGCAGTCGCGGCCGAACAGCGCCGAGAACGCCTCGTCCAGCCGCTGCGACAGCGCATCGCCATCGTAAGGCGAATCGGGCACGTCAGCGGCGCGCATGGCGTCCCACACCTTCGGGTGGACCGCGGCGGCGTTATCGGAGAGGAACTGCTTGGCGCTGGACATGGCGGAACGCGTCTAGCCGCCGCAGCGTTCAGCGCAAGGAGGAGCGACATCCATGACGATCGAAGGTCTCGAGATTACCCGGCACCCTGGCCCGGGCGATGCGCCGGTTCACGGCGAATATCGCGCGCACGTGCCAGGCAGCGAGCACGTCGGGCGGCTGACGTGGAAAGCGCGTGGCAATGCGCGGATCGCCGACCATACGCTGGTCCCGCCCGAGATCGGCGGGCGCGGCGTCGCGGCGGCGCTGGTCGAGGCGCTGATCGCCGACGCGAAGGCGGAAGGCTTCACGATCGAGCCGCAATGCTCCTACGTCGAAGCGCAGTTCCGGCGCCATCCCGAATGGGCTGCCTTGCGCGCGCCGACCGCTAGTTGATTCGGGAGAAGTCCTGCGCGGTGATGCTGTGCAGAATCGCCGCGCGCAGCTCCCGCGCCCGGGCGAGCGGTATCCCCTCGATCGCCAGCTTCCCACCGGCAAGGCCGAGGTGCAAGGTCGCATAGCCGCGCCGGCGGGCGATCGGCCCTTGCGCGATCTCGGCCGAGTGCAGCTTGACGCGCGAGGCGACGTCGGTGCGCGGCGCCAGCCAGCCATGCCGCGCATAGACCTGCGCCTCGTCGAGCGTATGCCGCTCGAACCGCCAGAGAAACCATTGCCATGCCGCCAGCGGCAGCGCGATGCCCAGCGGGATCAGTGCGAGGAGCGGGCTGGCGGCGCCCGTGGCCGAGAGCGCGACCAGCACCGCGAGCGCGATTCCCCCTGCGACCACGCCTGCCAGCAGCGCGGAATCGATGCGATAGCGCGCTCCGGCGCGGTGCCAGTCGAGGTCCTCGGTCGGCATCGCGAAACCCGCGGCGCGCGCGATCGGTTCAAGCTCGTGCCACTTAGCGAAAGGCGCGACATCGTGGCTCGATGCGCCGGCGTCCTGTGCGAGGCTGACGAACTTGAGGCCGTGCCAGCCGAACCGGCGGCGGACGATCCCCGTGCCGAACGCGAGCGCCTGCACGCGGTGTGCGGGCATGACCACGTCGGTGCGGGTGAGCAATCCGCGGCGGCGGCGGAAGCCTTTGGCGGTCCGCTCCAGCGTGAAGCCCCAGTCGCGCAGCACGGTGCGGACGAGGCCGGTGGCGAAGCCGAGCAGGAGCAGCGAACCCGCCGCGATGATCCCGCCGACGATCTGCGCCGTTCGCCCAAGGCCCGAGAGCCAGGAACCCGGCCCTGCAAGCCGTTCCTGCCACTCGTCGAAGTCCCACGGATCGAACGGAAGGAAGAAGTCGAACTGCTGCACCGCACCCGCGACGACGGCGACGACCGCGAGCGAGAATTCGAACAGCCCGAAGGTAACGAGCCGGCGCGGCGCCATCGCGAACAGGACTTCGGCGGCCGGCTCGCCTGCGCCAGCTTCGGCCTCGCCCGGTGCGGCGGCCGCATCGTCCCTGCGCTCGCGCACGACTTCGCGCAGCCGCTCGCCTTCGGCTTCCTTGAGATAGGCGAGCTTGAGCTCGTCCTTGCCGCCGGCGCCCGTCTCGAAGCGCACCTCGACCAGGCCAAGCAGGCGCGCGAGCGGCCCCTGCTCGAGACTGACGTCCTGTATCCGCTCGTAAGGCACCGAACGTGCCGCGCGGCTGAGAACGCCGCTCTCGACCCGGATGTCCTCCATGCCGACGCGGTACGTCAGCCGGTGCCACTGGAGCCAGGCCACGAACACGATCGCCCCCAGCAGCACGAGTGCGAGCGGCACTGCAGCGAGCAGCCAGTGCCCCTGGTCGCGCAGGACGAAGATCATCGCGATCGCGGCGGGGATCGCCTGCCGCAGGCCCGAGATCGCGCTCAGGACCAGACCCGCGGGCTCGGTCCGCCGTTCGCCGATTTCGGAAGTGTCCGCCGGCTCGTTCACATCGTGTCGCGCCTGATCTGCGCCCGGATCGTCTCACGCATCGCCCGCGCGTCGGCATCGGCCAGGCCCGGCAGCGAGACCGAGGCGTTGTGCGAGCCCGCGGTGTGGAGGGTAAGCGTCGCGAGGCCATAGGCGCGCTCCAGCGGCCCCTGATGAACGTCGATATGCTGGACCCGCCCGAACGGCACCACGGTGTCCGAGCGGAACCACAGCCCGCGCACGACCCGCAGCCGGTCCTCACCCATGACATAGCCGCGCGCCATGTAGCGCCGCATGGGCGCCCGGATCACGATCAGCACTGCGGCAAGCAGCACCGGCACGATAAATACGCCGGTGGGCAGGAAGCCGGCGACTTCCAGCACGAGCGCGCCGATCACAAAGGGAACCGCGGCAAGCAGCGTTGCCACCCGCATCGCCTTGACGTGGTTCGGATGCAGCGGGGTCAACGCGTCGCTTTCGTCCATGGTGCATTACATGGCTAAGACGGTGGCTGGGAGCAAGGGTACTTTTGCTTTACGCGCGCCCATCCGGGCGCGCGTCCTCGCGGCTATTCCTCCCTTCGGTCGGGCCGCTGCGGGCGGCCGGTCGGCCTTGCGGTCGGCTGGTCGCCGACCGGACCTTTCCCCGGCCATTTCTGTCTGGCGAATTCTCGGGCTGCAATCAGCAGCCCGCAAGCGCGACCGCGCGCCCGCAGCGACCGGAGGGAGCGAGGATAGCCAAGTGAGCGAATGCGAACGCCGGCGTTTGAGGCGAAACAAAAACCATTCTTGCCTGCGGCAAGAATGGTGCTGCTGGGGAGGATTGAACTCCCGACCTCACCCTTACCAAGGGTGCGCTCTACCACTGAGCTACAGCAGCGTTCGGAGAAGCGGGCGCGCTATTGTCGTCCCCTAGGGGAAAGTCAAGCCAAGCTTGAGCCAGCGCGCAATTGGCGGCAAGGGGTTTCGCATGACCGAAGGAGCCGGCAAGAATCTGTCGCGCGAGGAGCGTCTCGCGGCCAAGCTGCGCGAGAACCTGCGCCGCCGTAAAGCCCAGTCGCGTGAATTGCGCACCGCCCCGCCGGGCGAATCGGGTGAGAGCGGGCTTTCCAAGCCGGATACGAAAAGCTAACCGCACTCGCTCCCGAACGCATGAGGAGCCTTTCCTTGCCGACGCTCATTCTCGTCCGCCATGGCCAGAGCCAGTGGAACCTCGAAAATCGCTTCACCGGCTGGTGGGATGTCGACCTGACCGAGAAAGGCGTCGCCGAAGCGATTGCGGCAGGCGAGCTGCTGGCCGAGAAGGGGGTGCTGCCGACCTGCGCCTTCACCTCGCTCCAGACCCGCGCGATCAAGACGCTGCACCTTGCGCTGGAAGCCTGCGGGCGGCTGTGGATCCCCGAGACCAAGGACTGGCGCCTCAACGAGCGGCACTACGGCGGCCTGACCGGGCTCGACAAGCAGGAGATGCGCGAGCGGCACGGCGACGAGCAGGTCCATATCTGGCGCCGCAGCTTCGACACCCCGCCGCCGGTGATGGAAGAGGGCACGGACTACGATCTTGCCGCCGATCCGCGCTACGCCGGGATCGCGGTGCCGCGGACCGAAAGCCTCAAGCTCACGATCGAGCGCGTGCTGCCCTATTGGGAAGGCGAGATCCTGCCCGTGCTTGCGAGCGGCGAGACGGTGATCGTCTCCGCCCACGGCAATTCGCTGCGCGCGCTGGTCAAGCATCTCTCGAACATTTCGGACGAGGACATCACCGGGCTCGAGATCCCGACCGGTCAGCCGATCGTCTACGAATTCGACGCCGCGATGACGCCGGGCGAGCGCCACTACCTGAAGGACCGCTGAAATGCCTGCCGGGGGAGCCAAAGTCGCCATCGTCATGGGCAGCCAGTCCGACTGGCCGACCATGAAATGCGCCGCCGAGGTGCTGGACGAGCTCGGGGTGGAATACGAGGCGCGGATCGTCTCGGCCCACCGCACGCCCGATCGCATGTACGAATTCGCAAAAAGTGCAGCGGACCAGGGCCTTCAGGTGATCGTTGCCGGCGCCGGCGGTGCGGCGCACCTCCCGGGCATGCTGAGCGCGCTGACGCACCTGCCGGTGCTCGGCGTGCCGGTCGAATCGAAGGCGCTCTCGGGCCAGGACAGCCTGCTCTCGATCGTGCAGATGCCCGCCGGGGTGCCGACGGGGACGCTGGCGATCGGCAAGGCGGGCGCGACCAACGCCGGGCTGCTGGCCGCAGCGATCCTCGCGCTGTCCGACGCGGAGCTCTCGCGGCGCCTGCAGGACTGGCGCGCCACACGCAGCGCCGCGGTGGGCGAAAGGCCGGTGGATTGAGGCACGCCTCGTTTCCGTTCATCCCGCGCTTGTCGAAGGGCCGCTTTTTCCTTTAGCGCACCGCCACGCAAGAACGGCCCCGGCGAGCCCGGGCGCAAACGGATGAGGGAAGTGAGAGTTTGATCCTGCCAGGCGCGACAATCGGCATTCTCGGGGGCGGCCAGCTTGGCCGGATGATCGCCATCGCAGCCGCGCAACTCGGCTATCGCTGCCATGTCTTCGCGCCGGGCCGCGAGAGCGTCGCCGCGGAAGTCAGCGCCGATTTCACTTGCGCCCCCTGGACCGATGCCGCCGCGCTCGCCCAATTCGCCGCCGGATGCGACGTGGTGACCTGGGAATTCGAGAACGTGCCGGTCGGCCCGCTCGCCGCCATCGAGACGCTGCTCGCGCCCCACCCGCGTGCGCTGGAAACGGCGCAGGACCGGCTCAAGGAAAAGCGCTTCGTCGAAAGCCTCGGCGGCACGCCCGCAGCCTATGCGCCGGTCGATACGGCCGAGGAGCTCGCGGCCGCAGTCGACCGCATCGGAGCGCCGGGCATCCTCAAGACGCGGCGCGACGGCTACGACGGCAAGGGCCAGTGGCGCATCCAGACGGCGCGCGATGCCGACGCGATCCGCCTGCCGGGCGCGCCGACGATCTACGAAGGTTTCGTCGAGTTCACGGCCGAGTTCTCGGTGATCCTCGTGCGGGGGCACGACGGCGAGGTGCGGTTCTGGGACAGCGCCGAGAACACCCACGTCGGCGGCATCCTCGCGACCTCAGCCCTGCCGGCGGGGGAGGCTATCGCCGCGCAAGTCGCGCCGGCGCGCGAGCTTGCTGCGCGCGTGGCCGAAGCGCTGGGCTACGTCGGCGTTCTGACGCTAGAATTCTTCGCGACCCGCGAGGGGCCGGTGTTCAACGAAATGGCGCCGCGCGTGCACAATTCCGGACACTGGACGATCGAGGGCGCGGCGGCGAGCCAGTTCGAAAACCACGTGCGCGCGATCTGCGGCCTGCCGCTGGGCGACACCGCGACCACCGCGGCGCAGATCGTCATGACTAACGTGATCGGCGAGGACGCGAACAGCGCGCACGAATGCCTCGCCGAACCGGGCGCGCATCTGCACCTCTACGGCAAGCGCCAGGCACGCGATGGCCGCAAGATGGGCCACGTCACTCGGATCGAGCAGCGGTGACGCGGGCGTGACGCAGAGCCTGTTCTGCATCTATGCACGCGCGGCGAACGGGGTGATCGGCGACGCAGGCGCCCTGCCCTGGCACATTCCGGCAGATCTCAAGCGCTTCAAGGCGCTGACCCTCGGCAAGCCGATGATCATGGGCCGCAAGACCTTCGAGAGCCTGCCCGGCGTGCTTCCGGGCCGCCGCCATATCGTGCTGACCCGCCGCACCGACTGGAATGCGGCCGGCGCCGAGATCGCCGTATCGCCCGAGGACGCACTCGCACTGGCAGGCGACGGGGAGATCGCGGTGATCGGAGGGGCGGCGATTTTCGACTTGTTCCTGCCGCTCTCCGAGCGGGTCGAACTGACCGAGATCCATGCCGATTACGCGGGCGATACGGTCATGCCGCCGCTCGGGCCGGAATGGCGGGAAACGGCGCGCAAGGCGCATGCGGCGGAAGACGGCCGGCCCGCGTTCGATTTCGTTACGCTGCGGAGAGGGGGATCCGGGGAATGAAGCGCAAGATCGCATGGGGCGCGCTGGCGCTGGTCGTGCTCGCGGCAATCGCGTTCTTCGGCTTCGCGCCGGGGATGATCGAGCGCGGCATGAACAAGGTCGACGGCCAGCCGCTGATCCCCGTCTCAGATGAGGCGGAGGCGCTCCATGCGACGCTGACGATCGTCGATCTCCATTCGGACACGCTGCTGTGGGACCGCGACCTGCTCGACCGCGCTTCCCACGGGCACGAGGACCTGCCGCGAATGGAGGACGGCAACGTCGCGTTGCAGGTCTTCTCCAGCGTGACCAAGACCCCCAAGGACCAGAACTACGACGCGAACAGCGCCGAGACCGACAACATCACTGCGCTGACGATCGCCCAGCTCCAGCCGATCCGCACCTGGACCTCGCTGCTCCAGCGGTCGCTCTACCACGGCGAGAAGCTCGACCGCGCGGTCGCCGGATCGGACGGGCGCCTGATGAAAGTCGCGCAGCCGCAGGACGTGCAGTCGCTGCTCGCCCGCCGCGGCGGCGCGCCGACTCCGGTCGGGGCCATGCTCAGCATCGAGGGGCTGCAGAACCTCGAAGGCGATCTCGGCAATCTCGACCGGCTCCACGCGGCGGGCTTCCGCATGGCGGGATTGACGCACTTCTTCGACAACGATCTCGCCGGTTCGATGCACGGGATCGAGAAAGGCGGTCTGACGGCCAAAGGGCGCGAGGCGATCCGCCGGATGGAAGCGATCGGGATGATCGTCGACATCGCGCACTGCAGCCATGCCTGCGTCGCCGACATTCTTGCGATGGCGCAGCGCCCGATCGTTTCCAGCCACGGCGGCGTGCAGGCGACCTGCCAGGTCAACCGCAACCTTTCGGACGAGGAAATCCGCGGCGTCGCGCGCACCGGCGGGGTGATCGGCGTGGGCTACTGGGACGCAGCGGTCTGCGGAACCAGCCCGCGCGATGCCGCCCGCCCGATGAAGCACGTGCGCGATCTCGTCGGGATCGAGCATGTCGCGCTCGGCAGCGATTACGACGGCGCCACCACCGTGCGCTTCGACACCTCGCAGCTCGTGCAGGTGACACAGGCGCTGCTCGACGAAGGCTTCACCCCCGAAGAGGTCCGCGCGGCGATGGGCGGCAACGCCCTGCGCGTGCTGCGCGCGGGGATTGCATCGCAGGAACCCGCGGCATGAGGTGGCTCGACCATCGCGAACGGATTCCCGAGCCCTTGCGCGGCGCGATCATTGCGCTGGGCAACTTCGACGGCTTCCACAAGGGCCATCAGGCGGTCGCGCACGAGGCGATAGAATGGGCGCGGGCCGAGGGCCGGCCGGCAATCATCGCTACTTTCGATCCGCACCCGGTGCGCTTCTTCAAGCCCGAAGTGCCCCCCTTTCGCCTGACCACGCTGGAGCAGCGGCAGGAGCTCTATCTCGCTGCGGGCGCAACGGCGATGCTGGTGTTCCACTTCGATGCCGAACTGGCGAACACCACGGCCGAGGACTTCGTGCGCGTGCTGCTCGCCGACAGGCTCGGCGTCGCGGGCGTGGTGACCGGCGAGGACTTCACCTTCGGCAAAGGGCGCGCGGGCGATCGCGCGCGGCTGGCCGAGCTCGGGCGCGAGGCCGGCATCGCCGCGCGCGCGGTGCAGCCGGTGATGGAAGGCGGCGCGCCGGTCTCCTCCAGCCGCATTCGCGAGGCGCTGCGCGAGGGCGACCCGCGGGGCGCCACCATGCTCCTCACGCGACCCTTCGCGATTCGCGGCGTGGTCGAGCACGGCGACAAGCGCGGGCGCGATATCGGCTACCCGACCGCGAACCTCGCGATCGAGAACTACCTGCGGCCCCGGTTCGGCATCTATGCGGTAACCGGCCGCGTGCTCGCCACCGGCCAGGTGCTGAAGGGCGCGGCCAACATCGGCGTGCGCCCGCAGTTCGAGCCGCCCAAGGAGCTGCTGGAGCCGCATTTCTTCGATTTCGCCGGCGATCTCTACGGCCAGGAAATCGAAATCGCCTTCCGCCACTTCCTACGGCCCGAGGCGAAGTTCGATTCGCTCGATGCCATGGTCGCGCAGATCGAGCGCGACTGCGACCAGGCGCGGGAGCTGCTCGGGTGAAGCGCTGGCTGCGGTATCTCACCTTCGCCCTTGCCTTGGCCTTCCTCGTGCTGACAATCGTCAATGCGAGCTGGCTCGCGCCGGAGCCGAAGGGCGCGGTCAAGGTGATCGCGCACCGCGGAATCCATCAGCTCTACGACCATGCCGGCGTCGGGCGTGACACCTGCACCGCCGACAGGATCGAGCCCCCGGCGCACGACTATCTCGAGAACACGACCCGCTCGATCGCCCGTGCCGCGAGGTTCGGCGCCCACATGATCGAGGTCGACATCGCGCCCACGGCAGACGGGCAGATCGCGGTATTCCACGACTGGACGGTCGACTGCCGCACCGACGGCACGGGCGAGGTCCGCGACCTGACAATGGCCGAGCTCAAGGCGCTCGACGCGGGCTACGGCTACACGGCTGACGGAGGCAAGACCTACCCGTTCAGGGGACAAGGCATCGGCGCGATTCCGACGTTGGAGGAGGCGATCAAGGCTGCCGGCCGGGCGCGGCTGCTCTACAACTTCAAGAGCAAGGAGCCGGCCGAGGCCGATCTGCTCGCCGCAGCGCTCGAGGCGGCCGGCCGCGACCCCGTGGCGGCGGGCGACGCATTCTACGGCGACGCCGCCAACGTCGCGCGAATCAGGGAACACTATCCCGACGCCTGGGCCTTCTCGATCGAGGGGGCGAAGGAATGCACCAGGGCCTACCTGCTATCGGGCTGGTTCGGGATCGTGCCCGAGGCATGCGAGGACGGCACGCTGATGATCCCGCTCGACCGGCAATGGCTCTTCGCCGGCTGGCCCAACCGCCTGATCACGCGGATGGAGGAGACCGGCGCGCATGTGATCGTGATCGGCCCGCGCGCGGAAGACCGGCCCACCGGTCTCGACCTGCCCGAGCAGCTCGGCGAGATCCCGGCAAGCTTCAACGGCTATGCCTGGGTGGAGGACAGCTTCACCGTCGTGCCCGTCCTCATCAACCGGTTCGACAACCGCAGCCAGGCCGAGATCGACGCGGCGCAGGCCTCGCTGGAGCGCCGCCGGGCCGAGCGTTGACGCGAACCGGCTTTATCGCGCGCTGCAATTGCCCTAACGGCCATCCGCCATGACAGAACAGCGCGATTACAAGGACACGGTCTTCCTGCCCAAGACCGACTTCCCGATGAAGGCCGGCCTGCCGCAGAAGGAGCCGGGCATTCTCGCGCGCTGGGAATCCGAGGGGCTCTACCGCCAGCTTCGCGAGGCGCGGAAGGACCGCGAGAAGTTCGTGCTCCACGACGGGCCGCCTTACGCCAATGGCGACATGCACATCGGGCACGCGCTCAACCACGTGCTCAAGGACATGGTCGTGCGCACGCAGAGCCTGCTCGGCAAGAATGCGCCCTACGTGCCGGGCTGGGACTGCCACGGGCTGCCGATCGAATGGAAGGTTGAGGAGCAGTACCGCAAGAAGAAGCTGAACAAGGACGAGGTCCCCCCGGCCGAGTTCCGTGCCGAATGCCGCGCCTATGCCCAACACTGGGTCGACGTGCAGCGGGAGCAGTTGAAGCGCCTCGGCGTGAACGGCGACTGGGACAATCCCTACCTGACGATGGACTTCGCGGCGGAAGCGACGATCGTGTCCGAGCTGCTCAAGTTCGCCGAAGCGGGCAATCTCTACCGCGGCGCCAAGCCGGTGATGTGGAGTCCGGTGGAGAAGACCGCACTGGCCGAGGCCGAGGTCGAGTACGAGGATATCGTCTCCACCCAGATCGACGTCGCGTTCGAGATCGTCGAGAGTCCGATTCCGGAACTGGTCGGCGCCCACGCGGTGATCTGGACGACGACGCCCTGGACGATCCCGGTGAACCAGGCGTTGGCTTATGGGCCGGATACTGAATACGTTGCTTACCGGTCGGGTTCGAAAAAGATCCTCGTCGCGCAAGAACTTTGGCTCGAGTTTGCGAAACGCTGCGGTGATTCACCTTGGCTGTCCGAAGGTGAAGGCTGGATGGTGATGTGGGCTGGCAAAGGCTCCGACCTTGCCGGCACCATCGCCCGCCACCCGATGCACCACCTCGGCGGCTTCTACGCTGAGCCCCGCCCCTTCCTCCCAGGCGACTTCGTCACCACCGACAGCGGCACCGGTCTCGTCCATATGGCGCCCGATCACGGCGAGGACGACTTCGTGCTCTGCAAGGCGAACGGCCTGACGCCCAAGTTCGTGGTCGAGGCCGACGGGCGCTACCGCGACGACTGGGCCTGGCTCGGCGGTGATGACGAGCGCCGCATGTCGGTGATCAACCCGAAGTTTAATGCGCCCGACGGTCCGATCTGCTCCGACTTGCGCGAGGCGGGCGCGCTGCTCGCGGCCAGTGCCGACTACAAGCACTCCTACCCGCACTCGTGGCGCTCCAAGGCCAAGGTCATCTACCGCTGCACGCCGCAGTGGTTCGTGCCGATGGACAAGCTCCTGATCGAACTCGATGCCAAGACGCGGTCCGAACGGAAATGGGAGAGCGAAGGCGGCGCACTCGATCCGTCAGACGAAGCGGCAGGCGCCCCCCCGACGCTGCGACAGCTTGCGATGCAGGCGATCGCCGATACGCGCTTTGTGCCCGAGAAGGGCCGCAACCGCATCGGATCGATGGTCGAGGGCCGGCCCGATTGGGTGCTCAGCCGCCAGCGGGCCTGGGGCGTGCCGATCACGCTGTTCGTCGATCGCAAGTCCGGCGAGTATCTCGTCGATCCGGCGGTCAACGCCCGGATCGTCGCGGCAGTGCGTAAAAAGGGCGTCGATGCCTGGACCGACGAGGCCGCGCCGGCCCTGCTCGGCCCCGACTACGATCCCGCCGACTACGAGCGCGTGGTCGATATTCTCGACGTGTGGTTCGATTCGGGCTGCACCCACGCCTTCGTGCTCGAAAGCGGCCGCTGGCCCGAACTCCGGTGGCCTGCTGACCTCTACCTCGAAGGATCCGACCAGCACCGCGGCTGGTTCCAGTCCTCGCTGCTCGAATCCTGTGCCACTCGCGGCCGCGCGCCTTACGACGCGGTGCTGACTCACGGCTTCACCATGGCGAGCGACGGCAAGAAGATGTCCAAGTCGCTCGGCAACACGGTCGATCCGATCAAGGTGATGGAACAGTACGGGGCGGACATCATCCGGCTCTGGGCGCTCTCGGTCGACTATACCGAGGACCACCGCATCGGCGACGAGATCCTGAAAGGGGTCGCCGACCAGTACCGGAAGTTGCGCAACACCTTCCGCTACATGCTCGGCGCGCTGGGCGGCTTCGATTACGAGGCGGAAGCGATTCAGCCGGCGGATATGCCCGAGCTTGAGCGGTACGTGCTCGATCGGCTGCACGCTCTCGACAGCACGCTGCGACAGGCGATCGCGGACTTCGATTTCAACGAATACACCCGCGCGCTGGTCGACTTCGCGAACGAGGACCTGTCGGCGTTCTTCTTCGATATCCGCAAGGACAGCCTCTACTGCGACGACGCGAACGACCCGCGCCGCCGCGCCTATCGCTCGACCCTCGACATCCTGTTCCACGCGCTCGTGCGCTACGCCGCGCCAGTGCTGGTGTTCACCGCGGAGGAAGTTTGGACCACCCGTTTCCCTGAACATGGGAGCATCCACCTCCAGGAACTGCACCCGCTGCCGGATGACTGGGTGAACCCCGCCCTCGCCGCGCGCTTCGGGAATATGCGGGCGCTGCGCGAGCAGGTGATGGAAGCGATCGAGCCGCTGCGGCGCGAGAAAGTCGTGCGCTCCGGCCTCGAAGCCGAAGTGACCGTGCCCACCGATGCGGTGCCCGAGGGCTTCACCGACGCAGAGCTTGCCGAGTTGTTCATCACCGCGTCAGTCGTGCGCGGGCAGGGCGGCGCGGTGACCGTGACGCGCACCACCGACCACAAGTGCGGCCGCTGCTGGCGCCTCCTGCCCGAAGTGACGGAGGACGGAGCGCTGTGCGAACGGTGCGACGAAGCAGTCGCCGAACTGGATGCCGCCGCATGAGCAAGCTCGCCAGATACCGCCTGATCGGCTTCGCCGCAGCGATCGTCCTGTTCCTCTTGGACCAGGCGATGAAGCGCTATGTCACCCAAACGCTCGCGATGGAGCGCGGCGACGTGGTCGAGCTGCTGCCGTTCTTCGATTTCCGGCTGACGTACAACTTCGGCGTTTCGCTCGGCATGTTCCAAGCCGATTCGATGGAGATGCGCTGGATTCTCGTGGGCGTGACCAGCCTGATCGCGCTGGTCGTCACCGTATGGATGCTGCGCGAGAAGGCGCTGGGCGAGATCGTCGGCCTCTCGCTGATTCTCGGCGGAGCGCTGGGCAATATCAAGGACCGCTACGAACTCGGCTACGTGATCGACTATGCGGACCTGCATTTCGGCGAGTTCCGGCCCTTCCTGATCTTCAACATCGCCGATGCCGCGATCACCATCGGCGTCCTGATAATCCTTGCCCGTGCGTTCTTCGTGCGCGACAAGGAGGCAACACCCGAACACAAGTCGGCGCCCGGCGCCGCGGAGAGCTGAGATGACTTTTACTCTTGGGCGTAAATCGACCACCCTAGTCCTTCTCGCGGGTGCGGGCGCAATGCTCGCCGCCTGCGGCAGCACCGGCGGCATCGGCGGCCGCGAGCGGCCCGACGAGTTCGCCGTGCAGCGCCAGGCGCCGCTGGTCGTTCCGCCCGACTTCAGCCTTGTCCCGCCCGCTCCGGGTGCACCTCGTCCGGCCGAAGAGACCGCCGGCGAGCAGGCGCTCGAGGCCCTGTTCGGCGGGCCCGCGCCGCGCAGCGCCGTCGAAACCAGCATGCTCGACCGCGCCGGAACGGCCGCGCCGAGCATCCGCACCGAAGTCGGCGATCCGCAGACGAACACGGTCGCCAAGGGCAGCGTCACCCGCGACATCGTCGCAGCGCCCGAGGGCGACGGGCAGTTCGCGCAGGCCGTGATCCCGCAGGGATAAAGCTTTTTTGTTTTCCGCAGGCGCATCCGCGCGTGCGATGTCCTCGGCCCTGACGGGCCTGCGGGCGCGCAGTCGCGCTTGCGGGCTGCTACCGCAGCCCGATCCGTTCCAAGCCATAGCTATCCAGCGAGATCCCGGTCCGCGAAAAGCGGACCGCAGCGACCGAAGGGAGCGAGGATATCGCACACGCGGAGCGTGTGCGGAAACAAGGACTCCCTAGTCCCTGCTCACCAGCAGCTTGTCGATCTTGCGGCCGTCCATGTCGACGACCTCGAAGCGCCAGCCCTGGTCGGTGAAACTTTCCCCTTCCCGCGGCAGGTTCTTGAGCACCGACAGGACATAACCGGCAACGGTCGCAAACTCGCGGTCTTCGCTGTATTCGATGCGCAGCCGGTCGGCGAGATCGTCGGCCGACAGCGCGCCCGACACGAGCAGCGAGCCATCCGGCCTCTCGATCATGACCGGGCGATCGCCATCATCCCGGTCGCTCGCAAAGTGGCCAGCAATCGCAGTCAGCAGGTCGGCCGGAGTCACGATCCCGTCGAGATGACCGTACTCGTCGTGCACCATGGCCATCGCGACTTCGGACCGCTGGAGTACGCGGAGTGCGTCCATCGCGTCGAGCTGGTCGGGCACGACTTCGGCCTGCCGCGTGATCGCACGCAGCGAGATCGCCTCGCCCGCCACGAGCCGCGCGAGCACCTCACGGACCTTGATCACGCCGATCACGCGGTCGGGCGAGCCCTCGGCGACCGGCAGCAGCGAATGGGGGCTGGCCTCGATGGCGGCGCGAATCTCCGTCTCATCCGCGTCAGCATCAACCCAGTCGAGTTCGGTCCGCGGCGTCATCACCTCCCGCACCGGGCGGTCCGTGAGGCGGACCACGCCCGCGAGGATATGATGCTGCTTGACCTCGAGCACCCCCGAACGCGTCGCATCTGCGAAGATCATGTGCAGTTCCTCGGCCGTCACGTTCGATTGCCCGCCCGGCCGGACCCCGAGGAGCCGGATAAGCAGGCCGGAGGAGGTGTCGAGCAACCACACCAGCGGCGCGGCGATCTGCGCGATAATCGCCATCGGGCGGGCCATGGTGAGGGCGATCGGCACCGCGGCGCGCAAGGCGACCTGCTTGGGCACGAGTTCGCCGACCACGAGGCTGGCATAAGTCGTCAGCGCGATCACCACCGCGAAACCGGCCTCGTCCGCATATCGGGCAGGCAGCCCTAGCGCCTCGAGCCGCTCGCCCACGGGACCGCCCAGGCTGGCGCCCGAATATGCACCGGCGATGATGCCGACCAGGGTAATCCCGATCTGCACCGTGGAGAGGAACTTGCCCGGATCGGCCGCCAACGCGAGCGCGGTCTGCGCAGCGCGGCTGCCCTTGTCGGCCGCCCCCTGAAGGCGCGCGGGCTTGGCGGAAACGATCGCGAGCTCGGACATGGCGAACACGCCGTTGAGCACGATCAATCCCGCGATGATCAGGAGGTCTGGCCAAGGGAAGGGTGTCACACCTCTCCGCTAGCATAATTGCGGCCCTGCGCCAGCCTGTCGCATGCCGATTACCATTCGGCGGGGAACAGGTGAGCCGTTATGGTGTTTTAGCGTGATATGGCGCAGGTGGGCGCGCTGCCCCTTTTTGCGTGGGGCACATAGAGTTTGCAGCAAGAGGGGAAAATCCCATGAAAAAGTCGAGAATGATCGTTGCCAGCTTTGCCGCGCTTTCGCTGGTAGGCGTCTCCGCCTGCGTGACCGATCCCAACACGGGTGAGCGGAAGATCTCCCGCACGGCGATCGGCGGCGTCGGCGGCGCGGCCGCGGGTGCGCTGCTCGGCGGGCTGATCGGCGGCAAGACCGGGCGCATCATCGGCGCGGTCGGCGGCGGCGCGGTCGGCGGCGTGGTCGGCTACAAGATGGACCAGCAGATCAAGGAACTTCGCGAATCGACCGCCGGCTCTGGCGTGGACGTCACCGAAGTCGACAACGGCCAGGCGATTCTGGTCAACCTGCCCGACGGGGTGACCTTCGACGTCGGCAGCGCCACGTTGAAGCCCGCCTTCCGCTCGACGCTCAACGACGTGGCGGGAAGCCTCGTACAGTATCCGAACAGCCTGATCGACGTGTACGGCCACACCGATTCGACCGGGTCGGATTCCTTCAACCAGGGCCTTTCGGAACGCCGCGCGCAGACCGTCGCCAATTACCTGACCAGCCAGGGCGTCAACACGGCGCGCATCCGCTGGCAGGGTTTCGGTGAGACGATGCCCGTCGCGGACAACTCGACCGAGGAAGGTCGGCGCCTCAACCGCCGGGTCGAGATCAAGATCATTCCGATCAGTCAGGAAGAGATCAACGCCGCGCAGAACCAGTAAGGCGCGCACGCCTTCTGCCCACCGGGCGGGATGAGGGGGTCGGTCTTCGGACCGGCCCCTTTTTCGCATCAGCGGGCGAGCTTCGCCGCGCGTTCCGCCAGCCGGGCCACGGCAGCAGCATGGATGCCCGGTGCGCTGATCAGCAGGCCGAAGGCGCGCGGATCGCGCTTGTTGTAGTTCAGCGGCTGCCCGAACGCATCGCTGATCGCGGCACCGGCCTCGCGCGCGATGAGCGCAGCGGCGGCGATGTCCCATTCGAAGCCCCAGCGCAGCGTGGCGAGCAGGTCCGCCTCGTCCGCCGCGACCATTGCCGCGCGCAGGGCGATCGAGTTGGGCTTGGCGACCATCTGCAGGTCGCGGTCCTCCTTGGGCAGCGAATCGGCGGGCACGCGCGCGCCTGGAAACTCCTTCCGGTTCGAAGCCTGGAGTCGTTTGCCGTTGCGCCACGACCCCTGCCCGGAAACCCCGATCCACTCCTCTTCGCGCGCCGGCGCCGCGAGCATGCCGATCAACGGCCGCCGTTCGCTGATCAGCGCGACCGATACGGCCCATCCCGCACGCCCCCGGATGAAATCGCGTGTGCCGTCGATCGGATCGACCAGCCAGATCAGCCCCTTGCCGAGTCGCGCAGGATCGTCGGCGGTCTCCTCGGACAGCCAGCCGGCGGCCGGCAGCAGGCGTCCGAGTTCCCGCTTGAGGAACGTGTCGACGGCGAGATCGGCGGCGCAGACCGGGTTACCGGGCGCCTTCTCCCAAGTCTCGACGGTGTGCCCCGCCCCCGGCCAGGCGGCGAGCGCGATCCGCCCGGCCTCGCGGACGATATTCTCCAGACGCGAACGGTCTATCATCGTCCAACACCGTTGGGAGCGGATGCGACACTTTTCAAGCGCGGGAATCCATGCTTAGGCGCGGATGCAAACCTCCGATCCCTCCCGAACAACAAGCGGAAGCGCACCACCATGAACATCCACGAATACCAGGCCAAGGAACTGCTCGCGAAGTACGGGATCGGGATTCCCGCCGGTCACGCCGCTCTGACGGTGGAGGAAGCCGTGGCAGGGGCGAAGCAGCTTCCGGGGCCGCTCTACGTGGTGAAGGCGCAGATCCACGCCGGCGGGCGCGGCAAGGGCAAGTTCAAGGAGCTCGGCGCGGATGCCAAGGGCGGCGTGCGGCTCGCCAAATCGGTGGAGGAGGTCGAGGCCAACGCGCGTGAGATGCTCGGCAACACGCTGGTGACCGTGCAGACCGGGGAGGCGGGCAAGCAGGTGAACCGCCTCTACGTGACGGACGGGGTCGACATCGCATTCGAATACTACCTCTCGATGCTGGTCGATCGTGCGACGGGGCGCGTCGCGATGATCGTCTCCACCGAAGGCGGCATGGATATCGAACAGGTCGCGCACGACACGCCGGAGAAGATCACCACCATAACGATCGACCCGGCGCAGGGCTTCATGCCGCACCACGGCCGCGCGGTCGCCTTCGCGCTCAACCTCACCGGCGACCTCAACAAGCAGGCCCAGAAGCTGAGCCGCCAGCTCTACACCGCCTTCATGGATCTCGACTGCGAGATGCTGGAGATCAATCCGCTGGTGGAGACGGAAGACGGCAAGCTGCTGGTGCTCGACACCAAGATGAGCTTCGATTCGAACGCGCTCTACCGCCACAAGGACGTCGAAGCGCTGCGCGACGTGACCGAGGAGGATCCGGCCGAGGTCGAGGCGAGCGAGTACGACCTCGCCTATATCAAGCTCGACGGCAGCATCGGCTGCATGGTCAACGGCGCGGGCCTTGCCATGGCGACCATGGACATCATCAAGCTCAACGGCGCGTTCCCGGCGAACTTCCTCGACGTGGGCGGCGGCGCGAACCGTGAGAAGGTCACCGCGGCGTTCAAGATCATCCTCAAGGACCCGGCCGTCGAGGGCATCCTGGTCAACATCTTCGGTGGAATCATGAAGTGCGACGTCATCGCCGACGGCATCGTCGCGGCGGCGAAGGACGTGAACCTCTCGGTCCCGCTGGTCGTCCGTCTCGAAGGTACCAACGTCGAGAAGGGCAAGGAAATCCTCAACAACTCGGGTCTGCCGATCGTCAGCGCAGACGATCTCGGCGATGCCGCGAGGAAGATCGTCGCCGAAGTGAAGCAGGCGGCCTGAACCGGTGCGGAGCCGGCGCTACGGCGCCGGCTCCTCTCGTGCCGACTGTTCGCGGCGCGCATAGCGGAAGACGAGCTCTTTGACCTCGTCGCCCTCGCTCTTCATCCGAACGGCAACGACCAGTCTGCCCTCTCCATCGCAGCGATATGTCAGCGCGCTGAAGTAAGCCGCACAGGGCTCGATAGAGATCAGCGGGAAGCGGACCATATCGTCCTTTTCCTCCCAGCCCGTCAGATCCGGATTGAAGTGCTTGAGCTTGAGGACCAGGCCGCCCTCCTCCTCGACCAGATACATCTGCTCGGTGAACATCAGCCCGCCTTCGGGGCTTTCCTGCGCGAACAGACCGACCATCGTACCGCCCATCGGCGGCAGCCAGGTCTCGGCTGCCGGGGCGCCCTCGATGCCGGTGCCGACCCAATCGCCGACCAGCCAGGCCGCTTCCTCTATCGCAGCGGGCGGCGGGACGTGGTCGTCTGGCGCGACGCGCGTTTCCTGTGCTGCCAGCGGAGCAGCCAGCGCAGCGATGAGCAGAAACAGACTGTATCGAAGCATGGCTGGCCCCTTCCAGGAACAGGTAACGCCAGACTACGCCTGCGCGCCGCGCTGGTAAAGCGCACGGGAATGGGGTTGACCCCGCCGGCGCGGAACGCAAGGGAGAGGCGGAGTTGGATCAGCCGCCGGCGAGTCCCGCGCTTGACGCTTACGTAAACGCAAGCTACGCGGACGCCGCGCCAATCGAGAGGAAGGACCACCCCATGAAGATCCTCGTGCCCGTGAAGCGGGTGATCGACTATAACGTGAAGCCTCGGGTGAAGTCCGACGGCACGGGTGTCGATCTTGCGAACGTGAAGATGAGCATGAACCCGTTCGACGAGATCGCGGTGGAAGAGGCGATCCGGATCAAGGAAGCGGGCAAGGCGGAAGAGATCGTGGCGGTCTCGATCGGCCCGGCCAAGGCGCAGGAGACACTCCGCACGGCGCTTGCCATGGGCGCCGACCGCGCGATCCTGGTGCAGACCGATGACGAGGTCGAGCCGCTGGCCGTCGCCAAGATCCTCAAGGCGATCTACGAGGCGGAGCAGCCGGGCCTGGTGATCCTGGGCAAGCAGGCGATCGACGACGATTCGAACCAGACCGGCCAGATGCTCGCCGCGCTGACCGGCCGGCCGCAGGGCACGTTCGCCAACGACATCGAGATCGATGGCGACAGCGTCACCGTGAAGCGCGAGGTCGATGGCGGCCTCGAGACGGTCAAGCTTACGCTCCCGGCGATCGTCACCACCGACCTGCGTTTGAACGAGCCGCGCTATGCCTCGCTGCCGAACATCATGAAGGCGAAGCAGAAGCCGCTCGATACCAAGAGCCCCGCCGATTACAGCGTCGACACTGCGCCGCGTCTCAAGACGACCAAGGTGTCCGAGCCGCCGGTGCGCCAGGCGGGCGTAAAGGTCGCCGACGTCGACGAGCTGGTCGCCAAGATCAAGGCGCTCGGAATCGCTTGAGGTTAGCAGGCCCACGCCCGTTCGCCCTGGATCGGTGAACCAGGCGAGGAACGAAGGGCCGCTCTCCACCTCGGATGCTGCGGGACAACGGAATTTAGGGAAGAGACGATGAAAACGCTGGTTCTGGTCGAACACGACAATGCTTCGGTGAAGGATGCGACGCTGTCTGTCGTCACCGCCGCCGCCAAGCTCGGCGAAGTGCACCTGCTCGTCGCCGGCAGCGGCTGCGGCGCGGTGGCCGAAGCGGCCGCGAAGATCGAAGGCGTGGGCAAGGTCCATGTCGCCGACGATCCCGCCTACGAGCATCAGCTGGCCGAGAACGTCGCGCCGCTCGCGGCCGAGCTGATGCAGGATCACGATGCCTTCCTCGCCCCTGCGACCACCACCGGCAAGAACATCGCCCCGCGCGTTGCCGCGCTGCTCGACGTGATGCAGATCTCCGATATTCTGTCGATCGAGGGGGAGAAGACCTTCACCCGCCCGATCTATGCCGGCAATGCGATCGCGACGGTGGAATCGAGCGATCCCAAGCTGGTCGTCACCGTACGCGGCACGGCCTTCGACAAGGCTGCCGCCGAGGGCGGTTCGGGCACGGTCGAGGCGGTCTCCGGCTCCGGCGATGCCGGGATCTCGAGCTTCGTCAGCCAGGAGCTCGCCAAGAGCGAGCGTCCCGAGCTGACCAGCGCCAAGGTGATCGTCTCGGGCGGCCGCGCGCTCAAGGATGCGGCGACGTTCGAGGAAGTGATCATGCCGCTGGCCGACAAGCTCGGCGCGGGCGTCGGTGCGAGCCGCGCCGCGGTCGATGCAGGCTACGTCCCCAACGACTACCAGGTCGGCCAGACCGGAAAGATCGTGGCGCCGGAAGTCTATATCGCCATCGGCATCTCGGGCGCCATCCAGCACCTCGCCGGCATGAAGGACTCCAAGACCATCATCGCCATCAACAAGGACGAGGACGCACCCATCTTCCAGGTCGCCGACATCGGCCTCGTCGCAGACCTCTTCAAGGCCGTGCCGGAGCTCACCGAGAAGCTGTGACATCCACCCCGTTGCGCCATGCCTGCTCTGCGTAGTAGGCTGGCGGTATGGGGGAACTTTTCAAAAAGCTTAGCTTGGCGGGTCTGTGCGTAGCAGCCCTGCTGCCCGGTATCGCATCGGCGGACGAGGACGAGGAGCCTCTCGTCCTGAAGCCAAGTTCGCGGTGGCATGTGAACTATGCGGACGATAGCTGCCGCATGATGCGCATGTTCGGCGAAGGGGACGAGGAGTCTGCCTTCGTCATCGAACGTTACGGACCAACCGACTCGTTCTTTATGCTCGTCGGTGGAAAGCCGCTCAAAGCGGCTCGTCATGTCGATACGGCCCTTCGCTTCGGACCGGATGGGTACGAATTCGACCGCTCGACGAAGGAGGGGGAGTTCGGCGAGCATTCTCCAGCTGTAATGGCCAGCGGGATGCGCCTGGTCGCTACACCCGACGCTGATGAATACCAATCTTATAACGAGCACTTCGACCCGGAGAAGGAAGCGCAGGACACCGATCTCTTCGAACAGGAGATTACGCCCGAACAGGAAGCTGCCATTTCATGGCTCGAGATCCGGCGCGGACGGGCACGTCCGATCAGGCTGGAACTGGGCTCCATGGGCCCACCGATGGAAGCAATGCGCCAGTGCATCGACGAGTTGTTGACGCATTGGGGAATCGATCTCGAAGCGCATCGCGAGATAACGAGAGCGGTGGTGCCGAAGGCAAACCCTGCGCGCTGGGTGCGGTCGAGCGACTACCCTCTGAACCTGGTGCGCAAAGGCGCACAAGGGCTCGTTCAGTTCCGCCTCAGCGTCGGCGCCGACGGCGTGCCGACGCAGTGCCATATACAAGCGTCCACACGGCCCGAGGGCTTCGACAAGGCCGTGTGCAATGCACTGATGCGCAGGGCCCGCTTCGAACCTGCTCTCGACGCTGAGGGCCGTCCGATTGCCTCATATTGGCGCAGTGCGGTCAGCTTCGAAATGCCCTGAGGCGAGCTTCCTGGCTGCCTAGAGAACCGAAACGAGTGCGTGGATCGTCACGCCGACGAGCCCTCCGACCAGCGTGCCGTTGATGCGGATGAACTGCAGATCGCGGCCGACGGCGTTCTCGAGGCGATCGGTGATCGTGCGCGCATCCCAGCGGCGGACCGTTTCCGAGACGAGCTGGACAATCTGCCCGCCGTAACGGGTCGCGATGCCTACGGCGGTGCGGCGGGCGAAGCGGTTGACCTGCGTCTGAAGGCGCGGATCGTCGCGTAGGGCTCCCCCGAGTTCCGCGAGAGTACCGCCGAGCCAGCCATCAAGGGTCGAATCGGGATTGCGCGCCATGGCGATCATGCCAGTACGCATCCGCTCCCACACGCCCTGCCACCAGTTCGCCACCGCCGGATTGTCGAGCAGCTCGCGCTTCATTCTCTCGATCTTGGCGCGCATTTCGGGATCGTGGACCAGGTCGTGCGCGACTTTCTCCAGCCCCTCCTCGATCTTGCCGCGGAGTGGATGCTCGGGATCGACCAGCACCTCGGCGAGCAGGCGATAGAGGCCGTCGAGTACCGAGTTGGCGAGCCGCTCGTCGAGCCCGGTCCAGCGCAGCAGGGCATTGGCGCGCTCGTGGATCATCGCGCGGACCATTTCTTCGTTGTCTTCCAGCGTCAGGCCGGCCCAGCGGATGATGCTGTCGATCAGCGGCAGGTGGCGCTTGTCGGCGATCGCGGCGCTGAGCATCTGTCCCAGCAGCGGCGCGGCCTCAAGCTTGTCGAGCTGCCGCTTCAGGCCGCTGCGCACCTGCCCACCCAGCCGCTCGGGGTCGAGCGATTCGAGCGCCCCGGCGAACAGCTCGGCGGCGCCTGCGCCGATCCGCGACTGCGCTCCGCCACCCGGCTTGACGAGGAAATCGCCAACCGCCCGGGCGAGGTTCATCGCCTGCATCCGGCGCGCAACCACTGCGGGCGTGAGGAAATTGTCGCGCAGGAACTGCGCCATCGTATCGGCGATACGATCCTTGTTCTCGGGAATGATCGCCGTGTGCGGGATCGGCAGGCCGAGCGGATGGCGAAACAGCGCCGTGACGGCGAACCAGTCCGCCAGCCCACCGACCATTGCCGCCTCGGCGAAGGCGTGCACGTAGCCCCAGGCGGGATGCACTGCGAGATACTGGTGCGAGAACAGGAATACCCCCGCCATAGCCACGAGCATGGCCGTGGCGGTCATGCGCATGCGGCGCGCACGGTCGGGCGGGAGCGGAGCGCGCCTCATGGAGAGGAAACGCGCAGGTGGCGGCGGAGTTTCGCCGCTCACTCCGCGGGGTAGGGTCCCGGCGGCGGACGCCGCGTCGCAGGAATCGGCTCCCCGCCGGGCCCGGACTCCGGCAGCGGAGCAGGAGCGTGGGTCTCGTCACCCGGACGGTAGGTGAGCAGGCGGCCACGCAGCCACGGGCCGAGACGCTTCTCGAACCCGTCGGCGAGACTGAAACCCGCCGGCACGATGAGCAGCGTAAGGACCGTCGACATGATCAGTCCGCCAATCACCACCGTCCCCATCGGCGCGCGCCAGGCGCCGTCGCCCGAGAGTGAGAGCGAGACCGGAATCATGCCCGCGGTCATCGCCACGGTGGTCATCACGATCGGCTGCGCACGCTTGTGGCCCGCGTCCATGATCGCGTCGAGCTTCCGCACGCCCTTGTCCATCTCCTCGATCGCGAAGTCGATCAGCAGGATCGAGTTCTTCGACACGATGCCGAGCAGCAGCAGAATGCCGATATAGACCGGCATCGACTGCGGCTGCCCCACCAGCCAGACCAGGAAGATGCCGCCGAGCGGTGCGAGCGCGAGCGAGGTCATGTTGACCAGCGGGCTCATCACGCGCTTGTAGAGCAGCACGAGCACCGCGAAGACCAGCAGGATGCCGGACAGGATCGCGAACATGAGGCTCGTCATCATCTCCTGCTGCCACTCGTCCTCGCCCACCAGATCGCGAATCACGCCTTGCGGCAGGTTCTGGAGGATCGGCAGTGTATTGATCTGCGCGTCGGCCTCTCCCTTCACCACTCCCTGCGCGAGATCGGCGCCGATCAGCACGCGGCGGTTCTGGTTGTAGCGCTGGATCGTGGTCGGCCCCGAGCCGAAGCTGATGTCCGCCACCCGCGAGAGCGGGACGGTGCCGCCAGTGCGGGTCGGCACGGGCAGGTTCTCGATCGTCGTCAGAACCTCGCGAGACTGCTCGGGCAGCTTGACGCGGATTGGGATCTGCCGATCCGCTAGCGAGAACTTGGCCGCGTTCTGCTCGATCTCGCCGAGCGTGGCGATGCGGATCGCCTGGCTCATCGCGGAAGTTGTGACGCCGAGTTCGGCAGCGAGGTCGGCGCGCGGCTCGATGATGATTTCCGGCCGGTTGATGTCGGCGCTGATGCGCGGCGCGACGAGCGTGTCGAGCGTCTTCATCTGCTCGACCAGCGTGGCGGCGGTCTCCTCCAGCAACTCCGGGTCGGAACCTGCGAGCATCACCGTCACGTCGCGCCCGCTGCCGAAGCCGCCGGATTGCGACTGGAAGCGCACCCGCGCGTCGGGAATCTGCGCCAGCCTGGGCGCAAGCGCGCGTTCGAATTCGACCGATGTCCGCTCCCGCTCGGGCTTGAGCGTGATGTAGATCGACGCATTGCCCACGCGAACGCGTTCGAGCGCGCGCAGCACCTCGGGTTCCTGATAGAGGATCGCCGCGACTTCGTCCGCGACCCGCTCCGTGGTCTCGAGCGTGGTGCCGGGCACCATTTCGATCTCCACCTGGCTGTTGTCGCTGTTGATGTTCGGCTGGAACTGCGGCGGAACGTTCATGAACAGCAGGACGGTGAGGATCAGCGCAAAATAGCCGGTCATCATCATCCACACGCGGTGATCGTAGAAACGCGCCTCGAGCCAGCGCCAGGTGTCGTGGATGCCGCCGCCGATCATTCGCCAGGGAAGACCGATCAGCTTGAGAGCGGCCCACCCGGCACCAATGCCGATTGCCACGACAAGCAGGAGTTCAACGATCTCTAAAAGCTTAAGGATGACGAAGTGGATTATCCCTTCGCCGCTTGCGGAGAACATGCCAGCGATCGCCTCCGGCACACTTGCCATCTGCATCAGAGCATATGAGCCCGGAAGTGGAGGCAGACCAAACGTGACGATGAACGGCGTCAGGATAAGCAGAAAAACGGTGAACGCGAACCCCAGCCCATAGAGGAAGCGATTGCGCGGACCCTCGAGTCCTTCGCGGCGGGCGTGCATCTTGCCGCGATTGAGCGACCACGCGAGGACGCCCATATAGCGGTCCATCATCGGCCCTTCGCCGTGCGCGGCGTGGCCCTTCGCCTTGAGAAAATAGGCGGCGAGCATCGGGGTGATCATGCGCGCGACCGCCAGCGACATCAGCACCGCGATCACCACGGTGATGCCGAAGTTCTTGAAGAACTGCCCCGAAATGCCAGGCATGAGCCCGACGGGCAGGAACACCGCGACGATGCAGAAGCTGGTCGCGACCACCGGCAGGCCGATCTCGTCCGCAGCGTCGATGGACGCCTGATAGGCGGATTTCCCCATGCGCATGTGGCGCACGATGTTCTCGATCTCCACGATCGCGTCGTCGACCAGCACGCCGGCCACAAGCCCCAGCGCGAGCAACGAGAGCGAGTTCAGGTTGAACCCGAGCAGGTCCATGAACCAGAACGTCGGGATTGCGGAAAGCGGGATCGCGATGGCCGAGATCACCGTGGCCCGCCAGTCGCGGAGGAAGAAGAAGACGACGACAACGGCCAGGATCGCCCCCTCGATCATCGCCGCCATCGAGCTTTCGTACTGCTCTTCCGTGTACTGCACGCTGTTGAACAGCGGGATGAAGCTTACGCCGGGATTTTCCGCTTCGATCTTCTCGATTTCCTCCTTCGCCATCTCAAAGACGGTGACGTCGGAAGCGCCCTTGGCGCGCGACATCGCGAAGTTGACCACTTCCTTGTCGCGCACTTTGCTGATCGAGGTCCGTTCGCTGTAGCCGTCACGCACCGTGGCAATATCGGCCAGCTTCACGGTCCTTCCGTCGCCGAGCTGGATCTGCCGCTGCGACAGTTGGTAGGCAGTCTCGGTGCTGCCGAGGACACGGACCGACTGACGCGTGCCGCCGACTTCGGTGTTTCCGCCCGCTGCATCGAGGTTGGTCTGCCGCAACACGTTGTTGATCTGGCTGGCGGTGACGCCGAAGGCCTGCATCCGATCGAGATCGATGATGACTTCGATCTCGCGGTCGACGCCAGCGAAGCGGTTCACTTCCGCCATGCCCTCGACCGAAAGCAGCCGCTTCGCCACCGTATCGTCGATGAACCAGCTCAACTGCTCGATCGTCATGTCGTCGGCTTCGACGGCGAAGATGCCGAGGAAGCCGCCCGAGATCTCCTCTTTGGTGATGCGCGGCTCGATGATCCCGTCGGGAAGACTGCCGCGGATCTGGTCGACCGCGTTCTTGACTTCCGCGACAGCATCGTTCGGATCGGTCCCGATCTCGAATTCGACGAAAGTGCTTGAGCTGCCTTCGCTGGCAGTCGAGTTGATCGACTTCACCCCGTTGATCGAGCGGACCGCCGATTCGACACGCTGCGTGATCTGGTTCTCGATCTCGGTCGGCGCGGCACCGGGCTGAGAGATCGAGACGTTGACCGCCGGGAATTCGATCTCCGGGTTGTTGACCACATCCATCCGCGCAAACGCCATCAACCCCGCCAGCAGCAGCGCCGTGAAGAAAACGAGCGGAATGACCGGATTGCGAATCGACCAGGCGGAGATGTTGCGGAAGTTCATGCGCTCAGTTCCTGTCCGCGGTCACCTTGCGGGGCGAAACCGTTTCGCCCTCGGTCAGGAACCCGCCGGCGCGCAGTACGACCCGCTCGGTGCCCGTAAGTCCGCTGGCGATCGCAATGCCCCGGCTGGTCACAAGGCCGATGCGTACGCCGCGGCGCTGCGCCTTGTTCTCGTCGTCGATAACGAAGACATAGCTGCCCTCGTCATCCGACAGAACTGCCGATTCCGGCAGCAGCGGCGCCACGACGTTCCCGCCACCGATCGTGGCGCTGCCAAAGCCGCCGGGGCGAAGCTCGGGCGCATAAGGCAGCGCGATGCGTGCCGTGCCCTGGCGGTTCGCTTCCTCGATCATCGGCGAGAGCTGCCAAATCTGGCCGGAAAAGCGTTTGTCGGTTCCCACCGGCGTAACTTCTGCCGGAACGCCAACGGTCAGCTTGGCGAGATCGGATTCGCTCACCTTGGCGAGCATCTCCATCTCGCCGCCCTTGGCGATGGTGAACAGCGGTTCTCCGCCGCCTGCGACAGTCTGGCCGGGCTCGACATTGCGTTCGAGCACCAGGCCGGAAGCCGGCGCGTAGATGTTGAGCCGGGCAGTGCGCTCCTGAAGCTCGCGAAGCTGCGCGCGAGCGACCTGGACGCGGGCGCGGGCGGCGTCGCGCGTCGCAGTCAGCCGATCCACGTCGGCCTGCGAAATAAACCCGCGGTCGACCAGTTGGAGCGCGCGGTCGAGATCCGCCTGCGCGAGATCGGCGTCGGCTTCGGCCACAGCGATATTGGCGCGGGCGGAAGCAATTTGTTGCGTCTGCACGGAGCTGTCGATGACCGCGAGCACTTGGCCCTGGTTGACCCAATCGCCGGCATCGACCGGCACCGAGACCACACGGCCGCCCTCACCTACCGAGCCGATCGGCATCGGCCGGCGAGCGGCGAGCGTTCCGCTTGCCTCGATCTCGCCCTCGATCGTGGTCGTGCCCGGCGTGATCACCGAAATAACTGGAAGTTGCGACTGGTCTTCGCCCGCGGCAACACTGGCGCCACTTCCCCCGCGGGTGACGAAGAATGCGATTCCGCCGAGCACGGCCAGCACGATCACACCGATGATAATCCACCGCCTGCGCCGTGGGGTGTGCGCGCCCGTTTCGCCATCGAGATCGGTAGGATAGCCCTCGGCTCTGTCGGCCGTGACAGTCGTTTCGTAGTTCATCGCGTTTCAGCCTTCCGGAACCGGGAAGTGTGTTACCCCTATAACTCACTTCTGGCAATAGCCGGTCGCCAATAAACTGCTGCGCGATGTGCGGCAATGCGCAGTTCGACGGGGGGCATATGCGCCCGACGAATGACCACGAAACGCGAAAGGGCGGGAACGGCCTTCGCCGCACCCGCCCTTTCAGTGTTTCAAGAGATCGCGGCGCTTAGCGGACGCGACCGCGCTGGACCAGATTCACGATCGCCAGCAGCACGACCGCGCCGACGAGCGCGATGATGAGGCCAGTGAGCGAAAATTCCTGGACGCTCCCCTCGACACCGAACAGGGGTCCTGCGAGCGCGTTGCCGATCAGCGAGCCGATGCAGCCGACCACCACGTTCCAGAAGATACCCATCGATGCGTCGCGGTTCATCACCAGGCTCGCCAGCCAGCCGGCAATGCCGCCGACGATGATTGCGATAATCCATCCCATTCGGAAATCCTCCTGTTTATGCGATGCCCGGTTCAACGAAGCGCAAGGCATTGCGGTTCCCCGGCATTTTCATGCCGTGGCGGAAGGATACGATAAATGTGGGTCGAGAGCTAGGGCTGCGCGCACTCTTTGCGCCAGGCCGGAGGGACGGATCAGTACTTCAACTGCCGCTCGTAGAGGTCGCGGTAATGCTGGATTCGCGTAACGCGCAGGCCCTGCATGCCCGACCGGTCGACCGCGCGCTGCCACGATGCGAACTCCTCCAGCGTCAGGGAGTAGCGATCAAGCACCTCCTCGATGGTCAGCAGGCCGCCGTTGACCGCCGCAACGACTTCGGCCTTGCGGCGCACGACCCAACGCTTCGTATTGCGCGGCGGCAGATCCTCGAGCGTGAGCGGCTCGCCGAGCGGGCCGATCACCTGAGCGGGGCGGAATTTCTGGTTCTCGATCATCGTATCTCTCGGTCGCCGGCCAACCGCGCTCTCTGCGGCGGCAAGATCTTGCCGCCTGGGTCTTTGCCATTGGTTAAATTATTAAGGTTAACGAGACGTTGTTTTTGGCGCCCCGCGCCGTCCGTGCGCTCGCCGAATCGCTCGAAATTGCCCGCCGGATGGTCGCCTGCGGCCGTCATCGCGTGACGCACTTCATCCGCCGCGGCCAGTCGCATGACGATTTCCTCCCAGCGAGGTGCGCGCAATGCTCCGCCTTCGGCCGGCCGGTTGACCACGGCGGGTATGATGGTGCTTTCGAACATGGACTCGCCTTACGCCCGACATCGTCAACATGAGGTAAAGCCGATCATCGTTCGGTGAGAATTCGTCCGCGCGGCTGGCGCTTTATGGAATGGCCCCATCCGTGTATGGGCGCGCGCATGAACGCACCCGCCACCTTTACGCGTGAAATGAACCATGCCGCGCTGTTCGACCTGCCGCGCCCGGCGCGGGAGAGCCGGATCGTCGTGGCGATGTCCGGCGGGGTCGATTCTTCGGTTGTCGCGGCGCTGGCGGCCGCGAGCGGCGCGGAAACCATCGGCGTGACCCTCCAGCTCTACGACTACGGCGCTGCGACGGGGCGCAAAGGTGCGTGCTGCGCGGGCGACGACATCGCCGACGCGCGCGCCGTGGCCGACCGCCTCGGCATCGCGCATTACGTGTTCGATCACGAGAGCGCGTTCCGCGAAGAAGTGGTCGAGACGTTCGCCGACGATTACCTCGCCGGGCGCACGCCTGTCCCCTGCATCCGCTGCAATATGGGGCCGAAGTTCACCGACCTCTTCCGCATGGCGCGCGAGCTCGGCGCGGACTGCCTGGCGACCGGGCACTACGTGCGGCGGATCATGGGCGCGGATGGTCCGGAGCTTCACCGCGCACTCGATCCGGCGCGCGACCAGTCGTACTTCCTCTATGCGACGACCGAGGACCAGCTCGACTTCCTGCGCTTCCCGCTGGGCGGCCTGCCGAAAAGCGAGGTGCGCCGCCTCGCCGACGCCGCCGGCTTGCGCAACGCGGCCAAGCCCGACAGCCAGGACATCTGCTTCGTGCCCGACGGCGACTATGCCAGGATCGTCAAGACGCTGCGTCCCGAAGGCGGCGAGCCCGGCCCGATCGTCCACACCGCCACCGGCGAGACGCTCGGCACGCACAGGGGCATCGTTCACTACACCGTCGGCCAGCGCAAAGGCCTCGAGATCGGCGGCCAGGCAGAACCGCTCTATGTCGTTGGAATCGATGCGGAAAGCCGCACCGTCAGGGTCGGTCCCCGGCATATGCTGGCAGTCACCGCCGCACGGCTGATCGAAACCAACCGCATCGGCCCGCTGCCGCGGACACCGCTAACGGCCAAGGTCCGCTCGCTCGCCAAGCCCGTCCCGATCACGATCGACGGACCACTCGGGGGCGGCGCATCCTGCACGATCCGCTTCGCCAACCCAGAATACGGCGTCGCCCCGGGCCAAGCCGCCGTGATCTACGCCGGCGAACGCGTCGTGGGCGGCGGATGGATCGATTCGACGGAAGGCATGGCAGAAGAACCCGAGTGAGTGGCTGAGATCGTGCTGCGGCTCGATTTGATGGCAGCGCTCATGGCTGAAGGCTACGCTCGCCGCTCTGCTACCTCATTTTGACGCAGCTTAGGCGCATTTGACGCAGTGTAGGCGCAATAGAGTGTACTACTCTATTAAAGAGTGCTCTACGCCGACTGTCACGGAGGAACATGTTAAACCATTGGCGCAACTTGGTCTGGCCCGACAGCGACCGCTGGCGTGATTTGCGCGATCCTGCGCTCACCTTCATTATTGAAAGGCCCAGAATCCAGCGGCAAGCGTTAGCGATTGCGATCGACGGGTTCCTATGCATTGCGGCGGTGTGGATCGCGTTCTCACTCCGCCTTGGGGTGTGGGATCTGATATCCATCCCTATTGCGACGTTTGCGGCGTTCGCAGTTCTATTCTGGTACCCAATAGCTTGGCGGACCGGTGTCTATAGAGCGCTCATTCGTTTTTCCGGTGCGCGAACGATCGCCAATTTGGCGGCTGCCTGTGCTGCTCTGACGATACCGCTGATCGTTGTTTGCGTGATCTTCCGCTTGCCGGATGTGCCACGAACACTAAGTGTACTTCATCCCATCATTTTCCTGCTTCTGCTAGCCTCAAGCCGAGTCGCAATACGTTTCACGATGCTTGATCTGCTTAAGGCCGTGGAGGTGAATGCCAAACGCGTGCTGGTCTATGGTGCGGGCCGGGCAGGACAGCAGCTTGCGCTATCACTCAGGCATGAGCCGCAAGTCCATCTCGTCGGCTTCCTTGATGATGATCTGCGTCTTAACGGACAGCGTCTCGACGGGATTCCGGTATTTGGTTCGGACCGCCTGCGATGGGTCCTCGATGAGAAAGATGTAGATGAGGTACTGCTTGCAATACCGAGCGCATCGCGCACGCGTCGCCGCGAAATCATCGAAGCGCTCCAATGTGAAGAGGTATACGTCCGTTCACTGCCAAACCTGACCAACGTGATCGAAGGCAAGGTAAGTGTCAGCGATCTGCGTGAGATACAAATCGAAGAACTTTTAGGCCGTGAGGCCGTAGCTCCAAACGAATTATTAATGGGCAAGACCATCGTCGGCAAAACGGTGATGGTGTCGGGTGCCGGAGGGTCGATCGGCAGTGAACTTTGTCGCCAGATCATTCGCTGCCGTCCCGCACGCCTGATCCTTCTCGAACAGTCCGAGTATGCACTTTATGCAATCGAGCAGGAGCTCAGCGAATTGATGCTCGAACAGGATATTTCGGTATCCGTCGTGCCCGAATTGGTAAATGTATCAGAACGGTCGTCGATGCGCCGGGTCTACTCGCATTATTGTCCGCAAACCGTCTTTCACGCCGCGGCCTATAAGCATGTGCCGCTGGTCGAGGCGAATCCGGTCTCTGGTCTCCGAAATAATATCATGGGGACACTTTACAGTGTCATGGCGGCAGAGGAAGTCAGTGTCGCCAACTTCATCCTGATTAGTACAGACAAGGCGGTCCGCCCGACGAACATCATGGGCGCATCAAAGCGGGTGTGTGAACTCATCCTTCAGGCGCGCGCGGCGCAACCGGGTGTCGATACTGTGTTCAGCATGGTGCGTTTCGGCAATGTTCTCGGGTCGAGTGGGTCGGTCGTTCCGCGTTTCAAAGCGCAGATTGCTGCAGGCGGCCCAGTGACGCTGACCCACCGTGAGATCACCCGCTACTTCATGACTATTCCCGAAGCTTCGCAGCTCGTCATTCAAGCGAGTGCAATGGCGAAGGGCGGTGAGGTCTTCGTGCTCGACATGGGCGAGCCAGTGCATATTGCCGATCTCGCTCGTTCGATGATCCGTCTATCAGGCCTCAGTGTCCGTGATGCGGACAATGTGGACGGGGATATCGAGATCGTGGAAACAGGGTTGCGGCCAGGGGAGAAGCTCTATGAAGAGCTGTTGATCGGCGATAATCCCGAACCGACTAGTCATCCGCGAATTATGCGGGCACGCGAGAGACTGTGGTCGTGGGAGGAACTCGACCGCGAACTGAAGAAGCTCGATTTGACCATCCGCGGCAAAGGTAACGGCACAACCGCAGTGCAGATCATAAGCCGGCTTGTCCCGGAATATGTTCCCGGCGCAGGGTGGGTCGAACGGCTGGAAGCGACGAGAAGCTGAAGCTCGCTTCTACCCTGGTCATCCTACAGCCCGAGCTCATTGAGCAGCTGCGCGTTTACCTTGTCGACATCGTATTTCTCCTCAGCCAATCGACGGCTGGCGTCGCCCATTTTCTGGCGCTTCTTCGGATCGCTTGCGAGGACAATCATCGCTTTCGCGAGCGCCTGCGCGCTCTGAACGGGAACAAGATACCCATTCTCGCCGTCGATCGTGGTTTCGCGACATCCAGGTGCATCGGTCGTGATGATCGGTCGTCCTGCAGCCATCGCTTCTAGGACCGTGCGCGGAGTTCCCTCACGCCACGATGGTAGCACGAAGACAGAGGCCGACGCGATCGCCGGCCGCACGTCGTCGAGATGGCCTAGATATTCGACCCCGCCCGCAATCCACACGTCGAGCTGTTCGCGACTTACCGCATCTGGTCCGGTGTCTAACATCCCCGCGAACAGGAAGCGCGCCTCCGGAATCACGCCGCGCACGATTTGCGCTGCCTCAGCCAGTTCACTGAGACCCTTGCTATAGAGGAGCCGGGCGATTGTGAGGAAGATCGGCACTTCCGGCAGAGGCTGCCGAGAGTATTGGTGAAGATCGACCCCAGACCCGTTGGTCATGATCACCTTGCCTGGCTCAGACAGACACCCGGCAACAATGAAATCTTGCTTGTCGTCTGGATTCTGGAAGATGACGTGAGTGTTGGCATTTACCGCGATCCGGTACAAGCGCTGCGCAATTATCTGTGTCAGCCGGCGGATGAGCCCTTTACGGCTGATGAAGGCGAAGCCCAGTCCAGTCACCATGCTCGCAGAGCGCACACCGGCCAGGCGCGCGGCGATGCTGCCCCAGATGTTTGGCTTTATCGTATAGTTGAGGACGAAGTCGATCTTCTCCTCTCCGATCAAGCCGTGAATAAAGCGACAGTAAATGATATCACCCAGGAACGACACCTTGGTCCGCTTGAGTGGGACATCGTGTGGCACCGCGCCAAGCGATCGGAAATGGTCAGCAACCGCTCCGCTCAGGTCAGGCGAGGAGACATGGACGACGTGCCCCCGCGCAATCATGTCTTCGACTAGCCGCGAACGAAAGTTGTACAGGTAGTGCGCGTGTGACCCGTTGAGCAATATCCTAGTCATTTGTCATCGTCCTTCGCAATGAGCTTGACGGGGTGCGGATTCGGATTGCAAACGCGGTGCCGTCCACTCTCCGCGCTAATGACAACGACAGGACAGATTATGCGCATTGCGATCGCCGGCGCGAATGGATTTGTTGGCCGCCATCTCATCCGATTCCTATCAAATCAAGGCGTAAACGTTGTGCCCATCGGTCGCAGCGATATGGCGCCATCTGTGCTGCGAGCGGTGCTTGCGGGATGTGACGCGCTGGTCAACTGTGCGGGCAACAAAGATGGTCACGGCGCGGCTGCCAGAGAGGCGAATGTCGCACTTCCGCTCCATCTGCTGGACAGCGCGCGCGCCACGGATGCCGCCATGTTCCATGTCAGCAGTGTTGCGGCGCTAGTCAGCAAGACAGCTCCAGGTGAGACCGTCACCGATAACTATTGTGGTCGTCCAACTAGCGCCTATGGGCGGAGTAAGCGCGAGGGCGATGACGCCCTACTGCAGGCGGCGCATGAGTGCAGCTATGGTGCCCTCGCCATCTTGCGGCCGCCGATCCTGATTGGTCCCGACGCCGGGGGGGTGTTCGCGCTGCTGCGATCAATGGCACGCGCTGGCCTCCCGTTGCCGCTTGCGGGGACCAGAAACCGGCGCAGCGTCATGCATGTGGACAATTTCGCCGCCGCGATCCTTGCCGCGATACGGGCGCGCTGCAGTGGTGTCTTTATCGTCACCGATTCACCGCCGCTATCGAGCGCGGAACTCTATGCGCGAATGCTGGCAGCGGCAGGTCACAGCCGGCGCCTATTCCCCATCGGTCGCGTTGGACGCACACTGCTGCGCCAGGCGATGGGTAGCCGCGGCGAAAGCTTGTTGGGCGACGCAGCTTATTCGGGCGATCGCTTTGCGGCAGTGTCACACATTGACTGGCCAATTCCCCCGCAAGCGATCGTCGAAGACGCTATGATAGAGATCATCCCTTAAACCACCCGTGCATCGCCATGCCCTCGCCCGCGGAGGGTGCGCGCCAGGATCGCGAGATCGAGTGCCATCGAGTGTGTGCGAACATATTCGCCGTCGAGCGCGGCAAGGCGCGGCGGATCGGACATGTCGACGCCTTGGACTTGGGCCAGTCCAGTAATGCCGGGGCGCACCGTGAACACGCCGTTCGCGGCGCGCTCGGCGACTAGTTCGGCGTGCGAGGGCAGGCCGGGACGCGGGCCGACGAGGCTCATGTCACCGCGGATCACGCAGATGAGCTGCGGAAGTTCGTCGGCTTTGAACCTGCGGATGAGCGCGCTCGACCGCGAGATGGCGACCACGGGGGCGTGATGTGACGGCAGATCGCCGGTCTGCGGCGGCATGGTGCGGATCTTGTAGAGCCGAAAGAGCCTCTGATCTTTACCCACCCGCCACTGGGTGAACAACGGGTTCGCGCGGAACTCGCGCCACGAAAAAAAGGCCGCGATCACACAGACAGCCGCGGCCGGCAGGAAGAGGGTCAGCGAAATAGCCAGATCGAACGCACGCTTCATGAGAGATCATTCTGTCGTCGGGCGGCTGCGCACGGTAATATCTTAGCGATGCGGCTTCGCTGCGAGAGCGGTAGATATCTCCATCGCTCGCTCCACCCTCTGTCGATAATCCGAAATACCATCGAGCTCACGGTCATTGACATAGTCTCTCTGAATACGTGATGCGAAAGAATCAAAGCTCCCCACGATCTTGGCGGGATTGCCAACCGCCACCACTCCGTCTTCGATGTCGCGCGTAACCACAGATCCGGCACCGATGACCACATTTGAGCCGATCGTCACCCCTGGTAGGATGATCGAGTTGACGCCGATGAAGACGTTGTTTCCGATACTAATCGGTCCAAAATACTGGTAGCGCCGCCCGCTTTCGTCCCGGACCAAACCTGTACTTCCGTCATGAGTCACAATTCGGACGCCAGACGTAATTGTAACCCTATCGCCAATCTTTATGAGAAATGGCTCGCTTCCAAAATGCCGGATATAGATACGGCAGTCGTCACCTACTACAACACCTTTGCGCCGAGCCAGAGCAACCCCTCCTCTCGTACTTAGCACGATTAGGTCAACGATGCGGGACCATAGAGCTTTTAATAAACGAAGCACGCTTAACTCCCCGATCGTCTGGCAAGAAAACTTTCGCTTGCAAGGAATACTAGCCAAGCGCCACATCCTATGACCGAGAATGACGCAACAGCTTCGATGGCTTCACCGTTGGCTGCAAAGCCGACGGCAACGGTATAGCGCGCCACCATGACCGAGGCCTCCCATACGAGCAACCGGCGCTGCAGCGCATGGCTTTGCAAATGGCATTGAATCGGAATTTTGAAGAGATCGCCTAGGATACCGATTGCCATCCAGCCCGCGATCGTTCCGGCAAACTCCCATTTCTCTCCCATCAGCCGGGAGAATAGGAACTCCCCGTGCTCGTGGAGAACCCAAACCGGCGCTAGACCAGCGGCAAGGATCATCAGCGCGTGACGGACCGCTATTCCGCCGCTCTCGCGCCTACTTCTTCTTGCGAAATGGGGGAAAGAGGCCTGACGGTAAACGCCGCTGAAAAGCGCGACGGGTGCCACAAGAAGCCGGTACGCTATCCAATACTGCCCCGTCACCGATGCTCCTATATATCGCATAAGGAGTATCGGCATCAAGTTCCATGACATGCTGGCTATCCAACCCTGCGGCATTCCATAGAGAGGATGATGGATGTGCCGCTTTGCAGCCTTAGCGAGCTGATGCCATTCGAGTTTCCGCAGAACGGTCTGGTCGTTGCGGATGATATCCATGACCGACAGCGCTGCTGCAGTAAGCGCACCGACGAAAGCGCCAAGCAACAAGCCCAGCGACACCAGGGAGGAAGAGGCGATCTGCACCGCCCCCGTCATCACGCTGCGCGCCAGACCGTTTCTCGCGGTGACGGCGAATCGTCCGCGCCGACTTCGCCAGTAGGATGCGATATCCAGCCACGCCGTCAGAAAAGTCAAAACGCCGGCCCACGCCAACGTCGAACCGAAGTGCCCGGTCTCGGGTGATTTGGCGGACACGAATGTCGCCGCCGCTGCTACCGGAAAGCTAAGCAGAAGCGCCAGAACGGTAGCAAGACCGAGGAGCGACATCGCTTCGTCCTCATCTTCCACCACGGGTAGTGCCATTTGATACCGACCATGAACGATGACCGCGCTCACCGACACAACCGCCATGACCACACCCAGGTGCCCGAACGCCTCGGTACTGTAGAGGCGCCCGATGATCGGGAGCAAACCAAGCGTAATGAGTTGCGCCCCCCCTGCTCCGAGCAGGAGCAAGAAGAAGCTACGGCGCATCATTGCCAATATACCTCTGCGACGTCGCGCAGCCTGCGCAATGCCCTCCAACAACTTTCGTGATATGCGAGCTCCGCGCCAACTGAATCACGGGGATTCACCGTTCTGCTCGCAACAACCTTCGCCTGGGAGCAGAAAGGCTACGGAGCACCAACGCAACAGCATAAGCAAGTAAAGCCACCAATACCACGCGCTTCGCGGAAACCACAGCGCCCATCATCTCCTTCCGCTGGATATATATAGTTAATTCAACTATAGCCATAATAAGACCGGATTTAATTAGCGGACTATTAATAGTGTTTATTACGTATTCTATAGTTCTTGTGAATATTATCACTAATATAATTACTAGCGGTATTCCCACATAACCAAAGTTCGCGAAAAACTCTGCCCATATATTTGCAGCGACCCCGCCTGAGTAAGATGAGAAAAAAACTTGCTGCACCTGGGCATTATATCCACAAGATGATATATCTATTAGTTCATCCGCGAATGGAATAAAAGCGATAGGCAGCTTCCATATATTCGTGCAAGGAAGCGTATAATCATATGTTACGATAAAGTCTAAGTGAGCAAAAGTTATAAACTGCTCAAGCCCTACTAATGCGTTATCTATTAAAGGATTCTCAAGCAATCTATCCCTTACTGCTGCAAAATCCCCCATCTTGATAGCAACATATATTGATTTGTAAACTGCGAGGAATAGAATTCCTGATAGCGCCAATACAATATGTAGCGGATTAACTCTAAGAATGGATTTATTCCTGAAGAATAGATAAGCCACACCTCCGGCCGTTATAGCTAGGTAAGACCGATGTCCTATATAGAGGGTTGTAATAAGCCCGAGACAACCGAGTGCGATAAGGAGAATATTTTTTCGCCAACCAGTCATCAAAGAGTAGATAACCCCAAGACCGCATGAATAATAGTATATATAGTTTACTCTGCTTGTCCCCTCCAAAACTTCGGCTTTATTATATGAATAAAGATCTGGTGAGAATAAAGCAACATACATTCCACTTATTACAATAAGTGCAGCTACGGTAAAATTTTCATATCTATAATCATGGTCGACAAATAGATTAACCTGCCTGTCTTTCACCAGCAGTATAGACGCTGCAAGACATGCAAAGGCAAATAACACTACCGTTAGAGTACTCGCGTGATAGTAATATGTATGCCGCCCTCCTAACGGTGATAAGTACTCAAATGACCCCACCGCAAATGGGAAAAAATATAAGATAGTCGATATTAGAAATAGCACCTGCGGCCGCAGTGACGCTAGCGGGGATCGGATGGGTTTTAAATCTGACATCTACGAGTCTTCCACTATATTCTCAAAATACATTGAGGGACTTCGGGTTTCTAAGAACCTCGAAACCGATGCATTTCGTTTGCATGCATTGGCCCGTTCCAGAGCATCAGCAAGAGCAAGGGCCGTGAACTCCTCCGCTATTTGCAGTGATGGAATCCCGTCCAACCCCCCCGCGCAATCCGTGGTCGCGATCCCCCTAATTCCGCAGGCGAGCATTTCGAGTATGACGTTGGGAAAACCCTCTATGTCCGATGTCAGCAAGCCCAGTCTACACCGGGTGAAGGCAGGAACCGGATTCGCCATGTAGCCGGCAAATGTCACAAACTCTCCGACACCCAGTTCCCGCACTCGCTCCTCTAACTCCGTTCGCATCGGGCCTTCGCCAATGAAAAGCAAATGCGCTTTGTCAAAACCCCGTTGTCGAACCTCACTTAATACATCGAGTGCCCGAAGCGGACTTTTTACCTCCGATAGTCGTCCACACCAGCTGATGAGTACTCGCTCCTCAGGAATCTCGCGCACGACCGGTGGCAGTGGAGCGGCGCATCCCGCCTGGATGCGCTCAACATCAATAGGATTAGGGATTACGGCCAACCGATCATGAAACCGATAGCGTGTATTCCTGTCAAGTGACTGCCGCATTCGGTCTGTTTGGCAGATTATTATATCTTGCTGACCATAGAGCCAATACAGTAAGCGAAAAAACCGACCCTTCCCCTTGAACTTTCTCTCAAAAATCAGGGTGGATTCACGCGAGATAAGCCGCTTCGTACGCAGCAGCCCCACCCATCGCGCTGCGCTCGCGGCTGCGTTCAAATGGGCGTGGGAACTGAACACCAAGTGATAGCGGGCTCGAGCAAACATTCGCAGAAGTGCGACTATACCCCCCCGCTCGTTGGGAGCTCCGGTATAATGCAGCTTGACGTTCCCGAATTGCAAGAGGCCATCGAGCGTTCCGCTCCGGCTCTGACAGAGTATGAAACATTCGATGGAGTCGAACTTCCCCGACCGCGCAGCCTCCCCAGCCAGCGTACGCGTGATCCGCTCGGCACCGCCCATGCGATCGGTGGGAAACAAAAAGAGAGCACGGCGCTCCTTCGTCATGAATGAACCAAAACGGGTGGCATGAACACTACACTGAAGACACCGCCCGAAACCGACGCGAAAAACAGGCTCAGGCCATCCGCGCTGGAGATCGAAACTCGCATGACTGAACCTTGTTCTGGTGACCGAAAGCAGACAACCTGCCGAAGAAGTCGGTCAGGATTCTAGAGGCGCAACGCCCCCGCCTCACGCGGCAATATGTTCTTTAGATCATAGACCACGTGCTCAACCTTAGTGCAGCTTTTAACCAGCGATATGCCGCGTTCACGGAACTCTTCATGCGCCACCGCAACCATCACGCCATCGTAGATCGCGCCGGGCAACTCCCTGACAAGCTCTAGTCCATACTCGTCCCTCGCCTCCTCACCATCAGCCCAAGGGTCATAGACATCGACATCAATCCCGTAGGACTCCAACTCGGCGATCACATCGACGACCCGCGTGTTACGCAAGTCGGGGCAGTTTTCCTTGAACGTTAGCCCCATTATTAGAACCCGCGCGCCGTTTACCTGAATCCGCAGTTTGAGCATCGCCTTAACGAGTTGTTCAGCTACGTAGGCGCCCATGCCATCGTTAAGACGTCGCCCGGCGAGGATAATCTCTGGCCGGTAGCCTATCGCCTCGGCCTTATAAGTCAGATAGTAAGGGTCGACGCCGATACAGTGGCCGCCGACGAGACCCGGCCTGAAGGGCAGGAAGTTCCACTTCGTCCCTGCCGCCTTCAGCACCGCCTCAGTATCGATGCCCATGCGATTAAAAATGATCGCGAGTTCGTTGATCAGAGCGATGTTGAGATCGCGCTGAGTGTTCTCGATCACTTTCGCCGCTTCCGCAACACGAACTGATTCCGCCTTGTAGGTGCCGGCAGTGATGATCGATGCATAGAGGCTGTCGATAAGATCGGCGACCTGGGGTGTGGATCCTGACGTGACCTTGCGAATTGATGGTAGGCGGTGCTCCTTGTCACCGGGATTAATTCGCTCTGGGCTATAGCCGCAGAAGAAATCGCGATTATAGGTCAGCCCCGAAACTTGCTCAAGCACGGGGACGCAATCCTCTTCCGTCGCGCCGGGATAGACCGTCGATTCATAAACAACAATATCGCCTCGTTTCAGAACCCTACCCACCGTTTCCGATGCCTTTAGAAGTGGGGTTAGATCAGGGCGACGATGCGCGTCGATGGGGGTCGGCACGGTCACAATAAAAAGATTGCAATCGGCGAGATCCGAAGAATCAGAGGAAAAGCGCAGTTGGCTAGCAGCGGAAAGCTCATCTGCGTCCGTCTCCAGAGTTGAATCAATACCGCGAGATAGCGCTGCAATCCGCTCTTCGTTAATGTCGAATCCGAGGACCGGACGAATGCGACCAAATTCGACAGCTAGTGGTAGCCCAACATACCCCAGCCCGATCACTGCAATTTTCAAGTCATCATGCGTTTGCGGTATTGCAATCATCATCCAACCATTTCTTAACAGGGTCGCAAAAGCCGCGCGGATGCGGGCGGCAAGTTCAAAAGTCAAACTCCGTCGCATAAATCGCCGGTTCGTCAGCAATCAGCTCGTTGCCACACAGCCGTGATCATTCCAAGTTCACACCCCGCTCTCCATCCTCGAAACGAACTCCGTCTGCCGCAAACACAACGTTCACCCATCCCACGGCTCCAGCACGCAGCCGTAGCCGTCGCGCAGGGTGGCGGTTTCGTTGGCGAGGAGGGGGAAGCGGGCGGTGACGCTCTTTGCCTCGGCATCCTCGCTCAGCATGACGAGTTCCATTCCGGCGAGCTTGTCCTTCTCGCAATCTTCCAGGCTTCGCCCGCCGAGGTAGCGGCACGAGCATGCGACGCGTGCGGAATAGGCTGCCGCGGTCTGCGAGTATCCGGTGATCGGCGCGCGGAAGTACCACGCGAAACCCGCTGCGATCAGCGCCACGATCCCCAGCACCAGCGACCAGCGGCGGCGGCGCGGTTGGCCTTTGCGGGGTGCGGATTTTGCCATTGCCAAGCCTGCCGTGCTGCGCGAGGGAACGCCGCATGCGCCTGCGGCCCGCCCCCCTTATCGTCTGCCTCGCCTCGCTGCCAGCCCTGCTCTCGTGCAGCGACGCTGCGCCGGTGCCGGAGCCGCTCACGGAGGAGGCGCTGGCCGCCGTCACCGAGAAGCCGGGCGCGCCGACCGAGCAGCTTGCGCGCCGGGCGGACGACCTGTTCACCAAGGAAGGGCTTGGCGAGACGCGCGCGCTGATCGTTATGCACGGCGGCGAGATCGCGGCCGAGCGCTATGCGCCGGGTTACGATAAAGACACACGCTTCGTCAGCTGGTCGATGGCCAAGACGGTGACGGCGGTGATGATCGGCATGCTGGTCGCCGACGGGCGGCTGGCGCTCGACGATTCGCCGCCCGTGCCCCGTTGGCAGCGCCCGGGCGATCCGCGCGGCGAGATCACCCTGCGCCAGCTTCTCCAGATGCGCAGCGGCCTGCGCCATACCGAAGGGGGCGATCCGCCATACGAATCGTCCGAAGTGCGGATGCTGTTCCTCGACGGGCGTGACGACATGGCCGACTGGGCCGAGAGTCAGCCGCTCGAAGCCGAGCCGGGGCGGGAGTTCGAGTACTCCTCCGCCACCAGCGTGATCCTGGCCGACATCGCCGCGCGCGTGCTTTCCCGCAGTGACGATCCGGAGGCACGGCGGCGCGCCGTCGCGGACTATCTCGAGACGCGGCTGTTCGGCCCTCTGGCGATGGATTCGATGGTGCCGGAGTTCGATGCCAGCGGCACGTTGATCGGCGGCAGCCTGATCCACGGCAATGCGCGCGACTGGGCGCGGTTCGGCGATTTCCTGCGCAACAAGGGCTCCTACCGCGGCATCCAGCTCGTCCCGCGCAAGTGGATCGAGCTGATGACCACGCCAAGCCCGCGCAGCCCACACTACGGTATGCAGACCTGGCTCAACCGACCGCTGGACGACGAGAGCGGGAGCAAGAGCCACCCGCTGTTCCCCGACCGCGCGCCTGCGACGATGTTCGCGGCGATCGGCCATATGGGACAGTACATCCTGGTTTCGCCCGAGCAGAAACTGACCGTGGTTCGCCTCGGTCATTCGGATGCCGAGGAGCGCAAGGCGATGCTGCAGGAGCTCGCCGATATCGTGGAGCTCTATCCGGCGACTTGAGCTCGCGCGACTCTCACTCGGGCAGGTAAAACGCCCCTTCAACCACCGTCACGCAGGGGCCGCCGAGCCAGGCGCGGTCGTCTTCGAGGCGGCAGGTGAGGTCGCCGCCGCGGCGGGAGGCCTGGTGGGCGGTGAAGCTTTCCCGCCCCAGCCGGGCCGCCCAGAACGGCGTGAGTGCCGCGTGGGCGGAGCCGGTGACGCTGTCCTCGTCGACCCCGCCGCCGGGCACGAAGACGCGGCTCACCACATCGACGTCGCGGCCCGGCGCGGTGCAGATGAACTGGTCGTCGCCGAGCGCGCCGAGGCCGCGGAGGTCGGGCGCCAGCGCGCGAACCTCGGCCTCGCTGCCGAACAGATAAATCCCGTAGCGGTCAGGATTACGCCAGATCTCGAGCGGCTGCGCGCCGAGCAGCGCGACGGCCTCGGGCCAGTCGGAGCGCTCGGTGGGGATCGCGGGCAGCGCAAGCTCGTAGCCCGCGTCGCTTCGCCGCACTTCCAGCACGCCCGCCTTCCGGGTGCGGAACGTCACTCGCTCCCCGCCGTCGCGGCCGAGCAGCACGTGGCCGCTGGCGAGCGTGGCATGGCCGCAGAGGCGGATTTCGCAGGCCGGGGTGAACCAGCGCAGCTCCCAATCCGCCGCGCCGCTTTCGTCGGGCACGACGAAGGCCGTCTCGGCGAAGTTGTTCTCCTCCCCGATCGCCTGCAGCACATCGTCGGGCAGCCATTCGTCGAGCGGCATGACCACGGCCTGATTGCCGGCGAAAGGCCGGTCGGCGAAGGCATCGACATGCCAGTAGGGCAGCTTCATGGCGCGTCCTTCTCCAGCTTCTCGAACTCGTCGGTCTCCGCGAGCGGGTTGTCCGGTTCGTCGACATGGCCCTGCGGGTCGATGTGGATCAGTAGCTCCATCTCGGGAAAGTGGCTGCAGAGATCGGCTTCGACCCGTTCAATGATTTCGTGCGCCTGGGCGACGGTCATGGTGCCGGGGAGGTCGACGTGAAATTGAACAAAGTCGCGCGTACCGCTCGTGCGCGTGCGAAGATCGTGGAGGTTGGTCAGCTCCGGGTGGCGGGCGGCGCGTTCGACGAAGCGCTGGCGTTTGTCCTCCGGCCATTCGCGGTCCATGATCTGGTCGATCGCCTCGCTCGCCGCGCGCCAAGCGCCCCACAGAAGCCAGGCCGCGATGGCGAGCCCGAACAGCGGGTCCGCGCGCGAGAAGCCGAGATACTGGTCGAGCACGAGCGCGGCGATGACCGCGAGGTTGAGCAGCAGGTCCGACTGGTAGTGGACGTTGTCGGTGCGGACCGCGAGGCTGCCCGTGCGGCGGATCACGTGGCGCTGCCAGGCGAGCAGAGCGAACGTCGCGAGGATCGCCAGCAGCGAGACCGCGATCCCCTCCTCCGCCGCCGCGGTCTCGCCGCCTTCGATCAGGTGCGAGATCGCCCGGAAGGCGATGCCCGAGGCGGAGAGTGCGATCAGCATGACCTGGAACACCGCCGCCAGCGCCTCGGCCTTGCCGTGGCCGAAGCGGTGCTCCTCGTCCGCCGGCTGCGCTGCGATCCACACACCGGCAAGCGTGGCGAGGCTGGCGACGAGGTCGAGCGCGGTGTCCGCGAGGCTGCCGAGCATGGCGCTCGATCCGGTGCGCCAGGTCGCCCAGCCCTTGAGCACGGCCAGGAACAGCGCCGTCGCGATCGAGGCATAGGCGGCGCTGCGGGTCAGCGCGGCGCGTTCGGCGGCGGCGGCTTGGGCGGTCACGGGTAGAGCAGCGTGCTCGACCAGCCCTCGCCCTCGCGGGTGAAGAGCCGGCGGTCGTGGAGACGGTTCGGGCGGTCGAGCCAGAACTCGATCCGCTGCGGCCGCAGGGTGAAGCCCGTCCAGTGGGGCGGGCGCGGCACCTCGCCGGTGGCCTTGCACGCTTCCTCCAGTGCTTCGACCCGGGCGACGTAAGTCGCGCGGCTGTCGAGGGGGCGCGATTGGTCGCTCGCCGCGGAGCCGAGCTGGCTGACGAACGGACGCGAGCGGAAATAGGCGTCGGCCTCGGCCGCGCTCACCTCCACTAGGGGGCCCTCGATGCGGATCTGGCGTCGCAGGCTCTTCCAGTGGAACAGCAGCGCGGCCTGGGCATTGGCGCGGATCTCCTGCCCCTTGCGGCTCCGCGCGTTGGTGAAGAAGGTGAAGCCGCCCGCCCCGTGCCCCTTGAGCAGGACCATGCGAACCGAGGGCGCGCCGTCCGGCGTGGCGGTGGCGAGCGCCATGGCGTTGGCGTCGTTCGGCTCTGTCTCGCGCGCTTCGGCCAGCCAGGCGTCGAACAGGGCCAGCGGGTCGCTGTCGGGAAGGGCAGTCTGTTCAGCTTCCACCGGGCTTTTCCTGACTAAGTGTTGACACCTGTGACGCGCTTCGCCGCCTTCCGGCACGAAAGTCACACGTGACCGTGACCTTTCCGAAGAGGCCGTGTCGCGGTCTCCACCGATATTACCCACGCCCTATCGCGCGGGATGCGTGGAGGAAAGCCTCTCTCCACCGCTACGCCGCTTGCGCGGCGAGACTGTTGCACCTAGCTAACACGCCATGGCCGATCCCTACACAACGCTCGGCGTTTCGCGCAGCGCGACCGAGAAGGACATCAAGAGCGCCTATCGCAAGCTCGCAAAGGAGCTGCACCCCGATCGCAACAAGAACAATCCCGCGGCTGCGGAGCGCTTCTCGCAAGTGACGCAGGCCTACGACCTGCTTAGCGACAAGGACAAGCGCGCCCGCTTCGACCGCGGTGAGATCGACGCAGACGGCAACCCGGCCAACCCTTTCGCCGGCATGGGCGGCGGCGGATTCGCCGGCGGCGCGAGCCGCGGCCAGCGCGGCTTTCGTGCGGAGGATTTCCAGGGGTTCGCGGACGAGGGCGTCGACCTCGGCGACATCTTCGAAGGGCTCTTCGGCGGCGGCGGTATGGGCGGCGCGCGCCGGTCCGGCATGGGCGGCGGGTTCGGCCAGCAGCGCCGCCCACCTCCGCCGCGCAAGGGCGCCGACATTGCCTATCGTATGCGCGTGCCCTTCGTCGACGCCGCGGCGCGCAAGGACCAGCGGATCACGCTCGCCGACGGCAAGACGATCGACCTCAAGCTGCCCGCCGGGGTCGAGGACGGCACGCAGATGCGCCTCAAGGGCAAGGGCGAGCAGGGACCGGGCGGCGCCGGCGACGGGATCGTCACGATTTCGATCGACCGTCACAAGGTCTTCCGCCGCGACGGAGACGACGTGCGCATGGACCTGCCGATCACGCTGGACGAGGCGGTGAACGGCGCCAAGGTCCGCTGCCCCACGGTCGACGGCCCGGTCATGCTGACGATCAAGCCCGGCACCAGCGGCGGCACCACGATGCGGCTCAAGGGCAAGGGTTTCTCAGCCAAGTCGGGCCAACGCGGCGACCAGCTCGTGCGGCTCGAAATCGCGCTGCCAGCCGACGTATCGGAACTGGCCAAGCGGCTGGAAGGCTGGCAGGACGGCGGCAACCCGCGCGCCGACCTGGGACTCTGACCCGGGCCCCCTCCAACCGAACGGGCCGATGAGCGAGAAAGACCTTCCCCAACCTCAGGAACGCGTGATCCACACGCTTTCGCCCGAGGAACGGCGCAAGGAAGCGATCGAGGCCAGCCTGGGCCTACGCCAGCGCGTGGCGCAGCATGTCGGCCCGGGCACGCGTGCGTTCGAAATCGCCAAGCGCGTGCTCGTCGGCACTTACAACGATGGTTTCATTCACGCCGGCAACCTCGCCTACATGGCCATGCTGGCGATCTTCCCCTTCTTCATCCTCGGCGCGGCGATCTTCTCGTTCGTGGGCGAGGAAAGCGAGCGCGCGGCTACGATCGATGCCGTGCTCTACGCCCTGCCCCCGATGGTCGGCAACGTGATCGAACCGGTCGCGCGGCGGGTGGTCGAGGCGCGCAGCGGCTGGCTGCTCTGGGCCGGCGGGCTGGTCGCGCTGTGGACCGTGTCGAGCCTGATCGAGACGATCCGGGACATCCTGCGCCGGGCCTACGGCACCGCGGCGACTGAGGCGTTCTGGAAGTACCGCCTGCTCTCCGCCGGGGTGATCGTGGCGGCGGTGATCCTGCTGATGCTCTCGCTGATCGCACAGGTGGTGATCGGCGCCGCGCAGGAAGTGATCGACGCCTATCTCCCGTGGCTGTCGCACGTGATCTCGCAGTTGCAGCTTTCCCGGCTGATCCCCGCCTTCGGCCTGTTCGGATCGCTCTATCTGCTGTTCCTGACGCTCGCTCCCAGCGCCTACCGCGATCGGCGGTATCCCAAGTGGCCCGGCGCGCTCACGACGACGATCTGGTGGGTCGCGGTGACGGTGGCGCTGCCGCCGGCGATCCGCAGCTTCTTCAGCTACGATCTGACCTACGGCAGCCTGGCCGGCATCATGATCGCGCTTTTCTTTTTCTACCTCGTCGGCCTAGGGATGGTTATCGGCGCCGAACTCAACGCCGCCATGGCCGAGACTCCCGAGGAAGAGGAGAATCGCATCGGCCAGGCCGACGATCGCAGACGGACGGCCGCGCGCCGTGCGGCGGCGGAGAAAGCACGCGCCTTGGCAGAAGAGCAGAAAGAGGAAACAAGATGAGCGGGTTGATGGCTGGCAAGCGCGGGCTGATCATGGGTCTCGCGAACGACAAGTCGCTGGCCTGGGGCATCGCGCAGAAGCTGCGCGAGCACGGCGCGGAACTGGCGTTCACCTATCAGGGCGAGGCGCTGGCGAAGCGCGTGAAGCCGCTCGCCGAACAGCTCGGGTCGGATTTCACGTTCGAGTGCGATGTGTCCGACATGGCCGCGCTCGACGCCGCGTTCGAGACGCTGAAGAGCCGCTGGGAGACAATCGACTTCGTGGTCCACGCGATCGGCTTTTCCGACAAGAACGAACTGCGCGGGAAGTACGTCGACACCAGCCTCGACAACTTCCTGATGACGATGAATATCTCCGCTTATAGTCTCGTCGCGGTGACCCGGCGCGCCGCGCAGATGATGCCGAATGGCGGCAGCATCCTTACGCTGACCTACTATGGCGCGGAAAAGGTCATCCCGCACTACAACGTCATGGGCGTCGCCAAGGCCGCGCTCGAGACCAGCGTGCAATACCTCGCCAACGACCTCGGCCCCGACAATATCCGCGTGAACGCGATCAGCGCCGGCCCGATCAAGACCCTCGCGGCAAGCGGGATCGGCGACTTCCGCTACATCCTCAAGTGGAACGAACTGAACTCGCCGCTGCGCCGCAACGTCACGATCGAGGATGTCGGCGGATCGGGGCTCTATTTCCTGTCTGACCTGTCGTCGGGCGTCACCGGCGAGGTGCACCATGTGGACGCGGGGTACCATGTGGTCGGCATGAAACAGGAAGACGCGCCGGATATCGCGCTGGACCGGTAGAGCTCAGTCGCTCTCGCAAGCCTCGGCGACCGGCATGGTCCGCTCGCCGAGACCGAGCCGCGGGAAACTGCGCGCGAGGACGAGCAGGACGGACGGCAACGCCATGGTGAACAGGATGTCCGAGATCGTCTCATACACCAATCCTTCGCGCGCCGTTCCATAGGTCAGCGCCCGCGACCAATCGAGCAGCTCGTTGCCGATCTCGAGGGCGAACACGAACAGCCAGGGCCAGGCACTCGCCAGCCCCCGGCGCGCAAACGCCGCAGCGAGAATCTGCAGCAGCAGTCCGAAATAGGCGTGCAGGATCGGATGGCTCACACCGGTCCAGTTGGAGATCCACAGCTTCCACCCGATCCACTCGGCCGCGACACGCACGATCCACGGATCGGCTTGCGCTGCCAGCGCCATGAAGAACGTGCCGATTTCCATCGCCGGCGACATAGGGTGCGGTCTGAAGGGTGGCAATGGGGGTGGTTTGGGTTCATCGGTCGAACAACCCCTACAAGCTCAAGATTGGGAGGACACTGTTCGATCTATGAAGCTAGCGGGCGCGTCTTGCGAACAGAGCAGTTATGGCTGCCTGTGCCTTGACAGACGCGTCGAGAAAATAGACGCATCGCACACACCATTGGGGCGCAAAGTCGTTAGCACAAATGGCGCCCATCGGGTTCCCCAACACAGTGAGGCAAGATGATAGAAGCACGGGTTGGCCGCTCGAAACGTCGAACACGATCAGAAGACCGAAGGGGTCTAATGACCCGTCTATTTTCGGACCGTACCCGACTGATCGTCCTTTGTATATTTCTGTTGGCAGTCTTCCTGGCAGGCGGCAGTTCCCGCGCTGATATGCAATCGCTGGGGTTGCTGCGCCCAATCTCCGCACTGGCTTTAGGCTACGGCTTACTCACCCTTTCACGCGACCACATTTGGAGGCATTGGCCACTCGTCGCGATAATGGCAGCAGCGGTAGCACTGACAATCCTTCATCTCATTCCATTGCCGCCAGGATTATGGCAGGCACTGCCTGGGCGAGAGACCGTTGCTCATATGGATGGGTTACTGGACCTTCATGTGTGGCGACCGCTGACTCTGGATCCTCAAGCTAGCCGCAATGCGCTTATGTCTCTTATGACTCCTTGCGCCGTTCTTGTTCTGGGAATTCAGCTCGATGCGCGCCAACGGGAGATGCTGCTAACATTCGTTCTCGGACTTGGGGCGCTCACAGCCATCTGGGGACTGCTGCAGTTGATGGGAAGCTCCCGAGGCCCCCTTTATCTCTACAGCCTGACTAACCATGGCTTCCCCGTCGGTCTATTCGCCAACCGCAATCATCAAGCGGTCTTTCTCGCTAGTCTAATTCCGCTGTTATATTGCTGGGCGCAGCAAGCCAAAGGATCATGGAGGGATTTTAGCACCAATAAAGGTAGACGCTGCGGTGCCGCAGCAGCCGGTGTCTTGCTCCTTACCCCCCTTATCCTCATAACGGGATCACGAGCCGGGCTTTTGACGCTCGTTCTATCGATATGCATGACGGCCGCGATCGCTATCACCTCGTCCGCCGGCGGCGAACGGCGGCGAGGCCGCCCCTCTGTCTTGCGCCGCATCGCACTACCAGTCACGGCAGTGTTCGCCCTCGTCGGGCTAGGACTCGTTACAATCGGCCTCGGTCGTGACAAGGCTTTCGAGCGGCTCATCGGATCAGATCCGGTCGGTGATATGCGAGCCGAGCTAATACCGGCAACTTGGAGGATCGCGGCTGAGAATTTCCCCTGGGGCACGGGCATTGGTTCATTTGACGATGTCTACCGGATGTACGAGCCGAACGCCCTTTTGACACCTCAGTATGTGAATCACGCGCATAACGATTTGCTTGAACTGCTGATGACCGGCGGATTGGGCGGGGCTTTGATTATCGCGTTGGGGATCATCTTGTTCGTTGCTCGGGCGTGGACCATCGCCCGAAGCGGACCCGCGGCAATCCGTGCACACCTCGGGCCAGCTGCAGCACTGACCGCACTGGCGATCCTGTTCGTCGCATCGCTCATCGACTATCCCCTGCGTGTCCCGGCAATGGCGAGCTATGCAGCTTTACTCGCAATTTGGGCCAGCAAGGGATCATACGTTGCGAATCCTTCATCACGGGAATACCGCCGACGCGGTACGCGGACAGGCCACCACTCCGAACAGAGCTCCTAATTCACGAAAGCCTGGGCTTGCTTATCGAAGGCGCTCCGGTAAGTGCTCGATACAGATGCGAAATTGGACGAAGAGAATGTCAAAAATCAGGTATTTCCTCGTCTGCCTTACGGCGGCCGGCCTGCTTGCCGGATGCGCCGGCAAGGATCGTTCCGTGGCGAGAGCGCCTGGTATAGAGTTAACTGACCTCGACAGTCTCCCACCGCCGGACGGTGGCTACGTCACTCGGGTGCAGCCGGGTGATCAGCTGGAAATCACGGTCTTAAATTCCGAACCGTTGAGCGGTACTTATATCGTGGACGATCATGGAAATCTGGATTTCCCATTGATCGGCGCCATCAACGTCGAGGGTGAATCCGCAACCGGTGTCGGTGAAAAGATCGCCCAGCGGCTCGCGGGCAGATTTCTCCGCGACCCCAGCGTTAGCGTGATTCCCACTCAGTTGTCGCAGCCGACCGTGTCGGTCGGTGGAGAGGTAGAGAAGCCTGGCGCATATCCTGCGCGACTTTCCCGGACGCTCGCGCGGACAATCAATAACGCTGGCGGCCTCGCAGAATACGCCAAGACGGATGACGTCATCGTAATGCGAACCGTGGGCGACACCACCTATATTGGGGTTTACAACATCGAGGCCATCCAGCGCGGTAACTATCCGGATCCGCAGATCTATGCCGACGATATCGTCACAGTGGGCGATTCTCCGGCACGCCGGCGTCTCGAAACTATTCTGCAGTTCGTGCCCCTGCTGACATCAAGTGCGATCCTGATCGATCGCATTGGCAATTAATCGGTCGAGAAGAAACGCAATGGCAGACGCAGTTATATATTCCGCACAGCTAGATACGACCGAAAGTGCGGATGATAATTCGAGGATTCTTGCGTTCGAGCGGTATTGGCGCCAAGCTATCAATTCTCGGCTTCTGATCGCAGGAATTCTTGCAGGGGGGCTCGTCCTCGGTCTTCTTGTGACGCTGCTCTCGACACCGCAGTATCGAAGCACAGCGGTTATTGAGATCAGCCGCGCGACCGCCAACGTCACGAACATCGATCAGACTGAGATCGAGGAACTCCAAGCCGACGAGCAGTATTTTCAAACACAGTATGAACTCCTCGGATCACGTTTTCTGGCGGAGGCAGTCGTCGATGCGGCCAATTTGACGGCGTCAGAATCTTTTCGCGAGGCCTTTTCTGACGATCCCGATGCACCACTTGATCGACGCCAAGCCGTCGAGATCCTTCTGAAACACATCAGCATCGAACCAATTCGACTTTCTAATCTCGTGAACGTGCACTTCTCCAGTCCCAATCGCAGCCTGTCTGCGGAAATCGCGAATATCTGGGCGGAACAGTTCCTAGCAGCGAACTATGAGAAGCGCTTCGGTGCCAACATCGACGCGCGCCGTTATTTGCGAGATCAAATCGCGGAATTGCGCGAACGCCTAGCTCAGTCGGAGAAGGAACTGGTCGATTACGCAAACGCAAACCAGATTGTCATCGTCGATACGGGCGTTAACGACGACGATAGCAGCAGCGCCGCACGATCGCTGATCGGGGATACGCTTACGACTCTCAACCAGGCGTTGGCACAAGCGACCGCAGAAAGGATCGCCGCTGAAAGCGCGTTGAGGGCGAAAGCCACTTCGACTGAAACACGCGCAGCATCAAGTCAGCTTCAGAGCATGCTGGCCGCGGCGGAGGCAAAACTTGCCAGCCTTAGCGCGAATTTTGGCCCAGCATATCCGGAAGTTCAGGCCGCTCAATCCGAGGTGGAGGCGATCCGGGAGTCCATCGCGTCTTCGGAGGGCCGCGATATCTCAGGTCTGGAGGCGGCGTATCGTCAAGCACGTAGTGAAGAGGCGGAACTCCAGGCGCGAGTGCAGGCAGTCCAAGATCGGTTTCTTTCGCAGCAAGGTGGCGGGATCCAGTATGGAATTCTGAAGCGCGAGGTGGACACCAATCGACAGCTCTACGATGCACTCCTCCAGCGTTCGAAGGAGCTTGAAGCTGCTGGCGCTGGCAAGAACAATATGACGCTAGTTCAACCTGCCCTGCCAGCGGAGACACCCTTCAAACCTTCTCTGGTCTCTAACTTGGCATTGGCGTTACTCGCCGCCACAGCCGTTGCCGCAGCCGTTGTCTTCCTCCGTGAGACGATGGATCGGACGATCCGGGATCCCAACGACGTCCAGCGCCTGTTCGGCCTGCCTACGCTCGGCCTCATTCCACGCGTGGAGCAGGATGACCTGCTCGACGAGCTCCGTCGGCGCAGTTCGGAGCTTTCGGAAGCCTACGTGGCGGCGCGTTCGAATATTTCGTTCCTGACTCCGCAAGGCGCACCGAAGTCACTGATGCTTACCAGCACCCGGCCGAACGAAGGCAAGTCGCTGACCTCGGTCGCGATCTGCCGGAGCTTTGCCCAGTTGGGCAAGCGGACGCTGCTGATCGATGCCGACCTTCGCAACACGGCCCTCGTCGATTTCCTCGGCAAGCAGGCATCGAAGGACGCTGGCTTGAGCAGCTTGCTGGTCGGTGGAAGCGAACCTCAGGCGGTCACCATACCGATCGAGGAACATGGATTTGACCTGATCCCCAGCGGGATGATGCCGCCGAATCCCGCCGACCTTCTCGCGACCGACGGGCTTGCCCAGTTGATCGCGCAGCTTGAGCAGAGCTACGACTTCATCCTCGTCGACGGCCCTCCTGTTCTCGGTCTGGCTGACGCGCTTGAAATTTCCACCGCAGTCCAAGGCGTGGTTTACGTCATCGAATCCAATGACGTGAAGATTCGCGCCATCGACAACGCGCTACGTCGCCTGCGCGCAGCCAATGCGAAGGTCTATGGTGCAATCGTGACCAAGCTCGACGATCGCAACTCGGCGTACGGATATGGCTACGGATATGGCTATGGGTACGGCTATGGCGAACCTATAGACGATGCGAATGCCGCACGCAGCTGAGACACGGCCAAGCCGCCTGCGCCTTGCGTTGGTTGCGCTGGTATTTCCGATTCTTGCGGTCCTTTCCGCGGCGCAGACTCTGGCCATCGTGGGCGAGAACAGTCAGCCGGACAAGGCAGCGACAATCGCGCCTTGGGATGGTTCGGCACAGGCCCATTTCGCTAAAGCCGCTTATCAAGGCCAACTCGCGCAGAACCCTGCGACAGCCGAACCGCCGGCGGATTGGATAGCCGACCTCGCGCTGGAGGCCTATCGGCGCCAACCGCTGGTGCCCGGCGCGCTCGCGGTGATTGGTGCCGCACAGCCTGGCGACGGAAACGCCGCATTCTGGAACGCGGCGGCGAAGATCAGCCGCCGCGACACGCTTCTCCAGGGCATGCTTCTCAACTTCCACCTGCAAGCCGACAATCTCGACGGTGCCATCCGTGTTCTGGATCAGATCCTGCAAGTGCGCGTCGAGCAGCGGCCGGCCGCCTACATCGCGCTGACGCAGGCGCTGCGCGATCCGCGCTCGGTGGACACGTTCGTGGATATTCTCGGAACCGGGCCGGACTGGGCCGATGGTTTCCTCGTCGCCGCCTCACGCGACAAAGAAGCGCTCGGAAATCTCGGTCTCATTCGTCAACGGCTGTCCGACGACATTGTAGATCCGAAGACCGACCGCAGGCTGGTGCATGCTTTTGCCAGCGCGGGCGAGTTTCAACTGGCATACGATCTCTATGCGCGCCTGTCTGCGGAGCGTTCCGAGGAGGTCGACGGTTGGAGTTCTGAGATCCCGCCGTTCGACTGGATCTTGGCCGACCAAGCCGGTTTCCGCGCCCAAGTCCTCGGCGGGGAAGAGGAACTTCAGCTGGAGATCGCACGCGGCAAAGGTGGTGTGTTTGCCAGCCGCATTCTGCCGGCGCGCTCACGAGCGCTCAACATCAGCGGCCGACATGACCTGAAGCCGCAGCAGCAGGCAGACAAGCTGGAGATCTCAGTCTCATGTGTCGACGGCGACGCCCCGGTTGCCCAGGGAAATCTCAGCGGCGGGACAATCGCGCTCGATGCCACGCTGCCGGCCGACTGCGGCTTCATGAAGATTTCGCTGTCAGGCCGAGCTTGGTCGTACGGTCAACGAATAACCGGCAGCATCTCCACGCTTTCTATTTCCTTCGGCGAATGATGGCCATCCGGTCTGCTATGGCCCGTCCTGTCGGGCATCTGCGGGACTCCAAGGGACACAGAGGAACAATTAATGCGTAAAGTGCTCGTCACCGGCAGCGCCGGCTTCATCGGCTTCCACCTGTCCAAACTGCTGCTCGAGGAAGGTTTTGCCGTCGTCGGCTACGACGGCATGACCGACTATTACGACGTCAGGATCAAGGAGCGGCGGCACCAGATGCTGCTCCAGCACGAGCATTTCAGCGCGCACATCGGCATGCTAGAGGACTTCGAGAAGCTCCACGCTCTCGCCATAGAGGAGCGGCCGGACGTGATCGTCCATCTCGCCGCGCAGGCCGGCGTGCGATATTCGCTCGAGAACCCGCGCGCCTACATCGACGCGAATATCGTCGGCACGTTCAATGTGATGGAGTGCGCGCGCGAACTCGGCGTCGAGCATCTGCTGATGGCCAGCACAAGTTCGGTTTATGGCGCGAACGAGGAGATGCCATTCGACGAGCGCGAGAAGTGCGACACGCAGCTGACGCTCTACGCCGCGACCAAGAAGGCGAACGAGTCGATGGCGCACAGCTACGCGCACCTGTGGAACCTGCCGACAACCATGTTCCGCTTCTTCACAGTCTATGGCCCGTGGGGCCGCCCGGACATGGCGCTGTTCAAGTTTACCAAGGGCATTCTCGATGGTACGCCGATCGACATCTACAACCACGGCGATATGTACCGCGACTTCACCTACGTGACCGACTTGGTGCGCGGAATCCGCCTGCTGATCGACGCCGTGCCGGAGCGCCCGGAGAGCGCCGGCGACATCCCGGAGCATGACAGCCTCTCGCCCGCGGCACCGTTCCGCGTCGTCAATATCGGCAACAGCGACAAGGTCCGCCTGATGGACTTCGTCGAGGCGATCGAAGCCGAATGCGGGCGCGAAGCGGTGAAGAACTTCATGGACATGCAGAAAGGCGACGTGCCGGCCACGTGGGCCGATGCAACACTGCTGCAGGAACTCACCGGCTATCGCCCGCAGACCGACGTGAAGGAAGGTATCCGGCAGTTCGTTGGCTGGTATCGTGACTACTACGGCGTCTGAGGCGCGCTAGCTTGCCAGTCGTAGCCCCGGTCGCTCAACGGTAGCGGCGGCGTCCGGCCAGATCCCGCGTGTGTCGTAGATCAGCGCGTGAGAGCGTTCTTCGTTCGGGACCACTCGGAATATATCGTGGTCGACGAGAACGATCAGGATGCCGCACGTCTCGAGTGCGGTGTCGAGGTCGATCAGCGCTGCGCCGGTGCCTTCGAACTCGATCGGTAGTTCGGCGGCATAGGGTTCGACCACGTGAACGCGTTCACCGAACCTGCGCGCCAGTCTGCCCGCCACGAAGCGCGCCGGACTTTCGCGGAAGTCATCGATGTTGGCCTTGAATGCGAGCCCCAGGCAGGCGACCGACACGCCGGGGTTGTCAGCGATCAGCTTCTCCGCTTGCGCGACGACGTGATGCATCTTGGCGTCGTTGGTGTCACGTGCAGCACGGATCATCTTCGCCTGTTCGGGCGCGCCATGGACGATGAACCATGGATCGACCGCAATGCAATGGCCGCCGACGCCCGGGCCGGGCTGGAGGACATTCACGCGCGGGTGGCGGTTGGCGAGGCGGATAACCTCCCACACATCGAGGCCCATGTGATCGGCGATCATCGACAGCTCGTTGGCAAAGGCGATGTTGACGTCGCGGAAGGCGTTCTCGACCAGTTTGCACATCTCGGCGCTGCGCGCGTCGGTGGTGATGCAGGTGCCGCGCACGAAGCGCTTGTAGAAGGCGAGCGCCTTTCGCGCACAGCGCGGGGTGATGCCGCCGATCGAGCGGTCGTTGTTGGTGAGCTCTTCGAGAATGCGCCCGGGAAGCACTCGCTCGGGGCAATAGGCGATCGCCACGTCCGGCGTGTCGCACGTCAGTCCGGGAAGCTTGAGGTCGGGACGCAGGCCGGCGAAGAGATCGCGCATCGCGTCGGTTGTTCCGACTGGCGAGGTCGACTCGAGAATCACGATATCGCCCTTCTTGAGCACGCCCGCGATCTCTGTGGCCGCAGCCATGACATAGGAGATGTCGGGCGTGTGCTGCCCGTCCTTCTCGAACGGCGTGGGTACTGCGATCACGAACACGTCGGCCGGCTGCACCTGCCTCGACGCCTTAAGCAACCCGCGCTGGACCACCCCGCGCACGAGACCGTCGAGATCGATTTCCTCGATATGGATCTCACCACGGTTGATGGTTTCGACGACCGCTTCGGAAACGTCGACCCCGGTCACCGGGCAGTTGGCCCGCGCAACTATCGCCGCCGTCGGCAGGCCGATATACCCCAGGCCGATGACACAGACTTCCGGTTTTTCCTCGCCGCGCATGGCCGCTCCGTTTGATACTCGTCTGCGCGCGACGCCTAACGCGGAGGGGTAAAGATACCGGTAACGATGGAGCGCTTCCGGTCGCGACCGGAAGCGAACGCAGGCGAGTCAGGCCGCCAGGAGCTCAACGATCCGCTGAGCCGCCCGTCCATCGCCGAACGGATTATGAGCGCGCGCCATGGCTTGGTAGGCTGCGGAATCGTCGAGCAGGCGTTCGGCTTCTGCAACGATGCGGTCGGCATCGGTTCCGACGAGCTTCGCCGTGCCGGCCGCGACCCCCTCGGGCCGTTCGGTCGTCTCGCGCATGACGAGCACCGGCTTGCCCAGTGCGGGCGCTTCTTCCTGCACACCGCCGCTGTCGGTCAGCATGAGATCCGCGATATCGAGCAGTCGTGCGAAATGGGGATAGTCCAGCGGCTCGATCAGCGCGACATTGTCGAGGCCAGCGAGTCGCTCGTTCATCACAGCGCGAACGTTGGGGTTGAGGTGCACGGGGAAGATCACCGCCACGTCGCGGCGCGCCGCCAGACGCGACACGGCATTCGCGATCGACTCCATCCCCTGCCCGAAGTTTTCGCGCCGGTGCGTGGTCATTCCGATGATCCTGCGGCCGGCGAAGCGATTTTCCAGCGGCATCAGGTTCGCGGCGAGCAGGGGCTCGCGGGCGATCTTGCCCGTTATCCAATGCAGCGCATCGATCACCGTGTTGCCGGTGACGTGGATCGCCGCGGGATCGACATTCTCCCGCCGCAGCGCCTCGGCTGCGGTTTCGGTCGGTGCGAGGTGGAGCGCGGCGAAGCTGCCGACGATCTTGCGGTTCACTTCCTCCGGCCAGGGATGGTGGATATCGCCGCTTCGCAGCCCCGCCTCGACGTGCGCGACGGGGATCTTCCGATAGTATGCCGCCAGCGCGCCCGCCATTGCGGTCGCGGTGTCCCCCTGAACCACCACGACATCCGGCCGTTCGATATCGAGCACTTGGCCGATACCCAGGAGCAGCCGCGCGGTCAGGGCGTCGAGCGTCTGGTCCGGCTGCATCAGGTCGAGATCGTGATCGGGCGAAATGCCGGAGATCTCCAGCACCTGGTCCAGCATTCCGCGATGCTGCCCTGAGACACAGACGCGGGAGACGAAGCGTTCGTCGCCTTCCAGCCCGTGGATAAGCGGGAACAGCTTGATCGCTTCGGGCCGGGTGCCGAAGACGGTGAGAATGGTGCGCCGCGTGGTCATACCGCCGGCCTTAGCGCAGGAGAGTTAACGCCGCCTCAGCTTTGCGGCGTTTCCTGCGGTTCAGGAGCGTCCATGATCGGCTCGGCGTCTTCGCTGGGCAGGATTTCGGGGTTCTGCTCGTCGGGCAGTTCGGCTTCGCGCTCACGTTCGAGGCGTTCCATGTATTCGCGTTCGATCTGCTCGACGCGTTCCTGCTCGGCAGCGGCCGATTCGTCGATGGTGGACAGGCGTTCCGCGCGAGCGGCGGCGATGAGTTCGCTGAAGCGGACGCTCGCGCTCGTCGCCTGCTCGCCATAGGCGCGGCGGATCAGGTCCTGGGTACAGCCGGTGAAACCGCCTGCGCCGGCGGTGGAGCAGGAGAGCGTACCGAAGTCGCCGATCATCTCGAGCGATTCGACGCGCCGGGTCCAGGCTGTGTTCGCGGGGTCGTCGCTGGAGCGTAGTGTTTCCGGGATACGGAAACGCTCTGATTCGGGCAGACGGGCAACGACGCAGATTTCCCCTTCAGGGCACGGCGGCGCGGCATCTTCGCCATAGACGACCGACATGCGTACATCGTCAGGAACGTCCTCCGCGGTCGCCTGTGCCGCGAGCGGACTGGCGAATAGTGCGGCGCCGGAAAGCGCGAATGCAGCGAAAAGCGACTTCATGCGATGGCTATCCTAATCTACGTGGCCCATCACCCCTCGGGCGCAGGCCGTGAACTCTATATGAAGCGTGCGGAGGGCGAAAGCGGTTCCCGCCCCGGGGCCCCGTCAGACCCGTTCGGCTAGCTTGACCGCAACGCGGCAGCCGAGGCGGATGGCGCCGGTGAGCAGCGGATAAGCCGGCGCCCGTTCTGCCCCTGCGGCGAGCGCGGCGTCGCGGTGTGCGCGCTCGTCCTCGCGGAACTCGTCGACCATCGCCGCGAGCTCGGGATCGGCGCCGCTTTCCGCAAGCCGGTCGAGCTGCTGCGAATAGTGGCGGTCGATCTCTTCTTCGACCGCCGCGGTGCAGGCCATGGCCGCCTCGGGCCCGATCAGCGCCGTGCCCGCGCCAAGCGCGTACCCCGCTGCCGACCAGAACGGCTGTAGCGCAGTCGGACGCACACCGCGCCGCGCCATTAGAGCGTCGAACTTTGTCCGGTGCCCTTTCTCCTGCTCGGCCATTTCGGCGATCTCGGCCGCGTGCGGGCCGCGGTCCCCGATGACGTCGAGCTGCCCCTGGTAGATGCGCGTGGCGCCGAACTCGCCCGCCTGGTCGACGCGGATCATCCGCGCGATATCCTGCTTCGTCATGACCTGCGCCGCTCCTTCGCCAGCAACCAGAGGATCGCGACGCCGCCGGCACCCGAGAGGAGGAAGTTCCATCCTGCCAGCGAAATGCCCGCCAGCGTCCAGGGTGCCTGATCGCAGCGGACCATCGGCGCGTTCATGATCGCTTGCAGCGGGTCGCCGGTGCCGGCCTCCGAGGTGACCGCACAGGCCGTCACGCCTTCCCACCAGCCGTATTCGACGCCGGCGTGAAATGCACCGATTGCGCCGGAGGCGAGGATGGCGAGCGCTGCCAGCGCGATCCACAGTCGCCGGGGCGCCGCGATGGTCGAGAGCAGCGCGAGTGTGAGCGCGGCGAAATGCGGCCAGCGCTGCCACCAGCACATCTCGCACGGATAGAGGCCGAAGCCGTACTGCGAGAGATACGCGCCGGCGAGCAGCAGTGCGGGCACGCCCAGGGCAAGCCGTTGGGCCAGCCGGCCATGGGGCGTTTCGATCATCGGCACGCGCCCTACCTCCGGCGCACGAGAGCGGTCGGTGCGGTGCGGCGAAGCGTTTCGAGCGCGTAGTGGAGCTGGTAGTCCTCGATCCCCTGCTCCTTCAGCTCGTCCGCAGTCATCGTGAAGCGCGGATCCTCGCGCAGGTCACGCTCGAGCTCTTCGTCCTTGAGCGCGGCTTCGTTGACGAGGTGCCCACGCAGGTCCGATTCGCGCAGGATGAACTTCGCCCGCTTGGCCAGGTCCGGATCCGAAAGCTGCGGCACCGCGATGTCGGGATCGATCCCGCCTTCCTGCACCGAATGGCCCGCCGGCGTGTAGTAGCGCGCGGTGGTGAGCTTGAGCGCGGCGTCGGGCCCGAGCGGCAGAAGCGTCTGCACGCTGCCCTTGCCGAAGCTGCGCTGGCCCATGACCACGGCGCGGCGATGATCCTGCAGAGCGCCCGCGACGATTTCGCTGGCGGAAGCCGAGCCGGCATCGATCAGCACCACCATCGGCACGTCCTTGGCGATCTGCCCGCGATAGACCGTTTCGGCGTTGTAGACGTAAGTCTCACCCGCAGCACGGCCGCGCTGCGAGACGATGCGCCCTTCCTCGAGGAAGAGGTCGCTCAACGCGACGGCTTCATCGAGCGAGCCGCCGGGGTTGGTGCGCAAGTCCAGCACGAGGCCGCTGAGGCCCCCGGGCGCTTCCTTGGAAAGCGCCTCCCAGGCGGAGAAGACGTCGGCCCCCACGTCGCGCGAGAACTCGTTGACCATTATCACGCCGATATTGCCGGGCTTGAGCTCGTGCGTGACCGGCTCGAGCTCGATCAGTCCGCGCGTGACCGTGACGTCGAACGGTTCGTCGCGCCCGGGGCGGAAGATCGTCAGGCGGATCGAGGTGCCGGCGGGTCCGCGCATACGGGTGACCGCCTCGTCGAGATCGCCCCCGTAGATCAGTTCGCCGTCGAGATGGGTGATGTAGTCGCCGGCCTTGAGCCCGGCCTCCATCGCCGGACTACCGCGGAACGGTGAGATGATCTTCACCGCGCCGTCGTCCATCTGCACGGAAAGCCCGAGCCCGGTGTAATTGCCGTCGATCATCGTTTCGAGCCGCTGCAGGTCCGACCCGTCGAGATAGGCAGAATGCGGATCGAGGCTGGCGAGCATGCCATCGATCGCGCCGCGGATCAGCGTCTCGTCGTCGACCGGCTCGACGTAGCTGGCCTTGATCCGCTCGTACGTCGCGAACAGGCGCGCGAATTCGGAGCCGGCACGGCCATCCACCTGCGCGATGCCCGCGGTCGTTGCCGGAATGAGCGCCACCGCGGTGACAAGCGCAGCCGATCGGGCGAGATCGGCGAATTTGATGGCCATAAAGCCTCCTTTACGAGAACGCTTTTATCGCGCGCGCGGGCTTAATGCCAGATGAGGATACGGTCCGGCTCCAATCGCGCTACCCGACATAATCGAGCGGGTTCATCGGCGTTCCGTCACGCCTGAGTTCGAGTGTCACGACCGGCGTCTCCACCGCCGCCACGCCGAGCGGGGCGCCGGAGACGAGCGTCTCCCCGGCATCGACGTCGATGCGCGCAAGGCCGGTGACGAGGCTGGTCCATCCTCCCTCGTGCTCGATGATGACGATCCGGCCGTAGCCGCGATAAGGGCCGGCGAAGGCGACCCGGCCGCTGCTGGGGGCGACGACCTGCGCGGCGGGGCGCGGCGCCAGCGAGAGGCCGTTGCTGCGCAGGCCTGCCGACGACACTGCGCCGAAGCCGGCCACGGTCTGCCCGACCACGGGAAGCTGGAAATCGTCCGGCGGCGCCGTCGCCGACGGGATGGGCGTCGGCCGGGCAGTAGCGGATATCCGCGCCGATTCGGGATCGGCAGGCCGAATAAGGGGCCCCGGAAGCGCAGCAAGTTCGCGGCGCAGTACGCTAACGTCATCAAGCCTTGCGATGAGCGCGTCGAGATCGCGCGCCTCCTCCGCCAGAGCGAGCGCCCGATCGGCCTCGCGGGCAGCGACGCCGGTTGCGCGACGCGACGCGAGCCGTTGCCGGCTTTCGAGCCCGATCAGCCTCTGCCGTCGGGTGCCGAGCTGCGCCTCGCTCTGACGCAAGGCCGCGAGAGCCTGCTGCGCTTCGGTCTCGAGCCGCTGCCCGCGCGCGATCTCCGTGCGGAGGGCAGCGGTGCGCTGGTGCACCTCGGGAATGGTCGTCTCGAGCAGGGCGCGCAGATAGACCGTCTCGCGCAGCGATCCCGGGCGCAGGGCCGAGAGCGCGAGCGGCCGGCGCGCGAACTTCTGCAACGCGGCGGTGAGGCGCAGCAGCGGCTCGCGCCGCTCGGCCAGACGCATGTCGAGCTGCCGCCGCTGACCGTCGATCAGCGCGATCCGCGCCTCCGCAGCGGCGATGTCGGCTTCCGCCTGCTGGATACGCGCGGCGAGCGCGGCTGCCTCTCGCGCCGTCTTCTCCGCCGCCTCCGTCGCGGCGCGCGCTTCGGCTTCGAGCCGCGCCCCGCGCAGTTCGGCGGCCCGCGCCTCCCGCTGCGCCTCGCGGAGTGCGGCACGCGCGTCGCCGGGATCGAAGAAGCCGTCGGCCCGCTGCGCGGCAGCAATACCGCCGATCGCACCGCCGGCGGCAGTCATAATCAGGACGAGGATCGTCACGCGACGCGGCATCGCGCTACCCTGCCCGATGGTAGGGGTGTCCGGCAAGAATTGCGGTGGCGCGGTAGAGCTGTTCGAACAGCATGGCGCGTGCCAGCAGGTGCGGCCAGGTCGCCTTGCCGAAGGCCAGGAGAAGGTCAGCCCCGGCGCGTTCCTCCGCCGAATGACCGTCGGCCGCGCCGAGCACGAAGCGCGCTTCGCGCACGCCCTCGTCGCGCCAGCGCCCGAGCAACGCGGCGAAATCTTCTGAGGAGAGCTGCTTGCCGCGCTCGTCGAGCAGAACGGTGCGCACAGGGGGCTGCGGATCGGGCACTTTGCCCCCGGTCTCAGGCAGTTCGGTGGATCTGAAAGGCCAGGTCAGCCGCTTCTCGTACCGCGCCACCAGCTCGGCTTCAGGCGATCGCCCGATCTTGCCGCGCGCCACGACATGCAGAAGCATCCTTCGTGGGCCTCAAGCGCCGGCGGCGGCATGCGCCGCCTTGGCTTTCCTCGCACCCTGCGGGTGCTGCGGGTAGCCCTGCAGGTGGCCTCTGGCCATCTGCACCTTCGGCTTCGATTCCGGCCTTGCGGCCCTTCGGGCCGGAGCCGGAGAAGCAGCACGCGAGGTCATGCTGTGTGTCAGGCGGTTCCGGCGGCCACGGGCGGAGCGTCGCCGAAGGCCCACATGCGTTCCAGGTTGTAGAAGCTGCGGACTTCCGGGCGGAATAGGTGGACGACCACGTCGCCCGCGTCGATCAGCACCCAGTCGGCCTGCGGCAGACCCTCGAGCCGTACGGGCCCATGGCCTTCCTGCTTGACCTTTTCGGCGAGCTTCTGCGCGATCGCGGCCACCTGGCGGGTCGAACGGCCCGAAGCGATGACCATGTGATCGGCAATGCTCGACTTGCCCGCGAGCGGAATCGACACGACGTCCTGCGCCTGGTCGTCCTCCAGTTGCGTGAGGACGAGCGCGTGAAGCGAGCCCGGCTCGGCTTCAATCACCGGCGGATGCCGCGAATCGTGCTCGGGCATGGATGTTTGCGCCTGGTTCATAGGCGGATATTGCGCTCCTGACGGTTGCGAGAGAAAATGCGAGGGCGGCGATGCGCATCATGGCGCCTGCGCGCGCTCCCCGCGGGATGTGGGGACTATTCGGCGAAATGTAAGCTGATCGCGCGGCGGTACCTGCGAGTAACGCCCGGCCCACTCGGGGTCGGCACGGCGGATGGCCGTGGCCGATCGGGGATCCGGATCGAAACGCAATGTCACCAGGCTCGGCGCACTCCAGTCGCCCCTGTTCCTGAAATCGGCAGCTTCGACCCGATGTCGACGCAACCATGCCATCGCGGGGCTTGCGAAAGCCTCGCCATCATAGCCGGGCCGGGCAATCACCGCAATCGGCATCGCACGCGCTATGCCGCGCCAATCCTTCCACTGGTGGAACTGCGCGAGATTGTCCGCCCCCATGAGCCATATGAACTGACGGTCCGGATAGCGCCGGATCAGCGCCCGCAGCGTGTCGACGGTGTATCGGGTGCCGAGTTCGCGCTCTATTGCGGTGACACGAATCGGCGCGCGGCGCGCCTGCCGGATCGCCGACTTCACCCGCGCGGGCAGCGGAGCCATTCCGGCCCGGGGCTTGAGCGGATTGCCGGGCGAGACGAGCCACCAGACTTCGTCCAGCCCGAGCGTCTCGGCGGCAAAGAGCGATATCCGGCGGTGCCCGCCATGGGCGGGGTTGAAGCTGCCGCCGAGCAGACCGATTCGGCGGGCGCGCATCAGGGGGAGATCGGCCTGGAACGGCCGCTTGCAATCGAGCCCATGGCGCATGGCCTAGCAGCGGTGGCAGGGCCTGTCAGGCGCGGATTCGTCCGCCGGGAGTTGAGCCCATTTGTGAAGAACTCGGGTTAATTTCGTAACCTGGAAACGATTCAGCCCGCGAGTCGTTCGATTCGCCCTTTTGCCTTGTCTCACGATTCGACCCGCGGCGGCTCGCGTGGTAGCGGCCCCGCCGGGATAAAAGGACGGCATAGGGGTCGTAATTGGTGACTAGCTCAACCGTAGGCGGATGGGTGGACCGCCTTCGGGCTTGGTTCCCGGATCGCGAATTCTTCATGCGATCCCAGGGACAGGTCCGTTTCATCCGAATTTCATCGCGCGTCCAGATGACCGCCGCGGCGATCGCCTCGGCGGCGTTCGTCGCATGGATGGTCAGCCTCGCGATCATGGGCTGGAACCAGTTCCGCGCGGAAGCGGACCGCATGTCGCTGCTCGAGCGAGAGGCGAGAGTCGCGACTTCCGAAGAGCGGCTCGACACCTACGGTGACGATCTCACCGCCGTCGCCAAGGATCTCGAGCAGCGCCAGACGGTGCTCGAGGAAATGGCCGAAATGCTGCCCGACGACATCAAGGGACAGGCGCCGGTCAGCGATTCGACCGGAGAGGCGGCAGAAACCGTCGCCAAGGTCAGCGCAGTCTTCCCCGAAGCGCGGTCGCTGGCCCAGATCGAAGCCCGCCAGCTCGCGCTGGTCGAGAAGATGACCCGCTTCGCCGACCATCGCGCCGAACGCGCCGCAGAGGCGATGCGCACGCTCGGGCTCGATCCTTCGGCGATCCTGCGCTCGGCTCATCGGGACGCGATGGGTGGTCCGCTCGAACTGCTTGCGACCGGTGCCGACGGCAAAGTCGATCCGCGTTTCGAGCGCCTCGGCCTCAGCCTCGCGCAGATGGCCGCCCTTGAGCAGGGCCTCGATGGCATTCCGCAGTTCGAGCCCGCCAATCTCAAGTACATCTCGTCGGGCTTCGGCTATCGCCGCGATCCGTTCACGGGCCACGGCGCAATGCACAAGGGCCTCGATTTCCGCGGCCCCGTCGGCGCCCCGATCTTCGCCGCGGCGGAAGGCCGCGTCAGCTTCGTCGGGCGCAAGTCCGGCTACGGTAAAGTGGTCGAGATCACCCACGGCAACGGTCTGACCACCCGGTACGCCCACATGTCGAAGTTTTCCGCCAAGGTCGGCCAACAGGTCGACACCGGCGACGTGATCGGTGCGATCGGCAGCACCGGCCGCTCGACCGGCCCGCACCTCCACTTCGAAGTCCGCATCAACGGCCGCGCGGTCAATCCGCGGCCCTTCCTGGAGACAGCGCCCGATGTTCTCAAAGAAGCCAGAGCCCGAGTCGGCGGGAGCGATTCCGATGGCTAGACCTTCCGCCCCTTCCAGCTCGACGTTCTCCGTGATCGGCGCCGACGTCACCATCAAGGGCGACGTGTCCGCCTCCACCGAGCTTCACGTCGACGGCCGCATCGAAGGCGACATCGCCTGCGAATCGCTGGTGCAGGGCGAGACGAGCGTGATCGAAGGCGCGATCAGTGCCGAGACCGCACGCCTGGCCGGCCGGATTTCCGGCTCGATCACGGCGCGCCATCTCGTCGTGCTGAAATCGGCCCGGGTCGAAGGCGACGTGAACTACGACGCCCTGACCATCGAGCAGGGCGCGCAAGTCGAAGGCCGCTTCGCCCACCGCGCGCCCAACCAGCGCGGAGCGGAGAAGCCGGTGTCGCCCGTTTCGAGCGACGACGGCGAACCGAAGCTGACGCTGGCGACCTGAGACTTAAGCCGCCGGCGACAACTATTCCCCGTCGCCCCCGCTAAGGCAGAGTCCCGACCAACATTGGCGAAAGTGAACGCCGCGCTTTGCCGGGGCGGCGCTGTCACCACCGACCGAGTGCCTTCGGGTGCGGTCAGCCAGCCCCTGCTGCAGGGGCGACGTCGCCGGGGTCATCGCCGGCCGCGACCTCAAGCACTTCGGCGCGCAGGGCCTTGCGGTCGAGCTTGCCGATCATCGTCTTGGGCAGTTCCGCGCGGATGACGACGCCGGAAACGCGCTCGTGCTTCCCGACGCGGGCGTTGAGCCAGGTCTGGAGCTCGGCAGCGGTCGCTTCGGCGTCCTCGGCCAGCGTCACGTAGACCCGGGGCGTCTCTCCGCGATAGGCGTCGGGAACGCCGATCACGAGCGCTTCCTTGACCGCCGCGTGCTCGAGCAGCACGGCTTCGACCTGGCTCGGGAAGACCTTGAACCCGCCGACGGCGATCATGTCCTTGATCCGGTCGACAATGGCGATGAAGCCGTCCTCGTCGATCTCGGCGACGTCCCCGGTGCGCAGCCACCGCGTGCCGCCCAGATCGGCGAAGGCGTTTTTCGCCGCGTCCGGGCGGTTCCAGTACCCTTGCATGATCTGCGGTCCTGCGATGACCAGCTCCCCCGGCTCGCCGTCGGGTGCGGGTTTCGTGGGATCTTCCTTGTCGAGCAGCATCACGCGGGTCTGCGGGATGACCTGTCCGATCGTGCCCGGCTTGCGCAGCCCGGTGTAGGGATTGGTCGAGACCACGCCCGAGCTCTCGGTCAATCCGTAACCTTCGACCAGCCGTGCGCCGCTCGCCGCCTCGAACTTTTCGCGCACCGGTGCGGGCAGCGGCGCGCCGCCCGAGATCGACACCTTGAGCGAGGAGAAGTCGGTCCTGCCGATCCGCGGATGGTCGAGCAGCGCCTGGAACATTGTCGGCACGCCGGGAAAGGCGGTGACGCGGGTGCGCTCGATCGTCTGCAGCACCTGCTTCGGGTCGAACCGCGGCACCATCGCGATGCAGGCGCCTTTCGCAACCGTCCGGTTGAGCACGCAGGTGTTGGCGAAGACGTGAAACAGCGGCAGCGCACCCATGATGACGTCGGGCTCGTCGCGGTCGAACGGGTCGATCGCATCGACCTGCATCGCGTTGATCGCCAGGTTGGCATGCGTGAGCATGGCGCCCTTGGGCCGCCCGGTCGTGCCGCCGGTGTACTGCAGCAGCGCGAGATCGGCGGGCGAGAGCGCGACGGGCGCAGGCTCACACTTGGGCAGCATGCCGGCCCACTCTAGGATATCAACCCTCGCCGGGATGGCTGTTATGCTCTTACGGCCGAGCAGCTTGAGCGCGGCCCGCTTCAGCGGCGTCAGCATCGTCCCCAGGCGGCCGACGACGAGCGTTTCAAGCGGTGAGCGGTCGAGCACCTCCAGCGCGGTCGGCAGCAGGCTCGCGGCATCGATCGTGACCAGCATACGGGTACCCGAATCCTCGACCTGCTGCTTGAGCTCCTCGACCGTGTAGAGCGGCGAAAAGTTGACAGCCACCGCACCGGCCATCATCGCGCCGTAGTAGGCGGAGACGTAGATCGGCACGTTGGGCAGGAACAGCCCTACCCGGTCTCCGCGCGCAATGCCGAGTTCCTGCAGGCCCGCCGCAAAGCGCCGCGCTTCCTGATATAGCGCTCGGTAGGAATAGACCCGCCCGAGGAAGTCGACCAGCGGTGCATCGGGCCGCCGCTCCGTCGTTCGCGCAAAGAGGTCGGGGAGCGCCACCGGTTCGAACGGCGTGTCCCACGGGGCGGCATGCTGATAAGGCGCCTTACTGACATCCATGTCAACATGGATGCGCGAGAGCGTGCGCGAGGGCAAGGACTTTCTGAAGGCGATTCGGTCCCACAAGGGACAACGCGCAAGTTCACACCGTCATTCCAGCTTTCACGGGATGACGGGAGGAGCAGAAGATCGAGCCCGCCGCAGCGGTGCCCGGCATCCTCAGAGCTGTTCGTCGCCTTCATTCTCGGCGGCGCGGCGGGCTTCGAGCCAGGCGGCGGCTTCGGCTTCCTGGGCGGCTTCGGCAGCAGCCTTCTCGTTCGCGTCGCGCTCGGCGCGCAGTTCGGCGATCAGCTTCTCACGGTCCGTGCCCGAATCGACCACCGGCGCAGGTGCTTCACCGTCGGAGCCGGCCTTCTTCGCCGCCTTGGCGACAACCGCGTCGAGCTCGCGCTGCGAGCACAGGCCGAGCGTCACCGGATCCTTGGCCTGGATGTTCTGGATGTTCCAGTGGCTGCGCTCGCGAATCGCCGTGATCGTGTTGCGCGTAGTGCCGATCAGCTTGGAGATCTGCGCATCCGAAATCTCCGGATGGTTGCGCAGGATCCACGCGATGCCGTCGGGCTTGTCCTGCCGCTTCGACACCGGGGTGTAGCGCGGGCCCTTGGTCCGCGTGACCTCGACCGGCGCGCGCTGCATCTTGAGCGCATAGCCCGGATCGGCCTGCCCGCGCTCAATCTCCTCCTGCGTCAGTTCCCCCGAGTGGATCGGGTCGCGGCCGGTGTACTTGCTGCCTGCAAGATCATCGGCCATCGCCTGAACTTCGAGGATGTGCAGGCCGCAGAAGTCGGCGATCTGCGTGAAGCTGAGCGAGGTGTTGTCGACCAGCCAGGTGGCGGTCGCATGCGGCATCAGCGGGGTGGGTTGCGCCATGATCGAAACTGTCCTGAAAATATAAGGGCCGCCCCTCGCGGAGCGGCCGTTGCACAGGCGATTTAGGCGATGCGTCATGCGAGGGCAAGCTTTTCAGCCCTCGCCCTCCGGAAGCTCAGGCGGCGAGCGGCTCCGCGTCGAGCGCGGCGAGCCCGGCGAGGAACTGATCGGTCGCCGCATCCCACGAATAGCGCGCGCCCATTTCCGCGCAATCGGCACGGTCGCTGAACAGGGCGCCCGCGATCGCGCGGTCGAGATCTTCGGACAGCGCACCGACCCGGTGAGTGACGATATCGCGCGGCCCCGGCACCGGAAACGCCGCAACCGGCGTGCCGCAAGCGAGCGCTTCGATCATGACCAGCCCGAAAGTGTCGGTCCGGCTCGGGAAAACGAACACGTCGGCATGAGCATAGCACCCGGCCAATGCGCGGCCGCTTCGGCGCCCGAGGAAATGGGCGTCGGGGAACTTAGCGCTGAGTTCGGCGAAGGCCGGACCGTCGCCGACGACCACCTTGGTCCCCGGATAGCTGCCGGTGAGGAACGCCTCGAGATTCTTCTCCACTGCAACGCGGCCGACGTAGAGCTGGATCGGACGCGGGAGACCTTCGAACTCTGGCGGCGGCGGGGCGTCTCGATTGAAGCAGGTCAGATCGACCCCGCGGCTCCAGGGATGGAGGCGGCGCAGTCCCTGCCCCCGCAGCTCCTCGCGAATGCTCTCGGTTGCGACCAGCACCTGGCGCGAAGGCGCATGGAACCAGCGAATGTAGCGCCAGAACAGCGCCGGCGAGAGGCCGGTGCGCCGCGCGACGTATTCGGGAAACTGCGTGTGATAGGCCGTGGTGAAGGGAATGCCGCGCACCGTGCAGAACCGTCGTGCCGCCAGACCGAGCGGCCCTTCGGTCGAGACGTGGATCGCATCGGGTGCCAATGCCGTGAGCCGCCGCCCGACCGCGCCGGGCAGCGGCATGGCCAGGCGAATGTCGGGATAAGTCGGGCAAGGCAGCGAGCGGTAGCCCTCGGGCGAGATCACCTCCACCTCGTGCCCGCGCGAGCGGAGGATATCGCAGGTCGCCGCCAGGGTGCGGACCACGCCGTTCATCTGCGGCGCCCACGCATCGGTGACGATGGCGATCCGGTGCGGATAGGGCCGCACGGTGTCCGCTTCGGCCACGACTGCCTCCATCCGGCTCATGCCGCCGCCTTGCGAGCGGCCGAGGCCACGACGTCATACCGTGCGCGGCGCGCCATCTCCTCGGGCCAGTGGAGCAGTTCCATGCGCCCGTCGAAGTGCTCGACCAGCGCGGTGCAGCCTTCGACCCAGTCGCCGTCGTTGTAGTACTCGATCCCCTCGAAGTTGCGGATCTCCGCCGTGTGGATGTGGCCGCACACGACCCCGTCGACGCCCCGCTCGGCGGCGGCGCGGGCGACGATCTCCTCGTAGCGGCCGATGAACTCGACCGCGTTCTTGACCTTGTGCTTGGCGACCTTCGACAGCGACCAGTAGGGTAGCCCGAACGCCTTGCGCACGAGATTGACCCAGCGGTTCAGGCCCATGAGCAAGTGATAGAGCACGTCCCCAACCACCGCGAGCCAGCGGTGCGCGAGCATGATGGCGTCGAACTCGTCGCCGTGGAGCACCATCAGCCGGCGCCCGTCGGCCGTCTCGTGGAAGGCTGCGCGGTGTATCTCGACCCCGCCGAAGTTCATGCCCGAGAACGGGCGCAGCATCTCGTCGTGGTTGCCCGGTATGTAGACGATCCGCGTTCCGCGCTTGGCGCGCTTGAGGATGCGCCAGACGACGTCGTTGTGCTCCGCCGGCCAGTAGACCTTCTTCTTCAGCCGCCAGCCATCGATGATGTCGCCGACGAGGTACATCGTCTCGCTGTCGGTGCTGTCGAGAAAGTCGATCAGCATCGCGGCGTTGCAGCCCTTGGTCCCGAGATGGATGTCGCTGATCCAGATCGTGCGGAACTTTCGCCGCTTGCCGTCGACCGGTTCGGGAATCGCACTCCTCACGGGCGGCAGACTCGCCACCGCCGCCAGTTCGGCCAATCCGCCTGGAAGCCCTTTGATCCGTTCTTCGCCCATCGCCCGCACTCCGCTAGCGAATGCATTTCACGTCAGGCACATGACAGGCAATTGTTACAGGCGATTCACGGTTCGGTGACCGTTCGGGGAAAGCGTGACAGTTTCGCGTCAGTCATTTGGCACGAGAAAAGATCCCAGCGCCAGCATCAGCTTCCCACTTCCAGCACGATCTTGCCGATGTGGTCGCCCGCTTCCATCCGCGCGTGGGCCGCCGCGGCTTCGTCGAGGGGAAAGGTCCGATCCATCACCGGGCGCAGCTTGCCCTCTTCGAACAGGGGCCAGGCATTCTTCTCGATTTCGCCCGCGAGCAGCGTCTTGAACGCGTCCGATCGGGGGCGCAGGGTCGAGCCGGTGAGCGTGAGGCGGCGGCTCATCACCACCGCCATGTTGAGCTCCGCCCTGGGCCCGCCGAGCACCGCGATCGTCACGTGCCGCCCATCTTCCGCGAGGCATTTGAGGTTGCGCGGCACGTAGTCGCCCGAGACCATGTCGAGCACCAGTTCGACGCCCTTGCCGCCGGTGAAGGCCTTCACCTCCTCGACGAAGTCCTGCGCGCGGTAGTTGATCGCGAGGTCCGCGCCCAGGTCCCGGGCGGCGGCGCACTTCGCCTCGTCGCCGCAGGTGACGATCACGGTCAGTCCGAAAGCCTTGCCGAGCATCGTTGCCATCGTGCCGATTCCGCTGGTGCCGCCGTGGACGAGCAGCGTCTCGCCCTCGCGCGCCCAGCCGCGCTCGAACACGTTATGCCAGACGGTGAACAGCGTCTCCGGAAGCGCCGCAGCCTCGGCCAGCGGCATGCTGTGGGGCACGGGCAGGCAATGGCCGATATGGGCGAGACAATATTCGGCGTAGCCCCCGCCGGAAACGAGCGCGCAAACCTTCTCGCCCACGTAGTCCTCGGGCACGCCCGGCCCGACCGCAGCGATCGTGCCGGAAATCTCGAGCCCGGGTATCGGAGAAGCGCCGGGCGGCGGTGGATAGTTGCCCTGGCGCTGGATCACGTCGGGCCGGTTTACTCCGGCATAAGCGACGCGAATCAGCACCTCGCCCTCTCCCGGCTGCGGAACCGGGACCGTCTCCGGCCGAAGCACGTCCGGCTTCCCCGGCGCGTCGTATCCGATCGCGGTCATCTCGCGTGGCAGGTGCGCCGTCATTCGCCTTCCCCCTGTGGCCGTGCCGTCACGCATGCGCACCTAACGCGCTGCCCCATTGACAGCAAGCGCGCCGCCTTGCGACATTGCAGCCGATGGATGAGGACGATCGTCCGCGCCCTCGGGGTGACGCTGCGAGCAAGCTCGCCGCCGAAGATCTTTCGCCCTACTCCCAGGACGAGCTGGCCGAGCGAATCGCCCTGCTCGAAGCCGAGATCGCGCGAGTCGAAAAGCACCGGCTGAGCGCCGCGGCCCATCGCAATGCGGCCGACGCGCTGTTCCAAAAGCCGGGCTCGTGAACCGCCCGGTTCTCAATCCGCGGTGCCGCTCCCATATAGGCCTGGTTAACAACGCCCGGTTACATTCCCACAGTAGGGAAACCCCGCTTTTCGCCACGAAAGTCCGCTAGATGCCCAGCTTCGCCCAGACCCTCGAGAAGACCCTCCACGCCGCGCTCGCCAGCGCGAGCGAGCGGCGGCACGAATATGCCACGCTCGAGCACTTGCTGCTCGCGCTGGTCGAGGATGAGGACGCGGCGCAGGTGATGACTGCGTGCGGCGTCGACCTCGACGAGTTGGGTGAGGCGGTGCGCCAGTATCTCGATCAGGAGTACCAGTCGCTCAAGACCGAGGACGAAGGCGATCCGCAGCCGACCGCCGGCTTCCAGCGGGTGATCCAGCGCGCGATCCTGCACGTGCAGTCGAGCGGTAAGGACACCGTGACGGGCGCCAACGTGCTCGTCGCCCTGTTCTCCGAACGCGACAGCTACGCGGTCTATTTCCTGCAGCAGCAGGACATGAGCCGGCTGGATGCGGTGAGCTTCATCAGCCACGGCATCGGCAAGGGCGGCAAGCAGCTCGAAAGCCGCGCACCGCAGGGCGCCGACGAAGCCGGCAAGGCGGAAGAGAAGGCCGACAACAAGAAGGAGACGGCGCTCGACCAGTTCACCGTCAACCTCAACGCGCGGGCCGAGGCCGGCAAGATCGACCCGCTGATCGGCCGCGGGCCCGAAGTCGACCGGACGATCCAGATCCTCTGCCGCCGGAGCAAGAACAACCCGCTCTACGTGGGCGATCCAGGCGTCGGGAAGACGGCGATCGCCGAAGGCCTCGCGCGCAAGATCGTCGAAGGCGAAGTGCCCGAAGTGCTCAAGGACGCGGTGATCTATTCGCTCGACATGGGCGCGCTGCTGGCCGGCACGCGTTATCGCGGCGATTTCGAGGAGCGGCTGAAGCAGGTCGTCAACGAGCTCGAAGGCATGCCCGACGCGGTTCTGTTCATCGACGAGATTCACACCGTGATCGGTGCCGGCGCGACCAGCGGCGGCGCGATGGACGCCTCCAACCTGCTCAAGCCGGCGCTGTCGAGCGGTGCGATCCGCTGCATCGGCTCGACCACCTACAAGGAATTCCGCAACCACTTCGAGAAGGATCGCGCATTGCTGCGCCGGTTCCAGAAGATCGACGTCAACGAACCGACGATCGAGGATACGGTGAAGATTCTGCGCGGCCTCAGGACCGCGTTCGAAGACCATCACAACGTCAAGTATACGCCCGATGCGCTCAAGACGGCGGTCGAGCTCTCGGCGCGCTACATCAACGACCGGAAGCTGCCCGATAAGGCGATCGACGTGATCGACGAGGTCGGCGCGATGCAGATGCTTGTGCCGCCGAGCCGCCGTAAGAAGAAGATCACCGCGCGCGAGATCGAGGCGGTGATCGCGACGATGGCGCGCATTCCGCCCAAAACCGTCTCGAGCGACGACAAGAAGGCGCTCGAAAACCTCGAACGCGACCTCAAGCACGTCGTCTTCGGGCAGGACGGGGCGATCAAGCGCCTTTCGACCGCGATGAAGCTCAGCCGCGCTGGCTTGCGCGATCCGGACAAGCCGATCGGCAGCTTCCTGTTCACCGGGCCGACCGGCGTCGGCAAGACCGAGGTCGCGCGCCAGCTTGCCAGCATCATGGGCATCGAGCTGAAGCGCTTCGACATGTCCGAATATATGGAGCGCCACTCGGTCAGCCGCCTGATCGGCGCGCCCCCGGGTTATGTCGGCTACGATCAGGGCGGCCTGCTGACCGATGCGGTCGACCAGAATCCGCACTGCGTGCTGCTGCTCGACGAGATCGAGAAGGCGCATCCCGACTTGTTTAACATCCTGCTGCAGGTGATGGACAACGGCCGCCTGACCGATCACCATGGCAAGACGGTCGACTTCCGCAACGTCGTGCTGATCATGACGACCAATGCCGGTGCGGCGGACATGGCAAGCCAGGGCATCGGCTTCGGCAACGTCAGCAAGGAAGACGCGGGAGAAGAGGCGGTGAAGCGCATGTTCACGCCCGAGTTCCGCAACCGACTCGATGCGATCGTACCCTTCGCCTATCTCGGCAAGGCGACCGTCGCGCGGGTGGTCGACAAGTTCATCCTCCAGCTCGAGCTCCAACTCGCCGAGCAGAACGTGCACATCCAGTTCGACAAGGATGCGCGTGGCTGGCTGGCCGAGAAGGGCTACGACAAGCTCTACGGCGCACGGCCGATGGGCCGCCTGATCCAGGAGAAGATCAAGCAGCCGCTGGCCGAGGAACTGCTGTTCGGCAAACTCGCCGACGGCGGCGAGGTCCATGTGAGCGTGAAGGAGGGCAAGCCCGCCTTCGAACTCACGCCTGCAGCGCCCAAGGCCAAGCCGAAGCGGAAGGCGAAGAAGGCGCCGGTGACGAAGAACGCCCCGACGCCGGAAGCCGACGCCAGCGAGGGCGTGGACAGAGGCGAAGAGTAAGCTCGCGCAGAACCGCGGAGACTCTTCACCACCTGCGATCCAATGGCGGACCGCGGTAACGGGCGGAGGCTCACTGCGCCTCCGTCCGCACCAGGCCTCTGGAACCGCCCGGCATCGCCCGTCATTCTGAGTCGCATGGCGCAAGACTTCGCATGGATCCGGCCCGAGCCGCGCGGCATCCATGTCGTTCCCGCCGATTGCTGGATCGATCCCTCGGAGCCCGTGGGCCACGCGTTGGTGACGCACGGCCATGCGGATCACGCGCGCGGCGGGCATGGGCGGACGGTCGCCACGCCCGAGACGCTCGCGATCATGAAGTTGCGCTACGCGACTTCCGATGGCGCCCTGCCGGTGGGCTACGGCGAGACGATCCGCCTGCCGGGCGGCGTTGACGCGACGTTCGTTCCCGCCGGGCACGTGCTCGGGAGCGCGCAGATCCTGCTCGAGCACGCGGGCGAGCGGGTGGTGGTCACCGGCGACTACAAGCGCTGCCCCGATCCGACCTGCCCGCCGTTCGACGTGACCCCCTGCGACGTCTTCATCACCGAGGCGACCTTCGGCCTGCCGGTGTTCTGCCATCCACCCATCGAAGTCGAGATCGGCAAGCTGCTGGACCGCCTCGCCGCACACCCCGAGCGCTGCGTGCTGGTCGGCGCCTATGCTCTGGGCAAGGCGCAGCGGGTCATCGCGGAGCTGCGCCGCGCCGGCCATAGCCAGCCGATCTACGTCCATGGCGCGCTGGAGCGGATGTGCCGGCTCTACGAGGACTGGGGCGTCGATCTGGGCGAACTGCGCCTGGTTAGCGACGCGACGAAGGAGGACATGCGCGGGCACGTCATCGTCTGTCCACCCTCCGCGCTCAACGACCGCTGGAGCCGCCGCCTGCCCTCGGCCGTTACCGCCATGGCGTCAGGCTGGATGCGCGTGCGCCAGCGCGCCCGCCAGCGCAACGTCGAGCTGCCGCTGGTCATCTCCGACCACGCCGACTGGGGCGAGCTCACCCGCACGGTCGAGGAGGTCGACCCGCACGAGACCTGGATCACCCACGGCCGCGAGGAGGCGCTGCTGCGCTGGCACCAGCTCCACCAACGCCGCGCCCGCGCGCTGGCGCTGGTCGGGTACGAGGACGAGGATGACTGAGGGGCGCCAGGATTGATGGAGGCGTTCGCCGCCCTGATCGACGCGCTGGTCTACACGCGCAGCCGCAACGAGAAGCTGCAGTTGATCGCCGACTATCTGCAGGCAACGCCCGATCCCGACCGCGGGTGGGCGCTCGCCGCCTTGACCGGCGGGCTCGACTTCCCGGCAGTCAAGGCGAGCACCATCCGCAACCTGATGCATGAACGGGTCGACCCCGTCCTCTGGACCCTGAGCCGCGATTTCGTGGGCGATACCGCCGAGACCGCAAGCCTGCTGTGGCCGGCCGGCGAATCGCCGCCCGATCCGCCAAGCGTCTCGGAAGCGGTCGAGGCGCTCACCGCGATGACCCGCAGGAGCGTCCTCGCCGAACTGCCGGCCCTGCTCGATCGTCTCGACGCCTCCGGCCGTTTCGCACTGCTGAAGCTCGCCACCGGCGCGATGCGGATCGGGATTTCGGCCCGGCTCGCCAAGATCGCGTTCGCCCAGGCTTTCGATGTCGGCGTGGAGGAGGTCGAGGAGTACTGGCACGGCCTCGCCCCGCCCTACCGCGCGCTCTTCGCCTGGGCTGCCGAAGGAGCGCCGCCGCCGGATACCGGCAGCCTGCCCCTGTTCCGCCCGTTCATGCTCGCCCACCCGCTGGACGATACCATCGTCGATCTCGAGGACTACGTGGCCGAATGGAAGTGGGATGGCATCCGGGTCCAGCTCGTGCGCGTCGGCGGCGAGCAAGGGGAAACGCGCCTCTACTCGCGCTCGGGTGACGACATTTCCGGCACCTTTCCCGAATTCCTCGACGCCCTGCCCATGGACGCGGTGCTCGACGGCGAGCTGCTCGTGCGCGGGGTTCATCAGGGCGGAGAGAGAGGCGGCGCGGCGAGCTTCAACGCGCTGCAGCAGCGGCTCGGCCGCAAGACCGTGTCCAGGGCGATGCTCGCGGAGTTCCCCGCCTTCATCCGGCTCTATGACGTCATGATCCTCGAAGACGACGATCTGCGCGATTTGCCGTGGACGCAGCGCCGCGCCCGCCTCGAGGCCCTCATGCCGCGGCTGTCCGAGGATCGTTTCGACCTCAGCCCGGTGGTCGATGCCGAGCACTTCGACCACCTCACCGAGATCCGCGCGGGCGCGCGCGACGATGCGATCGAGGGGCTGATGCTCAAGCGCAAGGACAGCCCCTATATCGCCGGGCGCAAGACGGGGCTGTGGTACAAGTGGAAGCGCGATCCTTTGCTGGTCGACTGCGTGCTGATGTACGCCCAGCGCGGCAGCGGCAAGCGGTCCAGCTTCTATTCGGACTATACCTTCGGCTGCTGGGACGGCGATCCCGACGCGGGCGCCGATCTGCTGCCGGTGGGCAAGGCTTACTTCGGCTTCACCGACGAGGAACTGCGCAAGATCGACCGCTACGTCCGCACGCACACCGTCAACCGCTTCGGCCCCGTGCGGGAGACCGACAGGAGCCTGGTGTTCGAAGTCGCCTTCGACTCGGTCCACGCGAGCAAGCGCCACAAGTCCGGCCTCGCCATGCGCTTCCCGCGCATCCACCGCATCCGCTGGGACAAGCCCGCCCACGAAGCGGATCGCATCGACGCCCTGCGCGCGCTGGTGCGGGATTGAAATCTCGCCGGTCCCCCTGCAAGGCCGGCAGGCCATGCATCGCTACGATCTCCCGCGCCGCGCGCTCGCCTATGGCATAGCGGGGCTCGCCGGGTTCGTGGACGCAGCAGGCTTTCTCGCAGCCGGCGGCTATTTCGTGTCGTTCATGTCGGGGAACACCACCCGGCTCGGCGTCGAAGCTGCGGCCCGATCCCCGGCAGCATTGGTGCCGATCCTGCTGATCGTGTGCTTCGTGAGCGGCGTCGTGGCCGGCGCAGTGGTGGCGGAGCGCAGCGGAGCGCCGAAGCGATCGGTCCTCATGCTCTCGACCCTGCTGATCGCCGCGGGCGCGGTCAGCCATGCGCTGGGGCTGATCGCGCTGTTCGTGGGCGCCTCGGCGCTGGCTATGGGCGCAATCAACAACGCATTTCGCCGCGAAGGCGGGGTTGCCATCGGCGTGACCTACATGACGGGCGCGCTGGTGCGCTTCGGGCAGGGTCTGGCGGCGAGATTCATGGGCCGGCCGGCCCCCGGCGCCCTGGCGCATCTCCTGCTTTGGGCGAGCCTGGCCGCGGGCGCCGTGCTGGGTGCCTGGATTACGATCGCATTGCCCGCCCTTGCGCCATGGATACCGCTCGCGTGGGCGGCAGGACTGTGCCTCGCGGCCAGCCGGATCGAGCGCGCCCGTACCTAAAGTCGGTGCGCATCCGGCAGCTGGACCAGCTTTTCCCGCGAAGTCGCGCCGCGCAACAGTTGCAGCCGCGAGGCGCCGATCCCCAAAGCCTTGCCGAGCAGCGCCAGAACCGCGGCGTTGGCCGCGCCGTCGGTGGGTTTCGCGCGCACTTTCACCTGCACGCGGCCGTTCTCGATCGCCACGCTTTCGCTCCGCGCGCCCGGCGTGACCCGCAGGGCCAGCCGGCCATCTGCATCCGCGAGCGCGCGGATCGCGTGGGCCGGCGGAAAGTCAGCCTTGGGACGTGCCATCGAGCGCCGCGGCGTGCGCCTTCGCGTTCTCGACATAGTGCGCCACGCCTGCGCGCATCCCGGCAATCGCGGCATCGTCGAGGTCGCGCATCTTGCGCGCCGGCCGGCCGCCCCAGAGCTCGCGGGCGCCCATGACCTTGCCTTCGGTGAGCATGGCGCCTGCGGCGAGCATGGCGTCGGTACCGATCACCGCCTTGTTCATCGCGATCGCGCCGAGGCCGACGAAGCCGCGGTCCTCGATCGTGCAGCCGTGGACCATCGCCATGTGGCCGATCAGCGCGTCGTCGCCGATGATCAGCGGCGAGCCTTCGGGATCGCCTGGACGCTCGGGGTCGCAGTGGAGCACGCTCCCGTCCTGCACGTTCGTCCGCTGCCCGATGACGATCCGGCTGACATCGGCGCGCAGCACGCAGTTGTACCAGACCGAACTGTCCGCGCCGATCTCGACCTCGCCGATCAGCACGCAGCCCGGTGCAACGAAGGCGCTGTCGTGGATCTTCGGCGTGCGGCCGTGGATCGGGATGATCCGGACTCCGGGACGGGCTGCGCTCATGCCTTGTGCTCCTGCCATTGCTCGGCGGTGAGACTGTAGAGGATCGTCCGCCGATCCTCCGGCGGATAGGCGGGATCGTCGAAATCGAGATCGCGCCGGCGGACCATGCCGAGCTTTTCCATCAGCTTCCAGCTTCCGATGTTGGCTTCGCTGGTCAGCGCGACGACATGCGGCGCGCCGACCCGGCCGAAAGCCCAGTCGAGCACCGTGTGCATCGCCTCCTCCGCATAGCCGCGCCGCCAGCGATCCTCGCGCACCAGCCAGCCCACCTCGTGATCGCCCTGATTTTTCGCCAGCGGGTTGTCGACCCGCTTGATGCCGCAGTGCCCGACCATCTCGCCGGTCGCCTTCTCGATCATGAACAGGAAGCTGAAGCCCTCCTGCGCATAGAGCGCCATGCTCTTGGCATGCTTCGCTTCGATCTCATGCAGTTCCTTGACGCCGCCGAGCCGCGCCATGACCGCAGGCGTGTTGAGCAGGCGATGCTGGAGGGCGGCGTCGCCCTCCTCGATCGTGCGCAGGACCAGCCGCTCGGTCTCGGCGACGATGTCAGCCATCGCGGCCGTCCCATGCGGCGCGATCGATCGAATAGACGATCGTGTCGCGCCACGGCGGGTCGTAGCGTTCGTCGGGATAGTCGAGTTCCTCGCGCCGGCGCATGCCGAGGCGGCGCATCAGGCCCCAGCTCTCCGCGTTGCCATCGACCGTGAGCGCGACGACCTCCTCGGCACCGAAGCGCTCGAAGGCGAGGTCGAGCGCGGCGGTCGCGGCTTCCCTGGCATAGCCCTGCCCCCAGGCGTCCTCGCGCAGGCGCCAGCCGATCTCGACCGCTCCGGCCACCGTCGATCCCGGCGCGTCGGCGCGCTTCAGCCCGCAGAAGCCGAGCAGCGCCCCGTCTGCCTTGCGCTCGACCACCCAGAAGCAGAACCCGTTGCGCCGGGCGCTGCCTTCGACCCGCTCGCGCTGTGCGGCCATGCCCGCCTCGTCGAGCTCGCCGCCGAGCCAGCGCATGACCGCGGGCGTGTTGGTGTGGCGGAAGAACTCGGCCCAGTCCTCCTCGCGCCAGTCGCGCAGGATGAGCCGATCGGTTTCGTGCCGGAATTCAGTCATGTCTATGCCCCCAGCAGCCGGGCGGCGTGCGCCGCGTGATAGGTCAGCACGCCGCTGCATCCAGCGCGCTTGAAGGCGATGAGCGTTTCGAGCACGAGCGCGTCGCGGTCCCCCGCGCCCGCAGCAGCCGCGGCCTCGATCATCGCGTATTCTCCGCTCACCTGGTAGGCGAAGACGGGCACTTCGAACCGCTCCTTCACCCGGCGGACGATGTCGAGGTAGGGAAGTCCCGGCTTGACCATGACGCTGTCTGCCCCTTCGGCGAGATCGAGCGCCACTTCGCGTAAGGCTTCCTCGCCGTTCGCCGGGTCCATCTGGTAGGACCTCTTGTCGCCCCTGAGCAGGCCGCCCGAACCCACCGCGTCGCGGAACGGCCCGTAGAAGGCGCTCGCATATTTCGCCGCGTAGCTCATGATCTGGACGTTGTGGTGCCCCCCCATTTCGAGCGCCATGCGGATCGCCGTCACCCGCCCGTCCATCATGTCCGAAGGCGCGATGACGTCGGCCCCCGCCTGGGCCTGGTTGAGCGCCTGGTCCACCAGAACCGCGACCGTGTCGTCGTTCACCACGTAGCCGGCGGAATCGAGCAGCCCGTCCTGACCATGGCTGGTGTAGGGATCGAGCGCCACGTCGGTCAGGACGCCGATGTCGTTGCCGCAGGCGTCCTTGATCGCCTTGATCGCGCGGCACATCAGGTTGTCGGGACCGAGCGCCTCGGCCCCGTCGTCGGAGCGGCGGCCGGGCTGGGTGTTGGGGAACAGCGCCAGGCACGGGATGCCGAGCTGGACGGCCTCCTTCGCACGGGCGGCGATGCCATCGACGGACCAGCGCGAGACGCCGGGCAGGCTGGCGACCGGCTCCTCCACCCCCTCGCCGTCGGTGACGAACAGAGGCCAGATCAGGTCGGCCGGCGTCAGCACGCTCTCGCGGTACAGCGCGCGGCTCCAGGTGCTCGCACGCGCGCGGCGCATCCGCAGGTTGGGATAGGAGGCGGTCATGCCAGCCTGTTGCCGCAAAGCCGCGTCCGGTTCAATCGGCAGCAGCCGTCATCCCACGCGCTTGGGCGTCTCGAGCTTGTCGATCTCGCGCACCGGCTCGGAAGCGGCGGCTTCGGTTGCGGTCGGCGCGAGATCGCCCAGGGCGGCACCGGCCTCAACGGTCTTGAGATTGGCCAGCGCGGCACGGAAACGGCGCAGCTCGGCACCCGAAAGCTGCGCACGGGTGACGAAGTCGACCGAGGCGGGGTTCACCGCGCGGCCGCCGCGATACATCTCGTAATGCAGGTGCGGTCCGGTCGAGAGGCCGGTCGACCCGACATAGCCGATCACCTGCCCGCGGCGCACGCTCTGGCCGCTGCGCACGGCGATGCGGCTCATGTGGCAATAGCGCGTGGCGAGCCCGCCGCCGTGGCTGAGCTTCACCGCCTTGCCGCAGCCGCCCGCGCGCCCGGCGCTGGCGACGCGGCCGTCGGTCACCGCGACGATCGGCGTGCCGTAGCCGGCGCGAAAATCCATGCCGGCGTGCATGCGCTTGTAGCCGAGGATCGGATGGCGGCGCATGCCGAAACTGGAGGAGATCCGCCCGGGCACCGGCGCGACGAGGCCGCTGCGCTGTTCGCCCACGCCCGACGCTTCGTAGAACCGGCCCTCCTCGCCCCACCGCATGAGCTGGGTCTGCGGCTCCCCGCCGCGCTCGATCCCGGCGTAGAGCAGTTGCCCGGCCTGGCGCTCGCCGGTGGCGGCGCGGCGGTACTGCACGATCATGTCGAACGTGTCGTTCGAGCGCACCGCACGGTCGAGATCGACCTGCTCGTTGAGCGCCTTCAGGTACTGTTGCACCGCGCTGGCCGGCGCGCCCGCAGCGCGCATCGAGCGGTAGAGGCTGCTGCCGACGGTGCCGCGGATGCGCAGCGGCGTGTCGTCGACGCGGATCGGCTTGCGCGTGAGCGACAGATTCCCCGCCGCGTCGCGGGTGACGGCCAGCGCAAGATCGAAGCGGGCGCGGAACTCGAGCGCGTCGAGCGGACGCGCCTCCCCGGGCTGCGGGCGGCGGCCGAGCATGATGTCGACCTGCGTTCCGGGCTCGATCGCCTCCAGCGGAACCGAGCCGGAAACGAGCTCGGCGACTCTCTCCGCATCGGCCGTGCCGACGCCGGCGCGGCGCAGCATGCGCTCGAAGCTGTCGCCCCGCGCCAGAGTGGCGAGCAATGCGATCCGGGGGCGTTCGGGCGCCGACTTGAGCGGTACGACCACCGCCGTCGCGCCCATGCGCCGCCCACTATCGGACCCGAGCGCGAGCGGCATGATCATCTGGCTGCGGAATTCGTCGCGCGCCGGATCGTCCAGCCGCATCACGGGCGCGGCCTCCACCGGCGCGAAATCGGGCCACATCGTGAGCGCGAGCGCGGAGAGGCCGATCAGGGTGCCGAGCCCGCGGAACCAGCGGCGGCTGCCGATCGCCTCGGCCAGGTCCGGCGCGAGATCCATCCTCCCGAAAGCTTCGGACACGCCCGCGCGCCAGGCGTCGAATCGCTCGGGAAAGCGCCGGGCGCGCTGGATCACCTGCGGCTGCGGATCGGCAACGATCTGGGAGTGCGAAAGCGTGGCCGGGCGCCAGAGGTCGCCGCCCGACTCGGCGGTGACGTGACCGTCGCCGAAACCCTGCTTGTACACCGCGCCTCCTCCACAGGTCGCGATGCATGGTCTCGCGACCCGACCCGAGCGTGCTCTATGCCGCAATCCCTGCCCGATTAAAGTAAAGACCGCATTAAGCTGCGGCGGACCGAGTCGTTCGCGCGGCAGCCTGCGGGAACTCCGCCGCACGGCGCCGGCGCGGGTTGCCGCGCGCCCTCCCCGATGCCACATTCACGGGGTGACCGATGGTACCATCAAGGCGGTCCTCGGACCCACCAACACCGGCAAGACCCATCTGGCGATCGAGCGGATGTGTGCCCATTCATCGGGCGCGATCGGCTTTCCCCTGCGCCTGCTCGCGCGCGAGGTCTACGACCGGGTGGTCGCGATCAAGGGGGAGAGCCAGGTCGCCCTGATCACCGGCGAGGAACGGGTCGAGCCGGCAAGCGCGCGCTATTTCTGCTGCACTGCCGAGGCCATGCCGCGGACCGGCGGCGGCCATGCGTTCGTCGCGCTCGACGAGGCGCAGCTTTCCGCCGACCGCGAGCGCGGGCACGTCTTCACCGATCGCCTCCTCCATGCCCGCGGACGGGAGGAGACCATGCTGCTCGGCGCTGCGACGCTGGAACCGGTCGTCCGTTCGCTGATCCCGCGCGCCGAGATCATCGAACGCCCGCGCTTCTCCACGCTGACCCATGCCGGCGCGCGCAAGCTCTCGCGCCTGCCTCCGCGAAGCGCAATCGTCGCCTTTTCGGTGGAGCAGGTCTACGCCGTCGCCGAAATGCTGCGGCGCTTCCGCGGCGGAGCGGCGGTGGTCATGGGCGCGCTGAGCCCCGAGACGCGCAACAAGCAGGTTGCGATGTTCCAGTCGGGCGAGGTCGACTACATCGTCGCGACCGACGCGATCGGCATGGGCCTGAACCTTGACGTCACCCATGTCGCCTTCGCCTCACTGACCAAGTTCGACGGCGTGCGCCAGCGGCGGCTGGCACCTGCGGAGATGGCGCAGATCGCCGGACGCGCCGGACGGCACCAGAAGGACGGGACATTCGGCACGCTCGCCGCCGGCAAGGGTCCGGTCCCCGAGTTCACCGACGAAGAGGTCTATGCGATCGAGGAGCATCGCTTCGCGCCGCTGACCAAGCTGTTCTGGCGCGAGGCCGAACCGCGCTTCGACAGCCTTCGCACGCTCATCGGCGATCTCGAGGCCTCGCCGGCCGAGCCCGAGCTCGTGTCCGCGCCCGAGGCGATCGATCTCGCGGTTCTCAAGCGGCTGGCGGACGAGCCGATCGCCGGTGACGTCAAGGGTGCGGGGCTGGTGCGGCGGTTCTGGGAAGCCTGCTCGCTGCCCGACTTCCGCCAACTCGGCCCCGACGTCCACGCTCGGTTCGTCGCACGGCTGTGGCAGGATCTGGCGCAAGGGCACCTCGGCGCCGACTATGTCGCCGCGCGCATCGCGGAGCTCGACCGCGTGCAGGGCGACATCGACACGCTGCAGGGACGGATCGCGGCGATTCGCAGCTGGGCCTATATCTGCCAGCGGCCCGACTGGGTCCTGGCGCGCGACGAGATGGCCGCGCGCGCAAGAGCAGTGGAAGCAAGGCTGTCGGATGCGCTACACGCACGGCTGACCGAACGTTTCGTCAACCGGAGGACCACGATCCTGATGAAGAGCCTGGGCACCGATCCTGCGCTGTTGCCCGTCACCCTGGCGGAAGACGGCGCGCTGCTGGTGGAGGACGAGCCGATCGGCCATGTCGAGGGCTTCCGCTTCAAGGTCGACCACACGGCCAGCCACGGCGATCGCAAGATGCTGCTGGCCGCGGGCGAGAAGGCCCTGCCGCGCATCCTGTCGGACCGCGCCGAGGCGCTGATCGCCTCGCAGATGGAAGGCGCGGAGCTGATGGGCGGCGCGATCCGCTGGCAGGGGCAGGAGCTGGCGCGGCTGGAGCCGGGCCCGGACGCCGTCCACCCGCGCGTCGTGCCCGCGCGCGAGCTCCACGCCCTGCCCGAAGCCGCGCGCGAGCGGCTGGTGCAGGCCCTCGCGGCCTGGCTCGCCGCGGCGCTGGCGCCACTCGAGCCGCTCGCCCGGCTGGAGGAAGCGGCCAAGAACCCCGAGGCGGGGTCGCAGGCCCGCGCGCTGCTGCTAGGTCTGATCGGCGGACACGGGTTCGTCGCCCGCGAGAAAGCCGGGATCGAGCACCTGCCGAAGGACATGCGCCCGTTCCTGCGCCGCCTCGGCGTCACGTTCGGCGCGCTCGACGTCTTCGCTCCTGCCCTGCTCAAGCCCGCGCCCCGTGCGCTGCTGCATGCGCTCGATTACGACCGGCGGCCGCTGCAGGAAGCGATGCAGCCGGTCATCGACGGCGGAAAGGCGCTGCTCCCCGCCGGCTACCGCCCGGCGGGCCGGCAGGCGGTGCGTGTCGACATGGTCGAGAAGATCCTGCGCGCCGCCCATCAGACACGCGGCGAGGCGAAAACGCGGCGCTTCGTGCTCGATCAGGCACTGGCGGTCTCCACCGGACTGGCGCCCGAGAACTGGCACCGGCTGCTCGGCGCCGCGGGCTTCCGCCGTCTCCCCGCGCGTAAGCTGGCCGAAGGCGCGTTCGGCCCGGCCGCGCCGGACCTGTGGGAATGGCGCCCCTCGCGCCGGCGGCCGGCGGAGCGCGAGCCCGACAGGAAGCCGCCCGCAAACGGGGCCTTTGCCGCACTGGCGGACCTCGTTCGGTGATGCGGATCGACCGGCTGCTGTGCCACTTGCGCTTCGTGAAGACGCGCGCGCGGGCACAGACGCTGGTCGAAGCGGGGCACGTGCGGCGCAACGGCCAGCGGGTCATGCGCGCGAGCCAGCCGGTCGCACCCGGCGACGTGCTCACCTTTCCGATCGGAAAGGCGGTGCGCGTGATCGAACTGCTGGAACTGCCCACGCGCCGCGGCCCCGCGTGCGAAGCGCAGGCCTGCTATCGCGCGCTTGACCCGGAGGGGCAAACCGCCATAGCAGCGGCTAAACCGTGAACCAGGGCCCAGCCCGCAAAGGAAGCGCTTCCCAATGACCTATGTCGTCACCGACGCCTGCATCAAGTGCAAGTACACCGATTGCGTCGAGGTCTGCCCGGTCGATTGTTTCTACGAGGGCGAGAACATGCTGGTCATCAACCCCAGCGAATGCATCGACTGCGGCGTGTGCGAGCCCGAGTGCCCGGCCGAAGCTATCCTGCCCGACACCGAGAACGGCCTCGAACAGTGGCTCGAGCTGAACACGAAGTACTCCGCCGAATGGCCGAACATCACGAGCCAGAAGGAGCCGCCCGCCGACGCCGACGAGCACAAGGGCGAGGACGGCAAGTTCGAGAAGTACTTCACGCCGGAGCCCGGCGAAGGCGACTGACAAGCCGGTCCGAAGCGGCGCCCGGCGACCCGATTGGGACCTCTACACTGCGGACTCGCAATTTTGTTGCTGTTATGCTATATAATGCAACAACTGCATCGGTCGTGACCGGTCGCAGGCGTGACAGCAGAAAGGTCCGGACCACTCGCGACAGGACAATCGACCTTTCGACCGCGCCCGATACGGCGCGGCGCGAAGACGATTTGACTTCTGCCTCCCGGGGCCCGACCGCAGAAAGGACTTTTGCATGGCTAGTAAGGCTCCCGCCTTCGATGTCGGCGACTACGTCGTCTATCCCAAGCACGGCGTCGGTCGTGTCATTGAGCTGCAGAACGAAGAAATCGCCGGGATGCAGCTCGAACTCTACGTGCTCCGCTTCGAAAAGGAGCGGATGACGCTCCGCGTTCCCACGAACAAGGTCGAGGCGATCGGCATGCGCAAGCTGTCGAGCGACAAGACGCTGAAGGAAGCGATGGAAACCCTCAAGGGCAAGCCGAAGGTCAAGCGCACGATGTGGAGCCGCCGGGCGCAGGAATACGAAGCGAAGATCAATTCGGGTGACCTCGTCTCGATCGCCGAGGTGACGCGCGACCTGTTCCGCCCCGAGGATCAGCCCGAGCAGTCCTATTCCGAACGGCAGATCTTCGAGGCGGCCTCGAGCCGCCTGGCGCGCGAACTGGCGGCCATGGAGAAGACCGACGAGCCGGCTGCGCTCGAGAAGATCCTCAATGTCCTGCGCGAACATGCGCCGCAGTACTACGAGAATGCCGAAGAGGCCTGATTTCGACCAAGCGTCGTGTCCGACCGACGAAAGGCCGCCCAACGGGCGGCCTTTTTCGTATCCCGGTTGAACGCACGATGCTGCTGTATTATATCGGCAACACGGGCTGGGTCCATTTCGGCACGAGGAAGGGTTCACATGCTGCAGAAGATTCTCAAGGGGGTAGCCCCGGTTGTCGCGCTGATGATGGCCACTGGCTGTAACGGAAGCATCAACATCAACGGCTCCGACGGCGTTCCGCTCTCGGAACTCGATCTGACTGGCAAGAGCCCGACCGAAGTGGTCGCGGCCGGGCCCGACAGCGTGATCGTGACGCGCGGCGAGACCCTCGCCATCGACGTCAGCGGCGACCGGGACGCGGTCGACGCGCTGCGCTTCACGCTCGACGACGAAGCGCTGGGCATCATGCGCGAAAACGAGAACTGGAGCAGCACCGACGGCCGCGCGACGGTGCGCGTCACTTTGCCCCGACTGGAGAAGCTGGTCGTCGCGGGCTCCGGCACCGTCGAGGCGGACGTGATCGACGGAAATGCCGAAGTGACCATCGCCGGCAGCGGATCGGCGCACACCGCGCAGGTCGACGCCGAGGTGCTCGAAGTGAACATCGCCGGATCGGGCACTTATCGCGCGGGCGGGCGGGCGACGACGCTCGAGCTCAACATCGCCGGGTCGGGCGAAGCCGAGATGGAACAGCTCAAGGTCGACAGTGCCGACATCACCATCGCCGGGTCGGGCGATGCGGCGTTCGCCTCCGACGGAACGGTCGAAGCTTCGATCATGGGTTCGGGCGACGTGTCGGTGACCGGCTCGGCCACCTGCACGATCAACTCGATGGGCTCGGGCACGCTCAAGTGCACCCCGGCCGCCGCCGGCGCGAGCGGCAATGCCGCGGCAGAGGCGACCCCGACGCCCGAAGCGGAATAAATTCGCACGCGTTCATCGCCGCGACGCTCTTGACAGGCTATGCTGCGCGCAGGAGGAGTTTCCCATGCGCGGCATAGTCTTGGCTTCTATCGTTCTCCCCGGTGCGCTCATGCTCGGCGGCTGCCTTGCCAAGGCCGCGGTCGGCGTGGTCACGGCGCCGGTGAGAGTCGCCAGCGGAGCGGTCGACCTCGCCACCACGAGCCAATCCGAAGCGGATGAAAAGCGCGGGCGCGAACTGCGTCAGCGCGAGGCGCAGCTCGGCCGGCTCGAGCGCCGCTATGCGGATGAGATGCGCGATTGCAGCGACGGCGACCGCCGCGCCTGCGACAAGGCACGGCAGACGTACGGCGAGATCCAGGTCATGCTGCCCAGCATTCCGGCCGCCCCCGAGCCGCGCTAGCCCGGCTCAGGCCGCCGCGCGGCGCAGCCGGTCGTTGATCGCGACGCCGATACCCGCTTCCGGCACCGCCGCGACCGCGACGCGCGGCAGATCGGACCGCGCCGCCTCGTGCAGACAGGCGTAGAGCCGCGCGGCGGCTTCGGCGAGATCACCCGATGGCGACAAGGTGCAGTGCCCCGCAACGTCGCCGAAACCGATCATGAACTCGTCCGCTTCGGCGGCGGCGGCGTGGAGGCGAACCGGCTTTCCCGGGGCGTAATGGCTTGCGAGCTGGCCCGGCGCCTCGATCGCGTCGCCCGCACCGCCGCTCTCGCGCGGCCCGTCGAACAGCCGCCAGTGGAGCGCATCGAGATCCACCGGTCCGGGGCGCAGCTCGTCCCAGCGCCCATCCTCGCGAATGGCGAGAATCGTCGATTCGACCCCCTCCTCGCACGGGCCCGCATCGAGAACGAGGTCGATCCGCCCGTCGAGCGAAGCGGAGACGTGTTCCGCCCGCGTCGGGCTGATGAAGCCGCTGCGGTTCGCCGAGGGCGCGGCGAGCGGGAAATCGCAGGCGGCGAGCAATGCCCGCATGACTGGATGCGCGGGCGCGCGCAGGGCCACCGTCGGCAAGCCGGCAGTGACCGCCGCCGCCAGGCTCGCGTCCTCACGCCGGGGCAGAACCAGCGTCAGCGGCCCCGGCCAGACGGTCCGGGCGAGACGGTCCGCATCGCCCGCCAGCCGCGCGTACTGCGCGGCCTGCATGGCATCGCGGACGTGCACGATCAGCGGATTGAAGCTCGGCCGGCCCTTGGCCTGGTAGATGCGCGCCGCGGCCTCGTCGCTGTCGGCCCGCGCGGCGAGGCCGTAGACGGTCTCCGTCGGCACCGCGACCAGTCCGCCGCCGGCGAGAATTCTCGCTGCGCGAGCGATTCCTTTCGCATCTGCAAAAACTGTTTCGGTCGTGTTCTTGCCGCCCATACGCGCGCGCTATATGCGCATCGGCGCAAAGCCAAGGGGAACCGCACGACGTGACCTATTCGCCCGCCACCCAGGACCAGCTGCTCGCCATCCGCGTCAATGCGGGAATCGCCGACCTCGCCGCGTCCGAACGCTTTGCCGCGGCCGAACCCGACATGGTGGAGGCGATCGTCGAAGGCATCGGCGCATTCGCGGCAGGCGAATGGGCGCCGCTGAACCGCGCGGGCGACCTGGAAGGCGCGACGCTCGAGAACGGCGTGGTGCGCCTGCCGGACGGGTTCGCCGAGGCCTATGCCGACTATGTCGCGCAGGGCTGGAACGCGATCGCCGGCCCGGCGGAGTTCGGCGGCCAGGGCCTGCCCTTCACGCTCGCCTGCAACGTGCTCGAGAACCTCGGCACCGCGAATATGGCGTTCAGCCTGCTGCCGATGCTCTCGGTCGGCGCGATCGAGGCGCTCGATCATCACGGCAGCGAGGCGCAGAAGGCGCTCTACCTGCCGAAGCTGGTCAGCGGCCAGTGGTCGGGCACGATGAACCTCACCGAGCCGCAGGCGGGCAGCGACCTCGGCGCGCTGCGCACGACCGCGACCCCGATCGAGAGCGGAGAGCACGCCGGCAAGTACCGGATCGCCGGGCAGAAGATCTTCATCACCTTCGGCGAGCACGATCTGGCGGAGAACATCGTCCATCTCGTTCTCGCGCGCCTGCCCGACGCGCCCGAGGGCAGCCGCGGAATCTCGCTGTTCCTCGTGCCCAAGTATCACGTGAACGACGACGGCTCGCTCGGTCCGAAGAACGACGTGGGGTGCGTCAGCCTCGAGCACAAGCTCGGCATCAATGCCTCGCCCACATGCGTAATGAGCTACGGCGACAACGGGGAATGCATCGGCGAACTCGTCGGCGCGGAGAACCGCGGGCTGATGGCGATGTTCACGATGATGAACAACGCGCGGATCAACGTCGGCAACCAGGGCGTGCAGATCGGCGAGCGAGCGACGCAGGCTGCGCTCGCCTATGCGCGCGAACGCGTGCAATCGGCGCGCGCCGGATCGCCCGACAGGATGCCGGTCGCGATCGTCGAGCACCCCGATGTGCGCCGCATGCTGCTGCGGATGAAGGCGCTGACCGAAGGCGCGCGCGCACTCCTCTACTACACCGCGGGGCAGGTCGACCGCGGCACGCTGGGCGACGAGGCCGCCGATCGGCGCGGCGACGTGCTCGTGCCGCTGATCAAGGCCTGGGGAACCGACGTGGGCGTCGAAGCGGCCAGCCTCGGCGTACAGATCCACGGCGGCATGGGCTTCATCGAGGAGACGGGCGCGGCGCAGCATTACCGCGACGCGCGTATCGCCCCGATCTACGAAGGCACCAACGGCATTCAGGCCGCCGACCTTGTGACGCGCAAGCTGGGGCTCGAGAACGGCGCGGTGTTCGCCGCATTGATGGCGGATATCGCGCGCGATGCTGCGGGCGGCGAGCCGGCCCTCGCCGCGCTCGCGAGCGACTGCACCGCGATCGGCGAATGGATGCGCGACACTGCTTCGCTGGACGACCGGCTCGCCGGCAGCGTGCCTTTCTGCACGATGTCCGCCGTCGCAGTCGCCGGGTGGCAGTTGCTGCGGCAGCTCCGCGCCGTCGAGAGTGGCGAAGCGCCGGGCGTCGCCGCTGCCAAGCGCGCCAGTGTGCGCTTCTTCCTCGACCGGATCGTTCCCGAGGCCGCCGGTCTCAAGGCATCGGCCATGGCGGGCGCAGAGCCGCTCTACGCGCTCACGAGCGAGCAACTCGCGGGATGACGCGCGCGACTTCGCCCGATCAAGGCGATCCTCTGGCGCGCATCGCCGACGCGCTGGAGAGGCTCGCGGGGGACGCCGCACCGGCAACCGACTGGCAGGCAGCGCCCGCCTACGTGTGGGACGGGCACGCGGCGCGCCCCGTCGGCGCGATCGACGCCCCGCCGCTCGCGCTGCTCCGGGGCATCGACGCCCAGCGCGACACCGTCGCGGCCAATGTCGCGCGGATCGCCCGGGGCCACGCCGCGCACGACATGCTGCTGTGGGGCGCGCGTGGCATGGGCAAATCGGCGCTGGTGCGGGCCTCGGTCGTCGCGGCGCAGGCCGCGGTGCCCGGCGGACTGGCGCTGGTGCAGGTCGCGGCGGATGCCCTGCCCTCGCTCCCGCGCCTGTTTGCGCAGCTCCGCGGGGCCGCGCGCAATTTCCTCGTCTATATCGACGATCTCGGTTTCGGCGAGGAGGACTCGGCCGGACCGCGTCACTTGCGGAGCTGGCTCGAAGGCGGCGTCGAAGCGCGGCCGGCAAACGTGCGGCTCGCCGTCACCTCCAACCGCCGCGCGATCGTGCCGCGGCATTCGCGCGAGCAGGACGATCCGCTGAACCCGCGCGACGCGGTCGACGACACGCTCGCGCTCGCCGACCGGTTCGGCCTTTCGATCGGCTTCCACAACTGCACGCAGGACGACTACCTCGCCATCATCCGCGGCTATGCGGACGCCTATGGCCTCGACTGGAGCGAGGCCGACGCGCTCGAATGGGCACGGCGGCGCGGTGCGCGCTCGGGACGCACCGCGTGGCACTATGTGAACGAGCTTGCCGGACGCGCCGGACGCGCGATCTGAGCCCCTACTGGATCACGTCCTCGCGCGCATAGTCGTCGCCGAAGGTGGCCGTGCTGCCTCCCAGCTCGCGCTGCGGGGGCAACGAAGCGCCCTGCACGCGCTCGATCGCCGGCAGGGGCTGCGCGCCGGGAGCGATCACGCGCCAGATAATGCCCGCGGTGTCGTCGCTGACCAGCAGCGCGCCGTCGCCGGCCCATTCGACCCAGGTCGGACGGCCGCGCGTGGTGCCCTCGCCCGTCAGGAAACCGGTCAGCACCGGGACCGGCTTGCCGAGCGGATTGCCGCGGTCGTCGAAAGCGACATAGACCACGTCGTACCCGGCAGGCGGCTTGCGGTTCCATGACCCGTGGCGCGCGACGAAGGCGCCCTGACCGAAACGCGGCCCCATCCGCGCGCCTTCTTCGCTGAAGACCAGGCCGAGCGCCGCGACGTGCGGGCCGAGCGCATATTCGGGGCGCCGGGCATATTCGATGAGGAACGCCGGCATCGGCGCTTCCACCCGCCGGTCGATATTGTTCTTCCAGTAGACCCAGGGCCAGCCGTACTGCGCGCCGATCGGCACGTTGGTCAGGTAGTCGGGCACGAGATCCGAGCCGAGCATGTCGCGCTCGTTGACCGTGGTCCAGAGTTCGCCGCTCCACGGGCTCCAGTCGAGGCCGTTGGGATTGCGCAGGCCGGTTGCGAAGATCCGCTGCCGGTCGTCCTCGAGGTCGTATTCCCAGATCGCGGCCCGGCCCTCTTCCAGCTCCATGCCCTTCTCGCCGATGTTGGAAGCCGATCCGACCGCGACGTAGATATGGGCGCCCTCCGGATCGATGGCGATGTTGCGCATCCAGTGGTTTCCGCCGGCGGGCAGGTCCATCAGCTTGCGCGGCTCGGCGGTGATTTGCGTCGCGCCGAGTTCGTAGGGGAAGGCGAGCAGCGCGTCGTGGTTCGCGACGTAGAGCGTGCCGTCGGCCCAGGCGATGCCCGATGGGGATTCGAGATCGTCGGTCAGCACGAAACGCTGCTCGGCGCCGCCGTTGCCGTCGGTATCGCGCAACAGCACGAGCGTGTCGGGCGATTCGCCCCTCGCCCCGGCGCGCGACATCAGCAGGCCGGCGACCCAGTCGGTAAACCCGCCTTCGTCGTTATCGCTCTTGGGCGCGCGGGTCAGGGTCACCAGGACGTCGCCGTTGGGCAGCGTGTAGATGACGCGCGGATGCTCAAGCCCTTCGGCGAAGCGCGTGACGGTAAGCCCTTCGGCCGCGCGCGGCGCCTCGTCGGGCGCCCAACCGACCGGCTTGGCGATGCGGACCGTCGGGATCGTCTGGGAATCGGGTTCCGCCAGCGTGGGATCCGCGCCGGTGACCTCGGCCACCGTAAGCTCGGCCTCGTCGCCCCTGACGAGCCAGGCGGCCGCGAAGATGAGGACGAGAATCAGGAGGAGGACCCAGATCAGGATCTTGCGCTTGGTGCTCATGAGCGGGAGGATTACGCGCTGGAGGCCTTTGCGGCAATGGCGCAGCGGTCTAGGGTCCGTACTTAACTGGAGCAAGGATCGTGATTGCCCATGGAGGTCCGCCGACAAGGAGCGTAGCGCAGACGCGTAGCAGCGCTACGCGCAAGCAAGCGACGCTGCTCGGCGGACCTCCACGGGCAACCGCTGCGCGGCGGGCGGCTTTTGACGCCAAGCGGCGTTGCGCGTCGGTCACGATGAAGCGTCATCGCTCCCTCCTTGCTCCTGGCCTGGCGCCAAAATCCGCTTCGTCACGACCTTGCTCCAGTTAAGTACGGACCCTAGAGGGCGTGCCATGTACGATTTCGCTTCCGACCCCGCCCTCCCCAAGCCTGAGCTTTACCGCCAGCTCTGTGCAGCCGCCGACGCGCTGACCGCCGGCGAGCGCGACGGCATCGCCAACATGGCCAACGTCGCGGCCCTGATCTGGGAGTTCGTGCCGCGCCTCAACTGGTCGGGCTTCTACCGGATGGTCGAGGACGAGCTCGTCCTAGGGCCGTTCGCCGGCCGGCCCGCCTGCATCCGCATTCCGCTGGACCGGGGCGTGTGCGGCGCGGCGGCGCGAACGGGCCAGACGCAGCTGGTGGAGGACGTGCACGCCTTTCCCGGCCATATCGCCTGCGATGCCGCCAGCCGTTCCGAACTGGTCGTGCCCGTGTTCCGCGGCGGCGCGGTGATCGCGGTGATCGATCTCGACAGTCCCGAACCGGCGCGCTTCGACCGGGAGGATGCGGACGGTCTGGAAGCGCTAGCTGCGATCCTCTCCGACCGGATCTGACCCGCGGCGCCCCGTTTCGGGACATCGCGCGCAGGCACGTGTGCCTCTGCGGGTTGCAATGGTAGATTTTTCGTTAACGCCGGGAATCGACTCGGCCTAACGAAGGGGATCGACCATGACCGCCCGTCACCTGACCCTGCTCGGCGCCGCGGTAGGCGCGATCGGCGCCGCATCTCCGGCGATGGCACAGCAGCCCGAGACGCCGTACGAATACGCATACCCGCTGCCGCCCGGCGAAGTCCTCTACGAGCAGGCGCCTGTGGTCCAGCCGCTTCCGGCGCCGGCGCAGCCGTCCCCGCCGCCGGCCGAAGCCTATCACGAGCCGGAGTATTCCGGCGATCCTGCGTACGGCGAGTACGCCGACCGTTACGAGTACGGGCGCAGCGGGCCGGTCTATCACGAAGCCCCGCCGCCGCCGGCGGCCTATTATCCTGCGCCGCCCGCGCCCCCGGCTCATTTCGACGCCGAGGCATGGCTGGCGGACTGCCGGGCGCGCTACCGCGCCGGCGAGGGCCGGGAAGAAGGCGGTGTCGCCGGAGGACTGCTCGGCGCGGCCGTGGGCGGGCTGATCGGCAATCGCGTCGCCGACGGCGAGCGCCTAGCGGGCACGCTGATCGGCGCGGGAGTCGGCGGCCTGGCCGGACTTGCCATCGGAACTGCGATCGGCGCGGCCGTCGATCGCGACCGGGCGGAGGATTATTGCGAGGCCATGCTGGAGCGCTATCCGCACAGCTACGCGCACACGCCGGTGCCGGCCTACCCGGCCCCTGCCCCTTATGGCTACGGCTACCCGGGCTATTACGGCCATGGCTGCGCTTGCACCCCCGCGGTGACCTACATGCCCGTCCTGATGGCCGTGCCGCAGCGCGCCGTCGTGCGCGAGTATGTGACCGAGGAATGGGTCGAAGCCGAACCGCGCGTCGAACGGCAGGTGCCGACCAAGCGCCGCGTGATCCGCACGCCCGCGCCAAGTTCCGACAAGCGGATCAAGTACACCAAGACCAGATGACTTGGGGCGAAGCCGCATTCTTTGCGGCTTCGTAGGGGGAGGCGGCGGCCGCGGAGCCACCCGGTCGCCGCCTTTACTTGAGATATCAGGTACTTACTTTTATATATCAGGTACTTAGCTGATATCTAGATATCGCCGCCGGTCAGCCGCTGGCAGATCAGATCGAGCTGATCGAGGGTCCGGTAGCGGATCGTCACCGCACCGGACCGCGGATCGGCATCGGTCTTGATCCGCACGCCCAGTCCGAGAAACTCTTCCAGGTGGGCCTGAACCGCGGCAATGTCCGCATCCTTCGCCGGGTCGCGCGAGCTGCGCGCCTTGCGGCGCGGTTCGCCCGCGGCGGGTTGCGCGGCCAGCTTTTCGATCTGACGGACCGAGAGCTTCTGGGCCACCGCGCGCTTCGCCAGTTCGACCGCGGCATCGTTTCCGATCAGCGCCCGCGCATGGCCCATCGACAGCGCGCCCTCCTCGACCAGGTCGAGCACTTCGTCGGGCAGATTGAGCAGACGCTGGAGATTCGCGACGTGGCTGCGCGACTTGTCGACCAGTTGCGCAATCTCGCTCTGGGTCATGCCCTGCCGGTCGGCCAGCGCCTGATAGGCGCGCGCCTCCTCCACCGGATTGAGATCCTCGCGCTGGATGTTCTCGATCAGCGCGAGCGCCATGACCTCGGTTTCGTCGAGCTCGCGCACGATCGCGGGGATCTCGTGCAGCCGCGCCTTCTGCGCCGCGCGCCAGCGCCGCTCCCCGGCCACGAGCTGATAGCGCCCGCTACCGAGCGGACGAACGATCACGGGCTGTATCACGCCGCGCTGGGCGATCGACGCGGCGAGTTCCTCGAGCGCCGCCTCGTCGAAGCGGCGGCGCGGCTGCCCGGGCAGCGGCTCGATCGCCGAGGTCGCGATGGAGGCCAAGCCCGAGCGCGGTGAAGCACTTGATTTTCCGGCATTTTCCGCCGAGCCGCCGGTATCGTTACGGACCAGCGGTTCTTCGCGCTGGGTTTCGCCCAGGAGCGCGCCCAGCCCCCTGCCGAGCTTCCGCTTGCGGTCGGTCGCGCTGCGAACGGGCGCCGAGGCGGGGGTCGGTTCGGTGGAGTTGCTCATGCGGCTTTCCTCTTCTCGGGAATGCGCCCGATCAGTTCACGTGCAAGCGCGATATAGGCGCGGCTGCCGGCGCAGGCGTGATCGTAGACGAGCGCGGGAAGACCATGGCTCGGCGCCTCCGACAGGCGCACGTTGCGCGGGATGACCGCCTCGAACACCAGCTTGCCCAGGCAATCGCGCACGTCGTCGGCAACCTGGTCGGTCAGCCGATTGCGGCGATCGAACATGGTCAGGACGATGCCGATGATGCCGAGGTCGGGATTGAAGCGCTGCTGCACCCGCTCGACCGTCTGCAGGAGCTGGCTCAGCCCTTCGAGCGCGAAGAACTCGCACTGAAGCGGAACCAGCAGGGTATCGGCCGCGCCAAGCGCGTTGAGCGTGAGCAGGCCGAGCGACGGGGGGCAATCGATGAAGCATATGTCGTGCGCATGGTGGTTCGCAAGCGCCCGCTGGAGCCGGCCCGTGCGGTCCTCGACCGACACGAGCTCCACCTCGGCGCCGCTCAGGTCGACCGTTGCGGGAACGATGTCGAGGCCGGGAATGGCCGTCGGATGGATGCATTCGGCGAGCGGAGCCTCGTCGACCAGAATGTCGTAGCTGGAGCCCTCCCGGTCGGAGCTCGCGATTCCCAGCCCGGTCGAGGCATTGCCCTGCGGATCGAGATCGACCAGCAGCGTCTTCCACCCGATGGCCGCCATCGCCGTCGCGATGTTGATTGCGGTCGTCGTCTTGCCGACTCCGCCCTTCTGATTCGCGATGGCGATGGTGATCATGCTTTTGTTCTCCCGGCCAGCTTACCGACGATAATGCCCGATGCGGAGTCCGTGCGCGATTGTTCCACGTGAAACAGTGCGCGCTGCCGTTTGGGCAGCTCCTGCAATTCTTGCGCCGCCGAGCGCCCCTTGGGCAACAGCCAGAGGGTTTCGCTTGTGGAAAATCGTGCGGATAGCGCGAGGATACGTTCGAGCGGCGCGAAGGCCCGCGCCGAGATCACGCCCCCAGGGGCGCTGTCTGCGTTCTCGAGTCGTGTCCCTTCGATCCGGCAGTGTTCGAGCGCAAGCTCGTCCCGCATACGCTCAAGCCACTCGATTCGCTTCCGGCGCGATTCAACGAGAACCACGGGCCACTCGGGCCGCATCGCTGCGACGACCAGGCCCGGCAGCCCCGCCCCCGAGCCAAGGTCGAGCCACGTTCCTGTTTCACGTGGAACATATTCGAGAAGCTGCGCCGAATCCGCGATATGCCGCTGCCACACCGCTGGGAGGGTCGCGCGTGCGACGAGGTTCTGCCGCTCGTTCTCTTCGGCGAGTGCGCGGATCAGCCGGATCAGCCGGTCCATCGCGACCGGATCGCACAGCCCGGCTACATACGCGCGCGCCTGATCCTCGGTTGCAATCACGCGGCTTCTTGCCGCGCATCACGGCGGCGCGCATGGACGAGCACCGCCGAGAGCGCCGCCGGCGTAATCCCCGGGACTCGCCCCGCTGCCGAAAGCGTCTCGGGCTGCGCGGTCGTCAGCCGCTCCACCATCTCGTTGGAGAGGCCCGGTACGTCCCCATAGGGGAAACCCGCACCAAGCCGGACGGTCTCGCTGGCACGCAGGTCACGCAGCTCCGCCTCCTGCCGCTCGAGGTAGGGCGCGTAGATCGCGTCCTCGGCAAGCTCCAACGCGATCTCCTCAGCCGGGTCGAAACCCCGGCCGAGCCACGGCGCCAGTCCCGCAAGATCGACGCCGTTGTAGCGCAGCCATTCATCCAACCGACGGATGCCGGAATCGCGCCGGATCGGCAGCCCCGCCTGCTCCAGCTCCGATGCGGGCACTTCCCTCGCCAGCCGCACGCCCCACTCGGCACGTCGCTGCTCGCGCGAATCGAACCAGTGCCGGCGATCGTCGCCGACGCAGCCGGCCACGATCGCCAGCGGCGTCAGGCGCGTCGAAGCATTGTTGGCCCGCAGCCGCAGGCGATACTCGGCGCGCGCGGTCAACATGCGATAGGGCTCGCTGACTCCTTGCAGAGTCAGATCATCGACCATGACCGCAATGTAGGAGTTGGCGCGATCGAGCGCCGCCGGCTCCCGGCCCAGCACCGTGGCAGCCGCATGCATTCCGGCGACCAGCCCCTGCGCCGCGGCTTCCTCGTAGCCGGTCGTGCCGTTGATCTGCCCCGCGCAATAGAGCCCGCCGATCGCACGCAGTTCGAGCGCCGGTGTGAGCGCGCGCGGATCGATGTGATCGTATTCGACGGCATAACCCGGCACGACCATGTCGACGGCCTCGAGCCCTTCCATGCTTCTGAGTATGGCGAGCTGGACGTCGACCGGAAGCGAGGTGCTGACGCCGTTGGGGTAGACGAGGTGCGTGTCCAGCCCCTCGGGTTCGAGAAACACCTGGTGCCCCTCGCGGTCGCCGAAGCGGTGGATCTTGTCCTCGATCGACGGGCAATAGCGCGGCCCCTGCGCATCGATCGCGCCGGTGAACAGCGGCGACCGGTCGAGCCCCGCGCGGATGATGTCGTGGCTGCGCGCGTTGGTGCGGGTGATGGCGCAGAAGACCTGCGGGTTCGCGCGTCGCGGGTTCACGGCGGACATGGTCCAGGTCCCGTCGTCGGACGGTTGCTCGGCCAGCCGCGCCCAATCGATCGTCCGCCCGTCGAGCCGCGGCGGCGTGCCGGTCTTGAGCCGCGCCATCGGCAGGTTCGCCTCGCGAAGCTGCGCCGCGAGGACATGCGCGGCGTTCTCGCCGATCCGTCCGCCTTCGAACCGTTCCTCGCCGCGGAACAGTCGGCCGCCGAGGAAAGTGCCGGTGCAGAGGATCACTGCCTGCGCTTCGATGCGTGCGCCGTCGGCGAGCGTGAGGCCCTTCGTCCGGCCGCCGTCCAGAATCAGGGCGGCCGCCTCCCCCGCGATCACGTCGAGATTCGCCTGCTCAGCCAGCGCATGCTGGACGGCGGCTTTGAACAGCTTGCGGTCGGCCTGGACTCGCGGGCCCCAGACGGCGCTGCCTTTCGACATGTTGAGCATGCGGTAGTGGATCGCCGCAGCGTCGGCCGCACGGCCGATCACGCCGTCGAAGGCGTCGACCTCGCGCACGAGGTGGCCCTTCCCCAACCCGCCGATCGCCGGGTTGCAGCTCATCGCCCCGACCGTTTCGGGATCGAATGTCACCAGTCCGACGCGCGCACCCATCCGTGCGGCGACGGCTGCCGCTTCGACCCCGGCGTGCCCGCCGCCGATGACGAGGATATCGTAGGAGCGCATGGCACGCGCGATAGGCGATCTCGTGCAGGCGGTCAAAGCGCTCGCGCTAGAGCGAACGCCGGATCGGGCCGGAACGGCGATGTTCCACGTGAAACATCACTTGCCGATGCAGAAGCGCCCGAACAGCGCGTCGAGCATGTGCTCGGTCGACGCCCGCCCGGTCAGGCGGTCGAAGGCACTGCGGGCGAGACGCAGGTGCTCGGCAGCTATCAACGGATCGCCGACTGCGCCGATTCCGGCGAGCGCTCCCCGCGCCCCCTCAAGCAGGGCGGACTGCCGCTCGGTCAGCGCGACATCTCCCGGCGCGGGCATCGCGTCCCGCGCACGGGCCATCAGGCGCTCGCGCAAACGGTCCAGGTTGAACCCGGTCCTCGCCGAAAGCGCGAGCGCACCCTCGCCTTTCGTCCGGCGAGCCTCGTCGTCCGCCTTCGCGTCGATCTCCCAGGCGCCCACCGGCCCCTGCCCTTCCTCGCCGAGCCAGAGCACGAGATCGGCGCGCGCGAGCTGCTCCTGCGCCCGGGCAATGCCGATCTTCTCGATATCGTCGCCGCTCTCGTCATCGCGCAGCCCCGCCGTGTCGACGAAAACGAAGGGAATCCCGGCGATCGCGACCGAACGTTCGAGTACGTCGCGCGTCGTTCCGGCGATGGGCGACGTTATCGCCGCTTCGTTCTCCAGCAAAGCGTTGAAAAGGGTAGATTTTCCTGCATTCGGCGGACCGGCGAGGACAACCCGGTACCCCTCGCGCAGCACGGTCGCGCGCGGGCGGGAGAGCCATTGGTCGAGTTCGTCGCCGAGCCGCACCCCGTCTTCCGCAAACGACGCCGGCAAGTCCGCCGCGTCCTCCTCGTCCGAGAAGTCCAGCACCGCCTCCACCTGCGCAGAAAGCGCGAGCACCCGGTCGCGCCATTCACCGACCTGCTGCGACAGCGCGCCCCCGGCCAGCGCCATGGCCGAGCGCCGCTGCAGCTCCGTCTCCGCTTCGAGCAGGCCCGCCAGCCCCTCGGCTTCGGCGAGGTCAATCCGGCCATTGGCGAAGGCGCGGCGGGTGAACTCGCCGGGCGTCGCGGCACGCAGGCCGGGCAGGTCCGCCAGCGCGCGCTCGACCGCGCTCACCACGGCCCGTCCGCCGTGCAGGTGAAGCTCGGCCAGGTCCTCGCCCGTCGCGGTCCCCGGCCCCGGCAGCCAGAGCACCAGCGCCCGGTCGAGCACTTCGCCCTCGCCGCCGCGCA